>JAGDZQ010000001.1:0-42923 GCA_049115715.1 Cyclobacteriaceae bacterium
TTAAATCTGAATTATTCCTAACTTATCGATAAGCGCACATTTCACTTATCTGGGATAAAAATAGCTAATAAAGAGAATAAGAAGCTATTGGTAGCGAAACTATCCGGATAAATAATCGGATATATCCGATTATAATCGGTTAGTAGCTGAGTCTGTCTTGACTTATACGTCCATAGTTCCTTAATTAATCTTACTCCCTATTAAAAAAGTATAAATAATCCTGTTTTTCATAGAGAGATTAAAAATCAGGCATATATCCATGATCTGTATCACAAAAGGTCATTGGAAGTTTACGATGCGAAAGAGGGAGTGGTATTCTATAGGTTCAGGGATTTTACAAATCCTGTTCAAACCCAACTACAAAATTGAATAACCCTTCTGCATTATAAGATTGCTCCAGTCGGATGGTTATTTCATGTATGGTCACAAAGTCTAAGCCGATTCCAGCACTATAGAGCAATTTATTGGATAGCCTCCTATTAAGGTCGTAGTTCGAATAGTTGTTTACATATCCTGCATCGAAAAAGGTTTTGGCATATAGTGCCAGCGGCCACCTTCGGAATTGCTCTATAGGCATCCACCTTTTTGGAATTGTTGCTGCTGTTTTAAATAGTCGTTTCTTAAATGAGCTTTTGAATAAAGCAACCTGAGGGCCTTCGACGACATTGAACTCATAGCCCCTTACGATGTAGTTTTTAAACCCTAATCCTATGAATCTGGAGTAGGGTACATCTTCTGTTGAAATATGTCCTGTCAGGTTTGTGCCAAGGAAAAACCCCTTTCCAAAATCGAAATATTGTCTATAACTAGCTGTTAGATACCACCTGTTGTAATCATCAAAAATCCCAAGTCCGTTTCTTCCGACGCTTGCCGAGATGAAGTTTCCTCTTAGCGGATAAGTGTTATTGTCTCGATAATCTCTACTGAATGAATAAGCCAATCTAAAATATCTCTGAAGTGTCTCTCCCGATTCAAAATAATTGGAATTCAATTCTGCGATATTCGGGGTTGTACTTGCTCGATTAAAACCACCGGTGATAAAATGTCGTGTATAAAATGAACCTCTATAGCTCAGACTTACCGCAGAGGCGAAACTTCTTTTCTGAACGGTCTCAGATGTTACAAATCTTAAAAAATGGTTCTCCGTTTTGTAGGGTAAGTTTTTGAATTCTGCATATCCTAAATCAACAGTGAGACCAAATTTTTGATTCTTGTCGATATACGGAACCACATAATTAGCTAGAAAAACATTTTCAAAACCAAATTGGGCTGTCAATAAGAGCGTCTCATCTCTGCCTCTAAGGTTATATTTCGATAATCTTACACCGTAGTTGATTCTTTTTAGGTTTCTATTTTCATTTACCCACCAGTTAGTGAAGTTCCTATCTCCAGCGCTGGTTCTGAAAATAATTCCCGGGTACAGATACCATCTTTCTGTTACCTTGACGAGTATATCTGCGTTTTCTGAATCCAGCTCCAGAATTTGAATATCTACAAGATTGAAAAGGTTGGTATTGTAGATTTTGTTTCGATCCTCAGTTTGATACCCTATCAGTCGATGCATGTTGATCGTATCATTCACTTTGAAACTCAATTCTCTGGTTATGATTGACTTTTTTGTTTTTTCATTTCCAAGAATAAAGATGTTGTTGATTCTTACGGTAGTGTTTTCAACCGTGTCCAGATTTACAGGAGGGGTGTCAGGAATCGACTGACAATACAGAGAGTGCCACGGCACAAGCAGAAATGCTCCCAGTATGAATGTGTATATAGTTTTACTTGCCAATCTTTTGAACTTTCCTAACAATCTGTTTCTCCTCCAACGCACAAAAGAACCATATTTATTGTTAGCTCCAAATAACAAATCTACTTTTGACGCGTGAGTAAACTAATAAGACGGATTTTTATCTTGCCAGTACTATTTTATCAATACTGTATCTCTCCTCTGTTTCCAAGTACTTGTCGTTATTCTCCTACTTGTTCTCAATACACCAAAGAGGCGATAGTAAAGCATGGTCCATGGAAGGGTATGAAATTGGCAATTAAAAGGATATCAAGTTGCCATCCCTGGGGAGGAAGTGGTTATGATCCTGTACCCTGATTCAGTTCTCTAAGTTCCTCTTGAAATCCACTAGAAAGTATTGGGAACCTGCACCAAGTCCTGGGGTCGACATTAAAAGCATCCAAGTGAAAGCTTGGAGCGAGACGCTCTCTTTTCCATTGATTGATGGACCACATCTTGAAAAACTTCGTAATCCATTGTTTTAAAAGGACGCCATCGGAGTACTTGCTTTGAAGCAAATCATATACTTCATGAGGAGCTCTTTTTTCATGGATAGCTTTTCTCTCTATATCTACCAGCGCACCGTATGGCATCAGATCATTCTCATCTGTTTGGTACATTTCCGTAGGACGGAGCTCCGCCGTAGGAGAGAGGCTGTTTACATATTTCAACCCTTCGTAACCCAGGGTCTCCTCCGCGTATTTTAACCATGATAAAATAAAACTCTTATCTACTGCAGCAATAGGAGAGATGCTTCCGCTGGTGTCACCATCCATCGTGGCATATCCAACATCTCCTTCGCTTCTGTTGGATGTAGAGAGAAGAAGACAGTTCTTAATATTGGCAAGCATCCATATAATGGGAGATCTTGCTCGAGCCTGAATGTTTTGTAGCGCAATATCGTCTTGCTCCCATGTCAATTCTCTGCCTAAGGCATGTTCAATGGACTTTCTATATTCAGAAACTTCCTTGTCTATTTTCCATTCAAAAAATTGAGCACCAATGCTTTCTGCCAAAGATTTGGCTGAGTTTAGTGTTTCTGATGAAGAGTTGACAGTTCCTTGATAGGCGGTATACAGAATCTGAGATGTGATTTCTTTGTTTGATCCTTCTCTTAAATCAATACCTATTTTTGATTTGAAACCTTCAAAACCTAATTCTTCTACTCCATTTTTGACGACTTCAGCAACTAATACTGCAATACTGCTTGAGTCAGCTCCACCACTCAAGGATAGTACAAAACCTTTGCTGTGAGCCTTTCTTAGATAATCGAACAATGCCAATGAGCCGGCGTTTGCAAACTCTTCGAATTTGTTCAAGTGATTTATTTGAATGGCTTCCTCCACATTGGTATCGCTTTCAAAATCGACATCTAAGCTGAGTAGGTTGTAATCTCTGAAAGAGAGTCTGCGATTTCGGGCGATGAGTTGCCCTTTTTTAGCGATCATAATATCACCATCGTAGATCATTCTTCCAGATTCGTTACCGAGAAGGTTGGTGTAGAGATAGGTGCTCTGCAACTTTTCAGAGCTTTCAATCACAAGATTTTCTCTAAACTCTGCCTTTCCGAATGCAAAATGACTTGCACTTGGGTTTAGAAATAAATCCACTCCACTATTTACAGGATGAATTCCAGGTCGGTCTTCTTTCCAAGCGTCTTCACAGATTTCAAATCCCACTTTAAGACTTGATATATCTAAAGTAATATGACCAAAAGGGTATTCTACTCTACCAAACGTATATGTTTTTTCTACTCCGGAAGGCCATGAGGAAAACCATCTCGGCTCATAGTGAACTCCATCATTGGCAAGTTTTTGCTTTGCATAGAAGCCAAGAATGGAGCAGTTTTCAATCATACAAGAGACATTGAAAGACTTTCCTTCAAACCACATTGGTAATCCTACATTGACAGCTATACCTTTTGTCTTGGGTACGATTAGGCTCAGCTTATCCAGTGCTTTTTTAGCAATCCAGGAGCTTAGAAACATATCCTCGCAACCATACCCTGTTATACATAATTCAGGTAGACAAAGAATTTTGATACCTTGTTCCTGAGCTTCAGATATTGCGGAGTAAATATTTTTGAGATTATTATCCCAATCCATAGGAATCTGATTTAAACAGGCTCCTCCTATGTGAACTTTTTTAGCCACTAGCGTATATTAAGTTCCTCAAGTGTTTTTTGGGCAGCATCTTGCTCTGCCTTTTTCTTACTAAAACCGTAACCCTTTTGCATCGGTTCCTCATCAATGAAAACTTGAGCGATGAATTGCCTGTTTCTGGCTTCTTCATTGTGCTGGATAATTTCAAACTTGAGTTCTTTGTCCTCTTTTTGAGCCCACTCAATAATCTTGCTTTTGTGGTTGACGGTTGTGTTGGAGATTTCATCAAGATCGAAATGAGGTCTTACGAGTCTGTTCATAACAAACCGTTTGGAACCTAAGAAACCTCGATCTATGTAAACGGCTCCAATAAGTGCCTCTAGGCAATCACCGTATACCGATTTATGTGAAATCACATTGCCTTTGTTTCTATTGTATTTGACAAGGTTTTGAAGTCCGATTTTCTTTGATACCTGATTAAGCGACTCTCTGTTTACTATTTTGGATCGCGTTTCGGTTAAGAATCCCTCGTCTTTAAAGGGGAATTTCTTATATAACATTTCTGCTACAATCATCCCAAGGATGGAATCACCCAGATATTCTAATCTTTCGTAGGATTCTTTTATACCCTTTTTATTTACTGTTGCGGCACTGGTATGCCGCATGGCAAGCTTATAAAGGGAGAGATTTATTGGCCTTTTTCCGGTAATGATTGCAAATTGATGGTACAGCTCCTTATCTCCTGCGAGGAGATAGCCAACAAAACCAAAGGATTTTCGAAGTAGTGATGACACTACTCTTCGTATTTGCCGAAGATAATCGAAGTGTTATGTCCGCCAAACCCAAAGGTGTTGCTTATCGCAATCTTAACATCTCTTTTTTGAGCCTTATTAAAGGTCAAATTAAGCTTTGGGTCAATATCAGGGTCATCGGTGAAATGATTGATAGTAGGAGGGATAATGCCCTGATCAATGGTGAGTAGGCAAGCGATACTTTCAATAGCTCCAGCTGCACCCAGAAGATGACCAGTCATTGATTTTGTAGAACTTATATTGAGGTTATAAGCGTGTTCGCCAAAGACATCTGTTATGGCTTTAACTTCACCAGAATCACCTAGTGGAGTTGAGGTGCCATGAGTATTGATATAATCAACCTGCTCTTTTTCTATTTCAGCATCTTCCAATGCATTGTTAAGAACTAGAGTAATCCCAAGTCCATCAGGATGCGGTTGTGTGATGTGATGAGCATCAGCAGACATGCCTCCACCTAATACCTCTGCATAAATTTTTGCTCCTCTGGCTTTGGCATGTTCCAATTCCTCAAGCATCAAAGCTCCGGAACCTTCTCCAAGAACAAAACCGTCTCTGTCTTTATCATAAGGACGAGATGCTGTTTCAGGAGAATCATTTCTCTCGGATAGTGCCTTCATTGCATTGAAACCTCCAACACCTGACTCTATTACCGCAGCTTCAGAGCCACCCGTGAGAATCGCTGTTGATTTTCCTAAACGGATATAGTTAAATGCGTCATTGAGGGCATGATTAGAGGAAGCGCATGCAGATACAGTAGCAAAGTTTGGCCCTCTAAAGCCGTATTTAATGGAGAGTTGACCCGGCGTAATATCCAGGATCATTTTTGGAACAAAAAAGGGATTAAACCTTGGAGAACCATTTCCTGTAGCAAAATTGGTTACCTCTTCTTGAAATGTAGTAAATCCTCCAATTCCACTACCCCAAATAACCCCTATTCTATCTTTGTTAACTTTTTCGAGATCCATTCCAGAATCTCTAATGGCTTCATCGCCAGCGACCATTCCATACTGGGTGCATGGATCCATCTTTCTGGCTTCTTTACGATCCAAATAGTCGGTTGGATCAAATCCTTTCACTTCGCAAGCAAACTTTGTTCTGAAGTTTGTAGTATCAAATCGTGTTATAGGGGCGGCACCACTTACTCCTTTAGCCAGTGCATCCCAATATTCTTGTTTTGTATTTCCTAAAGGTGTGACAGCACCAATCCCAGTAACAACGACTCTTTTTAATTCCATGAAAGGATTTTAAAAACAAATATTTATTTTACGTTTTCTTCTAGATATGTAATCGCATTCCCAACAGTAGCAATGTTTTCTGCTTGATCATCAGGGATTGAGATGTTGAATTCTTTCTCGAACTCCATGATAAGCTCGACAGTATCAAGTGAGTCTGCGCCTAGATCATTGGTAAAACTCGCTTCAGGAGTCACCTCTGATTCTTCAACGCCCAATTTATCAATGATTATTGACTTCACTTTTTGTGCTATTTCTGACATTTTTGATAAGTTTAGTTAAAATCCACTGCAAAGAAATACATTAAAGATTTAAAATCAAACTAAAATGGTAACAGCAAAAAAGGCTTGTAAATGACCCTCTAGGTGGATCAAATGATGTGTCTAAACTTCTTCCCTAACTTGCTTCAGTGGCTTCTTGCAACAATATGAAGTTTGAACCTAAAAAAGAGATTCCCTAATAGTCTCCGTACTTCAGATCGTTTTTGGGTCCTTAATTTCCGCTCTTTCTTATATTTCTAAGTAATTAAACTCATTATAGGATTCATTCAGAGCATCATCTTTTGTTATTTTGCTTCCAATGAATAAGAAAAGTGTGTGGGACGAAGAATACCCTATTGATTTTGAATTAATAGGAATAGTTTCTTCTATGAAGGAATATAAGCTTGCCTGGCACCTCAATGAATTGGGAATTTTTCATTTAATCAAAGCAGATGATATCAAAATCGAATTTTCGGAAAAGAAAGTTGTGAGAATTTCTAATTTAGCGGAAGAAACTGATTTCACCTCGGTACATTTGCTCCGCAATAAAATAGTGGGGCCTGGCCCCATGGGAATGCAGTATTTACTATCGGACCTTCAGCGGTTCGATTATTTTATAAAACTTAAAAATTCTATTGAGGAAAAGTGGTCTTCGAAGATTATGGCAGAATTGAGAAAATGCCAAGCTATTGATTATGCAGTTGCCATTGATGTAGAAAAAGTGAAGACCAAAGACAATCTAATATTTTAATTATGAATCAAAAGCCATTTAAGAAAACAAAAATTGTAGCGACTGTTGGACCTGCTAGCAGAGATAGGGATATTCTTAAAGAATTGATCCTAAATGGTGCAAATGTTTTCAGACTCAACTTTTCTCATGGTTCTCATGAAGATCATCAAGCAACTATAGAGATGGTAAGAAGTCTAAATGACGAATTGGGAACTCATGTGGCTTTACTTCAAGATTTGCAAGGTCCAAAAATCAGAGTTGGTCAAGTGAAAGATGGTGGAGTGCCTATTAAGCCCGGTCAAAGCTTAATAATCACAACGGATGAAATGGAAGGGACTAGCGAAAAAGTTAGTACCGTTTATCAAGGTATAACCAATGATGTAAAATCTGGTGATGCAATATTGGTTGATGATGGCAATATCGAGCTTAAGACTATCAAAGTTGAAGGCAATGATGTCCATACGGAGGTAGTTCATGGTGAACTTTTGAAATCAAGGAAAGGGATTAATCTTCCTAACTCGAACGTGTCGGCACCATCGATGACAGAAAAAGATATAGAGGATCTTGAGTTTGCATTTCAATTTGATTTGGAGTGGGTTGCGTTATCTTTTGTAAGAACTGCAGAAGATATACGTGATATAAAGGAAAGAATAACTAAAGCAGGAGTTAGAACTAAAGTTGTTGCTAAAATCGAAAAACCAGAGGCTATCGCCAATATGGATGAGATTATTGACGTGACTGATGCACTCATGGTTGCTCGTGGTGATTTAGGTGTGGAAGTTCCTTCTGAAATGGTGCCTATTTACCAAAAAAGGCTAGTAAGAAAATGTAATAGATTGGCTAAGCCAGTCATTATTGCTACTCAAATGCTTGAGAGCATGACCGAGAATCCAAGACCTACACGTGCGGAAACAAATGATGTAGCGAATGCGGTATTGGATGGAGCCGATGCTTTGATGCTTTCGGCAGAGTCCGCTTCTGGTAAGTTTCCAATAGAATCTGTTCAGAGAATGGCGCAAACTATTGCCGCAATCGAAAGTGACTCCAAGACCATTTATCATAGGTTCGCCGAAGAAGATGAGTTTTCTTCTACTCGTTTGAATGATTTGTTGGTTAGATCAGCCTGCAGGTTAAGTGAGCCAGTGCATGCAAAAGCCATTGTGGGAATGACAAAATCTGGATATACAGGTTTTAGATTATCAATGCACAGACCAATGTCCAATATTCTCATATTTACCAATGAGAAGTATGTGCTACGTCAGATGAGTTTGGCTTGGGGTGTAAATGGTTTCTACTATGAAAATTTTGAAGCCTTGGATCAAACTTTTGATGATTTGGAAGATGTTTTGAAAAAGGAGGGTTTTCTAAGCAAAGGAGATGTCTACATTAACACTTCATCAATGCCACTTCACTGGGAAGGTCATACCAATATGATAAGAATAAACCAAGCCAAGTAGTTAGGCTGCAACAATAGATTAGAACGAAAAAAGGAAGTTGATTTTATCAGCTTCCTTTTTTTGTGAGTTGCTAGTTATTGCTCTCCAAAGGTCAGAAGCTTTGGGTCTGGTTTCATGAGGCCTTCAAATATTCCCTTGAGATTATCAAAATCCCATGGCTTAGACACATAGTCATGTACCCCAAAGTCTTCAGAGGCATCTTTTAATTCATCGATTTTAATAAACCCGCTAAGAATCATTCTTCTAATAGTAGGGTTCAGTTTGTAGACTTTGGAAAGTAGTTCGGTTCCGCTCATTCCAGGCATTCTGTGATCCGAAACCACAATATCAATTTTGTTTTCCTTAAGAATTACCAGCGCTTCTTCACCATTAAGTGCAGTATGCACATTGTAAAACCTTCTAAATGATGTTTTGAACCCTCTTAGATTAGGTGGCTCGTCATCTACATACAGTATTGAAAATTCTTTTTTTGGTCTTCTGGGTCTTCCTTCCATTCTCTGGTTGCTTGGCTAAAAGTTATCCTCAATATATAAATCAAAAAAGGCAAAATAAAAATATTATTCGATGTATTATTGATAATGACCGGTGAAATTTAATCTTTTGAATATCACCAATAATTCTACTTATTTGGGACTACTAAAATCACACTCTCCCTATCTACTCTCACAGCACCTTTGGGAGCGCCTTTGAGTTTTCTGACATATTTCTTTTCTGTATAGATAACGGGACATATGGAATCTTTTTTTCGTTTCGAAAACCAAGCTGCAAGTTCAGCTGCACGCTCTAATACATCTGATGGAACTGTTTTACCATTCGGGTTTTGGATCACAACATGTGATCCTGAGACGTCTTTGGCATGAAGCCAAAGGTCATTTTTCTTAGCGACTCTTGTGGTCAATTCATCATTGGAAGAGGCGTTTTTACCGACTAGAATATCAAACTCTTTGAAGTGAAATTTATGATATGGTAGAATGAGGGGAGAGGTATCGTCATCTCTTTTTCTATCTTTTTTCAGGTTCTTGAATACCTTGAAATCTTCTATTTCTTCTATTTCATTTTTTTTAGATTCTAGCTCTGCTAGAGCTTTTGATCTGTTTTTGATGTTTTGTTCAAGGCTTTCGATTTCAATTTTTTGATTTTTTGATTTTCTGTAAAGCTGCTCAGCTTGTTTTTGAGGGGTGAGATTGGGCTTTCTTTTGATTGTGATTTTTGAAGAAGTATAGAAGTCTTCTAGTTCAACTTCCAGTCGGTTTGATTCAAAGTTGTGAAGGTTCGCCATGATAATGTTGGCTATTTCTTCATAACTCCGCTGGGTTTTGACCTCTTCGAGTTTGAGGCTGGTTTTCTGCAGGTAATTTTGAGACTGTTTGATTTTCTTTACTATGCTTTTTAGAAGTTCTGATTTACCACTTTCCAAATACAGAATTCTGGTGAAATCAGTATGCAGTTTGGAAGAGGCTTCAATAGCATTTTGGGTGCTCCATGAATTGGTTGGTTGGTTTTCTAGAAGTGATAACTCGGGAGTTCCTTTTTTGCCTATAGTAAGTGAAATGGGATTTGTATTCAATGAGTCTATAAGCGTGTTTAGGTACTTCCACTTTTCCTCTATGCCGAGGTTTTCATATTGATCAATTTGAAGTTGTTGATTGACTTCTTTACCCAATGCTGGAAGTACCTTTCTTGGCTCGCCTTCATTTTCTAAAAGGTGCTCATATGAGAGGTTCGGTTTGTTAAGTTGCGATGGTATTATTTTCCTATCATTAGGTAGACTGTTTTTGAAAATCTCTAAAACAACATCATTTTCAGCCAATAGAATGTTAGATCGGGAAGCGTGCATCTTAAAAACCAACTGCCAGTTGTTAGTGAATTGAATGCTAAACGAGCGTTCATAGCTAAAGCACTTTAATGAGATGACTCTGTTGCCAATGATTTTATCGAATAAGTTTATGCTGTTCTTTTTTGCTCTCTTGAACTCATGGGAAAAGTGCAAAAGACAGACTTGGCTCTCCAGAGTAGCTTTAATAAATAATTCATTGTCCTTATCTGCAAAGCCAAGAATTAATTCGTCCTTGTTTTGTGAAAAGCATTCGAGGAGTTCTTTTCCCACCAAAGAAGGATTGAGCTGTTCTGCTAATCGTTTCAGAAAGAAGTAATTGTGAAACATTAACTAAAGCGTGATTTTCAGCCCATCAAAAGCAAGCTCACAATTTGAAGGCAATTCTTCTGCAACATCACGATGCTTCCCAAGTCGGTGGCTAATATGAGTGAAATAGCATTTTTCAGGCTTAATCACATTTGCCATCTCAATAGCTTGATCTAAAGTGAAATGGCTGATGTGTTCAGTCTTTTGAAGAGCATTTAGAACAAGTATTTTAGTGTCTTTGATTTTTTCGATTTCTTCGGCAGAAATATAATTGGCATCTGTGATATAGGTGAAATCCTTTATTCTAAATCCAAAGACAGGTAATTTGTAATGCATCACTTCTATAGGTGTGATTTGTACATTGTTTATGTCAAAGGAACTGTTGTTGATATTGTGAACTTGGACGCTGGGTACGCCGGGATACTTTTCTTTGGCAAAGACATAGGAGAATTCCTTCTCTAATTGATTGATTACGCGCTGATCAGCATATACAGGCATATCCATTTTCTGTGCAAAATTGAAGCTACGAACATCGTCCATGCCAGCTGTGTGATCTTTGTGCTCATGCGTGAACAGAATCGCGTCAACGTGTTTGATTCGTTCTCTAAGCATCTGAGTGCGGAAATCGGGACCAGTGTCTATTACGAAGCTTTGATTATCTACTTGTATATGAATGGAGGATCTGGTACGCTTGTCCCTAAAATCGATCGACCTACACACCTCACAGTCACAAGCGATTACCGGAACGCCTTGTGAGGTACCTGTTCCAAGAAAGGTAATAGTCAAAACTGAAGTTGGGTTTGCGTAATTTCAGAGAAGAGTTTCTTGTTTTTCTCACTCAAACCTTTTGTTTCTACGTCTACAGATTTCAGAATTTCAAGCAGGCTGTTGATTTTACCATCTAGCGAGTAGTACTTGTTTACAATGGCAATTTTGGTCTCCTTTAGAATGCAATAGCCAGAATGGAAATTGCCTTTTTCATACCTAAGGATATAATCCGTTTCTGAAAAGATGTCTTCCAGTTTGTTAAGGAAATGTTTGGTGTATTTAACCTCCATGAGTCAAGTAGCCATTCACCGTCTCTACAAGCGTATCGTAATTTAGCGGTTTTGGAAGGTAGCCATCGATTCCAGCATTTTTGAAATCATCATCTGAATAGTTATTGGCATTGCCTGTAATAGCGATAATTGGAATCTCTCCATTTTGATTTTTAGACATTTTCCTGACTTCTCTGGCACACTCCATACCATCCATGAGGGGCATGTGGATATCCAAAAGAACAAGATCAAATTGCTCAGCATTTAATTTTTCCAAAACCTGAACTCCATTTTTAACAGAACTGATATCATAATTCTGCAATGTGAGGATTCTCCGTGTTAAATTTTGGATTACCGAACTGTCTTCTGCTACTAATATTTTTTTATTCATGGTGGCGATGGTAATCAACTAATAATCAGCTTCTCATAAAGTTATGATAACTCTCTTTAAACTCCGATAGATTCTCGACTAGATTCTCGAATTGCTCCTGTAGGTCGTCAAATTTATCCTCTTTCAGTGATTTTTCCATACATTCTGCTGATTTAGATAATTTTTCTATTCCCAGTGTTCCGGCGTTTCCTTTCAGGGTGTGGAGTTCTTTTTTTAATCCCTCAAACTGCTTTGAGGATAATAGTATTTCAAGGTTTCCCACCTGTTCGTTGGCCTCTTGGTTAAAATCATTCAGGACACTTTCTATCAGTTCTTTTCCTCCATATTTGTAGAGGTGATTTAACGTGTTTTGATTGATGATTAAGTCTTCTGTTTCTTCTTCGAAAACTTCTGTTGTTACTTTTTGAGGTTCAAAGTTCAGCCACTTCTTTACCGTTCCGATTAAGTCATTGGCTTTAATTGGTTTCGAAACATAGTCATCCAACCCTTCCCGGATAAAGTTATCTCGATCTTCTTCCATGGAATATGCGGTCATTGCGACCACAGGAGGGAGGTTGAGAATGGGTAGCGCTCTCATTTTTTGAGTGGTCTCTATGCCATCCATATCTGGCATTTGAATGTCCATAAAGATTAAATCAAATTTTTTCTCTTCAGCTAATTCAATGGCTTTATGTCCGTTAGGAGCTTCTTCCACCAAGCAACCAGACTTTGTAAGTATACTTACGGCCACCCTGCGGTTAATATCATTATCATCTACCAACAATACTTTTGGATTTGAATTGGCAAATTGCTTAATCAATACTTGCTCTTCGGGTTTAGGCTTCACCTCATCTGGGTCAAGGCTTTTAGCAATAAAGGTGAAAGAGAAAGTACTACCTAATCCGGGAGTAGAAACAACACTTACTTCCCCTCCCATTGAGTTTACGAGTTGCTTAGATATAGCTAACCCAAGCCCTGTTCCTGAATACGTTTTTTTTGACGAGCTGTCTAGTTGACTAAAGCTTTGGAATAGACGATCCACGTCTTTTTGAGAAATCCCTATTCCTGAGTCCTTGACTGAGACTTTGAATATATATTCATCCTCATTTTTCTCCAAAATCCTTATTCCAATATTTATGTGTCCTTTTCGATGTGAAAACTTGATCGCATTGGAGGTAAGGTTGGATAAGACTTGTAGCAACCTAGTCTCGTCCATTAGGATGTATTCAGGTAATTGATCGTCGAGATGGTAGTATAAAGTGTTGTTGATAAGGTTGGCTTGCTGGGAATATAGATCGTAGATTTTTTCAAATGTCTCTACGATTCGAACAGGCTCCCTTCTTAGCTCCATCTTTCCTGCCTCTATCTTGGAGAGATCCAGAATGTCGTTTAGGATATTCAATAATGTATCGGAAGACTTTTTGATCGTTCTTATATAATCTGCTTGCTCTGTATTCAACTTGGTAGAGGCGATTAAATCGATCATACCTATAATTCCGTTCATAGGTGTCCTAATCTCATGGCTCATATTGGCTAGAAAACGCTCTTTTATTTTTAAAGATCGTTCTGCAAGCTCTTTAGCACTCCTTAGCTCTTCGTGAGTCTTTTTAAGTACGGAAATGTCTCTTGCAACTCCCTCTATTTCATATTTATTTTTTGTCCTCTTAATGAGCCTTACATTACTGATAAACTGAATTTTTCCATTTTCATTTCTTTGTATCGATCCCTCGAAATTCTTTACATTTTTGTGGTTGTAAAGATTTTTGAGAAGTTGGGACATCTTCGTTTTTGAGATGAAGAACTCAGTTATTTTCTTTCCTAAGATGGATTTGGGGGTAAGGTTGAGCACATCCCTTACAGATGGACTGATCATGGTTATTTCTCCGTCCATGTTACATCTGAAATAGATGTCTTGGAATGACTCAAAGATGTTTCTGAATTTTTCTTCACTTTCTTTTAGAGCTGTTTCAGAGGCCTTCTTTTCAGTTATATCGTTGGCAATTACAGAAATTTCCTCAATCTCTCCTGATGGTAAAAAGATAGGGTTGACGAAAATTTCTCTCCAAATTTTCTTACCTGCCATTGTTTTTAGACTGGTTTGAAAATTGAGCGTTTTTCCTTTGAAAGCAAGCTCATATTTTTTCTTCCAGAACTTTTTACTTCTTTCGGGAATAGTAGCCACATCACCTCCTAATAACCCCATTCCAATTTGAGGAACCTGATTGAAATACTCCTCAAAAGCATCAGCATAATTTTGGTTAAAAGAAGTGAACTCAAGGTTGCTATCCATGGACCAAATCTGGTGAGTACTGCTTTCAAAAATAGCGCTTAGTCTAGCTCTCTGATCTTGGATTTTTTTCTCATTAATTTTCCTTTCCATGGCCAGACTGACTTGGCCGGAAATGAAATCGAGCAGTTCTAGATCTTTATGATTGTAGGCTGCCTGATCTTTAAACGAGCTGATAGAAAGCGTGCCAATGGCCTTATTGTCAAGATAGATAATCGCACCAAGCCATATTTTGGGTAGAGGGTCGACTAGTTTTTTGCGCTTTTGGTTTGAAATCTTGCCAATGCCATCTTCATAAATAATTAATGGTTTGGATCGTTCAAATGTGTAGGACGTCAAAAGCCCTTCTACATCCCTGGCGAAAGTTTCCTCTTTTTCAAATTCATTGAACCAGTAAGCAAAGTCCAAATTCTTCTTGCTGTCATTACTTAAGGCAATTGTGAATGTATTTACGTTTAATATTTCCTTGAGTTCTGTATGGATTCTTTCGTAGAGCTTTTCGAGGCTGATCGCCTCCATAGTTATGTTGGCAATTTTATAATAAAGTGCTTGCGCTCTTTCTGCCCTAAACCTCTCAGTGATATCAAAGAATATACAACGAAACTCTATTATTTCATCTCCTTCGAAAACCGATGTTAGTTTTCCTGTGACGTAAATATTCTTACCATACTTGGTGATCAAAACTGCTTCAAATCTTTCTATGCTACTACCGGCAGTTATCTTAAGTAGACTTTGAAGTGTTTGTTTTTGATGATCAGGATGTAGGACATCTACGAATCTTAGGTTTCGAGCCTCGTTTGCGGTATAGCCCAGTTTGTTGCGCCATGCTTCGTTTACGAACTTAAGTTCTCCATTAGGCTTGAAGATTTGTATGAGGTCGTTAGAGGAGTCAAATAGTTCTCTTATATGATGAAACTCACTTTTTTCCAGACTCTCGTTTCTGGCTTTGAGTGCATTGATTTCAGCATGCAACTTTTCAATCTCATCTTTTAATTGATTCCCTGAGTTTTCTACTACATCCATTGTCTTAAATTTAGGTAATTAATGCTATTTTTCTACCTGAATGGAAAATATGAAGGGTACACTAGTTTCAGTGGTGGGGCCAACGGCAGTTGGTAAGACAAGTTTTGGAATTGCACTCGCAAGGCATTTTGGGACAGAGATAATATCTGTCGATTCCCGACAGTTTTATAGAGAAATGAACATTGGAACGGCAAAGCCAGATGAAGCCGAATTATCGTCCGCAAAACATCATTTCGTTAATACGCTTTCTGTTCATGAAGAATACAGTGTGGGTATGTTTGAAAAGGAGGCGCTTCACATGCTTGAATCACTTTTTGATAAGTATAAGGTTGTGATTGCCGTGGGGGGATCCGGTTTGTTCTTTAAAGCCATTTGGGAAGGTTTTGATGAAATGCCCAAGATAAAAGAAGGAATTAGAGCACAATTGAATGAGGAGCTACAAAACAAAGGATTGCCTACCTTATTGGAGGAGTTGAAGGAAAAGGATGAAACGTATTATAATTACGTAGATCAGCAAAACTGGCAGAGAGTTATTCGGGCTCTTGAGGTCATTAGATCGACTGATAAAGCCTTTTCATCCTTTAGAAAAGATAATAAGTCTCAGGATCGTTTCTTTGACAATATTAAAATTGGACTTGAACTTGAAAGGGAGATTTTGTTTGATAAGATTAATCAACGAATGGATACAATGATAGACTTGGGACTATTCGATGAAGCCAAGTTGCTTTTTCCTTTGAAAAACATGAATGCGCTACAGACAGTAGGCTATTCTGAAATTTTTGAACATTTGGAAGGATCTTATGATTATCAAGAGGCAGTTAGATTGCTTAAAAGAAATAGCAGACGGTATGCCAAGCGTCAAATGACATGGTTCAAAAAAGACCAATCAATTCAATGGCATTCTCCTAAAGAAATAGACAAAGTAATTCGCCTGATTGAAGAGAAGGTAACTTAAATACTCATCACCTCTACCAGTCTCATCATTTCATCGCTTATTGGCTTAGATTTTGAAATGGCCAATTTGATATTGGTGTATTTGATCTGATTATCAATAATACCAACCATTACATTTTTTTCACCATTCACCAAACCCTCTACAGCGGCCATTCCAAGTCTTGAGGCTAGGATTCTGTCACTTGAAGTAGGAGCTCCGCCTCTTTGAACATGACCCAAATTTGTAACTCTTATGTCTAGTTCAGGAAGTTCTTTTGAAACTTTTGCTGCAACCTCATGCGCATCTCCTTGCTCACCGCCTTCTGCAACAATCACAATGTGAGATGTCTTATGTCTACTACTTCCATCCTTAAGCGTATTGATGACATCTTTTATAGTAACAGAAGTCTCAGGAACCATTACCATTTCTGCTCCTCCACCAATTCCACAATGAATCGCAATATAGCCTGTGTGACGACCCATCACCTCTACAAAGAAAACTCTATCATGAGAGTTAGCAGTATCTCTTATTTTATCAATGGCATCAAGTGCTGTATTTACAGCGGTATCAAAACCGATCGTATAATCAGAGCCATACAGATCATTGTCAATAGTGCCTGGGCAACCTATAGTAGGTATTCCGAATTCTTCATAGAAGAGATTCGCTCCGGTCAAAGTACCATCTCCACCTATGGCAACAAGCCCATCTATGCCTCTTTTTTTGAGTTGATCGTATGCTTTTTGACGTCCTTCTTTGGTTCTAAAGTCTGTGCTTCTTGCAGATTTTAATATGGTTCCTCCTTTTTGCAGGATGTTACTTACGGAATAAGACTTCATTTTATAAATGTCGCCTTGAATCATTCCATTGTAACCGTATTTAATACCATATACGTCAAGCCCCAAATACAATGCACTTCTAACCGCCGATCTTAAGCAAGCGTTCATGCCTGGAGAATCTCCTCCTGATGTAAAAACACCAATACTTTTCATTGTCTTTCCTTTAAAAATTAGGGGCTTGTTGTTTATTTGCCAATCGGCTGCCAATATTAGCTAAAATTGGTTTTCTATAAAATCTATTGCTCCCATTTGTGGAAAAAATATGTCAGGAAAAAAGCTTTTGATTATTACTTATTACTGGCCACCATCAGGAGGAGTTGGGGTGCAAAGATGGTTGCACTTTGCTTGCAATCTTAAAAAGATGGGATGGGAGCCAATTATCTATACTCCTGAGAACCCACAATTTGAAATTTTGGATGAGAAATTGAATGATTTAGCAAAAGATATTCAGGTTATTAAAAAACCAATCTGGGAGCCATTTTCTTTCTTTCATAAGATTACTGGTAATAAAAACAGAAAAGAAGTTCAGCAAGGTGTGGTGCTTGAGAAATCCAAAAAAACATTTAAGGATAAGCTGTTTGTTTGGATAAGAGGTAACCTATTTATTCCTGATGCTCGTGTTTTTTGGATACGACCATCAGTTGATTTTTTGTCGGAATATATTTTCTCAAATGATATAGGAAATATTATAACGACAGGCCCACCTCATAGTATGCACATGATTGGCTTGAAACTCAAAAGAAAGTTTCCCGACTTGAATTGGTTGGCTGACTTTAGAGATCCATGGTCTGATTGGGATATTTTGCAAAGGCTCCAGACAGGAGGGATAGCTATGTCGGTTCATAAGCGTTTTGAGAGAAAAGTTCTTGAATCTGCAGATGAAGCAATCACTGTTAGCAAAAGACTTGGGCTGGCTCTGGATCAAAAATGTGAAAGAGATAAACCTGTTCGGGTTATTGAGAATGGAATTGAAGCTATTTCATTTGAAAAAGCCATTGAAACCGACGACAGCAAATTTGTGATTGGATACTTTGGTATGCTTAACGAACTCAGAGATCCTGAGCAACTTTGGTACTCTTTGGAAAAGCTATGTGAGTCAGACCCTAATTTTCAAAGTAAATTGGAGATTAGACTTGGTGGAATTGTGAGTCAATCGATTATATCCAGACTTAAAAATAGCAGCACTTTAAAAGACGCTGTGGTTTTTCTTGGCTATATCTCTCATGAAAAAGTATTTGAAGAATATAAAAAGTGTGACATCTTGCTACTGCTGCTCAATAAGAGTGATAATGCTAAGTGGATTTTACCAGTAAAGTTTTTTGAATATCTATCTGCTAATAAGCCTATACTTACTTTTGGGCCAGATGATAGTGATCTTGGAGATTTACTATCTGAATACGCAGTAGGAGAGATGATGAACGGCAATGATGATGAAGTTATTTCAAAATTCATTTTAGCTAATTTTGAAAAATCATATTCGACTAAGGATGGTGATTTTGAAAAGTTACTCCAATCAAATACCAGAGAACATCAAGCGAAAGAATTAGCTGCTTTGATACATTAAATTATGAGTGAAAAATTGAATTTTGGGATAGTAGGGTGTGGACGAATAGCTTCAAGGCATGCTGGTCATATAAGTAGACTGGGAAATTTGGTAGCGGTATGTGATGTAAAGTCTGAGCGAGCTGAGGAATTGGGTAAATTATATCAGGCCAAAGCTTACAGCAAGTTTTCGAATTTGCTCATCAATCATCCGGAAGTGGATGTTATTTCGGTTTGTACACCAAATGGATTGCATGCAGAGCATTCTATTCAAGCTCTAAGGGAAGGGTTTCATGTCCTTTGCGAAAAACCCATGGCGATCAGTGTCTATGATTGCGGAGAGATGATCAAAGCCGCAGAGAGCGCGAATAAGAGACTTTTTATTGTCAAACAAAACCGATTTAATCCAGCTATTTCAGAGCTTAAGAAAGTTCTTGATGAGGGAAGAATAGGAAAGATTTTGAGTGTTCAGCTCAATTGTTTTTGGAATAGAAATTTTAACTATTACAACCAATCCGACTGGAAGGGTACTAAGGCATTGGATGGAGGTACATTATATACACAGTTTAGTCACTTTATAGACTTGCTGTATTGGATGGTTGGCGATGTAGAACAAGTGAAGGCTCTTACTGACAATTCCGCTCATAAAGATGTAATCGAATTTGAAGACAGTGGTGTCGTGATGTTGAGGTTTTTATCTGGTGCAATGGGAACTATCAACTATACAGTGAATAGTTTTGGAAAGAATATGGAAGGTTCTTTGACCGTGTTTGGAGAAAAAGGAACGATTAAAGTAGGAGGGCAATATCTAAACAAACTTGAGTATCAAAATATTGATGATTACGAGATAGGGGAGCTTCCAGATGGAAATCCTGCCAATGAATATGGCGATTACCAAGGCTCAATGTCTAATCATGACAAAGTGTATGAAAACGTGATTGAGGTTTTGAATAATGGTGGAGAAATAGCCGCAAATGGATTTGAGGGACTGAAGACGGTGGAGATAATTGACAAAATTTATAAATCTGTTGAAAGAAATGCCTGATCCGAAATTTAAGGAAGTTGGAATAAAGGAGGTGAGCTTTGGTGAAGATGTGACAGTGGTAAAGCCTGTTAACCTCTACGGATGCGAAGTAGGTAGCAATTCTTTTATAGGCCCCTTTGTTGAGATTCAAAAGAATGTAAAGATTGGAAATAGGACGAAGGTGCAGTCACATGCTTTTGTTTGTGAACTTGTAGATATTGGTGATGACTGCTTTATAGGTCATGGAGTTATGTTTATTAATGATCTGTTTGATGGGGGAGGGCCTGCTAATGGTGATCAATCTAAATGGAAAAAAACCACCATTGGCAACAAAGTGTCTATTGGTTCGAACGCAACCATACTTCCAGTAAATATTACTGATCATGTTGTAATCGGTGCAGGGAGTGTCGTAACCAAAGATATTTTGGAGAGCGGTATATATGCAGGAAATCCAGCAAGAAAATTGAGAGAGCTATGAAGGTTCCTTTTGTAGACCTAAAAGCACAGTATAATTCCATCAAGAAGAAAATTGATGAAGCGATTGCGGATGTAATCGAAAATACAAATTTCATTGGAGGAGATAGAGTTACTGAGTTCGAAAAGCAGTTTGCAGACTTCATTGGAATAGGCAATTGCATTGGATGCGCTAATGGAACAGACTCTATGGAAATGATTCTGGAGGCAATGGGAGTAGGTGAAGGAGATGAAGTGATAGTGCCAGCCAATAGCTGGATATCGACCGCAGAGGTTGTAAACAATGTTGGAGCTGAGCCTGTGTTTGTTGATGTCTTGGAGAATGAAAGTACCATAGACCCGGAGCTGATAGAAAGAGCTATTACTAAGAAGACTAAGGCTATCATACCGGTACACCTGTATGGTTTTCCGGCCAGAATGGAATCCATATTACAAATAGCAAAGACTCATCAGCTGAAGGTCATAGAAGATTGTGCTCAGGCTCATGGTGCAACCATGGATGGAAAGAGCATTGGGACTTTTGGAGATGCAGCTTCTTTTAGTTTTTATCCAGGAAAGAATCTTGGAGCCTATGGAGATGCAGGTGGAGTCGTAACGAATGATGATGAGCTGGCACAGCAGGTAAGGATGATTGGGAATCATGGCCAGCTTGTAAAACATGATCATAGAATCGTAGGGAGAAATAGTAGAATGGACACGCTCCAAGCAGCTATCCTGAAAGTAAAACTTCCGTACCTTAAAAATTGGGTAGAAGAAAGAAATCGCGTTGCTAAAACATACTCTGGCTTATTGAAATCAAGCTTGGGACTTCCGCATATTTCAAGCACCAATAAGCATGCTTTTCATCTCTACGTGATTAGAACAAAGAATAGAAGGGTACTTCAGGATAAGCTGAGGAATGAGGGAATAGGAAGTAGTATTCACTATCCTACGCCACTGCCACTTGTGGCAGCATATTCATATAAAGATCATTCAGTTGATGATTTTCCTATAGCAGTCCTGCTTAGCCGTGAGATACTATCATTGCCTATTTTTCCTGAGATGACGCAAGCTCAAATTGAGAAAGTGGTGAAAGTTGTAAACGAAGTTGGATAATGAATATAGTCCACGTAGGGTTTCCTAAGACAGCTACTACTTTTTTGCAGAAGGAGGTTTTTCCATATTTTCAGGATGTTAATTTTGTCGGTTATAGGAGATGTGAGAAGGTCTTTTTTGATATGATTTTCCTGGATGATTTAGATTATAACGAAGCGGATATTAGAACTAAATTCGATTTGCTTGCAAATGCTGATTGCAATTTATTTTCATTCGAATCTTTAGCTGGGGCTCCATTTATTTATAAAGGACTTGGACGATCTGGTATTCCCAATAGATTAAAAAGCCTTGGGGTTGATAAAGTAATCATAACCATTCGAGATCAAGTAGAAATGTTTGATTCACTCTACCGTCAATACGTCATACAAGGTGGAGTAATGCGATTTAAGGACTTTATCAATGTTGATAGGAAGTGGAATATTTATGTAAGAGCCTTCAATCCTGACTACTTGAAGTATGATGGTTTAATTGATAAGTACTTAGAAGTCTTTGGGGGTAAAAATGTTCTTATTCTCAGACAGGAGGATTTGAAAGTAGATGAAAAAGGTTTTATAGAAAGAATTGAAGAGGTAATTGGGAAAAAGTCGAATGAAGGTGCAATTGAAAAAAGCAAGAACAAAGCCAATAGGTCTTTAAGTAATCTTGCAATATCAATTCTGAGGATTGTAAATCACTTTATTTTCACTAGCCAGAAGCCCAACAATCTAGTTTCAAATCATTTATCAACTAGAAATGTCTCACGTGTTTTTATAGCTATTCTTGAACCCTTTTTATTTCGCTTTATATCTTCAAAAAGGAGTTTCGTCAAAAAAGAATACGAAAATTACATCCGTGATTACTATAGTGAGAGTAATTTAAAAACTGATAGCATCTTGAGACAGATAAAAGAATCCTAGTAGGTGCATTTAATAAGAATGAAGGTTTTAAATAGAGAATCCTGTAATTGATGAAAGTCTATTTATTTACATTCTCATTTCCATATGGAGATCAAGAAACCTTTCTTGAATACGAATTAGATGTGCTTTCAAGGTACGCAGATATAGAAATTACAATTGTACCTCGTGTGATTTCTCAAACCCAAAGACAAGTGCCAGAGAATGTTACAGTTGATATTTCGTATTCAAAATTCGTAAAAATTCATTCCGAAAAAAGAATCTATCCTCTTATTCCACATTTGTGGAGAATAGTGTCTTCAATTTTTCATCATGGGGACTTCAGTCCTACAGCGATGCGAGATGTAGCATCATATGTGCACTATGGTTCCAATATTTTGAACTGGGCTAAATCAAGACTGAGAGATGACCGAAGTGTATTATATACCTATTGGTTCGATGTGGAGACCTATGGATTATCTCTCTTTAAGGAAAATTCGGGAAATGATGTAAAGTTGCTAACAAGAGCGCATCGTTTTGATATATATGAAGAAACCCGCTCACATGGGTTCATCCCTTTTAGAAAACGAGTATTGAAATCAGTAAATAAAGTTTTTTGTGTTTCTCAGTCTGGGGACAAGTATATAAGAGAAAAATATGATGCGAAGAATACAGTAGTCTCATTTTTAGGTGTAAAAAATCGAGAGGAATCAACAGAAAAAATCCCCTCTGAGGAGATTCGAATCGTTTCCTGCTCCTCTCTATCTAGAGTCAAGAGAATACCCTTAATTATAAACTCGGTTATTGCTCTTGCCAATCAGAATAAGCATGTGAATTTTGAGTGGTTACATATTGGAGGTGATATCAAGAAAATGAAAAGTATGATCCCTCAAGAAGCCCCATTGAATTTAAAGGTCTCATTTCTTGGGCAGTTGTCGAACGAGGGAGTTCATGATTATTACAAGAAGAACAGGGTGGATGTTTTACTGAACCTTAGCAAGTCTGAGGGAATTCCCGTCAGCATTATGGAAGCCCTTTCTTATGGCATACCAGTAGTAGCAACAAATGTTGGAGGAGTTCCTGAAATCGTGGATTTATCGAATGGTGTGTTGCTACCAAGTGACCCAATAGAAAGTGAGGTTACAAGGGCTATTTTATATGTTGTAAATAATCATCAACTAAGAAAAGGTGCCAGAAATACTTTTGAAGAAAAATTTAGCGCAGAGCATAATTTTTCTCAATTTGCAAAGCAGTTAATGGAAGTTGGTAACGCTTTAGAATGAAAAACACTTATTTGATTTTTGGCAAGAATGTTCAGATTGCCTCTGAAGATAGATTTATATCTGATATTCTGGAGGAGGAACTTGCCCAATATTCTTCTGTTGTGGAAAATGAAAGGCCAGATGTGAGCATCGAATATGTTCACAAGGTTGACGATTCCAATGTGCTCAGCTCTAACCCATCGATTCATAAACTAACCAAAGATGGGTTTATCTATCAAATGGGACCAGTCATTTCACGGTTTTACATTGAATCCGGTAAAGTGACGAGGATAATTTTTGCTTTAAAACCTTCAAGTTTTCTGATGACTCTTTTCAGGAAATGGATGAATATTCAATATACCTCCCACAGAGAGGCGATCGGTCATTGGTTACATGAATACATACTTGTGCCGTACGCCTATACGAACCCTGATACTTCTTTAATTCATGCTTCAGCTGTTAGGACTCAGGAGGGGAAAACGTTGGTTTTTGGAGGGACTGGTGGAGTAGGCAAAACCTCTCTGGAAATAGACCTTTGTACTGAAAACGATTGTGCCTTTGTAGCTGATGATATTTGTTTAATAGATAGGCAAGGATACATTTATCCTAACCTTGCCTATCCAAAGGTATATGCATATAATGCCGTTGGAAACCCTAACACATTGAGGGCGATTTTCAGAAAGAGAGGATTTCTGGATAAGTTACATTTTAGACTTCATTCGATAAGAGGGAAACAATTTACTAGAAGACGAATATCGCCTGAGGAATTCTACGGTTCTGTAGAACCGAATAAGTCAAAATTGACTGCTTTTTTCATTTTGTTTAGAGGTGATACGGATGCCATCTCATTTGAGAAATTAAGTTGTGAAAAGGCATCTCGACTCAATTATCTGGTGATGTCAAGAGAATACAATAGTTTTTTTGATCACCTAGTGTGGAATGAATATAATGCAGAAGTGTTTGACGATACGCCTCAACTTGACTTCAATACACTTCAGAAGAAAAGTGAAAGTGCTATGAATGAGGGGCTTTCGCATTCTAACAATACATGGCTGGTGAAGATTCCGATGAATATCGAACATCGAGAATATCAAAAACAAATGGTTGCTAAGCTTAAGGAACTAAACTTTATTAATTAGAGCTTGCTCGGTGTGACCACTCATTTAAGTTGAGAGAGTAGACAATTACATAATAATTCATATGAATAAGAAACTTGGATTAAAGGTATTATTTCAAAACCCAATAGCAGTTCTAATGGAAGGGGTTAGAGTTCGAGAGCAGGCATATTTTAAGAAAAAAATCACTGCTCAATATAACATTGAACAGCTGCCAACAATTGATATCTTGGATCTATTTCCAGATTTGAACGAAGAAATAGACTCTTATAGTTTTTTAAATGGCACTTCACTTATTAGTGATTTAGTATTGCTTAAGGCCTTAGCCAAAAAAACAGAAACATGCGCCTATTTGGAAATAGGTAGTTGGAGAGGGGAGAGTTTAGTCAATGTTTCCAATGTTACCAATGATTGTACCTCCTTGACTTTGTCAAGTGATGAGATGAGGCAGTTAAACTTTGGAGAAGAGTTCATCAAGGTTCATGGAGTATTTTCGAATCATATTGATACCATAAAAAGAATTGAGGCAAATTCTCATACCTATGATTTGAATCAACTTAATAAGAAATTTGATCTGATATTCGTAGATGGGGATCATTCCTACGAGGGAGTGCTAAATGATACGAAAAAAGTATTCTCTCTCAGAAAAAATAATGAATCTGTAATAGTATGGCATGACTATGGTTTTCATACTGAAAATACGAGGTACACTACACTTAAAGGAATTTTGGATGGTGTTCCTGAGGAAAAGCACAAGAATTTATATCATGTATCCAATACCATGTGTGCTGTTTATATAGAGAATCTGGACTTGCCTACACATTTAACTAAGCTTCCAAGTTTCCCTACTAAGAAGTTTTCTTTAAAAGTGAGCGGAGAAAGAATGACTAAGCCTCGTAAAGAATAATCCGCCAGATCCTTCAGTTACAATAATGAAAAAAAAGAGCAACTCGGTGGGGACAATCTTTCAATAAAACGACTTTGCAAGTTGAATTAGTTAGCCTCTTCAGGAATAAGATTATTCTTAACTTGAATAAAGATTCCTAACACAAAAAGCCCCATCACCAACATCGAACAAATCAGCATAATGGTATTTCCTGTGAAATAGGTTTTTGGTTTAAACTCAAACAGGATTTCGTGGGCTCCTTTTGAGAGGGGCAAGGCACGAAGGACATAGTTAGCTCTAAGTATTTCGGACTCTTCTCCATCTATGTAAGCTGTCCATCCGTTTTTATAATAAATTTCACTGAATACAGCCAGAGCATTATCCGATACTTCAGCTTTATAAATCAGTTTGTTTGGAGATCGCTCCAATAGTTCTACAGTGCCCATTGCAGTAGATGATAGCGATGGAATTGTGAATTTTGATTGATCTATAATAGCCGATTGGAGTGGATCGTTCGTTGAGGTAGCTTCAAGCTCCTCGTCTGGAGAATTGACTGGCGTGACATTACTCACTATCCATCCGTTTCCAAGCGCATTGGGGTTTTCCAATACTGCGTTTTTAGTACTTCCTGCTAGAATAAACCTAGCATTAAGCATATTAATAGCAGGCAGTCCCGAGAAGTCTCTTACACCTTTTTGAAGCTTGCCTATCATCCTATTCATTTCCGGTGATATGCTTTTCTCAATCAGATCTTGATAGCGCCTAATTTTCGCTGGGTGGTAACCCCCAATTGATTCATGATGATAGGAGGTTCTTGCTTCTCCAAAAGTCCCTTGAAGGTTAAGAACCCTATCGCCAGGGTTTTTTCGACTATTTAAATGTTGATCCGCTTCGTTCGGTTTGAAGTAGTTGCTTACTGGCGATTTCACAAAAGAATCAGGTTTGAAAAGTCTTCTGCTTAATAAGTATACATCGGTAAAGAGTAGCAATGCAAGAGAATACACAACCACTTTTTCGCTTAGTTTACCTTTGGCGTATGCCCATAGAAGACCTAGAAAAACGGCGATGAAGAATAGTGCTCTAAATACATCTTTCCTTAAAAGAGAAGCCCTGTCATCTCTTATGGCGGACACTAGCCAGTCAGGGAGTCTTTCGTCAATAGACCCACGATAACCAAGCATTCCTGAAACGAGTAATAGGAGTATAGCCAACCCAGCAGGAACAGCAATTGCCTTGAGGAGGGTTTTTATTTTGGAAGAATCCCATGAGATACTAAACAGCTTTTCCAATGTAAGAAAAGCCCCTAAGTTCAAGGCGAAAAGTGCGATGATAATAGAAAAGGTCATAGACCTGAACTTATTGTAAAAAGGTAGATAATCGAATATCAGATAATTGATGGTGCTGAAATTTTTACCCCAACTAAGCATGATGCCAAGTCCTACCAGAACCAAAAGCCAAACCTTATTTTCCTTTTTTAAATAAAACATGCCGATAACGAAGAGAACAAAAGCTAGAGATCCTGCATAATATGGAGCAGAGAGTCTCTGAGATCCCCAATAGGTTGGCATTGACTTTATTTGGTCTCGTATCTGAGCCGGCCCACTACCAGCTTTTCTAAGAGCCTCTGCCGTGGCACTACTCTTCGAAAGTTCCTGTGTGGAAGATCCACCATATATGTTCGGAATGAAGAGGAACAATGGTTCAAAAATATCATTGCTAAATTCAAAGGCATAATCCTTATCAAGTCCTGAAGATTGATTTCCTGTTGATTTCAATTCTGATTTTCCTCTTATCGAAACCTTACCGTATTCATAAACCGTCAACAACTTTCCTATGTTGGTGCCGGCAGCTAGAAGTGCCATCAATACCAGTCCTGCCGAAACAATTAGAAAAGGCTGAAACTCCTTTTTCTTCACTGCTCTAACCAATCTATGAATGCCATAGATAGCCACGATTAAGAGCGTATAGTAAACGATTTGATAGTGGCCGGTTCTAAGTTGCATGGCTAGACTGAGAGCCGTCAAACCAAAGCCAAGCCAACGCTTTTTCTCGAATGACAAATGAATACCCGCGAGTATCAACGGTATCAAAGCAACTGCCGCAAATTTGGCATTATGCCCTGCGACAATACTGATTATGTTGAATCCATTTAGAGAAAAGGTGACAGCTCCTACGAAAGCAATCCAAGGTCTTGCACCAAAGGCCAGTAAGAGAATGTAGAAACTCAATGAGGATACGAAAATGATGCCTCTTGGGTGCCCTAAACTAAGCGTTATGGTTTTATAAGCATACTGAATAAGGTCACCACTGAATTGAACTCCATTTAAGTATGCTGGCATTCCACTAAATTGGCTATTCATCCAGAGCGCCTCTTCGCCCGTATTTTCTCTGTGCTCAATCATGGTATGATTACCTCCTTTTCCCTGGAGGATATCATGTTGAGAAAGCTGCTTGCCAGAGAAAAACTGGGGGTAAAAAAGTATAACCGTGAGTAAGAAAAAACCTAAAACGGCCAGACCGTGAGTGATGAGACCTTTTTTGATAAGTGGGTTCATATGAGCACTAGGGTAAGTTAATTTTTAAATATTTTTTGAAGTTGACTTTGATCAACCCATTGATGTCTGCTGATATTTTGGAGATATAGACTACAGTTATAAAAACTACAGATATCCCAATTGATCTTACAATGATATTAAATAATGGAGAGGTGTTGATTGGTAAAAACCAAAAGATGACAAAGGTGATTCCTGAATAGACAAGCAGCGGAACATGCTTCGGGGTGAAAGGAGTCATATTAAACTTCACTTTTATGAAAATGAATTTTGTCAAACTAAATAATACTGTAGAGATTATGAATGCAACTGCAGCCCCATTAATGCCAATTCTTGGAAGGAGGATGTAGTTAAGCCCAACAATTAAGAAAGAGATGATGATAAATAGATAGATGTTGTATTTGTAGTATTTCGTGTAGTACAACAACTCAGAATTAAAACTGAATATCATGCCTATGATTTTAGCAACTGCTATTCCAACCACTACATAAAAACCTGCACTGTAAATTTCTCCATTCGGGATCAAGAGAAACAAATCGTTTAGGTTGGTGATAACACCAATTAGAAAAAGGAGTCCGATGACTCCTAAGTTTATGGAGGACTTTTGATATAGAATTTCAATTTCTTTGAAGTTATTCTTCTTGAATTCTTGTGCCAAAATAGGGGTGATTATTTGAAGCATCGATCTTTTTGGGAGCTCAATAATAATTCCTATATATAGACAAATCCCATATACTCCGGTTGCGGAAGAACCCAAAATAGCAGGTATCATTGCTATGGACACATTATTGTAAATAGAATTGCAGCCTGCCATCAAAAAGTTAAAAGACCCTATTTTATAAATCTTTTGAAGCCATGTTGATGGAACCGAGAAAATGTCAATGGACAGTCTGATTTTTTGAACAAAAAGGATATAAACGCCTAAACTGATTGAGGAAATCAAGTAGGAGCATATCAGACCATTTACCAGCTCGTCAAACGAAAGAATATTCCAAGAGAAAAGAAGAATCAATACAAGGTTTCCAATTCTTAAAAAGGTCTCTTTCAGAAAGCCAGGGAAAACAGAGTTAAACATAGACCTGCTGAAAGAATGCATTTGCATAAAAAGGCTGAAAAGCACCATGATAAGTACGCTTGCATAGATGTATTTCACATACTCAGGCGACTTGTCTATGTATATCTCTTTGATCCACTCAAAACCGAAGAAGGCAATGAGGCATATCAGAATATTGGCTGTGAATATCAAAGAGAATTGCAAGCTTAAGACCTTTGTCTTCAAGGCGGGGTTGTCTTTCAGCTCAGCAAAATATCGAATGTAAGTACTCGGCATCCCTAAAGCCACGAAAGGAGCAAGCATGAGTGCATTCCCCGTGATAGTAGTTACAATGCCAATTTGAGAATCAGTAAAAAAAGCAGGTCGAAGTACGAGCGTATTGATGAATCCAATCCCTACACCAACGTACGCCCATATAGAATTCCAGAAACTTTGTTTAATTACGATCCCCATAGATTTGATCGTGAATTTAGGCGATTATGTCAAGCATTTTTTTGATGTCATCGACATTGTTGTAGAAATGTGGAGCTACACGTATAAAACCTGCTTGTTTTGTTATCTGTATGTTACTTTCAACCAGTTTTTGATAATCAGTTTCATTAGCAGAAAAAGACAAAATACTTGATCTGGTTTCATATTCCTTTGTTGATCTTTGAGTCTCTGCTAAAGCTGATTTCAGATATGCTTTTAGAGAGTGATTATGTTTTTCAATGTTTTCAATCCCAATTTGATTAATCAATTTTAAAGCTTCCCCAAGACCTGATACGTTTAGGTAGGTCGCATTTCCAACTTCTAGGCTTTTGGCTCCATCAATAATGTTTCCGTCAGGTAAAAAACCACTGTTCCATCCCCTCATCGGTTTTAAATATTTGAGAATAGAGTTGGAAGCATAAGCCATTGCAATTCCGTATCCAGCAAGTAACCATTTGAATCCACTAGCAAGAAAAAGACAATTAACCTCCAGATCTATTTGGAAAGGAATAGCTCCCAGACCTTGAGTGCCATCCAATATCAAAAAATGATTTTTCTCCTTACAGATTTTAAAAATCAAATCAAGATCCATCTCAAAACCATCCTCAGACTGAATCCAGCTTACAGATACTATTTGCTCAGGCTCAGACAAAGCTTCAAGAAATCGATTTTCAAAATCCTTTGATTGATAGTCAAGGTATTTGACTTCAAATCCATGCGGCTCCCAGGTTAGGTTTACCGAAGGGAAGTCACCCTTCAAACAGATGACCTTTCGCTTTGGTAAATATTGGGCAGCCAGATTGAAGCCTAGAGAGACATTTGGTAGAAAAAACAGCTTGTCGACAGGGCAACTAATAATTTGTGCTGATGCTTTTCTGGTGCTTTCGTATTGAGTTGACCAAAAGTCGAAATTCCAACTTCCATCTGTATTCACATGATCAAGAAATTGTTTTTGAATATCAACTACACTTCGCGGAAGCGCGCAATATCTCGCTGTGTTTAAATACGTGTATTTCGATAAAATTGGGAATTGCCCTCTTAACTCTTCCATTATCCGAAAAACCAAAGTTTAATAGCTAATCCGAATACCGTAACAATTAAGATTAGCCGAATCCATTTATCGTCTTTTCCGACGGACCACCTACTTGCTACCCAACCACCAGCTGCGTTTCCGGCGGCCAAAGTAAGTCCGTAATCCCACCTGATCTGATCTTCCCACCAGAATATAGCAAGTGCTACAGCCGTATAGCAAACCACAACGAACAATTTGATGCTATTTGTTTTTGCCATGTTCAGGCCATGAATGCCGGTCAAGGTTGCGATGATTAAAAAACCAACACCTGCTTGGAGAAAACCCCCATAAATTCCTACGAAAAAGAAAACACAGATACTTAGTATTTTGCTTTTAGTATTAAATACTTCCGTAGCACCAGTTTTAGAAAGGTATGGCTTCAATATAGTAAGTACCATAACAATGACCATCACGATAGCCAAGATGCGATTGAAAAGTTCACTTTTAATATCTATTGCATAATAAGCGCCTATCACGCTTCCCAAAACTGCAGATATAGAAACCCATGCCGAATATGGAAATACAAATACTCCTTTACTCTTGAATCCTCCTGCGGCAACAAGACTCTGTAGGAAGATGCCAACTCTGTTTGAAGCATTAGCCTCTGATGAAGGCAGTCCCATGAATATTAGAAGTGGTAGCGTAATCAAAGATCCACCTCCCGCTAGGGTGTTGATAATACCTGTGAAAAAACCTGCTCCTATTAGCAGAGTAGCATCTATCCAGGTCATATTTCCAAATAGATCTCTGTCTTCTCACAACTGAGTGTGTCAGGGCAAATTTCCAAAAGCTCCTTCTGAGTCAAATTAAGAATCGGATGCATTTCGCTTGGGATCATTTCGCTTAGAGGAGTAAGAGTAAATCTTCTCAGTGCTATTCCTGGGTGCGGAATTGTCAATTGAGTTTCCTCACTTTGTATATTATCATAATAAAGAATGTCAATATCGATGATTCGGGATCCCCACTTTTCGTCACGTTTCCTACCCATTTTTTTCTCTACTTCCTGACAGTGTTCGAGCAGTTCTATTGGAGATAAGATACTATCTACTCTTATGACCATATTTAGGAAGTCGTCTTGATTCTCGTTACCCCAAGCCTTTGTTTGATAGACACTAGAGTAGTCTACAACGATCACCTCTCCGTTTTGCAATAGCCTTAAGGCTTGTTGCAAGTTTTCAGTTTTGCTGCCAAGGTTAGTTCCTAAGAGTAAAAAGATGCCTTTCATATGGTGTTGGATGTAGGAGTTTTGTTAATGGTGCTATCCAATGAATCTGATGGTAAAATTCTATCCAATCAAACTTAAGAACAATGTTTTAATAATAAATCTCAAACAAATATTTTGTCTGGCCGTCTTAAGAGGGTCTTTGTATTAATTTTACATTTTAGTAAGTATTAAAATTCTTTGAATGGCCTTTTTGCGCAATTTATTAGCAACACTCGTAGGGTTGCTTATCTTCAGTTTTATTGGCATTGTTCTAATTTTTGTCATCATTGGTGCGGCATCTTCCGACGAGGGTGTTCCTGAAGTAAAACCAAACTCTGTTTTATCCCTTAGGATGTCAGGCACATTATCCGAGAGAGTTGTTGACGATCCCTTAGCCAAAGCCATAGGAAATGCACCTTCACAACTCGGCTTGTTCGATGTGTTGAGCTCAATTGAGGCTGCCAAGTATGATGATAGAATCAAAGGAATCTATATCTATCCCATGTTCATGCAGGCAGGTCAATCTTCGCTGTTGGAAGTACGAAATGCGTTATTAGATTTTAAAGAAAGCGGGAAGTTTATCTATGCCTATGGAGAATACATCAGCGAGAGCGATTATCTGGTGGCTTCAGTTGCGGATTCACTTTTTCTAAATCCGGAGGGGTTTATAGAATTTAATGGCTTGAATGTCTCAGTTACATTTTACAAAGGGTTGTTTGACAAACTTGACATAGAACCGGAAATTTTCAGAGTAGGGGACTTCAAAAGTTACGTAGAACCATACATTCGAAAATCACTTAGTGATGAAAACCGGTTGCAACTTTCAGAACTAATCGAGTCTATTCATAAGACTTATTTGATTGCTGTTGCAGAAAACACTTCATCTGATTTTTCTTCATTGAAAGATGTATCTGACCAAATGTTGGCTAGAGATCCTGAAGGAGCCGAAGAAGTAGGGCTTATTAGCCGAGTTGGGTATGAGGACGAAATCAAAAAAGTAATTAAAGATGCTTTAGAAATTGAGGAAAGTGAAGATATCAACTTCATATCTGTGAAGAAATATGCCAAGACTGTCTCTCAAGAGTACTCTTCTAATAAAATAGCAGTCATAGTTGCTGATGGTGATATCGTGTTTGGATCCCCTGATGATGCAGTGGGGGGTGATCAGTTTGCCAAAGAGATAAGGAAGGCAAGGGAAAATGAATCCGTAAAAGCGATCGTTTTGAGAATCAATTCCCCGGGGGGAAGTCTCACCGCTTCAGAGCAAATATGGCGCGAGTTGATGCTCACCAAAGGGGTGAAGCCCATAATAGCTTCTATGTCTAATGTAGCAGCATCTGGCGGATATTACATTGCAGCTCCCTGTGATACCATCATTGCTCAGCCTAATACGATTACTGGCTCTATAGGCATTTTTAGTATCATGTATAATTTTGGCGATTTCTTAGATAATAAATTAGGCATCACGAGTGACAATGTTAAGACCGGTGAGTTCTCTGACTTTTTCACTGTTACGAGGACTTTGACACCATCTGAGCGAGCAATCATTCAAACGAGAATTGAGAATGGATATGATACTTTCATATCCAGAGTTTCGGAAGGTCGCAACATGACTACTGAAGATGTGCTTGAGGTAGCCGGAGGTAGGGTCTGGACAGGTGTGCAGGCGCTTGAAAATGGACTAGTAGATGTGCTAGGCACTTACGATGACGCAATACAAATAGCTGCAGCTAAAGCGGGTATAGAAGATGATTATCGAGTGAGATATTATCCGGAGAAAAAAGAGTTTTTGGAACAACTTCTAGACAACCTTGAAGATCTGGATGCTTCAGTTTTTGGAGTTGAGGAGACCCTTTTATCTCCATATATTGAAAAAATTAAGTCATTGGAAAAGATGACCGGAATCCAAGCCAGGCTTCCTGGAGAATTGGAAATCAACTAAAATGCTTTTTGGCTAATTACAAACCTTTTATCTTCCCAACTGGAAACCTATCTTATTAAAATGAGAAACGATTGGACTAAAGAAGAGATTGCTGAGATCTTTGATAAACCTGTATTAGAACTTATTTATGAAGCTGCCACGGTTCATCGTGAGCATAACGAACCTTCCGAAGTGCAGGTTTGTACATTACTTTCAATAAAGACAGGAGGCTGCCCTGAGGATTGCGCTTACTGTCCGCAAGCAGCCAGATATCATACAGATGTAAAGGTGCAGAAGCTCCTTGACGTTGATCTGGTACTAGGGAAGGCACAGCAAGCAAAGGAAAATGGAAGCACGAGGTTTTGCATGGGAGCAGCATGGAGAGAGGTTCGTGACAACAAAGATTTTGATAAAGTAATCCAAATGGTGTCAGGTGTGAATTCCATGGGACTAGAAGTTTGTTGCACCTTGGGGATGCTGACAGAAGGTCAAGCCCAAAAACTTAAGGATGCTGGACTGTATGCTTATAATCACAATTTAGATACCTCTGAAGAGCACTACGAAGATATCATTTCAACTAGGACATATGATGATCGGTTGGATACGATTGACAATGTAAGAAAAGCAAGTATTTCTGTGTGTTCAGGAGGTATAATCGGAATGGGTGAGTCAAACGAAGATCGGATTGGTATGCTTCATACACTTGCTACGATGGCAGAGCATCCAGAATCTGTACCAGTAAATGCTTTAGTTCCCGTTCCTGGAACACCCTTAGAAGATCAAGAAAAGGTTTCTGTCTGGGATATGGTAAGGATGATCGCAACGGCGCGCATTATTATGCCAAAGGCCATGGTGAGACTCTCTGCAGGTAGAGTGAGAATGAGTGTTGAGGAGCAGGCTCTTTGTTTTCTAGCGGGGGCAAATTCAATCTTTGCAGGAGATGAATTACTAACCACACCGAACCCTGAAGTTGATCAGGATAAGCAGATGTTTCAAACTTTGAACCTGAAACCAAGAGCATCCTTTAAGGGTGCAGCTGCAGAAAAGCATTTGGTTTGAAACTAAGCCAGATCTCCTGTGGTTGATAATGTCCATGATTCTTTTCATTGATCTATATCAACATTAGGCACAATGCTGTATTGGGATGTTTTTTACAATTCTTTTAAGGGAACTATTGATTGGGTTATAAATTCAATCTTGATGAAGGTTCCCTGGTATGAAAACTACTTTTGGGGACTTATCATTATTTCGATAGTCGTTTGGATATTGGAAATAGCCATTCCATGGCGTAAGCACCAATCCATAATTCGAAAGGATTTCTGGATGGATTGCTTTTACATGTTCTTTAATTTTTTCATATTCTCTATCTTAATTTCGGGCTTTTATTCCATGACGGAACAGCTTTTTAGCTCTATTGGGTATGGTATTTCTTCCATTGCTATCATTGATTTATCCTCTTTATCAAGGTGGGCTCAACTTTTAATTTTCTTTATTCTACTGGATTTCGTTCAGTGGATTACCCATGTTTTGCTTCATAGGATTGATTTTCTATGGCAGTTTCATAAAGTACATCACTCCGTTAAGGAGATGGGGTTTGCGGCTCATTTGCGGTATCATTGGATGGAAAACGTTCTATATAAGCCACTCAAAACTTTGGCTGTAATGTTGATGGGAGGGTTTGAGCCTGCAGCAGCTTTTCTTATTCACTTTTTATCTATTTCCATTGGCCATTTGAATCATGCCAATATCAAAATAACGTGGGGACCGCTGAAGTATGTGTTTAATAATTCTGTGATGCATCTTTGGCATCACGCCAAGAATTTGCCTTCTCAAAGAAGATACGGAGTGAATTTTGGACTTAGTCTCAGTCTCTGGGATTACCTGTTTCGCACTAGCTACATTCCTAATACGGATGGGGAAATACCTATTGGTTTTGAGGGAGATGAAGAGTTTCCCAAAACCTTCAAAAATCAATTTATTTTCGGATTTAAGAGAATAAAGACCAAATGAAATAAGTCAGATAGGTGTTAAACAGAGCCTTTTGTGTTTTACAAGAGGCTCTGATAACATTATTCTGCAGACACAGAATCCATTGCTTCGCTCGCTACAGAATCTGTTTCCACTACCATGGAATCCATTTTCACTTCTAATGTATCCACGAAAGCTTCAGTTGTTGGTTCTTCAGTAGTTTCTACTGCTTCGGTTGTTTTGGCGGGAGTGCTACAAGCACCTAGTGCTATTGCAAACCCCAAAATGGTTAGAGATTTCTTCATTACGTTTAGTTAGTTTCATGGAAATTAGTTGATTATATAGGTAAAGCCTAATATTTTTAGATGGATTTCAATGGTATATTCGATTTGTTATCATTTTTAAAATTAATTAGGTATTTAATTGAGGTATTTGTATTTTATTTTGCGGAAGTGACAATAAAAGCCGATCTATTTTAAAATAACCTCGACTTCAATTTTTCAAGGACTCATTTGGCTGAAATCAAGTTTGGCCAAGTATCACCACTTTTTCCAATTGTAGTTAGCATACTCAGGGATTTGTACCATCTATTTCACCCTACTACACTTAGCGTAATCAATCAAACGCAATAGATAAATCAACCCTTTTAATGGGCGTATACTGTTTGAAATGAATAGAAACGAATATTGCTGAGAGAAATAAAAATAAAAAATATTAGCAAGCAACCCTTTCAGTTTTGTCTACGTCCTGTCAACAATTCATCATCTAAAGAGGTAATTCTCAAAACCAAATGACAGATTTAAACATGCTCAATGTGAGTAGTCAGGATAATGTGGAAACATCTTATACAACCTCAGTGTCCGCTATTCAGGCTTATACCACTGGCATTGCCGGACAATCGAATACTGGAGTAAAAGATCTCGACGCTATATTAACTACAGCCAAAACCAATGCTGCAAACTGGTACAACACTATCTATCCTGGATATCTGGCCATGCCAGGAATCATTATCGGGAGAGGGAAGACAATTGATGATGATTTGACTCTTCTGATTCAATTGGCTAATCAGCTGAAATCATCCGATACACCTGCCATCAGAGCTTCTATCACTCAATACGTCAATAGTTTGGTAAAGGAGCTATCGCAATTAGAAAAGGAAATCACCAATTTGTCGATAGCCCTCGGTACATTTAAAAATAACCTATCGACAACTACCGATGATTTTCTATCTGAGAAATCAGCGATCTCCCAAAAGTTATTTAACTATCATAATACTATATGCCAATACGCTGCTCAGCTACAGGCGGAGAAATCAGCTGTTTGCCCAAATCAGAATGATATAAAAAATACTCAGGCTGCATTAAACAATACTGTGGCGCTCCGAAAACAATACGACGGCTATAGTGCAACGTTTATCAATCTCTTTAATGCTTCCAGTCTCTCATGTCAAGGAGCGAGTTCTGTTTCTGCCTACTGGGTAGCTATGGCCAAAGATTTTTCAAACTGTATTACTGGATTGTCCAAAATCAGTACTGAACCCTCGGCCATTCTATTGCTCGATTTAAACAGCAATAAGAAAAGCTGGGAAGCAATAAAGACACAAATGGCATCCATTAATACTGCCACAAGTCTTCTAATCAAATCATGAATCGTAGGCAAGTTCATCAGGAGTGAAATGGTCTAAGCTATTTTCTGAAGGTGTACACTGTCAACTAGTCTTAGCATGAGGCAATGACTCCCTGTGGAAGCAACCGAAAAAAGTAAGCATCGGATGTAAAGCCAACTGATGTAATAAAAATTAAATACTAACTAAAACTAAATCAAAAAATTATGAGTAATCTTTCAAATCAAACGAGTCTTTTAGTAGGCGCACAACCTACCAAACAACAATTAGCCGACTATGTGAATGCAATATCCATAGTCAATAATTACGCCTATTCTATTACAAATCAGTCAATGCCTGTTTTGTCACAACCTCCCGCCAACTACGCGTCGTTTGTCCAGTCGTTTGTTCCGGCTAAACAGCATGTACTCAATTGGTCTCAAAACATTTTTGTTAACATGACCCAACTACCCAAAACAATTGAAGGTCAGGCCAAAAACATGTTTTCTATGGAGGATACATACATCAAATCCAATTTGAATAAATTGATAAGTAACCCAGCTGATAAGACGGCAAAAAAAGGATTGTCTGATGCTTTAAAAATAGTAGATAAAGTTATACAGGGTCAATTAACTACCATTGGAAGTATAGAAAAGGAGCTGTCGGCTTTTGCTTTAAACGTCACAAAAGACAGCACTTCACTATCAAACATTAGTGCTCAGGCTTTGGCTATGGCCGGAAGTGATAAAGTCCAGATAGGGAAATTGAATACGACTATTGGTCAACTACAGGAAAACATAGCCTCCTCTCAAAAACTGCTTATGGCTGCAGAAATGGGCATGGGTATTTCCCTTTTTGTCTGTTTAGTTGGAGTAGCTGTATGTGCAATAGGGGGCGCTGGAACTGCTATAATTGTGATTGCTGTTGCAGCAGAATCGGCTTCCATTGCAGGTACAGTTATAGAGAAAAACATAATTAAAACAGATGCAAATCTGATTAATGCGGATCAGAAATTGGTTAGTACGCTAAATCAGGACGTGATACTTCTATCTGCTTTGAGTTCGCAGTTTCAAGGTTTAGTAAAGGCTAACGCAGCAGCTATGAACGCATTGACTCAAATAAAAAATATGTGGATAAATCTTCAAACGACTATAGGAGCGGTATCCACTGAACTTACAGCCATTAATACTGATTTAACGACTGCTGATTATAAGAAGGCTTTGGCAGATTTCAAAGTTGCCGAAACTAATTGGAACGAGGTGGTTGCTTTTGCAAGCTCACTAGCAGGGATCAATTATAAGTGGCAGGATGCAAGTAAGGTATGGTATAATTATGATGATCAGGCTCCTACTCCAGATACAGGAAACGTCAACCATATAGTAGCAGCTTAATGGTGATTTATGGGACTGATACATTCAGTCCCCATTAATTCATCAAAATATTTCTCAAAAAAGGGAGCCTCCTCATAAACACAGGAAGACCCATAATCAAAGCAAACACAATCTATTTAGGACCGCCTTTAATCAGCATAGTTATCTAACTGCTATTGTCTGAGGGGTCATTTAGATCTAAAAAAAATAGAAATGAAACAACTTATTTTGAATTCAACTCAATCAGCACAAACTGTAGTTGACTATATCAATGCTGTAAATGAGGTAAATAAATATGCAAGCTCTATACAAAAGGCTCAACTACCTGCACTGATGTATCCTCCTGCCAATTATGGGAAATTTGCAGAGCAAATGGCCAAGGCTAAGCTTCATGTTGCTGCTTGGAATAATGAAGTCGTTGCGTCTTTAAATATGGTGCCAACAGCGTTTATTTCATTCAATACATTGATTCAATCACAATTTACGGAGATACTGAAAAATTTGAATCAGCTCAAAGCAACACCGAATGACCCATCACTGATAGCTGCCATAAAAAAGATGGTCGGAGACCTAATCAAAGAAACCAGTGGAAATAAAAAAATGCTGTCTCAAATGGATAAAAGCATCAGCACCTATCAAAATAGTATAGCCTCGGATGCCAAAGTACTCCAAGAACTGGTTAAGCAAATTATAATAACGGAAAAAGTAGACAAAGCTTCAATTAAGCTATTAGAAGGTGTTATCGCCCAATTAAAAGCTCTGGTTGATGGTAGAAATGAATTAGTTACTTTGAAAATGTTGTCCAGAGCAGATTTGTCTCTCTTTTTGGTTGCGGTAGGAACAGTAATAGGTCTGCCATTTTCTCAGGGTGCAGGTATCGCGATTGGAGGAGCCTTTGGACTCAGCTCTTTCGCTTTTACTTCCTTAGTCAGGATAAACCAAATTCCTGCTTTTCAGCAATCTATTGAGGATATTCAAAAGCAAATGAATAATACAAATAAGGCTATAGGTCTGATGAACAGTTCCGTTGGCTTGTTGAAGCACTTAAGTGATACACTCAATACTATTGTCTCTAATAGCAGTGTTGTAGGTGCACAAATGAAACTTGTGGTTGATTTTTGGGTTCATCTTGAAAATGACCTCAATACGGTTTATGCTGATTTGAACTATGATGTCTCTAATTCTTTATCAACAACTGCTGCTATTGATCAGGCTATCAAGGATGTCACTGCGGCAAAGCTTGCATGGAATGATGCAGTGTATTTTATGGATAAGATTGCTAAAATAACTTATACAACAATAGATCCATTCCCTGTACCAAAGCACTAAACAGGAGGCTGTACTTATAAAGGAAACACAGTAATATTGGAATAAAAAAACCAACCCATCAATATGAGGGGTTGGTTTTTGAGCTGGTTAAGGCCCCTGTTTTAAGATATTAATGACTTAAGTTTTTCCAGTTGGTCTGTTTTTAAGCTTTTGAAAGTCCCCATTTTTTTAAAATACCCATCCAAGTCGACTCTTATCTCTCTTATTATTTCTGAATATGATTGATCTGTCGATGCACTTTGAGCTTTGATTAGCTGACTAGTGAGTTCGCTATTGGTGATTTTTTGTAAGGGGAGGTTGTGCGGATATACTGGAATCACATCTCTCTTATGTTTAAGGCAAAGAGCAAATAAGGTGAAAAGTTCAACATAGTAATTGTCATCTACTATTGCCAATATCACATCATTTTCAATTACATGCGCTTCCAGCGATCTCATTGAATCTCTATCTAGTATGCCACTGAATACGTTTGATTGATTTTGATTTCTTAGCTCTTCTATGACCCTATCATTGGTGTCGATTTGTTCTAAGGAAGAGATCACGATCACTCTTTTCCTAAATCCATCAGGCAACTTTTCGCGCGCTATATGCGCAAACTTGCTCTTTGGAAATCGCATTAAGAAGTTTTTATAATCATCGTCTGTAGTGGCGGATTGAATAATCAATTCTTCGATTTTCTCTTTTGCAACTTTCGCAAGCTTGCTGTCTTTATATTTTAATATGAATTGGTCATAATCCTGTTTTGTAGAGCACTTGTCAAGCTCCGTGTAGGCGCGAAAATCATTAAGAAGTTCAAAGGCGATTTTAGAATCAATGTTTTCTCCGCTTTCGGAGTAGAACCGGATGGAATCATTAAGATCCAATTCCAATAATTCAGCAGTTTTAAACTCGTCAAGAACTTTGTCAACCGCAATGGGTTTCCCGAAGTTTCGGCCATTTTTTCTGATTGCGATAAATCCAATTTGTTCCACAGTATTGTTGTTTTGTTTTAGTCTTTTGAGATAAGTATATAGCCGGAGTTTTCTTTATCTGGATCAACTCTTAATCCAATGGTTGCTTCTAATAGTTTGAAAAACAGGAAGGAAGCCACGCAAACAAATATGAGAACTACACCAGCACCCATAATTTGACTTACTACTTGATCCATTCTTTCCCATGGTTGGTCTTTGGAAATTGATAGATAGCTACGGATAAGCTCTTCTTTTCCAAATATGGCCACTGCTATGGTGCCCCAAACTCCTGCGAACCCATGAACAGGTATTGCGCCTACAGGATCATCTAGTTTTAATCTTAGTAATAAGTCGTATGAGAAATTGTGGATAATTCCTGCCACAGCTCCAATCGCCATGGCACCTATCGAATCAACGAGAACAGCAGAAGCTGTGATTGAAACAAGACCTGCTAGCGTTCCTCCGATTACTTTTTCGATAACATTTTCTTTGTCAAAGAAGTATGCATGAAAGAGTGCTGTGAATGCGGCAAAAGCTCCAGCTAAATTTGTGTTGGTAATAATGGTAGCAATACTGTAATCGAATTTCAGATTACTTCCTCCATTGAAACCCCACCATCCAAACCATAAGATGAATACACCAAGTATCGAATAACCTAGGTTAGAGGGTTTGAATTTCTCTTTATTAAGACTGCCGTCCAATTTGAATCTTCCTAGCCTTGGACCTATAACCCATATTCCTATAATGGCAATCCATGCACCTGTAGAGTGGACTACAGTAGATCCCGCAAAATCAATGAAACCAATGTTTGCTAGCCAAGCAGTTCCATTTTCAAGATACAGATCTCCCCATACCATATGACCTACTATAGGATAAATGAAACCAGCCACAAACATGGCAATAAGCAAATAGGGAACTAGAGCTGTCCGCTCAGACATTGCTCCTGATACGATTGTAGCGGCAGTAGCTGCAAAGGCCATTTGGAAAAGGAAGAATTCAAGTCCATAATTTGTAAATCCTGTTTGAAATAAGGCCTCCAAATTCTCGGCAGTAGGCATGAAAAGCCCACTTCCTATGAACCCGTTGTGGCTATAGCCAAACATGAATGAAAACCCAATTACAAAGTATATAATTGCCGTAGCAACAAAATCGATAAGGTTTTTCAAGCCTATTCCCGGGCCATGGATCTCTCGAACCATCCCCATTTCCAGTACTTTAAATCCAGCCTGCATAAGGAATACGAATGCAGCACATATGATCAACCAAAAACGGTCAACATCCGATGTTGCACCTTTATTGGACTCTATCCCTAATTCTTTATTTATTATGTCAATTTTTTCGCCTAATTGCTGATCTCCATTTGTGATTTTTTCATCTACTCTTTGAGTCTCAAGGTACTGTTCATCCAAAGCATTGGACAGAGATGATAAGCTGTCTTGTATGCTTTTTACTTCTTGCGTATTGGCGTTTACCTTTTTTTCAATTCGAATTAGATCTGATTGGGATGATCCGATGAAAAAGGATAGTACTAGAAGGGTGGTTAAAGCGTATTTTATCATTTTTGAATTGATTCTAATGTTATCTGATATGCATACAATGTTAGACTCATATAACCATGTGTGTATGAAAAACTCGATGAATGAGTATTAAAACACTATCAATTGATATTAAAAATATGATAAAATGGTCTTTTTTACTATCATTTGATAGTAACTGTGGTTGAGCCTGATTTTTCATAAAAGTGTTTTGAGTAGTTTGATTTAAGGAAAATATCAAATCAAAATAGCTGCTTAATTGAGCTGAGAGGATAAGAAAAATGAGCTTTTTTTGAAACAAAATAAGCTTGGTCTCAGGAGATTTGCCTCTCTTTACATTTTGACTTATCTATATTTTTATAAAACAATGATAGGGGACTTGATCATGAGTTTTGGAAAAACTCGTTGAGTTGATATGGAAGCTCTTTTAGTGAGGCAGTTTGCTGTATGGCGTATTGTTGTTCCTGTCTTATTGAGGCCACTCCTGATAAATGCATATTTGTTTAGGTTTTGATGGACGGATTTAATTTACAGTCTCTTTTTTTTTTAGAAGTTGGCTTTGAAGTGCATCTTATTGAGCTTTTACAATCTTATAATAATACAATTCACCTCTGTTGA
>JAGDZQ010000002.1:0-5063 GCA_049115715.1 Cyclobacteriaceae bacterium
ACTGCTTTCAACTCTTCCAGATCACTTTGTTTGTAAGCTTCCGTACTGCTAATGGTTTTGTGTCCTGCAAAGACCTGAACCACTCTTAGATTGTTTCCTGACTTGAGTAGATGCATGATCACACTTTGGCGTATTTTGATAGGCTTCATTTGTTCGGTTTTCTTTCTTCCGTAGTTAATCAAGCGGTTAATGTCGTGTGGGTAGATTCTTCGTCCTGAGTAATCTATAATCAGTGCCTTTGATTCTTCTTTCACTCTCTCCAAAAGTTGCTTTCTGGTTTCGTTGATGTATTGCTGCAGGAGTAGTATTTGATTGGGTTTGAGGTCTAAGATTCTACCATTGGTTTTGACATTCTCAGCTACTCTTATCGTTCCTTTCTCGAGGTTCAGATCCTCGATATCCAACTGACTAATTTCAAGTACTGTCAAGCCCTGATAAATCAATAAACCGATCAATACCCTTTCTCTTAATTCAGTTGCTTTGTTCTTCTTTCCGGCCTGATAGCTTGCTAAAAATTCCTCCATTTGCTTCATAGAGTGCAAGCTTTGTATATCTACTGCTCGATTGATTTTGTCTTGTAAAAAAAGATACTGACAAGGGTGATCCGGGCGTTGCCCGGTTTTTACAAGCCACTGGTAGTAGATTTTAATGGAGAAGAGATGATTTCTAACCGTTTTCGGGTGCTTGTTGTTGTCTCGTAAATGCTGGATGTAGCCCGTAATATCTTGATAGGTTGCTTTCTCCGGACGGTAGGTAAACGCTAAAAAACTCCGGATTAAATTGTGATAACCTTTTGTAGCTGTGGGGCTGTAATTGGCTTGTAAATACTCTTGTAAACTCACCTTTCCAGTTGTTGTAATTGTCGTCTTCTGATGTGCGTGTAAACCTGTGTAGTCTCTAACTGGCTATGTCCTAAAAACTTCCTGACCTGTTCTATTTCTACGCTTTGTTCGATCAGGTGTGTAGCGATGGAGTGTCGTAGTATGTGTGTGGTTATTTCTTGTTTATTTGCTCTTTTGGCTATTCGTTTCAGGTACTTATTCCAAGTGTAATATTTCATTCTTCCGCCTTTCGAGTGCAGCATAAATGCTGATTGTTGCCCAGCCTTAGGCTGCACCCAGCTTTGTCGTTCATGATCCAGATAGTTTTGTAGGTCTTCCACTACTTTATGATTGATTGGGATCACTCTTCTTTTGTTGCCTTTTCCTTTTCTTACGATCACCAGCCTTTCTTTTAGATTCACGTCTTCCAGATTGATTGCTTCGAGTTCTGCAGCTCTCAGTCCACAACCGTAAGCCAGTGAGAGTAATGCTCTTTCCTGATGTGTTTCTGTGGCTTGATAGAGTTGTTTGATTTGGGATTGTGTGAGTGCTTTTCTAGTGGTGTTGGTTTTTGGATAAGTGAAGGTTAACACACTGGCAGGATTGCTTTTGATGATTCCCTGAGCTTGTAGCTGAATAAAGAACAGTTGGATTGCTCTCATGTGACTAAAGGCAGATTTGAGGCTCAACTTTCCACCTTGATTATGGTTGGGTCTTTCAATTAAATAATGATAATGTGCTTGGACTTCTTTTGGGTTAATGTTGTTTATTTCAATAATCCCTTGTTGTTCTATTTTGCCTAGGAACTCTAGTAAGTATCTGTATTTGGTTTGGCTGCCATTGATTGAGTGGCCAAGGGTCTGCAAGTGGATTTTGTAGTTTTCTGCTATTTGATTGAGCGTCGTAGCTGTAGGTCTTAGGAGTACATTTTTTCTCATGTCCTTTTTACACTTTCTTGGAACGTGGAACAATCAAGGGTTTTAGAGGCTAACTATCAGTAAATCAGTGGATACGATTGTTCCAAGATTGTTCCTTACTGTTCCATTTTCTCTATTTGATTTTGTAGGTGGACTTTGATTTGCTCTCTCATTTTGGAGTAGTTGTCCCAATAGTCGATTTGATAGCGCACTTTTCTTTGATTGCCAGCGTGAACACTGGTGAGGTACTCCATTTCCAAGAGTTGATTAATCAACCGGCTGCATTGCGCTTTGCTCATGTTTAAGGCCTGTCGGATTTCTCTTTGTGTAAAGGTTTCTTGCTCGTTTTTTAGATGCTTTTTGAGTGCTTCGAAGAAGTCTCTTAGTGACCCATCGAGTTCATCCACCTTCAACACAATGCACTCAAACAACACCTGACACGCCAATCGTAAGTCTTCTTTCTCACTGATTAATCGCCCCTGCTTGTCCCTCGATCTTTGGTATTGGTGTAGTAGTGTGATCTGTTTTACAAACGCCTGATAGAGTTGGTTTAACCGTCTGATCTTGTGGGCTTCCTCTGGGAGCTGCACTTTGCTGGCAAAGGGATTTACCACTTCATAAGGCTTGATCAATCGCATGCAGTTCTGCACGAAGGTCGTGACCCTTTTTTGTTCTTCTCTGTTGATTTTACCCTCTGCTAGTTGGTTTTGTACTTTGATGATATTGGCCGTTTGTTCTGAGCTCTCGTCTACTGCTATTACTAAACATCTGCTCATATTGTCCTCATAAACCTCTCCTTTGGTAGTCGCTGAGAGCGAAGCAATCGGACCTTTTACTGTTTTGACCATTGCGCTGATATTGCCTTGTTCGTCCTTTACGCTGGTGCTGCTGTTGAGCATTCCCCTTGATTGTAATTCCCTAAAAGCCAAAAAAGCTTCTTCTTTCAATCCGTCCAGATCCTCCAATATGATGAGTCGATTACAGAGCTCGTTTTCTCCATAGTTATAAAAGCTGCTTTCGGTGACTCTGGTTAATGGGATGGTGTGTTCGGATGGCATCAGCTCTGATATTTTGGTGATCAGATGGGTTTTTCCACTTCCAGAACTTCCTTGCACGAGCGCATGCAAAGTGTCTTCCATTTTGTAGGTACTGGCGATTACAAAGAGTAGTAGCCTGTTTTCGTCTTCTCCGATTACTCCAGCTTTTCCGATCAGTTCATTCAATTGAACAAAGAAGGTAGGGGACTTTAGTAGTTCCAAGCATTGGGTTTGGGTCGCTTGTGGGACTTGGATTTCTTGTTTAATGGCTGGGTTTTTCTCTTGGTTATTTGCTCTGTACTGCTCTAGGAGATTGGTTAATTGACTCAGGTCGTTTTCGATTTCTTCTTTCTCTAGCTGCAGTCGCTCGGCTGCTTGTTTAGCTAGTGTGCTGGTCTGTCGGTATTCGTAGAGATCGCATTTGCCTCGGTGGTCATTTTGATTGTGGATGATTTGTAAAGTGACTTTTAGACTATCTAACTGCTTCTGATTGAAGCCTTTGATTTGGTATTGTGCTGCTTGTCCTTGGTAAATTAGGTTGTTAGGCGATTGGGTGTTTAAAGAGGTTGATCGCTTTTCGCTAACCGCTGATCGCTCTTTTTCTTCACTGGCAATCAGCTCTCTCAAAATTTTCGAGCTATGCCCATCTAAAAGACTGTTAATGTCTTCTCCTTCGGGCGTGTCTATTATTTGGATTTGGGTGTTTGGCTTTAGGTCTTTGAGTACCTTTTTGTACTTGGTTGCTGCTTTTCTTCCAGCTTCGTCTCCATCTAAAAACAAAATAATCTCTTCTAGTTCTTTTAGCTCTTTGATGACCTCCGTATGTTCTGCAGTGAGTCCGTTTGTGCCGTAGAGTGCCAGTATTTCGTATTTCTCTGTGATGTCCTTTTGCTGCAGTAGAGTTGCTGCATCAATAATACACTCAGTAATGATTAGGTGTCGAGCTTCTCGACTTGGGTAGTTGGGATAAAGTCCTTGTCGATCTCTCAGGTATAAGTGAGGGACTTTATTGTCTGGATAGATCGACCTAAAGTACAAGCTCACGATCTGCCCTTGTTTATCCTTCAGCGGGAACACGATACAACCTTTGCCAAACGGACTGTAAGCTTTTTCTCTTGTTCTTGCACTGGTTAGGTTCTTGTCCAGGAGTAACCCATACTTTAGGCAGCTGTCGATTAAATGGGTGTCACGCCGTGACCCATGGTGGAACTGGCCACTGTTATAACCAATGGCTATTTTTTCATGATCTAAATATCTACTCTCGATGTACTCTTTGGCAGGTTTGCTATTGTAAACAGCATTTTGGAAGTAGGTGAACATCTTAGTCAACACAGCTACTCTGGTTAATTCTAAATTCGCTGTGGCCGTGCCACTAATCATTGATTTCGCTTTCTTGATTGCTTCGTGTTTACTCCCTTTCTCCATATGAAGAATAAAATCAATCACGTCCAGACTCTTGCCATTGGTGGAGCAGTTGGCACTGAAGCAGTAGCAGGTTTGGGTTTTGTAGTAGACTTGAAAGCTTGGCGTTTTGTCATCATGGAAAGGACAATGAAGCTTCATGTGCTTGTCTGGCTTCAATCCGTAGTAGTCCAGGACTTGGGACAAGGGGAGCTGCTGTTTGATGTCACTTATTTCCATAGCTCTCTCAGGTTCTCGTCCATACTGGCAAACTGATTTCTTAGTACCATCACGCCCAGGTATTTATTAGGCAGGCTTTCATAATCTCCTGTCAGCTCAGAGCATCGGACTAAATCGTATAGGATTTGATCAAGTAGAGCGGCTGTTTCTTGTGGGGTGACATCAGCAAAGTATTCATGGAAGGAACTGAGATTGTAGGGCATGAAAGTTTCTTGAAAAAAGATTAATAACTCGTATTCGGGTTAAATCTACTCTATCCAAGTTATAGCTCAAAACTTATGCGACTTTTTTGACTCACATAAGGTTTATATATTTGAATAATAACAGAATAAAGAGTTCTTGTAACTCTTATAAGTGTTTTTTATGGAGTCTTTTGGTAAAAAAATAGCTGATCTAAGAAAGGATCAAAAAATGTCTCAGGGTGAACTGGCTAAGTTGCTTAACACTTCAACTTCTGTCATTGGACGGTATGAGCGAGATGAGATGACACCTTCTATCGAGGTGGCCAAAAAGATAGCGGCATTGCTGAAGACAACCGTGGGTTATCTCTTAGGAGAGACGGAAGGGGATCAGCTTTTCAAAGACCCCAGCATGCTGCAAAGGTTTCAGGAATTGAGCCTATTGCCTGATAATGATAAAGAACACAT
>JAGDZQ010000003.1:0-317823 GCA_049115715.1 Cyclobacteriaceae bacterium
GATATTAGTCAATTTATTATGTACCTAATTCAAAAGGCTTATTTTTAATGCAAATCGTCACTTTCGAATTGTTGATGCTGCACAACTAGGCAGATATACATACACCTCTAGAATCTGCGCTGACTGCTCTTGGTATGCCACAACCGAACCCCCAGAATATTGGATTGATTAAGTTCACATTAATTCACCAAAACAATCCTTGAATTCTTTCAATCAGCTATTACAAGTTTTTCTTGTAGTAAAAGTTCATCGGCTACATTGAATCCGCACTCCAAATCAAATACAACACTATAACTTTGCAAGACCTATGAAGAAGGACATACGTCAAAGCACCCTTAAACAACTTACAGAATATTTTTTATCGGTCGGAGAAAAAGCATTCCGAGCAAAACAAGTTTATGAATGGATTTGGGTAAAATCGGCGCACAGCTTTGAGCACATGACCAATCTTTCCAAAGCGCTAAGAGACAAACTCCAAGCAGAGTTTGAGATTAGACCCATAAGCATAGATAATTCCCAGCATTCTAATGACGGCACTATCAAATCTGCCTTTAAGCTTTATGATGACGAATTGATAGAAGGTGTTCTGATACCCACGGATGGTCGCATGACAGCTTGTGTTTCATCTCAAGTTGGTTGCTCGCTCACTTGCAAATTTTGTGCAACGGGCTATATGGATCGAAAACGAAACCTCGATCCCGGCGAAATATACGATCAGGTCGTAGCAATAGATAAGCAAGCGCAGGAGAGCTTTAACGTTCCTCTATCCAACATTGTCTACATGGGCATGGGAGAGCCACTTCTCAACTACAAAAATGTACTCGATAGCGTAGAGCGGATCACTTCTCCCGACGGACTCAATATGTCTCCAAAGCGAATCACAGTGTCTACGGCAGGTATTGCTAAGATGATCAAAAAACTCGCAGATGATGAGGTGAAATTCAACCTTGCCCTATCTCTTCATGCAGCGGATGATAAAAAGCGAGATCAGATCATGCCGATCAATGAGAGTAACACACTAGAAGCTCTGAAAGAGGCTCTTCTTTACTTTTATAAAAAGACAAAAAACAGGATCACATTTGAGTATATCTTGTTTTACAATTTCAACGATGAACTGGAAGATGCCGAAAACCTCTGGAAGTTTACCAAGCAGATTCCGTCTAGAGTTAATATCATTGAATATAACCCAATAGCTGAAGCTGATTATCAAAACACTGAAGAAGACCGGCTTGAAACTTTTGCGGATTTTCTAAGAAAAAATGGGGTCAATGTAAACGTACGTCGCAGCAGAGGAAAAGACATTGATGCTGCTTGTGGCCAACTGGCTAACAAAAGCAAGTCAGCTTAAGAAGCCACTTCTACTTATCCCCTTGACCAACTTAGATTTGCCTTACAGGAAAAATTTCTCTAATTACATTAAATCAAGCTAAGAAAAAGCGGGCAACATGGATATTAAATAATTAATCGATTTCATTCTTATAAAGAAAGAACCCAATAGCGAATCTCAGTGAATAGGGTGTTGCTTTAGGTCTAGAATAGGTTTCGTTATTTCTTGCTATTCTAATTCCGCCTCCTCCTTGAATAGATAAAAAATTAAAAGCCCGAAAAATAAAACTTGGTCCCGCATAAGCCCCACTAAACTTCGAGCCAGCTCCAAATTGCCACGCGGTAAATGCGAATGCAGAGGTATTTATTTTATAAGGTTTACCTACATGATATAAAAATCCTCCCCCAAGCCCAAGGTATCCTCCCCCAGCTTGAATACCAAATCGCTTGCCAAGCAGCAAATCTATATCGGCTCCAACAATTGACCCTCCTCCCTGAAAAAGACCCATTGTAACTGCCATTGATGGATTTGGGGGTTCTTCTTTATCAATTCCAGTATTTTGCCCCCAGCTATTAAAAAAGCAAAGTGTTGATAGCAAAAACACACCTATTCTTATGTTCGATTTCATAAACAAGGAAGGTAATCTTATTATCTAAATTTACGCCAAATCCTATGTCAGTCCATCGCCAACCGAAATTTTGATATAACTAGATCAAATTTTTTGCAAGAAAAATGGATTGGACTTGAGCATCATTTACTCGCATTAAAGAGCTTTTGCTTCTCCTCCTTACTCAGACTGTCATAACCCGACTGAGAAATCTTATCAAGAATAGCATCTATTTCACTCTGATCTGGTTTAGAAGGATCATTGTCACCTACTGTTGCTTTCTTTCGGGTAGTTCTCTTGGCTTTATGGGTTACCTTAATTTTGGGTTGCGCTATAAAAAAACTTTTCACCCAATTCATAAAACTGATCACCCAGGCACCAATATCATTGCCCTGTTTCATCTGTGTGATATACAAGAAACCCATTCCTGCGCCAGCCATATGCGCCAGCTCTCCTCCTGCATTTGAGCCTGTGATTTGGAAAAAGGATAAAAGCACATATACGATCGCGATATACTTAATTTTAACCGGTCCAATAAAGATTAAAAACATGGTGTAGTTTGGCATAAATACCGCCGCTCCTACTACAACTGCAAATACTCCTGCGGAAGCACCAAGCATTCTGGAAACCTCCGCTCCAGAGGAATAGAAAGGAACTATATTATATATCAAAATATAGAAGACTCCTCCCGCAAGACCTCCCATTACAAAAAGGGAAATTAACTTCTTAGACCCTAAGAATTCCTGAATGAGCTTACCGAACCAATAAAGGAACAGCATATTGTAAAGAATATGACGAAAGTCCGTATGAGTAAAGAAGTAGGTAACCAGAGTCCAGGGTCTGGTTATTAAGCTTGTAACGCTGGCTGGAAGGAAAAATCGCGAAAATATAGCTCCTAGCAATTCAGGGTTTGATCTTCCTAGAATCAAATTCAATAAATTAAGTGCTATGAATACGATTACATTGATAATGATAATCTGTACAACCGCGTTGTTTGGTTTACTCCAGGCGTTCTTAAAATCGTCTATTATACTATTGAACATGTGTTAATAAAGTCGATTACCATTTCTGGCCCAATATTTTATTAAAATGAAGGCAATCAGCATGCCTCCAAGGTGAGCAAGGTGGGCAACATTGTCATCAGGCCTACGACTAAATTCGGAATAAAGTTCGTACGCACCATAGAAAAAAACGATATATTTTGCTCGGACTGGAATTGGCGGAAAAAGCAGCATGAGTTGGGTGTTCGGAAAAAGCATCCCAAACGCCATGAGTATTCCAAAAACAGCACCTGAAGCTCCGACCATACTTCCATTCGCATTCGCGTTAAAGACCGCTCGAACGTAAGCCACACTTTCTTCTATCAAAGACCTATTTTCAGGATATTCATAGAATCTATCCGAAAAGCCAATAAGTTCCTCGGAATGCTTTGGATGTACCTTGTAGTCCAGAATAAAAAGTCGAAAATCCTCAGGATTTGGATTTGCCATGTAAGCCTCAGCATCATTTTTTAAAGGCAACTTTTCAACAAAATCTACAACACCATATAGAACCCCTGCCCCTATTCCACAGATCAAATAAAAAGTCAAAAACCTCTTAGCTCCCCATGCCTGCTCAATCATTGGGCCAAATATGAAAACAGCAAACATATTGCCTAAGAGGTGCCAAAATCCATTGGTATCATGAAGCCACATGTAAGTGAAAAACTGCCATGGAGCAAACTCATCAGAAAAAACCACTCTCAGTGACATCCAGTCATTAAGCGGTAAATTCAAAATTCCCTGCACCAATGCTATCACCACATTGATGATCAGGATATTTTTCACCATAGGTGTTATTCTCATCATGAGCTAAACCATGTTTTAATCTTTTCTAAACTTACTAACACAAAAGTTGGGTTACCATCGGGTGTATAATTGGGCTGTTCGCACGCAAAAAGCTGATCAATTAAACGTTCCGCCTCCTCATCACCCATATTTTTACATTTCAATGTTGCGGTACGCTTCGCCAGAGATTGGCATAGATTTTCTTCCTGAGACACCAAACCAAGCTCATGTTTATTAAACTTGAATTGTTCTAACAATTCCTCGAAAACTTCTTTTTCATTACAACCCGACAACTCCGCTGGCACTCCCTTAATCACAATCATTTGCTGTCCCATCTCCTCAAACTCAAAACCCAACCCCAAAATCTCGGGCTTTATCTCCATAACGAGTGCATAATCCGATGGGTTCAAAGAAATCTGCTGAGGAAATAAACTTGACTGGGAAGCACCGCTTTTGTTACTCAATTTTAATTTATAGCGCTCAAAAAGTATCCGCTCAAATGCGGCCCTCTGATCAATCATCACCATACCGGACTTCACTTGTCTAATAAGGTATTGATCATGCAACCTCAAAGTATCTCCGGTAACAGCTACGGGCTCTTCAGGACGATTAATCGCACTGGAAAAAGTCAACGTATTCTCAGTCGACAAACCCTCTTGCTCCTTCCTAAGTTGCTCTGGGGAAATGACATCTTCATTTTTTGCAATCTCATAAAGAGATTCCCAGTTCTTTGCTTTGTCCTGATTTCGGTCAATATTCTTAAACTGAGAATAGTTTCGATCATCATTAGACGTGCGTCCTTCTGAATTTGGATTACTCATAAAATGAGTGAAATTCACATCCGTAGAGAAATCCAAAGATGGCGTCACATTGAAAGACCCAAGTGCCTGACGAACCGCTGAGCTGATTATCCCATATAGCATGCGATCATCGTCAAACTTAACCTCCGTTTTGGTTGGATGTACGTTGATGTCGACATGAACAGGATCCATTTCTATAAACAGCACATAAAATGGGTAATACTCGTCACGCAACAACCCTTGGTAGGCTGTGTTAACCGCGTGATTGAGGTAGTTGTTTTTCACGAACCTATTATTCACAAAAAAATACTGCTCCCCTCTCGTTTTCTTCGAAAATTCGGGTTTTCCAATATACCCAGTCACCTTTAGGTGAGGTGTCTCTTCTTGACATGGAATTAACTGTTGTTGATAGTTTTTTCCGAAAAGCTGTACGATACGTCGAGATAACTTTCCTTCCTCCAGGTTAAAAACCTCCAAATCTCCATTGACTAGTATCATGGCTATTTCAGGGTTTGCTAGTGCCACTCTCTGAAACTCGTCTGTAATATGCCTAAGCTCTACTGGATTAGATTTCAGAAAATTTCTGCGAGCCGGCACATTGTAGAAAAGATTTTTTACAGATATCGAAGTTCCGGTTTTGGTCGAAACAGGCTCCTGTTTTTTAACCTCAGAAGCTTCTACATTCAGCAAAACCCCAAGTTCATCCACACCACGCTTGGTCTTCATCTCCACTTGAGAAACCGCAGCGATAGATGCCAAAGCCTCTCCCCGAAAACCCATAGTTAGAATTTTGAAAAGGTCATCTGCTGTCCGGATTTTAGAAGTCGCATGACGCTCAAAGCTCATCCGAGCATCGGTCACACTCATTCCCTTGCCATCATCAATTATTTGAATCAGCGTTTTGCCGGCCTCCTTTATTATAAGCTTTATATTTTTGGCTCCAGCATCTATGCTATTTTCAAGCATCTCCTTAACTGCCGAAGCTGGGCGCTGGACAACCTCTCCAGCTGCAATTTGATTAGCAATACTATCAGGTAAAAGATGAACTATATCTTCCATCAATTAGCCTCTCCGCATTTTTCTAAGTCTAAAGAAAAGATATACAGGCACGATAGCCCATAGCGCATAAAGAATGTCATTTCCCAAATACATCCATCCTACTAATCCCAATCCCAGCACTGCCGCTATCGTAATCTGAAGAAATGAGGCACTGGGAATTGGTTTTACTTTCCTCTCAAATGTAATCCTACTCGGCACATATCCCGGGTCTTCCCCATTCATCTCAGCCTTGATTCGCTCAGTGCGCTCGGCCAGTTCTTCTTTGATAGGATCATAGTATCGAGGAGTGATATCGAATCTCTTGTATTTCGGTAATCTAACGAATGAAGTAAATCTCATAAGCATCCAATTTTAGCGAATCAAAACAGTTTTACTTATACAACGAACCTAAATAAATCTTAGTTGGTCGAAAACAAAACATTAAACATTAACATCACTTCTTTGATTGGATCAAAGTTAAGAGATTTGGCCTAATGCGGTTTCTCATATTCACAATATTGATCACCTTTTCGTTGTTCAGCGAAGCTTTTCCTTCAAACAGAGTAAAAGTTGACAGTATTTATAATGTATCCTCTGCTGCTCAAAAAATAAATCAGCTAGTCTGGCTCAGAATAAACAACGGTGCGGATTTAAATGAAGTAGATCAGAATACCATAAATAAATACGGGGCTGTATATTTTTCCAAGCCATTTGAAGCTTACGAATCTTACATTTTCAACAGAGAATCCATCCCCTCATTGGCAATACAACTAGACGAAAGACTTAATCCAACTCCTGAGGATGCACCAAACTTACCTTCACTAAATACTCTCTCTACAATCAGGAGTGAAGAACTTCTAAAGGAATATTTCGACTTTTTGAAAGCTTTTGGAAAAAGTCAGGGAATCAGCTACATGGTTTTACCGAAAACATCAGAGTCGCATCAATCTCATCATGGCATATTGCAAAAGATCGCCGAATATGACTCAAAGTATTTCGTGCGAAATGATAGAATCGCATTCAATTCATTGAAAAAGAAAAAGGAATTCCTAAAGCTTTTTGAGACTCCCAGGTATTGGGCTACAGATATCCAAAATATCAACACAACTGATCATGCAATAGGCCGTCATGGTAAACGCGTTGATTTAGCTCCTCTTGAAGACAATATCAAATTCAGTATTCTAAATAAGTACACTACGTATGAAAGTACAACCAAAACCAGACTGCCAAATCGATTAGCAGTTCGGATAAGTCGTGCTTCTATCGTTCCGCTACAAAAAAACACGGGAGTTCTACCTATAAAAAGTGATACAGTGTGTCTCCTGACCAACGAGCCTATGGGACGAATGGCGTGGATGCTTAGCAAGTATACCTACTTGATAACTTCTGAGAGGGACATTCTTCAAAGCAAGTCCCCAATCATAATCGATAATATTGCCCAAAGTGATATCCCCAAATTAGATGACGACAGAAAAATAATTTTCCTTGGTACCTACTCCAGGGGCCTTACACATGGTACTCAGTTTGATGCTGCTCTTTTCACTTCTCTTCAAAATGAAATGTATAGCTACCTACTCCCCCAACTTATTTTTGGTGTTGAAGAGGCCAAAGGGCGTTTCCCAATCGAAAAATCGATCTATGACCATTACACAAACGAACCCATCACAGGACTGGACATTCTTGGCTATACGCCTCCGGACATTACCGGATTAGACGATGAGGCAAGATTCAAAATAAAGGAGATCATTACCGAAGCAATCAAAACAGGTAGTACGCCAGGTTGCCAGCTCGCAATTACCCTCGATGGCTCTATTGTATTGGAAGAAGGCTTTGGCTATTTGACTTATGATAGCCTCATTGCCGTGGAAAAAAATACGATTTACGATCTCGCATCAGTTACAAAAGTAACGGCAACACTATTGGCCGTAATGAAATTATATGAAGATGGGTTGATCAATCTAGACTCAGCCGTATCCGCTTATCTGTCGGAATATCAGTCATCAAACAAATCTCAAATCACCGTCAGGCAATTGTTATCTCACAATGCTGGGTTGGTTTCTTACTCCCCATTTTGGAAAAGAACCCTTGGTGGAGATGATCAAATGGAGACATTTTATTATGAGACCAAAGAGGATGAGATTAATGATAGAAGGTCTTACGGAACCAAACCCAATGTTGTACTTCAGGACTCTTTGAAAAACTGGATTCTGCATTCCCCTTTGATTAATTACGATAGCATTCCCGGTTATAGATATTCTGACATTGGTTTTATGATCTTGCATCAATTGGTAGAGGCTTTAGCTGACACAACGATGGAATCATTCCTTCAAGAAAACTTCTATTCGGATCTTGGGTTGGAAAAGCTACAATTCAATCCGATCAATCATGGAGTCGCCCGTTTTGAAATAGCGCCCACAGAATACGATTATTATTTTAGAAATGAGCAAGTCTGGGGACAGGTTCACGATCGAAATGCAGTTGTATTTGGAGGTGTTGCTGGTCATGCAGGCCTATTCTCCAATGCACATGATCTACTCATTCTGCTGCAAATGATCGCCCAAAATGGAGAATACGGTGGCATTCAGTATCTAAAACCATCAACCATAGCCTACTTCAACGACCAATATTTCCGCGGAAACCGAAGAGGGCTAGGCTGGGACAAAAGAGGAGAGAAAGTAAGCAATGCTTCTGAGCATGTCTCCTACAGCAGCTTTGGCCATACCGGATTTACTGGAACGATGGTTTGGGTAGACCCGGAATACGACTTGGTTTTTGTCTTTTTATCCAATAGAGTTTACCCCAATGCCAATAACTATAAACTAAACAAAATGGATATCCGTTCAAGAGTTCAAGATGTCATATACGATGCAATTCTTTCAAAATGGATGAACTAATGGTGAGGCTTGATCGTTCTGCGTTAGCTTTGCGATAAGATATGAAAATAGGAATAGTTTGCTATCCCACCTATGGTGGAAGTGGTGTGGTGGCCACTGAGCTTGGTAAGGCACTTGCCAAAGCAGGTCATCAGATTCATTTTATTACCTACTCTCAGCCGACTAGACTGGACTTCTTCAGTGAGAACCTTTTTTACCACGAAGTATCAGTCAAATCGTACCCTTTGTTTGACTATGCTCCATATGAGCTTGCGCTCTCAAGTAAAATGGTGGATGTGGTGGAGCATGAAAAACTCGACCTATTGCACGTCCACTACGCCATACCGCATGCCTCAGCTGCTTATATGGCCAGGCAGATACTAAAATCGAAAGGTATTTCAATTCCTTTCATCACGACACTTCACGGGACTGATATCACCCTCGTTGGAAAAGATTCCACATATGAACCCGTCGTTACTTTCTCTATCAATGAATCTGATGGGGTCACGGCAGTATCTCAGGACTTAAGAAAAGATACATTCGATCACTTCAAAATCACCAATGAAATCGAAGTGATTCCAAATTTTATTGACCTAAAGCGATTTAGCAAGCAAAAAAAGGATCATTTTAAAAAGGCAATCTGCCCCGGTGGGGAAAAATTAATCGTGCATACATCCAACTTTAGAAAGGTAAAAAGGGTCGGAGATGTGATGCAAATTTTCAAATTAGTGAGGCAAGTCGTACCAGCAAAACTTCTAATGGTAGGCGATGGACCAGAGCGACACATGGCCGAGGAAATGTGCCGTGAATGCATAGAACTGGAAGACGTAAGGTTTTTGGGGAAATTGGAGGCCGTGGAAGAAGTACTCTCTGTTTGTGATCTTTTTCTACTTACATCAGAAAAAGAAAGCTTCGGACTGGCTGCTCTAGAAGCAATGGCATGCGAAGTACCAGTAGTATCAACAAATGCAGGAGGTTTACCAGAATTAAATCTGGATGGCATATCAGGATTTACTTGTGATGTTGGAGATGTGGAAACTATGGCGAAAAAATCTTGTCATATATTAGATGATCGAAATCTTCAAAAATTTAAGAAAGGAGCATTGGATCGAGCTAAAGAATTTGATCTAAGTAATATTTTGCCTATTTATGAGCAACTTTACAAAAAAACGTTGGCAGAGAACCATGCAAAGTCTTTTCACGTTATCTGATTTTAATACAGTCATAATTACATCTTATTTACCAGCATCATTTCGGCAATGAAACTGAAAAACAAACCACATCTAAGAGGATCTAGACAATTATTTTCAAACCCTGTCCTTGAAAAACTTACTAGAACTCACATCTCTATCCCACTTATTATTTTTAGCTTCATTTCAGGAAGTCTTATTTATTTCGGAATAGTAGATTCAGCTGTATCGGCAAGTTATATCCCAGTGCTTTTCATAGCGGGCTTATTGAGTTTCAGTTTACTCGAATATGTGATGCACAGATTCGTTTTTCATCTTCAGCCACATACTCCTTCTCAAGAGAAGTTTGCATATACTGTTCATGGCGTACATCATGATTATCCAAAAGACAAAGATCGCTTGGCTATGCCGCCTCCATTGAGTTTAGCGCTCTCATTTCTTTTCTATCTCTTGTTTAAATTCTTAATGGGAGGTTTAGTTTACGGTTTTCTACCTGGTTTTTTGATGGGTTACGCGGCATATCTGGGAGTTCATTATATGGTACATGCCTATCGCCCTCCCAATAATATGTTCAAAGTTCTATGGGTACATCATGGAATTCATCATTATAAGGATGATGATAGAGCCTTTGGCGTTTCGTCACCTCTTTGGGATTACGTTTTTGGCACAATGCCAAAAAAACAAAAGGCTTAACTGTCTTCCCTATTGCAGAGTACTTCATAAAGTAATTCCCGATTTTTGAAAGCTTAGCTACCCTTAATAATGTTGAGCATTTAATATCTCATGCCTTTTTGTTGGGATGGCAGAAGAGAATATTCTGCATAAAAGATAGAGAAGTACTATTTCACGAAATCATTCTTGCCTACTTTTAGTTATACAATCCTAACAATTAGGCTTATCCATGATCGGACATAGATTTACGGAGTATATTCCCGACAAAGACCCTCAAAAGTCGCTGTTCGAGAACTTACTTGATATCTTCACTCAAATTTTGACTATTACTTCAGGAAATGTAAGTGAGGCTCTAAGCTGGTTAACTAATCTCGACAAGCAATATAACTTAAGCTCGTCCGACTATGGGATTGGGAATTTCATCGATGATCTGAAGAGTAAGGGTTATATCATGGATGATGAGGGAAAAGGTGAATTCAAAATCACCGCAAAAAGCGAACAGAAAATACGCAAAAGTGCGCTGGAGGAGATCTTCGGAAAGTTAAAAAAATCGGGGAAAGGTTCTCATAGAACAAATCAATCTGGTGCTGGAGATGAGACGGGTACCGATTTCAGAGAGTTTCAATTTGGAGATTCACCGGAACAAATTGAACTAACCGAAAGCCTAAGAAACGCACAAATCAATCATGGTTTTGGGGACTTTATGCTTACCGAAAATGACCTTTCTATAAGAGAAAAAGAATTTAAAACTCAAACTTCTACTGTACTGATGATCGACATCAGTCACTCTATGATTTTGTATGGAGAAGACAGGATTACTCCGGCAAAAAAAGTTGCCATGGCTTTGGCTGAGCTCGTTACTAAGAAATACCCAAAGGATACGCTAGACATCATTGTATTTGGCAATGATTCATGGCAAATAGAAATCAAAGACCTACCCTACCTCAACGTAGGTCCTTATCATACCAATACAGTTGCAGGGCTGGAGCTTGCGATGGATTTGCTCAGGAGAAGAAAAAATAAGAACAAGCAGATCTTTATGATTACGGATGGCAAACCTACCTGCCTGAAAGAAGGGATCAAGTATTACAAAAACAGCTTTGGTCTTGACCCGAAAATCATGAATAAAACCTTGAACCTCGCGGCACAGTGCAGGAGGATCAATATTCCCATTACTACTTTCATGATTGCCTCCGATCCCTATTTGAAGCAGTTCGTCCAAGAGTTTACACAAGTCAACAACGGGAATGCTTATTACAGTAGTTTGAAAGGGTTAGGTGATCTAATCTTTGAAGACTACAGAAGAAACCGAAGAAAGAACCTCTGATATAAAATATTGATGAAAAAATACGATCTACTGACAGCTGAAGAGTTAAAGCAAATAAGAACTCTGGGTGTGCTTAAACAAGCGGGCTACATTCAGCTTTCGATTAAGGATGAGCTTAGAAAAAACTTAATTAAGAAGATTTCCAATAAGGAAAACGTTTTTGAAGGGATCTGGGGTTATGAAGACACTGTCATTCCGGATATTGAGCGAGCTATTCTAGCCAAACACAACATCAACTTTCTGGGACTAAGGGGGCAAGCTAAAACAAGGATTGCCAGAATGATGACTCATCTTTTGGATGAATATATACCAATCGTCAGTGGTTCTGTAATGAATGATGACCCTCTGCAGCCACTATCGAGGTTTGCAAAGGATGAGGTAAGCCAGCATAGGGACGATACTAAAGTAGACTGGGTACATCGCTCTGAAAGATATACAGAGAAGCTGGCAACACCTGACGTCACCATTGCCGATTTGATTGGTGATGTAGACCCTATCAAAGCAGCAAGTCTTAAACTGCCATACTCCGACGAAAGAGTAATTCATTATGGTCTGATTCCTAGATCCCACAGAAGCATTTTCGTAATTAATGAGCTGCCCGATCTTCAAGCCAGAATTCAGGTCGCTCTCTTTAATATACTGCAGGAAGGTGATATTCAGATTAGGGGTTTCAAACTAAGACTACCTCTTGATATTCAATTTGTGTTTACGGCAAACCCTGAAGATTATACGAATAGAGGAAGCATCGTCACTCCTTTGAAAGACAGAATAGATAGTCAGATTATTACTCATTACCCTAAATCGATAGAAGTTGGCAAGCGAATTACTCAGCAGGAAGCCAAACTAGAGCCTGCTCAAAAGGAGAAAATAGTGGTCTTCGACCTTATGAAGGACTTGATCGAACAGATCGCCTTTGAAGCCAGAGAAAGTGAATATGTAGATGCCAAAAGTGGTGTATCCGCACGATTGACTATCTCAGCCTATAAAACCTTGATAAGTGCTGCAGAGCTTAGATTACTCAAATCTGCGGAAAAAACGACATTTGCAAGAATCTCTGATTTCACGGGTGTCATCCCAGCCATCACTGGAAAAGTAGAACTTGTGTATGAAGGTGAACAAGAGGGTCCTGGTATAGTGGCACAAAACCTTGTGGGAAAGGCTATTAGAAGTCAATTTACAAACTACTTTCCTGATCCGGAACAAATAAGAAAAAGCAAGGATGGTAAGAACCCATACAAGCCCATTACGGATTGGTTTGGTGACGGCAACATGGTGGATATAGTCAACAACTATACTTTGGCCGAGTATGAGAAAGAGCTAATGCAAATTCCGGGGCTGGAGAAGTTGGTTGAAAACACGAATGGGAAACAGGAAAAAGAGTTCAAACTATTTCTTATGGAATTCGCCCTTCATGGATTAGCGGAGTATAGTATGTTGAGCAAGCATCATTTGGAACAAGGAATGCAGTTCAAGGATTTACTGAGCAGTATGTTTTCGATTCCAGATGCGCCTGAGGAAGATGATGATTATTAGGCAAGGTTTTTGCCATTGCAACGTTTATGATACATCCTGTGTCAGGATAACTAGATAATTTGTAAACAAAACCCTAAATCTGCCAAGATGAAACTATCCGCTCTAAAACCTCTTTTTTTATTCTTAATGGGAGCAATTGTGCTCCAATCATGCATTGAAGACGATGCTGACGTTACTGTAACATACAACAAAGGAACTGCCTACTATGGTAACATGGATGCTATTAGAAGCATGCCTCTAGTTGAGGGCTCGAGTGCTTTGGTAAATCCGGGAAAAATCTTCGTTTCGTCTGATTATTTATTGATAGGTGAGGAAAATGAAGGCATTCATGTGATCAATAATCAAAATCCTGCTGCTCCATACAATGTGGCTTTTATTCGAATTCCGGGTAATAAGGAGTTTTATCTCAGGGACAACTTGCTCTATGCTGAAAGCTACTATGATATGTTGAAAATAGACATATCCAACCCCACACAGCCCGTTCTGGTTAGTCGTGCAGAAAATGCTATTTCAGAAGAAATTAAGAACAACTCTGGCGAAACACTACTTGGTTTCGACTTTAAAATGGTAACAGAAAAAATCAATAAGGACGATGATGTATATAATCATCTAAATAATGGAGATGGCTATATGGTTCTTTACGATTATACAAATAATCTCATTCCTCCATCTGCAGTACCTGCTTCTTTTGCAGGCAACAGCTCTAGCAATATCGGCTCTGTCAATAGAGTAGTTGAGCACGAAGGTCATGTCTATGTGATTAGTAGAAGTAACCTCACAGTACTTGAAGCAAGTTCTTTTGACAAAATCTACTCTCAAAACGTAGGATCGGAGATGGAGACTATCTACCCTCAGGGAAACCATCTATTTATTGGAGCCAGAAGTGAAATGTCGGTCATGGACGTTTCTGATCCATTCAATCCATTATGGGTCTCTTCATTTTGGCATGCAACCTCATGCGACCCTGTATACCCAACCGAGCATGGAGCTGCTTATGTTACTTTAAGGACTGGTGACTTTGCCGAGTGTCCTGGTGATGAAAATGCACTTGTAGTATTAGACATTGAAAATATTGAACAACCATTTGCCCTGCAAGAGTTTCAGATGATTAGTCCTTATGGTTTGACTGAGATAAATGAAAAAGTATATGTGGGGGAGGGTGAAAATGGATTCAAAATCTTTGATGCAACTAACCCGAAAGAATTGAAGTTTGTAGAGTGGGTAAAAGATATCCCAGCGTACGATGTATTGCAGCACCCTACTAAGGACAATATTCTTCTTATTGCAGGACCAAATGGCTTGAGTCAATACGAAATAGCTGGAACGTACAATCACATCAGCACCGTTCAGTTCTGATCAAATACGTAGTTAAATCAATGCTTGCCTAAGCTCCTCCCAATGAAAAAAGAGTTCATCTTAAGATTAATCTTTTTTTCAACAATCACGATCTCAACCTTGACTCCATTCTTAGGATGGAGCCAAGGAAGACTTATCAATAAACTCGTCAATGGCTTTTATTCGAGTAAAAGTCAAGAGGCCGAATGGATAAGTACAAGTCTGATCTATGGCAAAGATGGTTCTATTCTTATAGGCAAGCAGCTAGGAACCAAGGATGAAAAAATAGACTTCCGCTTAAACACAACTGACACCATCCACGTTCCAATGAGCTATATCCAAGAGATTAAGGGTCCTGATGAAGTGGTCATTTACCCAGGGGGTAGATACCATTACATTAGCAAGACCTTCCTTTTCTTAAGTGGTGGTCTTGGTGTTAACTATGAGTTTTCAGGGCAAATGAATGGTGCAATAGGACATAGGTTTGCAAAGAAATATGCAGCCGGATTGGGAATAGGATATGAATCGCACACAGCATCTGTTGGCGGGCTATTTCTACAGAACGACTTTATGACCTTATATGGGTTTGGACGATACTATATCAATGATAGAAAAAGCAGGTTATTCGCTGACATGAAGCTAGGGTATGGTAAACCTGTAAATCAATTTTTCACTGATAACCACTCAGGTGGAGTAGTTATTCAACCTGGTATAGGAGTAGTAATGGCTGCAAGAAAAAATCTGAGGTGGGTATATTCAATAAGTCACACCTTTCAACATACGAATGGAAGTACCCTTGAGCCTGATTTATTTGGTAACCCAATTGAAGCTAAATATGATATCTGGTACCGAAGACTGATGATTACAATAGGAATGGAAATAAACTAGTTTTATTGCCCCTCTAGTTTTAAGATAAGTTTCTCAAAATACTTCCCGTCCATTCCATTTCTTAATTCCCAAAGCCTTCCTTTTTCAGCAACAGCTAATGCATCTTTTTTTCTATCAAGACTATTAAGGAGTTCAGCTTGCTGACCATAAGCGTACCCTGCTTCCTGAAGCTCCAAACTCTTACTTACCAGCTCCAAAGCAAGCTCAAGTCTCTCATTTTTCATAAACAAATAGTTTGCTGCGCTGAAATAATCTCGCGCATCTAAACTCAGCCCTGATTGCAAAGAATCGGCAATAAACTCTCCCACCGCTTTATCTGTCTGTGTCTCTATCCCGAACTTAATGTGTACGTTTCCCCACATTAGATGTAGCACAGCATCATATGGTGTCACATCTATACTGATGGTCATGGTTTCAAAATATATCGACTCATCCTCTACTGGAATACTAAACTTTGTCACATCCCAGGATGAATCATAATTATAAGTTCCCCAAAGTGTAGTATCGTTATTGAGAATGATTTCCCATCGTTCTTTTCCTGGCACTGAAAGTAGATTGTAAGTCCCAGCAGCGATCTCCTTATCTGAGATGATCACAGGAGTTGAAAAGCTAATAAGTGTATTTCTTCCAGCTCCAGTTCGCCAGACCTTGTCGTACGGAACCAGTCCACCAAAAATTTTCCTCCCCCTTGCTGAGGGTCGCTCATATTCGACCTTAATTTCTATAAACCCAACTAGCGTCTTCAATTCTGACGGACTGCTTAACAGTGGGAACTTCTCCTGAGAATGGAGAGTTAGCGAAGAGAGAAACAAAAAAATTATTAAAACAGATCTATTCATATGTAAATTAGAAAACGCTAAAGTCAAGCACGTTATCCAAGGTTATTAGTACAACTATCTGTTTGTTGCTGATATAATGAATAATCGCTTCTGAAAATTTACAAGATAGAATTCTAACAACTGTCCGAATAGTTAGTTTTTGTTAAGATTGCGATCTAAACAAAGTCAATGAAATCCATATCCGAACTTCAAGCTCTAATTAAAAGCGAAATTGATCAGCTTCATTATGGCACTCAACCTGAAAACCTATATGATCCTATAACCTACATCATGTCTTTGGGCGGAAAACGGATGCGCCCGCTATTGGTACTTTTAGGTTACATGCTGAAGAGAAAGGATGTAGAAAGAGTTGTACGACCCGCACTAGCAGTAGAAGTATTTCACAATTTCACCCTTATGCATGATGACATCATGGACAAGGCTCCTCTAAGACGTGGAAAACCTACGGTTCATGAAAAATGGAACGACAATGTTGCAATATTAAGTGGAGATACTATGCTCGTAAAGGCATACGAGCTCATGCTTACACTTAACTCTGAACACTTACCTGATGCGCTTAGGTTATTTAATACTTGTGCGGTGGAGGTTTGTGAAGGCCAGCAGATAGACATGAATTTTGAAACGCAAGATTTCGTATCTGTTAACGAATATCTTGAAATGATTCGCTTGAAAACAGCTGTCCTTCTTGGATTCAGCTTGGAACTTGGAGCTTTAATGGCAGGCTTTTCGGAGGGTGAAAGAAAGAAAATTCATCAAATAGGCGTCAGTATGGGAATCGGATTTCAGCTCATGGATGATCTACTAGACGTTTATGGAGATCAATCTAAATTCGGAAAGCAGGTCGGCGGAGATATCGCATCAAATAAGAAAACATATCTATTGATCAACGCTCTCAGTCTTTCAAATGCGGATCAAAAAAAGACTCTTGAAGATTGGCTGGGTCGCAAAGACTTTGACATTGCAGAGAAAGTACAGTCTGTGAAATCTATCTATGACGAAATCGGGATAAAGAAAATAACAGAGGAGAAAATGAATGAGTACTTTGATCAATCGTTCGAATTATTAGATAAATTGGACGCTGATGAAGAAGGAAAAAATATCCTTGCTCAATTTGCCTCCTCACTTATGAACAGAGAATCTTAATGTCATTGTCAATAACCCTCATTATCATTATCGTAACGGTTGCGATCAGCTTAGCTGCATTTAATAATGCTGAGATGTACCAAAAGGGATTGATGAATCCTTATAAAGTCTTTCACAAAAACGAATATTACCGATTAATCTCATCGGGGTTTCTCCACGGAAGCTATGTGCATCTAGGTTTTAATATGTTCACATTCTACTTCTTTGGGAGTTTGGTGGAAGAAGTCTTTAGCCAACTTTTAGGCGGCATGTCTACAATAGTTTACGTACTATTCTATGTTTCTGCCATTATAGTTTCTGACTTACCTGTAGCTATCAAAAACAAGAGTAATCCAGGCTATAACAGTTTAGGAGCTTCAGGTGCTGTCTCAGCATTGGTCTTTGCTAGCATCCTATATTTCCCGCTAAATGACATCTGTCTATATGGGTTTCTTTGTCTTCCAGGGTTTATACTCGGAACACTGTACGTTGTTTACTCATACTATCAAGGGAAAAATATGAGCGACAATATCAACCATGAAGCTCACCTCTATGGAGCAATTTATGGAATGGCATTTGCGCTAGTTATTTATCCATCTGCCGGACTCGATTTCTTCGATCAAATACTATCCTATAGACCTTCTTTCCTATAACCAAGTGAATAGTCTTACGATTCCATACGAAATATCAACCTTCGAAGCACTGAGTCGTGAGGATCAAGACTTAATCAATGAGGCTAGGACAGCCATGCTCAATGCGCACGCACCATATTCCAATTTCCTAGTTGGAAGTTCTGTAAAGGATGAGAACGATAAGATAACAACAGGAAACAATCAGGAAAATGCAGCCTACCCGTCAGGACTTTGCGCAGAAAGGGTTGCACTATTTGCTGCAAAATCTCAATCAAAAGCAGCTCTGAAAACAATAGTGGTTTTAGCTCAAAATGAAAAGAATGAACTGGCAGACGCTTTTCCCTGTGGCAGTTGCAGACAGGTAATGCTTGAGTATGCAAGCCTTCAGGAAACCCCTATCAGAGTACTCATGCAGAAAAAAGAAGGAGACTATATTGTGATAGGAGATGTGAAACAGTTGCTCCCATTCCAGTTTGATGCTGATCAGCTAAGCTGAACGACTTAGAAAGTTATTCAACTGGTTTAAAACAAAAAAAACGTCTCTCTCAACAAAGAGAAAGACGTTTTCGCTTATTCTTTCTAATTAGAATTATCCTCCTATAGAGATCAATTCTACTTCAAATATCAATACTGAATTTGGTGGAATTTGTCCACCTGAACCTCTTGGCCCGTAACCTAAATCAGAAGGAATTACCAACTCAGCTTTTCCACCTTCTTTGATTAACTGAAGACCTTCAGTCCATCCTGGTATTACTTGATTCAATCCGAATGTAGCAGGCTCTCCACGCTCAACAGAACTATCAAATACTGTACCGTCAGCAAGTTTTCCTGTGTAATGAACCGTCACTTGATCCACAGAAGTAGGATTTGCTCCTGTCCCTGCTACAAGCTCTCTATACTGAAGACCCGACTCTGTAGTTACAACGTCCTCACGTGCACTATTAGAAGCTAAAAGCTCCTCGCCCAACTTCAACAACTCTTCGTTTCGTACTTCTGCCTTTTCCTTAGCAATTTTATCAAATGCTTCAAAGCAAGCTCTCATCTCGGCATCTGTTAACTTGATATCCTTTGCCATTGCATCTTTAATTCCTTGAGCAAGCGCATCTGGTTGAATACCTTCCAGCTTGTTTCTCACAATATCGTTACCAATTCGAGTTCCATAGCTGTAACTCACACTATCTTCCAATGTAGTCAAACTTACTGCAGCTAGTGATGCCTTTTCATTACAACTAACACCCACTACGACCAAGGCGGTAATTATTAATAAACCTAAATTTTTCATTATTCTAATCAATTTTTTCTGCGAAGGTAAAGGATTAATTGCTTCTTATCATTTAGGCCTTTCGTTTATCCCAAATTGTCTGAATTCTGACGGAAAAACTCCTTTTATTTGTGCCTTCAAATTTTTGATATCAATTGTATGGAAAGCGAAAAAAGACCTTCTTTGAATTTTATAGAGCAAATTGTTGAGGACGAATTAAAGAATGGTGTACATACCGCTATCCAGACAAGGTTTCCTCCCGAACCCAACGGCTACCTTCACATCGGTCATGCAAAATCCATATGTCTAAACTTTGGTTTAGCGGAAAAGTACGGCGGCAAGTGCAATCTGAGATTTGACGATACAAATCCGGAGAAAGAAAGCGAAGAATATGTAGAATCAATTCGCAATAATGTTGAATGGCTGGGTTTCAAATGGGATGGTGAGTTTTTCACATCTGACTACTTCGACAAATTATACGAGTACGCCATTATTCTAATCAACAAAGGCAGTGCATATGTAGACGACCTAAGTCAGGAAGAATTCAACAAGATTAAGGGCACGCCAACGGTTCCTGGTAAGCATAGCTTATATAGAGAAAGAACTCCGGCGGAAAACCTGAAACTCCTTGAGGAAATGAAAGCAGGTAAGTACCAAAATGGTGAAAAGGTACTCCGAGCCAAAATAGATATGTCCTCCCCCAATATGCACATGCGGGATCCTATTCTATACAGAATCAAGCATGTCAGCCATCATAGGACAGGAGACAAATGGTGTATTTACCCAACATACGATTTTGCCCATGGACAATCTGATAGTATCGAGAAAATTAGCCATTCGATTTGTACGCTTGAGTTTGAGGTTCACAGACCACTTTATGATTGGCTTCTAAAAGAAATAGAAATCTATCCGACCAGACAAATCGAATTTGCAAGGTTGAATTTGAGCTATACAGTAGTCAGCAAAAGAAAGCTATTGGAATTGGTCGAAGGCAACTACGTTTCAGGATGGGATGATCCTAGAATGCCTACGATCTCAGGCATAAGAAGACGCGGATTCACTCCAGAATCCATCAGAACATTTGCGGAAAAAATAGGCGTTGCGAGACGAGACGGCATCATCGACGTTGCTTTACTCGAACATGCAGTGCGGGAAGATTTAAACAAAAAAAGCAATCGCGTGATGGGTATTTTAGATCCTGTCAAACTAATCATTACCAATTGGCCGGAAGGAAAGACAGAGACACTTACTGCTGTCAATAACCCTGAAGATGAATCGGCAGGAACAAGAGAACTTTCATTTTCTGGAGAAGTGTTTATAGACAGGGCAGACTTCAAAGAAGATCCCCCAAGCCCTAAAAAATGGTATCGATTAGGTCCAGATAGAGAAGTACGTCTTAAGTATGCCTATATCATAAAGTGTACTGGCTTCAAAAAGAACGATTCCGGAGAGATTGAAGAGATTTATGCCGAATATGACCCTGATACCAAAAGTGGGCAAGACACTTCGGGTAAGAAGGTAAAGGGAACTCTGGGTTGGGTATCCGCCAATGATGCAATCAATGCAGAGATTCGTCTCTATGATAGATTATTCAAGACAGAAAATCTAAATGATATTGATGATGATTTTAAAAATCACCTTAACCCTGATTCACTCAATATCAATACCAAAGCTGTGCTTGAAAATTCGCTAGCATCCGCCAAGGTCGGAGATCAGGTTCAATTCGAGCGTGTAGGGTACTTCAGGGTTGATGAAGATTCCACAAACGAAGATTTGGTTTTCAACCAAACCATTACTTTGAGAGATAACTGGCAGAAAAAAGGAGGTTAATACCTCCTATAGTAATTTCTGATTTTGCTGACTACCTGATCATAAAGGGGTGCCGTAAATTCCTCAAACATGACTTGTGGGTGAGGTACTGAGACTTGTGATCGCTTAGTCATAGCTAACTCCTCCGTACTAAGTGCGCGTTTATCCCCCTTGAAAGTTGCCCAACTAGCTGTCCATACATATTCGCTAGGCATCTTCTCTTGGGTAATTACTTTGCGTGTATCATTATCCATGATTTTAAAATCAAGTTGACCGCCTCCAGAGATTGACACCTCTGTGATCTTCAATGAGGCAGTTACAGTACCATAAATATCTTCACCATCTTTGGTCGCGATCTTCACACTATCTCTTGACACCTCCTTTTCAGTATTGTTTTGAAAAATATTGCCAAGAGAGAATCCATCAAATTCCATTTTTATGACATGGTCGACAAATTCTAATCGTTGGTTTTCTGCTTCTTGAGGAGTGTAGAACCTCACGTACTTATTGATGGGTTCGTGATGCAAATACTCATTGATCTTATTGACAAAAAACTCATGTTTCACTTCCAGTAACCTGCCGGGGCTTGGTATTGGCTTCACCACCACCTTGAGCGTCGCAAAGTAGAGCGACTCTGACAGCTTATCTTCTATATCCTTATACCGAGGTACCAGCTGTCTGACTATTTCAAAATGTCTATGAGCTTCTAAAGCATCTTTACGAAATTGTTTTCTTTTCATCGCCTCAACTCCTAGTCCATATCGAACCTCTGCCGCTTTTTGCTGAGATTCAGCAAGTTCACGATCGTATCGAGATGGATCAGGCACCAGCTCCAAACATGACGGACATCTTCTTATTGCTTCGTAGAGATTGTTGATAGATTGGTAATTGGAAGTCATTTGCTCCCATTTGAATGAGTCAGATGAGGCCTCAGCTCGCGCTATATTATCGATATGTACATCTAAAGCCAGCTTATATGCTTTGCGTAGCGTCGATCTTGCTTTTTTACTGTCTCCATTGGATTTTAGTCTTTTGATAGACTGAGAGACAGCTAGGTCATAATCGCCTTGCTCAAGAGCCTTTTTGCCAGTCTGGCACCCGGTCAAGATGATTTGCGCCAAAAGAAAAATGATTAAGTATACTCTACACATAGCTTCACAATTTGTTTCTAAAGTTATCAAGACCAGAAATAATGCCAATTCAAAATAATGCATTCAATCATAACAATCTTGTTTGATCAAATATTTGATTAAATTCAACCAAACATTTAACTACAATTATGTCTATTTCAGTAAAGGATTTTGTTCCGGAAAAGAGCAAAGGGGGGATGTTCAAGTCTGGAAAAGTTGAGCACTTCGACGAAGTAACCGCCAAACTCAATCAATGGATTCATGAAAATCGTGATATTGAAGTTCTCAATATTGAGACCGTGGTTTTACCCAATATTCACGATAGCAATGAAGAAGGAAGTCAGGATACTGAGCTTTGGACTGGAGGAGAGTCAAGTTCTCAATGGTACCAGCTACTAAGAGTTTGGTATAGAGCATAATTTTTGTTTTCTAAAAACTCAAATCTTTTATTTTTAAATTCTGGTTTTTCTTGTCTCAAAAGGGTGAGAAGTAGCATGTTATTGCACCTAAATAAAACTCCTGATACCATAAGTCCTTTAAACAAGAACGAACCATGATAAAAACTATAGAGCATTTCTTTGAATCTGCAGCTAGTTTTGTTTGGGGACCACCCCTACTTGTTTTATTACTTGGCGGGGGTGCCTTTTTCATGATTTATTCAGGATTCCTACCCTTTAGGTATCTAGGACATGCAATTAACGTCCTTAGAGGAAAATTTGACGACAAAGATGACCCAGGACAAATCAATCACTTTCAGGCGCTATCTGGTGCGCTAGCTGCTACCATAGGCATGGGAAACATCAGCGGAGTTGCTGTTGCCATTGCCACAGGAGGCCCTGGAGCTATTTTCTGGATGTGGGTAAGTGCATTTCTAGGCATGGCTACAAAATTCTTTACTTGTAGCCTCTCAGTGATGTATCGGGGCAAAGATTCCAATGGCGAAATTCAGGGAGGCCCAATGTATTTCATTCAGGAAGGGCTCGGGAAAAAATGGATGCCGCTGGCGATTTTCTTTGCTGTGGTTGGTTCATTTGGAGCTACTCCTGTATTTCAAACTCATCAAACAATCGATGCTATCAAAGATGTGGTATTAATCCCAAATGGGATTGCCGCAGAATCTTTCTATTTGAACCTTTCAATAGGAACAATTATCTCCATCATTGTAGCGCTGGTGATTTTTGGAGGAATAACAAGGATTGGAAGTGTAGCTGCCAAGCTCGTTCCCTCAATGGTCGTGCTATATGTAGGAAGCATAATACTGATTCTGATATTGAATATAAGTGAGGTGATCCCATCACTTGCACTAATCCTTAAAGATGCTTTTACAGCAGATGCAGCCTTAGGAGGTGCGCTTGGAGCTTTGATCATAACAGGAGCGAGAAGAGCCGCTTTTTCGAATGAGGCTGGGATAGGCACAGCGCCAATGATGCATGGTGCAGCTAAAACAAAAGAGCCAATCCGCGAAGGACTCGTTGCAATGCTTGGCCCTGCCATAGACACATTGATTATATGCACGATGACCGGACTTTGTATTCTGGTGACTGGAGCTTGGGAGCTGAAAGGCTTAAACGGCATTACACTCACTGCCAAAGCATTTGAAATAAGTCTTCCTTTTGTTGGCCCATACATCTTGTTGATATGTGTATTAATTTTTGCGATCACCACCATATTTGGATTGGCCTACTATGGCAAAAAATGCTTCTCCTACCTAGTTGGACCAAAATTCGGCTCCTATTTCAATTACTGGTATGTGGCCTTGGTATTGGTCGCCTCAGTAAGTAGTCTTCAAGCCATCATTTCATTTATAGATCTGGCATACGGACTTATGGCATTCCCGACGATGGTAGGAGCAATACTTCTTGCCCCAAAAGTAAAAGCTGCTGCGAAGGTATATTTCGGCAATTTGAAGAACTGATTTCTAATTTATACCGTTCATATTTCTATTATTTGACCATCTCGGAGGCACAATGGTCGAAATGTTTGTCTTGCGGGTGCTTCTTTGATATATATTTGCCCCCCAATAAGGACTTAGCTATTACATGAGAATTATCATAGCAGGTGCTGGAGATTTGGGCTTTCATCTAGCCAAACTCTTAGCCTACGAGGAACAGGATATTATTCTAATTGATAGGGATCAATCAGTATTAGAATATGCTTCCAATAACCTCGATGTAAGCACAATCAAAGGAAGCTCTACCTCTGTAAAGATTCTGGAAGAGGCCAATGTTGCCAAAGCAGACTTACTGATTGCTGTAACTTCTATTGAAGACACGAATATCACTACTTGTATAGTAGGCAAAAGTCTGGGAGCTAAACGAACGGTTGCGAGGATATCTAACATTGAGTTTTTACATCAAAAGGAAAAACTTGATCTCAAAAGTATCGGTATAGATGAAATCATTTCTCCTGAATCGCTAGCTGCAAAAGAAATTAAGAGACTTGTAAAGGAATCTGCACTCACAGATACTTTCGAGTTTGAGAACGGAAAACTCTCGCTCATAGGAATTACCGTTGATGAAAAATCGGAACTAAAAGATAAGACCTTAACGGAAACTGCTTACCTAAACCCTGATCACAATTTTACCACTATTGCCATATTGAGGGAAAATAAGACCATCATGCCTCATGGTGAGAATAAGTTTATGCTCAATGATCATGCTTATTTTATTGCCGAACCAAGTGGCATTGATAGGGTAATGTCACTAGCTGGGAAGCAGCGATTTGACATTAAAAACATCATGATTCTAGGTGGCAGCAAAGTTGGGATTAATACCGCCAGACAATTAAGTAAGAAGTACAACATCAAACTCATCGAGAAGGATAAGGAGAAGTGTTTTATGCTGGCTGACACACTTCCCGATACGATGATCATCAATGGAGATGTGAGAGACACCCAACTCCTTAAGGATGAGGGCTTAGACAGAATGGATGCTTTCATCGCTGTAACCGGGAACTCGGAAACCAATATCATTTCTTCGCTCGTTGCGAAAAATCACGGAGTGAAGAAGACAATAGCCGCTGTGGAAAATGTTGATTACATCCACCTTTCTCAAAGTATCGGGGTAGATACAATGATCAACAAGAAACTCATAGCGGCCAACTTCATCTTTAGATATATCAGACGTGGAGAGGTGCTCAGCCTAACCAGTGTACATGGTGTAGATGCTGAGATTCTAGAGTTTGAAGTGAAACCTGACTCGAAAATCCTCACGCATGAGCTACGCAATCTTGACTTCCCAAAAACTGCGGTTATTGGAGGCGTGATAAGAAAAGACGTGGGTTATACTGTGCGGGGCAACTTTGAGTTTGAAGTAAAAGATCGGGTAGTCGTATTGTCAAACCCCGAATGCATCCATAAAGTGGAAAGCTTCTTCAAGTAATTATGCGTTTTAACTATCGGATAATCATCAACATTTTGGGCATTCTTCTGATGATGAATGGCTTGTTTATGTACGTCTGCATACCGTTTTCACTGTACTACAAAGAAGGAGATCTATTGGCTATTTTTGGAGCAGGGTCTATTACACTTCTTGTTGGGTCAGCTCTTTTTTTTGCTACAAAAAGAAATCAAACAAAGGAACTCAAAAAGCGCGATGGATATCTTGTCGTCACACTAGGTTGGCTTATAATGTCTGCTTTTGGCTCGCTTCCCTATATGTTTAGCGGTGCGATTCCAGAATTCAACAACGCCTTCTTCGAGACTATTTCAGGGTTTTCTACTACAGGAGCTACTATACTTACAGATATAGAGGGGGTTCATAAAGGGATTTTGTTTTGGAGGAGCCTTACACAATGGATCGGAGGAATGGGTATCATCGTGCTCACCGTAGCTATCCTGCCTATTCTAGGAATTGGCGGCATGCAGCTTTTCGTTGCTGAGGCACCAGGTATCTCTCCCGACAAATTACAGCCAAGAATTAAAGAAACAGCCAAGAGGTTATGGCTTATATACCTTGGGCTCACTTTTGCTGAGACAGTGTTACTTTGGCTAGGCGGAATGACTTTTTACGACGCAATCAATCATGGATTGACTACTATGGCAACTGGCGGGTTTTCAACCAAAAATGCAAGCATTGCCTTCTTTGATTCTGCATTCATCCAATATGTAATCATCGGGTTTATGTTTCTCGCTGGAACAAACTTTACCATGACCTACTTCGGGCTTCATGGGCAGTTTAAAAAAGTTCTAAAAAATGATGAGTTTCGTTTTTACGTAGGGTTCTGCATAATACTGACCTTGATTGTTGCGACCGGCGTTTACTTAATAGACGGGGGACTTGAAAAATCCTTCCGAACGGCCGCTTTCCAGGTGGTCTCGGTAATTACCACCACAGGGTACATTACGGCTGATTATACCTCCTGGACTTCATTCATAACATTGCTTTTCTTTATCATGATGTTTTTCGGAGCATCTGCTGGATCTACTGCGGGTGGAGTCAAGATTGTCCGACATATTGTGCTTATTAAAAACAGCATCCTTGAACTTAAAAGACAGCTACATCCCAATGCGGTGATTCCGGTTCGTTTTAATGGTCATGCTGTGTCCAGAGATATCACGTTCAACATTCTTGCTTTCATCATGATCTATATTTTGATCTTTGCCACATCTTCAGCGCTTATGGGGATATTGGGTGCTGATTTCAATACCGCCATAGGTTCGGTTGCTACATGTCTGGGCAATATTGGGCCAGGGCTTGGTAGCGTTGGGCCAGTCGATAATTTTGCGCATATCTCGATTCCTGGCAAGTGGTTACTCTCTTTTCTGATGTTACTTGGACGTCTTGAGCTTTTTACCGTACTTATATTATTTACACCCTTCTTTTGGAAAACGAATTAACACATGCAGTTCATACTTAATTTCCTGATTTGGAGTCCTGACCCGGATATTTTCACCATTCCTCTCTCAATGATTGGCTTAGAGGACAGGCCCGTAAGGTGGTATGGACTTCTATTTGCCGGAGGATTTATTTTCGGTCAGCAAATTATTTTTTGGATTTTCAAAAAAGAAGGACGCCCAGAAAAAGACGTTGAGAAATTGACCATTTATATGGTCGTTTCTACCATACTTGGTGCGCGTCTTGGGCATTGTTTGTTTTATGATCCTGTCTACTTTTTAAGCAACCCCATTGAGATTATCAAAGTATGGGAAGGTGGACTGGCCAGTCATGGCGGAGCTATTGGCATCTTGATCTCTCTTTGGCTATTTAGTCGGAAATACAAGCAATACAAGCTTAGTTGGATTGTAGATAGGATGGTGATCGTGGTTGCGCTAACAGGGGCAATGATCCGAATGGGAAATTTTGTAAACTCCGAGATGGAGGGCGTGGCTACCAATTCCAATACTGGTGTGATTTATGCCGCATATACGAAAAGCCTTCTTGACTATGACGACAAAATAGAATCGGTTTCTTTTAGAGAGGATGAAAACAGAGATATAGAGACTCTAGGTCAAATCCCCATAGTAGCAAAAATCGAGTATGAGAAAGGAACTCAGATAACTTTAGACGACAAGGCGTTTATCGAAAGCAAGCTAAGACGAGCATTGATTGGATACCCTGAAGTAAATCAGCATATTGATTTTGGAACAGGACTGCTACAATATCAAATCACCACAGAAGATGGTCACGAGGTAGTTGAAATCTTTGGGTTGGGTACTGTACGCCATGCTGCTCAACTTTATGAGGCAGGTTACTGCATTGTCCTTACGCTTTTGCTTTTCTGGCTTTGGAAAGAAAAACGATTCGTACTTCCAGCGGGATTTAGCTTTGGACTATTCATGTTTTTACTCTGGACACTCAGGTTCTTCGACGAATTTTTCAAAATGAATCAGGAGGCTTTCGAAGAAGACCTTCCGCTCAACATGGGCCAAATGCTGAGTATTCCTATGGCACTGGTTGGATTGGGTATCATGATTTATACATTAAAATCAAAAGGTCCTCGAATGGCTGAGCCACAAGCCTAAAACCCAAGAGAACACACTTTCTTAATTTTACAACTCCGAATAGTACAATAAAATCACCCCTATTGTGCATTAAAAAGCTCTGCTCTTTACTAAATACCAGTTTTTAGGTATTGGTGTTACCGATGCAAATATTTACTTTAGATGTAATTTGATCCGTTTTATACCAGTCGATACCAATTAGACTATTTTAAAGTCCAATTGATCTCTACAAATGGAATGGAGCCAGATGGCCGCTGAAACGGAAGGCTGGTTAAGCAACAAATATTTGAAATCATTTGAACCAAATAAAACCTAAAACATGAGCCAACTAAAAAGAGTACTTGCAATAGACGGAGGAGGGATTCGAGGAATCATTCCCGGAACGATGCTTGTAGAAGCCGAAAAAGCATTCAACATAAAAGTATGGGACTACTTTGACATCATCGCAGGAACCAGTACTGGAGGAATCCTGACATGCGCTTATCTCTGCCCTGATGCTACAGATGCTTCCAAACCGAAATTTGATTCACAGCAAGTGGTTGATTTATATTTTGAAAAGGGTGATGAGATTTTCAGTATCAATTTTCTACATAAGATGAGATCCGGCGGTGGAATTTTTGATGAAAAATATCCTGATGATGGAATAGAAGATGCCTTACAGCAATACTTCGGAGATGTTTGGTTAAAGGACTTACTTAAACCTGCCGTTGTTACATCCTACGACATCAAAAACAGAAAGGGGCATTTTTTCTTCCAGCATAAGGCGGCAAAAAATCCAGAATACAATTTTAAGATCAGAGATGTATCCAGAGCTACTTCTGCGGCCCCTACCTATTTCGAATGTGCTAAAGTTGCCAATGAGCTAAACGAGTCATTTGTACTTATCGATGGTGGAGTATTTGCAAACAATCCGGCAATGGTTGCTTATTCTGAAGTCAGAAATGAATTTAAGAACGATTCTGGAGCTGATTGTACGGCTAAGGATATGAAAGTACTTTCATTAGGAACTGGATTTGACAAGAGAAAATACTTATACAAAGAGGCCAAAAACTGGGGAATGGCACAGTGGGTAAAACCAATAGTGGACATCATGATGTCAGGTAGCGTAGAAGTAGATGATTATTACCTAGGGCAAATATTTGATACTCTTGACAATCCTAATCAATACCTCAGGGTGAACGGGCACATGCCAGAGGATGTCGATCCTGCAATGGACAATGCCAAACCCAAGAACCTGAAAGCTTTGAAAGCTTTTGGTGAGCAATTATTCCAAGACAACAAAGATGAACTTGCTGCTTGGTTTGAGATTTAAATAATTGTACTATATTGATGCGTGCTAAAAAAATAGCTCTTTTACAGTAGTATGTTTTGTACAATAGAGTGAAATGGACGAAGAAATAAAGAAGTACGAATTAGAGAAGATCAGGCTCGAGGTAAAAAAATTATCCAAAGAGATCAACACCACTCAGGGTATCAATTACCGTGGGTGGTTTACTACTATTATCACTGTTATTTCTATTGTTACTGGCTTTTTTGGCATATATACATCGTATAACGAAATGAAACAGCAGCGGGAGGAGGAACAAAGATTTAGTTTCAACGCCGATATGCTCGAAATCATCAAGGAAGGGGATGAAGATAAGCTCAATTTGCAAACGCTCATTTATTTTGGACATAATGCCGTCCCCCTATTAATCTCCATTATGGAGACTGAGGAATCCAACAAGGAAGATGCTATAAAGGCCATCACCAGAATTCATAGCAAACAGACCTCAGATATCCAACAAAGTGTAGAGGATCTCTTGACGGAATCCTTTCAGGCTCTGGATTTTGAAAACCCTGATTTTGAAACGTTTGAGGCCTATTTCCAGATTTTCCTAAAAATAAAGACCGAATTGTCTGAAAGCACAAGAACAAAAATTTTAGATAAATCCGTCGCATTGAATGAGACCATCCCAGATGATATTAACTTCCTACTTCAAAAAGACAAGGTGACTAAATTTCTAGCTAGTTTTTGATATGAAATCTCTCGTTGTAACAATCTTGGTTTTATCTACCTTTTCTGCGCTGGCAGAAAAGAACATTATGCTAGTAAAGCTGGAGGAAACAGTGGCGATAGCAGAAGTATTCAATCAACTTATGATTGATTCCAAAGTCTTTGTTGAGCAAAAATTAGAGAAGAAAAAATTTGAGGAGTTTTTGAAAACAGACGAAAGTCTCAACATTCTAAGGACATACTCTCGTGGAAAATTTGAATACATACTTGAGCCAAATCTAGATGTAAGCTCACATCTAAACTTCAACATTCTCGTCATCAAAGTATATGCCTTCTCTGCTTCCTCCCTCGATGAAATACAGCCCGAGTATTTCAAATTTGTTGGAAAAAAAGGATCCTCAGAAGCTAGGTTTCGACAATGGCTGGATGAAATTCTTGACGAAATACGGTTTCTAAAACGTTCTCCGATTGCAAAATTCAAAGGAAGTGCTGCTTTCTTTTCTTCAGTGATGGATAATCAACAGTTTATCAGTGAAATACATAGGAAAAAGTTCCGAGCAGAAATCGGTCGCCAAATCAATAATGATCACACACTGCTCTCAAAGGAAGTCTTTATCGAATACTTAAACGATAGCCATGAGTTTGTTGAATATCAAATCATGATTATCAACAGTGTAAATGAGGATTGCAGGGAAAGGGATTGTGTTTCTGTAATAGCCAATATTACAGTACAAGGACAGGCTCGAGACTGCTCTCCACTGAAAGTTTTTAATCGAACAAGCGACGATGTATCCGAATATCTAGCAGAGTTAGAAAGAATTTATTCGGAATTAAATACTCCACAATGAAGCGCATATCACTTTTTACTCTTTGCCTGATCCTCTCACTTGCTTTGAAATCTCAGAGTATTCCTTCTGCAGGTGTTACTAAAATCGAGATGGAGAATATCTCTCGTCAGAAAGTGAAATACATGAATAGCATTGCTGATATCATCAGCTATGGTTTTATCAGTATTCCGAATGTGGAGTTCAAAATTTTAAACCATAAAAATGCGCAAAAACAAAGTGGAAAGAAGGGGGGAGAATCTTACGTTATCAATGCAGAAGCTTCTGATGTAGAGAATTTGACTTACCGAATAGAAGGTACCATCAGAGATTACTCGGATGAGTTTTCATTGTCCTTTAGAATCTACGAAAACAAGCGTGGAGCTTCCGAGCCCATCGTCATAAGGACTGTATATGGATTTTGGACCTATCCACTTATAGCCTTTAGCGAACTAAATGAACAAATAGGTATTGAAATAAGTAAGCTTCAAGCACAGCAATCCAACGACCTAAAGGTTGCTATCATTGGAACAAGCTTGGACGCTGAGTCTCCAATTGATTCCATTCTGATATCTGAGCTGGTTTATGACTTTACGGTCGACCTGATCCCGACACGGCAGGTCAAACTTGTACCTTTCGAAAAGTGTCAAAGTCTGTTTTACAAAGACTATAATGCAAGCATGTACCAGCAATTGGGTGCTGATTTAATACTTCTCGGCAAGTTGGCCAAAAACCAAAATGGAGATATTGAAATCTTCACCTCGCTTCATATCAAAGAACTTGACTCAAAAATAGAACTAGCTCCAGCCTTGCTGAGGTATGATCTGGTTTATGATTATATGTCTCCCATTCAAAATCAATTCAATGATTTAATTGAATATATCGCGGAAGAAGACCTATCTCTGAACTATCCACATATTGATAAACTTTCGGATTCAGATTCCAAATCTTACAATGAATTAGTCAAGGATGCTCGCGATTATAGAAACAAAAACGATCTCTTCATTGCTTCGCATTTGCTCAATAAAGCGATACAGTCCAAACCTGATAAAAGTGCAGCATACCTAGAACTCTCAAAAGTAAGATATACTCAGGGGAGACTGGAAGAGGCAATTCTCCATGCAAATCTCTCAGTTAAATTTCAAAACAAAAACATACAGGAACCAAATGTTGAAATCTTTCTGGGAAAGCTCTTTCTAGAAAACAAAGAATATTATGATGCTCTGATTCATCTTGAAAAGGTTCATTCAGAAAACCCGGGTTACTTGAGCGAAGAATATGGAGATTTAAATTACTTCTATGGGAAGGCTCTTTTTCACAATGCCTATTACACAGATGCGATCTCATTCCTAAAAGAATCTCTGATAAAAACCGATGACACAGATTTAGAAGCCAAATACTTAATTGGCATGTCTCATTTCTACTACGGCGAAAACAAAAATGCAATTGAGTATCTCAGCGAAGTTTCCCAAACCGAAGAATACGAATTTGCTCTTTCTGATTTGACAGATGCCTATTATTATCTTGGGTATGACAAACATATAGACGGGAAAAATGACAGTGCCGAATATTACGCACTTAAAGGGGTAGAGATCGGAAACTTCAGTTATTCGAATTATACGCTGCTCCTACTCGCTTATAATGAGCAAAAGAAATTTGAAGATTCATACAGGCTTGTTGAAGATAAAATCTTGGATGGAATATTTGACAGGGAAGGTATTTATAGAATGCAAGGAAATGAATTGAGGTATCAATTTGGTAGATCGGACAATGATATAGACATAGCTAAGCAAGCAATTAGATATTTTAAATTATATACCGAAACGGTGAAAGATGATAGTGATGTTCTGTTCAATCTGGGAAATCTTCACAGCGCAATCAATGAAAACGAAACTTCAATCGCATTTTATGAAGAAGCGCTTAAATATGAGGATGACATCAGCTACTACCTTGATCTTGCAGAGGTATATATCAAACTCAGCTACCCTGAAAAAGTAGAGCCTTTATTTGAAAACCTGAGTCATCATAAAAGTCAACTGAGAAAGGGGACAAGCAACAGACTTCTCCAACTTTATCTAGAATGCTCAGCTCTGAGTTTACTAGGTGTTAAAAACAATAAAAAGGAAAAGGAACTACTTCAAAGTCTTGAGGAGGGATCTCAAGTTAGTGGTTGGAACTATGACTCATTCAAAATATGGACAGAAACCGTCGAGGATGAAGAAATCAAAAATTACCTACAGGAACTGACCTCTAAAATGGAAAGTAATACCTCAAGTTGATTTAAAGTGTTTCCAATAATGGAAACACTCATTATTATACCCCTACAGCTTCAACTTCTTCCACCTCAGGCACCATCTTCTTAAGGAGGGTTTCTATTCCTGATTTCAATGTAACCGTTGATGACGGGCATCCGGAACATGAGCCTTGCAAAAGAACTTTTACCTTTCCTTCACTAAACGAATCGAAGCTAATAGCTCCACCGTCCATCTCTACCGCAGGACGAATGTATTCATCCAAAATCCCCTTTATTTTAACTTCAATGTCTGTATCTGAATCAGATACTTTGTGATCTTCCTCTACATCCTTTTCCGTTAAGATCTGTCTTCCGTCTTCCAGAAATTGCTTGATGTGGTTCTGAATTTGAATCTTGATTTCATGCCAATCCGTAAGCTTGTCTTTGGTTACTGTCACGAAATTGCTCATGTAAAACACGCGCTTTACAAATGGGAAATCGAATAGCTCCGAAGCAAGTGGCGCTTCTGAGGCACTTTCCTTGTCTGGAAAATCCCTGCTCACTCCTTCAGGTAGCAACATAAAATTGAGTACAAACTTCAGTGAGTTCGGATTGGGGTTGGCTTCTGTGTATATATTAATTGCCGGTTTTTCTGTTGCTTCCATGTTAGTGACTTGGTTTTACTAAAGAGTAAATGCAAAAGTGATAGAAAAGTTCAGAAATACCCAAGATATCTTATCAAACGATTTAAGATTATTCGGATGCTTTTACTTTTATCCTCCAACTCCTACCTTCCGATTTCAATATATAAATACCGTTCGATGAAGAAGAAGGCACCTTAAATCGCGTTGTTCCTGAAATGGGGTCAAAGTTTTTTTCAAGAAGTAGTACTGCTTTTCCACTCAAATCAAACAACTCAAATCTTTGGTTGGTTTTGGTATTGGTAATACTTAAGTACTCCGATGTAGACAAAGGATTCGGATAGACCTTAGACTTGGAGGTAATTTCTTCCTTCGATAAAACTCTACCTTCAAAGTAATCCAGAGCCAATTGAAAAGCGTTTTTCCCAATTTGCTCTCCAATAATTCTTCCCGGAATATCATCTACAGGCGGATGAATGCCACCCCATATTCTGGAAAGACTACATTGATCGGAGGCGTCTCTATAGGTAGCCCATTGCAAAACCACATCCTGACTTGGTCCTTCCTCAAAGACCAAAAACTCATTTTTCTTTGCCACGAATTCTCCCATTCCTCCCGGGAAATACTCGCTTCCTGTTAGTAACGTCATGATCTCTGCTGCTGCTCTGGAGTATGTCGAATGCCCTGAAACATAACCCGCGAATGGAGGAGTCACGAATGATGGGCGCTGATATGGCCACCAGTTCTCCGCTAGAATCCATCCTACTCCCGCCTGATCTGTTTCTTCATTCTGAATCTGATCAGGACCTCTCCATGCCAAAATTTTGATCTTCCCCATGTGCTCTCCTTCGTCTCCTACCAAGTCGTCCCCATCTCCTACGAGCTCAATTTTGCCATCTATCAAACTGATACCAGCAGGATTGTAGCTCGGAAGTGACTCGTCGCTGCTTTGCCCTAAATCTGCCATATACCGGATAGCTGAAATAGGGCGAATGTAATCATACCAGCCTTTGATACTCCAAGCAGATATAGCAGCGTCGTGCATAGCTCCACCTAGTAAAAAGTAGGATTTCACATCCCATTCAAGTTTATCTAGCTCTACCCCTTCTCCTCCAAATTTCTTTGTGAAATCGGGGTGATCGTTTACATAATTGAGCAAGGTAAACCAGTGCCCAGGAGGTGTTTCCGAATCTGGCCCGTCCGCCCAAAATTCCGCTAATACCCTTGCATAATCTCCGCGAGGAACCATTTGAGCCTGATACGCCTCGTTTGTCACAGGATTCATAGCATGTCCTTTTCCTCCATCTCCACCATCTATTAGTTCATAGAACTTGTCGTAATTTTCAAATGACAGGGGAAAGCTCTCAATATCAATGTTGCCAATGCTTGCCGGCGATATATCCCACATTACACCATCAGTTGGGTCAAGATGCGAACTCCATACGGAAACAAGAGCGAAGTTCCATTGGAAAAGATCGCTTTCGGAACCGTCTCCATTTGCGCTTAGAAGCGGCGGAGTTCCCGGATCATGATATACCTTATACTGATTGTCGTTTCTTTCAAACACATCCGCTTGGTCTTGAGTCAAAGCAAAGGGCCAGACATTGCCCCATTCGGGACTTAAAAACTCCGGAGTATTGCCCGCTCGTGGATTTCCACTTTGATCAATAAAAACTCGTAGCTGAAGTGGCTGCCATCTGTTAGGATCTGATATATCAGGGTTGCCAGGAAGAGCTGGTGTCAAAGGCTCATTTCCTGGCGTGTAGTAAGCATTGCTATATTTACTTTCCTCTCTTGCACCATCATTTTTGCCATAAGAGATTACGGATTCAGCTATGTAGTTTCCCAGTGCGGCCGGATCTCCTGATGAGTAGTCCGTGGAGGTAAATCCAATATCATAAGCCATTAGACTCATGAGATCATCGAATCGTTGAAGAGTTTCTGCTGCGCTGGGCGAGTCTTGGAACCGGTAGCTTAGCACATTGTACACAGCATAGCTGATAGCCATCTGTACGGCCTGATTTTCATTGATATCAGTTTCGAATCGATCGAATGGGGTATAGTAGCCGTTTAGGTTATGATTAAGTAGGTATGTACTTGCAGATTTATTGAAGACAGCCCAAGCATCATACATCGCAACACTCGTATGGAATAGGTTTCTGGCATGCACGGTGGGTCTCGCATAATCACCACGAATGGCTTCCAACAACACTTCATTCCAGAGCCTTGCCACTGAGTGAATACTTGACAGCTCACCTCTTGTCATTGTAATTGCCGCTTCTATTTTCTCACCATAGCATTCTCCAATCTCAGTCACGCTGACCAAACCAGAATCCGTAACGCCCCATCTCACTCTAATGGTCGAAGTTCCCTGACCTTCTGCTATTTCACCGTTTGTGATTTCCCATTGGTATTCTCTACCGGATGTCTCTGGATATGAATAAATTTCTTCACGAAGATTTCCTACGACTCTCTTTCCGATTATCTCCTTTCTTTCCAGATATTCACATGATCCATCATTCAAAGTGGCGTTGGAATCGTAGTTGCAAGAGTTAGGGTCTGTACAGCCTTTTATCTTGTTGTTTTTCAAATCACCTAATGTGAAGTTTTTTTCCTCAACGACCGTAATCACTCGATTAACCGGAAGGTCGGTGTAGGTTTCTGATGTCCCCGCTGGCCATTTTACCTTCAGTGAAGAAATCTCCGTGGCGCTTCCAACTCCAAAATGAATTGGCTTTAAACTCTGTGCAAGAAAGCCTACCCCGTTATAAAAGTGATATTGAGTAAGTCCATCGGATGTAATCTCAACTACAGCGCCGATAGCATCTCGATTAGAGACTGTCCCTTCCAATTCTATTCGAGCCCAATTTTGCTTCTCGATCTCCCCTATTTCTGAAATAGAATTATCGTACAAGAGCAATCCTTCATGTGTGTTTGAGATGAGCATATCAAGGTCACCGTCATTGTCATAATCAAAAATGGCAAGTCCATTTTCATCGGATGCGTATTCGATATTTGCGCTTCGTGTAGCGTTTTCAAACACGCTTTGCCCTTGTGCTAATTGATTTTGATATAGGAAATGAAACTCCTTGGTATTGTATCCATTGAGCACCATCAAATCCTGATCTCCATCATTATCCATGTCTCCAAAGTCTGTGCCCCAGGCCCATCCTGAGTTAATGACAGATTGATCAAAGGATTTATTGGTAAATGTATTGTTCCCGGTATTCTCATACAGATCGCTTTCACCGATATTGGTTACATAAATATCGGTTAGTCCATCGTTATTGTAATCCCCCGTAGCAATACCCATTCCCTCAGTAGCCGGTGAATGAATTCCATATTCCTCTGCTTTGTTTTCGAAACTTACTCCCTCTTGATTGATGTAGAGTTCATTGTCTTCACCAAAGTCATTTATTACATAAATGTCGAGCCAGCCATCATTATTGGCATCAATTGCTGTACTAGACCATGTGAATTCGTACTTGTTCTTATTGAATCCCATGCTCTCGGTCACATCTTTGAATTTCAGATTTCCAAGATTCCGATAAAGCCTATTGGAAGTACACCCTGACCATTTGGTTACAAACAAATCCAAGAAACCGTCATTATCAAAGTCGAGCCAGGTTGCTCCAGTATTGTTGCAATTATCCGTAGGTTCGAAACCTGCGAAAGTGGTAAGATTGGAAAAGTTACCTCCTCCATTGTTTCGATACAGCTCTACATGGTGGACGCTGGTAAGAAAAAGATCAGGAAGACCATCATTATCAATATCACCCCAAGAGGCTCCCAGCTTATACCCTATTTCTTCCGAGAGTTTTACCCCTGTATAATCGAAAATACTATTTATGCCGGATGTAACTGTGACATCCGTAAATGTGCCATCGTTGTTGTTCTGAAACAGCTTACTCTCTCTGCCATCTCCACGCATATTCGCCTCCTGACGCGCGACTATGAATACATCAAGGTCATTGTCTCCGTCATAATCAGCTACGGCTACTCCGTTGTTATTGGAAAAATTGCTGAGTTTAGCCTGCACCTCACTTCTTCGAAATTCTTGTGCCTGCACCTCTGATGAGCAAATCAACAAAAGGATTAACCCTATTTTCCCAAGTTTTAACTTTCCCAAAAAGAGTCTCAATTTGACCATGCCACTTATTTTGATTTTGATGTCATTGTCCTTTCATATTCGCTATCAGATGTATAGCGCAGTACGCCCGGCTTTCCTACTCCTCTTGCTTCCACGATTTTCAGGCTCCAAACCTTCCTCATCTCGTTAAGTTTTTCTTTCATTTCGGCCATATCAGAAAGATTGGTCACTTCATCCGGGTCGCTCGAGAGATTATATAATTCTTCGTATTCTGGTTGCTCCTTTGAGAGGGGTGCATCAATATATGACCGGTATAGGGCGATATCTGGATCATGTACTTTGTAGAGCATTGCTGTAGGACTTATTCCGAGCTCTTTGGCGGTTTGAATTTTCTTCAATGCAGAAAAGTTCTCATTCTTATAGTATCTGATATACTTCCACTCTTTATTCTGGACGGATTCACATCTTGGATTTCCAAATTGTGTCGACCATAGGTTTTCTGTAAACAAGTATTCTCTTACATCTACTTGCTCTTGTACTAAAAGCTTGGTCAAGTCCTTACCCTGATAGGTTTCTGGTATAGAAATGCGTGCAAGGTTTAACATAGTAGGAGCTATATCTATGCTCTGAACAAGCGCATTTGTCTCCTTTTTTCGATTTGACTTGGAGTCGAGAGGGTTCATGATAATCAGCGGAACGTGTGTTGTGTATTCGTAACATAGCGCCTTGCCTCCTAATCCAAATTGGCCCATCAATAACCCATGATCCGAGGAGAAAATGATAACTGTGTTTTTTGCGATACCATCTTCCTTAAGTTTCTTTCTGAGCTTTCCTACCATCTGATCAATACCAGTCATCGCTTGTAGTTGTCTGATATATCTTTCTCTTAAAGTTTCTGGCGTATCTACATAGTCATATCCTTTTTGACGGTCTTCTGCTTGGTGAATATCGAGAGGAATTTTAGGTACTCTAATATCTTCCTTAGATATGTAATGGCTAGGAACTGGTATATCTATATCACGATAGAGGGACTTATATATCTCGGGATCTTTCTCACGCATTTGCATAGTAGAAGTACCTGCTCCATGAGGGAGGTTGAAGCAAACAGAGAGCATAAAGGGCTGATTTTCCGGTCTATTGTCTAGAAATTTCACAGCCCCGCCGAGTTTCTGCTTGTTGCTTAGAAAATCGTCAACTCCTTCCGCTATCACCTCTGCTTGAGTGTCTGATTTGGCAGATTGGAATATGTCATGACGATCCTTAGGATAGAATGAAAGGTGAACATGGCCTGCGTACCAATAATCAAAACTTTTCTCCATTACTTCACTAGCGTACCCTCCCTCTCCAACCGGTACATGATTCTTTCCTATCCAACCTGTGTAGTAGCCGTTTTTTCTCATCACAACGGGATAGGAATTGCTCCAGGCATCCAAATCCACACTTGTGCCTGAATTGAAATTAATCCCATGTTTTCGCTCAAACTGACTAAGCAGAATACTGGCTCTACTCGGGGTGCAAATAGCACTCGTAATATGAGCATTGGTAAAAAGTACACCCTCCTGAGCTAGTTGATCAAGGTTAGGCGTTTTGACAACTTCATTGCCTGTGCAGCCCATGTAACCATATGGCTGATCATCAGTGAGGATAAAAACGAAATTGGGCAAATCGCGAGATTGCCCAATTGAAATTATTGAAGAGAAAGCTATTATAATGAAAGTCAAAAGGGTTTTCATGTGATTCTCCCTTGAAATTCTACGCTACAACGATCTTGATGAGTTTCAAAATGATATCTTAAATGCACAGGCGTATTTCCCAGAAATGCTTGGATCAAGTTTTACCATCAAGCCCTCTGAACTCTGATTCCACTCTACAGGTTCATCAGTACCTAAATAAGACACGCTTCCGATTTTTTTATCCACTAAATATTGACTTTCCTTAGATAGAGATTTAATCAAATATTCACCTTTGGGATTGTAATCCATGGCAATGGCGTAGAGGTCATCACCCTTTTTAGTGAATCTGAAATCCATAGAGGTAAGGTCTTCGTTTTTCCCCTCTGTATGGTGACCTGTAGCTACCTCGGTAGGCCCTTCTCCATAGATAACCCAAGGACGGGTTCCATATATCGCTTCACCATTTGCGGACAACCAATTCCCTATTTCATAAAGGACTTCCTTCTGATCTTGTGGAATGGTTCCGTCGGCTTTAGGCCCTACATTTAGTAGCAGATTTCCATTCTTACTTACTATATCGATAAGATCATCTACAATAGTGTTTGGAGTTTTTGAGTCCCAATTCGATACGTAGCACCACGAGTTTTTACCTATAGAAGTATCTGTCTGCCAAGGGTACTTATTGATATCCGACATCTTGCCTCTTTCCAGATCCAGCACATTTGTACCTGGAGGATAAGACTCAAAATTGGCGAAATTCTTATTTTGTAAAACGACTTCTTTATTCCATTCTAGTCCCTTGTTGTAGTAATACGCTGCAAGCTTGGGGTGATATGGTCTGTATTCTTCTCTATCAAGTACAAAATCAAACCACAGTACGTCTGGCTCATAATTGTCAATGATATCTTTGGTGCGTGACCACCAAAGCTCCAAAAATTCTTCATCAGCCTGAGTATATGGCTCGTGAGCGCGTCCATATAGGTCTGCGTATTGAGGGTCAGAAGTGTCGAATCCTGGTTTTTTGTTATAATAATCCCAGTTGAATGCAAAATGAGACGAGGCACCTACTTTCATGCCCTTCTCTTTACCGGCAGCCACGAGTTTTCCAAGAATGTCTTGCTTAGGTCCCATGTCTACCGAATTCCACCTCGTATGCTTGGATGCGTACATAGCAAAGCCATCGTGGTGTTCTGCCACAGGCACAACATATTTAGCCCCGGCTTTTTGAAACACTTCGATCCACTCGTTTGCATCGAACTTCTGAGCTTCGAACATAGGAATGAAATCTTTGTATCCAAATTCCCCAAGCTGACCATAGGTTTCTATATGATGTTTGTAAATCCATGAAGGTTCATTTTCCCTTACAACTCCATCTCCGCCTATTACAACGGAATCCTGATACATGTTTCGTGGATACCATTCACTTCCAAATGCAGGAACACTATAAGGTCCCCAATGAACAAAAATTCCCAATTTGGCATCTCTAAACCAATTAGGTGTCTCATACTTAACCAAAGACTCCCAATCAGGTGTGTACTTCACTTTTTCCCTCCTCTGACCTTCCACAGCACACGCAGAAAGAATCACTGCAATTATCCCAATTTTAAGGGTTGATTTAAATTTCATCTTGGTAATAGTTAACATCCAAATAAGACTCTTCTTTTCCGTGTACCAATCTGACTTTAATAAAAAAAGATTTTGAATCACTCTTTTCATTGAACATGTATTCACTACTTATATTCAGTTCCCGATTGGTTTACATACTCACTCAAATAACTGCATCTGAAGCAATCAGATTGACGCTACTGATAAAAACAAATATATTCCTTTGAGGTCTGGCCACTGAGAATTTTCAAACTAGAAATGAGGGGGGAAATATGAAATAAGAGGGACATTTTATTAGCAATGTGAGGGGTAAACATTTAGAAAACCTAACAAAAAGAACCTTCAGGGGACTGAAAGGAAGATTATTGATTACCGAAGCAAACTGTCTCATTTCAATCAACTTTTACTTGATTTGAATTGCTCCCATAGAGGTAATCTTGATTGAAAAAGCAAATAATACAGTTATTTGTAAAAAATAATTTTCTAATATTTTATCAACGATGTAATTCATATCCATTTTTGTGATACTACTCCCTGAGTATCTAAGTCAACTTTAGCCTGACCTAACCAAAATAAGAAAGGAGTGAGCATCTCTGCTCACTCCTTTACTAAAATCAAATTACACTTTAAACAAATCTTATATGATGATTACATTGGTCGCTCTTCCTTCTCTACGATCCAAAAATCATCGTTCCATATTGCTGCCGCATTTGTTCTTATCCAGAACTTAACAGCTCCTTTCTGAACAGTCCATTCTCTCTCGATTTGCTCCCACTCATCTCCTACGTGACCACAGCATGTTCCTTGCCAGAATTGCTGCGTAACTCTATCCGTTTCATCTTCAGGATTGTGATCTATAATCCATGGTCCCCATGAGTTTGGTTTGTTGGCTTCTTCATAGTAAGACCACCAGGTAAAAGTATACGTCTTGCCTACTTCCAGTATAGCAGGAGTAACACTTTCTGCTCCTACGAAACCATTTCCATCAGTTTCGATTTTCATACTTGTAGTTCCGCTATGGAATCTATCAGTAACAAACTCGATTGTTCCGTTGATTTCACCTCCTTGGAATCCCCAAGTTCCGCCATCTTCAAACCCATATTCGGCAGAATCCCATAGGTTCACATTATGCATAGCAACAGATGCTCCAGAGAAATTCTGAAGCTCTCTCTCATACGAACGTATAGAACCTCCATTTTCAAATCCTGTATAGGAAACGGTGATGACATCCGGACGATAAATCGGATCCTTCATTATCAGGTTAATTTTAGTTGCATCATCAGGGTCAACAGCTGCAGTTGATACATCAAAACGTGTAGGTGTACCATCTATATCAATCATAACTTCGAAGAACTCCTCCTGACCAATAAACGCATCGATTTCACCATTAAATGATATTTGTATGGTTTCATCCTCTAACTCAACTACATCACCAAAAATTGTGAAAGGTGCACTAGGAATCAAGACTTTGATAGGGTTAGTCATTCGCAACCAGTGTGAATCAGTCGGAGTATTAAGTCCCTCTCTACTTGAGGTGAAGAAACCTTCAACAACACCAACTCTCGTGAACACAATATCTGCAATGCTATCAAAACTAGTAGTTCCCGCAACATTCCACTTCCTAGCATTTGGTCTACCTATCGTAGTTTTATCAACGAACCTCAAAGCTTGAGCTGCTTCTATTTCGATTGTGTCAGTACCTAATGTCACCTTATCATCATACTCACCGCTTATCTCATTGAACTTGTAGATTTCGTACTCTGCTTGAATGGTATCAAACACATCTACGATAAACTCGTTTTCCATTACCCACTTACCATCGATAAGTACGGTAGAGATCGTATCCAACCCACGGTAAGAAACAGAATCGTTAAATACGTTATACAACTTAACCTTCTGAACTCCACTTTCCATGAATAACACATGTATAGTCTTATCTGAAGTCATTGTATCTCCAGGGTGAATAATGAACTCATCGAAAACAGTATCTCGACTACTCAAAGGACCCTTCAAAAACATGTTTCCTTCATCTATAGACCATCTATGACTTACAGCTCCTACAGATAAATCAGAGAAAGACACAAAATCATTTATGTTAATCTGATAATCTGTAAATGGTTTCCTGAAAATACTGGTATACCAAGCAACATCTGCATGATCATTTGGCGCTACGTAATCCTCTTCACAGGCCATAAACACACCGCCGATCAAGAGAACTAAAAGTATTATTTTATTTTTCATTTCTTTTAATTTTTTATATTAAAATCAATCATCTGTTAGAACAGGATTGGCAATAAGTTCTCCACTAGGTAGTGGCCAGTAAGCATGTGCCGATTCGATATAATTGGCAGCAGCCTGAGCATAGTCAACCAATCGCTCATCTATCACAGTAGCTTGTCCTTCATCACCAGGGTTAAGCTCACCGAGGTACTGCTCGCCACCATCTCCTTCAAATAAAACAGAAGCCCATCTAGTCTGCTTCTCACCCTTATCATCAAAGAATCGGTAGTGTCCAACACTGTATTCCTTAGTAGACAACTCTTGGAACCTTTGCTTAGTAATACCCCATCTTCTCATATCGATGTGACGTATGGCATTACCTTCTACAGCTAGTTCTAGTGGTCTCTCAACATACATCAAGTGCTCCATTAGACTCTGAGCATCGTACACGACATCATCGTGATCCGCTACTGGAAACTCTCCAGTACCATCCATTCCCAATAGCTGAAGAGCTGATCTGTTTCTAACTCTATTGACATACATCAAAGCCTCTTCTAGTCCACTCTCATCAGTCCCTCCTTTAATCAAGGACTCAGCATACATAAGGTAGACATCCGCTAATCTTATTACTCGCACATTGATTCCAGAACGAACAGCAGGTTGAATATCAGTTTCATTCGTAACTAAATCCCAGTTTGTGTTTTTTCTAAAATAAGCTGTCTCAAGATTATTGAAGAAAGTTGCTCTGGCTGTAGTAGTTCCGTAATAAGGAACATCTCTATCGTCTACAAGTGCCAAGGAGAATGAAGTTCTGAGTGAATAATCTCTCATTCTCAGTGAATCTGTACCATCTGTCTTGAGCAATTGGTTTCCATTCGCATCAACAACAGGCACCCAGTTTATTGGATTGTTAACATCCATTGCATCGTTCTTATACGCCATCACCATCGACAAACTTGGCAGAACCGATCTCCATCCACCAACTGGGCTAAACTGATATGCTAGTGTTGTAGAATTTTGCTCTTCCGCAAAAACATCTTCTGAAGATTTATAATTTAATGAGTAAACTACCTCTAATATAGATTCGCTATTTAGCTCATTAAATGTGGTGAAATTGCTCCAAACACTTGTTAGTGCGTACCCATAATCTGGGTTTTCGATGACATCCTTGAAATACTCAGCTGCTATATCATAGTCCTCAGAATACAGATAACTCTTTCCTAAAACGGCTCCCGCAGCTCCAGCTGTAACTCTACCTCTTTCATTGCTCGGCCATGATGGTGGCAGGTTCTCAAGAGCAAACTCCAAGTCCTCTCTGAAGAAAGTCTGAACTTCCTCTGCCGGACTAACTGAATTATAAAAATCAGGCTCATCCTCCGGAACAAAATCTATTATCACAACGCTTCCATTGTTGAAAGAGTTATGCAGGTAGAAGTAAAATAAGCCCCTGAAAAATCTAGCTTGGGCCAATACTTCTAAAGCTTCTTCTTCCTGATCTTCATTTCCAAAAGTACCCATCAAGTTCTCAGTAGCCTTAATAACCTGATTCGCTCTGAAAATCCCTTTATAAAGTGCTCTCCACTTCGCATTTGGACCCTCTGAAGACTCATTGAACGTCTGCAAGTAATCTACATTAGTCGTGTTGGGTCTACCCCAGCCTGGCCATGTCATATCCGTTCTATTGTATTCGTTTGGAATAGACAGTACTGATCCATCTTTCCAAGAATTGTAAACGGCTATCAAACCAGTCTGCAAATCATCCATAGTCAACCAGAAGCTGTCTGTAGATACATTATTCGGATTTGTTTCCTCAAGAAAGTCCTCACATGAAGACATTGTAAAAACAAGTGCCAGACTTAATGATATATATTTTAGTGATTTTTTCATTTCGTCGCTATTTTAAAATTAAAAGTCGAATTGAATTCCTGCTCTGTAAGTAGAACTTATTGGGTAAGTTCCCTTGTCAAGGCCTCTGGTATTCAAACCATCGTTACCAACTTCAGGATCAAATCCATCATAGTTCGTAATTGTAATTGGGTTCTGAGCTGAGATATAAACTCTTAGCTTATTGATCCCTGTGCTACCAAGAACATTTTTAGGAATCGTATACCCAAACGCTACATTTCTCAAACGAGCGAAGCTTCCGTTTTCTAACCAGTAGTCAGTGTGGCCTCTGTAGTTCTCATGAGTAGTTCCTCTATTTGCAGGTATATCAGAAGTAGGATTTGCAGGACTCCACTGATAGATAAGATCCTGGTGAGTTCCAAACTTGTAAGCATATGCTTTACTTCCGTTCATGATTTTACCTCCTACAGTAGCATACCACTGCATCGAGAAATCAAACCCTTTGTAGTCAACTGAAAAATTAAGTCCAAGGTCAAAATCAGATTGCGCGCTTCCAGAATAAACTCTGTCTTCCAGATTGATAGTACCATCTCCCTGATCTGGAATACCGTCACCATTTGTATCTACATTGATAGCATCAACATATTTCAAGTCTCCGATTTTAGCAGTAGGAACCAAGTTTTGATACTCTTCCAATTCTTCCTGAGTTGTGATAAGACCATCAGTCTCTATAAGGAAGAAAGCTCCTGCTTCATAGCCCTTGGCAATTGCACTAACTCTGTCTTCATTGTTAACTCCGTCAACAACAGTACTTCTATCTAAGTAGAAAATATCATTGCTTCCAGAAGTCTTAGTCACCTTGTTGATGTTTCTAGAGAACGTTCCGCCAATAGACCAGCTTACTTTGCCAATGTGTCTGAAGTTAGATGCTAATTCAAACCCTTTGTTGTTCATATTACCAACATTAAGAGTAACCTTTCCATCGTTCAATCCTGTAACAGAGGTAGGTAGTACAACAGGGAATAGCATGTCCTTCTTATCAGTGTTATAGAAATCTGCTGTTATCGTCCACTTGTTATTAAATAAAGCGATATCAAAACCTAGATTTTGCTGAATTGTAGTTTCCCACTTAACATTCTTATTCGCGAAGTTTCTCTGGATAGCTCCAAGAACCAATCGATCATCATCCTCTGAACCAAATACATAATCCCTTCCTATTTCAATTACCGCTGCATTGGAGTAGTCAAGTATATTTTGGTTACCCGTGGTTCCGTAACTAGCGCGTACTTTGAAAGCGTTTACTACACTCGAAAGAGGAGACCAGAATGATTCTCTGTCTACATTCCATCCAGCCATTACTGAAGGGAAAGTACCCCACCTGAATTTCTCTGAGAATCTTGTGGACCCATCTCTCCTGGCACTTAAGCTTACTAGGTATTTTGATTTATAGTTATATTGAACTCTTCCCAACATCCCTACCAGTGCATTTCTTCTATCTTGACTCCACTGATTTCCAGAACCAACCGTTGCATCAGGTGAAGTAAGTGCTCCAAGTACAGTTACACTGTTGTTTTGAATTCCAAACCCCTGCGCTTCAAATGAAGAAAATTTGTACTCTTCTGTAGAAAAGACTCCTAAAAGTTTGATCTCATGATCGCCAAATTTTCGCTCATATCTTAAGCTATTTTCCCAAGTAAAGCTGCTTGCTTCATCACTTCTATTGTTAGTCCCATCTCTTTGTCTAAGTGGAATAAGCTCTCCTTCAAAATCATATGCCTTGAAAAGAGGATTCACCCTAACTCTCGTATTATCTGTAAAGCTTCCTCCGATTCTAGAACCAATAGTAAAGCCCTTGAACAATTCATAGTTTACCTGAATAAAACCATTGAGGTGACGTCCGTCTCTTTTATCGCTCTGCTTAAGCTTAGTAGCCAGATTTCCTAGGTTCACAGCTTCGTTACTACCTTTAGCTCCTCCATCAGCGATGGTAGGTGCATCAGGATCAACTGCTCCTTGCCATGGATGATACTTATAGGATTCAAGAAGAAATTGCCATGGCTCATATTCTTGCTCTTCTATTCTAAAGCCCATACCAGTCTGCACATCCCAATTACCTTTTTTATAACCGGTGTTTGCTCTCAGGTTTAACCTGCTGTAGCTGGAATTGATGATTGATCCATCTTGACTGAAGTAACTTCCAACAAGGTTGTACCTGATGTTTTCCTTTCCTCCAGAAATGGTTAACCCGTGCTGTTGGATTGCAGCATTATCGTTTTCCAAGACCTTGTTTAAATCCGTGTTATTAGTGAAGCTGTATCTGTTGCTTTCAAAAGGAGTCCAGCTATTTCCAAAGTTTGAACCATTTACACTACCCTTAGACAAAAAGCTGGCATATAAATCATCCTCAAAATTCATCAATGGAACACCTGATGTAATCTTCTGAATCCCGTAATAACTATCTACTCCAATTTTTAGAACGCCTGCCTTAGCCTGCTTAGTGGTGATTAGAATAACACCAGCAGAACCTCTTGTTCCGTAAATGGAAGCAGAAGCAGCATCTTTAAGAACATCTACAGATTCAATTTCATTCATGCTCAACTTAGGATCAGATGCATATGGTACTCCATCCACAACATAAAGAGGAGCGTTACTACCCCCGCTAATTGTACTTAAACCCCTGATAAGGATATTTGCCCCTGATCCAGGAGCTCCAGATGAAGCCGTGACGTTAACCCCTGCAATTTGTCCTTGCAGAGCAGATCCTAAATCGGATGTAGCATTTCTTTGAAGCGTTTCTGCCTCAACCCTTACTACCGCTCCGGTGACCTCTTTCTTCTTTTGCGTTCCATATCCAATAACGACCACTTCTTCAAGTGCTTGAATATCAACTTCAAGACCCACGTCTACGGTCGTTCTGCCTCCCAAGTTTACAGTCGTCTTCTTATACCCTATGAAACTATATTCTAGTGTAGCATTTGGATCTTCAACGCTAATCTTATAATTCCCGTCTATATCCGTGATTGTACCATCACTGGTACCTTGAACCAGAACGGCCACCCCGGGAAGTCCATCAGGAGCATCCTCTGAAGTCACTGTCCCTTGTACAATTGTTTGTGCGAATCCAAATATATGGATAAGCGAAAGTGCCATCACCAGGAAATACTTCGTATGCCCTTGGCTTTTTAGCAACTTTAATGGTAAACTTTTTCTCATACCGAAAGTCATTTTTGTTTACAATGTAGTTTTCACACCCAATCAGAGAGATCTAAAGCGATAGGCTCACTTAGCGATAGGCTCACTTAGCGATAGGCTCACTTTATCACACTTTGAAGGGTGTTCCAAAATTATCTTGAAAGCAATGCGACAGTATGAGTATTTATAATCGAAAAGAAGGGGCGAATTTGAGATACGCGGGGTATTTTATTGAAATTTAGGAGGGTATTTTTGATGAAAAATCATGCGAATAATGCATTTATATGAATTTTAAGCGTTTTTTACCCCATTAAAAGCACTTAAAATGACAATTTCGTAAAAACGCATTTTGAAGCCCTCACCTCTTATCTAAACGTTAAATTGCAATTAGATAGACCTTTTGAATAAGATCCTAACTACAGATCATATGATTAGTACAAGACCTTTTTTTCGACTTCTAGCTATTGCTTTTTTAGTCCTTTTAAATAGCCTAATTGGTGTTTCCCAATCGAAAGAGTTTCACGGTAACTTTGATATTTATTCAACCAAAAATGGGCTATCTCAAAATGATGTAAGATGTGTTTTCCAAGATTCATTTGGGTTTATATGGATTGGAACTTACGATGGTCTCAATAGATTTGATGGCTATTCATTTAGAACTTATCAAAAGTCAACTTCAGATGCAGTTTCTCTTTCAAGTAATCTGGTTAGCTGCATCGCAGAAGATAAGCATGGCAATCTATGGATAGGAACTGACGACAGGGGAATAAGTATACTAGAAAGAAAGACAGAAAAATTTATTAATCTCAGCAGCCATATCGGAGATATCAATGCTCTTAGTGACAACAAAATCAGTTCCATCCTGATTGATAACAATGAGACGGTATGGATAGGTACAGGAAAGGGGTTAAATCGAATTGAATTTGATTTCGAATCAAAAACTTCAAAAATTGATCATCTCGTAGCAGACGAAAACAATCCACACTCGATTAGCAATGATCTTGTGAATAGCGTATTTGATGACAAATTCGGAAACATTTGGGTGGGAACCAATGCCGGTCTGAATAGATACATCAGAAGTGAGAAAGGAGAACACCAATTCATTCTTTATGAAAACACAGAATATAGAAGCATTCGACATATAACTTGTAATGATACTAGTCTTTTAATCACAACTCCTGTCAATCTAATAGCATTGCCATATAGCGAAATGGGTAAGACAAACCCTGCTATCAAGCTGGTGAAGAATGTGAGTTACGAAAGTGTTATATCGGACAGAAACGGAAACATCTGGGGTATAAACCTTTCTGGAGCTCATGTAAACTATATGGAAAATGGAGTTTTACGCACCCATCATTTTCAAAACAATTGGGCGGATCCGCATAGTTTAAGTCAAAATATCACTGCCTCAATAATCGAAGATCAATCTGGAATGATATGGATAGGCACAAATGGTGGAGGAATCAATTTATACAACCCTAAGAGGAAGAATTTTATGGGCTACAAGAGAAACAGCTCTCCAAAAAGCCTTTCTTACAACAAAGTCAGATCGATAAAAGAAGACTCTAAGGGGAATCTATGGATTGGTACTGAGGGTGGTGGTCTTAATTTTCTTTCTCATGAAACGCCTAATCAATACAATAACAACTTTGACTATGTAAACATCAATCAAAACCATGGCAACTTCATTTTTTCCCTTGAGACAATAGTTTTCAAAAACAAAGAGAAGATTTTTGTTGGAACCGGATACCCTACTTTTTTAGAGGTAATCGAAGTTTCCGAATCCGGAGAAATTGAGGCCAATCTTTTGCAAGATCTTTCAATCAAACGTTCGGTTTTTTCTACGCTTCAAGACTCTGAAAAGTACCTATGGGCTGGTACTTATGACGGAGGACTCTATCGTATCAAGTTTACAGAGGAAGGAAACTATGACAGCCATTATCTCTTTAAGCACAACAATGCCGATTATTCCAGCATATCGTCAAACATCATAAGAAGCCTGGCCGAGGATCAATCTGGAAATATCTGGATTGGCACGGACAAGGGTGTAAATAAAGTCACGACTAAAGAAAAATATAGCGATAATCCGAATGTGATTCGATACACCCACAACCCAGAGGATACGCTAAGTATTAGTTATGATTATATCTTGCCAATTTTTGTTTCGAATGATAGTAATGTATGGATAGGAACTCTTGGTGGTGGCTTAAATAAACTGATACCTGGAACGACCCCTACCAACGATCGATTCGAGCGAATCAATGACTCACATGGGCTTCCAAACAACGTTATCAAAAGCATTGAAGAAGACTCCAAGGGGAATCTGTGGATAGGATCAAACGGTGGATTGTCAAGGCTTAATATAAAGTCCAAGCAGGTAATTAACTACGGGCTTACCGATGGACTTCAAGATCCTGAATTTAGTGAAATCGCTTCGACTACCAGAGCAAATGGTGAAATGATATTCGGTGGAGTAGATGGTTTCAATGTTTTCGATCCGGATGAAATTACATCAGACTCCACTCTGGGCAATGTAGTATTCACTGAGCTTCAGGTTTTGAATCAGATAGTCAATACGGGCGAAGTATACAATGACCGTGTTATCCTTACTGAAAGCTTGAATAGGATTAAATCTATTGAGCTTCTTCACGGTGAAAACAGCTTTTCACTAAGCTTTGCTGCGTTGCATTTTGCTTCACCAGAAAAAAACAAATATGAATATAAACTCAAGGGTTTTGATAGTGAGTGGATAAAGACTTCCGCTCAAAATAGAGTAGCGAAATATACAAATCTAGCTCCTGGCGATTACACTTTTTACGTAAGGGCAAGCAACAGCGACAACATTTGGAACAAAGAACCAATTGCTCTGCAAATATCAATTGCTCCGCCTATTTGGATGACCAACATTGCTATTGGAGTATACATCTTCCTTACGGCTCTGGCTCTTTGGTTTTTCAGAAAATACACTATTATCACCAACACCCGAAAGAACCAGCTGCTCATCGAGCATCTAGAAAGGGAAAAAGTGGAAGAACTTAGTCAGCTTAAGCTTAGGTTTTTCACCAATATCTCTCATGAATTCAGAACGCCCCTAACTCTGATCCTAGGGTTGATAGAACGACTAAAAGACTTGCCCAGCAATATTTCCGAGAATGAAATACTGAAATATTACGATAAGATCCATCGAAATTCTCAAGTCCTCTTAAACCTCGTAAATCAACTTTTGGATTTCCGAAAAGTCGAGCAAGGCAAAATGGAAATAAACGTCTGCCATGGTAATATTGGAGAATATATAGAAGGCCTTTGTGGCAACTTCAATGAACTAGCTCGAAAGAAGCGTATAGAGTTTCATTTCATTTGTGAAACTTCCATGATCGGATACTATGATAGAGATATCATTGAGAGAATCATGTTCAACATGCTTTCTAACGCTTTCAAATTCACAGAAGAAGAGGGTGAAATTACTGTCAGTCTTGAAGAAGATAAAGACTCGGATCACCTGAAATTACAAATATCCGATACCGGAGTTGGCATGAGCAAAGAAGTACAACAACACTTGTTTGAACGATTTTCTCATGCTTATGTCAAAAAAGAACATGGTTCGGGAATAGGTCTCTCCTATACGAAAGGATTGGTAGAGCTATATCATGGCCATATTGATTTCCAATCAAAACAAAATGTAGGAACTTCATTCTTCATCTCATTCCCATATAAGAAAGAGGCATTCGAAAACGATACGATCGTTGAAGAAAATACTGAGACTAAAGCAGACCCTCAGAAGGATGTAGACTGGATATTGGATATCGAACAAAGTAATTCCGAACATAACAATGGCAGAAAAAAGAAGGAGTTCAAAGTGCTATTCGTAGAAGACAATGAAGATATCCTTTTCTATCTGGAAGATCATTTTAAATCATCGTACGAGATCGTGACAGCCAATGACGGCAGCAAGGCGCTAGAGGTTTGCCTTAACAACCATATAGATTTAGTTGTAAGCGATGTGATGATGCCAGTCATGACTGGTCTGGAGTTTTGCGAGAAACTCAAAGATGATGACCGAATAAATCACATCCCTGTAATCTTACTCACCGCAAAAAAATCTCCCGACGATAAAGTTCGAAGCTATGAAAAAGGTGCCGACGCTTACATCTCTAAACCTTTCAATATGGCGGAGCTGGAAGCAAGAATGGAAGCACTGATATCCAGTAGACAAAAGTTGCTCAAGAAACTTAGAAAAAATGTTGATTTGAGTCCTTCTGAAGTAGAGGTAACTTCTCTGGATGAGAAATTCCTAAAACGTGTAATGTCTTATATCGAAGAGAATATAGGCATGACGGAATTCACAGTGGATATGCTGGCTCGCGAATGTGGAATGTCCCAAATTCACCTCAACAAAAAACTGAAGGTTCTGGTTGGTCAAACTGCCAATGCATTTATCAGAAGTGTGAGACTTAAGAGAGCCGCTCAGCTACTCAGCAAAAACCGATACTCCGTTAATGAAGTCATGTATGAAGTTGGGTTTATTGATGCGAAATACTTCCGTACGTGCTTTAAAAACGAATTTGGAAAGACACCATCGGAGTACCAAAAAATCAATAGCGTTGAGGCTGATTAGACTGAAAAAGATATAATTTTCTAAAACTTACGGGGGAGTAATTTTTAAACTTTTTGAACTGCTTATAGAAAAAAGGCAAACTCTCATAACCACATTTATAGGCAATTTCAGCAATCTGCATATCCGTCTCCATGAGCATTCTGGAAGCCCTATTGACACGATATTCATTTAAAAAGGAAAAAAAAGGCTTCTGCATAGCCTTACTGAAGAATCTGGAGAACGATTCTCTGGTCATGCCCAATAAATCAGCCATATCTTCCAGTCGGATTTTATTTTGAAAGTGATCCGAAAGATATTGATGAATCAAAGCCAGTCTGTCCCTCATTTGATCTGAAGTATCTATTCGATAACTCTCCCCCGCTAGGTATGTTGGCTTATCAAGCAAGGCCAGATGATTCAGAACCCTGGTAAAGCTCAAATACCTTTCCATAGGCTCTTCCAGTCTCATCATCTCACTGTATAAGTTCTCAAGTTCAGCTACATCTTCATTTCTAAAGCGAATACCCCTTTGAGCACGATTAAAAAGTGACCTGATAGCTTGGAACTCCGGTATGTACGGAAAAATATCTCCACTCCATTGAATTATAAATGACCTTGCTCTTTGACTCTCCGCACGCTTAGACATGCGCCAGCAGTGTGGCAATCCTGCCCCCAAAAGCACCAACTCTCCCTCTTGAAAAGACTCTACGTGATTCCCTACATATCGCATACCACTCCCCTCCAGAATTAAAGTAAGCTCGTACTGTGGATGATAGTGCCATGGAGCTGTGAAGCTATCCTCATCGTACAGATACATGACCAATGAAGCCATACCATCACTCTGTACATTTTCTAAAATTGGGTTCAAAATATTCTTTTATTAACTCAAATAAAGTAATAATATGAGATAATGAGATAATATAAAACAATTAATAAGCAATATTGGAAAAGAAGTTTTGCGCATATGCCTACAATTTTGAGGATTAAATTTTATCCAAAATGAAGAATAAAGACCTCTCGCTCATTCATGAATTTGTCAGCAATTTCTTCCCTAAGCTGTCTCCTCAAGAAGCTTGGGAAAAATACAGCCTCAGTGATGAGCAATTAGACTTTTTTCAGGTGCAAGGCTACATATCAGGAGTGAAAATGCTTGAGAGTGATCAAGTAGACAAATTGAATGCGGAATTGGCAGAAATCGCTGATCCAAAACACCCGTTAAATCATCTCTTCTACGAATTCCACTCTAATCAATCTACAGACCCAAATGCTGTTCTGTTCCACTCCTTAGGACACTGGAGGATGACACCCGGGTTTCATGACATATTGTGGAATCCCGCTTTTACTATTCCTGCTTCTCAACTTCTTGGAGACAGAGCCATTCGACTTTGGCACGATCAATTATTTTGCAAACCAGCAAGACATGGAGGTGTGGTAGCCTGGCATCAAGATTACTCATACTGGATACGAACTATAAAAATGCAACACCTCACTTGCTGGACGGGGCTTGATGATGCTACCACAGAAAATGGCTGCTTGCATTATGTACCCAAAAGCCATAAGTGGGAATTGCTCAAGAAGCCAGAATTGGCAGGTGATATGGAAGCACTAATGGACATGCTCTCCGAAGAACAAAAAGAACAGTTCAAGCCAATTCCCATCGAGATGAAAAAAGGTTACGGATCGTTTCATCACCCACTGCTGATTCATGGATCACATGAAAACAAATCCGAATACTCACGCAGAGCTTTTGTCATCAATGTGTTTGCCGATGGTACACTTTCCGATACAGATGATAAATTACTAGCCAATGTCCCAATCATTCCAAAAGGTGAAAAAATAGAGGGGCAGTTTTTTCCAATACTTTTTGACCCAACAAAAAACTAAAATATGATAAAGTGTAGTGCAGCCATAGCCACTGGAAACGGGAATTTTGTGATTGAGCAAATCGAGGTAGATGATCCAGCTCCAGATGAAGTACTCGTGCGTGTCAAAGCAGCGGGCTTATGCCACACAGATCACGATTCTTTGAACTGGGGCAAGCCAATCGTGATGGGGCATGAAGGAGCTGGAATCGTAGAAAAGGTTGGTAGCGAGGTGACTGATTTCAAATCAGGAGACGCTCTGATACTTAACTGGGCTACTCCCTGTGGCCATTGTTTTCAGTGCAAAGAAGAGAACGAACACATTTGTGAAAACAACTCTCCTGTGGTAGCTGGAGCAAATGGCTATACTCCAGGACACGCACACATTGATGGAACTAAATGGAACGGAAACTCAATTGAAAGATCTTTTAACATAGGCACACTCTCAGAATATACTCTTGTAAAAGCCTCCGCTTGCGTAAAGCTCAATAGCGATAAGCTCTCCTTTGAAGGAGCGAGTATCATCAGCTGCGGAGTAATGACTGGATATGGTTCTGCCGTAAATAGCGCCAAAGTAAAAGCAGGTTCATCTGCTGTAGTATTGGGTACTGGAGGAGTAGGGCTCAACGTTATCCAAGGAATCAGAATCTCAGGAGCCTCCATGATTATTGCGATAGACATCAATCCCAACCGTCTGGAAATGGCTAAGCAATTTGGAGCAACTCATACCATACTAGCTAAAAAGGAAGACAAAGGCCTGACAGAAGCGGCCAAGGAGGTACACAAAATGACTGAGGGTCGCGGAGCAGATTACGCCTTTGAGTGCACAGCTATTCCAGCATTAGGAGCAGCGCCACTCGCGATGGTAAGAAATGCTGGCACTGCAGTACAAGTAAGCGGTATTGAAGAGGAAATCACAATTGATATGCGCTTGTTTGAATGGGACAAAATTTACATCAACCCTCTTTATGGAAAATGTAATCCTCAAACTGACTTCCCTAAACTCGTAGAATTGTTTGATAAGGGAGATTTGATGTTGGATGAAATGATTACAAACTCTTACAGCCTGGACAACTTGCAAGAAGCGTTTGATGATATGCTTTCTGGTAAAAATGCTAAAGGAGTTATTACCTTTTAAATCATCCCAATGACTAGATTTAAAACCACAGAGGTATCTGACGATCAATTCGAAAACGGATTGAAATTCATCACAGTTAAAACTCCAAACCTAAAAGGACGCGGAGACATCTGCTTGTACGTACCGGACACAGAAGAAGTCGACTTACCAGTTGTCACCTTGCTACATGGTGTCTATGGAAGTGCTTGGATATGGGCGCTAAAAGGCGGAGCTGCTCATACCGTCGCTAAACTGATTAAAGATCAACGTATCCAACCGATGATTTTGGTTATGCCTTCAGACGGTCTTTGGGGTGATGGTTCAGCCTATTTACCTCACAACAGTTTAGATTTTGAAAAATGGATAGTAGAAGATGTACGTGACGCGGTAATCGAAAATCTGCCTTCAGCATCAGCTCAGTCTCCTCAGTTCATTTCTGGTCTCTCTATGGGAGGATATGGAGCTTTAAGACTGGGAGCAAAATATGCCAATCAATACCGTGGGATATCTGCGCATTCATCCATTACCGCGGTGGATCAAATGAGTTTGTTTGTAGAGGAATCACTAGAAAATTACAGGCAAAACGATGAAAGACTTGAAGCTTTCGAGATCATTTCATCCAATCGGGACATTCTCCCTCCTTTGAGATTCGATTGTGGAGAAAATGACCTCCTCATCGAACACAACAGGAAATTGCATCAACAACTTCAAGCATCCAATATCGATCATCAATACGAAGAATTCGAAGGAGCACATGAATGGACTTATTGGCAGGAACATCTAAATGACACGCTGCTGTTTTTCAATAATCTTTTGAAAAAATAGTGTCGTACAAAATCAAAATTGGAGACAAGGAGTTTGAGTCGCTAGAGCGAGAATCAGTACTCGAATGCCTCCTCCGAAATGGTGAAGATGCAAGTTATTCTTGCAAAAAGGGACTTTGCGAAAGCTGCCGACTCCTCAGCGATAGCGAACATATATCAGCTATTGCCCGAAGTGCTTTTAAGTTCACTGAAGACCGACTGTCCTTTCTTGCATGCATTTGCCTTCCAAAAGGGGATATCAAAGTAAGCTACCCTCCTGCTGATAAAGACATTCAAGCTATTTAGACAAAGGAGATTAGAGGTTGTGTTGATCGTCAATATTATACAATCTAATGGCGGCCTATCGATCTAATTCCAACTCTCCCTATATTTGTTTTAATCACCTATGATGATATTTAAAGTAAACCGATTGCGCAGACCATGCTATCCTGCCTCTCGTACCTTAGTTATTAAGTTTCATTGCCACCCATATTTATAGTCTAACCCATGAATAAGAAGAATTTCTATCTCCTATTGATCGCAGTTTTTGCTCTGCAGCTACAGTCGTTTAGCCAATACCAAAACGACTGGGAAAACCCACTAGTCGTTCAGAAAAATCGAGAAAAATCCAGAGCTACATTATATTCTTATCCAACCACTTCACTAGCTGAAAAAGGAAATAGGGAAGCATCCCCATGGTTCAAATCGCTAAACGGAACTTGGAAATTCAATTGGGTTAAAAAACCCGTCGATGCTCCCGAAGACTTCTACAAATCTTCCTTTGATGTATCGAGCTGGGACGACATAGAGGTTCCATCCAGTTGGGAAATGAAAGGATACGGTCAGATGACCTATGTAAATGCCGGATACGGTTTCCCGAAAAACGAACCCTTCACCAATGCAGAATGGAACCCTGTCGGGTCTTATAAAAGAACCATCGACATCCCATCGGACTGGTCGGATAAAACTGTACTTATCAACTTTGGTGGAGTCTCAAGCGCCTATTACCTCTATGTAAATGGCAAAGAGGTTGGCTATAATCAAGGCTCAAGAACCAATACAGAATTTGACATCACTGATTATATAAGCAGTGGAGAAAACACAATTGCGGTAAAAGTTTACAGATGGAGTGACGCCTCTTATCTCGAAGATCAAGATGCATGGAGAATGAGTGGCATTTTCCGTGAAGTCTATCTTCAGGCGATTCCTCAAGTAGCCATTTCCGACCTATTTGTGAGAACTCCACTTGATAACCTATATCAGGACGGACAGCTACAGATTCGCCCAAGGCTCAAGGTGAGTTCTGATGAGAATTTGAACAAATACACGATCAAGGCGCAGCTTATAGATGCGAATGGCACACCCCAATTCGACAACCCAATACAACTAGGGGCTAGCATGATTGCAAACGAGTGGTACCCCCAAAGAGACAATGTACCATTTGCAATTATGGAAGCCAATATGAAAAACCCAAGGAAGTGGTCTGCGGAAACACCTTACTTATATACTTTGGTCGTAAGCCTTGAGAAGGATCAGGAAGTGATCCAAGCTGTAAGCACAAAAGTTGGATTTAGACAAATCGACATCAAAGATGGAGTCTACCACATCAATGGTCAGAGGATCATCATGTTTGGAGTCAACCGACACGACCATAGTGATGTCAACGGAAAAGCCGTAACCAGAGAGGAAATGCGCAAAGACGTTGAGATACTGAAGCAGTACAATATGAACTGCATCCGAACCTCGCACTACCCCAACGATCCGTATTTGTATGACCTGTGTGATGAATATGGAGTCTATGTAATGGATGAAACCAATCTGGAAACACATGGATACAGAGGAGAACTAACCAATAAGTCAGAGTATGCTTATGCTTTTCTTGACAGAGCTTTTCGTATGGTTGAGCGCGACAAAAATCATCCCTCGATTGTATTCTGGTCACTAGGAAATGAATCAGGCACTGGCCCTAATCACGCTTTGATGTCAGGCTGGATCAAAGATTATGACCCTACAAGACCTATTCACTACGAAGGCGCACAGGGAGACCCCAATCATCCCGCATATGTACGCATAGATCGTATGAAAAAGGGCTACCCAAATATCAATGCAAAAGACCCGGATTATGTAGATGTCGTAAGTCGCATGTATGCCACTGCAGACCAGATGGTTGAATTGGCTATGAATCCATACGACAATAGACCAATAATCAATTGCGAATTCATGCACGCGATGGGGAACTCTGTAGGTGGGTTAAAAAACTATCTCGACGCTGCTCGAAATCACCCCAATATCATTGGAGGTATGATATGGGATTACATTGATCAGGGAATATTGTTAGAAAAAGATGGACAGGAATACTGGGGTTATGGGGGTGACCCTAATCCAAATTTTGGGGCACACCCGGGACGTCTCAACTTTTGCCTCAATGGACTCATTAATCCTGACCGAAGCATTAAGCCAGCTATTATTGAGTGCAAAAAAGTATTCCAACCTGTAGTGATCAGTCAGTCTTCGGCAAATACATTTAGCATTCAAAACTACCATCACTTCAAAACACTCAGCGACTACAAGATAAAGTGGACATTGTTGAAAAACGGCGTAAGCAGCAAATCAGGCTCTGTTTCTACTCCTGAGTGTAAACCTGGAGAAACAGCAGAAATCAAAATTCCTTTGGATTACAACACACTAGAAAAATCAGCCGAGTACGTCTTGACAATCAACCTTACCCTAAAATCGAAAACCAAATATGCTTCAGCCGGTCATGAAGTAGCTTGGGAGCAATTTATCATTCAATCAGCTTCTACTAATGCTCCCTCTGTTGCATCCACTACTTTTAATGAAGGAAGTGACGAGATATCCATAAAATCAGGAAAGCTAACGGCGATCATTGACAAAAAAACAGGAGTACTAACTTCTCTGACTAACAATGGGATCAAAATCCTAGCCCAACCCTTGAAGCCTAACTTCACAAGAGCTACTACAGATAACGATGGCTCCCATGGAAACAAAATATATAAAGAAGGTAAAGCTTGGGCAGATTTGGCTGAAAAACTAGAGGTCGTTTCCATAGAAATCAATGACAAACAAAGCTCGATAACTCTAAAAGCCAAGACACCAGTTGAAGGAGCCATTATTACCACAACTTATCAGTTTCTTGCAGGCAATCAAGTCAAAGTCAGCCTTGCTATTGATAAGCCCGAAAAAGCTCCTTCTCTTATGAGGTTTGGGATGCAGACTGCCATTTCGAGTAAATACAGTCAAGCTTCGTTTTATGGAAAAGGCCCGCATGAGACCTATTGGGATAGAAAAGAAAGCGGCAAACTTGGTTACTTCAAGATGCCGACTAAGGATATCTACTTTGAGTACATCTATCCGCAAGAAAACGGTAATCGGAGTGATGTTCGCTGGTTTGAGTTGAAAAACAGCAAGTCTTCATTCAAGGTAATCGGAATCCCAAACGTAGATTTTTCTGTTTGGCCTTATACCCAGAAAAACCTTGATGAATCGATGAAGGTCTATCAGCTAGAAGAACAAGATTTCTACACGGTTAACATTGACTATAAGCAAACAGGAGTAGGAGGAGATGATAGCTGGAGTGATAAGGCTATGGCACTACCTGAATACCGATTGACAGGCTCGGCATACGCTTATTCATTTATTATTGATTTGTAAAACTCAATGAAAGGCCTCTTTTAAATGATTAAGTTTTGTGGAAAGCTTTGAAATCGATCTCCGATTTCTGGGAAGTAACTTGAAGATTAGTTGAAAAAAATCATCGGGAGCTGACACTACATTGGTCTACAAAATTACCTTCAGATAGTAATTGCTTAAATTAAAGTCAATTATCGTAAAACCTCAGTATCATGACCAAACCAAAAAATCTGCTTATTGTAGTTTCAATTCTACTTCTCGCCTTTAAAAGTGACACTCCGTCGCAACAACAAGGATTGCTGCCCCATCATAAAATGGCTCACATTGGGATAGTGGTTAAAGACATGGACGTGTCCCTGGGTAACTGGATGAATCTTCTAGGATTAGAAGAACGTCCCAATATATCCATTGCGGTAGGACATGAAGACAATCCTACACAATACCGAGGTAAACCATCAAACGCTCAAGCCAAATTGGCCTTTTTACAACTTGAAAACATTGAGGTAGAACTAATCGAACCAATCGGGACAGAACCTAGTCATTGGAGAGAGTTTCTGGAAACCAAAGGAGAAGGAGTGCATCACATTGCCTTTTGGGTAGACAACTTAGGTGAAATTCATATCGACAACTTCGAAAAAAACGGACTCTCTCTTGCTCAACATGGAGGCTGGAAAGGAGGAGAATACGGCTACATGGATGGAATGGAATCTCTGGGAGTAATGGTAGAGATCCTTGAGACCTACAACAAATAAAACTAATCTTGGATGGTAGTAGCCTCAACGTATTGTCCGAGTCGATTCAAGCATGCTATCTCATGGTTGGTGCTCGCCGCTACCATAATAAGTTGTAACCAAAACAAAGTTCGAAATATCCCACTGGATGAAATAGCAGGAAACGAAAAAGTCAAGGAGTACATGGAGGCTTTCGAAGGTCGCGGAATTATGTCCGATGATTCACAGCCAATTTCTGCTGAAGAAGCAGTCAAAAACTTCCGGTATCCAGATGATCTGGAAATGGACTTGGTCCTTTCCGAACCACACATACATCAACCTGTAGAAGTCAATTTCGACCATATAGGAAGACTTTGGGTTGTCTTGTATAACCAATACCCTTATCCCGAAGGTGTTAAGATCGTGGATATCGACCATCATGTTAGGGCAGTATTCGACAAAGTCCCGGAACCACCGCCTAATGGAGTAAGAGGAGCAGACAAAATCTCCATTTTTGAGGACACTGATGGAGATGGTATTTATGATAAATCAGTTGATGCAATCACCGGGTTGAACATTGCCACAAGTGTCGCATTGGGTAGGAGTAAAATTTGGGTGCTCACACCTCCATACTTGATCGCTTATCCAGATCCTGACGGAAATGGCATTCCTGACGGAGACCCTAAAGTCCACCTGAGAGGTTTTGGATTGGAAGATACACATGCTGTTGCCAATAGTCTTCGCTGGGGACCTGACGGGTGGCTATATGGAGCTCAGGGAAGCACCACTACCGCAACAATTAGCTCTGAGGTCACCAAAGAAGTGCACTTTAAAGGACAGGCCATCTGGCGGTATCACCCAGAATCAAAGGAGTTTGAAATTTTCGGAGAAGGAGGCGGAAACACCTTTGATGTAGAAATCGATCGAAAAGGACGACTTTACTCAGGTGATAACGGCACCACAAGAGGCTTTTACTACAAGCAAGGAGGGTATTATAGGAAAAACTGGGGGAAGCACGGAGCATTAACAAATCCATATGCTTTCGGTTTTTTACCAGGAATGGAATTAGAAGGTGAAAAAATCCGATTTACACATGCGTGGGTAAAATATGAAGGCGGCACACTTCCAAAAAAGTATCACGACAAAATCATCGCCATCAACCCTCTTCTGAATTTTGTTCAATTGACAAGTGTGGAGCCATCTGGTTCTACCTTCCGTTGTATTGACGATGAAAAAATACTGGAAACGGAAGACCACTGGTTCAGACCTGTGGATATCAAAGCCGGGCCCGACGGTAGCATTTATCTTGCCGACTGGAATGACAGCCGACTATCACATGTCGACCCAAGAGATACATGGAAAAAAAGTACCGGGAGAATTTATAAGCTTAGGTCTAAGCAATCGCCAAAAATCAAACCATTTGATCTTAGCAAATACTCAAACGAAGAACTCACCGAGTTACTATCACATCCAAATAAATGGTTTAGGCAACAAGCCCTCAGACAATTTGGAGATAGAAAAGACCAGTCGGCAGTACCCAAACTTATTGAATTGCTCCGATCCGGTAACGATCAGCAAGCACTCGAAGCACTTTGGGCAATCAACCTTAGTCTTGGTTTTACTGACGAGTTAGCTATGGAAGTACTGGAACATAAAGACCCCTATGTTCGACTTTGGGGTATCCGGCTTCTTGGAGATGCCAAAAAGGTTTCTCCCTCGATCTCAAAAAAACTTACCGAACTGGCTGCATCAGAAGATCATTTGGAAGTACTTGGTCAACTTGCTTCCACAGCCAAGCGCCTCCCTCCTGTGGATGCACTTCCTATCATAAAAGCTCTAATGAAAAACCCTCGTAACATCGGTGATCAAGATAATCAGCTACTCATCTGGTGGGCACTAGAATCCAAGAGCGAGACTGGAAGAGAGTTGATTATGAATATGTTCGAAGAGCAAGACATTTGGAATGAACCTTTGGTAAAGAATGTGATCTTGGAAAGACTTGCTCAGCGTTACATGCTTGCCAGAGGACGAACCAATTACCTTTCTTGTAGTAAGTTGCTACAATACGCTCCCGACAATCAATACACCAAAGTCCTAATGAATGGCATCCAGGAAGGGTTGAGAGGAGAGGACATTTCGGATCTCCCTGAAGAACTACTTACACAAATCCAACACTACCAAGCTAAGTTTGGAGAAGGACAGTTGGCATTGGCCCTGCGACAAAACAACAGCAATACCGTAAAGAAAGCTTTGACAGTAATCTCAAATCAAAAAGCCAGCCGAAGCGAAAGATTATCCTACATCCGAATCTTTGGTGAAATAGATCAACCAACAGCAATACCAGTATTAATCCAAATAATCGAGAATCAAACTAATTCAGATGCAATCAGAATCGCCTGCTTAAAATCTTTGAAGCACTATGATGACCCTTTAATCGGAGAAAGAGCTGCCAATGCCTATACATTCAAGCTAAGAGCCAATCCAGAACTCCGAGAAGCGGTGCTTCAACTATTTGCAAGTAGAGCTAATTGGGCTGGGCAATTCTTAAGCAAGATTACAGATACAAAAGAAGTCAAGAAAACAGATGTCCCTCCCGAAATCATACGCCAATTCAAATTGCTGGACGATCCGGAAATAACAAGCACAGTAGATGAATTATGGCCTGATATCAGGATCGCGTCTTCAGAGGATAAGAAAAAAGAAATACTCAGGATAAAAGGAATACTACAATCAGGAAATGGAGATACCAAAAGCGGAGAGAAATTATATAAGCTGTATTGCGGCAGTTGTCACCGTCTTTTTGAAGAAGGAGGCTCAATTGGGCCTGATTTAACAGGGTATGATAGACGAAATATGAGTGATATGATATTAAATATCGTAGATCCAAATGCATCCATTCGTGAGGGTTATGTCAACTTCAAGATCAAATTGAAAGATGGTCAGACAATCGTGGGTACCGTGGTAGACAGAAGTGGAGGATACATTATTATCAAACCGCTCGGAGGTAAAGAAATCAAGCTTAACTCAGATCAAGTGACTGAAATGACAGCCCAGAGCACCTCCATCATGCCAGAACATCTCACAGAAAATCTATCTGAACAGCAGGTAAAAGATTTATTCGCCTATATAAGGAAATGACCGTATGATGAAAGACCCCATTCCGAGAAGAACATTTTTACAAAAAGCGACTATCGCGGGAGTTGGAACTGCCCTTGGTGTTCAGGCATTTGCCAAGCCTACCGAAACAGCGTTGAAGACCGGCTTGACCGACATTCATATATTCTCCAAGCACTTACAGTTTCTTAACTACAAGGAAATGAGTGAAGCCGCAGCTGAGATAGGATTTGATGGCGTAGATCTAACGGTGCGTCCTGGAGGGCATATTTTGCCAGAAAATGTGGAAGAACAATTGCCACTCGCCACGGCACAGCTCAACAAGGTTGATCTGAAACCAAAGCTGATGACAACAGCCATCACAGATGCAAATGATGCGTTTACCAAAAAAATATTGACCTCAGCTTCCAAAGAAGGAATAGCCTGCTACAGGCTTGGCTATTATCGATATCCAGATAACCTCTCCATTCCAGAATCAATTGCCAATATCCAACAACAAACAAGGGAACTTGCTCGGCTGAACCAAGAGTTGAATATAAGCGGTGCTTATCAAAACCATGCTGGCATGCATGTAGGTGCTTCCATATGGGAAATTTGGCAAATGCTTCAAGAAATCGATCCAGCATATCTTGGATGTCAATATGATATTAGACACGCTACTGTCGAGGGTGGCAAATCCTGGAACACTGGTTTGCGACTGATCAATCAGCAGATCAATTCGATCGTTCTCAAGGATTTTAAATGGGAACAGTCAGGAGGCAAATGGAAACTTATCAATACACCAATTGGTGAAGGTATGGTTGATTTTAGAAGCTATTTCAAGCTGTTGAAAAAGTATCAAATCAAAGTGCCAATTTCTCTGCATCTGGAATATGATTTAGGCGGAGCAGAACACGGAAAAACCAAGCTAACTATTCCTCAAAAGAACGTTTTTCAATCAATGAAAAAGGATCTAAATAAGATAAAGGAAATGTGGGATAGTATCGAATGATAGAAATGATCAAAATATTAAAAAAATCACTAGCAGTCGCTTTTTTCATTGCGAGTATTTGTCATGTTAGCAGTCAAGATAAAAACGCCAAAATTTCCGTTCTGATCGTTGATGGATTCAGCAATCATGACTGGAAGCAAACCACTAAAGTGGTCAAGCATATCCTTGAAAAAAGTAAGCGCTTCGAGGTTAGCACTTCAACAGCACCCTCTTCCCCTGAAGACAAAGCGTGGGAAACCTGGCGTCCCAGATTCAAAGACTTTGATGTAGTCATTCAAAACACCAACAACATTCATAATCCAAAAATCAAATGGCCGAAAAAGGTACAGAAGGATTTGGAGAAGTATCTGGGCAATGGTGGTGGCTTGTATATCCTGCACTCAGCAAACAATGCTTTCCCCGATTGGGAAGAATATAACCTGATGATTGGACTTGGGTGGCGAACCATTGACCAAGGTGTTGGATTGAAAGTAGAGGAAGGTGGCCAAATATCTGAGATCCCAATCGGCAAGGGAAAAAACACGTACCACGGCCCCAGACAGGATGAGGTTATTACCATAGTTAATGACCATCCAATCAATGCAGGCTTCCCTAAAGAATGGAAAACGCCCAACATGGAACTATACAAGTTTGCCAGAGGGCCTGCCAAAAACCTGACGGTACTCTCCTTTGCCAAAGAAGAAGAAACCAATATTAATTGGCCTGTTGAATGGATCGTAAGCTATGGAAAAGGTCGTGTATACAACTCCAGCATGGGTCACCTTTGGGCTGGTGAAACCTATCCCATCAGCTATCAGTGCATTGGATTTCAAACCACACTAATCCGTGCCACGGAGTGGTTAGCAAACGGAACTTGCACATATTCCATTCCCGAAAATTTCCCAACAGAGACTGAGATTCGCTTGATTGAGGATGACCTAGATTGACATTAAATAGTTGAATGCAAGATTCATTGATAGTACATCAAAACACTCTAATATTTTTAAATTGAAAGAGCTTTGGTGCTTATATTAGGCATTACCATTTTTGACTAGCCTCATCATCTACTGATTACTTCATTATGAACAAAATAATCTTGACATCACTCTTTGTTAGCTTCAGTATTTGTCTATTTGGGCAAACCCAGCAGCAAATAGACTCTTTAACCGTCAAAATGTGTGAAACTCTAATTCAACTTGATAAGGTAGACGACTCTACAAGACTTCAAAAGACATCAGAAAAACATTTATATCCATATCTAGCCAAGTTTAATGAAAATTCAAAGCAGAAGCTTAGAACATCCATTTACATAAGGCTTCAACACAACTGCAAAGCTTTTCTAGATTTATTGAATAGGAACTACGCTATTCATGAGGACTGGCAAAGTTTATCTAAAAAACCAAAATCGAAGATTTCCGCAAAAGATTGCAAGAAATTCGCTAAAAATGAAAATTTCTGGTATTTTGAGAGTAACGGTGACAAGGTAAGGCTTGAAATCAAAGATGGAATCTGGATTGACAACTTTAAAGATGGAACCTACTCCAAACTAAACTTTTTCTGGATCGATCAAAGTAATTTTGAAATTGAGTTTATAGAAAGTAATAATAGTTCTCGAAAGAATTTTAGCAAACCAGGCGACCGCTATCACTACGAGCTAATCAAGAAAAACAGAAAGTATTATGACGTGACGGTTGAAATTCCTGATACGAATATACTTTATAGTTTTAAAATATATGTTGATAAATAGCATTGTATTTCATTTAGTTCCAAGTGATAGAAAATGAGTTCGAGCCAATTTCTTTTAAGCCTGACATGAAACCTATACTTCGATTGAGAGCCGATTAGATGGGATACATGAAAATCCTTTTCCATAAATATACTGAGCAAGACAAGTCCGACATTCTCCGAATGATGCGCGACTTTACTGCTATCGACAATTATCCATTTGATCGGATAACTAGAGAAGAGAATCTTGAGGAATTCTCCAGCAACGAGTTGCTGGGAAGATTGTATCTAATTCAGAAGGACGACAGGAACATTGGTTACATCGTCTTGTCTTTCGGATTTAGCTTTGAGTATCGAGGTAGAGACGCTTTCATTGATGAGTTTTATATAGACGAACAATTTCGCAATCAGGGGATTGGAAAAATGAACTTGAATTTGTTGAAATAGAATCAAAAAAACTCAACATAAACGCCATCCATCTTGAAGTAGAAAACCTCAATCACACAGCAAATAGTCTTTATGGAAATCAAGGTTTCGAAGGAAATCAAAGAAGGTTATTAACCAAAAGGATAAAACCCAGCCCTCAATAACCCGAATGCATAAACTTAATCTTTTTGGATAAATTGAGAATTAAAGCATACTATTGCATCAATTACATATACCTGTTTTATACCTTTCATTTCAAATCTTATGACTGAACTGGCAAACATGTTTGCAGCGCGATTTTCGCGAGAAGAGATGATAGATAAGGTAAACGAAAGTCATTCCAGTTTCTTGGAATGTCTCAAAATAGCACTATCCGATCAAGAGCCTCAAGGCTGGAGGGCAGCATGGATATTGGGACATTGCACCAAAAAGAACGACCTCAGACTTCCTGTCCATACAGATTCATTAATCGAAGCTATACAGAGTAAAAAGGACGGACATCAGCGAGAACTTTTAAAGCTTATATTTAAAATCCACCTCAATGACGAACAAGAAGGAAAAGTGTTTGATCAATGTGTGACAATATGGGAGACCATAGGTAAAAGTCCATCTGTTCGATATTTTGCTTTCAATTTTATCTTTGAGATCGTTAAAAAATATCCTGACTTGAAAGGTGAAATTGATTTTCTTACCCAACAAGAGTATCTGGATGCGCTATCCCCCGGAGTGAGAAGAGGGATTGAGAAGAAAATCATGAAGCTGAATTCTTGACCACAGCAGATGTAGCTTTCTAAGAGTCGTCTTAGAAAAAATGACATCTATTTTTTGAGGTTGAAAGTATACTCCATACCATTGCAATACCTAATCAACCTACCTGCCATATGGATCACCAAGAAGATCAAAAGCCAGAAGAAAGCGGAGGACAAACCCAAGAAACCGTAAGCCAAGCATCCTCTTCCGAATCTCAGGCTTCAACAAATGGTAAAAAAAGGCCCTCAAAAAAAATCATCCTTATTCTTCTAATTCTGATTGTCGGAGCAGGCTCCTGGTACGGCTACAAGCTTCTTAACCCAAGCATATCAGGCCCAAGAATCAATCCGTTAAATCTAATCCCAGAAAGTGCTTTTTTTATCATTGAAACGGATGAGCCCTATGAAGTCTGGTCTCAATTGAGTAAAACACAAATTTGGAAAATCCTCCAAGCTGATGAAGAATGGAGCGACTATGGGCAGCAGCTTGAAGAAATAGAAAGTACACTCTCCGACTTTGATCAAGCTCTGGATCTTCTTGCCAACAGGCACGTCTATTTATCCGGACATCCTTATCGAAAAAATGAGCCCGGCTTTCTTTTCGTATTTGATCTGGAAGGTTTGGGAGCATTTCGCACCTGGATGACACATGGTCAAAACGTTTCTAAAAGAACATTCCTAAACAGGACTATTTATGAACAACTCGATGATTCATCTAAAGAAACCCTCTACTTCACATTTGAAGACAATTTTCTGATTGCTTCACACACCCATATGCTTATAGAAGCTTCTATTAAAGAAAAGGAGAAAGCCACGTTTTCAAGGTCTCTGGATTTCATTGATATTCGAAAAAAGGTATTGGGAGAGGGTTTAATCAGAATGTACCTCAACTATGATGCACTTTATCGTTTTGTAGGACAGTCTGTTAACGCTGATGACATGAGGGCGATTTCAGAAGGACTGCCCTTTATCTTCAGTGGACTATACTTTGATATTGATCAGGAATCCATGCTCTTGGAAGGGTTTTCCAACTTCCATGATTCCCTGTTTACCTACCTCAAGACATTCCCTGAGGCTGGAACAGGAGAAACAGATATTGCAAAAGTCGCTCCCGACAATACCTCGACATATTTTAGTCTTGGATTTGATTCTTTTACCTCATTTTATGATGCATGGAATGCCCAACTCTCTGATGATCCGGATCTGGGAGAGGATTACAAACAGTATATCAGGAAGACCGAAAAGTTTTTAGATATTGATTTGAGGGAAGATTTTGTATCATGGATAGACGATGAGATCGCCATCTTGCAAATGGAATCGGAAAATGAGACCTCTGAACTCGCTCTCGTCTTTAAAGCAAAAAGTGCTGACCTGGCTCGTGAAAAAATGGCCTTTCTCAATCGTCAGATTAAGCGAAAAACTCCGGTAAGGTTCAAGGCAGTCTCCTACAAGGAGTACTCTATTAATTATATGTCCATCAATGGGATTTTCAACCTTATTCTTGGCGACCTATTCAGGAGATTTGACCGACCGTACTATACCATCATAGAAGAGTATGTAGTCTTTTCTAACAACCCTCAGACCTTGAGACAGATGATAGACAGTTGGGAAGCTGGAAATACACTTGACAATGTGCTCCAATTTCGAGAATTCGAGAGTCAGCTTGGAAAAAATCACAGCGCATTGCTTTATCTACAATTACCTGCATTGGAAAAAAGTAAGAATGGCTTAATCAATGATGAAACGATCCAATTTCTTCAATCAAAAAACAGTTTGCTTTCTCATTTCCCGCAACTCGGCTTTAAAATTGAACCATCAGGTCAAATGTTCAAAACCAAACTTTTGCTATCCATCAATAGTGTAGAAGCCTCATCTCCTATTCTTTACGACATTCCTCAAATGGAAAATATTAACTACGATAGTCTCTGGCAACTTGATCCCGGTGAGCGAATCGAAATCTCAGAAATAGAAATCGAAGACCTTGCTGCGAAAAAACAAACTGAAGAATACGAAGAAGGTAAGCCCAAGTACGAAGTAAACATCAAAGATGGACTGAGGCATGGAGACTACTTTGAGTATCATGCCACGGGAGAATTAAAGATCAGAGGAAAATACAAAAACGATCTGCAAGAAGGCACCTGGAAATACTACAATGAAAGTGGTGACCTGATGATGAAAGAGAAATATAAGAAGGGTAAATTAGTTAGATAAGCCTTTTATAATCACACACATGATTTACCACGGCTACAAACTTTTCGAAGTTAACTTCCATAAAAGAAAATTTGATCTACAAATACCCAGCCTTTTTTCCCTTTTGATTTTTGCCAATCAGGTAATTTATTGACCGGATTGGCAACAATCTTATAGTATTGGAAACTCAGCCCTTTACTAGAAAAAGTAAATTTATCAACAGTGCTTGATGGAGAGCTTTTTACATAAATAGGACGATGCTTTTTTATTAAAACCCATTCATCCGTCTTATCTCCCCCCCATATTTCAATAGATTCGGGAGGGACAATCCTCAGCCATCTACCTACTCCATAGCTGACAGCTATCTCGTCAAGCTTGGGGGCTTGCTCTCCAAAATCTACTATAGCGATCAAAGGGCCATCGATGAATCCAAGCCAGTCATTTGACAAAATATCCGAAGAAGTCCCCCGAACGTCATCTGTAAGTGTTGCAGCACCATTTCCCTTGTATTTCACATGAGGCTTATGCACCAATTCTACCTTTTCTGGTATCAAACCCTTTTGTGTTAAAGAAAATGATCTTACTTCACTTCCAATCCAGCCTTCCTTAAAGGACCGTGCTTTCAATGTTACATTTGACTCAAATTGAAAGGGAGATTGATAAATCAGAGAGGTACTATCAGGATCAGAGCCATCCAATGTATATCGGATCAATACATCACTGAGTTTATGTTCTAATGATATCTGATCACTCGAAGTAATGATTGTTCTCTTATCACCCAATACCGGTGGAGTTAGCCGAATTGCCTCCTCTGTATCTGCTTGATACCCTCGAATAATTGAAGTCTCAGACATGCTGCTCTCCAGCCTTTCTATTTGACTTCTAGGAATTCGAGTATTCCATAAATAAAGTTCGTTAAGGCCTGCAAGCTGGATAAGTTCGTCAACTGCTCCCGAGTCGACAGCCGTCCCTGAAATAGAAAGTGATTCAAGTTTAGAACACCTTTGAAGTCCGGCTAGTGTGGTTCCTTCGATATCCGTAAAATTGAGATTCAACCGCTCCAGATTGGCAAATTCACCAATTAATTTAACTGCTCCATCCTCTATTGGAAGGTGGGATAAATTCAGAGAAACAACTTGCTCTTTTATAGGAAGCAAATTTTTAAGAAATTCTTCCTTGTAGGTTTTTCGACCAAAAATCGAAACTTCTATCGCGGGAGATTTGGGTGACTTTTGCCTCACTGATCGATAAGGAATATTCAATGAAGCAACTAAATCCTCATCAGCAAAACGAAAGCTATATTTCGATTCATGCGACACCCGTTTGCTACTAATCAGCCTGAACAGTTCATCACTCTTATTCAGTTCTTGAAGCGAGATACTTTCATTAGCCCCATTGTCAATCCAGGTCTTCATCAATTCAAGCTCCTCCTCGGTAAGCTGTGTCTTACCTTCTGGAGGCATATGATCTTCGTTTTCTATGGGTAAATGGGCTCTTCTAATAATTTCACTTTGTTCTCCATCATTTGCAATCCACACCGACCCATTTTCCCCTCCTCTACGAATGCCTGCGAGCGTGGATAGATTCAGATCTCCCTTATGCTTTTGATCATTGTGGCAGCTTACACACTTGCGTTCTAAAATCGGTTGGATGTGCGCACTGAAAATGGGAGAAGCCTCATCCACTTCTGATCCAGGTCTGTTTGCTATTGGTTCTGTCAAGAAATCAGTTCCGTGTGTCAAACCTGCTCCAAAGTGCCCTGTCAGTACCATAGAAAGAAAACCCACGTAAAGAAGGGTACGATATATCGACGGACGAGTCGTCATAAACATCAAACCATACAAAACATAGCTGGTAGCCACCCCAGCCCACTTATGAATAGCCATGAGATTCGAAGTATATCCATCCTCTTGTGAGAGGAAAAGACCCATAATAGCTGCTAGAATCGTGACTAAAGTGGTAAGCAATAGCAACGCTCCATTGAGTTTTGTGTAGGATGCTTCTTCAAGTTTTTTCCTAAAAAGATTGATCAAAACCAGTAAAACGATAAAGCCTATTGGCAAATGGAGAATAAGGGGGTGCATTCTGCCCAATGGCTGAATCCAAAAAGGGATTTGTACGTAATCCTCAAACACCAGAAGCATTGTCAGAAGACATAGAAGGAGGAATGCTACATTCGTGACTACTTTATAGAAGCGTTCCATCTTAAGCTAAGATATCATTCACAACATGGCCATGAACATCAGTCAGCCGGAAGCGCCTACCCAAATATTTGTACGTCAGCTTTTCATGATCCAACCCCATCAGATGCATGATCGTAGCTTGCAGGTCGTGCACATGCACCGGATCCTTCACGATGTTGTAACCAAACTCATCCGTCTCACCATATGAAGTACCAGCTTTCACTCCTCCTCCAGCCATCCAAATACTGTAGCATCTAGGGTGATGATCTCTACCGTAATTATCTTCCGATAGTTTTCCCTGACAGTAATTCGTACGACCAAATTCACCTCCCCATATCACCAGTGTTTCGTCTAATAACCCGCGTTGCTTCAGATCGGTGATCAATGCTGCAGAAGCTCTATCCACGTCCCTTGCCTGCTTTTCCATATCTCTGACAAGATTTCCATGCTGATCCCAACCCTGATGATAAAGTTGAACGAATCGAACACCCGATTCAGAGAGCTTTCTGGCCAGAAGACAATTAGAAGCGTAAGTCCCTGGATTTAAACAATCAGCTCCATACATCTTAATGATGTGATCGGGTTCTTTGGAGAGGTCCGTAATTTCAGGGACGGCAGTTTGCATTCTATAGGCCATCTCATACTGTTTGATTTTTGCCTGAATCTGTGGGTCTCCAAACTCTTGATAGCCTAACTCATTCAATGAAGCCAAATGATCCAACATCTTCTTGCGGCTTTTCATATCTATGCCGTCAGGATTGTTGAGATAAAGTATGGGATCCTCGCTTGCGCTAAATTGCACTCCCTGATGCTGGCTTTCCAAAAAGCCATTCGTCCATAGCTTCGAATAAACACCTTGTCCGTTTCCTGACCCCTTCGATAATAGAACACAAAAAGCTGGCACATTTTTGTTTTCGCTCCCCAGCCCATAACTGAGCCACGCTCCCATACTTGGTCTATTTCCCTGCTGAGCACCGGTTTGCATAAATGTCAGTGCCGGATCATGATTGATCGCCTCTGTATGCATTGTTTTGATGACGCAGATGTCGTCTGTAATCTTGGCTATGTTCGGAAAAAGGTCACTCACCCAAGTGCCAGATTTACCGTATTGGTTGAAACCAAATTTTGACCCCACCAGCGGGAACTTGTCTTGGTTTGAGGTCATTCCTGTCAATCGCTGATCTCCCCTGATTGAATCTGGCAAGTCCTCACCGAACATTTTGTTCAAGGTGGGTTTATAATCAAAGCTTTCGAGTTGCGAGGGGGCTCCATTTTGAAAAAGATAAATCACGCGCTTGGCCTTAGATGCAAAATGCTTGATTCCAAGCGGTAGTTCTGTAGTACTAGAACCAGCTCCACTAAAGAGGTCTGGGAGAAGAAGAGAACCTAGGGCTGCTCCTCCCACTCCCATTGCCATCTTACCTAGAAAGTGTCTTCTATTTACGTTTAATCGGTTTTCCAAAAATTCCTTTTCCATGATCTAAATCGATTAGCTTTTCGTAGTGGTTTCTTCCATGTTGTACATCGTATGAATCACTTGCATGAGGGCAGCAACGGTAATATCATTTCTTGCTTTAGTAGGTGGATATTCGCCAACATCAATGAGTTCAGCGGCTGTTTCGGGGTTAGTTTGAAAAAAGGAAATTTGCTCTTCATAGTATCGCTCGAGAACCTCCCTTTCTTTTTGCTTAGGTGCTCTACATACTACCCGCCTGAAGGCTCGCTGAATTTTGGCATGTTGATCCAACTCCTGCTGATCTAGTCGCTCGGCCAATACTCTTGCTGACTCAAGAATAGTAGGATCATTGAGTATGATCAATGCTTGCAAAGGTGTACTCGTTGTGAGTCTTCTTACTTCGCATTGGTCTCGGGTAGAGGCATCAAATGTGAGCATGGTAGGGGGTGGAACTGTGCGTTTGATAAAAGTATAAATGCCTCTTCGATATAAATCTTCACCATGATCCTGGATATAATCTTTCAAAATGCCTCTGCCTGATGAAGCTCCAGACCAGAGACCTTCTGGCTGATATGGCTTGACACTCGGCCCTCCTACTTCAGGGTTGAGTAATCCACTGCTAGCTAGCGCATGGTCTCGAATCATTTCAGCATTGAAACGGGTTCTGTGCATTCTGGACAGCAGTATGTTCTCCGGGTCTTTCGCCAGCTTACGCTCATCTACAATGGACGATTGGGTGTAGGTGCCAGACATCACGATTTGTTTTACAAGTTGCTGAATATCCCAACCGTTTTCCCTGAAGTCTACAGCAAGCCAGTCCAGCAACTCAGGATGAGAGGGAAGTTCTCCTTGCATGCCAAAATCCCCCGATGTTTTTACAATACCTCGTCTGAAAAACTCCTGCCAGATACGATTCACAAAAACGCGAGACGTGAGTGGGTTTTGTTTATCCAATAGCCAATCGGCAAGCCCGAGCCTATTGCGATCAAAGCGTGTGGTATCAAAAGCAAGAATGGATTCTGGTGTATCAAAGGAAACAACCTCGCCTTTTGCATCGTAGTTTCCTCGATTGAGGATATGGGTAGTTCGGATTTCAACAGAATCTTTCATAACCATTACATATACGTCTTCCTCCTCTTTCTTATTGACGAAAGTGAGTATGCTCTCCACCAATTCGTCCGTAATCGCCATATTAGGCGGGTCGGCAAAGGATTGGTCATAGGTTCCAAAAAGCCCCTTCTCCGGTACCTTGTCAAAAAAAGCGAATGTGCTGTAATAGTCTTGTTGCGAAATGGGATCATACTTATGATCATGACATTTGGCACATTCCATCGTCAATCCAAGGAAGGCTTTGCCAAAAGTGTTGGTTCGATCGGTGACATATTCGATTCGATATTCTTCATCGATGACACCTCCCTCCTGAGTGATTTTGTGATTTCGGTTAAATCCGGTCGCGAGCATCGCCTCAATATTCTTATCCGAAAGCAGGTCTCCAGCGAGCTGCCACTTTATAAATTGATCAAATGGATAGTTTTCATTGAATGCATGAATCACCCAATCTCTCCATGGCCACATGGTTCTTTTTCCATCGTCTTGATATCCATGAGAGTCAGCATAGCGTGCAATATCCAGCCAATGAACTGCCATTTTTTCTCCATAATGAATACTCGATAGCAGTTCATCCACGACCTTTTCGTAGGCTTCTTCCGATTGGTCGGCAAGGAAGGCCTCTTGCATTTCTACCGCTGGTGGCAAACCTGTGAGGTCAAAGCTTACTCTCTTGAGCAGGCGCTCTTTATCTGCAAGTGGATTGGGTTGCAAATTGTTGTCTTCTATTTTTTGGAGAATGAAATAATCAATTTCATTCTTAACCCAGTCTCCATTTTCTACCTCTGGTAAAGTTGACTTTACTGGTGGTACAAAGGCCCAATGTGGCTTGTATTCTGCTCCTTGTTCAATCCATTTTTCTATCAATTCAATCTCATGTTCGCTGACTTTCAAATTGGACAAAGGTGGCGGCATCATCTTGGTTGGATCTTCTGAAGTAAGTCTCAGATAGGCCTCCGATTGATGTGGCTTTCCTTTAACAAAAGGAAAGCGATCTTGATAATCTCTAAGCGCGGTGAAGGCCCCCTCTTCTGTATCTAACCTAAGATTGGCTTCTCGTTTGTTGGCGTCTGGCCCGTGACAGGCAAAACACTTATCTGATAATATTGGTCTTATATGAAAATTGAAATCTACTACTTCTGGTATCGCTTTTGACATACCTACCGGAGTGTCCTTGCCAGGGTCTCCACATGAATAAAGTCCCAAAAAGGTGATCGATATAAAGAGATGAAGCGGCTTCATTTAAACGCGTTCTAATTTGATAGGATATGATTTACCTGCATTCCACTGACAGATGTAGAGGTTTTTGTCTTCATCTATGCACACATCATGGCAGTGGTTGAAAAGGGGTATTTCTTGTATCATCAACTGAAGCTCACCTTTTTTATAGACAGGCTTGGTGCCTCCGGGATTGGAAATCACTTTGTTGTCTGCTCCAAGTATAGTTACAAATCCTGAATCGGGAGTCTGATTGAGGTATCTAAGTCGCGACCAGCAGACTCCAGAGTAGATGTTTTCATCATCTACGACAGCTCGACATACAAATGCTCCTGGTAAAAAGAGAGTGGAAAGATACTTCCCATCCAGAGTAAATCTCTTGAAGGCATTGTGTCCTCTGGACGTGCAGAGTAGTGTAGGATTACTGGTGTCTCGGTTGTCAATCGTAACTCCGTGAGCGGTACTGAACTGATCGTCTTTGTCTCCGGCTCCTCCAAATTTTCTAATGAACTCACCGACACTGCTGAATTGCAAAATCCACTGTGATCCATATCCGTCGGAGACATAGATATCTCCATTCGGGGCTACTGCGGTTTCTGTAGGATTGTATTTATCTGTTTCTTGATAAACTCCGATTTTTCTCGGATCGGGAAGTTCAAGAAGCTTTTTGCCATCTACAGTGGTCTTGATTACTCTGGGGTCTGCTCCATCTGGATTGCAGATGAACAGTACGTCTTCACTTCCTTCCTTAGAGAGTGTCAAACCGTGACCTGATTTAAATTCGCTTCCCCAGGAGGTAATCAGCTTCCCTGATTTGTCATATATGATAATATTGTTTCTGGTCTCGTCGGTAACCATAATCAATCGGCCTTTGGAATCCATGACCATTTCGTGGCAGTTTTTGACAGGGGTTGTTGCTGGATTTAAGTTGCCCCATTCCTTATGCACTCTGTATTTGAAATCTCCATGACCGACTATTTCTTCATGAAGCGAGGGTTTATTGATTATGTTGAAACCGAGCGTGGGAAGGCTCACCGCTACGCTGGCAAGTGCTGTGGTTTTGATGAAATTTCTCCTGCTATTCGAGTCTGTAATTGGGGTCATGTATGCTTCTTCTTTTTTGTGATTGACTGTGGAAACGATTTCAGTACTGCAACTTAGCCTTCATACCTCCTGTGGCTGGTAGACTTATTGTGCATTGTGATGGAAATTTTGAAAAATGGCAGCATATGAATCTATTCAATTCGATTGAGACTCAAGGGAAATTAAGAAATCTTATTTGGGTTTGCAGTCATATGGCTCGGGGTACGATGCGTCCGTGATAGAGCGCATGTCTGAGCTCTACCAGCTTTTTCAGCTGGTAAGCGAGTAGCGAAAGCACGACCAGACGCCCAATTGGTTGGCTTGATTTATTGCTTGGGGAGGTAGTGTGATGGTGGGTTCCCAAATTCTTTTTTGAAGGATCGACTGAAATAGTGGTTGTCGTTGTACCCGACCTGAAAGGCGATTTGCTTGAGGCTGTGCTGGCCTTGTTTGATGAGTTCGAGTGCAATCGAAAGGCGATAGGAGTTGATGTACTCAATGATCGATTTGCCGGTTAGGGCCAGAATTTTTCGGTAAAGTTGTGATCGGCCTATTGCAAGCTCTTCGCACAGGGTTTCTACGGAAAATTGAGAGTTGCTGATATTGGCTTGAATGATCGTGTTGATTTTTAGTAGATAGGAGTTTTCCTTGGTTTTCTGAATTGTGCTTCGGCCTTCTTTTTGATATTTTTCGATTTGACGATTTCTGGTCTCCAGGAGGTTTTGGACTTTTAATTTGATCTCCTGGGTATTGAAGGGTTTGGAAATGTAATCGGAGGCTCCAGCCGCGAGTCCTTCTAGTTTGTGTTGCGTTGCTCCTCTGGCTGATAAAAAGAGTATCGGTATGTGCGCGGTGAGTTCATTGTTCTTAAGCTGATTTGCCATCTGAATACCGTTTATTTGTGGCATCATCACATCACTAATAATCACATCTGGTATGATTGCCAGTGCTTTGTTGAGTCCTGACCTGCCGTCTTCAGCTTCGAGCATTTCGTATTGATCGCCGAGTTCTTCGAGAAGGTAGTTTCTGATGTCTTCATGGTCTTCAACGATTAGTATCACGGTACTTTCAGGGTCTAGTTCGGGGTAGACTGAAAGTTCTTCACTTGTCTTGGTATAGTCGTCTGATCCAACCGGGATTTGGATAAAAAAATGGGTGCCTTTTCCAATATCACTTTCGAGATTGATCAGTCCTTTATGAAGGGATACGAGTTCTGACGTAAGGGAAAGGCCAATTCCGCTACCGTAAGCTGGTACTTCCGTATCGCTGAGTTGATAGAAACGTTCGAAGATTTTGGACTGCACGTCTTTTGGAATACCGGGACCGGAATCTGTCACCTTGATGTGCATGATTCCCTTGGTAAGGTTGTCTCCTGATTCTTCTATATTTTCAATATGTGCAGTCAGGGTGACTTGCCCGCCTTTAGCATTGTACTTGAAGGCGTTGGAGATGAGATTGGTAATGATCTTCTCCAAAATATCCGGGTCAAAATGAATGGTAGATTTTATGTCGGGTGTATTGACCTGAAAGTCAATTTGCTTATCGTTGGACCAGTATGAGTATGCTGAACGGATGTTTTCAAACATGGCAAGGTCCCGCTGAGGCAAAACCCTAAGTGGTTGTTGCTTGCTCTCGAGTTTTCTGAAATCAAGAACTTGATTGACTAGCTCGAGCAGTCGTGTGCTGTTCTTGTACATCATATTGAGGACAGTGTCTTTAGGTGCTACGTGTTCTCTGACATACTTTTCGAGTGGGGAGGTAATGAGTGTCAGAGGCGTCCTAAGTTCATGCGAGATATTGGTAAAGAAGCGTAGCTTCATTTGGGTGACTTCTTCGATTTGTTTGACTCGCTCCCTTTCGATCTCAAATTTTGTCTTAGCTCTTTCTCTTTTAATGATTTGTCTTATTGCAAGTATCAGGATGACGATGATAAGGATCGCTCCAATAATTCTTACCCAAAGTATTTCCCAAATTGGGGGTGTGATGATGACGTCAATTTCAGTAATTTGGTCATTCCAGATCCCATCTTCGTTACTGGCCTTAACTCTAAAAGTATAGTTACCAGGGGGGATGTTGGTATAAGTGGCTTTTGGGTTGTTTTGTGCTTCTATCCAATCTTTATCAAATCCTTCCAACTTATATCTGAACTTGCAGCGGGCGTTATTTTTGTAGTGTATGACTCTCAGCGCAAATTCAAATTTCTTATCTGTATAATCCATTTGAATGGTCTCTTCAACTTCGATGTTTTTCGAAATGTACGAGCTACCCGGTCTTATTAATTCGTTGTTGATTAATAGTTCTGAAATAAAGGCTACTGGTTTGGTGGTACTTGGTTTCACATCTTCAGGGTCAAACACCATCGGTGTTTTTGAGGTAGAAAATACGAGTCGTCCATCATCGAGTTTCAGGCTAGCATCGTAAATTTTATTGGATAAAACTCCGTCTTGTTCATTAAGTATTCTGATCTCATCATGATCAGCACTTATTCTCAAAAGTCCATTCGAAGTTCCGATCCACAAATTGTCCTGATCGTCTTGCTCGATTGCGTATACGCTTTTGTCCTGTAATTCTGGAAAATCGTATTGAACAAAAGTGTCATCGGTCTGATCTAACCGGCACAGACCTGTATTGGTGCCGATCCAAAGATTAAACTCACCATCCTCGAATATCTCATTTACGAAGTTGTTGTTGATCGTAGTGGTATCGCCAATTTCTTGCCTGTAGTGCACGAAGGTCATCGTTTCGGAATCAAATCTCTTAAGCCCATCTCCCTTGGTGCCTATCCATATCTGCCCTAGGTGGTCTTCGAATATTTGGCTGGTCCAGTGAAAATATCCAATACCTTCCGGATTATCTGGTTCGCAATCAAATCGGGTAATCTCCCTGCTTTGACTGTTGTAAACATCTGCTCCCAATATCCGCCCGGTCCATATCTTATCGTTTCCTGATTGGCTAATCGCAGTGAAGGGAAAGTCGTCGATACGGGGGTGTTCTTCCAACTTCTGACCGGATTCCGAATACTTTCGGTAGTATTTACCATCGGCAACCCAAATATGGTTTCCATCCTTCGAAGTAAATCGTATTCTTCCTTTCAGGTCTGTTACCACATGATGCAACGTCTCATCTGATTTTCGAAAGATTTGAAGTTGGTGTCCGACCAAAACCCAGTAGTAAGATTGGGTTTGAATTAAACTGGAGATACTGGAAGGGAGTAAAAAGGGTTTGAATATTTCTGGTTTTTCTTCCACTAAGAAGAATGAGGAGTTTTCTCCTGAGAGCCATGTGGAGTTTGGCTTTGCACTTGTAGAAACAAGGTGCAGGTGCGTTTTATTGTCCTCATAAAAGCGGGTGAGAGGTATCTGATGTATCTTCTTTAAACTTTCATCGAAAATAGAAATCCCGTCTGCGTCCGACATCCAGAGTCGGTTTTTGTCATCTTCGCGGACATATAAGATTTGATTTCTCTTATTTCCAAAATTGATAAGATTTTGATCTCTTAAAACCAAGCCTGGATTTCCTGAAGAAAGTAGCGTACTATTAAAGTATTCCAAACAAAAGAAATGTTGATTTCCAAAGTATGGGTCTTTGTAGATTCTTTTGGATTTACTTGTCTTAACATCGAAGATATTTAACCCAAACCAGGTACCTACAAATAAATTCCCGTCTTCATCTTCATCAAGGGACAGCACATTATTATGACTGATGGAAAGACTATCGTCTTCATCAAACTGAAATCGCTCAAACTCCCCGGTCGCTCTGTTCATTCGATTGAGGCCTCCTCCATCTGTCCCAATATACAATTGCCCTACTGACGTCTCGAAGATTACTTTGATTTCATTGAAACTGATACTCCTGGAGTCGTCACTCTTGTGCAAATAGCGATAAAAGCAGTCACAATCTCGGTTATATCTAAGCAAGCCTCCTCCGTAGGTACCTACCCATAAGGTCCCATTCTTATCTTCATAGAGGCACGAAATGTTATTGTCAGTGATGCTTGTACTGTCTTTCGGGTCTCTCTTATAGTTTTTGAATTGTCCTCCATCGTATCTCCATAGGCCGCCTTTGGAAGCAATCCATACAAACCCGTATCTATCTTCCAAAACAGCTCTGATGTTAGTCTCCGTTGGAAGCTGAAAATATGTGATCTCAAAATTATCTGTGCCTTGCAGTGAGGCATCTTGCGAGCAGAGCAACTCCGGAGCAAAAGCTATCAGCAGCATAAAATACCGGAGTTGTTTCATTAAATTTTCATCCGTGTTTAGAACATCCAAAATAATCATTCTGAAATATCTACATTTGGATTTTCCAGACCTTTTGATGGATATTTTCAGAAATGTTGGCGAAAGTGAGTTTCTGGATACTCCTCTGGTTTTGTGACACAGCAAGGTTGCTCAAAGGAATGCTCATAAAACAATCTCGAATTACCATAATTTAAGCATTTACTAATTCTGATTAAATGAAATCAATATCTATTGCTCTACTCCTCCTACTGTCTATTCCGGCTTTTTCAAAAACTTATAATGTAATGGACTTTGGTGCCATAGGAGATGGCATTACTAAGGATACTCAAGCTGTACAAGACGCTATAGATGCTTGCACCAAAAGTGGTGGTGGAACCGTTTTGATTCCTTCGGGCAAAACAGTTGTGGTCGGAACCATTTATCTCAAAGATTTTGTCACGCTTCATATAGAAAATGGAGGAACACTTCTGGGGAGTCCTGACATAGCTGATTACGCAACGGATACCCACAAAAACATGTATAAAAAGGAACCTCATATGAACAGGTGCTTGATTTTTGCGAAGAACGCAAAGTCCTTTGCTATTGAGGGATACGGAACCATAGATGGAAATGGGCATCCGCAAAACCTGAATAACAAGAATGGCGGCAGACCAATGCTCATGCGATTCATGAACTGTAGGGATATTCATATGCGAGATGTCACCATCATCAACCCCGCAGCTTGGGTATCCGCCTGGCTCTACTGCGATGAAATTGTGGTAGATGGCATCCGAATTCACAGTCGAGTCAATAACAACGGGGACGGTTTGGATTTCGATGGCTGTACAAATGTGCGGGTTTCCAACTCCTCTTTTGACACGAGCGACGATTCCATTTGCCTTCAAGCATCTTTGCCAGAAAAGCCCTGTAAAAATGTGGTGATCACAAACTGCACTTTTGAAAGTAAATGGGCAGGAATGCGCATAGGATTACTTTCTCGTGGCGATTTCGAATCTGTGACTGTTACCAATTGCACCTTTAGCAACATCGATGACTCGGGTTTGAAAATTCAAATGAACGAGGGAGGCGAAATGAAAAACATGACTTTTTCAAACCTAACTATGAAAAACGTTCCTCGCCCTATTTTCATGACTTTCACCCAACAGAAAGCTTGCGTCGATGCACCCGAAGAGATGTATCCTATGAAATCCATGCACGATTTTATTTTTACAGGTATATCGGTGGACAATCGGGAGCTGGATAAAAACTCCGCCATCTTCATCACAGGAATGCCCAATAATTATATCGAAAACATCATCTTGAGAGATATTCAGTTTAAGGTTGCGGGGGGAGGCACTGTGGCAGATGCGGACAAAACGGATCACAATGAGTATACGCTCGAAGTGCTCAATGGATGGTGGCCTGAATTTAGCGGAGTAGGCACCCTTCCTGCTCACGGCGTTTTTGCCAGACATATCTCAGGCCTTTTTATCGACAATGTGCATATCTCTACAGAAACCAAAGATGCCAGACCTGCCGTCGTTTTTGATGATGTAGTGAATGGAAACACTTCAAACATTTTTTCCAATGGACTTATGGTGAAGGACGAGGATATTGTGAGAAAATAAAGGACAAGGTCTTTTTGTCACGATTTAAAGGGGTATTAAATCAGAATGCAAGTTACCCCCAGCACATAACCAGCATTCATTATACATTTACCAGCATTGTAAAACATATTAATCAGATGAATAAACCGTTCGTTTTCCTCTTTTTTCTAACGCTGCTTATAGGTGTCTCATCCTGCGAGGAGAAAGTAAAAAAATATGACATCACGGATTTTGGAGCAAAGGGAGATTATAAAACGCTTAATACCAAAGCCATGCAATCTGCTATCGATGCATGCTATGAAAATGGTGGAGGAATTGTCAACGTACCATTTGGTGGCTTTATAACAGGCACTTTGATTCTTAAGGATAGAGTTGTACTGAATCTGGAGAACGGTGGCGAAATAATAGGAAGTAAACGTCTTCTCGATTATGTCAATATTGATCCTTTTACTGATGCAGTCGGCCAAAAAAGGGGGAATTGTCTCATTGGAGCAGTAGATGCTTCTGATATCGGGATTACGGGCTCAGGGAAAATTATCGGAAGAGGAGAATACTTTAGAGTTGATAGTCTCAAAAAGGCTGCTGAAATAAGGAATCTGCCCTACGATTACAAAGCATTCAACGAGCGCCCATTTTTGTTGCGATTCGTTAGATCCAATGACATTGTTCTAAAAGGAGTTAACCTAAGTCGCCCCGCTGCATGGACTGTACACTTCTTCCAATGTAAGGGTGTGGACATTGAAAAAATAAGCATCAAAAGCCACTCTAATAAAAACAATGATGGTATAGATGTTGACTCTAGCTCTGACTTCTTCATACGCGATTGTGATATCGATAGCTCCGATGATGCACTTTGTTTTAAAACCACAAGCCCTGTGGCCACTTCCAACATCAGAGTATCTCGATGCAGGCTCTCTAGTGAATGGGGGGCAATTAAGTTTGGAACAGAATCGATGGGAGACTTTACCAATATACGTATTGACAGTTGCTTCATCAAAAACACTCGCGGTGGTGGCATAAAGATGTTGAGTGTAGATGGTGCAAACATCAGCAACATAAAAATCAATCAAATCGTAATGGAAGAAGTGGATATGCCTATATTCATGAGACTGGGCGAGCGATTAAGAACCTACCGAGATGCAGAGCAGCAGAAGGTCGGATCTATCGACAACATCTCGATTTCCAATATAAGAGCGACCTGCAGAAAACAAGAAGAATCCCGCGTCTCGCCTCCTTCTGGTATTTTCATTACAGGTACTCCCAATCACAAAATCGGATCCATTCATCTACAAAATATTTTCATACAGCTCCCCGGGGGTGGCACAGCAGAGCAAGCTGAATTCGTCCCTGAAGAGCAAGAAACCAAGTACCCTGAGTTTAGCTTTTTTGGAGTACTTCCAGCTTTTGGCATGTATGCCAGACACGTGGAAAACATCGCAATCAATGACTTCAAAGTACAATTGCGCAATTCTGATTTGAGAGAGAACATACTCATGAAAGATGTAGATAACAAAACCATTTTAAACACCACCGTAATTAATTCTAAGAAATGAGCTGTTTCAGAAATACAAAGTTTCAAGTCAAAAACGCTTTCATTTTTTGTATCTGCGTACTACTGGCACTTTCTTCAAATGCCTCCACCCTTGACAAAAAGAAGCCCAAAAAACCGAATGTATTGGTTATCTATACTGACGATCACCGATACTCGGGTGTCCAGGCTTTGGGTCAGCAAAAGGTAAAAACTCCAAACATGGATGCGTTAGCTACTGATGGAGTTGCTTTCACTAATGCTTATTTGATGGGTGCTTTTTCCGGTGCTACTTGCATTCCTAGTCGGGCCATGCTGCTGACTGGAAGGCACGTGTTTCAGCTGGAAGGGCAAGGGCACAAAATCCCAGAACAACACACCACAATAGGAGAAGTTTTTCAGCAGGCTGGATACAAAACACATATCGTGGGCAAGTGGCACCAAGACAATGCCTCTCTCGTAAGGACATTTGAAAGTGGCGACAAAATAATGGGACGTGGGGTGTATCTGACAGATCACTTTAGAATGCCTTTCTGGGATTGGGATGAAAGCGGTCAATTCAAAAGGGAAGATGCCTATCTACTAACCTACGACGAAGATGGTGATGTTAAAAGAAGACCACTCACCAAAGATGATAAAAAAGGCCCTACAGGTACAGAAGCCTCTGGTCCTCACACCTCAGAGGTCTTTGCTGATCATGCCTCCAAATTCATAGAAGGCTACAAGGGAAAAGAGCCCTTTATGATGTACTTGGCCTTTCATGCGCCGCATGATCCAAGGCAGGCTCCTCAGAAATATCGGGATATGTATCCACCAGAGGAAATCGAACTCACTCCCTCGTATATGCCTCAGCATCCATTTGACAATGGACACATGTTCCTGAGGGATGAAGAGCTAGCTCCCTGGCCTAGAACTCCCGAAATCGCCAGACAGCAATTGGCAGATTACTATGCCATCATTACTCATCTGGATGATCAGATTGGCCGTGTGATGGAGGCATTAAAATCGAGTGGACAGTATGAAAATACGCTTATTATATTCGCTGGTGACAGTGGTCTCGGAGTTGGCAACCATGGCCTCCTCGGCAAGCAAAACATCTATGACGAAGATGGGGTGCATATTCCTCTCATCTTTTCTGGAAACTTGATTGAGCAAAAAGGAACAAGAGTAGGCGCACTGGCATATACGCACGATATCTTTCCTACCATTTGTGATTTTGCCAATCTCCCGATTCCTTCTTCGGTCTCCGGGCAAAGTCTGAAGCCAGTTATCAAAGGTGAGATTTCTGAGGTGAGGGATTATACATATCATGCCTATAGGCAGTTTCAGCGCGCCTATAGAAAAGATGGTTTCAAACTAATCGAGTATGTAAGAGCAGAAGATTTCAATAAAAAGAAAGGAGCCTTTGAAGCAGGCTCAAGAGTAACCCAACTGTTCAATGTAGCGCTTGATCCATGGGAGACACAAGACTTATCAATATTTCCTCAATATCAGGAACGCCTTGAGCAAATGAAATTAGAAATGCGCGAAAGGGCGATCGAGCTTGGCGATAAGAAAGAAAGCATCAATGAGAAATATGATTTCTGGGATTATTATTAAACGTACACCATCCTTGTTAAAAAGTCCAGAATCTAGTAGGCATGTATAGATTCTGGACATAGACCTTCATTCAACATCCTCTTACCTGAGTTCGATTTAGATGCCACCTAAAAAAATCGAACTTCGTTTATTAGTTCTTCCTATATATTTTTAATAGAGGGATATCTACTGCCAGATATAAAGCCACCTGACCAATTCCATTTTGGGTTTCACCAATTTTTCTCAGCTCAGGAGAGAATCGATATCCAACTCCTGCCGTGATCGGAATATTTTTCATTCCTACTTCAAAAAACAGTCCCGGAGAGATCACACTTTCAAGGCTAATATTTTCATTCTGAACATCCATTTTCGTGTCTGTCATTCCATTGGCTTCTTCTATGTCTGCTTTACCCGATAAATTATAGGTGCCAATTGCTCCCAAATCCACGATAGAAGCAAAAAAACCAAAAGAACAAGCTTTTTGATCAGCGTCTCCCTTTCCTGCCCAGGTGTAAGACAACCCAACAGGAAGAAACAATCCACCAAAGCCACCCAGATTTTCTCCATCTCCAAACTCATTGCCTATGATTCCTCCGGCATATCCCTGAAGCATGAGATTTTGCTTACCAGCCATTCTTTTTAAACGAAAGGAGCCCACCGGCATAATAAAAGAGTCAAGCACATTTTTAATCTCCTCCTCGCTTTTTGCTAAGGTTACTTCAGATATAAAACTGACAATTCGAAAAAACTCATCAGGAAACGACAGGACGATGCTCTGAATTTCTTCACTTATTATCTTCTTTACGTCCTTATCCTTACCCGCTAAATCCTTCAACAAATCAAGGTTTTGGAAAATGAAGGAGGACATAGAAATCTCCCCTTCAAACTGAAAATTATGCGATTTTATAGACTCAATAATGTTATCATATTTGGAAGAGTTTAACGCTTTTATTCTGTTTTCGATATTTATTTTAACCTGATCAAGCCGGGTGCTTATTTCATTGTAAGCTTTCACATCTGCTTTACTTATTATATCAAGTAGATATGGCAGCACCTTCCCGTAATCTTTGCTTTGGATCGCCACAAATGAATCGCTTATCAAACCTTGGATGGCAACTATTCTTTCCAATGAGGTTTTGATATCGTTGTAATTAGTTGTGCCCTTCTTAAAACCCTCCGTGAGTGAAATCATTACCTCCATTGCCTTAGTAGAGTTCATCATTAGGCTAAGAAAAGACTGATCGGCATTGACACCATCCGCATTCTGTATAGCTTTTTGAATTTTCTCCAAACGATCTGTCAACACTTCGACATTGATCATCAACTTTTCAATTCTGGAGAAGTCTAAATTATCCAACAGAACACCTTCTCTCTTTAATTCACACATAATAAATGATACAAGAAACACCTTCCCCTGTCTCCCCAACTTTTGAACGTCAGACCTCAACGCCCATGGAGAGTCTCTCGTATTATCTCTTCTTGACTTCAGAGACTCATTTAAAGTATTCACAAATTGAAAATAGGGCTTAAATCTATTGGCATGATCTATAGATGAGTTTAACAAGGACAAACTCGTGGATGGGTGATCTCCTTCAGCCAGTCCACTGCCAAAAGTTGCTATTGCTGAAAGTACCTCTGCCAGTTCAGGGTCGATCTTACCTTTCTTTTCAATAAACGAAAAAGTATGAATCGGCAACTGTCTGATATCCAGTTCAAATGCCCCTTTCCAGGTACTGCCCAAAGACGGGATTGTATACACGTCTTTGCTTTCAAATAGTTTGGCAGTATTGGGAACAAGTAGTTGAAGGTCTTCATTCTTTAGCTTCCGGCTAATTTCTTCAAAAAATGCATTGGCCAATTCTTTTTGCCCACGCTCAATCAAAAGGTTAGCTGTGGCGCTAAGTAAGGCTGTCGTAAAATCTCCTCCAATTGCTGTTGGTGCTACTCCTACTTTTTCAATTTGTTGACTTGCGGTTTGAGTAGACTTTAAATCATTGATCGTTAGAGAAAAGGGTTGTGCCACTACACCAGGAGTATTTTCCTCCTCCTCAGGAACGAGCTTCAAGAGTACCTCCCAATCAAGCAGGTGGTTATACTTTACAATCGTTTCGGCAATCTTTATAGGATCATTAGATTTGATAATCTTGTAAGCAACATTATAAGTACGAAATATATTTAGAGATTCTGTCGGACTAAGATCCGCGTAACGCACCTCAAATGCCTCCTGATCATTAAATTCTTCGAGCAAATGATCTTCAGGAATCATGGTTAGTATCCTTGCTTTATCAAAAGCAGAATAGCCAATAGCTCCGGACTTATAAGCAGGGCTTGCTCCACCTTGAGCTCCAAGCTTGGAAATAATCAAAACAAGAAAAACGACAAATAGAATTTTGTTAACTAGGTGCATAGGTTATTAGGTTATGGATCATCTATCAACAGACAATCAGGTATTGGTGATTAATTATGGAAAGTTCTGTGATTTACTTACAAACTCCAATACCCACTTTCAGGGATTTGATTTAGAAGGGACAAAATCAATTCCAAGAGTTATTCCACGAAATAGCTAATTGCTATATTGCTATTGTCTTAACTCGAAAACGATAGTCTATGTACACCAGACGAACCTATAAAGCAATAGAATTGGCCATGTGGACGCGGTTCGATACGCTCAAGTTCTTCTCCATCATATTAGTATGGGTCTCGATATATTATTTTCTGGATCTAGAATGGTTGAAAATCCCCTGGACACCCATAGCCCTGATAGGTACTGCCGTTGCTTTCATTATTGGTTTTCAGAACAATGCCGCTTATGACAGAATCTGGGAGGCACGTAAGATTTGGGGTGGCATAGTAAACACATCGCGTACATTTGGAATGTTCATTCAGGATATGCTCACCAATGAATACGCTGATTCCAAAAAATCGGAACAAGCCATTCAAGAAGAAGTAAAAACACTAACCTATCGTCACATTGCATGGATGACTGCTCTTCGTCACGCAATGAGGTCTCCAAAGCAATGGGAAACCACCGTCAACCAAAAAACTAATCAGGAATGGGCCATCAGTCCCCCGGAGAAAAAGAGTAATCTGGATGATGATTTGAAACCGTATCTAAGCAAGGAAGACGCTGACAGTATTCTTAGCAAAGACAATAAGCAAACTGCTCTACTTTACCAGCAATCTCACCATTTGCGAAGATTGAAAGAATCCGGAATGATCTGGGAGTTCTCTTTTTTAGAGTTGGAGGGTTTGCTTCAAGAGCTATTTTCACTTCAGGGCAAAAGCGAACGAATTAAGAACTTCCCCTACCCGAGACAATTCGCCACCCTCAATCATTACTTTATGTGGATTTTGCTGCTACTCTTGCCTGTAGCAATGGTGCCTCAGTTTGCAGAAATAGGGCGAGGAATTTCAGCCAATTACCCGCAGCTTGGAGATCTTTTCATTTGGATCTCCGTGCCTATTTATACTGCAATAGGATGGATTTTTCACACCATGGAAAGAATTGGGCGCACGGGGGAAAATCCATTCGAGGGCACCTCCAATGATGTACCCATCTCAACGATCGCGCGAGGGATTGAGATTGATCTGCGACAAAACTTAGGTGAGGCCAAAGAAGATATCCCGGCACAATTTCCAGCTGATTATAATGTGCAATTCTAAGAAACACGATGCGAGAAGTTGACGCTTACTATTCGTCCAAAGAGGAGCCCAACAAGAGCTGCTTGCTTGCGCTTCGAAACATTGTTCTGGAACAGGATAGCAATATCACCGAAACGCTAAAGTGGGGAATGCCCTGCTTTTGCTTTAAGAAAAAACCGTTCTGCTACCTCTGGACGGATAAAAAAACACTAGAACCCTATCTTCTTTTTGTGGAAGGAAAGTTGCTTGATCACCCGAGCTTAGAAGAGGGGACGCGTGCGAAAATGAAGATTTTCAGGGTGAACCCAAATGAAGACCTTCCCATAAATACAATAGAACCGCTACTAAGCGATGCACTTGATTTGTATAGGAACGGAATCATTAAAGTGAAGTAACCCCATTATTCGATATTGAGTGAAATTGCCACACTGTCTACGCACGGTTATCAAGCATACGAAACAGGTCTGTCTACTATAAACTTTTCCCACCCGCTGGATGGATCCACTCCCGACATGTCTAACCCTGCCAAAGCATACCATAGAAGACTTGAGTGTCTCCCTAAAAAAGTGGAAGGTGCCGAAAGCGGAATCTCTATGCTAGTCTCCCACTGTTTCGTCTCGCCTCCGTTTATCTGTATGTCACGTTCGATGGACTTCTGTGCTGAATGAAGGTTGTTGGTATTAGCGGACCTTTCTTCAGCTTTTATTTTCAGGTACAATTCTTTGATAAAAATTGTTTCCTCTTTAGCTGTCACACTGATAACTAATTGCAGAGGCTCATCTTCCCTGATTTCATGGTTTTTGATTTCAATTTTCACCTCTGCGGCTCCTCCGGTCAGGAAATTCTTTACCGATTTAAGTACACCCATATTTAGATTTGATTAATGGTGTAATTCATTCTTTTAGACACAAAAAACTCACACCAGCCACTATCTGGATCGTTTCCTGGCATGTCAAGCCCCGCATACACTTCCCACTTAAAAGAAACTTCCTTACCATGAAAGGTAGCTTTGGGGTTCTCTGGAAACTCAACAGTGACCAGCCACTTATCTTCTTCCCCTGCTTTTAACGAAACACCTTCAGCAATGATTTTTTCTTCTTTGTGGTGAATCTCAGATCGGGTCTCATCTCGATAACTCGTTGTTGAATTCCCATCACTATCTGTTGTATGATAAGAGACCTGCTCTACATAGTTTTCGACACCTCTCACCTTGAAATAGACTTCCTTCACCTGACAATCATCTTTGGCAAGGGCACTCACAAACAATCGAAGCGGCTTACCACCATCTACAACCTGCTCCTCAAAGACTATGGTTACTTCTGCAGCTCCACCAGTAATGAAATTTTTTATTTTAGAGAATAAACCCATGCATCACATTTGAAAGACTATTTCATGAAGATAGATTATCATATTCTTTGATCAAAATATTTATACTTATAGCCTTAGCATAGCCTCCACGTATTTCTTGTCTCAAATAAGCCAGATGGTTGAGCAAAGGTTTTCAACTCTCTGCTTTATTGAACATTGTATATTTACATTGTACCCAATCGCAATAGAAAACCCCATGCCTAATCTCTCGCTCTTGAAACAGACAACCCTTCCTTTTTTATCCAGAACCAATGTTTCACTCCTTGCTTTTGCTATTCTAGTAATATCAAGCTGCACACCGACCAGCAACGAAATCAAAGAGACTGGGAAACCCAATATCGTTTTTATCTTCTCTGACGATCAGACCTTTAGTTCTATCAATGCTCTTGGAAACGATGAAATCATAACTCCTAACTTAAATCGATTGGTTGAGTCAGGCACCACGTTTACTCACGCATACAATATGGGATCTTGGAGCGGGGCAGTTTGTCTGGCTTCAAGAGCAATGCTTATTTCTGGAAGATCAGTTTGGGATGCCAATCAATTTCGAAAAAACTGGTCATCCGGAGATTCTATTCAGCATACTTGGGGAAAACTCATGGAATCCAGCGGTTACGACACTTACATGACAGGTAAGTGGCACGTGGATGCACCTGCCTATAAAGTTTTCCAAACTTCAGCGCATGTCCGTCCCGGCATGCCTGACGATGCGTGGGATCATTTCACTATGGTAGACAAATTTGACTCCCTAAGAAAAGTAAATGGCAAGTCATCTGACATCATGCCGATTGGTTACAATCGACCACTGGATGAAAACGACAACAGTTGGTCTCCAACAGACACTACTTTTGGTGGGTTCTGGCAAGGCGGAAAACACTGGAGTGCTGTGGTGAAAGACGATGCATTGAATTTCCTGGATGCGGCTAAGAAAAGCGAAAATCCTTTCTTTATGTATCTCGCCTTCAATGCACCCCACGATCCCAGACAGGCACCTCAAGCATATCAGGACTTGTACAATCTGGATAGTATTTCACTTCCAAAAAGCTGGGCTCCAGAGTACCCTTACAGAAAAGATATTGCCAATGATGATGACTTGAGAGACGAAGCTTTGGCACCTTTCCCAAGAACCGAATATGCTACCAAAGTGCATATAAAAGAATATTATGCGAGCATCACCTATATGGATGCTCAAATCGGAAAAATCCTTGATGCGCTTGAAGCTTCAGGCAAAATGGAAAACACCTATATATTCTTCACTTCTGATCACGGCCTGGCCATGGGCAGACATGGACTGCTTGGAAAGCAAACGCTGTTTGATCACAGTATCCGACCTCCTATGATGGTAGTTGGTCCAAGTGTGAAAGCCGGTGCAAAGAACGATGCAGATGTTTATCTGCAAGACGCCATGGCATCATCATTAGAACTTGCCAAGATCAAAAAACCAAAGTATGTATTCTTCAATAGCTTAATGGATCTGGCAAAAGGGCAGACTCAAGAGAGTCATTATGACGAAATATATGGCGCCTATCTGGAGGTTTCCAGAATGATACGTAAGGATGGATATAAACTCATGGTTTATCCAAAAATCAACAAAGTACTCTTGTTTGATTTGGAAAATGATCCAGAAGAAATGAATGATTTAGCTGATAATGAAGCATTCTCCGAAAAGGTGAAAACCATGTTCGGAGAGCTTCTTTCTCTTCAGAAAAAAATGGGTGACCCCTTGAGTCTTGAAGACATCACCCATAAGGCGTTTTAGGATCAAGGCGAGTTCTAATCGAGTCTTTGCCTTGAGCAAGAGATCTACAGAACTTTGGTCTCCAAAAGCTTTTCTCCTTCAAGAAAACCGGTCATTACATCGCCAGAATTTATTTTCTCCACACCATGCGCAGGTGTTCCGGTTAATAGTATATCTCCGGGATTGAGGGTCATAAAAGCTGAAACATATTCAATCAACTGAGGCAACTTAGTAATCATCAGAGAAGTATTCCCCTTTTGCTTCTCTACACCATTAAGCTCTAAGCTGAAGTTTATATTTTCAAAATCAGGAAAATCTCCAATCGGCTTAAATTCAGCAATCGGAGTAGCTCCATCAAAACCTTTAGCTAGCGCCCAAGGCCCCTTTCCTTCTCTACTCTTTGTTAAGACATCTTTTGCTGTAAGGTCGTTGGCAAGCGTAATAGCATCAACATAGGTCATGGCATCATCGGCTTTTACAAGCTTACACGTTTGTCCTATTCTCACTGCTATTTCAATCTCATACCAAACATCGCTGGTAATTGCAGGTATTTCTAAATCAGCATTGTCTTTTAGCAATGTGGTGTCTGCTTTTGTGAAGATCAAAGGAGTCACTTCTCCTTGTGGCATGTCTTTCTGATCATTCACGTAATTCTTTCCAATACCTACTATTTTCATCTTTTCTATCTAGTGTTTTTAAAGCTGCAATAATATACCGTTGAAATGGGACGAGCAACCCACAACCGATAAGGAAAGTCAAAACATTCCCTTTAGCCGGAGGAAAATCTCCTGTGATTATTTTTTCAAATCAATCTTAAAGACTGTAGCAATTTCACTGACCTTCCCTTCTGAGATATCGAGGCTAAGCCCATCGCTATTCAATTTCCATTTTACAGTTTCCTCTGACCCCAATAGCTTAATTGATTTGATCTTTAAGGTTTCTGGAAGCTCCGATTTGGAAAAGGATTTTAGTAATACTTTGCCACTTTCCGGCCAACCTAGAAAAGTCACATAGATACTTTCTCCCTTGGTTGTATACCTGACATCCTTGGCAGAGTACTTGATTTTCAAAAACGCCCGATGATTCTTGAAATTCCCCTCCGGTTCCTTAGTCGGCCCTTCTCCAAAAGTATACCATGGTCTGGTATCGTATATGGACTCACCATATCGATCAAGCCACTGTCCCATTTCCAGCAATACCTTTTGCTGATCCGGAGGTATGGTTCCGTCAGATTTCGGAGATACGTTGAGCAGCAAAACCCCATTTTTGCTCACTATATCGATCAAGACATGAACCACATCTTTGGTAGGTTTTATTCTGAGATCCTCGGTATAGCACCAGCTTCCATCACTGATTGTCTCATCTGTCATCCACGACTTTTCTTCTAACCTGTTTTTTCTTGACTTCTCCAGATCATCGATACTAAAGTCCAACGGTAGATCATCTTGCTTCCTTACTATCACCACTTCCTTCCCCCATTCCTTGGCTCTATTCAAATAATAAGCGGCCATTTCCTAACGATAGTTTTCCGGCACTCGATCAAGCCAGCTATCAAACCAAATGATATCAGGCTGATATTTATCTACCACCTCATTGACCTTGGCAAGCCAAACTTCTCTGTTCCATTTTGCCTCGGGAATTCTCCCATACAAATAGTTTAGCTCCGAGTCATCTTCCCCAGGAGGCATACCTTTGAAATCCGGATAGTGACTTGACCTATACTTGCGTCCTTCTGATAGCGAGTCATATCGCTGGAGGTTTCTTGCGTGATGAAACGTGGTAATCAGCTTAATTCCACGGCTTTTAAGTTCTGTTGCCAGCTCTCCCGTAATATCACGTTTTGGACCTTTGTCCATCGCATTCCATGGAGTAACCTCTGAGTCCCACATAGAAAATCCATCATGATGCTCGGCCACCGGACCCGCAAATCTAGCTCCTGCTTTTTCAAATAGTTCTGCCCAAGCGGAGGCGTCAAATTTTTCTGCTTTGAACATAGGAACAAAATCATGATAACCAAACTCACCCGGGTGTCCGTATTTCTCAACATGATTTTTGTATTCGCGGCGATTCTCAAAATGCATCCATCTCGGATACCATTCATTACCAAAAGCCGGAACGGAATACACCCCCCAATGAAAGTAAATCCCCAGCTTGGCATTTTGAAACCACTCAGGTGACTCATTGTGCTTCGATAGTGACTCCCAGTTAGGTTGATAGGGCTGAGAATAAAGGGATGTGATCGCAAAGAATAGCGATAGGACGAGAAATACTTTTTTCATTTTTAAAGTCTAATGAACCAATAAATCATTACAACCTAATAAAATATTGATTTTAAACGAAGAAATTTTGCTAAATCGGTTGCGCATTTACATTGTAAATAGCCCGAAAATCTTGCCGCATTGGTGCTGGTGGTTGAGTCAATGGATTGCGCATTTGGGCTACTGGTAGTTTTCTAAATTAGATGAAAATCTCATAGATGAAACACATCAAAACTACATTTTCAATTCTACTGTTTTTCATTGTCCATGCCTACACTTCGGTTTCTATAGCTCAAGACTTAACCATTCCCAAAAAAAACTACGCAGACTCTGTTGATTTCAGCAATGCTCCCGCAAGAAGGTCTACTCATTTGCCTCTCTCTGATCAAGAAAACAATGGTGATTGGAAGCTGGTAAGCGGTCTAAGCGATGAGTTTGAAGACAAAAAACTCAATACAAGAAAGTGGTACCCCAACAATCCAAAATGGAAAGGCCGCCCTCCTACCTATTTTCATGGATCCAATGTCACACTTGAAGAGGGTGAGTTGGTCATGCGAATAAACCAACATGGAGATGAAAGTTTACCAGATGGGTTTACACACAGTAGTGGGTTCATCAAAAGCAAAAAAAAGGCACTATACGGATACTTCGAAGCTGAACTTAAGCCTATGGATGCACCGTGGGTCTCAGGATATTGGATGACAAACGTAGGTAGCAACTGGTGGACAGAAATCGACATCTGCGAAAATGCTCCGGGCTTAAGCTACAATCGTCATGATCTGAATTCTAATTTACATGTGTTTCGATCTCCGGAGGATCAGGGAAACGTGAAAGAACATTTTGCCAGAAATAAGAAATATTATGTGCCGTTCGAACTTCAGAAAGACTACCATGTATGGGGTCTGGAATGGAACAAAGATGTGATCCGGTTCTATATCGATGGAGTACTTTTTCGTGAGGCAGAAAATACCCACTGGCACCAGCCGCTTGAAATCAATTTCAATTGCGAATCCAACAAATGGTTCGGAGCACTCCCTGACGATTCTCGCCTGGATGGTGTGTACCGAGTCAAATACTTCAGAGTCTGGAAGCAAAGCCAAGATTAGATTTGTGAAAAGTGTACCCCTAAGTAGATACATATCTACTTACGCTTAGAGCAAAAAAATCACAATTTTGATATGAACGATTATCCTCGACAAAATCAAATGTCCGAATATTATTCATCTCAAAATTACTTGTATGACCCTACGACTCTATTTTCTTTCCCTTTACTTAATCTCCCTTGCCTCATATGGTCAGGTCAATGTTCGTACCGATATCGAGCTTACACCTGACCATTTTGAACAGGACGGAGTGCCGAATGGAGAACTGAAAGGCCCATTTACTTTTCACAGCAAAATCATAGCAGGAACCGTACGGCAGTATTGGGTTTTCGTCCCAGAGCAGTACGATCCGACCGTTCCTGCCGGCGTATTGGTCTTTCAAGATGGATATAGAGCTCGTCATCCTCGTGGATCAATACGCGCTCCTCAGGTGATGGCGAATTTGATCGCCAAAGGTGAGATGCCCGTTACGATAGGTGTTTTCATAACCCCGGGCAATCGCTCCGAGCAATACCCCGATGACTTAGAATGGAGCAACCCCAATAATCGAGCGGAGGAATATGATGCCATGGACAATCGATACGGACGATTCATTGTAGAAGAAATGTTGCCTGAGATCAGTAAAGAATACAATCTAACTGATGACCCAAATCAGCGTGCTATTTGTGGAACCAGCAGTGGAGCTATTGCCGCTTTCACAGTGGCATGGCACTACCCTGATTTCTTTCGAAAGGTGTACAGCGGCATTGGCAGCTATGTTTCGATTGGGTTCAAACCCAGCGAAACACCGGTCAAACTTGGAGGACAGGACTATCCTGCCCTCATACGCAGAGAGTCCATTCGTCCCATGCGTATCTTTATTCAAGACGGCACCAACGACCTTAGCAACGAATGGGGAGACTGGTTTCTCGCTAACCAGCAAATGGTCTCAGCAATGAAATATGCAAACAAGTATGCGGATGAAAACAGCATAAAAGGCGCGCGATACCAGCTTCGAGAAGTTTGGACTGATGGTGAGCATAGTGACGCACACCCAGGAGCACTATTGCCTGAAGCTCTGAGATGGCTCTGGAGCGAGGAGCGATAGCTTATTCCTCGACAAATGGAATCGCTATATTTATTCTGTAAAATACGAATGCATTATTTGTGCTGTTATTTATAAGTTGGCAGTAATATCCTCCCGTTGAAAATGAGCAAAATCCGACAGACATCACCAGATAAGGTTAACGGCAAATTGGTTAAGTATCGACAAGGTGACTTATTATCAATCAAAACCGAGAACAAATACTTGGGAGCTATTATGACTGGTAAGTTCAACAAGTACTATAATCTTACTTTCATGGAATTCGAACTAACAGACAAGCCTGAATTATCGGACTTTTTGAACAGCCGATTCTTTGGAACAAGATTCGGATCTTGGGAGGATTTAACTTATGCGGTTGATCAACGAATGGTAACTTGTAAATACGTCGATAACGAGGAAATCTTCGAGAAAGTCGGTGCTATTCAAATGATCGAGAAATTCACCTGTGCTGGATATGCATATCTAAACAATAGAGATGAAATTCTTGAATATTATGCGAAAGAACTTCCAATTCGAATTGAGAAGAGTAACAACGCTGCAAAATTCCCTGCAATCGCGTTTGTGAGTAAACACCTAATAGAAACAGAGAAGATAGTAGCATAAAACTACTGCCAACAATAGTTGATGTTGTGCTACTCCATAAAAGAATGAAAACGAGTTGTTTCTCTATATTGAAAGTCTTCTCAATGCGATAAAACACATGCTTTGCAGCATCAAACCTCCAAATCATGTTGGAATTAGAGTTGTACAACAAGTACAAATGCTATGACTGAATGGGGTTTAATCGGTCAGGATATTTTCGTGGGGATTGGAAAGTCCGCCACGTCTGCGCGAACCGAAGTTTTAAATTTAAATTAAGGTCGAGCCGCGTAGGCGTGGCTTGGTGCGAGAGGAGGAGGTCGTGCTTTACAATTCCTACTCATCATAGGCTTTGTGCTTCATGCTGATGCTCAGTATCCTACCTACGTAAACTTTTCTAAGTTGGAATAAGTTACCTAATTAGATAACTTTGTTGAATGAGCGAAAGCGATGATGTTAGAAAAATCATATTCTTTGGTGAACATTTTTGGGAGTTCTACAACAAACAAACTCCTAAAATCAAAGAGCGAATTAACTGGACAATCAAATTGATTAAGACAGTTGAACGCGTACCAACGAAATATCTCAAAAATATCACAGGAACGACCTTATATGAGATGCGGATGATCTCGGGAACAAACATCTACCGAATATTCTGCTTTTTTGATAAGGGTAAATTGGTAGTAGTGTTGAACGGATTTCAAAAGAAGACCCAGAAAACACCGAAGAACGAAATTAAATTAGCTGAAAAGCTACAAAAACAATATTACGATGAGCAAAACTAAAATTGTAGACTTTGACGATCATCTGAACTCCGAATATGGAGAAAGAGGGTCTGAATCACGAGAAGCTTTTGAAGAAGGCTTTGAAGCTTTTCGATTAGGAGTGATGCTTCAAGAACTTCGAAAGAATCAAGGTATGACTCAAGAACAATTGGCTCAGAAGTGTGGAACAACTAAGACGTATATTTCACGAATTGAGAACAACGCAAGTGACATCCGACTTTCAACCCTTATGAGAATAGTAAGAGAAGGACTTGGCGGACATCTGAAGCTTAACGTTGAAGTATAACACGAAATCTCAACAGACTTTGATGTTACGCAACTCCAAAAAAGAATAGAAACGAGTTGTTTATATATTTAAGGTCTAGGCGATGAATTATGCAAATAACATAGAAAGTGCGCTATCAGTTTCAGAAAGTTTGGACTGATGATGAGCATAATGGCGCGCACCAGGAGCGCTATTGCCCGTGGCTTTAAGATGGCTATGGAGCGAGTACTGGGGCGATAACTTATTACTCCACAAAATGGAATCGCCATATTTATTTTGTATAAGAATAATCCATTAATTATGCGGCTACTTATAAGTTAGCTGCAATTACCGACAAATAAACTAATCATAAATAATGAATAAATTTTTATCAATACTCACCATTGTTATAATAGCAATGTCTTGTAGTAACGGAAACCAAAAAAATAAGGCAATAGGTGATAAAATAAATAGTAATAAGGAAGTGATTTCTAATAACGAAACAACGAAATCGACATCATTTGAAATAAAAGGTACTGAAGTGCATCAAATTCAATCAACAACTAATCAAAAACACTATGAATTATACGTTAAACTACCTAACTCGTATGCATCAAGTTCAGATAAAAAATACCCTATATTGGTACTTACAGATTCCGATTACGCTTTTCCATTAGTTACTAGTATAAGCAGACGAGTTAAAACAGAAGAATTCATAATAGTTGGAATATCCTATTCCAAAGAAGATTCACCTGAAGTTAGTAGGACTAGGGATTATATGCCAACAAATTCCCCTAATGAAGAGAGAGGCCATTCTAAAGAATCTAGATTAGCTTCAGGAAAAGCAGATGATTTTATTGCATTTATCAAGAAAGATGTATTCCCATTTTTAGAAAATACTTACAGGACAAATATGTCGAAAAAAGTGTTTTCTGGACACTCTTTTGGCGGGTTACTTGCAAGTTATATTTTGGTAACAACACCTAGCTTATTTGAGTATTACTTAATCGGAAGCCCATCATTTTGGTATGATGACTACTGTATAAATAACTTTGAAGAAAAGTATTCAAAAGCCAATACTAACTTGAGAGCAAATGTTTTTTTTAGCATTGGAGGAAAAGAGAAAAATAACCATTCAGATATGGTGTCTGAAATGTTGGCTTTTGAACAGAGATTGCTATCAAGAAACTACTCAGATTTAAAAATAAAATCATCAATAATACCTGATGAAGACCACTTTACTGTTTATCCAAGTTTTATAACAAAAGGGATTTTATTTGCATTTGAAAAATAAAAAACTACAGCTAACAAGAGTTGATTTTGCGCAACTCCAAAAAAGAGAGAAAACGAGTTCTTTATATATTTAAAATCTAGGCGATGAAATATGCAAATAACGCAGAAAGTGCGCGCTATCAGTTTCAGAAAGTTTGGACTGATGATGAGCATAATGGCGCGCACCCAGGAGTGCTATTGTCCGAGGCTTTAAGATGGCTATGGAGCGAGTACTGGGGTGATAGCTTATTACTCTACAAAATGGAATCGCTATATTTATTCTGTAAAATACGAATGCAATATTTGTGTGGTTATTTATAAGTTATATTCAATTTCTTCCAGATCTCAATTTCTACAACTATGAAAAAAACAAAACTTATCCTTCTGTTAATATGGATTACGCTAACAGCATTTGGCCAAGATACCAACAAAATTCTATCAACGGGAGATGTTGGAATTGGAACAACTTCACCGACAGAGAAACTCGAAGTAAAGAATGGCCGAATTCTAATCGATGATGATATCTCCTCTGCTCACCAACTTATTTTTGGAAATGCGAACCATGGTATTCAAAGGGAAGGAAATGTTGTAAGTTTATTTACCGCCGGAACAAATGGAGGAATCAGTTTAATTCATCGTAATTGGGACGGAAGTGGCTACAATAACTGGGTAACTAACTTTCATATTAACAGTGCTGGTAATATCGGAATAGGAACAACTACTCCAAATCAGGAATTGCAAGTATGGGGTAATGTTGGTATCGGCCAAATTAGTGGCTCTTCAGGAAAAGCTGGTTTAACACTTGAATATATTGATGGAGGATCGGGTGAAACAAGGTTTAAAGGCTACAGGTGGGGGCAAAATTTCCAGTGGGGACATCAAGCTTCTGGAGTATCGTGGCTAGCGCAAATGGAGCTCGACAATAGTAACCGACTAAAACTGTATAATAGTAGTACTTCTCAAGGCGATAACACTTTACTTCTTAATCCTAACGGAGATTCATTTTTCAATGGTGGGAATGTTGGAATAGGAACTACAACTCCCATAGCAAAACTTTCTGTAAATGGACAAATCAGAGCAACTGAAGTAAAAGTATTAGCTCAAATAAATGTACCTGACTATGTTTTTGCAGAAGATTACGAGCTCCGAACACTCAAAGAAACCAAAGAATACATAGCTGAAAATAAGCACCTTCCTGAAATTCCTTCTGCATCTGAAATTGGTGAGAATGGAATTGATCTTGGCGATATGAACATGCGACTTTTGAAGAAGATCGAAGAGCTAACTCTCTATGTTATTGAACAGAACGAACGCCTTCAACAGCTAGAATCCAAAAACACAGAAATCGAAGAACTTAGAAAGGAAATTGAACTCCTAAAAAACAAATAAAAGAATATAACAGACGCTCAAACTCCATAAGCTTATGAGGTGTATGCAATTGCTTTGCAAGCATCAAGCTTTTGTGATATTTACAAAGTTCAAGCTTACGGAGTTTAGCTAATCGTTGTGGGTAATGTGAAAATGAAAAATTGGATAATTATATTATTGACTTTAATTGTTCTTAACTCGTTCGGACAAAATCGCGATCCGAAGGAACTGGGAATTGGATTCGCCATTCCAACAAATCCTTATGAATTTGAAGACATGTCTACACCTCAAAATTTGTACAAAAACAAAGAGATGACTGACAAATGGAACTCTAACAATGTTTATCCATTCTTTTTAAAGCCAGACTATGGACTTTACCATTTCATCTGCTTAGAAAAGACTAATGATTATTACAAGATTCTAGTAAACGACAATGAAGTTGGATACATACCGAACGACTCAAGTTACTACTTCAAGACTTGGGATGCTATTTTACTGCAATCGACAATAGCAAGACTAACCAAGAACAATTTAATTAGAAATGAATGGAATGACGACAGTGGGACTATAATCAACAACTGTGAATTCGACCGATTAACAGTCGAAGATGTGATTCAAAAAGACGGAGAATTTTGGCTTCAAATTTATTTCTCGCCTGAATGTGAAGATTATCCTGACAACAACTCAAAAGTGGAGTATGGATGGATAAAGTGGAGAACAGAAAACAAATTACTTGTGAATATTCTCCTCTTGTGCTAAAAAAGAAAACACTAGGCACAACATGGCATATAGCCAATAGGGCGTTCGGTGGTTAACGAAAGTTCAGTGCTATTTACAAACACCGCCAAATACTAAACGTTGGAGGTAATTAACTACATGAGAGCAAATTCACGAACTGATATTTTATTGACTCCCCTATTTCTCTTAGGGCTTGCAATACTCCTGCTGAACGATTTTGTCCTCAAGTACGAGTATTCGAACGTGCTAACAGGAAAATTGTCTGACTTTGCTGGTCTGTTCATCTTTCCAATATTTTTTTCTGCTATTTTCCCAAGATATACTAAGGTCATTTATGGATTAGCAATTCTGATATTTGGCTATTGGAATTCAACTATGGCGCAGGGGCTAATTGGCTTTTTCAACAACGCAGGGATTCATATTGGACGAACAGTTGATCCAACTGATTTCTTTGCTTTGCGGCTCTTCCATTCTCCTACATTCATTTCAAGAGGCTGATTGCAAAGCCAAGATTAAGTATTATAACCCCAATAAGAACAGCAATTGGGACTGTTAGCATTTTCTCCTTTATTGCTACAACACTTCCTAAACAAGAAGCTGAACTGGGAATACGTTCGAATAAAACCTACTCCCTTGATATGAATAAAACAGATTTTTTTGGTGAGCTTCATGCAGGTTATGGATTGAGTGACACGCTTGAACTCAATCTTACCGATTCCCTTTTCTATTTGCATTACTATGTTCAAGACATTCAGACAGACATGTTTGTACTTGCTAACATCACTGAACAAGATGATAAAACGATTATACGACTAGATAGCTTTTTAACAGGTTCGGTCACTGGAGGACTTTTTTCCGGAGTGGACGAAGAGGATATACAAATACTTGAAAATGTCGAACAGTCCGAGCATGAAGAATATTTCCAGACGTATTTCATTGATCAACTTCTTAACGGAACAACAGGATCAGGAAGACTGTACTACGATAACAAGAACATTTATGATGAACTCTTAAAGCGGTATGAATAAACTACCTCCAATAGTTGATACTCAGCAACTCCATAAAAGAGTGAAAACGAGTTATTTCTCTATATTGAAAGTCTTCTCAATGCGATAAAACATATGCTTTGTAGCATCAAATCTTCGAATTATGTTGGAATTGGAGTTGTGCAACAAGCGCAAATGCTATGACTGAATGGGGTTTAATCGGTCAGGATATTTTCGTGGGGATTGGAAAGTAGGGGACGCCAAGTCCGCCACAAGTTTTAAATTTAAATTAAGGTCGAGCCGCGTAGGCGTGGCTATGTGCAAGAGGAAAAGTTAGCGCATTCTAATGTTTACTCATAAAAGTGTGCGTTGCATGTATTTAGATGACTCATGAACATATTAATGAAGCAATCAGCAACCTTTATTCTAGCCCTCTTACCTGTAGTGTGTTTTTGCAGTTGGATTAATAATAATGATAAAATAGAGTGTTCCAATAACGAATGTCATGGCCAATATGCAGGCGCTGAATTCATAAATGGATCTGATATAGCTCATCAATTCTCAAACAAAATGTCAGCAGTAGTTGGTGACAAACTCAAGGAGCTATTTAAAATGGGAGAATATTCAAAAGTCGACTTTGATAATATCATAATGACAACAAAAGGAATGGGAACCGGAAAGGTCATCTACTATTTAAAGATCCCTCTTAAACGTGTTAAAACAAAATGTGAAGCCTATACTTCTTTTGATCATGTTGGAGGGTGGAATCACAAACCCGCATTGGAAGCTAGAAAGAAACAGCTTAAAAATGCTTTGATAGCTAATCAAGAATTAGACATCAGTGACCTTAAAACAACACCTGAAGGATTGCAAGAACATTGGATCCAGTGGAAAAATAAGGTCACTCAATCAATGTGTAAGTAAAAACTACATATGACTAGTGTAAAATGCATTGAAAACGCATTTTACACTAAACGTTATATTCTATTATCGCAACTTCCAGATTTATGATTCGACTGAACCTTCCTCTTTACTATTCAACTAAAAAAAGATGCAGAGTGACGTCCTCTGATCATCCCATTACTTATTCTTGTCTGGACAACCATTATCACTGGTTTCTTTAGAAACTCTAACTTTCCAGGATTGGCTCAAAAAATTGGGATTTTGACCTACTATCTTTATGCAGCTCTTTTGTCTTGGAATGCCTTCAGATTAAGAAAGTTGACAAAGCACGTTTGACCATTTTCCAAAAAAACTCAAATCTCATATGACACTCAAAGAGCTAAACCCAAGAATAGATATTGAAAACAATGGTAAACTGTATAAGTCTTATGCTCAATTTGAAAAGCTAATAACCGAGTTAGAGACGAAAGAGCTTCCTGAAGCTATAGTGAACACCATCAATCACAACATTGAAGGGTTAAACTCAACCTCCAATTCGTCAAAAGAATTGAAAAAGAAAATCAGCAAAAGCCAATCATTGATCATAAATCTGATAGAAAAAGAACTCAAACTTGTACCAAAGAATCATTACCGGAATAGTTGGATGGCTATCGGCATGGCACTAGGTGTTCCGATGGGTGTGGTATTTGGAATGAGTCTTGGAAATTTGGCTTTTCTCGGAATCGGTTTACCGATGGGGCTTGCTATCGGCACAAAAATGGACACAAAAGCCTCGGAGGAAGGCAGGCAGCTTGATATAGAATTCTGATATAACTACGATCGTTGACTTTGTAAGTACTCCTCCTACTCCATTTACCCCTTCAGCCTCACCCTCATGATGTAGTCATCGGCACATATATAGAGGTATTTTTCATCCGTAGACAAAGCACAGTTAGCCGTATGCTGACCGGTGAAAACCTTTGCCAGCACTTCCCCTTTGGGATTGAAAATCCACACTCCTTCTGGTCCGGTTGCATAAATGTATCCTGTGCTTGCTACTTTCATTCCATCAGGCAAACCTTTATTCACTCCTTGATAGTCGTTGGCGTCATAGAAAATACGCTCACTCTGAGCCAGTCCATTTTCATCCAACTCATACGCCATCCAAATGATGTTCTCGGGATCTGACTGAGCCACGTAGAGCGTCTTTTCATCAGGAGAAAGTGCGATACCATTTGGAAACTTCAGTTTGTCACTTATTAAATTGACTTCTCCATTCGCGGTGCATTGATAAACCCCCTGAATATCTAATTCCCTCGCCGGATCGTCAAGTCCCATCCTAAGGTTGAAGTCCAGACCATATGTCGGATCTGTGATGTACAAATCCCCGTTTTCGTTAAAGATCAGATCGTTGGGACTATTAAAGCGCTTACCCTGATAGCTATCAAATAGCGTTGCATACACAGGCTCTGGTTCGTTCAATGAGGTTTGTAAAACACCAATTCTTCTATCTCCCTGTTGGCACAAAACCAACTTACCATCATTGCTCAAAGTCAATCCATTGGATCCAGATTTCTTTTCGCTTTTCATCGCTCCTGTGTATCCGGCGGGATTTAAAAATTCGCTTACGCCCTCACCCTCTTTCCACTTATGCACTTTATTCTCTGGCACATCAGAAAATAGGAGATAATCTCCATCCGCCACGTAAACAGGCCCCTCTGTCCAATTGAACCCTTCAGCGATTACTTCGACTTCAGCTTCTTCACTTATGAGATTATGCCCTTCTTCCTTCAGCACTTTCACATGAGGTTTGAACTCTTTTTGCTCAGTGGCATGCGCCTCACTATTGCTTTCACTTTTTGGCTTTTGAGTGCAGCCGATGAGACCAGTCATGGTCAGGATTATCAGGGCTAAGTTTTTCATTATTGGTGTGTTTAATACTTGTCTAATTTCTCTTTAAATGCTGCAGCTGTTTGGGTCAATTCTTCCTGACTTTTGCCTTCTTTATACATCGCACTACCCATGCCTAAAGCGACTGCACCGGCTTCCATCCATTCTTCACAGTTATTCAGATCCACTCCACCCGTAGGGATAAATTTAGCATGCTTAAGGGTAGCTCTCACCGCCTGCATATAAGGAATTCCAAGGCTATCGGCTGGAAATATTTTAACAAAGTCCGCTCCGTACATATCTGCCATATGCATTTCTGTTGGAGAAAAAGCCCCCATCATTACAGGCACATCGTGCTCTTTGGCTTCATCCATGATCTCTTTGCTTGTAAGTGGAGTCACCAGATAACTGGCTCCAGCTGCTATTGCTTCCTTTGCTTGCTCACCCGTTCTTATCGTCCCAACCCCTACTGTAATTTCCTTGTGCTTTTCAGCTATCTCTGAAACTACATCCAGACAACCGGGCGTATTATATGTAACTTCTATGACAGGTAATCCGCCCTTGCTTATTGCCTCAATCGATTCGATCAGACCATCAGATGAACTGGCTCTTACGATGACCACCACCTTGGAACTGGCTACTGCCTCTAACACTTCTTGTTTCGTTTTTCTCATCTGGTTATCGCTCTACATGTCCTGAAATATGCCCATCTACCACGGTGTTGACTTCTGCCTCGCTTAGTAAACATAAATCCCCCGGCATGGTCTGCTGGAGAGCCGAAGCAGCTACAGCAAAATCAATCGTTTTCTTAAAATCCCAATCTTTGACATATCCGTGAATGAGTCCTGCAGCAAAGGCATCACCCCCACCAAATCGATCAATAATCTGTAAGTCAAAAGAGTTGCTGTAATGAAAACCTGTTCCATCATAGATAATTCCACCCCACTCGTTTTGAGATGCAGAGGTATGCTTTCTTATCGTGAATGCTACCTCATCAACTCCAAACTTCTCCTGCGCAAGCGGCATAAGCTCTTCACACCTTTCTTTTCCGGATGTCTTGGAAGATTCCATATCATACACATCTTTCAGAGAACCTTCATTTGCCAAAAGTACGTCTGTGTTTACCAATATTTGATCGAATATCTCTCTAGCCGCATCTCTATTTTGCCAAAGCTTTCTTCTGAAATTCAAATCGAAACTTACTTTTACACCCAGTTTCTTTGCGACTTTGGCTGCCTTTATGGTCTCGTTTGCACAACTCGTGGATAGTGCAGGAGTAATCCCCGTAAGATGTATCCAATGCTTCCCTTCCAGTACCTTTTCCCAGTCGATTGCCCCTTCCTTTAGGTTTTGAATGGCTGAATTATCCCGGTCATATAATACCTTGGACGGTCGGATCGAGGCTCCATTTTCAATAAAGTAAATCCCAATTCTAGCTCCTTCACGAATCACATGCTCAGTGTGAATACCAAACTCTCGCATCAAGTTAACTGCCCCATCTCCCAATGAATTGTCGGGGAGCTGCGAAACAAACGAAATATCATGATCCCATTGAGCCATCGCAATGGCCACATTTGACTCTGCTCCCGCATAACCCAAAATAAGCTCTCCAGTTTTCACTAATCTTTGATGATTTTGGCTCGGCGTGAGTCTCAGCATTATTTCACCAAATGTCACTACTGAGCGTACTTTTTTCATTCCCATTTTTGTTTAATCTATTTGCTAGAAAGGTCGACCTAAGCTACTTCTGATTTTAGGTGAACTCAGACCTGATTTGCAGGGTGTTTGTGAATCCAAAAGTATTCAATTAGAAGCTTTTGGATTCTGAAAAGTGCATAAAATCGTCAACTTTAACTAGAGATTAACTAAACATCCCATTACAAGCACAGTTAAACGAAGACCATAATTGCAGAACACTCTATATTGTACCATTTATTATGAATTTGTTTAGTAGATTAATTTTATATTTCGTGATTGGACACTTTAAGCAAATAATCATAATGTTTTAACCTAATAGTTTCACCCTTCGTCGCGATCTTGTTTAATTCGTATTTTACCACTTTTTAGATATTTCGAAAGACCTCAACTCTAGATAAAACCTGATTTTCAATCTATGAAAATACTTGGGTTCAATAGGGGATATTTCCTCTATTGGGTACTTAAGTTATGTAGATTCACTAATCGATATAAATTCAAATCAATCCTAACCTTTAATGAACAACAACCCTACTAAACCCACACGTAAGCGATTCGGTATCCTCGTTCTAATATTTATTACGGTGGTGATTAATTACATGGATCGGAGCAATATCTCGGTGGCTGCATTTGCCATAAGCGAGGAGCTAGAGCTATCCACCATACAAATGGGGTGGATTTTCTCGGCATTTGCAACTACATATGCCATCCTCCAAATACCGGGAGGTGCTTTGGCCGATATTTTCAAGCCTCGCTTATTCTACTCTGTAATATTGACCTGCTGGTCGGTAGTCACACTGCTCCAGGGTTTTGCCAATTCATTGGCCACCTTGATAGGATATCGAGCAAGTATTGGTGTTTTCGAAGCTCCATCTTATCCTACTAATAACAAGATCGTGACAAGCTGGTTTCCAGAAAGCGAGCGTGCAAGTGCAATCGCGATCTATACATCGGGTCAGTATATTGGATTGGCCTTCCTCACTCCTGTTCTGGTAACTATTCAAAGCTACATGGGATGGCGTGGTTTGTTTATTGTATCCGGAATCATCGGCATAGTTTGGGCAGGAATCTGGTATGTTTTCTATAGAGATCCAGAATCACACAAAAGTGTGAATGATGCAGAACTAGAGTACATAAGAGAAGGTGGAGGTGTATCACAAAACACCGATCCTGACAAAGTTGTCAATAAATTCGAATGGAGCAATCTTGTAAAAGCATTTTCCTATAAGAAGCTATGGGGAATTTATCTTGGTCAGTTTTGCATCGGAACCATGCTCGTATTCTTCCTCACCTGGTTTCCTACTTATTTGGTGAAATTTAGAGGGCTTGATTTTATCAAGTCTGGGTTTTTAGCCTCGATCCCTTTTCTTGCTGCTTTCGTCGGGATTCTCCTGTCTGGATTCGCTTCTGACTACATGGTCAAGAAAGGTTATTCGAACGAAATTGCCAGAAAAGCCCCTATACTCATAGGGCTTCTACTTTCTGTTTCGGTAGTGGGAGCAAATTACACCGACAGCACTTTCTTGATCATCATGTTTCTTGCCATTGCTTTCTTTGGAAATGGATTTGCATCTATCAATTGGGTATTCGTTTCCATCATGGCTCCTAAGAATTTGCTAGGATTAGTGGGAGGGGTTTTCAATGCTATTGGAAGTATTGCAGCTGTGCTTACCCCGATAGTCATTGGCTATCTGGTAGAAGATGGTGATTTTAGACCTGCTCTTATTTATGTCTCTGTAGTTGCGGTGATTGGCTTCTTCAGCTATGTCTTCTTAGTTGGAAAGGTCGAACGACTCGGCACGGAAGAGGAATCAGAAGTTCAAGTTTCATAAATAGCATTCAAATGAAAATAACAGATATAAAAACATTTCCAACGAACGTTGGTCGAAGCGTCCAGCTAGTAGTGAAAGTCGAGACAGATTCGGGCATTTATGGCTGGGGAGCATCCGGGCTTAGCACACGAGAGCTGGCTGTTGTCGGAGCTATTCAGCACTTCAAGCTGCTTTTGATCGGAAGAGATCCATTTCAGATCGGTGCACTCTGGCAAGAGCTTTACAGAGGACAATACTTCGAAGGAGGTAGAGTGTTGACCGCTGCGCAATCTGCCATAGATATCGCGCTCCATGATATAAAAGGAAAAGCTCTTGAAGTGCCTATCTACGAACTGCTGGGTGGCAAGCAGCGCGATTACGTGGATTGCTTTGCCTCACTGAGGTTTAGCACGCAGGATGAGCTGATGGATCGAGCAAGAATCTTAGTGAAAAACGGATGGAATATGCTTCGCTTAGCTCCTGCCGTATACGAATCCAGTGATGTGCCTGGATTATTTGAGCCAAGAGAATCGATTAATGTACTTGCTAAGTGGCTCACCGAGCTAAGAAAAGAAGTCGGTACTGAAATCACGATTGGCATTGACTACCATCACAGACTGACAAGCGCCGAAACGTATTCTTTCATTCAAAGAATGCCTGCCGGAACACTGGACTTTATCGAAGAGCCAATCCGAGATGAAACTCCCGAAGCTTACGAAAGTCTCAGAAAAATGATAGATGTGCCATTCGCCATAGGCGAGGAATTTGCCAGCAAATGGCAGTATCTACCCTACATAGAGCGAGGTATTACACAGTTTGCTCGAATAGATGTTTGCAATGTTGGTGGACTCACAGAAGCTATGAAGGTAGCTTCCATGGCTGAAGCTCATTACATAGATCTAATGCCGCATAATCCTCTTGGGCCTATCTGTACTGCAGCAACCATACATCTGGCTGCTGCATGTCCTAATTTTAGTTGGCTAGAGGAAATTAACAACCCTGGCGAGCAACATGATACCAACTTACCAGAATACTACCCTGTGCAACCAAAAATCGAAGGAAACAGATACCCTGTTCCCACAGAGCCGGGTTTGGGAGTGGAATTCAACGAAGAATTGGCATTGAGTAAACCATTCGAACTAGCACAGGTGCCCACTCTTAGGAGAGGGGATGGCTCTATCAACAACTGGTAATTAAAGCCAATAATCGGAGGTTGCCTTCTTGCGGCGACCTTCGATCTATAGCACAATTCATTTCGCGTTTTGAATACAAAATTGGGTTTCCTTCCATTTTAGGAAGAAAACGCCAAGACCCTACACCTAAGTCAGAAGTTATAAAATCTGCCCCCTGTTTTCGCGACGAAACCACCACTTCGTTTAATTTCACGAGAATTAATTTTGCTACTTACTGATATGCCTAATAATTAGCTAAGACCTTGGATGTCTCTTCAATGAGTATTTGAGGCTCAGTTCTCCGTTTAATCTGCTAAGGAGTTGATCCTTATCTGAGGTAATATTTTTCAAAGTATCAATAAACGTTAAAGAAAATTAGACTTGTATGAAAAGACCTGTTTTATCCCTGATAGTGGTGTTCCTTTTTTTATCAGTAAGCGCGACAGACTATTACGTCTCAAAAGATGGAAATGATAGCAATGCCGGAACTGAAGCAGAGCCCTTTCTTACCATTGGAAGGGCCGCTGATATCATGGTAGCTGGAGACGTTTGTTATATAAAATCAGGGACTTATCGCGAGACCATTTCTCCTGCCAATAGCGGGTCTGCTGGCAATCCTATTGTATTTAAATCTTTTGAAACTGATACCGTGCTGGTTTCTGCTACGGAAGTCGTTGAAAACTGGGAAGTTCACAAAGGCAACATTTATAAAGCCTCCGCCACAATGCCTCTTGGAGTGCAAAGAAATATGCTTTACGCCGGGAATAGAGCTATGGACATTGCAAGGTGGCCAAACAACGTAGATGGTGATCCATTCACTTTGGAAGCTGAGCTTGTCACCAACGGATCCGGCTCTCACATCGAAAGCGACGAGCTTCAAAACATCAATTGGACCGACGGATACATGTGGTACCTCGGAGGGCACTCTGGAGCAAGCTGGACAAGAAGAGTGACTTCCTCCTCTTCAAATAGAATAGATTTTGTAGGTGTGGATATCACAAAATGGCCATTTACTCCGCACAACCCCACCATAGTGAGAAACGATAATAGAGGACGATTTTTCCTCTTCGGAAAGCTTGAAGCACTCGATCACGAAGGAGAATGGTACTATGATAGTTCTAGCAAAGTTGTCTATTTCAATGCTTGGGATAACAAAGATCCTAACACATTCAAAACAGAGGTATCGTTTAGAAAAGAGGCCATTTTGATTACCAAAGACTATATAGAAATTGATGGACTCCATGTTTTTGGGGGTTCTGTAGAGCTGGAAGGTGACAATTGCGTGTTGAAAAATTGCTTTATAAAATATGGTTTCCAATCTCTCGATGAACTTGACAACACAGATGCCCAAATGGCAAATGGTTCAATCAACGTACACGGCAGTAACACGCTCGTAGAAAGGAATCTGGTCGAATCAGGATCAAGTAACGGGATTGCCATGCTATTTTTCTGGAAAGGAAGTAAGGACAATACCATCAACAATAATATCATAAGAAACTTCAATACCATAGGCATACATTCCAATGGCATCCGGTCTAACACTCCTGGCACGACCATCACCAACAACACTGTTTACAAATGCGGTAGAGACGGCATCTATACCAGCGGAGCTAATGCCAATGTGAGCTATAATGATGTGTATGAATGCATGCAGATTACCAACGATGGGGGCGTTTTCTATACAGTAGGGAATAGCAGTGATAAAAACTCAGTGATCCATCACAACTGGTTTCATGATTCGCAAGGGCCTGATTATGCAGACGGAAGAGCTGCAGGCATCTACCTGGACAATGACAGCAAGGGCTATGATGTGCATCACAACATGGTTTGGAATGTGACCTGGACTGGTATCCAAATCAACTGGGACAACTGGAACCTTGGGATTTACAACAACAGTCTTTATGACATTGACGGGGCTATGGGACGATGGGAAAACGGCCGAACGATTGACAACATCAATATCTACAACAATTACGCAAGCGAAGGTGAATGGATCGGAACGGATGTCAAAAACAATATTATTGACGAGGATAGTCCTTTCACTTCTTTTTCAGAGAAGGACTTTACACCACGATCTTCGTCCGGTCTAGTCGACACAGGAATAGAAGTAGACGGAATCACAGATGGATTCATTGGACCAAAACCAGACATAGGGGCTTACGAGTCTGGCGATGATCATTGGATTCCGGGAACCGATTGGTTTGTCGCAGAATCAATGGGAGAACAAGAAGAGGAGGAGGAAGAAGAAGAGGACGTTCTGGCCAATCTATCATTGGTGAAAAATCTGGTGTTTCCCAATCCTGTTGAGAGCAACCTAAACTTGAACTGGTCGGTACTGGAGAATAGTGAAGTCACCCTTTCACTTTATAACTATAATGGACAAAAAGTCCTTGAGAGAAGCATAATCAAAGGAGATCGATCGATAAATCTATCGAGTATCCATTTTGGAATGTATTTCCTAAGAGTACAGGACGGCAATACAATTCATCAATCCAAAATATTGAAGAAGTAGATAGATTGAGAATATTAAGCACTGGAGAGTGGCTAAGCTCTCTGGCGCGTTACTTCATAAAGCACCATCCCGGCAGCAGCGGACACATTTAGAGAAGCGATTTTACCCGTCATAGGAATGCTGGCCACCACATCGGACATTGCGAGTAAATCAGATGAAACACCTTCCTCTTCATTACCCATAATGATTGCAGTTGGACCTGTGAGATCCGTGTAAGCTATTTGCTTGTTTCCTTTCTCCGAGCAAGAAATAATACTCAGACCCGAGTCCTTCAAAAGACGAATCACATCTGAAAGATTCCGCTCTCTGCATACAGGAATGAAGTTCAGCGCGCCTGCAGACGTTTTTACCGCATCGGGATTGATTTGAGCACCGTTCCTCGTTGGAATTACGATTGCATTCGCACCCATGCACTCAGCTGATCTTGCGATTGCACCAAAATTCCTTACATCAGTGATTCGATCCAAAACCAATATCAGCGGAACTTTCCCTTCTTCATAAAGGACTGGAACAACTTGTTCCAAGCTGTGATACTTCACAGGGGATACGAATGCTACGACTCCTTGGTGATTCTTACGTGTAAACTTGTTGATCTTTTCGAGTGGTACTGTAGAAACAGGAATCGTATACTTGTGGGCAAGTGTTTGCAATTCTTTGAAGAGCTCTCCCTTGAGTCCCTTCTGCATGAAAATTTTCTCCAGATCTTTACCAGACTCTATGGTCTCGATAACTGCACGGATACCAAATATGAAATTATCAAACTGTCTTGCCATGATTACTGCGTTCGGATTTTACCTACACGTTCATACCATATATTTTCATACTTGATATCTCGTCTGAGGGAATAGAAAGAAGGCGCAAATAGAGTGGAAATCTTGATGAATTCAAATTCCAGGTCATCCCCATATTTCCAGATTTCTCCCCTCTTGGATTTGATAACCTCCTGAGGTTTGCCAAAAACGATATAAAGGACTCCCCTGTCCGTTTTCCATCCTCTTTTAAAATCAGTAAATAAAATATTACTCGCCTCTACTTTTCTATAATAAGACCGAATAGCCTGCTTTGCCAAAAACTTCCCTCCATAAGTATTGATCCAAAACTGCTCAAAAACTCTCTTCGTATCTATCCCGGATCGCAAAGACTTCATCTCGCTATCAGTCGTGATATACTGCAATGGTCCGACTAACTCATCCAACCGCTTACTTTTCGGGTAATAGCCTGGCACTTTGAGAACCGTAATCCCATTTCTATCCAAAGAGTCCTTCTGCAAGAGGTAAAAGTTATCAAGCTCAAGATTGCTAATAGCTGCTTCAAAAAAATAAGAAGAATCAATATTGAAGGTTGGCGCCAAAGGCTTCATCTGTCCCATAGCAGGGTCGGCACCTATGAATTCATGAGAATACTGATAGGCATGATACCGTTCATCATCCGCATTCATTTCTAACCCTTTTGAGATGATATATGAATCTAGAACCGGCAAACCATCCTCATCTGTTGGATGAAAATCAGGAAAGCCAAGAGGTGAGTCCAGCAAAACATCAAACAGATATTGATAGCCACTGCCCAAATCTTCGAAAGCAAAAACAATTAAATCAGCACCATTCTCAATCTTGAATTGGACTTGTGCCGTTACCCTCGCAGGCCATATGCGCAAACTATCTATGTGGTAATTGGTCAGTGAATCATGAACTTCACTTGCATACCCCGATTGCGTGATCAGATTTGTCTTCCATATCTTGGCTGTATCTGCTCTTACTTCATAGAAAATGGTATAAACATCCGCTTTCTCAACCACTCGATACTTAAACCTTACATCAGCATTTAAATCATACTGATAAGCCATATTGATCTTAGTCAAATCCAACGCAGTTGCAAACGGGCCCACTAGCAAAAACAATAGTGCGGCTATGTATATTTTAGATCCTTTCATTTCGGTGAAAAAGTTAACCATTATTTGGTTTCTTTGTTGAAAAAAATAGCATGAGTGTATATACTACAGAAATCGCTTCTGACAAGATTCCCTCAGATAACCCGATACATCAACGGTTGTTAAAGGCATATCATGTTGCTGTCGATTATGTAAAGGGCGATTTACTTGAGTTGGGATGCGGCGAAGGCAGGGGTGTTGACCTATTGGCTCCCAAAGCGGATAGCTATCTTGGTCTTGATAAAATTCAAGAGATTGTCCAGAACCTAACCAATCAATATCCTAAATACGATTTTCAAAGCAGTGTTTTTCCTCCTATTGCATTGCCTGACAATAGCTTTGACAGCATAGCCACGTTTCAGGTAATCGAGCATATTCAGAATGATGAATTGTACCTCAAAGAAATTCATAGAATATTAAGACCTGGCGGAACAGCTCTCATCTCTACACCAAATATCAAGATGACGCTCTCCAGAAACCCGTGGCACACTAGAGAGTATACTGCAGATCAATTGAAAACGCTCGCATCGAAGTATTTCTCCGAGGTAGAGATGAAAGGCATTGCGGGGAGCGAACGTGTGATGGAATATCACGAACAAAACAGAGCTTCTGTCAACAAAATCATGAAGTACGATTTTCTTAATTTACAATACAGGCTTCCGGCTGCTCTCTTGAGGGTTCCATATGATTATTTGAATAGAAAAAACAGAAATTCTCTTCAGGATCAGTCCAATGACTTGGTAAAATCAATCAATCAGGATGATTACTTTTTGAACGAGCAGGATGACAAAAATCTGGATCTGTTTATGATTGTGAAAAAGTGAACCTTCTGACCTTTCAAAAGGTTAGATTGATGATATTTTTATCCATTTAAAAACACTAAAAAATGACTGAGGATAAATTACAAGGAGCACTCAATCAACTATTGAGCGATCTACATATTTACTACCAAAACACACGTGGGTTTCACTGGAACATAAAGGGAAAGCGCTTTTTTGAACTGCATGTCAAATTCGAAGAACTCTACACAGAATCACTCCTGTCTATAGATGAGATCGCAGAGAGGATTCTTGCTATTGGCGGCTCTCCACTTCATACTTTTGATGACTATCTAAAGAAGTCTAATCTAACGGTTTACAAAGATGTAACAGAGGATATTTCTACTGTTGAGGCTGTGGTAACGCTACTCAATTTGCTCATCAAGCAAGAAAAAGCAGTCAAAGACCTTGCATCTGAAGCAGGAGATAACGAAACAGAAGATATGATGATTGCTTTGATCAACGCACAGCAAAAGCATATCTGGATGTTCAATGCTTGGTTAAGCTAATTTTCAAAATACTTGAAGTACCAGTTTTGGAATACTAGTAGAGACCAAACCTGTATATGGACATCACCGGGATCAAAAGAATACAATTGTCTTTTGATCCTTTTTATTTCTGCCCAGTTGAAGATTCCCTGTGCCTCTACCCTTTCTTGATTAAAAACGACCTCTTCTAGTTTCGACTTTAATTCTTTCTTAAACCAATCGATCAGCGGTACTTCAAAGCCGTGTTTAGGTCTGGTGAAAAGTTCTTCTGGTAGCATATTCCGAAAAGCTTCCCTTAAAACAATTTTTCGATGCTTTTCAGATATTTTGAAATCCCCCGGCATGGAAAAAGCGAGTTTCACCACTGCCGAATCTAAAAATGGCACACGAACTTCCAGGCTATTTGCCATCGACATCCGATCAACTTTTGCCAGCATATCTCCCTCCAATACTAACCTGCTGTCGTTCAGGAGCACATCATTGATTTGTCCTTCTTTGACTTTTTCGAGATTGACTTCCTTAAATTGATCGAGCAGAGATTGATCTCCTTTCCACTCATCCCTTAAAAGTCGACCTATATTTTGATCACTTACGAAACTTGCCAGAAACCAATATTTCTCGCTCTCTCCAAGGTTCAATAGCGAAGCATATTTGTTCAGCTTTCTGACAGTATCTGTAAGTCCCGTATATCTAGATTTGGGCAATACCTTCCACAAACCAGACATGGAAGAAATAAATTTGTTGGACTTGCTGTTCTCTTGACTAAGCAGCCACGCACTGTGCTTATTATATCCGGAAAAGATCTCATCCGCACCATCACCCGATAACGCTACAGTCACATGCTTTTTTGTCTGCTGGCTAAGCAGGTAGACAGGCAAAGCAGAAGAGTCTGCAAAAGGCTCATCTATGTAGTCCAGCACATGGTCTATTTCTCCCAATAAGTCGTCATTGGAGAGCTTAAACACGTGATGGTCTGTATTGTATTTCTCTGCTACCAAATTAGCATATGCGGTCTCGTCGAAGTATTCATTATCCTTAAAACCGATACTATACGTTTTAAGTCCGCTCACTTTCTCTGAAGCCAACGCCACGATTATAGATGAATCTATCCCTCCGCTCAGAAATGCTCCTAAAGGAACATCCGAAACCAGACGCTTATGCACCGACTCACGCATTGTCTCAACGAGTTTCGATTTTGTTGCTTCAAAATCCCTCAGCTCAGGCGAGTCAGAATGAGGTATCTCATAATACGTTTTCACCTCAATTTCACCTTCTTTAATCCGAATGAATTCGCCTGCTCCCAGCTTTCTCACATCCTTGAATATCGTTTGAGGAGCAGGAATGTAGGTCAGTTGAAAATACAGGTGTAGCGACTCACGATCAATCTCTTTAGGAATGCCATAAGCCAAAATCGACTTCATTTCCGAAGCAAACAGCACACTGTTATTATCCGTATAGTAATACAATGGCTTAATCCCATAGCGGTCTCTGGCAATAAACATAGATCGCTCCTCAGCGTCGTAAATTGCAAAAGCGAAAAAGCCATTTAATTGATCCAGACATTTCTCACCCCACCGTATATAAGCATTGAGCAAAACCTCCGTATCTGATTCTGTACGAAAAGTAAAACCTTCATTCCTAAGTGTTTCTCTTATCTCCTTGTAGTTATAGATTTCTCCATTGAAGACAATCCTATAGCGCCCATCGTCATTTTGCATGGGTTGATTCGCCTCATCCGAAGTGTCAATGATCGAAAGCCTCCTATGCCCCAATCCGGCAGTTTCATCAAACCATGTGTTGTGTGCGTCGGGTCCACGCTTTGCCAATATACCCGTAGCAGCCTCAAGGTGAATGAGGTTCATCCTGCCTATAGGGTTAAAAGAGAAAATTCCGGTGATCCCACACATAAGGAGCTAACTGGCTTGGTTTATGTTATTTGATGAAATAGATACTTATATTATTCGGTTTAAATTTATGTAGTTAAATGCACTTCAAACCAGAATCTTTTACGATAGTGAACAAGTTAATTTTAGTCCTTCTTCTTTTCGCACTTACTGTGACCGCCAGCTTAGCACAAGGCAAAAAGAAGCAGAAGCGAATCGATCATGTAATTGCGGAAGCCAGAACCTACATCGGAACTCCATACGTGTGGGGCGGAAACACAAAGAAGGGAGTCGACTGCTCCGGACTAATCCACAACTGCTACAAGAAGATCAATGTAAACCTACCTCGCACGGCCGAAGAGCAATCCAAAATAGGGAGCAGCAAAAGCTGGGGTTCCATCCGACCAGGAGATATCGTCTACTTCAAGTTCAAACAAAAGCGGGATAAGTGGTACCATAGCGGCATGATCACAAGTGTGGATGGGGATGAGATCAAGTTTATCCATGCCTCAAGCTCCAGAGGCGTAGTAGAGTCCAACCTCAACAGCGACTACTACAAAAAGAACGTGAAGAAGTTTAGAAGGGTGATAAAGTAGCAGCTAATTCTTTGAATGTATAGTATAGAACGGTTTTTATTCAAATTGAAAATCAAACACTCACTTCAAGGCTATTTAGTTATCGTAAAGTACTGACATGAACCGAATTGATTTAGATATTTATAATTTGTTCTGTCAACATGTAAGAGAATGCTTGTGGTTATCAAATCTAAGGGTAGAAAGACCAAAAGAACTTCCTCTGAAACCAATGAACATTTGTTATTATTGAACAGCCAATAGATGAATTCTCTGCACTGAAAACAGAGGTATAGCGAAAAAACAATCATCCTACTTAAAACAAAATGGAGAATTTAAGGCTGCTATTTACTATAGAAGCTTTTAATCTCATCAAGAATAATTCACTGAAAAATGAGAATGAACCTAGTAGTGATAAGAACAGAACATCCATCAGAGCTCAAAAGGCAATACGAAGTTTTAGGACTGACTTTTAAATATCATCAGCATGGAAATGGTCCAATGCATTTTGCTAGTGATTTTGAAGGACTGGTTTTTGAAATCTACCCCTTAACCAAATCTATGAATAAACCAGACAACTCGTTAAGGATTGGATTTGAAGTTAATGACTTAGAACAAATAATGAATGGCGTTAGGAATTCTGACTGGATAATACGATCCGAAATTAGCAACACAGAGTGGGGATTAATCGCTGTTATACAAGACTTTGATGGACGAAAAGTCGAGCTAAAAAATAAATAACATCTCAATTGGAGGAAACTTTCTGACTTACTGGTTTTGATAAAAGTTCTATGCATAGAAAGGATGAAAAACTGGTCAAAACAGGACTAGGTATCAAAATTCTATCAGAGCAAGGTTTTCAGAAAATTGAAGAACTGAATGATTAAGCCTTTATAAGAAAGTTGTTCCAAATAAGCTGTCAATCCTAAAACTTTAACTGGGGTTTCTTCAAGTATGCTTAGAAAATTTTACCTATTTACCAATTATTGGTAACTTTATCAAAAGTATTTGACTATGAGTAAAAACACATCAGTGTCTCTAGGAGACTATTTCGAAGACTTTATCCACGATAGTATTTCAGAAGGACGATACAAAAATGCCAGTGAAGTAATTCGAGCTGGATTACGATTATTGGAAGAAGAAGAAAACAAAACACTTGCATTGAAAACTGCTATTCAACGAGGAATTGAAAGCGGAGTTGCTCACAACTTTGACCCCCAGAAACACCTCGCTGAATTAAAAGCCAAGAGAGTTTCCGAATGAATAATTATCACCTGACCAATAAGGCTGTTGGGGATTTATCAGATATCTGGGAATACACATTAGAAGCATGGTCAGAAGATCAAGCTGACAGTTATTACGAAATGTTAATTGACAGTTGCTCCAGCATAGCCAATGAACCAAAATCTGGAAAGATTTATACGAATATAGCCCAAAACCTATTTGGCTATAGAGTTGGTAGACATATCATATTTTACAGGACAACCTCTCCTTCCGAGGTGGAGATAACAAGAATATTGCATGAACGAATGGATTTGAAAAGTCGAATAAGAGAATAAGCAAATACGTACAATAATCTACCAGAATCGCTCTGATTCTATCCCTAATGGCATTGAAGTACTCCAGTGAATAAATGAAAGGAAAACCACTCAAGGTGCTGGCAATCAATGCACTTACTGGTTTTGAAGCGTAGAAGTACTGAAAAGCAGGTCAATAAAGGAAACAAGTATCAAAATTCTGTCAGAGCAAGGTTTGTAGAACCTAAACAATTAATCCGATTGATTGGCATATGCCTTGGCAAACATGATAATTCCTATGAGACTATTGTTGTCAGCCAGTTACATGTTTCCCAAATAATCACTCAATCTTGACAGGCACTCTTTCCATCCATGGATGTGCAATTGCATTTCGTTCTCGTCTTCGAACTCACCATGACTTAATCTTATTTTAGAGCCATTCCCCGAATCTTCGAATGTGACATCCACCTTTGTCTTTCTCCCTTTTAGCACGGGAGTGAGCCACGTGTATTCCAGTGCCGTAGGTTGCTCTACTCTCAAAAATTCACCATCTATTTTCGTAGGATCATAGCCCGGGAATGCCGCTTCAATAAAATATGTTCCACCCACACGAAGGTTTACTTCCACATCCGTTACTATCACTCCTTCGTCTGCCATAAACCACTTTTTTATACTCACAGGTTTTGTCCATGCCTTGAATACTTTTTCGCGGGGTGCTCTAAAAGTTTCTTCAATATGAATAATGCTTTCTGTGGCTCCTTTTTTGGTAATGATCATGCTTCAATAAATTTTATTTAAAACTAAAAGGAAGGCTGTCCAGCACATCCTCGTAAATTGAAAAAAGATCCAGTAAGGAGTGAGCTCCTACATTGACAATCCCATATCTGTAGCTTCCAATCGCTCTCATTTCATTTGATAATTTGGTACCAACCTTTCCGTATACTTTTATATTAGACTCAGAATACCTTTTATTAAAATCGTCAATATGTCTGGCCGTCGGAATAGACTTTAGTGCTTTCCCTTCAAAAGTTCGCAATACGAAACTAGCCGTGCAGCTAAAACCTCCACCACCATGGACAAACTGTGGTGCATTGCCTAATGCCAAGTTGAGTAAAATTTCATAGGTACTCATGCCATCAACGTTTTCATAAAGGTCTCCAAACTGATAAGAAAGCCGTGGATTAATTTCTATGATATGAAGTGTATCCGATTTCTCATTGTAAAAAAGCTCAACGTTGAATTGTGTATTTCCAAAACCTATCCCGCCTATAAGACTTGTAACAATTTGAGTCATGCGCTCTAGTACCTCATCAGGCAATCTGGATGGATACTGAAACCTTTCGAAGATGTTAGTATCAGGAAACATTACTGAATCTACCACTCCACAAATGGTCACTTTTCCATCGAAAACAAACCCATCGACTGTAACCTGCATTCCTTCGATCAATTCCTCTCCAATGAAAAAATTGGCGTCCTGAGATAAAGTTGAATACTTCTTCAGCAAATCATTGAATGGTCGCGTTATAGTTTTAAGAATCAGTCGCTCATACCAATTAAACGCCATATGCTCACTGAGCATGTTGGCACTATTCACTTTTTTGGCAAACAGGGAAAAAGTACCCTTTACTGGCTTTACAAAAAATGGATAAGCCAGCTCAGCCTTAAAATTCTTGGGAATCTTGTGTCCAATCAACTCACAAGCCACACTCGCTTTTGGACAGTGTTCTTGCTGCATCAGACGGCTGAAATATTTATGTTGTGCAAGAATAATCTTTGCCGGGTCAGTGCCTGGTAGATTGCTTTTCTCAGCGACTACTGCGGCTATAATAGCCCCGATATATTCATCGCTTGATAGGACTGCATCTATTTTCTCCTTCTGTACTTTCCTAACAATTCGTTTTATAAACTTATCTACATTGAAAAATGGAAGCTTGATAGCATAAGGAAGCTTAAACATGTCAAACCCTTCGTATATAAAAGTGTAGTTGGTCTCGTATTTCTCCTTGGAGAACTCCGCCTTGTCCCAATCATTGGGAAACAGAACGAGTACCTTTTTCATAGTGCCTTTACTTTAGAGATAGACGAAATGGAAGTGAGAAAATGGACATTTACTCATCAACATGAATTGTTTTCATACTACTTTCAGGCTATAAAAGTGAAGATAGCCAAACACTTAGAAATTCCATTTGAAAGGAATACATGCTCCTCAACACAATGAAGTGATCTATCATTTTGCTAAAAACGACAAATAGGATGAATCAGAAACTACTCTCAAAAGCTCTAAGCACTTGTATATATCTGTTACTTACTATTAGTAGTATCAGCTTATTTGGACAGCAAAAACCAAATATCATCTTGATATTATCAGATGATGCCGGATACGCTGACTTTGGATTCCATGGAAGTCAAGAGATGAAAACACCGAACCTTGACAAATTAGCTACTCAGGGAATGATCTTCAATCAGGCTTATGTTACAGCGGCCGTTTGCGGGCCTTCCCGTGCAGGACTGATCACCGGGAAGTATCAACAGCGATTTGGGTATGAGGAAAACAATGTCCCTGGTTATATGGACAATCACTGCCTCGAAGATGACGAAATGGGTCTTCCTCCGGATCAAGTCACTATGGGTAGCCATTTAAAATCTTTAGGATACAAAACTGGCTACTTTGGGAAATGGCATCTTGGAAATGCTGACAAATACCATCCGACTAATAGAGGTTTCGATGAATTCTATGGGTTTCGGGGTGGAGCGAGAAGCTACCACGAGTTTAACCAAGACAATCCCAACGAAAAGGATGAAAACTGGCTCGAAAGAGGGTTTGAAAATTATCTCGAAAGTCCTAAATATCTGACCGATGCATTTGCAGATGAAACCAACTCTTTCATAGAACAACATAAATCCGAGCCTTTTTTTATTGTTTTGGCATTCAATGCCGTTCATACGCCCATGCAAGCCAAAGAGGAATATTTAAAGCACTTTCCTCAACTTACCGGAAAACGACAAAAACTTGCTGCAATGACTCTTTCTATGGATGAAGCCATAGGAAGTGTCTTAAACAAACTAGATGAATTGAAACTGAACGAAAACACACTTGTAGTCTATACCAATGACAATGGTGGTCCCTCTGACACCAATGCTTCCGTCAATGATCCCCTGAGTGGATCAAAGGCCAATCATCTTGAAGGAGGTATTCGCGTTCCTTTTATCATGAGCTGGCCAGGAGTGATACCGAGAAATCAAACCTACGACTTCCCTATTAGCACACTTGATCTATTGCCTACCTTCTATTCTGCTGCTGGTGGTAGTGTTGATTCGCTTGCGGAAATAGATGGTGCAAACCTATTGCCATATACACTGGGCGATAGCAAGGAGCGCCCTCACCAAACGCTGTATTGGAAAAAAGAAAACCGCGGAGCAATTCGGGAAGGCGACTGGAAGCTATTGCGTTATCCTGATCGTCCGGCAGAACTGTATAACTTAGCAGAGGACATTTCAGAGGTAAGTGACCTTTCCGACGATTACCCCGAAAAAGTAAAGGCGATGTACAAGGCACTTTTCGAATGGGAAACCACTCTTGCTCGTCCCAAATGGCAACTCAAAAGAATCTATGAGAAAAAAGCCATGGAGCGAATGGATCAGTTTAGGAAGTCCTCTAATACCAAATAACTAATCAGTTATGTAAGAAAATTAATTCTTAGCCATTTTCAATTGATTCATATTGAATCTAAGCAGTAACCATCTGTCTTGTTCTGTTATAGTCAATGTCGTTAAATATAAGATTTCCCGCACCTCAATAAGTGATTCATTTGCCATGTGCCCAGAATGAAATCCATAGTTTTTCAAATATGATTTTTCACATAATGAAGACTCGATTCTGGAGTGACACTTTATCTTATAGATATAGCGCCTACGCTACAATCTTGCACTTCGATCTTGGTACTAAACAAAAAAAAGAAGGTTAAGAAAATGAATCCTTAACCTTCTTAATGTGGAGCATATCGGATTCGAACCGATGACCCCTACGCTGCCAGCGTAGTGCTCTAGCCAGCTGAGCTAATGCCCCGTGTCCCCGCCCTACGCTTAGTAAATTACTTCACGAAGAACCAAAACTCAAGGAGGCGAATTTAAGTCAAATTTCAAAACTTGCAACACTGCTCTGCATCTTAAGTTTGAAGAGTTGATGTATTCCAACCATCACAAAATGCTTAGGGTCTAGAATAAAACGAAAGATACACAATGAAAAAATTGACTGGAGTGATTCTCTTGACATCTATCATGGTATTTAGCTGCGATGACAACATGATCAAAGAAGGTAAAACTGAATATCACTATTATGAAGGAGCCTCCATTTCAGATAATAACCCAATCGTAGTTGAGGGTGATCGCACTGTTTTCAACAGGCATTTTGTCGGTGATGACAATGAGCAAATTGCCGATGATGAATTTTCTGAAAACTTCTATTTTGAAGTCGATCCTGATCTAAACGAGTTTTCTTTTAAAGATGAGGAATTGAAAAATATCAATCTCAGATATCAGCATTTATGTTTTTGTGTCCCAATTGATTCTATCATCATAGTAGGTGGCTCTATTTCTGGAAATAAGGTGGGAGAAAAGTGGAAAATCAGTGCCGATGTTGATCTAAAACTTGGATATGATTATGGCTCTGATTCCATCATTTTTGATCACGAAGTAAACCAAAAATTTACTGGAGACTTTACTAAACAAGAGATTCCTAAGTAGCCTTATTTCAATTGTAAATTGATCCCTACATAAAATTCACGTCCGTGAATAGGTCCATATGCATATGAAGTGTCGAAACTGCTACTGAATCCTGCATTGCTATTCGGATCATTATACCCAACCAGAGGCGAATAGGCTTGTGTATAGTCCAATAGATTCTGGACTCCTAGGTAAAAGGAAAAATTTGATTTCAGATTCTTATTGATTTGAATATTATGAATGGAAAAAGGTTCGGATGAAGTTGGCCTTGGAAGTGTACTCGATTCACCATTTACATCCAGATCATACACCTCCGGCAAAGCCATAGCCCCTGTTACATTGAGCGTATATGCCATACTCATATTCCATTTCTTTACTTTGTAATTTGAGGTAAATACTCCTGTCCATCTAGGAGCAAATTCAATGTCTCTTTTTTCCTTTACGGAAAAAGTATTGCGCTCGGTCTCCGTTGCGTCTTGAACGTTTAGGCCAAGATTGAAAGCGAGCGGAATCGTAAACTCCTGAGAGATAGAAACACTAACTCCTTTGGTTACAGCGAACCCCCTTGTATTTTCATAAACAATCAGACTCTGGTCATCGTAATTAGGAATGATCTTGTTAGTGAAATAGGTATAGAATGCATCAATATCTATGCTTCCCTGACTTGACCCCAACGTAAAGATGTGATTCGCATTGATAGAAAAATTATAGGATTTCTCAGGCTTAAGCTCCTCGGTAATTACAACCTCTCGCTGGCCAGACAGAAAAGCATGATCTTCAGTAAAGAGGTTTACTACACGGAAACCTGTTCCAAAATTTGTTCGTAAGGTCGTCCAGTCACCAGCCTTGGTTTTAGTACTTAATCGAGGTGAAAAGATCAAGCCATGGTCATGATAGCTGTCCGCCCTTAACCCAGTAAGAAGTGTAAAATTTGGCTCAATCTCCCATTCGTCTTGAATAAAAACTCCGGGGATAAACTGATTATCAGGATCATTGATTTGATCCTTTTCAGTAGCTACAGTATTGTCATCATAGGCCTGATAGCGCGAAGTAAATCCTGAAAGAATCTGGTGTGACTCCACTTTCTTACTCCATATCAAATTAGCGTAAGCTATTTCTTGTTCTGCTTTATAAAAGTCGCTCCCATAATAGCTATTCTGACGGTGCGCGCTTAGTGAGTAGTCAAGTTTTAAATTATTCACTCCCGGAATACCATATGTCCCGAATAGCTCTGCCCTATTCGTGTAGATACTTTCTCCATAGATCTCGTCACTACCTCGAAGCGTTCGGTAGTTTCTATTTACAATAAATTCTTCGACACCATTTCTCCTATCTTCATAATAGTACTTTGCAGAAATTGTAAATGGCTTTTTAGAGGGTCTCTTTACATTCCACTTGGTGAAAAGCGAAACACGATCCAGATTCGCAATATCTCCAAACCCATCATCATTTACATCATCAAAATCATTGATGTAAGCATAGTTGAGTCCAACATAACCGCTTACTTTTTTCATCTTAAAAGTCCCAGCCATATTTCCAAATGATTCCAGATGAGATGTTCCCATTACATCTATAGAAAACTTGGGTTGAGTATCTGGGTCTTTCGTAATGATATTGATAACTCCCGCTACCGCTTCCGATCCGTAAAGCGTGGAATTGGGTCCTTTTATAACTTCAAATCGGTCTATGATCATGTTCGGTATTCCGTTTAAGCCATAGACTGAGGCTAGATTTCCATACATAGGAGTGCCATCCATGAGAACAGCTGTATAGGGCCCTGGAAGGCCATTGATACTGATACTGTTTGTAAAACATACTCCGCAAGCCACAACCTCCTGAACTCCGCTAATGAGTGTGAGACTCTCAACAACTCCTGTAGCTGCGGTAGGCATATATGTCCCAATGTGTTTGGCGGTAACAACCTCCACTTTGATTGGGGATTGTGTGACGAATGTGGGCTGCATCGTTCCTGTAACTACGACTTCTCCCATGTCTAGAATACTCTCTTTCATTTCTATCTCTCTAGAAATTGAAGAAGCATTCGTAAGGTCTGCTTCGAAAATGTATGGTTTGTAACCTACAGATCGAACCTCGATCTTATACAGCTCTGATTCTAGGTTATCAATCAAGAAAGCTCCCATGAAATCCGTGGTAGTGCCATCATTGCGATCAAGAAGTCGAACAGTAGCTCCAGGAATTGCTTCTCCCTGAACCTTTACGGTACCATTAATTCTTTTCCCCTCCTGACTGAAAAGCTGAAGCTGCGCAAACAGAATCAGACAATAAAAGCATTGTTTCATTATTTGACTAACATAATAATAATTACAAAGCTAATAATATTTTTAGACATGACTAAAAATATTAAGAAAGAAGGTATTTGTTAGAAATATCCGAACCTTATAATCTCAATTACGCTTAGTTATTTTACCTCTTATCCATTTTGTCAATTTAGTAGCACGTCTACATGGACCGATGATAGAGAGATTAAAACTCAAACAGGCACACAAACCATTTTTCTAAAAATGAGCAAATCGAAAGTCACCATTGGTCACGTATTTAAAACTATTATCTGGCCAAGGAGAAAAACTGTAGGAATTGGGCTTGTTCTAATCGTATTTAGCCGTCTTGCGAGTTTGGTATTTCCTTACTCAACAAAATTTCTAGCAGATAATGTCATTGCTAATAAAGATTTGGTGATGTTAAAAGAACTTCTACTTTATGTTTTAATAGCAGTTGTTGTTCAAGCTAGCACTTCGTTTCTTCTTACCAGAATTCTTAGTGTCGAAGCTCAATGGCTTATTGCTCAACTTCGAGTAAAGGTTCAGAAAAAAATCATCTATCTACCTATAAGATTCTTTGATAATACAAAATCTGGAGAGCTAGTTTCTCGAATAATGACTGATGTAGAGGGAGTCCGAAACCTTGTTGGAACTGGATTAGTACAACTATTTGGAGGAACTTTAACTGCTGTTCTTTCACTTATTCTTATGATAAATATAAGTCCTTGGATGACACTTTATGTTCTTGTCCCGGTTTCAGTATTTGGAGTAATTTCTTTAAAAGCCTTCAGCTATATCCGTCCAATTTTCAGGGAGCGAGGAAAAATCAACGCCGAAGTGACAGGAAGACTAACAGAAACACTTGGGGGCATAAGAGTAATAAAAGGCTTTAATGCTGAGAAACAAGAAGTAAAAACTTTCAACGAAGGAGTAACTCGACTTTTCGAAAATGTAAAAAAGAGTTTGACCTCAACCAGTCTTGTAACCAGCTCAGCTACTTTTCTATTGGGGTTAGCTAGCTTAGGAATTATGGGAATAGGAGGGTTTATGATCATTGAGGAGAATCTAAAATTCGGAGAATTCTTAGCTTTTACTTTTCTTCTGGGCTTTATGATTGCTCCAATTGTTCAAATGAGTAACATCGGAAGCCAACTCACCGAGGCATTTGCTGGACTAGACCGAACAGAGGAGATTATGAATATGGAGCTCGAGGATGATGGTACCGAAAGAGCCATTCAAATATCAGAAATCAAGGGAGACATAAGGTTTGAAAATGTGAGTTTTGCATATGAGGAAGAGAAAGATGTGATCAAAAATATTTCTTTTGACGCACCTTCTGGTTCTGTAACAGCCCTTGTAGGAACCTCCGGCTCAGGAAAGTCAACTATAGCTGGTCTTGCCGCGTCGTTCTTAAATCCTGATTCGGGAAACATATTTGTTGATGGTGAAGATTTGAGCAAAATTTCCCTTGAGAGTTATCGCTCTCATCTGGGAGTGGTTCTTCAGGACGACTTTCTGTTCGAGGGGACTATTAGAGAAAACATTCTGTTTCCAAGACCTGACTCCACTGAGGATGATCTCTTAGCAGCTGTGAAAGCAGCTCATGTCAACGAATTTACTGATCGATTTGATGAAGGGCTTGATACGAAAATAGGTGAGAGAGGGGTGAAACTATCAGGTGGCCAAAAGCAACGAATAGCTATTGCAAGAGCCATACTAAGTGACCCAAGAATATTAATTTTGGATGAGGCCACTTCGAATCTTGACACTGAAAGCGAGAGCTATATTCAAGAAAGTCTCTCTACATTAATGAGAGGCAGAACATCTTTTGTAATTGCACATAGATTAAGTACAATAAGGAAAGCAGATCAAATCCTCGTGATAGAAAATGGCCAAATTGCGGAGCAAGGAACACACGATTCATTGATAGAAAAACAAGGGAGGTACTTCGAACTATACACCTATCAGGCAAGAATCTAACAATAATGCGGATTTTGAGGTTAGTAGATCAATATGCAAGCAGACTTTTGCTATTTATCTTTTACATTTAAGATATGATTATAGGAATAGGAGGCGTAAGTAGGGCTGGTAAAACCACGCTTGCCGAGAATTTGAGAAAAGCATTCACTAAGAAAAAGAAAACAGTAGCTATTTTCTGTCAGGATGATTTCGTAAAACCAAAGGCCTCTTTGCCTATTATTGAAGGTATTCCGGACTGGGAAAGACCCAATACAATCAAATGGGATACACTCACTTCTAAAATTGAAAAATCCACGGCCGATGTAATTATCGTCGAAGGGTTGTTTACTTTCTATCCAGCCTCACTAAGATCTATTTTGGATCAAAAAATCTTTATCGAAATCGAAAAGGATTTGTTCAAAGAAAGAAAGTCTATTGATAAAAGATGGGACGATGAGCCCGATTGGTACGCGGATCATGTATGGAAAAGCTATCAGAAATATGGGAAAACCAAAGGTGACGAAAGCGGATACATGTTTCTAGACGGTTCTAGTCCCATAAATGCCGATACACTGGTTACGCAATTTCTCTAACCAGCAACTTCCGCTATCTCATATTGAGTCTTGTTAAAAGAGACAACCTCTCCTTGCTTTGCTTTAGACAAAAGATTGCCCAAGGGAGCAACGGGTGAGATTGCCATAAAATCTTCTCCATCGTATTTCACCAACCCCAAGCTTACTGAAATAAAAAAACTCCCTTTGTCTGTAAGTATTAACCTACCAAGAGGAGCACTAATCGTCCCCGCGCTTATTTGACCTATTACCCTTTTCAGCTTTGCAAGCTCGTTTAACCGAGAAGCTATTTTTTCTCTTTCAAGATGAATCATCGCCCTGGCTGTTTCATATTTATCACCAGCGCTACTTTTGGTCTCTTCTTTCGACTGATCAGAATAGGAAGATAACTCGGACTGAGCATCTCCTATTCTCTTGTCAATCAAGTCTTCACAGACTCTCGTCAAACCAACCCTTCTTTCCTCTAAATTCATTTCTAATTATAAGTCAAACTTAATGCCTTGAGCAAGCGGCAATTCTGTAGAATAGTTAATGGTATTAGTCTGGCGTCTCATATAGGCTTTCCAAGCGTCAGATCCTGACTCTCTACCTCCTCCAGTTTCTTTTTCTCCTCCAAAAGCACCACCAATCTCTGCTCCAGAAGTCCCAATGTTTACATTAGCTATTCCACAGTCCGATCCTGCTTGAGAGAGAAACAACTCAGCCTCACGCATATTGGTCGTCATTATGGAAGACGAAAGCCCCTGTGGAACACCGTTTTGTATTGCAATAGCTTCATCTAAGCTTTCATATTTTATAAGGTAAAGAATCGGGGCGAAGGTTTCGTTTTGGACAATTTCAAAATCATTAGACACCTCATAAATAGCTGGCTTTACATAGCAACCTGACGCATATTTATCTCCTACCAGCACTTCTCCAGCTACGATCTCCTTACCTCCTTCTCGATGAATCTTTGCTATGGCTGATTCATAATTTGCCACTGCATCCGTATCGATAAGAGGACCTACATGGTTATTCTGATCCAATGGATCGCCGATTCGTAGTTGCCCATAAGCTTTCGCAAGTCGCTGCTTCATTTCATCAAATAGACTTTCGTGAATAATCAGTCTTCTTGTAGATGTACATCGCTGGCCAGCCGTACCGACGGCTCCAAATACAGCTCCTGGAATCGCAATATCCAAATCCGCATCTTTGGTGATGATAATGGCATTGTTTCCGCCAAGTTCCAGTATTGACTTGCCTAATCTTTTGCCAACAGCCTCACCAACAGCCTTACCCATTCTGGTAGATCCCGTTGCAGAAACTAAAGGCACACGAGAATCATTGGCCATTACTTTTCCGATTTCCGCGTCACCAATTACCAACCCGCTGACTCCAGAGTCAGCATTGTTTTTTTCAAATACTGATTCAACAATCTTCTGACAAGCAATAGCAGTAATGGGAGTTTTTTCTGATGGTTTCCAAATACACACATCTCCGCAGACCCAAGCTAAGGCAGAGTTCCAAGCCCAAACTGCCACTGGGAAGTTGAAGGCTGAAATAATTCCTACGATTCCAAGTGGATGCCACTGCTCATACATCCTATGAAGTGCTCTTTCGGAATGCATACTCAAGCCGTAAAGTTGTCTGGAAAGACCCACTGCAAAATCGCAGATATCAATCATTTCCTGAACTTCACCAAGACCTTCCTGCAAGGATTTTCCCATTTCATAGGATACGAGTGCTCCAAGATTATCCTTGTGTTTTCTAAGTTCCTGACCGATTTGCCTTACGATTTCTCCACGCTGAGGAGCAGGAGTCAACTTCCATGAGGTAAATGCTTCCTGAGCTCCTTTTACCACCTGATCGTAATCTGACTCTGAAGCCATAACCACGGAAGCAATCACTTTTCCATCTACTGGAGAAACCGATTGTATGGCATCTCCAGAGGTTTTAATCCATTGGTTGCCAATAGCTGCACCGAAATTGGTTTCTTCAATACCAAGTGCTTTTAAAATTTGAGAAATTTGTGGGGTGTTTTGCATCAAATTTGATTTTTAGTCCGAATAAGTCGGAGAACAATAAAACAGAAAATTAGTTATTTGATTATCGTGAAATTGATCTCTCTTATCAAAACGGATAAGTGTCTCAATGAATCATGTAATTTATGTTGGCAAAGCTATAGCATCGAATACATTACCAAATAGCCGATCATAAAAAAAGCCGACTACCAAAATGGCAGCCGGCTTAATCACCTACTCATATGAAAAAACTACCAACCTATTCCATAATATGATTTTTCCCCATTGGGGTAAACACCCTCAATAAGCAATCCCTCACCTTTGGCTCTTTCAAGAGAAGCTGTTAAGTCCTCAGGTGTATTGATTGGCTTCCGATCAATCTTGGTCACAATAAATCCCTCCTTAATATTCGCCTCTGCCCATTTATCATTATCCAAGGATGTAATCTGCACACCGGATTCTATTTTCAATTGATTCTTTAGTGTCTCTGAAACGGGCTCTACCTTCAACCCTTCGACCACCATAGGTCGCTCCACTTGTACGAGATCCATATTGTTATCCGCATTTTTAAGTGTTGCGAGCGTTGTTCTTGTTTTTCCTTCACGTATAAAAGTGACTTCAATCTTATCTCCCGGACTGTTGAGTGCGACTTGCTCCTGAAGTTCTGCTACGTTATCAACAGCTTTGCCTTCAATAGAAACAATTACATCATCCACTTCAAGTCCTGCATCATCTGCCGCAGAATTTGAGACAACTCCCTGAACCCAAACTCCCTTAAGTACATCAAAACCTTTTTGATCTGCTAAATCTGCATCTACATCCCTAATGCTGATTCCTAGAAGTGGCCTTTGTACAACTCCGTAATCTTTGAGGTCGTAGATTACTTTCTTGACAAGACTTGCCGGTACTGCAAATGAATATCCCGCAAATGATCCTGTAGGAGAAGCAATAGCTGTATTGATGCCAACCAATTCTCCGTTTAGGTTCACCAAAGCTCCTCCACTATTGCCTGGGTTTACGGCAGCATCTGTCTGGATAAATGCTTCAATTTTGTATCTATTTCTGGAGTCCCCATAGCGGTTAAGTATATCTATATTCCTTGCCTTAGCGCTCACTATTCCGGCGGTCACTGTAGAGGTAAATTCGTATGGATTTCCGATAGCCAAAACCCACTCTCCAATTTGAATTTTCTCAGAATCCCCAAAACCCATCACAGGCAAACCTTCTCCTTCTATTTTTAACAGAGCAAGGTCTGTGTCTCTATCTGTACCTATTACAGTGGCTTCAAAACTTCTGTTATCGTTTAAGAGAACCTTAATTTCGGAGGCCCCATCAATCACATGATTATTGGTGGCAATGTATCCGTCACCAGTAATTATGACGCCAGAGCCAGCTCCTTCCTTGCTAGGACCTCTTCTTCCTTGACCGTATTGATCTCCAAAGTATTCTTTAAGGAAGCCATCCATTGGATTTTGTCCACTCCCATCTGCTCCTGGTGAATAAGTGGTTTTGATATGAACTACTGCAGGTGTTGCCGATTTAGCTGCGTAAACGAAATTTAATCCCTCGGGTACTACAAAATCCGTAGAATCGAAAACGTAATTGGTGAAGCTAACTGAGCTTTTGTCTACCTGCTCCATCGGAACTGTGATGTTACTTGGAGTAATGATAGCGTAACCTCCTAAAGCTATAATGGCACCCATCATCGATGAAATCACCATTGCAAAAATTAACTTTCTATTCGTCATATCCTTTCGATTTACTTCTATTTCTTATACTAGCTTTCAACTTGAATTGTTGTGAGATAGGGGAAATCATTAATCTGTTTAACACTAATTAACAATCCTAATCCAAAACGAAAGGCGGGCTCATCAACCCGCCTTTCTTACTAAAACAAAATGAATCTTTACTTAATACTAATCGTCTTATGGGTTTCCTTCTTCTCGTCTTTCGGCACCACAATGCTCAGAATTCCATCCTTATAAGTTGCCTCAATATCATCAAGTTTGATATTGTCAGGCAAATAGAATGACCTGCTGAAAGACCCATAATGGCTTTCCAGAGTATGGAAGTTTTTTTCCTGCTTTTCCTTCTCCAGCTTTCTCTCTCCTGACACGGTAAGCCTGTCGTCTTTAACGTCGATGTTGATCTCTTCCTTACTTATCCCAGGCACATGAAATTGAATTTCAAATGTTTCTTTCGTTTCAGCTATGTCTACTTTAGGTGAAAAAGAAGTACTCGTCCTTCCTCCATAAAAGTCATCGTTGAAGAATCTGTCTATGAAGCTACCATAGGTTCCAGGGAGTGTGTTTTGATTATACTTTACTAGTTTCATTTTTATAAAATTTTAAGTTTAAAAATCTAATTTGATTGGAGTTAATCGAAATCTATACCAACACCATTTTCTTGAAATTAAAATGACATAATGTCTGTTTTCGGCCCAGATAGCTAATATATAATGACATAATGTCTGTTTTATTCGTCAGAATGATTCTTAGAAAATTTTTACGCAAAAGGTTTTGCAGTTGTTAAAACAGAAAATTAAGTTTGCAATCCTTTTCGCAGATAGTTGCGGATATGGGATTAAAAATTCCTCTTTAGCTCAGCTGGTTAGAGCATCTGACTGTTAATCAGAGGGTCCTTGGTTCGAGCCCAAGAAGAGGAGCAACAAAAGCCTGATTTTCGAATCAGGCTTTTTTGTTTGCCGGATAGGGGTTCCACGCATACGAGTGCTGACTCATTCACAAAATTCAGGATCAATCTTCAAAACTTAACATCTGAAAATTTAGATTAACTACAACATTGACCTGAGGGTTCTTGGATGGAACGTCACTCGGATCGAACCCCTAATTTTTAATAAATGATTTATTTGAGCTTACTCAAATCTCTAATCAAAAGTCGCCTCCGATCAATACTAATTAGTCCTGCTTTCTTTAACTCATTTAGCACAGTAGTAACTGTCTGCCTTGTGGTGGTGGTCAAACCTGCTATATCCTCATGTTTTATATGTGCATCAATCACAGTTTCAAATCCAACTCTTCTCCCTTTCTCCTCCGCTAAATCTCGCAAAAAAACTATTACTCTATCGCGTGCGCTTTTGAACATTATGTCCTCTATTCGTTGCTCTCTTTTTCTAATTTCACTTCCTAAAAATTCAAAGTAAGACCTTAGTAGAAGAGAATTTGAAATTAACAGTTTTTGAAACTCGAAGGCCGGAACGAAGAACACCTCAGTGCCTTCTTCCATTGCTGAAGCAAATACTCCCTGACAATCGGTGGTTGGAGTAAGCGCTCCAAAAAGGTCTCCCCTTCCCCTGATAAAGAGCAATATCTGCTTCCCATCCTTAGCCTCGGTTCCTACTCTGACCAGACCCTTTGAAACAAAATAAACGAACTTATTTCCATTCCCATTCCGGAAAATAAGTTCGTTTTTCTTATAGCTTTTGCTTGGATAAGCGTTCCAAAAAGAGTTAGTATTTTCAATGGAAATACTACCCGATTTCACTGTGGCGTATGGGGAAACAGGCACTTTCTCCAGTGCATTTACAACTTGCCTTTCAATAGGTTCGGAATACATGCGAGCAACTTTTGAGTTAGTAACTACTTGCGCCTTGTTCTAATCCTAAAAGCAGCATAGAGGGGACAAAAATTAATAAATCCCGTGGCAATAAAGATCACTGCCACGATCCCTAGAATTATTAAAAGGGTACCACTGATAACATTGAAGTACCATAGGGCTGCAATAATCAAGGCTATAATGATCCTGATTACTCCATCCGATTTACTCATATTTTTAACCATAATCTTTCTGTTTTGATGTTACAGAACAAAAATGGCTTCTATTTCACCCAATGTCAGTGATGTTGATCACACAACTGATTTTATTATTGGCAGAGTCAAAGATCCTTAGTCGAGTATAATTTCTATATAGCCTCTATGAAGCTTCAACTTATCTTCGGTTTCGAGTTTTTTAAGCATTCTGGAAACAGTTTCCCTAGCGGCTCCCAGCTCATCACTAAGTCCTTGATGAGTCAACTTAATTTCATTACTATTTAGTGCCTGCGCTTTTGCTTGTAGGTGAGACAGGATTCTTTCATCAAGACTTTGGAACGCCATGGCGTTGAATGCGTCCAATATGTTTTCAAATCGCTTTTGATAAAGATTCAAAACGAAGCTGTTGAAGGAGCTGTACTTTCTTTGCCATTCTCCAACCATAGATGAGGGGATCAATATTGCTTTTGAGTGATCTTCGGCAATTGCTTTTGCCCGACTCTTAAGTTCATTCATTCCGCTGTAAATAGACACAATACAGCTTTCAAGTGGATATATGTAGTACAGGAGAATTTCTTTTCCTCTCTCCAGCCTTACCACTTTGACTAATCCGCTCAGCAATAAAGGAACTGTCTTGACGTAACTGCCTTCATCAAGGATAAGCGCCCCCGGAGGGACTTCCACGATCTTGGCTTTACTCACAATTTCCCTTTTCAATTCATCCTCCTTAAAAAAACTAAGGCTGGTCTGAAGAATATCGTCTATCTCCATGATGCGCTTTTAACTTTTTGTATAATCTTAAAACCACAATGCTCAATGTATGTTTTTCTAATTGAAAAGCAGGACTGATCAGAAGTGAATTTAAGTAGAAACAAGCTCTCTGTATACTCTTGGTGAGCTATGAACGTATCTTTTAAAATACTTAATAAAATAAGAGGAGTCCTCAAAACCCAATTGATAGGTGATCTCACTTACTTGAAGTGTAGTAAACTTCAGCAAACGCTTTGCTTCCAAAATAACTCGTTCTGCAATTAATTGTGATGGTGATTTATCTGCAATATTCTTGGTGATCGTTGTTAGTGTTTTAGTCGAGACATTAAGTTGATCCGCATATTCACTTATCGGCAAACCTTTGCTATAGTTCTCTTCTATCAATTCTTTGAACCTGAAAAACTGAAGTTCGTGGGCACTGTTTAGTTTGAGGGTTTTGTCAGAGTCGTCGTGATGAGATCGCTCCAGACTTATCAGAAACGATTTTAAAAGAAAACGAATGGCATCCTGATATCCAAATCTATGCTGGTTTTCAAACTCCTTCTGAATCAGCGACATATAACATTCGGATGTTTCTATCGTATCTTCCCCTATTTCATAACACGGATTCTGCTGTCGATCGAAGATGTTGTACTTGAGGAAAATATCTACGTCTGAGTGCATGAAGAAGCTTTCGTTGAAGTGAATCAACCGCCCCTCCACATCTAAGTTATCATCAAAAGCATGGATTTGATCTTTTGAAATAAAAAGAACCGTATTAGCCTTAATCTCATACGTCTGAAAATCAACCGTATGTGCACCTCCACTATCGAAGAACCATATTATTTGATAATAACTATGTGAATGTGGCAAAGAGGCTTTCGCCAGGCTCTTCTGCCTATATTGTTTAAGATCGTGCACCTGAAACTGAAGTTTTTCAGGGTGAGCTTTATGTAGGTGATATTGCTTTATCTCAAGCTTCTTATCTTTCACTTATTTCCTAGAATGTATGATCTGCTATTTTAGATCATTTTCATCTCATTAGCTGCCTTCAGTCCACTGAATATTGCCCCGTCCATGTATCCTCCATATAAAGGAGATGTCTCCGCGCCGGAAAAAATCAACTTATCATTCATGTACTTTCTTCCAAAAATTGGATTTCCATACTGCGGACTCATATAGATAGATTTTATAGTCTCACAGGAGGTGTGTTTGTCTTTGGACCAATCCTTTTCCTCATATGTTTCATAGGAAAGCACCTCTTCACCCAGATGCTTTGATAGAAAAGTCAAAATACGTTCTTTTCTTTTTTCAGCAGTTGTATCTCGCAGTGCTTCATTGATAAAGCCCATTAATCCGTACTTTTCTTCTTTATGATTTGTGTGATCATATAATTCTACCACTGGCCCAGCCTGACCAATCAGCGTTCCTGATAGATCTTTAGCTTTCCAAAATGGTGCTTTGAATGTCATCCCTATCTTGATGGCGTTGCTCATCCAGGTGTGCGTATTCTCCATTGCTTGAGCGACTGCACTTGGCAACTCAGGAGAGAATGAGATTCTGGTCGCAATTAATGGTGGTATTGTTATGATTACTTTTTCGGCCTGATAGTTTCCATTTTCCGTAACAACGGAAACTCCATTTTCATTTTCGATAATCTCGGTTACTGTTGTTCCCAGCTTGATGTTTTCGGAGAAGGGAGAGGCTAGCCTATCTATCATTGCACTTGATCCTCCTGATATTCTATAGGCAGAAGGGGCTTCCGGGTTACTTTCAAAATGATGAGCTGGTGCCATGGAACTATAGACCAACACACTTTTGCCTTTGCTGTATTGGTGAAATTTTCCCACCTCAAGTTCATCAAGCAAATCAATCACCTTCTGATGGTGAGTTTGAAACCATGTAGCTCCAAAATCAATATTGTCTTTCGTATGGATTCTCCCTCCTATCCGGTCTCTGGATTCCAAAATGGTAATGTCTCTCTCTCCTGTCTTATGGAGCAGATACGCAGAGGTAAGTCCTGAGAGACCAGCCCCAATGATGATGTATTTCGAAAGATTTTGTTCCATGTTACTGTTCGGCTAATATACCAATGATCCACATTCGAATCTTATATGCAATTTCCCTTTTCTAGAAAAGTAAAGGCCGCTCTACTTCATTTGAAATAGATATCGGCCTTTACTGATATACTCAAAAGAATGTTATTAATTTCTTCCTGACATTACACCGCCATCTGTATCCCAGATCGCTCCTGTAACCCAAGATGCTTTGTCTGATAAAAGGAAACAGATAATACCTGCTACATCTTCTGCTTTCCCATTTCTTCCTATTGGATGAAAGCCATGGAAGCTTTGTAATGCATCGTGTGCTTCTTTCTCACCACCGAAAACACTTTCATAAACCGGGGTTTCAACCACTGCTGGAGAAACGGCATTCACGCGTATTTTGTGATCTGCCAGTTCCATCGCCAAGTGCTGCGTCAATGAGTGAAGCCCTGCCTTTTGCATAGAGTACGCTGAAGATGGAGTGGCCTTAACAGACTGCTTGGCCCACATAGAACCCACATTTACGATAGCTCCTCCACCTGTAGAAGCCATTTTTTTGGCGGCTGTTTGTGTAATGAAAAAGAACCCTCTGTTAAGGTCTTGATAAGAATCATAATCAGATACCGTATGATCAAGGAATGGTTTTGGACCAAAAATACCAGACGCATTTACTAAATAATCTAAGCTTTCAAACCCTTCGATCACGCTGTAAAAAGCTGCTAGCTCTTCCTGATTAGTAATATCTACTTTGTGAGTAATCAAACTTCCTGAAGCTTCGTTTTTGAATGCCTCAAGTTTGGTCTCATTTGTACCAACAACATGCACTTCGACTCTTTCACTCAAAAGGGTCTGCGCTGTTGCTTTTCCAATCCCACTACTCCCACCGATAATTAATGCTCTTTTAATCATGACTTAAGTTTTTTTGTTTCTAATGATGTTTTATGCTCACAAAACTATTTTCAGCCATATTCAATATCTGGTGTGTAAAAGAGAATAAATGGTACTTTTCGGAAAGTGTTGATTTTCTCTAAGGAAAAGGAGAAGAGACATCTCGAATTCTACCATTGATTTTCCGAAATGTACTATTGACAGGTGTCAGACTCCACATACCTTTGATTGCATAAACATGAAAAAAGTGTTCCCAAAATCCATTGACCACCTCGTATACGCAGTACCTGATCTCGACAAAGCCATAGATGAGTTCGAAATAAAGCTTGGCGTTCGCCCAATATTTGGTGGGTATCATAAAACTCAGGGAACAAAAAACGCCCTCATCAATCTTACCAATAATTGTTACTTAGAATTGCTGGCAGTTGATCATTCCAATGCTGAAATTAAGCCTCCAAGATGGATGGGGATAGACGTTTTAAGCAAATCGAAAATGACTAGATGGGCGCTGAGGTCTGATTCACTTGAGAAGGATAGCAAGGCGTTAAAGGTTTTCAATACGGAGATGGGAGATATAGGTAGTGGGTCGCGAAATACTGCGGATGGTTCTTTGCTCAAGTGGAAACTCACTATGCCATTGGCTCTTCCCGAAGTAGAGCTGACCCCTTTCTTAATTGATTGGTCCAAAACGGAGAGACATCCTTCAGATCTGCTTCCTGATATGGGGTGTGAGTTAATTGATTTGTATGGATCGCATCCTAACCCTGAGCACCGCACATTGGTATTTTCGTCCCTGGGAGTTAGATTAAGAATTGAACAATCACAAGAGGTAGTGCTCAAAGCCATAATTGGAACTCCAAACGGGATTGTCGAACTTTAAATTTGCATAGAAGTAAATTGAGATTTCTTTTAAATTCAGTGAGCCATTTGCTACGTAAATTATCTTCTCTCGCTTAGAAGTTCATGAAGATCTCGACAAGCTCAATCTGACGAAACAAACTTGCCATAAGATTATGGGCTACTTTACGAAGACTAATAAAACCGGATAAGAATGGCGCTTTTGGAAATTATTAAAATGGGAAACCCCATGCTGCGAGAGATCTCAAAGGAAGTTTCGCAAGAGGAAATTTCATCAGCAAATTTTCAAACATTCATTGACGACTTGGTAGAAACGATGAGGTTTCACAGCGGGGCAGGTATTGCCGCCCCGCAGGTTGGTACCTTGAAAAGAATCTTTACAATGGAGATGAGGGAGAACACTCGATACCCAGATAAGGAGTCTTTTCCTCTTCATATCATCATCAATCCCAACATCACTTTCCTAAATGATCATAAAACGGATAGCTGGGAAGGGTGCCTCTCAATACCCGGCATAAGAGGCAAATTAAGTCGCTACGAGCGTATTTCACTCACGGGGATAGATCGAGCTGGCAATCCTATTGAAAAAGAGTTGGAAGGTTTTGCCTCAATTGTAGCTCAGCATGAGCTAGATCATCTTGATGGAGTGCTCTTAATAGATAGAATGGAGTCGATGCACACACTTACATTTCAGGACGAGTACGAGACATATTGGTTAAAAAAATGAATCTGGCTCACGAATACTTGGTTTCCCTGATTAGAATTGTTTCGTATTAAATTAACTCAAAACCTTTCACTAAACATGAATAATAAAGGCCTTATAATAAAAACCAGCAAATCGGATTTTGACACAACATACGACAAGCTAAAAAATGCTCTTGATTCAAATCCAAACCTCAAACTAATCTTAGAACTAGATCATAGCAAGAATGCTGCGTCGGTAGATTTGAATCTAAATCCTACAAGAATCATCATGTTTGGAAATCCAAATTTAGGAACGCTCTTGATGCAATCGAACCAAACAGCAGGCATTGATTTACCTCAAAAAGTAATCGTATATCAGGATTCGAATGGTGATGTCAAAGTAGCTTATAATGATCCCGCTTACTTAAAGGATCGTCACAATCTGAATGACGTGGATGACGTACTTAATAAAGTAAGTGGAGCGTTGGATAAAATCTCTTCAGTCGCAGCGGATTGAAAAGTTAACCGCCAAGATATAGAAATAATAAATGGATTAATTATTTTAACAGTCTCTATAATGAAACTGGCCAAAGGGTCTTTATTATTAAACTAAGTAGACTGACCATCAATCCAAAGTTCTTATTAAGACTCGCAAGTCCAAAGTCAGCCTTGAAGCTTATCACTTCAAAAAAGTCTTTAATACTCGCATGCATAACGTTTTGCTCGTGTAGCCTATGGTCTCAGCAATTCTCTTCAGAGGATTTAGAATTAGCCATTAAAGTTGATGCTTCATTTATGAAGTATCATGTGGATTATAAAGAAACCATCGCTGTGATTCCTGACCGAATGAAAACCGAGTTCATCAGGAAATTAGATCCAGAAACCAAATACTTCACTACTGAAGATGAGCTGCTACATTACGAATGGTTTCAAGACTTTAGTTTTTCCAGAAATCAAATTGACCTAATTCTTGAAAATTCCTTTGCTTCTTTAAAAGAAAAACTCAGTTTATACTCGGTCTTTCTTGCAGACCTTCCTCATGTCAATTTTACTGAAAGAGACTCTGTGTTGGTTGCCTATAAAACGGACTCTATAAGATTAGCACCAAATCAGGATGAGCTAACGAAAAGCTGGATTCGCGATTTGAAATTTAAGGTTTTAAATCACAGCTATAAGGACACGCTCTTAGAAGATTTAGAAAGCTCGCAAATCAATGATTGGCTAAATCAGGAATTGCAAAAAGTAGTGAAAATTGAATCTTGCATAATAGAATCTTTAGATGAAGAACTGACTTTAAAAAGATTCGTCCTTACTAGCTTTTTGAAGTCGTACGCACAATCCTTTGACGCACATAGTGATTACCTATCTCCAGAAGAAGAGGAATGGCTTTTGACTTCATTGTCAAGCGAAGTTTTCAGCACAGGGTTGATATTCAGAAGGAAAAACGGTCGATACGTAATAAGCAAAATTCAACCTTATAGTAGTGCCTCTCTTGAAAATTTAATCAAAGTCGGAGATGAAATTACTTCGGTGAGATCAGAAGATGATCTCATATCTCTATCTTGTTTATCACTCAACGCTATCGAAGATCTTTTCTATGGCACTTCCAGTGAAACAATTACTCTTGAGATAAAATCTAAATCGGATAATCAATTCAGAGAATTTGAACTTTCCAAGCGTTTTATCAACAACACTTCCAATCATGTTTATTCCTATTTACTTCAAAATGACAGCTTGAAAATAGGCTATATCCAACTACCTGGGTTCTATACAAATTTTGGGGAAAATAATAGAAGTTCAGCACAGGATATGGCTCTAGCACTATTGAGGTTGAAGAAGCAAAGCCCAGAGGGTTTGATAGTGGACTTAAGAGGCAATGGTGGTGGTTCTATAGCAGAGGCTCATGATCTTATCGGTTTTTTTATGGATTATGGCCCGGCATACATCCTAACCTCATTCGAAAATAAAAATGGTCAGCTATTCAAAGATGGTAAAAGAGGGAAACTACTTGATGTTAAAACTGTTTTTCTTATAGACGAATTCTCCGCTTCTGCATCAGAATTACTCGCAACATCCGTACGTCATTACCCAAATAATTTAATTGTTGGTTCTCCTTCTTTTGGAAAAGCGACTGGACAGATCATAATGCCTTTTGAATCTCGCTATCAAAACAAACCTCAAGGGATTGCGGCTATTACCGATTTGAAAATATACGGGATAAACGGCTTAAGCTACCAGGGAGAAGGAGTAATACCTTCGATTGTTTTGCCTTCATTGCTTTCTAAAAATATAATCGGAGAATCTAATTTAAAGTATAATCTATCGAACCCGATCATTGGTAAAAGCTTCACTCCTCCTCATCCAAATCAAGTGCCAATAGATGACCTTAGTCTTAGGGTTGAGCAGCGAAAAATAAAAAATACAGAGCTTCTTAAAATAGACTCTCTCTCTAAGGTATTTGACATTGCCTATTCGAGTCACTACTTCCAATCTTTGGATTACAGAGAATTCGAACTTTTGCCAAATCCTTTTTACAAATACAATCCTTCTGAGTCCACAGACTTATTTCAAATAATCTCATCAGAAGAAGATGAATTTTTTAAAAAGGAAAGTGAAGCGTATATATTGAATGGTCGGAAAGACCCTATACTTGAAGAAACCTTTAATATTATCAAAGACTGGATATATCTAAGCAATAAAAAAGATGAATAAGATCGCCTACATATTACTCGTTCTGTTTTCAATTCAGGCTTCAATAGCCCAAGAAGGGCCTGGTGCCTATATGAATTATTTGAGTGAAGATTACGAACAAATCACCAAAGACACATGGGACTATGTCAGAATCACTTCCCGAGGTAGAAATGCGGGTAAAATAGAAAAACGAAGAAAGGAGCTCGCCGCAACATTGCGAACTGTGAAGTATGAGGTAAATAAGAAAAAGTCCTATAATGGAGACAAAGACCTTAGAGACGCAATTGTAAAATATTTGGAGCTTTCATATTTGACCATCAATGACGATTACAAAAAGATAGTAGATATGGAAAAAATTGCCGAGCAATCCTATGACGATATGGAAGCATATATCATGACGAAGGAGCAAGTCAATGCCAAATTAGACTCTGCTTATGCCAATTTGAAATTGGCTCAGGATAGTTTTGCTGCTAAGTACAATGTAACTATTACGAAAGGAGAGAAATCTCGTATATCTAAGAAGCTCACCAGTGCCAGTAAGGTAAATAAGTACCATAATAAGGTTTATCTCATTTTCTTTAGAAGTACTTTTTATGAAGGGGAAATGCTTAACGCACAAAACGAGGAAAGAATAGGCGATATCGAACAATTCAGGCAGACGCTCGAGATAGTTTCAGATGAAGGACTTAACTCCTTGAAAGAAATCAATGCCTTCCAAGGTGACAACTCTCTGGTGGAAGCATGTCGAAGCATGCTTGAGTTTTATAGAGGTGAGGCCATTCGCTATGTTCCGAAACAGATCGAATTCTTTAATCAGAAGGATAACTTTGAGACTGTGTCTAAAAACTTTGAAACCAAAAAGAGAGGTTCCTTAACTCAGGAGGATATTGATGAATACAATAGCGCATTGGAAAAATACAACAAATCCATTGCTGAATTTAACGAAACCAACGCGTATCTAAATAAATTCCGTAAGAAGAGAGCTGAAAATTTCAGAGAGACTGTCTCTACTTTCTACGATAAATTTCTTTGAACCAACAACCTCACCAGATATAGAACAGGTCAAAATATTTTCTGAAGTTGCAATCACCGCGGTAGTGAACTCAATAGGATCGAATGAACAAAACCACCAATAGGATATTTAAATTCCTATTGGCGCAGTTTTGAGACTGGTAGCCAATTTACGACCGTATCCAGAAAATAGCTATAATAGCTCTTGTCAAAGAACCAATTCAAACGTCTGGGAATCTTCCTTCTTAATCTCCGTCTTCCAACCGTATACTTTGTTGAGTTTGATCATTTGATTCAAATAGGGGATAGATTCTTCCGTCACTGGATTTCCATAAAGGTTTAGCACTTCCAACTTTGGTAGGTTAATCAATGCTTTTATACCCTCATCGGTAATTTCATTTTTCTCCAATCGCAGTTTAGTGAGATTTGACATGTTGGCAATTTCAGACAGATTTTCATCTTTAAGCCCCAGTCCGGATAGATTCAGCCAAAGGATATTGTCTTTGAGAAGAGACACATCTGACACAACATCTGACGCTCCGTAGCTATCACTCAACTTGAAGCTAGGGAATGTAACATCATAGATGTTTGACCCAGCGACCAATTCTCGAACTACAAATCCTTTGTCAAGAAGGGTCATAATAGATTGCTCAGAAACCTCGCCGAGTGGTTTAACTTTCTCTCCAATGCTTCCATGTCCTTCGCCCAATCCAAGATAGGCTGTAAGTTTTGTGGAGGTGTTTTCGTCTACGTCCAGTTCACTTAATCCTGCATCAAAAGTAGCCCCCTGATCAATCCACCATGTCAACAGCTCCTTTTCTTCGTCTGTCAAAGGAGTTTTACCTTCTGGTGGCATAAAGTCTTCATGATCTTCGGGAAGGTTTATCCTTTTGATCATTTCACTTGATTCGGCATCTCCTGAAACTAGTACAGGACCACTTTCACCTCCCTTTACAATTGAAGATATATCGGCAAACGAAAGTTGCCCCTTCTGCTTACTTTCCCTGTGACAGCTGCTGCACTTTTTCTTCAGAATGGGCTGCACCACATGATCAAAGACTAAAACTTCTTCCAGAGATTTTGGCTTTGGGATTTCCGCTTCTTTTTTATTCCCAAAAGGGGCGTAGGCGGTCAGGTAGTCTGAACCGTGAGTAAGACTACCTCCTACATGCCCTGTGACACTTAGTCCGGTCATCATCAACCCGAATGAGACCAGAATAATCGTTTTCTTGTATTGTAATTGAATGTCATATGTGTAAAAAGCATAAAGAATACCTGTCACCAAGGTTGTGGCAATACCAGCCCACATATGTGTATCCAGAAGAGACCCTTCGTATCCTCCTCCGGCAGATAATAGGTAGCCAAGCACGCAAGCTGCTACTGCGCTAAGTGTTCCGAGCAGAAGGCTAAATGAAATTGCAGATGAGAAGCTATTAGTCCCTTTCCATTTTTCAAAAGCCCACATCAAAAAACCCAGAATCAAAAAACCAATAGGAAGATGAACCACAAGTGGATGAAATCTCCCCAGAAAAATAGCTATGTCTGTACTGCTCATCGATTATACTCTTTCTAGTTTATATGGGGCAGACTTGTTTGCATTCCACTGACAGATGTATAAGTTTTTGTCTTCATCTATGCATACATCGTGACCGTGATAAATTGGCTTATCCGCTAACTGATATGAAGGCTGAAGTTCTCCTTTCTTATATTCTGGTTCTGTTCCACCAGGGTTCGAGACTACTTTATCTCCATCCAAAATAGTGACAAAACCGGTATGGTCTTTCCAGTTGGTATTCCCTTCCTTTGGTTGAGACCAGCATACTCCTGCATACAAATTATTGTCATCAAATACTGGTCGACATACCTGCATATTGGGCAGATGCAATGTCTTTATGTGTTTGCCATCTAGTGTGAAAAATTTGAATGATTTCTCATTTCTCGATGTACATACCACCATTGGGTTATCCTTATCTCGGTAGTCAATCGCCACTCCATGAGCATTTTGAAGATTGTAGTTTTTATCTTCATTGTCATGTCCGCCCCAGTGTCGGATGTACTCGCCTTTGTAGTTATATTGGATAATATAGTCCTTACCATATCCATCTGCTATGTAGATGTCACCAGTTGGTCCAACTGCAATCTCTGTCGGGCAAAAATGATCTCCTGGTTCGTAGATTCCAATAGTTTGCGGATGCCCTATATCAAAAATCACACGTCCATCAGTGGTAGTCTTCGTCACTCTACCATTGTGGCGAATCCACTTTCCTTTTTTATCCAGAAACCAACCTGAATCGGACAAGAACAAGTAGTCTTCTTCTCCTTCTTTGGCCAAAGTCAAACCATGGCCTCCAGGATACGCCGTTCCCCAATAGTCAAGTAGTTTCCCTGATTTATCAAATATCAGAATGTTATTGTCAGTATGGTCGCCCATCATGATTAATCGCCCCTTGCTATCCATTACCATTTCGTGGCAGTTCAGTATTGGGTTTCTGACAGAACTGAGCTTTGCCCAGTCTTTTATGAGTTTGTATTGATAGTCTCCATGACCAAGAATCATATCTTCAGGGGGTTTATTGGTAAGAATATTGAAGCCAAATGACGGAAGAGCAGCCGTTATACCAACTGCTACCGATCCTTTCTTAATAAAATTTCTTCTTGAGTTCATATATAAATGATTAGGGGTTCAGGTCTTGCTCATTCTAGGATCAAGTCAATATGTCTTTCACTACATGTCCATGTACATCAGTGAGTCTGTATCGCCTTCCTTGATGCTTGAATGTCAACCTCTCATGATCTATCCCCATTAGGTGCTGGATGGTCGCATGAAAATCATGTATGTGGACTTTATTTTCGGTTATGTTGTAACTAAAATCGTCCGTAGCTCCATACGAAAACCCTGGCTTAACACCTGCTCCGGCCATCCACATGGTAAAGCATCTCGGGTGATGATCTCGTCCGTAGTTGGTATCGGTGAGTTTTCCTTGAGAATACACAGTTCTTCCAAACTCGCCTCCCCATATCACCAATGTATCTTCCAGCAATCCGCGCTGCTTCAAGTCTTTGAGTAAGGCTGCTGTAGGCTGATCCGTGTTTTTGCATTGATTCTTGATACCGCCAGGCAGATAAGCATGCTGATCCCACCCTCTATGATAGAGTTGTACAAACTTGACATCTCTCTCCAACAACCTACGTGCCATCAGACAGTTGGCAGCATAAGTACCTGGATCACGACTATCTTTTCCATACATATCAAAAACATGATCTGGCTCATCCGACATATCCGTTATTTCAGGAACGGAGGTCTGCATGCGGTAGGCCATCTCATACTGAGAGATTCTTGCATCAATCTCCGGATCTCCATATGTGTTATTTTGAACCTCATTCATCTGCTTGAGGTAGGCAAGCATTTGAGCTCGATCTTTTCCATCGTAGTTCTCAGGGTTGCTCAGGAATAGAACTGGATCCGCGCCCGATCTAAACTGCACTCCTTGATGTTCCGTTGGTAAAAAACCATTTCCCCAAAGACGAGAGTATAATGGCTGACCTCCAGCATTTTTCGAATTGAGTACAATGAAAGATGGGAGATTGTTATTATCCGATCCCAGCCCATAACTCATCCAAGCTCCTATGGAAGGTCTTCCTGGAAGCTGATGCCCAGTTTGCATAAAGGTAATAGCTGGGTCATGATTGATCTGCTCAGTATACATGGATTTTATAAAACATAGATCATCTACGATTTCTGCTGTATGCGGCATGAGCTCACTAACCCACGCTCTACTTTCTCCATATTGATCGAACTTGTACATGGATGGTGCTATCGGCAATGATGATTGCTGCGCACTCATGCTCGTCAATCTCTGATTCCCTCTTACAGACTCTGGCAAGTCTTTCCCAAACATCTCCTGAAGCTTAGGCTTATAATCAAAAGTTTCAAACTGAGAGGGTCCGCCACTCATAAAAAGATAAACAATTCTCTTTGCCTTGGGCATAAAGTGTGGCAAACCTGGCAAGCCACCCATAGGGTTGCTTTTACCTGCTGCGAATAAACCATCCGTTCCTAGCAATGACCCAAGCGCCATGGCACCCAGTCCCATAGAGGTCTTAGTTAGAAACTGTCTGCGGTCTATCTTCCTTTCTTCCTTTTTTAGATCTGGATTACCTGATCTTAAAATATCGTGATGATGTGACATGTCGATTATCTTTTAGTAATGGTGGCGTCTGTATTCAAAATAACACTTGCAACTACTGCATTGGCAGCCACAAGATTGGAGTCTAGTGACTGATCTATTCTGTAAGCTCCAGTCTCAAGCCATCCTTTGGCTTTTGAAGAGTCCGACGCAAATTTTTCATATTCCTTTTGCTGCATTTCTGTAAGAATTGCAAGTTCTTTCTGGCCAGGCTCTCTACCGGTGAGTTTAATAAATGCATCAGCGATTCCTTCTTCTATATTCGATGCTTTAGTAATGGTTTCTCCGATCTTTCTAGATGCTTCAACGAAAGTGGGGTCGTTGAGCAAAACCAAAGCCTGAAGTGGCGTATTGGTCTTTTGCCTTCTTACGGTACAATCGCTACGCTCTGGTTGATCGAAAGTAGATTGAGTTGGAAGGGGAACCGAGCGCTTCCAAATGGAATAGAGACTTCTTCTGTAGAGTTTGTCTCCAGTATCTTGAATGTAGGTGTCTGCATTCATTTTCCAAAGGCCTGGCGGCTGATACGGACGGACGCTTTCTCCACCTACTTCTTTGTTTATCAACTCACTTGCTGCAAGTGCATTGTCTCGTATCATTTCGCTGGTGAGCCTCATATTTGGCCCTCTTGCTAAAAGGACGTTTTCTGAATCCATTTCTCTTAGCTCAGGTGACGTCAAAGAGCTTTGTCGGTATGTTGCAGACATTACAATTTTCTTCTGAAGTGCTTTCACATCCCAGCCGCTATTCATAAAGTCCAGAGCCAACCAATCAAGAAGCTTCGGATGACTAGGAAGCTCACCTTGGTTTCCAAAGTCCTCGCTTGTTTTCACAATGCCTCTTCCGAAATAGTTTTGCCAATATCTATTTACTGCAACTCTTGCTGTAAGTGGGTGATCAGGATGGGTAAGCCACTTCGCAAGTCCTAGCCGGTTTTTTGGAAGATCGTCGGGCATTGGAAGTATCGTCGATGGTGTATTTGGAAATACCTCTTCTCCATAGCCATCGTACAGTCCTCGCTCCAGCAGGTAAGATTTCCGTCTTTCGGGCATATCCTTCATGACCATGACTTCTTTTATTACTTCCATGCTGTCCACATACGTTCCTCTTATTTTGGCGAGATCCGATAGCGTTTTTTGATAGCCTGGTACCTTGTGGGTTATGAAATATTCACTCAACATTTCGTTTTCTTCTGATGATAAATCAGAAGGAGCTTTAGCTAATATTTCACTTGCTCCCATTGCGTTTCCTAGCTGCATCACCTCGATAGATGTGAGCTCGCGGCTATAAACGACAAGATCATCTACCATGGCGTCTTTGATTCCAAAACCTCTCCATCTTCCTCCTATTTTTAATCCCGGCTCTATCGGCTTGGCATAGATGACATCTTCATAGTTATCGAAGATGATATCTTTATAGAGATTGTCATTTTTAACCTCCATCTGTATTTCCTTACCGTTCACGTAGATTTTCAGTCCATCAGCCTTGCTTGATCCATCGTAAGTCATGGTGATCTGAGCCCATTCATTGGTTGGAATCTCTGCCACACTATGTTTTTCTATAGAATTGTCTGGCCATGTGTGAGCGAGCAACATTTCCAATTTTTTATCTTTATAATAGAGGTGATACCCCTTGTAGCTATGCAGTCGAGAGCCTTTATTTTTATGAAAAATAACTCCTTCTTTTAGGGAATCCGGAATGTTCACCCAAAGTCCAATACTAAAGGCTTGGTTTCTCTTATAGGTACCGACAGGCTTTAAATCAAGCCATGCATCTCCATCGATTTTCAATGATTTTCCTTTATAACCATTGACAAAAACTGGCTTTTCATTGCTGGAAAACTTTCTATCCATTTTACCTGCCTTGCCGTCAAGATTGTTTTTTAAGGTTCCATTGAAAGTATATTTGGCAGCTCTTGCTTTGCTCAAGGTATTGAGTTTATTTTTCCTATATGCCCCGCTTTGTATCCATTTGAGGGCTTGCTCTTTATTGCCTGCAATTAATTCTTCTTTCGATTTCTCTTTTTCGTCCATCTGCTCCTCCAGATAGGCCAATACTTCTTTTTGTTTCTCGGTAGGGAGCAAAAGCGTGGGAACTGGAATATCACCCGGATCCCAAGAGATCTGTCCCGTTTCGTTTACGTTGTTGAAGAAGCTGTAGAATTCATAAAACTCCTTTTGGGAGATTGGGTCATACTTGTGATCGTGACATCTGGCGCATCCCATAGTAAGAGCCATGATGCCCTGACCAACAACAGAGGTACGATCGGCAACATACTCCACTCTAAATTCTTCATCCACGATTCCACCTTCCATATTCTGCGCATGTAGCCTGTTAAATCCTGTTGCCAGAATCTGCTCGGTAGTCGGATTGGGCATCAAATCACCTGCAATCTGCCAGGTAATGAATTCATCGTATGGCATGTTTTTATTGAAAGTTTCAATAACCCATTCCCTCCATGGACTCATGTCTCTATAACGATCTACTTGATAGCCATGCGTATCGGCATAGCGAGCAACATCCATCCAGTCTGTTGCCATCTTCTCACCGTAGTGTGAAGAGGCAATAAGTCGGTCTACTTGTTTTTCATAGGCACCTTCAGAATCATCATTGAGGAAATTTTTGAGTTCTTCTACTGTAGGTGGTAATCCGGTAAGGTCAAGAGAAAGCCTCCTTAGCAAAAGGGATTTTTCAGCTTCCTGCATTGGCATCAGATTGTTGGACTCCAATACTTTGCCTACAAAATTGTCAATCGGATTCTTGACCCAATCTTGATTTCTAGCTTTGGGGACTTTTTGTTCTTTTGGTTTTTCAAATGCCCAGTGTGGCTGATATTCGGCTCCTTCATCGATCCACCTAACAAGAATCGCTTTTTCCCTATCGGAAAGCTCTACCTTGAACTCAGGTGTAGGCATCATGTACTCAGGATCGTGAGACATGATTCTGTGAAATGCCTCACTTTTGGATAAATCTCCTGGTACTATCGCATACTTTCCTGGAGTCTCTGGAAGTTCAGCATAGGCGGTCTCACTAGAGTGAAGCTGCAAGCCTGCTTTGATCTTCCCTTTATCGGGTCCGTGACAGGCAAAGCACTTATCAGAAAGCACGGGCTTGACATGGATATTGAAATCCAATTCTTCGGGCAGATCGTTATACACTTCCTGTATCTCCTCTGGTATATTGGAGGTGCAAGAGGCGAGTAAAAAAATCAAGCAAGCAAAAGGAATTAGCTTATTGAACTTCATTTTCCAATTTTTTAAATATTCAATCTTCCAAATGTATTTCTAATAAGAAAAAAGTAATGAATACTTATTCGAGGTATATTTGCACATTTCCGACTTTTAACTGAACATGAGCTCAATTGACAATCTTAACTTGACTCTTCTCAATGCTGGGAAAGTGGATTTAGATAGTAAATGGAACTATGACAATGTGATTAGTCCATTTTCGAGATTGTACCTTATCACCAGAGGTGTTGCAAGAGTTTATCATTCTGGTAAGACTTTTCACTTAATTCCAAATCACATTTACCTGATTCCAAGCTACACCTATAGTAGGTATCAGTGTGATGATCACTTTACTCAATATTACCTGAGTATATTAGAAGAGCCTGGCGAAGGTGAATCTATTTACGATACGTGTCAGTTTATCTATGAGAGAACAGCCAGTGAACGGGATCAGGATTTGTTTGATCGTATTTTAGAATTAAATCCAAGGAGGTCTCTTATCAATGACGATCCAGAGTCTTATGACAATGTACCGAGCACACTAAATTTCAAGACGAAAAACAGTCAGCTTCCAACGGATGCCTATCTGGAAACGAAAGGAATCATGAGCATTTTATTCTCAAGATTTATCAGTCGTGAGAAAAAACAGGAAGGTGAAAAATACTTAAGAAATAGCCGGATCAATGAATCGCTTAAGTACATCAGAACCAATCTTCACAAAGAGCTTACTGTGAGTATGCTCGCAGAGCAAGCGCACCTGAATGCCGATTATTATTCTCGTCTTTTTCAAGAGGTGTGGGGAATCCGGCCTGTTAAGTTTATCCAAATGAGAAGAATAGAAAGGGCTCAGTTGCTTCTAACTACCACTAAGTATACGCTGGGTGATATTGCAGAAAAAGTAGGACTTGGAAATCTGAGTTATTTCAGCAGACTTTTCAAAAGCCAAACAGGTAAAACTCCAGGTGATTACCGCAAAGAGCAATGGAGCAGGTAGGTATCTTTCGAATAAGATTTCTCCTAAAGTCGAAATAACAACTTGCATCGTAAAAGACTTAGCTTAACGATATTGTACTTGCACTACTTAAGGGCTAGTTATCTATGAAAAGCCTTTCCATTAGTGTTTTGTCTTTTGCGCTGAAGCGCATGAGGTAAATTCCGGATTCTAACAATCCAACATCCAATGTGGTAGCTCCTTGACCAGCGTGAATTACAGATTCCCAAACGATCTTCCCATCCAATGACATTAAACCCGCTTTGATTGGTTCATCAAAATTCTGATCTGCAAACAGCACGTTGACTACTTCGCCTTTTACCGGATTCGGGTATATCTCCAGCCATGTAGACACATTTGTGGTTGCTAATTCTACAATCGTACAGCCATTTTCGTCAACTTCATCTCCATCTGGGGTCTCACGACAGAGATCGAACTCATTTGATACACCATCTCCATCATCATCTCTGATTGTACAGCCAACTTCATCCACATTATCTCCTTCGGGAGTTCCAGGGCACTCGTCTAAATCATTTGTGACGCCATCATTATCCAAATCTTCATTTGGTATTGCGCACCCATCATCATCAACTTTTTCTCCTCTTGGAGTTTCGGGACATAGGTCTGATTCATTTACCACTCCGTCTCCGTCTGTATCATTCGGATCTAATACTTCGCAATCTTCTCCAGGTAGTCCATAGCAACCAAGTCCCGTTGGGCCAAGCTCAATATCCCAACTTACCCCTGCAACCCATGCTTCTCCTCCAAATTCATACGCTCCTGCATCTGGCGCAGAGCCCACATATCCATCGGTTATTCCTGAGATTACTATTCCAGCGTTTATAGGCTGAGTCCCAGATCGTAGCGTGAAATCACCAGCACCCAGATTTGTGAAAGGACTTGATGCGAGGCTTATATTATTTCTTTTGTCTGATTGGGGCTCCCAGTTATCATCATTGGACAAGTTATTCCATACGCGGACGTTTGAAAACTGTGTACCTTCCTTATGCCATGCTCCCATCACTGCTTCTCCATCCCAAAGTGTGTTATTGAAAATATCTAAATCTGTGCCGTTCCAATTGATTTGAACACTTGTCCACTCCGTATTCCAAACTACGTTATGATGTACTGAGAATGCTTCTGCATCATTGTCCAGATATATTCCGGCGGCTTTTTTCTTATCTCCGCTTGAGTAAGCGTCATGAAACCAGTTGTGATGAATCTCCGCATTGAATGGGCCTCCTACCGTGTAAATAAGTGCACAATCATCGGCAATCAAGTTGCTGTATGACACATCATTGTATTCAACGATGCTATTTTTATTGAACATCTGAATGGCATCCCGCCCTCCTTTGGAAATCGTGTTTCCTGATAAAGTTGAAGTCGAACCATTACGAAGCATTACTATGGCATCATAATCACCCAAGTAGTTAAAATCGTGAATATAGTTGTTGATGATTTGAGTCCGTGTGCCACTGTCCCATACACCAGAACCAGCCCCGAAGGCTATCTCGCATTGCTCTATGGTATTGTCAGAACCAGAAGATATTTCGACACTTCGACTATTTGCGTCGAACCCAGACACAACTCCTAGCGTGTAGTTCCCATAGAAACTTGAAACCCGGTAGATTTTATTCCCGCTTCCACTAATCTTAATTCCCCCTCCGAATACGGCAAGGTTTTTTAGCTCGATATAACTACGCCCAGTTAGATCTACCGTAAGGTCTCTTCTTCTCATTCTGACCTTGCCGTCTTCCGGCTTAGTTCCTCCAGGTAATTGAATAAAAAGCTCTTCGGCATCTTCGTCAAAATACCACTCATTTTCATAATCAAGTGCGCCTTTTACTCCCTGAAGAAAAAAGTCTCCTAAATCAGCAGGAGCGTGAACAGTCCTAATCCATGACGGATTTTTGTTTAAATCAAAAGTCACTGAAGTGGAAGTGCTGGACTTGATAAAGCTTCTCCATGTAGTCCAACCAGCTCCTCCTTTGTCTCCATAGAAATAGAGCGATCCACCATCGCCCCAATCTATCTCTGGTATTCCAGGAGAATACTCAAGAAATGCATTGGAAGCGACTTCTCCTTCGCTACCACCGGTATTGCGCAGTGAGTTTTGCGTGAAGGGGTCTCCATCTTCATTGTTTGGCCAGCGAGCTAAATCACAAGCTGTGAGGTCGTGCATCACAAAGTTTTTTTGTCCTAAAGTCCAATCTACTGTTGTCTTATAAATGGAACCTTCATCAAGTGCCCAACCACTAAGAGCTTGCATAGCCGTGATTATGACTCTTTCTCCTTCAATGGATTGGAATACTATGGGACTTCCTTCTGTCCCCGAATTAGTTGGCTTCAGTGTTTCTTCATAGGTTCCTTCTCCTATATAGACGACATCACCTGCTACAGCAACTGAAGCTGCCTTGCCTATTGTAAGGTATGGGCTTCCCATACTTCCATCGTTGCTATCATTTCCCGATTTCATTACGTAGATATCTTTGGCATCAACGACGTTCAAAAAAGAAACAACGAATAGTAAAGTCAGCGCTAGACTAGCCCTGAGAGATGAAGGGAATTTTGATTGAATCATTCTATCAATTAATATTTTTATCTCAAAATCAATTCTTGAATACTGTATCCGACCAACGGAATGTCGGTGAAGACACCACAATTCTATATACTCCGGAAGTCAGCTGACCTGTCTTGATCTCAATTGTATTCTCGTCTATAAATGAGGTATCGATTTGCATCTGTTTTCCTGATAAATCATAGAAATAAACCTCGATATTGTCCTCATCCATTTTGTCTCTCGTCTCAATTCTGATACTATCATGAAATGGATTTGGGAAGACTTTCGTTGAAGACAATTTTACTTGGTTGACAAGAGTCGGTTCTTTTATTTCAACTGGAATTTCAAATTTCTCTATCTGGAGTATCATCGAGCTGATTTTCCCTCCCGAATCAGGAAAGACAACACTCACCTTGGTATCGGAGCTGATCAGATTCATAGAAACTGGAATTTCGATCATTCCAAAAAAATCATCACGATTGGCTTGATCATAGCCTTTCCAATTGTCTGGAACATGAACAGATGTACCGTTTACCTTAACTATTGGCCTTTTTGATCTTTCGTGCTTTCTTCCAATACTCATTCTAAGGGTAGCATATCCAGTGCCTTCTTCTATCCCACTAAAGTTGAAACTCGTCTCAGCTCCTTCCACAATCGTAGCAAGGTGAGTATCCGTATAGTATTTTTTTGAATCAATTGTATTCTTAGACTCAATTGGTTCACTCAACTCAATGGTCAGAATCGCCGTTTCTCCTGAAATCATTTCAATGGACTCAGGCAGTTCGCTTAGCGTCTCATCTAAGTATATGGGATCTTCCTGATCGTAAATTTTCAACGATCGCATATTTATACTTTGAACATTTTCAAGATTAGCCAATCCTTCCAATTTCACATTTTGAGTGCCTTCATCTAGATTATTCAAAGCAATATGAATCTTTGAATCATTCCTAAACGCTTGAACCTGAATATCTGGATTGTCTGTTTTAATAAGAACTCGCTCACCTTCTACTCCTTCCCACAACTCAAAGAATCTTATTCTGGCGGTATAAGTCCAATTGCCAAGAATCGGCTTGTTGGGATTGGAGGTCGGCGTAATCGTAAGGGGTCTCCATAAAACGGCTCCATAGGGTTCATAATCATTGGCTTCTGTAATGTGCCATTGTGCTTTCGCTGTGATAAAAGGAATGGAGATAAGCATTTTATCTTCACGTTCCATAAGGTTGAACAGAATATGGTTGATGGACTTGATGCTCTGAATACTTTTCGCATCACTATATGAAGCAGGGTATCCCTTCTCAATACCTCCGTATTCTGAAATCGCATGAGGTTTTACTTCTTTCCACTTCACATAGCTATATGCCTCTATTAAATCCAGAATTGCTTCCGAATTGCTCCCCGATCTTTTGTTATCGGCTCCTGTTACATTTATTCCATCATATAAGTGAGTAGCAAATGCATCCATATGCTCACCCGAAACGTCCATAAACATTTTCATTCTGGTGTCCCAGTGTCCAAAATCCCAAAGTTCCACTGACGGCCATGCACTCGAATAACCAATAACCTTCATGTTGGCCAGCTCTGGCGTTTCGTGAAATTTTTTACCTACGGCTCCAAACCACTCTGCCATCTTTACCCGCATCTTTTGAGCATCGGGCTGTTGCTCTTGAAATTCATCATCGTCCGCGTGAACAAATGGTTCATTCATTGGCTCGAAAAACTCTGGCCTGTCATTTACATGATTCATATAATATTCTGCTGCCCATTCAGCAGCTACATCCACATCTACATCATATCTGGCTACATTTCTCGGGTGTTCTGTGGCAATCTGACCTTCAATGACTGCTCTCTGAGAGTTGTCCCCTGATTTTTTTGCAGGATAAACTCCAACTTTCCCTGTTTTTTGTTTTGCAAATGAAAATGGCCCCCAAAAACCACGTCCTCCTGTGACTCCATAGTCTTCGTTGAGTTTGTCAAACTCCGCATCTCCGCTTCCTCCGCTTCCAATATGCATTTTGAAGAATTTTGATCTATCCAATTCAGATACTCCCCCTATTACCCTCTTAACTTCAGGTGAAATGGTAACCGTAGTAGCCTGCGAGAAGACTACTTGGGTAGAACCCCAAATGATCAAAGCACATAAAAAACTCTTAATCCAATGCCACTTCATAATTTTATTCGTTTGCTGGTTTTCTCAACTAGTGTGTAGGCTTAACCGCTGAACTATCCTTCTGGTTTACTGGCTAAACTACAAATGAGCCTTAAGATTAAGCAAATGCCTTGTAAGCTATTAGAGCAATCCTTTTCACAGTTTCTTCAAAACAGTTTGATAAAAAACGGGTTAGGAAGGGTGTTTTGATTTTAAAAAAACGTTTCTTGGGGATCAAAAAACAAGAATAAAAAAAGCCCGTCGAGACATTTCTGTCAGGCCGGGCTCTGAAAACACAATTGAACAAGTTTTTTTTTGATCAGTGCTTAAAGTCCATTTCCAATTGCTATAATCACAATTCCCAAAACCATGCAAGTCAAACTTGCATATAAAAATCCTTTGGCTTTGGATGAAGCGTTTGCCCATTCGTTTGTAACGATTCCACTAACAATAGCAGTTGCTACACAAGATGTATTGAAAATTGCATATCCTACAGTTCCACCCAAGCCACCGAGTTTATATGCCGCAAAAGCAAAAAGAGCTGAAGCTGCATAATGAAAAACAGCCATGATCAAAATAAGAAAGAAGTTCTTGCCGAAGTGAGGCGTTCCAAAATCACCCCAAGCTTTCTTTTGACTCAGTTGCCAGCCAAAGTATGCGGCCATTACCACACCTCCACTTATGAATATTGGAAACATCACTACCAGTGATCCAACCCACTCTGCATTTCCTTGCGCTATACTTGCCTCATTTAACAAGCCGCCTCCAACTGCATTTGCATAGCTAAAGCCAGTTGCCAAAAGACCACCAATCACAGCAATCATAATACCTGTAGCCATGGAGCCTTTTTCTGAAGATTCCTCTTTGGAGGAACTCTTCTCATCTGCTTCTCTAGTAAGACCCGCTTTGCCGTTGAATATAATTCCCAAAAGCACAATTACCAGCCCTCCAAGGATGGTAAGGAAAGTGTTTGTCTCCGGAATGCCGTTTACAAAGAATGGGATAACTGATCCAACTAAGATGACCGTTCCAATGAAAAGTGAAAAGCCAAGGGATAGTCCGATATGGTTGATTGCTTTTCCCCACATCATCACCCCGATTCCCCATAGAAAACTGGCGGCAGCCATTTTTATAATCACATCTGTAGAGACGGCTCCAAATATGTCCCCAAATCCTTTAATGAGGGTAAGCGATGCTACGATAGGTACAGCAAACATGGTCAGCATGAAAAATAGCCCCCATGTATTTTCAAATTTGAAATCCTTGGTGAATTTTTCTGGCAAGGCATAAAGCCCCAACATAAGTCCGGCAAAAATTGCCCAAATAATTCCTTCGGTCATAATTTATCTTTTTAGGGTTAAGGTGTAATTTCGATTAGGATGAAAACTTAAATATTGTCTTACTTGTAAATGGCTTACCTGGCTCTGTAATAGATCCTGGAGATCCAGCAATGTTGGGGCCATTGGGGTAGCGGTGCGTTTCACAGCAAAAACCTCTGTACTTTCCGAATTGGTCGCCACTTTCTCTTTTCAAATCGTCAGAAGTGTACTTCCCTGTATACAAAAGCATGCATGGTTCTGTAGAAAATACCTCAAGTTTAAGTCCACTGCTTTCCGATGAAATAGATGCTGTGTTAATCAACTCAGTTCCAGAATTATCAAAAACGTAGAAATGTTCAAAACCATCTCCCATGGCTTCATGTACTTCACCTATTTTCTTTCCTCCTCTAAGGTCATCATCTTTTCCATCCAGCACCAATATTTCTCCTGTAGCTGCTCCTGTTTCATCCAAAGCTAAGCGCTTGTTGGTATTGACTTGCGCTACATGGTTTTCAACGTTCTCAGAAAAGCTTGTTAAATTGAAATAGGTATGATTGGTCATCGCAAGAGGTGTTTCTTTATCAGTTACAGCCTCATAGCTTATTGCTATTTCATTGTCATTGGTAAGCGCAAAATTGACTTTTGCCTGAACATTCCCAGGAAAGCCTTCTTCAAGATCATCAGACTTCAAAGTCATCTGTATCTGTAGTCCGCTTTCTGAAATCTCCGCAGACCACATCTTCTTATCAAACCCTTTTGCTCCTCCATGTAGATTATTGTCACCTGCATTGCTTGCAAGTTTATAATCGACTCCATTCAAAGAGAACTTTGCGTCTTTGATCTGTGAGCAATATCTACCCACAGTACATCCAAAATATGGCGAATTTGCTTTATAATCTTCTGAAAAGTAACCTTCCAGCGTATCAAACCCACAAGCTACCTCTTTGGTCTCTCCATTCACAGGCACCTTTATTGAGGTGATGGTTGCTCCGTAATTGGTGATTTTGAGGGACATTCCATTGTCATTGGACAAGTGGTATAATTTGACAGATTGACCTTCGTGTTCTCCGAAGATTGACTCTTCTATTTTCATAATTTTTGGGTTAGTTTTTTGAGGTTAAAAAAAGATCAGTTGGTTTAGATTATTCTTCCAAGTAGGGCTTCAGCTTTTCCCAATCAAACACAACACCCGTGCCTGGCTCGTCCGATGCTACCGCTCTGAAGTTCTCTACCACTAGGGGGCGTGTGGTATACTCGTCAATCGGAAAACTATGCACTTCCAGCCAGCCCGCGTTAGGCTGTGAAGAAACCAAACTCACATGCAATTCCTGCATGCCATGTGAACAAACGGGTATATTATTCTCTGCAGCAAGTTTTGCTGCCTTGAGCCATCCGGTCACTCCTCCACAATTGGATGCATCTGGTTGTACAAAAGAGAGCTTTGCCTGATCGAAAGCGTATTCAAATTCATGAATGGTATGGAGATTCTCACCCATTGCCAGAGGAACATTCGTCGCATCAGCGATTTCACCAAAACCTTTGTAATTATCCGGGATAGTAGGCTCTTCGAACCAGGTGATGTCGTATTGCTCCATACGTTTAGAACATTCAATGGCTTTTTCAATACTCATGGAGTAATTCGCGTCTACCATGAAAGTTACATCTGGGCCAATCAACTCTCTAACAGCTTTGATTCGCTCGATATCCTCATCAAGATTGTCTCTTCCAATTTTGATTTTCACAGCATTGAATCCATTGGCCAGATAGCCTCTAATATTTCCTAGAAGTTTTTCTAAAGGAAACATTAAGTCGATTCCCCCACAATATGCTTTGCATGTGTGATCACCACCGCCGGCCATTTTCCATAGTGGAAGCCCTGCTTTCTTACATTTGATATCCCAAAGCGCAATATCAATCGCAGATACAGCAAAAGAAGCAATGCCACCTCGTCCTACATAGTGAACATGCCACTCCATAAAATCATAGATTTCATCTATCTGAGTCCCATCTTTTCCTTCCAAGACGGATGCGAAATCATGATCGATCATCGCTTTGATTGCATGACCACCCTTGCCTCCTGTATAGGTATAACCTGTGCCCTCAGTGCCGTCTTCAAGTGTAATAGTAGTTGTAATCAACTCAAAATGGTAGTGATCGCCATGCTTAGCATCTGAAAGCACCTCAGGAAGAGGAACTTTAAAAAGCTTCGTTTCTATACTTTTTATGTTATTTCCCATTGATCGAAAAAAGTAGTAGCGACAGCTTTACAGCTGTCGCACCTAACAAACTCATTTTTAATATTTGACGTAGAAAGTTTTCTTTTCCATGTATTGCTCAAAGCCGTACTTCCCGTCTTCGCCTCCACTACCACTCAATTTATATCCGTTATGAAACCCTTGATGTTGTTCTCCATGGCCTCTATTCACATAGATTTCACCAAACTCCAATTCATCATTTAGCCTCAATATCTTCTTCATATCGGTTGTGAATACCATTGCAGCCAGTCCATACTCACAGTCATTGGCCCATCCTACTACTTGATCAAAATCGTTGAATTTGATCACCGGTAAAATTGGCCCAAATGCTTCTTCATGAACGACTGTCATGTCTTGAGTTACGTCTGTGATAACTGTTGGCTCAAACCAATGACCTTTATCAAACTGAGCTCCTTCGGGTTTCTTACCACCATAGGCAATTGTCGCTCCTTCTTCGATACTCTTTGCAACCAAGTGCTCCATATTGGCAAGCTCGCTTGCATTTACCTTAGGTCCCATATCAACTCCTGCTTCCAGTGGGTTTCCTACTTTCAATGCTCTCGTTTTTGCCATGAATTTATCCATGAATACATCATAGATATCTTCATGAACATACATTCTCTCATTACATGTACAAACCTGACCGCAGTTATCCCAACGTGAGTGGAAACAAGCATCTACGGCTTGATCAATAACTGCATCAGCAAAAACGATAGAAGGTGCTTTTCCTCCAAGCTCTAACTGAACGTGCGTCAAATTTTGAGCGGCAGTTTTGAAAATAGATTGACCCGCAGGAGTACTTCCTGTCATGGTCACCATTTTGGTAATAGGATTAGATACCAACGCTTCTCCTAAAACTCTACCAGAACCAGTCACTATATTCAATAACCCTTTTGGAAGTCCGACCTTATTGGCTAGGTCTCCTAATTCCAAAGTAGCTAATGGTGTCTCCTGAGTAGGTTTAACAACTATAGCGTTTCCAGCAATAAGTGCTGGTCCGATTTTTCTTCCTGCCAAGGCAAGTGGGAAATTCCAAGCTGTAATGGCAACCACCACTCCTCTAGGAATTTTATGAATCCAAATGTGCTCATTTTCATTGTCTGACTCTACAATATCCCCTTCTATAGCTCTCGCACCATCACAAGCATATTCTATGAAAGTAGCGGTAACTTCTACTTCGATTTCTGCCAGAGAAAGAAGTTTTCCTTGCTCTCTTGTCAAGAGTTCAGCCAATCGAGATTTGTTTGCTCTGATCTCAGCTGCAAACTTTCTCATTAATTCTGCCCTTTTTCTGGCCGGCCATTTTTTCCACTCTTTTTGTGCTGCTGCTGCTGCCTCTAGTGCAATATTTGCATCGGCCTCAACACCCATAGCAGTAGTACCAACAATACTCTCATCAATAGGGCTTGTGATATCCGCTCTCTTGCCTGTGGTAGCTTCTACCCACTCCCCATTTATAAATAATTGATAGTCTTTAGCGCTTGACATAATCTGATTTAGTTAAGTGTTTAAAATAATTTAACGGCCCATCCAGCCACCATCTACAAGCATAATGCTACCGTGCATATACGCTGCAGCTTGAGAACATAAGAATACGGTAGGTCCTGCAAAATCTCTTGCCTCTCCCCAGCGTCCGGCTGGTATTCTTGATAAAATGGAGGTAGATCGTTCAGGATCGTTTCTAAGTGCTTCCGTATTGTCGGTGCTTATATACCCTGGGGCAATGGCATTGACGTTGACACCCTTTCCTGCCCACTCATTGGCAAACGCCATGGTCATTTGACCAATAGCTCCCTTACTAGCTGCATATCCTGGAACTGTGATACCTCCTTGGAAAGTAAGTAGTGAGGCTGTAAATACTACTTTACCTGCTCCTCTCGCAACCATTTCTTTACCTATTTCTCTGGTAAGAATGAATTGTGCATTTTGATTTACTTCGATCACTTTATCCCACATTTCGTCAGGATGCTCAGCTGCCGGAGTTCTTAGGATCGTTCCTGCATTGTTTATCAAAATATCTATAACCGGAAAATCAGTCTTCACTGCAGCTATAAATTCATACAACGATTTGCGATCCGAAAAATCACAAGTATAGCCTTTGAACTTTCGCCCTAGTGCAGTCACTGATTTTTCCACTTCACTTCCTGATGTCTCAAGAGATGCACTTACTCCAATAATATCTGCACCAGCTTCTGCCAAGCCTTCTGCCATTGCCTTACCAATGCCTCTTTTACAACCTGTTACTAGCGCTACTTTACCTTCTAATTTGAAATTGTCAATAATACTCATTTACTCCTTTGTTTTGTCTAAGTTTAATAACACATCTCCTTAATACTCACACAACTGCTCAGTCTTATATTTTTAGAAACAAACAGTCTCGTATGAAAATTTGGGGAAGTAAGATTAATCAATTTTGGCAATCTATCAAGTACTTCATGCCCGCTGGGTTTTGATCGATTTCATCAAAAATCTTTTGGATGTTATCCAGCGAATCTTTGCTTGTCACCAATTTATCAAACGGGATATTTCCTGATGCCGCTATTTTAATTGCTTCTTCATAGTCTTCTTCTTCATAAAGACGAGCACCTAAAAGTTCGATCTCCGACCAGAAGAATTTGAATAAATCAACAGGCTTTGGTTCTCCTCCATGTATGGCCACCATCACTATTCTACCTCTTACATTGACAACTTCCGTCATTGCTTTTACTCCTGGTGCAGAGCCAGAAACTTCAAAAGCACAATCAATCATCTTCTCTCCTGTCAACTCGCTTATCTTCTCTGTAAGATTTTCCTTGATTGGGTTAATCGTCTGAAAACCGAGATCCTCAAGCATAGCCAATCTTGTATCGTTAACTTCTGAAATATAGACATTGGCTCCTTTTTCTTTCAAAACGTAAGCGATAAGGGTTCCAATAGGGCCTCCTCCGATTACTAAGCAATTCTCTCCAGACTCAACTCTTCCGATTTTTACATCATGGCACGCGACCGACAAAGGCTCAATGAAAGCTCCATGCTCTAAGCTTAGTCCTTCAGGTAAATGATGAAGCGTATACGCCGGTACTGTCCAGCTATTTTGAAAAGCTCCCTGGCTGTCGATACCAATAAATTTTAAGTTCTTGCCAACATGAGCATGCCCCTTATCAAACGGATGCGCCTCACCAAAATGAAGTGGTCTTACGGCAACCTTATCTCCTACCTTAACATTGCTTACTCCCTCTCCTACTTCTGCAACAATAGCAGAAGCCTCATGTCCTATTGTCATAGGTGGCTTAACTCTCTGATCCATCACACCGTGGAATATATGAACATCTGTACCACAGACTCCACAATATGCCACATCAAGTCTAACTTCTCCCTTTTCAGGAGCTATCTTTTGACCTTCGCCAACTTCAAATTGACCTTTACTCTTATAAAATGCTGCTTTCATTTATAGTGTTTATTAAAATTCTTATGCATTAATTTTTGAGACATGAAATCAGTCTCTAATACTACTCGCTCTATAGATTTGATTTATATCAAAACGCAAATATAGCTCTATCAATATGTTCGATTTCACATAGCTTGCAATCCGTTTTTTCCTCAGATTTTTCCAAATTTTCATATTGCCAACCTCAAGTGAAAGAAGTTAGGTTAAACCTCTTGGCTGTAATCAAAAGTGAAAGTTAAATCTTGTTTTTAGCGCAAATCGATGCTGTATTCAAACGGCACTTCAAGTCAAGGGTAAATCAAGCGAAATAAGTACCAAAAATTATCACAATAGACTAGACAAAAACTAGATAGTCTTAAATTTTAGGTAAGTTTAGATTACTTAATAAGGCATTTTACTAAATATTTCAAAATGATTCTATCGCTGAGATACAAGAATGGCAAATTATGAACTTTCAAATGACTAGACAAGCAGGCATTTTCATAGTATATATATGTATATCATTAATGTCATTTCCTTCTCAAGGTCAAAATGCCGATATCATTTCACTAACTCCTGGGTCAGCTTCTTCGCAAAATGCTGTCAATCAAATCAAATTCCTATATCCGGACAGTGCAATGTCGTTGTACCAAATAAAAATAGACTCGTCACTAAGAGCATATGATACAATTACTGCAATTCAAGCCATCGTTGATAAGGCTTACTTGAATGGTCATCTATCTAATTACACCAAATCGTACGATGGCTACTGGGAGGCTTTGCTATTGGCTGAAAACATCAAAAATCCGGGAGTTAAAGGATCAATATACAATGGGTTAGGTTGGCTCTACAGCTTGTACGGGCGATACAGCGATGCAATCCAATATTTCAATTATTCCCTTCGAATATTTGAGAGTGAAGGTGGAATTGAAAAGCATGCCCAGTCTTTGAGAGATAATTACTATGCTCTAGCAACACTTTACAGAAAGAAGGAAAATATCGACACTGCTATGATCTATCTCGATAGTTGTAGAAGCATTATAGAGAGACAGGGTCTGGGGTTAGATATTGGCAACAACCAGTTCTTAAAAGCAGAAATTGGTTATCTGCTATTCAAAAAGGGGGATTTAGAAGCTGCGTTAAAAGAATTGGAGGAAGCTAAACTGTACTTCGAAGCTCAAGATCGATCATACTTAATTATACTTTACTCATTTCTCGGAAAGGTTTACCAATCTATGAATCAGCTTGATGAAGCTGAATCCTACTTCCTAAACACTCTTAAGGTTTCGGAGGAATATCAAAGTCACAATGACTTAATACCAGAAATTTATGAAAGCCTCTCAGATGTGTATGTACAAAAGGGGGATTATAAGCGTGCCCATCAATACTTGGTGGAATCAAAAGTTCAGGAAGAAAGACAGTTTAGTATTCGTAGCAAAGACAATCAAACTCTTCTTGAAATAAAAGACAATTACAGAATTGAGAAGGAGCGAAAAGATGATCTAATTAAGGAACAACGACTTGCTCAGCTCGAACAGGAAAATAGGATTTCAGACCTCAAAACAATTATTCTGATAGGAGCAATCATTTCAATTCTTATACTCGGCTTCCTTTTCTACAGACATCTTCGAACAAAATACAAGGCTGAAAAACGGTTTTTGCAACATCAAAGAGCTCTGGAACTAGAAAAGGCAAATGAGGTCTTAAATGTTAAAAATAAAGAACTTACCACCTCCGCACTTCATGCTGTGGAACGAGAAGAACTCCTCTCCGAAATCAAAGAAGAACTGAATTTGCTCAGAAAGGATCCTAATTATATAGAAGTAGGAAAAATTGTAAGACACATAGATCTTAATACTTCCAAAAGCTGGGAAGAGTTTGAGGTGAGGTTTATGGCCGTAAACGAAGGGTTCTACACAAGGCTAAAAGAAAAATTTCCAGCTCTTACTCAAAGTGATCACAGGCTTTGCGCGCTAATTAAGCTTAACTTTTCTTCGAAGGATATGTCAAGGTTGATGGGAATTTCTATTGAATCTGTACATACCACGAGATACCGTCTCAGGAAAAAATTGAATCTAAGTAGAAGTGAAAATCTTGAAGACTTTATTTCAACAATATAATCTAGGCATTAAGGAAACTATTGAACTATTTAAGGAAGCGTCTCGCTACACTCCATGTTTGTGATGTTGAATAACTCCGAAAAGGTAATTGCGCAACGCTTTGAACCCTTAAACTCACGCTATAAATGTTTAAATTCTGCCTTCAATTTTTTCAAAGAGTCGACTTTTCAAAACCAAGAATGATTTCTAACCCAACATTTACAACAGGGCTTATTCTCAAGTCTATTACAATTCTCTTAGTTGTTACACTTCTAAGTTCTTGCACAGGTAAACTAGAAAAGAAGCCCAATATTATTTTCATCATGTCGGATGATCATACTACTCAGGCGTTTGGCACTTATGGAAGTAGACTCGCAAGCTTAAACCCAACTCCAACTCTTGATAGATTAGCTGAAAATGGTGTGGTTTTCGACAATGCGTATTGCACAAATTCGATATGCACACCAAGCCGTGCAACGATCATGACTGGTCAGTACCCGCAAACAAACGGTGTTTTGGATCTGGATGGAAGACTCAATGAAACCAAGCAGTTTCTCCCAAAAGAGATGAAAGCATTGGGGTACGAAACAGCTATGATCGGTAAGTGGCACTTGAAAGAAGAACCTGCCGCTTTCGATTACTATAAAGTCTTAGAATCTCAAGGCGACTATTTCAATCCCACCTTTAGAGTAAGGGGAGATGAGCCATGGCCAAAAAATGAAGAAAAATACACTGGACATAGCTCAGATGTAATAACGGATCAGACAATAACTTGGCTTAAAAGCAGATCTGAAGACCAACCTTTCTTTCTGATGCACCACTACAAAGCACCGCATGACATGTTTGAATATGCTCCGCGATATGAAGACTATCTCGCAAATGTAGAAATTCCGGAACCTGAAAGCATGTATGCACAACCCAATTTCGGATCGGAAGCAACAAGAGGTAAAAATGATAGCCTGATTAATCAAATCGGAACATCAATCGGATTAAGACACCCTGTACGTAATTATTATGATGATTTTATATCTAATGAGGTTTCTGATCAACTTACTGAAGATGAAGCGAAGCATGATGCTTATCAAGTTTATTTGAAAAAGTATCTAAGGTGTGTCAAAGGAGTAGACGACAATCTGGCTAGATTGCTAAAACACTTAGAAGAATCTGGCGAATTAGAAAATACAATCATTATCTATACCGGTGATCAAGGCTTTATGCTCGGAGAACACGACTATATGGATAAAAGATGGATGTATGAGGAATCAATGCGAATGCCCTTTATAGTAAGTTACCCTAAGGGCATCAAGCCAGGAAGAAGAAGTGATCTGCTGATTAATAATTCGGATTATGCTCCAACAATGCTTGCGCTTGCTGGAGGCAGGGTTCCCGACTATATGCAGGGTAAAAGTTTTGCTTCTCTTCTAACTGAAGAAAAAGAACCCGAAAACTGGAGAGAGGAAACTTATTATCGATACTGGATGCACATGATGCATCATGACAATCCTGCTCATTTCGGAATTCGGACTAAAGATTATAAACTAATCTTCTATTACGGACTTCCTTACGACATGGAAAAAATAGGAACCAAATCTATGCCATGGAAGGAGAACTCCTTCACAATAGAGCAGACTCCAGCAGCATGGGAGTTTTATGATCTAAGCAAAGATCCTAAGGAAGTTAATAATGTATATGCCGACCCAGCCTATTCCGAGATAATTGCCAATTTAAAAGTACGTCTCAAAGAAACTCGAAATGAGCTCAAAGAAACGGACGATCAATATCCGCATATCCAAGAAGTTATCAATAAATATTGGGATTAAAACCCTCCTGATTCGATCAACGATTTAGAGGTAAAATCAACCTTAAAGCAAAAACATTCGCAAACGTTTGCGCATAGTTGCAAGTGACCTTTTTGATAAGTTTATAATTGAGAACACTACGAGTGTTCCCATTTTATAAAACACACAAAAAAACACTTACTATGAAGAAAATTTACTTTTTAATGACATTGCTATTCCTATCAATGGGGGTAGTAAAGGCACAAACCAATTTTAAACTTCAGATTGATATGTCATCGGTAGGGTTTCCACCTGTTGCATACGGCAATATTGTAGAGACGCCTATAGCAGCTACGGACTGGGGCAAGGTACCTGGAACATGGACAAACATCGGTGGTCATGTATACGAAGTAGCTATTGCGTCGGTATGGAACACTGGAGATCCTTACGATTTTGGAATAAGATATTGGGATGGAACAACAACAATATTCAATGATATTCCTGATGAATGTTCGGCAGGAAGTCCTCGAAACTATGAAGCTTACAATGGCTTTATACCAGCCGAAGGGTCTGTTATTCGATATATACTTGATGGATGTCAAGTGAGTACCTATGAGTCAGGCTCCTGGGATACCATGCCAGAAAACTACTACTATCTCATCATCAATGATGATTTAATCATAGACACTGACCTACAAACGACTGGCCTAAGTGTGATTCCAAATAAGTCACTTACAATTGCTGGAAATTCTACTTTAATCGTAAATGGAAAAGTTGATGATTCAGCATTAGAGACAAGTATTGATGATATCGATTTCGAAGACTCTTCTCTATTAGGTGCTTCTTCAGCTGGAGATGTGAGCATTCAAGAACTCAGCATTTCAAGCACTGAGGGAGCTGGAGGAAGCAGCAAAAGTCTAAGAATAGAGAGAAAACTTGAAGATAGTGGATCCTCTATTGGTGTTGAAATAGTAATGGCTAATGTTCTGGATCCTGGTAATTATACATTCTCTTTTTGGGCGAAAGTAAGTGATGGAACAGCTTGGGTAGAGCATTATATAAGAAGAGATGGTTGGCAACAAAACGATGGAAACGCTAACCCAACTCTGGGAACCACATGGACTGAATACACCAGAAATGTTGATGTGACTAGCACAGGAGATTGGGTCGTAGATTTAAGAATTCGAGGAGGACAAGGTCTGAAAGATTATTTCGTAGATAATCTGAAAGTTGTCAAAAATGAAATAGGTGTAGGAAACATAACGGTGGAATCTGGAGCATCTCTAATCACCCATGAGTCCGATGCTAACGACACCCCAGTTACTATCAAACGGAACACTCGTTATTCAGATGGTAAATATAGTTTTGTTGGCTCTCCAGTAGCTTCAGACGCATCTATAACAGGAGCATCTCTTGGAACAACAACCTACTGGTACGATGAAACAGCCGCGTTTAGTGCTGCTGGTGGAGCAAGATGGCAAGACGCTTCAGCGGAAATGCTTGTTCCGGGTGTTGGATATGCTCAAGCTTTTCAAGAAGAAATCAGCTTCACTGGAATCCCCAACGACGGAGATATTGTGGTAGCTGGACTTACCTATAGTGCTGGATCAAATGCAGACGAGCAAGGATGGAATTTGATAAGCAACCCTTATCCAGCTGCAATTGATATAGAAGCTTTTCTTCAAGAAAATGCAGTATCGAACACCTTCATCAACAATGCGGTATATCTCTGGGATGATGGAGGATCTGACGCTGGTACGGCAAGCAATAGTGATTACCTGACCGTCAGCACAATCGGTAGCGTCACAGGTAGCAATGGAGGATCATTCAATGGATACATAGGAGCAACGCAAGGTTTCTTCGTGAAAGTTGCTTCAATGGGAACTGTAGATGTGACATTCACAGAAGATATGAGGGTGTCAGGAAACAATGCTGATGCTAATTTCTTCAGAAAAGCAGATGAAAACCCGCTCAATATTAAACTTGCTATTGAATCGGAAAGTCTTGGGTTCTACAACGAACTTCTAGTTGGACTAAGAGAGGATGCCTCTTTAGGCGTAGATAGAATCTACGATGCTGATAAACTAATCGGAAACGATGATCTGCAGTTTTACAGCTTGATTGATGATTATAGATATGCTATTCAAGGACTTCCTCTAGAGGCTGGTGTTTCTACAGAATTGGTCTTTAATCTTGGCACTGCTTCTGATTTGAAACTATCGGTGGTGGAGTTGACTGGTCTTGAGGACGGAATGACTTTCTTCTTGTATGATAAAGAAACAGGTGAAACTTACGACCTGAGCGCTGTTGAAAGCTTTGATTTTGCAGCCACCAAGGGTTCGGATCAGAACCGGTTTACTTTGACATATGGATCAGCCAATGTTTTATCCAATGTGTCTCAATTCGATCAGCCAGTTTATAGATACCTGAATAACGAATTGAATGTAAGTTTCAACAAAGCCCTACAAATTGAAGGCTTTGCAGTATATGACCTTTCTGGAAAAGTCCTTCTGGAAAATGACAATCAAATCAATATTACTAAGACGCTGAACATTCCTATACACAACAAGGGAATCAACGTTGTTAAAATAGTCACATCAGAAGGCTCATTCACTAGAAAATTCTTATTTTAGAACACCCATATCCTACATAAAATGAAAAATTCATATATAATATTATCAATAATCTTTATTTTAGCAGCGATTATTCCTGCATTGGCGCAGGGACCCGGCGCACCACCAGCAACACCCATTGATGGTGGGTTAAGCTTATTGCTAGCAGCAGGCGGTGTATATGGCCTAAAGAAATTGAGAGATAGTCGAAAAAAAGACTAATTAAGAAACCCCCAAAAATGAGAAGCCTCAGTCCTTATGGATTGGGGCTTTTTTATGCCCCTTCTTAGACAATCGCTTGCGCTTTAAGTGAGCATTATTGGAGATATATTGAAAATATATTCGACACAAACGATTACTATGAAGCTTATTCTAAGACTTTCACTTTTTTCTGCTTGTATCATTTCAGGAGTCTGTAATTCTTTAGATGCCCAAACAGTTACTGTGAAGGTTGACCCCAATACACAGCGATTTATTGGAAACGTTAGCACTTTGGATCGTTCCAAGTATTTCAAAATGCATAATGGAACTGAAGACACAGAATTCAATCAACTCAACTCTGATTACGGTGTAACAGTAGGACGTGGTTTCTGGGGACCTTACTCCTATGCCAAGTCCCAAACCGGTGTTGTCGGGACATATCCGAGTTTCAAAACCGGAAATACCGACCTGCGAGATGTAAGAGAAGGATACATTGCTACTGAGCACCCATACAATGTAGCTCGATATAGCCTCAATGCAACCACTATGGCTGAGTGGGCTGTAGAATACTACAAAGACTTTGTTGACCAGTCTGGTAGAGGTGAATATTTTGAGCCTATGAACGAACCTTTCGTGCATGCTGGTGATGATGACTTTAGTGCGGAGCAGCCAGATGATCAACTCATGCGTGTGAAAATGGCTGAGATATATGCAGCCATAGGCGAAGAGTTTGACAGATCTCCAGAGCTTGCCAATATGAAGGTAATCGGATACTCCAGCGCATGGCCATCTGTAGAACTTTGGGATTTTGGCCACTGGGATACCAGAATGAAAATGTTCATGGATGTTGCCGGAGAGCACATGGATGCTTTTTCGACTCACCTCTATGATGGAATCAATGTCACAGGTCAAGATACTAGAAGATCAGGAAGCAATTCTGAAGCGATATTAGACCTGATAGAAACATACAGTTATGCTAAGTGGGGAACTATCAAGCCTCATGCAATATCTGAGTATGGTGGTATTGAAAGCGGATATGATGATTCTTATAGCGATATAAAAAGCATTCAAAGCATTAAATCGATCAACCATCTTTTGTTCAATTTACTCGAAAGAGAAGATCGTTTATTGATCTCGATACCCTTCATTACTGGAAAGGCAGAATGGCATATCACTGAAGCAAACAATTACGAACCTTACGGTGCTGTTCTCTGGCGCCCTCTTACAGTCACACCTACAGCTGATCCGAACAATCCAATCTTAGATGACTGGACTTATACAGCTCGAATTCACTTTTTCCAACTATGGCAAAATGTAAGCGGGGATCGAGTGCAAATCAAAAGTTCCAATCCGGATATACAAACTCATGCTTTTGTTGATGGCAACAAGCTGTATGTAGCTCTGAATAATCTAGATGATGTATCACAGGTAATTGATTTGGATTTGGATCTTGAAGGTCTTCAAGAAGTAAACTCCAGATCGCTTAAAATCTACGCCAACGAAGACCCCATCTATTCTGATGTAACACAATCAAGTCCTCCTGAATTAATTGCTCTAATAGCAGGGGAAACCACAATATTGGAATACACTTTTGAGAACCCCATTTCCTTTGACAATTCAGTCGCTAGCACAAATTATTACAGCTCTCAGCACCTTTATCCGATTGTTGCGGATGAGATCCTTTCGTATTCCTTTGACAATGTAGCAATTGGGTTTGGAGACGCAATACTGAGAATGAGCATTGGTAGAAAGCATGATAAATCCAAATCTCCAGAAATTCATGTAAATGGAAACTTGATTCCTGTACCTGAAAACTGGAAAGGATATGACCAGTCAAATAGAGACGATTTCTTTGGAATGCTAGAAATACCCGTTTCTATGGACTATTTGCAAAGCACGAATAATGTAACCGTGAAATTCCCTGACTCTGATGGCCATGTCAGCTCTCTAATCCTAACAGTCAACAAATGTGTATCTGACTGTAACCTAGTGGTAGCACCTTCGGAGTGCCTTGAAAATACTTACGCTTCAGGAGGATGGGAAAATACTCTTGAAGATGGTCAGCATTTGATCATTGAAGACGATATATCCTTGTCCGGGAATATTATGACTTGTCAACTAGAAGTTTCGGGAGGAAAGACCTTGACTGTAATGCCTGGCTCAACTTTAGAACTTCAAGGATCTATAAGCTTTGAGACTTTGATTCCTAACATCTATGAAGTTGGCAATATGGACAGTGGTGAGCCAGGATATATAGAATGGGGCTCATGGAATGGGGCAACTAATAACCCTAGAGAATTTACAATGGAGGCTGCTCGCTCGGGCACATATGGACTCCATGTAGACTTCCCTGATGATGGTTCTTCACAGTGGACTCTTAGTACTTCGGCTGATGCTCAATTTTCGTTAATCTCGGGAAATGAATATGAAGTTTCTTTCTGGGCCAAAACCGTCTCGAACTCTTCAAACAGCATAGACTTTAGAGTTGTTGCGAATGGATGGACTTCCACCATTTCAAGCGGTCAGTATACGCTAACAAACGAGTGGTCAAAATTTACGGTGACAGTAACGGCAACCGAAACCAAGAATCACTTTGTTTGGCTGGGATTCCACCAAAATAAAAGCGCTTTGGAAGATGGCTCAAATGCTGAAACGTTTTATATCGATGACATTGAGGTATTGGACCCATCGATACCATCTTCTCCTGGAAAGCTTATCATAAGTTCTGGAGCTTCTTTGGTTACACATGATATTTACTCCAATGATAAATCGGTTACAATTAAAAGAAATACCCGCTATTCTAATGGTCGATACAGCTTTGTAGGAACACCTGTCGAAGGCAGCTCAGAAATAACAGGGAGTGACTTAGGCTCGCACGTGTACTGGTACGATGAAACTACTGTCTTCGGAGAAGACGGAATCAACAGATGGAAAGATGCATCTGCAACTGAGCTATTACCGGGTGTCGGTTATGCTCAGGCATCTCAAAAGGAAATCACATTTACGGGAATCCCCAATGATGGTAGCATAACAGTAAGTGGCCTTTCTCATACCAACCTTGATGACAATCATGACGAGCATGGATGGAGCCTTTTGAGCAATCCATATCCGGCAGCAATAGATGTTGAACTCTTTCTTCAGGAAAACACTGCCACGTCTGGAGCAGTCTACTTATGGGATGACCATGGCTCTAATACCAGCAGAGGTAGTAATTCTGATTACCTGGTGGTAAATAGCTTGGGGGATATTGGGAGTGGTCCGAATGGAGGTTCTTTCAATGGGCATATCGGCTCTATGCAAGGCTTCTTTGTGAAAATCGCAGCTCCATCATCAGATGCTTCAGTGACATTCACAGAGGCAATGAGGGTTTCTGGAAACAATGGCGATGCTCATTTTTTCAGAAAAGCAAATGAAACCCCACTCAATATTAAACTTGCCATTGAATCTGAAAGTCCCGGTTTCTACAATGAACTTCTTGTTGGACTAAGGAAAGATGCAACCATCGGAACTGACAGAATCTACGATGCAGACAAACTAACTAGTAGCGACCAATTTCAGTTTTATAGTTTAATCAACGACGCAAAATACGCCATTCAAGGACTTCCTATTGAGGATGGAGTTTCTACTGAACTAGCATTCGACCTTAGCATAGAATCAAGTTTGAAATTGTCTCTGATAGAGTTAACTGGTCTTGAAGATGGAATGACTTTTTTCTTATTGGATAAAGAAACCGGCAAAACCTACGACTTAAGCATTGTTGAAAGTTTTGATTTCGAGGCTGCAAAGGGTTCTGACCAAAACAGATTCCTACTGACTTATGGCTCTTCCAACATACTCAGCACTGCTGATAAACCAGATCAGCCTGTTTACAGGTATTCGGATAACGAATTGAGCGTAAGCTTTGGTAAAGAAGTCGAGGTAAAAGGCTTTGTCGTCTATGATTTGTCAGGAAAAATCTTGTCAAAAAATCAACACCCATTTGATCCCTCGAATATGCTAAGTATTCCCATTGAACACAGAGGAATTAACATCGTGAAAATTGTGAGTTCGGAGGGGACATTTACTCGAAAATTCTTGTTTTGATTAGGTTAAATCACTTTATCAAAATGCAAGCTAAGCAGGTAAACGTCTGAAGAATTTTATTTCAAGAAAGGTAGTTTCTCACTCCTCTTGATCATCAGTCCTTAACTCTCCTTCAGTTCCGGCAATAATAGTAGCTACTGTAGCATCTCCGGTGATATTGGCAACTGTCCTACTCATATCAAGAATTCGATCCACCGGAAATATAATCGCTACCCAAGCTGGGTTTAACCCTACGGTTTGAAGTATGATGATTAACATAACCAAGCTCGCACCCGGAACTGCCGCTGTACCTATCGAGCCCATGGTTGCAGTTAGTACTATGACAAGTTGCTGAGAGAGTGAAAGATCTACAAAGTGAAGTTGAGCTAGAAAAACAGCCGCTATTGCCAAGTATAAACTCGTCCCGTCCATATTGACAGTCGCTCCAATCGGAAGTACAAAACTTGACACATTCTTAGAAACTCCCATTCCATCTTCTACGCATTCCATGGTTACGGGAAGTGTCGCTGCGCTTGAGCTTGTTGAAAAAGCAAGAAACTGAGCCGGACTCAAGATTCTAAAAAACTTCTTATAGTTCATCTTTTTGATAAGCGCTTTGCCAATCAAAGGGTAGAATACAAAGAGCATAAAGGCAAGCCCAACTAATACTGTAATTGTATAAGAACCAAGGCTTCTGAAAATCTGAAAAACTTCGCTCGGACTGTTAGCCATCTTGGCAACTACCCCTGCCAAAAGCGCAAATACAAAAAATGGTGCAGCCTTCATAATCGTATCCACCATCCGTAGAAAAACTTCGTTGATGGCATGAATAAAATTCTTGACTGGAGCTCCTTTCTCCTTTGGCACAATTGCCAACGTAATCCCGAAGAAAATGGCAAAAAAGATGACCTGAAGCATCAGTTTATTATTTGAAATCGACAGAATGATATTTTCCGGTACCATATCGATTACAAACTGAAGTGGTTTCTCTTCTTTTTGCTTTTTAGCTAGGGCTACTTTTTCTGCAACTTTTTTGTTTTCGCCAGTATCATCACCCTCTTGCATTTTAGCAACTAAATCTGCGTACTTAGGGTCTGCGAGGTAATTTTTACCATCCAGAATTTCCACTCCTTCAGTGTCCTGTACCCAAAGCTCATACGAGATTCTATTTTTATCCCTTTGATCATCGTCTATATGCGTACCTGGAGCGACGAAGTTTACGATAAGCAACCCAACTGTAATGGCAGTCACTGTTGAAAAAAGATAAAGAGCCAGTGTCTTAAAGCCCATCCTTCCCAAACTAGAAGTATCATTTAAACCGGAAACTCCATCTATAATCGAGAACAGCACCAAAGGAACAGCGATGAATTTCAATAATCGAATGAAAATCTGCCCGAATGGGTCAATCCAATTGATCGTAAACTGATTCCACCCAAGTGCACTTGAGATAAATGCCCAGATAATACCGAGAACTAGACCGATGATGATTTTGACGTGTAGGGGTAGGTTTTTCATAGAATTAACTTAAAAAGTGAATTTAAGCATTCTTTGATTACTGAATTCCAATACTCTTAATTCACGAGCATTAAACCTTATTCGTCCTTGCAATCAAATAATAATCCGCAATAACCAGAGCAGCCATTGCTTCAACGATCGGTACCGCTCTTGGTACAACACACGGGTCGTGACGACCCTTGCCGCTCACTGTAACACTTTTACCTTCTTTATCTACACTTTCCTGATCTTGCATGATCGTAGCTACGGGCTTAAAAGCTACATTGAAGTAGATGTCTTCCCCATTAGAAATGCCTCCTTGGATTCCTCCCGATTGGTTTGTTCTTGTTCTGACCCGATCTCCGTCTTGATAAAACTCATCGTTGTGCTGAGAACCTCGAAGTTTGATTCCTTCAAAACCACTTCCGTACTCAAACCCTTTCACTGCATTGATACTCAACATCCCTTTGCCAAGCTCAGCATGCAATCTGTCAAAAACAGGCTCTCCAAGACCTACAGGAAGTCCCTTTATAACACCCGTCACTACTCCTCCGACAGTATCTCGATCTTTGCGCACCTGATCTATATAGTCATACATCTGCTGAGCCATGTCAGGATCGGGGCATCTTACATCGTTGCTCTCGGTTTTGGATAGGTCAAGTTCTGTGTGGGATTTTTCCAACTTCAACTCTCCTACTTGAGAAACATATGCGTGGAAAGAAATGCCAGCATCTGCAAGCATCAACTTGGCGATAGCACCAGCAGCCACTCTTGCAGCCGTTTCACGAGCTGAGCTTCTGCCTCCTCCACGATAGTCTCGAACGCCGTATTTCTTTTCGTAAGTGAAATCCGCATGAGAAGGCCTGAAGGAATTGGCTATATGAGAATAGTCTTTACTTTTTTGATCTTTGTTTCGTATCAAAAGAGAAATAGGAGTACCGGTCGATTTTCCTTCAAAAACTCCTGAAAGAATCTCTACCTGATCTTCTTCTTTCCTCTGAGTAGTGATTTTGGACTGACCCGGCTTGCGTCTGGCCAATTCGTTTTGGATAAAGTCCAAGTCAATATCTACTCCAGCCGGACAACCAACTACTGTAGCTCCTATTGCAGGCCCGTGAGACTCCCCGAACGTTGTAATACTAAAAATCTTCCCGAAAATGCTTCCCATGATTGCTTACTTGCGGATTATCATCAGTACAGAAAGTACCAACATGATTACGATAAAAATGTTGGCAAAAATAAGTACCCATTGGTTCTCATTGTGAGATTCGAGCTCATTATTTTCAAATGCCATTCCATCGTAGAATGAACCCATATCATTTGACATGATGTATTCATTCTTCCTACTTTCTCCTGTTACGCGTACAGTTTGCCTGGATTTCAGGGTATCGTAGTTTTCTTTCAATGGATTGAAATATATCCACTGGATATATTCGCCCATATCATAACTTCCCGGCTCATTAGGAATTCCGTAATAATCGAACGTTTTTGAGCCTTTCACTCGTCCTGAAGATCGGGTAATATCTTGTCGGACATTCGGAGCATAAAAATCAAAATCTTCTGTCTCTGAAATCAAAGGAGCCTCTACAGCACTCACATTTCCCTCTCCAAGAACATTGAAGACATAGTTGAAACTTTGACCTGTCTTCAATTCAATTTCGCTAATCGATTCCGCCATTCTATAACTTCCGACTGCAACCACATCCTTTAGTGGATGCGGGGGAAGCGGCTTGACCTTTACAGTCTTGGCTTTGGATGAGAAAGTCTCAAATCCTTGTTGCTTGTTTCGTCCAAAGAACCCAGGGTTTTTCGCGACTTTATACTTGATCATTTTTAAATCAACAGAAGGGAAGGAAATCGATTCAAGATTGAGCGGATAGTATACTGCCTGAAAGACTTTAAATTGATTGTACCCCTTTCCATTAATGGTAACACGTTCTCCGCTTATATTCTCAATGTTGAAGTTCTCTTCCCACGTATTTTGCGGCTTGATTTCTTTTACAATTTCGGAGAGTTGATTGACGATATCATAGAACCTCATGTCGGCCTTATTAGATTCAGAAACATAAAAGGCCAAAGTGGTGGTAAAACCTTCTCCAAGATAGACTTCAGATTTATCAGTGGTCAAAGCCAAAAATGCTTCTGCTTCTACGTCAATATATTCTTGCGGTTCGCTTCTGCGAAAAGGATCAAAAGGATCGCTTCTGCGACGCTGCTGTTGTTTTGCTGGGCCGACAGTAATCGTAGCTCCAGTAACATTAATGGTCTTCCCGTTGATCTTTATTTTGAACGGATTTAAGGTGAACTTCCCTTCTTTGGTGGCTTGGTAGTTTTGAGTAATACTCTGACTAGACGACATTTTACCATTAGTAAATGACGTGGAAGAGCTTGAAGACGTACCTCGTTTCACAAATCCTTGTATCTCCGGGAAGCCAGAATAGTCCTTCAATTTAGTGTTCTCAACTTTGATTGTAACGGTAAAATATTCGTTAAGTGCAATGTTGCTTTTATTATAGTTAACCGATACTTCTTGCGCAAAGGAATTTTGGACAAAAAATATCAGAAAAAAACAACTAACAACCCACGGTCTCGTTACTAGGATAGCACTCATTTGCAAACGTTATCAAAGGGTAATAATCAGTATGAAAAACTTATTATTCTATAACCCTCGGGAAATCCCGACTTCAAAGAAAAACGGCAAATTTACAGTGTAGTTCGATTCTAATCGTGGTGTTTAACAAAATTTAGAATTTATGTTATCGTATTTTAAAACCATCTTGTCAAAAGTGAGTTTTGATAGCTCTCTATTTGAGAAGGAGTTGAGGAAAGCGATCAAATCATTGGTGCCGGACGAGCTCATTCAGCTCAAAGATTGGTGCTACAAAGAGTTTGGTCAATCCCACCAACTGTCACTTGAAAAATGCTTCTCAATGGTATAAAAAAGTTAGAGCCGATTTTCAGATCTGAAAATCGGCCCTAACTTTTTACAATCAATTTTATTTCAAACCTGAACTCGATTATTAAGTGTCACTCAAAAACCTTTAACCGTCACTATGAGTCTTTTAGCTTAAAAATTTTGATAAAAAGACGTGATAGTCCCATGATCTCAAAGATTCCTTCGGCTTTCCCTCCCGTCACCCTTCTCTAAACCTCGGAATGACGTTTTTTTATCTAATTATAAGTCGAAGCTCAGGTTTCAACAGAAGATCCAAGATTACTAACCTCTCAACCCTCTTTTAGCACCTTCAGCAAGCTTCTCTAGTGCAATAGCTTCTTCTCTTAAATCTGGATTTTTGTGTCTTTTATACAGTAACTGGAAAACATCTTTTATCGAGATGTCACTACCTTTTTCAATAAGCCTGAATTCGTCTCCAGGTTTCACCTCTCCAGATTTCAGCATTCTCACATAGACTCCAGAGCTTTCTTTTGAAATAAAATCCTTTAACACTGCCTGTGTTGCAAATCGAATTCCCAACTTAAAGCATGGCTGTCTCGGCTCGGAAACCTCCACTACTGCTGAGCCTAAGGAATAGGTTGATCCTATGAAAATATCTGATTCATCCAGACCTTCTACTGTTACATTCTCTCCAAACATACCCCATTGCCAATCAAGATCAGAGTATTTACTCTTCCAGAAATCGTAAGTGTCAGCAGAAAACAAATAGCAAGCCTTATCGACTCCTCCATGAAATCTTCTATCCACGACATGATCATTTTCCACATCGTGGATTCCAAGATTAATTTTATCTACCGGGGATTTAAAAATGCCGGTTTCTACTATTTGCTGGCGCCATTCGACTTTGCGTCTTTCACCAATATTGACAGATATTACTTTCACTTACTACAACAACTCATTTGCTAGGTTAGCAAGTTCCGACCGCTCCCCTTTTTCTAGTGTAACATGTGCAAACATTGGATGGTCTTGAATTCTATCGATTAGATACGAAAGCCCATTACTTTGAGAGTCGAGATATGGAGTATCTATCTGATGGATATCTCCAGTGAAAATAATCTTCGTGTTCTCGCCCGCACGCGTAATGATGGTTTTGATCTCGTGAGGTGTGAGGTTTTGTGCCTCATCCACTATGAAGAAAATATTTGATAAACTCCTACCCCTGATATAGGCCAGCGGAGTAATCATGAGCTTCTCCTTATTGACCATCTCGGTGATATTTTTGAACTCTTTATCGGTCTCTTTATACTGGTTTTGGATGTGCTTTAAGTTGTCCCAAAGAGGTTCCATATAAGGATTTAGTTTGGACTTAATATCACCGGGTAAATACCCGATATCTTTATTACTCAAAGGAACAATTGGGCGCGCCAGATAGATTTGCTTAAATGCCCGCTTTTGCTCCAGTGCAGATGCTAAGGCAAGTAAGGTCTTCCCTGTTCCCGCAACTCCATTGATGCTTACCAACTTAATATTGGGGTTTAGCATGGCGTGCATAGCGAATGTCTGCTCAGCGTTTCGTGGCTTGATACCATAAACGCTCATCTTATCAACTTTCTCTATGTTGGTGCTTTCAGGGTTATAATAGGATAAAACAGAGTTCTTTTCGCTTTTGAGGATATAGTAGGTATTTGCTACGGCTTTCTTTGACTTTAATATCGTTTTTTTAGGAACTGCCCCGTGTTTGAATAGCGTATCTATACCTTCCGAAGACACTCCATCCACTACGTATTTTCCAGTATGCAGCGCCCCTACATTTTTGATCTTGCCAGTCTCATAATCTTCTGCACTTATATCCAGCGACTTGGCTTTTAACCGAAGATTTATATCCTTGCTTACGACAATGACCGTCCTGCCTTTTTCAGATTCTTGCAGTGCAAGAGCCGAATTAAGAATTCGATGGTCATTTTTGTTATCTCCAAATATTTTGCGTGCGTCTACGGTGCTATCGGACTCCATGAGCACTTTAAACTTACCCTTGGTTTTTCCATTGAGAGGGATCCACTCTTGAAGTAAGTGTCCGGCTGCTAGCTTATCAAGAAGTCTAATAAACTCTCTTGCAGCAAAGTTCTTGGTGTCATTGCCTTTTTTGAAATTATCGAGCTCCTCTAGTACAGTAATGGGGATGCCTACATCGTGTTCAGCAAAGTTTAAAATGGAATCGTGTGCGTATAGAATTACAGAAGTGTCAAGTACAAAAATCTTCTTATCATTCGATCGTTTTGCCATATCAAAAGGTAACGTGGATTCAACAAGGTGGTTATCGTAATATAGGAGAATTGATTTTTTTTCGCCTAAGGATTTGAGCTAAATATTTAGGAAAATTTACTCAACAGCTTTGTACCAATCTTCTGACTCCTGTGGAATGATTTTCAGCACATTTGCCAGTACCATTTTGATCAAAATCTCTGAGCATGGATTGTATTCCAAACCTGAGATGGTCTGAAATTGACTAATCGTAACATGATCGTGATCCTTGAGATAATTGAATAGCAGCTTCTCATTTTCACCATAGGAAAATTGAACATCTCTTGGTTGATTATTGAATTTGAGGATCTTTCTGATCTCTCTGCTAGCCTGAATGGAACGGTCTTTTACTCGAATAAAGGCTTTGCCATATCGATGTTGTTTCTTCTCAAAGGCATAATGCGGCTTGTTAGAACTGGCGCCAATTTGATAGCAGAGCACTGATCGTTTTTCATTTAGTTTAACGATGATAGTCTCGTAGGTCAGCTTCGGCCTGCAAAGTTCTCTCAATGCTTTTTGCATGAGATAATCCTCTTCCTCCGCATGCTTAAGGCCAGGTATTGTTTGATTGTCGTCTACTCCGACTAACAGTGTCCCTCCTTTGGTATTTGCGAAAGCTACCGCCTCTTTTACAATTTTTTCAGGGTGTGCTACTTTTCGCTTAAACTCGACAGTTTCACTCTCACCTCCATTAACCAGCCTTTTAACATCTTGAAGCTCCATGTTTCACAAATATCTGCTATAGCTAAATAGTCAACAGGAAAATTCTAGCTTGAAGGATTTAAGTCATAATGCGGCTTTGATCACATCTTGGTTATCTGGATGTAATAGGCTGACATTTCTTTACCTTGATCTCCAGTAAACCCTGCTCTTAAATCGATCATTCCTGAATTTAACTCAACTTCAAACTTAGCCGAAACAGCTGATTTATCAACCTCCATTGATTGTCTATTATCATCAAATGAAAGATAGGCTTCTTGTGGAAGTATTCCATTACCCAATGGAAGTCCATCGACTGAAGGGGTTTCTTCAACAGCTTCCACACGCTCTGACAATTTGAAGCCAGTCTCTACTGGATATCTGAATAGCTCAAACTGGTATTTTCCAGTAGACTTTACATCCAGGTTGTAAAAACCAGATGGAAAGAATTTGCCATCTCTTATCTGAACTTGATTCCATGGTATAGGGTCACTTTCATCATCTGGATGCATATCATGGATGGTAATCATGACCGGGTTTTGGTTTTCCGTCCCAATGAAATGTGGAGAGTGTTTCCAGTCATTTTCTGTTGATGCCCACCATTGATCATAAAAGGTTTGCATACTCTGTACTCGCTCAGGATACTTAGAAGCGACGTTTGTTTTCTGTGCCAAATCAGCTTCCGTGTCGTAGAGTTCAGTATGATTCACCAACCTCCAGGCTCCTTGCATTACACATGGATTTCTGTACCGCTCTGGCCATTGGTTTCTCTGGGTATCCACAATGAGCATCCGTTCTTCATCTTCTACCGATTGATCGAAAAGACCTGAAATATCAGCACCATCCAAAGGCTTGATAGGTTCAAAATTCACTCTGGTCATATTTGTAAGGGTTGGAAGCAAGTCTACATGGGAAACAAGGGCATTTGACTTTGCTCCTCTTCCTAAACCTCCTTTTGGCCAACTGATCAAAAAAGGAACTCTATGTCCTCCATCGTAATGACTTCCTTTTGTTCCTCTGAGAGGGTTGAAGCCATATCGCTTCTGCTCTTCCTTGTCCCAGGAATCTCCTCCAGCTGTGCCATTATCTGTAGTGAATATCAATATAGTGTTATCAAAAAGACCCTCTTCTTTGAGATAATCTTCCAAGCGCCCAAAGTTGTCATCGACGTTGGAAATCATACCATAGAACCTCTTCTGATGAGGCTTCAGATCTGCTCCTTCATAAGAGGCTCTGTAAGATTCCGGAACATTGAATGGGCCATGAGCAGCGTTCGTGGCTAAATAAATGAAAAAGGGGTCTTCGTCTTGTTTTTCTATAAACTTAATAGTCTCATCAAACCATACGTCGGTGCAGTAGCCCCTGGTTTTTTCAGGAACTCCATTTCTGAAGTATGTATCATCAAAATAGTCATTGTTCCAATAGTCTGGTGTTTGCTGCACTCCCCCTCCTCCGTGATAAAAGACTTCATCAAAGCCTCGATCAAAAGGACGGTAGGGATAGTTATCTCCAAGGTGCCACTTACCGAACATGCCTGTTTTATATCCATTAGAATTGAATACTTCCGCAATGGTTTGCTCTCCGTCATTGAGGATACTGGCTCCTGCTATGGTATGCCATGCTCCATTTCTATTTGCATTACGACCCGTCATAATCCCGGCTCTGGTTGGTGTGCAAGTCGTACCAGAATGGAAGTTGGTCAGCTCAAAGGCTTGTTTTTCAAAAGCATCCAACCGAGGTGTTCTTATGATGTTGTTTCCATGAAAACCAATATCTCCATATCCTTGATCATCTGTCACGATTAAAATAACATTGGGTCGCTGATTTTGCTCTTCAGGCTTGCAGCTTCCTAAATAGATCAACAGGAGTAAATAATAAAGGGGTCGTCTCATAGGAACAAATTACTCGAATTTTCAAGATTATTGATTGCCAAAACGTTCCCGCTTTTGTTTTATGCCAAGGAACTACCTCTTGATTAGTTTTTGAGAGTAGGTCTTATTTTCTACTGAAATAATCAGATAGTACATACCTGGCGGTAGTTCTTTCAGATTTTTTACAAACAATGGTTCTGAAATTCTATTCTCCCCATTTGCTTTCAATATCATCTGACCAGCAGCATTTAAAAGCTTCATCTCCAGACGAGAACCATTTTTGACCATCCCTTCTCCAAACGAAATTTGAAATGCTCCGTCAAATGGGTTCGGTGATACACTGACCAAAGTTTCTTCGAATGGATCAAAGGCATTATCCAGAGGTAATTCAATGACTAAATTTTCGTCCACAAATAATCTCGTTTTCCGGATGGTGCGTATAGCCCCATCTGTTTGAAGAGTGTCTGTATATATTCCTGATGTAGTCACTTCTTTTCCTTCAAGTATAATCGTCTCATTACTTGCAATGACTTTCCTTTCAGAAATCCAGTGAAATAGTTCTTTCTTCTCAGAAACCAGATAGGTTTGGTTGATATTTAAGTCCTTGAAAACATCAACATTTCCTCCCGGCCACTTGACGATCAGGCTATCAATATTATCTTCTTCTCCCAACCCAAAATGGATGGTTTTGCTATGATGTGATAAATAGCTTCCTCCTCCGGTCAATTCTCTTATGAAGCTCCTCTCTCCTATTACCACTTTTATGAATGCCCCAATTCCACTTCTATTCGCTACATTTCCCTGTAGCTTCACTTTTAACCAATTGGATTGGTTCGATTGATTTTGATAAAGCAATGTGTGATAGCCTCTGTCTCCCCCTTTGAATACAGTGCCTCCTAGTATGTCGAGATTGCCATCATTATTATAGTCTCCAATCGCTAATCCTCTGGTGGTAAAGGGACTGCCTACTTCCTGACTACTGGAAACATCCACAAAGCTGACTCCATCTCCCTGAAACAACTTATTGACATGGCCATTATCAATTGGTGAGAGTTCTCCATTTGAAATATAAAGGTCGAGATAGGTATCGTTGTTGTAATCGAAAAAAGCCACCCCCCAACTAGTCGTCTTATCATCTTCAACTCCAAGGTCGTGTGCTTTTTCTTCAAGCTTCAAATCCCCTTCGTTGATGAAAAGAAAGTTGTCGCCTATATCGCTGACATAGTAATCAAAGTCTCCATCTTCGTCAATATCTCCGACCGCAAATCCCATCGTGTTAATTTCCAAATTCCATGACGATGCTTCCGATTGCTCAACTAAAAAGGGTTTCGGATAATAATTGACAAACAGTTTATTTGGTTGATAATCGTATCCAAAATCATTCCCCAGCAGAAGGTCAGGATCTCCGTCTAAATCAATATCGGTGAATGCCGCAACAAGTGCTGCTCCATTGGCATCATCACGTAGCAATCCACTGCTATTTGTAAATGTCTTATCTCCATTGTTGGTATAGAGTTGATCTCCTGTACTTTCCTCATTGTAGTTACAGACATAAATATCCAGGTGTCCGTCAAGATTGTAATCTCCCAGTGCAACAGAACTACCCCAAAATGACCCTTCAAGACCTGCCTGTCTTCCTCCTTCTTCAAAGTAGATTCCATCCTTATTCCAAAGTAAAAATGTCCGCTGATCTATAAATGACGTCACGATCAAATCCTCAAACCCATCATTGTCCAAATCTCCACTGTAAACGCCCATGGTCTTAGCTCCAAAAAGGGCATTTAATCCCATGGTAATCGAAACGTCTTCAAAAAATCCATTCCCCTGATTCTCATAGAGCAAATCCGATTCCCCACCGCCTGTTATATAGATGTCTTCAAAACCGTCGTTGTTGAAGTCGAAAAAAGCGACTCCTCCTGAGATAAAATTCCCTTGCGTTTTAGTCGGATCAATACCTGCATCTGCACTTACTTCTAAAAACTGGGCATGAGAAGATGCCCTCCACAAAAGGCTTGATAGTATAAAAAGAAGGAAACGCTTATTGCTAAGGAAAATAGCCATCTCATTAAAGTTGTTAACAGTAGAAAAATGAAACTTTCAAAAAGTCTGATTAAACCATTTGCATCTGTCTTTGTCTAACTCTCAATTCTGTAAGTTTATCAAAAGTTAGATAGCTGCCAGCGCAAACGATCTCACTAATCATAAATCACACACTCAAGATCTCATTGATAATTAGATATCTGTGAGTAAATAAGAAACCATGAAATATACCTTTCTCCTGCTAAGCTGCTTTTTTATTCAAAAGCTTTCTTTCTCCCAAGACAGTCCCAACTTCATTTTCATATTGGCTGATGATCAAGGCTGGACCGGCACCTCAGTTTTAATGGATCCAGATAATCCCGATTCAAAAAGTGACTATTATGAAACACCAAATCTGGAAAGGCTCGCCGCAAGTGGCATGAGATTCTCAAGCGCCTATGCTCCATCTCCGAAATGTTCTCCGAGCAGGATGAGTATTATCACAGGGCAGACTACCGCAAGAAATCACTTTACCAATACTTCCTCGATGGTGACAAGTGGTAAGACTTTAATAGAGCCTTCGAGTAGCACCAGTATCACCAGCGACGAATTTACACTTCCGGAATACTTAAAATCTCTGACTGATCACAACTACACCACAGCCCACTTCGGCAAGTGGCATCTTGGCTCTGATCTGCCTGAGGCTCATGGATTCGATGAAAGTGACGGAGCTAACTCTAACAATGATGGAAATAGTGGCTCTTCGATCAATGAAGATCCGAAAGGCATCTTTGACATTACTCAAAAAGGAATTGACTTCATGTCAGAGGCCATTGCAGCAGATAGGCCTTTTTATATACGACTATCGCACTATGCCGTGCATACTGATATAGAATCAACGCAAGCTTCTTTTGATAAATATGAAGCTAAACCAAAAGGACGCAATCATGATGGTGCCGACTATGCAGCCATGACGGAGGATCTAGATGCTGGTGTAGGTTTAATCTTAGATTTTATTGAAGAACAGCAACTTCAAGGCACTACATATATCATCTACACTTCTGACAATGGGGGCCAAATCAATGTGACGTCAAATGACCCGCTGAGACTTGGGAAGACTATGATTTTCGAGGGAGGAATAAGGGTTCCTTTGATTATTTCCGGACCTGGAATTACTGCAAACAGTCATTCATCCGCTCCTGTTGTTGGATATGATTTTTATCCAACCATTGCAGACTTAATAGGTGGAGATTTGTCGAGCCTTCCCAACGATTTGGATGGAACAAGCTTCAAGGGAATTCTAGATGGTACATCAAATGAACTAACCAAAGATCAACCGCTCATCTTTCACTCCCCTCATTATGAAAATAATGCTAACAAAACACCAAGATCGGCGATCATAGATGGTGATGAAAAGCTTCTGGTAGAATACGAAACTGGAGACCGGTTGCATTATGCTCTGAATGAAGACATAGATGAATCAAATAATACATATAGCGCATCAAGCGAAATCAGTACTTCTCTGCTGCTAACGTTAAGAGATTATTTAAAATCTGTGGAAGCTCAAATGCCAACTTTTAGTCTTACCGAAGCGGACACTGATGAAGATGGACTGCCAGATTCCTGGGAGTTTGAACAGCTATTGGGAACACTCTTTGACGGTAGCGATGATCCCGATGGAGATGGGCTGGACAATTCAGATGAATACGATCAGGGAAAAGACCCCCTCGTTTCTGATGCAGGCATTGGGCTTTTAAGTACCAGCAAACACACCCCACTCAAGCTTTACCCGAACCCAGTACGCGACTTTCTGCAGGTGCTCACAGATATTGATGGTATGAGTTTAACTCTTTACGATTTAGGTGGACGTCTGATATTGCAACAAACCGAGATCAATTCCACTTCAAGTGTTTCGACTGTGGGGATTCCTAAAGGGGTCTTTATGTATCAAATCAAAAATCAAAGTGAGGAGATTATCGCTAAAGGAAGGCTTATAAAAGAATAAGCAAATTTGTCAAATGGGCTAAAAGAAAGCCACCTCAAACTATCATGAGATGGCTTCTTCTGTCTAACTCATATATTACTGTACAACTATTTTTGAAATTGATTCATTATCTCCGTTTTTAACTTTCACTAGATAAATCCCACTTTTCATGTTTTCAATCAAGTCAAGGTCAAGCTGGATGGTGTAGCCTCCTTGTTCTAAATCGGAAAAGTCCTCTATATAAACCATCTGCCCTGACAGGGTATACATTGAGATGTTAGCATCGCTAAACTCTGGAATTATCATATCAATATAAACCGCTCTGCCAACAACTGGATTTGGATAGACCTTGGCTTCAAAGTCAGCAACAAAATCCGCTTCTTCATCTCCCCCAAGTCTGGAAGCATTCCCTAATATGGTGTATTCAAAAGTCTCCCATCCTTGATCAGATTGACCTTTTGGATACAATATAGCATTGCTCGTATTCCAAGCAGCTTGTACCCATTTCCCAGTTTTCACACTCTTAAGAGCCATTTTGTTGGTTCCTTTGTTTTTCCATTCAAACCTTTCCCAATCACCCTTAAAATTCCCCTTGGCCTTCAGTGCTACATTTTGATTTGCTCCATTGGATTGTACGTATTTACCATTTGATAGTGCTTTTAGGACAACTCCTCCCTGCGGATGGCTCGAAACATCAAATTTCTCCCACGCCCCAATACTTGATGCATTTGAATTACCTCGAGCCAAGAGATGATTGTCATTGGCTGTTTTCTCAGCGGTTACGTGCTTAAAGTCCCCACCTGTTTTCCTAAATGCTATTCGCTTATTCAGCGGAGCTCCAGAACTTGTGGTAGCCGGTTTCCATGTTTTGACCCATTCAACTTCCATGTAATTTCTTCTGGTCGGATTATTAGGCCGGATGTGTTCGTATAGTGGCGCACCTGGACCTGAGCTGCATGCAGGCACAAACGGTTCCATATCGAAAATAAGTCTCAGGTCTTCCTGAATCAACTTACCTTGAGCTGTATTCATAGTAAGCTTGAAGACTCCATCGATGTATATATCCATTTGAGTGGCACTTTTCCAATGCATTCCTAATCTGTAATATCTGTTTCTGGGAAAATCCGCAGAAGAAGACGCAACATCTATTGGAGCTGGTTTCGTCTCAAAGTCTGTCCCGTTTTGGAAAAAGTGAGTGTTGGATCTGATTTTGTCATCCCACCATCTGGTATTAAATCCATTTCCATAGGTCTCGGTAATGTCAATCTCCTGATTGTTTTGAGTACCCAGTTTTAGCCAAAACGAAGAAGCCATTGACAGGTCAGAAGCTTTCATGCTACACTCGGTATACCAGCCCTTTTTCATCTTGGTTTGAGAATAGACAAACCCCGTCTTTATCCAGTAATCGCAATTGGTTTGCTCATTGCCCGGATCCCAGGCTGCTGTAGCTGTAATTCTTAATTTCCCGTTTTGAACACTAGATTGAGAAGTGTAAAATTTACCTGGCCTCCTGCCAGCCCAGCGGTGACCTTCAGGTCCTGTATCGTGGTTCCGTTTTACCCATTTTGATGAATTGAAGCTACTGAAATTATCAGTGAGTGGGTCTACCACTGTCCAGCTTCCTGGAGCAGGCGGATTTGATGGTTGCGCATGCAGCAGACCCGAAACCAGAGTCAGCACGCATGCGGTTAGAAGTAATTTTCTTATCATGATTAATGAAGTTTGTGTGGAGATAAAGTAATTGGTATTTTCAAAAATCATAATGAACAACCTTTTGCGCTTATTCGTATTATAATATTCGTATTGAAAATGATTTTAAGTGAGATTTTCACCTTCAAACTTGCGGATCAATATTTTAACCCGTCACAAAAAAGGCTCTAGTATCGCTGATTCACGTATCAAGCGTAAACTGTGAAGGGACTTAAAATAATTCAATTACGAGGTTTCGTTGAAGGGTTGAGTTCTTGATATCAAGCCTATTGATCTGATAGCACTTAAGCATTTCACCGCTCGATCTACACGCTGAAGGTCATTCACTGGCCGTGCGACCCGAGGGAATCGATCTTCTCATAGACGACATACTGGCGTGACTAGGATAATGAAAACAAAGCTGATTAATTAATCTTCTTCTTAAAACTTATGTATACCCTCCCCAACAATATTGCTTGATCCTGATTCACCGTTTCCAGTGAGGAATGACAAAACGGCTAAGCTGCTTACTGCTTATAAGTCAAGGTCAGAAAAGAATAATTGTTGATATAGCCCTGAGGGCCATCTTCGGAATTTCTAAAACGAATCACAAGTTCTGACCTTTCCAATGGAAGCTGATCCAGAATATCAACGGTCTTTGGTCGTGAATCAATTGAATCTTCTACTCTTGAAATCACTTCACTTAGCACAATGCTTCTACCTGTTGTTTTATTGTAGAGTTCAGCGATCATGTGTGAGTTACCTCTTGTAGTAACTAAGACGTAAGTCATAGTCGCCGAGGCAAGATTTCTATATTTGGGCGCTGACAAATCAAGGACCACTGGAGTGCATTCCTCCCACTCCACACTTCCGTTAAATTTATTGCAAGGAAAAGTAATCGTTTCTCTTCGTGGAGGAAAATCAATATCATCCTTGCCACCTGCAAACGGATCGTCTCGATTGCATGAAAATAGTAGAATCGCTATGAATAGTAGTAGAAAGCGCACTTTTCAATTTAGTCAAAAACAAAATAACCTCAGAAAGCTCATCCAAAGAATAACATGCTTGTCGCTACTTTTACCAATTGAAACTTACTCAAACGTGTGAGAACATACGGGCTCGATAAAATTCCGAATAATCATGCGTTAATTCAGTCAACCCGCATCTTCTCCATTCTTTTATCGTATAAAATTTTTGATGAGATCAATTTTAATACTCGCCTTTCTAGCGTTTAGTCTTTTTTCTGCACAAGCAAGCAAGCTAAGAAAAGACATACAAGGGACTTGGCTTTGTGTGAAAATCCTGGATTCGAATGGGGAGCCCTCGGAGGGTAAGTTCGGCTCTTCAAACTCATTCTTAAAGTTTAAGTTTGAAAAAAACGCTCTCAAAATCACGCTCTCCCCCTTTGACGGGTTCTTTTTCGAAATGTATCCGTTATTTAAGGAGCATTATTTTGACCTTGATCCTAAAGACATCTTGCTCATGCCTGAGTCAATTTATTATGTAGTGTCATTATCGGAAGATCAACTTGTATTGCAAACTCAAGGTCTGGATGACGAAACCATTTTTTATCACTTTGACAATGAGAAAAAATACCTTGATGATTTTGTTTCGAATGCCCCTTTTGTAGACTTAGGATTAATCCTAATAGAACACATCACTTTTGAAGGAAAAGTAAATGAGAACTACAGGTATGTCATCCCTAACACACCCGATTTTTTCACGCCTCGCCCGACTTATGACTATTCTCCTTATTACGATTTTGGAGGCTATTTTACTAAGTTCTTTAAGTTTGACGACAACCATGTTTTGGATATCCCTACTGGAGAGCTGATAGTGGAATTTGACGTGATGGACAAGAATGTTTCCAGAATCCAAATTGTGCAAGGGATTAATCAGGAAATTGATTTTAGAGTGATTGAAACCATCTGGAAGTCACGAAAAAAATGGAACGCCTTAAGAATTAACGGCAAAGAGGTCAAGTCCCGAGCTAGATTACATTTCATCTTCTATAAGGGGAAAGCCCAAGAGTAATCTAATTGCACTGAGAACCCTGAATAAATTGAGATCGCACAAAAGATGTTTCTTTCCCGACTCTCGTAGTTATCTTTAAAACTTCATCGGTTGTAAATTTTACTTATCACTTACTTTTGCCAACCTTATATTAAATACTCCTTACCATTAAGCAAATTATGAAATACCTCTTTTACTCTATAATATCTACTTTGGTTCTATTCGTTTCATGCAATGATGATAAGGAGAAAGACTTTGTAGCTGAAAATGATCGGCAAATATTGACCTATCTGAATGACAACAATTTGACTGCTGAGAAAAGTGAATCCGGCTTATATTACATCATCGAAAATCAAGGGTCAGGTCAGCAGCCAAGTTTTAATTCTAATGTAACAGTAGCGTACAAAGGATATTATGTAGATGGTACCGTGTTTGACGAAAGTAACGCGCTTGGGATTTCATTCAATCTGCAAAGAGTAATCGGAGGTTGGACCGAAGGTATCACCTACTTTAAGGAAGGAGGAAACGGCATGCTGCTAATACCTTCTCATTTGGGCTATGGCAGCAACGACTTCAATGGAATCCCCGGAGGTTCTGTCTTGCTCTTTGATGTGAAATTGATAAGCGTCAACTAGCTTATTTAAGCGAGTTGCTAAGCACTTCCAAATCACTGTTCAAAATTAGGTGAAAGGCGTCCTGGTCGTCAGCATCAAGGGTGATTTTCTTTTCATAATCTCCTTTCGACCCGAACAGGTTAATACAATCATCGCTCACTTTGTAGTTGATCGAAGTGAAGAAAGGGGTTGGGTAGTCTATCAGCTTTGTATCATTGATCTCACCTGATCTGGAGATGCTCATCGCAAAGGACTTGCTGTCTGTGTTCTTTGTCCCTGCTCTTTGAATCCTCCCATCCTTATCTTTCATCTCGCTGTAGTTGCCTGTCAAAATATAGGCTTCATCTGTCTCAACCAGGCCGACAATGTCTCCCTTATAGCCTTTCCTTTTTTGCCACAGCATATCTCCCAGTATATTATATGAAGCTATAATAAGTTCTGATTCTTTGAATATCGTTTCTGAAAATTCATCTCCTTTATAGGTTATAATCAACGAATTATCCTTTGAGCTATAATTCATTGCTCTGGGATACTGACTCAGAAGTAAGTGTCGACTCAGGGTAATATTTCCTGTTTCGTCTACAATCATTAAGTGATTGATTCTATTCAAACCAGTAGAATCCGAACCATTCAATACAAAAGCAATACCTCCAGGAACAAACTCAATGACTGCTACTCGAGTGTCAGAATCAAACCCACCAGAGCTGTCTTGTATCAGCAAATAGTCATTGTACCAGGCAACTTCATTCTCTGCTGTGATTCCACAAACGTAGGCCTGAGTTTTTCCTTCTTTCTCATTTTTATAAATACCGGCTAACACAGATGATCCGTCAAACGTATTGAGGAGATTGGTTGTGATCAATTCATTAGTTAAAAACTCATTTTCAATCGGTTGTTGAACCTGCATGGGAATATTGAATTTCTTATAAGCCACCTGGCTCAGTACAGTGTCGGGGCTAAGTTTTTCATAAATGTATGTTCGTATTTTATCAACCGATTCCTGAACGCTTCCTGCATTTTCTTTCATCTTCCGACCGGCGAATTCATTAATTCCACTCACCCCACTATAGTGAGTATCGATAAATGATGTGTACTTCTCATAAGAGAGATCAGTATTTCTTCGTGTTACATCTGCTAACGTGCTATCTGCTAATCTGACCTTATTAATCAATTGGCCATATAGATATAATTTCCTTTCTACATCCACAGTAGCACTTGTATCAATGCTCTCACTTTGGAGCTTGTGATAAATCAGGTCATGTTCGCGTTGCTTATACAGAAAGAGAGGTTCTACTACCGAATTAAGGTCGTACTTCCTAAGGTTGAATAAAACCTCTTTTGAGACTTTGAGGGGTTCAAAATTGTCACGAACGTAATCGGGAATTGCATCTTTGATCTTGGTATCAATGCGAATATTTTCAGCCGAAAGGCTCGTTCTCAACGCACCAATTTCATCATTAATCTTAAGTCTTGTATCATCAACCCACTTGGCATAGTTCCACACTTGAATTTCCTGATTTAAGAAATTGATCTCCGATTCAGGACCATCAAGTCTGTATGTATTGATCTCATCAACTATGAGGTTTTGCTTATATCCAATATCAAAACTATCGGAGGCTGCCACATATTTTTCAAAATGATCGACTGCAGTCAGGTATTCCGACTTTAATTGCTCAAACTCCGCGTCCACCTCTTCATTGTAAAGCAAGTAGAGGTCTTTGAAAGTTGGATATTCTCCCAATATCCGAGCATAAATTTTGTGTGCCTGATCATAGTTACTGAAGCTCTGAGTAAACTGTTGGTATATTTCGGGGGCATATTTTACAAACTCATTGATCTCAACTTTTGTCCTTGTGATTTTACTTATCACCGAATCATATGGAACATAGAACTTGCCTTTAGAGTCGTATATACCAAAATTATAATAGGCGTCTTTATTCTTTTTCACATCCTTTTCAGTGATGTATTGTTCCGTTCGCTCAAATGCAACCAACGCCAGTTTTGCATTCCCTATTTTATAAGCATAGTCCTTAAGCGGGTCACCTTGTTGATAACGCTTCTCATATACCAATGCCATCTGAAGGAAAATGCTTGGATTAGTGGGCTCTTTAGCAAGCCATAATCCCAACTCAGCGATCTCTCCTCCAGGAGACAGTGTAAGGATTCTATGTAGATCATCCTCATACTTTACTCTCTGACCAAAAACCTGAATAGAGGCCAGCACAATAAATAATGTTATTACAAACTTGCTCATGGCAATACCCAAATTATATATCCAATATTTTCAAAACAACCCTTCTATTTTTGGCCCTGTTCTCTTCCGTGTCATTGGGGAAAATGGCCTGATCCTCCCCATAGCCCTTGGCTGTATATCGATCATCTGGAATCTTACTTTCCTTGAGATACCTCGCCACGCTAGCAGCTCTTCTATCAGAAAGCGCCTTATTGTAAGCCGTTGATCCGACATCATCAGTATAGGCAGCTACCTCTACTTTCAATGCATCGTTTTGTTTCATCAGCCCTACCACACGCTCAAGCTCGGCGTAAGAAATTTCATTCAGCTGGTCTGAATTCGACTCAAAGAGGATATCCTTCAGCGTAAGGTTAGTCCCTACCAGAAGAGGCTGAAGTTTCATGTCAATAGCTGGAGAAATAGTAGCTCCGGGCCCAGCGGCAGTAATAACAACAACCCCCTCATTATCTCCGAAAGCTGCTTCCTCACCTTCCGGCACAATGTCAATCACAGCGCTATTAAAAGCGTACCCTCTATCACTTGTTGCTTCTATCTCATAGCGGTCTCCGACCCGCAAAGCCACTGTTTCATTTCCATTTACTTCAATGACTTCATCGCGATTGCGATTTCTAATTCTTACGCGTGAACGAACCTTGGCATTGTTGACCAGGTCCGCTACATTTAACTGAACCTCTCGCTTATGCGGAACCATATCTATATCTCGGATAAAATCTGGATAGATCACCAACCCAGACACATCAAGCAAGAAAAGCTTACTGTCAAAGTTTTTCATATCCACGATCACTTCATACTTTTTACCAATGGGAAGATCCAGCGTGATTCTTCCAGAAACATTATTCTCAACGTCTATCACAAATTCGCTTGCTCCTGATTCTTTCACCTTTATATTAGCGAGCACAGGCTCAAAAAGATCACTGTCATAAATATTAAGATTAAGCTTTGCGCTTTTGAAAAGCTCAATGTTCTGTTCAATTTCCTTGTACTCATGCACGTCGCTCAAATCATAGAAAAGGGATTTGGATGTGTGACCTGGAGACTTGACCTCAATATTGTAATTGCTACCAACTGCAAGCACCACGGTGTAGCGCCCATCACTCGGATTGTTTGTGATCTTCATGATCTCTGCGGAAGTAAAAGCATCCGAAACCGTAATTTCAGCTCCTACTCCTTCATCCGTCTCTCCATTATGAATGTATCCTTGAATGATCACATTTTTGAACTGGCGATACTTATGAGGGATTTCGACAGAGTAGATATCCTCAGAATTATAAACATAGTACAGGAGATCGCCCTGCGCTGAAATACTTGAAAATTGATCGGCCCGCTCTGAATTAATGTAGTCCAGCGCCAGCGGAGTGGTCCAGTCGCCAACGTCATTGAGCCGGGATTGATAGAGATCAAAATTCCCCTTTCCCCCAACTCTATTCGATGCAAAGATCAAAGTCCTGTTATCCGCCATAATTCGTGGTGCTTTTTCACAATCCAAATTAACAGGGTAAGGCAAAAGCTCCGGGGCACCCCAGCTTCCATTGGATTTCTTCTTCGATACCAAAATACTAAAGCAAGCCTTGTTCTCCCATTCTTTGGCAAGATCCTCATCAGACGGTCCTTCAAAATTTTGTCTCACGAAATACATCGTCTTTCCATCAGCAGAAATCGACGGAAAGCCTTCATAACCCCTTGAGTTAATCGGTGCACCCAGATTCTTAGGATCAGTCCATGTGTCTCCTGTTCGCTCCGAATAATAGATATCTTCGCTACCGAGTCCTTCTCTGAATGAAGCAAAAAAGAAAAGCGTATTCCCATCAAACGACACGCTCGGCCCCCCGATTAAATCCGTGGAATCTCCATAGTTATTGATTGCATCTATAGGTACTGGAGTCGTCCATTTGCCATTTACCAGTTTGGAGTCATATAATTTATAGCGCCCATCCCGATTTGACTCGATGATCATCGTACGTCCATCTGCTGAGATTGAAGGAGCATACTCTATAGATGAACTATTAAGTTCGGGAATCGGCTTGGCTGTACTCTTGAAGTATCGCAGCGTATCAGAAAACGTTTTGAGTGTATCGGGAATCTGTGCTTTGACGCTTAGGACAGAACCCAATATTAGTATTGAAATGATAATCTTCTTGTGCATGGTTGGTTAGTTGCCCAATATTACAAATGCTCCCCAGTAATATGGTTCTTTAAAATTAGCACGAACTTCTTGAATAGCATTATTAAAGGCCTCCAGCTTTGGCTGACCGGAAAACCAATTTTTGTAAAAACTGGTCATAAGTAGCTGTGTGGTGGCGTCATTTACTTTCCAAAGACTCATCACCAAATTGCTTGCCCCGGCCACTACGAAAGATCGCTGTAGCCCGTACACGCCCTCTCCATTCTTCACTTCGCCAAGTCCCGTTTCACATGCTGACATAATGACTATATCAGTGTTATCCAGATTGAGGTTCATTGCTTCGTAGGCTGTCAAAATTCCATCCTCCTCACCAGCGATACTTTCTTTTCGTATCGTATTCTCTGCTCCCGCCAAAAGAAGTCCAGACCTCAAGAGGGGATTAAATTTTGTACTTCGACTATCAAGCCCTGCATCTTCCTTTGATTGCTTAAGATCCGAAAGGAAAAACCCATGAGTCGCAATATGCAAAATCTTTGGGCTCTGAATCTTTTTGATTTCTTCCTCGGAAGCGCCTGCAGATATAAACTTGTTATAACCCCATGAATGAGCTTTCAAAATAGTCTCGATATTATTAATCTCCTCCAGTGTGCCCGGCAGCTCAGCAATATCACTTCCAAAACTATATCTGGAAGCATCATCTGTCACCATAGATGGTGATTTTGCCACATCTGCAGCGGTCAAATTATACTTTGGAAATCCAAAAAGGAGCGCTTGGTTGTCAGGATTAGGTTCGGACTGTGCATCTACTAACTCTCTGGTATTACTCAGTAATCGAATGCTGTACTTATCCAAAACATAATCACTCTTAGTCCCATCATAGAGTGTAGAGATATTGACTTTGTTGTAAACACCATCAGCAGAAAGGAAAAGTTCCTTTGTAGATTCAGCTATTGCCTGATCTATTCCCTCCCAAAAAAGCGGGAATGACTTGGTGTCTTTGACCTTATAAACAATTGAGTTTTTATAAACCTTGAAGCCTCGGTTTTCCATCATAACACCATTAGCATTCACAACCATACTAGGAGTAGAACCTGCTTTCGAATCCAAAATCAAGGAGACATAAAGCACAGAATCCATTTTTACTTTCTTCTTTACTCGGATGATTTCTATTGCAGCTGCGCCCGGCTTTAATTTAGATTGTACTTGTTCCCATGTAATGTGTTGCTTCTCAAATTCTGCCGCAAACTCTGAGCTCTTTTGCGAAAGTGCTTTTTCCCTATCATTGGCGTCTGTTTCTAAAACCTGAATATCAATTCCGGCTTTTTCTGCGTCCTCCCTGGACATGGCATACGCCTTAACAATGTTTTCTTTCAAAGCAATCCATTCATTGAAGAGATCGATCAGCTCTTGATTGCCACTTCCGTTGATCCTGTTTCTTACTTTATTGGAAGCATTAAGCAATAATGCTTTTGTGGAGAGCTGCAAGTTGTAGAGACTGCCGACCATCTCTTCTTGCTCCTCCTTTGTTCCCTTATTTAACAAAACAAACTCAACTCCAAAATCAAGGTAAGCTTCAACCACGGGTCTTATTTTTCCATAAAATGCGCTCTTTTCGCTTTCACTTAAAGCGGGGAAGTATTCTTGAATTTCTTCCAGATATCGCTCAATTACTTCTCGGTAAGGAACCAGTGCTTCTTCAAAATCACCTGTTTTATGAAGAATATGAGCCAACCCGTATAGAGAGAGAACATAGTCAGGATGCGTCTCACCTAGTACACTTTTTCGGATATTCACTACGTCCACAAAGGACTGCTTAGCCAAATCATATTTTTCAAGCTCCTGCTGAAGAACAGCAAGATTGTAAAGCGTAGAGGCATAAGATGGATGATTCGCTCCGAATACTTTTTCATCTATTTCTAATGCTCTCTGATACAGTTCCTCAGCCTTTTCGTGCTCCTCATTTTCTTCGTAAATAGTCGCAAGGTTGTGCAGCGTTTTTGAATAGAGAGGGTGCTCTGTTCCAAGGATTTGCTCATCAATTTTCAAAACTTCTTCGAGTAGTTTTTTAGCCTCTTCTGTGTTCTCCTCCATTTTATAAATGGTCGCAAGGTTTTCCGTTGCGGTGGCATAATCAATATTCAACTTCCCGAAATTGCTTTCGTAAATACCTAATGCCTCCTTGAAGAGTGGTTTGGCAGAAGCAGTATTCCCCATTTTTTGATAGAGAAGTGCGAGGTTATCCAAGGAAGAAGCATAAAACACATGCTTGGTTCCAACCGCAATGGAAAAAATATCTCGAGCCTTTCTGAAGTATCCCTCAGAAGCCGTGTAATCCGCCATCTCCTTTTTAATGATCCCAAGATTTAAATAGGTGTAAGCCAATGATGGGTCATCAGATAGTAAAGTGGCTTCTTTTGTAGTTTTGATCTCCTCTAATATTTGATTGGCGGAAGTGAATCTTGCCGTCTGCTGATACAGCAGTGCCAAATTTTCATAGGTAGCCAGGTAATCAGGGTTTTCTAAACCGTACACCTGTTTCTTGATATGCATGGCTCGCTTCAAGTAATACTCCGCTGTATAGTAACTACCCTTTAGTTGTAGCAGCGACGAGTAATTGGCGAGCACCTTGGCGCTTTCCGGATGTGCTCCTCCATACGCTTCGCTAAATGCTGGTATAATTTCCTGATAAAGCGTTTCCGCAAGTTCATAATCTCCGAGCTGAGCGACAATGCTCGCCAGAGAGTTCTTCACAAAAGCCGTTTGAATCGCTTCTCCTCCAAACCGAATCTTACAATTGGCAAGAGATTTTTCTGCCAGCTCTCTAGCCTCCTCAAATTTTCCTTCGCGAGCTAAAATCTTGGCATTGAGATTGAAAAGCGAATACTCCTTTGATTTGTAGTTACCTGACTCCATCAAAGAAGTAGCTTCTTTCACTTGGGATTTTGCTAACGCAAAATTTCCGTTTGCCAGATTAATGCCGCCCAAACTTTCAAGAACATTAACGTAAGTCAAACCCTTGCTCAGATTATAATCTGAATAGATCTGCAGTGCTTCGAGTAAGCTTGACTCTGCTTTTTCCGTTTCGCCATTTCGAATCAAAAGATTGGCCGATCCTGCAAGTGCAGTTACGTACGAAACAGGGTCATTTTCTTTCTCTTCTTTTCTTTGAGCCAGTAGCTCATCCATCCGTGTTCTTGCTTCATCGAAGGAACCGGTCTTCTGTAGCTCAAGGGTCAGATTATTGAGAGCAATGGCATATTCGGGAGAACCTTGCTCGCTCATCTGCTCAAAATTCTGAACAGATAGTTTATACTTCTCTACACTCTGAACAAACTTCCCGGTGTAATCGAGCATATCTCCTACTTTGATCAAAATACTTCCATATTCAAAATTGGGAGTCTCATAATTGTAGTAGTCTTCCATTACGATGAAATACTGAAGAGCCTCTTCATAAAACCCATCGACAGCAAGCATAGAAGCGTAGTTGTAGACGATGTTGTAGTAATCATCCCCCACTTCCTCAAAAGCATCCAAAGCGGCTATTGAGTTTTGAAACAGTGATTTGGCTTCATCATCTTTTTCCAGATTGAAAAGAGCAATAGCAAGATTGCCTTCGGCGATCGCTACTTCATATGAATCGAGTGCATAAAAGGATTTGATCAAACCTAGAGCCGTGCTCAAAAGTGGCATTGCAGCTCCATATTCGCCTCTCCCAAGCCTTATAAGTGCGAGGTTTTGGATCGCATTGGTATAGTTTAAATCATCCGTAAGCTCAATCTTTTGAAGCAATCCTACCTCTTGCATTGCATAGTCCAAGCCCTGATCCAGTTCATCCAAATCATAATAAACCACAGAGAGCTGTCTTAGGATTGCACTAAGATTCTTGTCCTCTTCCGCTACCGTCTGCCTGTAAGATTCCAAAGCAGCCAAAGCCTCATCTCTGGCCTTCTCCGATTCAAAATTCTCGTAGTAGTCTACAGAGTTTTGGTAGGCGACAACCCAATCTTGGGCAAATGCAGTGGAAACAAAAAAGAAAATAATGCAGGCTAAAAAGTGTTTCAAATCCTAGCGGTTAGTAGATGAGTTTCTAAGATAGAAAATATCTGTTCGAGTACTGTTTTTGAATTGAAAATTTCGATGAGTTGAATGAAGTCAATGTTAAATATCCACGGAAACACACAAACTTGTAGCAGATCACCGTTTTGCTTTATGAATTCACAATTCAAATAGCTAAACCAATCCTTCAGTTAACCTCTCAATTTAAAATCATTGCTATGAAAAAATCACTAGTCACCATTTCTATAATCCTTTGTGTTTTAAATGGGTATTCACAAAACACATTCCCATCTACAGGCAATGTTGGAATTGGAACCGGTTCTCTAAGAACTAACGATAAGCTAGTCGATCCGCATAAAGGTTAATAGTTGTTGTTTGAGATCTTTAGGTGATGATCTTGTTTGAATAAGTATAAATTAGTCGCCAGTCTTTAAGTCTTGAGCTCGACTGACAAAAGGTGTATCTGCTATTTTTTTGGTTGAGATTACACACTCTAAAACTCCCTACATCTTAACTCTTAAAATATGGTAGGGCTTCACAGCCTGATCTTCTCCTCCAGTGAATGGTGATGCTTTGTACAATTGGTTGGTGGAGATATATAACCAGCCGTCGGGCCCTACTCGAACATTATCCGGCCAATCGATACGCTCATCCTGCACCAGCTGAGAAAGATTACCTTCTGAATCCAGCACATCGATACTGTGCTCTTGCATATTGCTAAGGTAGTGACGCCCTTTGCTATCAGTAGAAACACCATCACAAAACGGCTTATCCCCTATCACTTTAACTGCCGAAGAGAGGTCTTCATCACTTACTTTGTTTCTAAAAAGTGCAGCCTCTAAACCGTACCATTTGTTGGCATTCATTGCTCCATAATAAATCGTTTCTCTGTCTACAGAAATGGATATAGGATTCATACCAATGATAAAGGGGCCGCCATTGACTCGGATGGAATCACCATTGATCACCATCATCTTCTGCTCTGGCTGCATCGTGATATCCTGAAACTTTCTCCACTCACCGGTGGCAATCTCTAGTACTACTATACCAGGATCTCCCGAATCTGATAGATAAACCCATTCGTTCTTTTCATCGACAACCAGATCTTGAACACAGCTAGTAGGAGGAGTAAGTTCCGATGGTAGATCAAAGCGGTAGAGTTCTTCTCCCGTATTGATATCAAAAGCGAAAAGCCTTCCTTTCAACCCTAGCCCAAAGCCAGCATCAATGGTCCATAGGCGATCTTTGTGATCGACAAACGTACCAAGCGGCGTATCAAACTTATCCAGTGATCGATGACCCGGATCGGTCTGATAACTGGAATCGGGAAAGGGGTGATACTGATTGTTATCCAAAAGCTCAAGCAACTGGATACGCTCCTGCCTCATGCCATGTGTTGTGAGAAATATGCGTCCGTCTTTGGAAAGTGCAATGTTTCCTGGACAAACATTGAGTTCAGCCACTACTTCCAGCGTTCCTGCTGGAACAGCGTTAACTTCTTTCTCAGCTGACGCTTTTTTTTGCTTACTCGGCGTGCAAGCGCAAAGGATCAATGCAAACCAAAAAAATTGTTTTTTCAACATGTTTTAAAATTTACTGTGGATTTTGAGATGGCAATAATTTTAAGATTCTTCCTGGTTCTTCTACACTTACGTAGATATATCCATCAGGCCCCATTTTCACATTTCTAACCCTGGAGTCGAGTTCCTCCAACAGTTTTTCCTGATAGATTACCTTGTTGCCGTTCAGTTCGAGACGCTCCAGATAGTTAGAGTTAAGCGAACCAATAAGCAAGTTGGATTCCCAACCCGGATAAATCTTACTGTCTACGAATGCCATACCACATGTTGCAATGGAAGGCACGTAATAGTGGATGGGCTGCTCCATTCCTTCCTTCTCTGTGATTTCAGTAAAATTGGTACCATCATAATTGATACCGTACGAAATGATCGGCCATCCGTAGTTGAGCCCCTTGCGAATGATGTTGATCTCATCTCCTCCTTTTGGACCATGCTCACACTCCCATATATCTCCAGTAAAAGGATGAATGGCTAATCCTTGAGGATTGCGATGACCGTAGGAATAGATGGAGGCAATTGCTCCTTCTTGATCTACAAATGGATTGTCTGCCGGCACCCGGCCATCATCATGTAAGCGATGGATCTTACCATTGGTATTGTCAAGAGACTGTGGAAAATCATCACGCTGAGCCTTGTCTCCATTGGAGAAATAGAGAAATCCTTCCGAATCGAAAACGATTCTGCTGCCATAGTGACGGTTGGTATTATTTGCGTGAGTGCCTTTATAAAGTTCTTCTATATTGGTAAGTGCACCATCTTCTAACTTTGCCCGAATAATCGCAGTATTTCCACTGCTAGTGTCCTTCACGCTGATGTAAGAATAGGCTATATACAACCATCCATTTTCTGCATAATTAGGATGAAGTTTGATATCTAGAAGCCCTCCTTGCCCAACTGCCAGTACGGGCGGAATACCATTGATTTCGGTCTTACCCATTGATTTAGAATACCGAATTAGCGACCCCTTTCGCTCTGAAATTAGTAAATCTCCATCCGGAAGAAACTCCAGACCCCAAGGCACTTCCAAGTCATCCACCACTGTTTCTAAGCGGTACGGTCTATTCGTACTATCCACGCTGGAAATGTTGTTATCCGAGTAGTCATACTCCTTGATAAATTCGGCTAGACTACTTACCTGTTCTTCATTAAGTGATGAACCGAAAGGTGGCATGCCTACACTAAGCTTACCTTTGACAATCGTCCCTTTGATATAATCCAAATCTTTCTCTTTGGTATTTAATACTTTGAAACGCTGAAGTTGTTTCCCATGACAACTAGAACAAAACATTTCATATGTATCATTTACTGCTATTTTTTTCTCATCGTCCTTCTTTGCACTTTGGCAGCCAACCAGAAGAATAGCGAGGACTAAAATTGGTAATTGTAGGGTTTTCATCTTTAGGTGATCGGTTCGTTTTCTTTATTTAATTGTATTTATAAACAATGGCCTTTTGAATGCCTATTCCATCCATAAGCATATAGACGGCTCTACCACGGTTCGTCTCATCTCCTCCCAACCTTCTGCGATTGATCCACCTGCCATTGTGATATTCATATTCATCCACCGGGCCAATTCCGGCTTTTGTTTCTTCTCCTTCTTTAGGACGGAAACTGATAGTGGCTCGTGTACCGGATATAGTGAATTCGTTTTCTCCTGTTTTGATGATCATTCCAAATGCATCATCCACCATGATTTTTCCTCTTCGAGAATAGAGTTCTGCTTTCACATAATAATTTTCCATTTCAAACTCTTGAGACGGATTATCCAGATCAAGCATAAAACCGACCATTTTGCTTCGGTCTCCCTGATATTTTAGAATTTCTGGTGCCAGGTATTCTGCTACGCTGAACATCTCCTTTAGGGGAGGGTTTTCAAGAGGGTCAATGCGATCTACGCCAAAAGGAGCAACTCCCAGAGTATTATAGTGTCCCAGAGCATAAAACATGAATTGAACGTATTTCGGTTTATTCCACCACGTTTCTGGAATGAAAAGCGGGTCGCCTTGGCTGGTGTATTTATCGCACCATTCAATGAAATTGGTGCCATAAATATCGGGTGCCATAAAATCAACATCCGGGGCTCCTGCTTTCCAAATATCCATCACTCGTGGCACAGGACCTCCACTTGGGAAACCTCCGGGATATGGTTCACTCGGGTACTCCAGCCATGCGTTTACAAACATGGGAAGATTGTACACTTCCTTGCCTCTCTTCGTAACTTCATTCATGTAAACAGAATAGTTCCATGCCATGAAAATCAAATCGGTCCAGGAGCTGGAGCCAAACACCTCGGGCCAGGTTCCAGATTCTTTGTAACCGGTAGCAGCCCAAATCTCCGCCAACTCAGGAATAAGTGACTCCTTGTTGGATTTTAGGTAGTCCACTAGCTGCTTAGGAACTGAACCATTGAAAGCTTCTTCAGCAGTTAAAGACCGATCTCGGGAATCTCCCAAAATACCTACTTCATTTTCTACTTGCACCATAATCACAGTTTGTTCCTTACTGTCTACTTTTTTGATATGACGCATAAACGCGGTGAAAGCTTTTGCGTCGGCTTCAAGTGCCTCCTTACTGAAAGTAGATACGACTTCTATACTCCCCTCTTTCTTGATTTTCGTTCTTGGAAATCGCTTGTAGTCTTGCTTTACCCACAAAGGCACATAGCTCGACATGCCGTTTTTCCAGGTACCAAACCATAGTGGAATTAATTTGATGTCTTTTTTTCTTGCTCCTTCAAGCATGGCATCTACAACTGAGAAGTCATATTTGCCTTCCTCGGGTTCGATCATTTCCCAGGAAACAACAGCCAATACCGTATTGACATTCAAGTCTTCCATTTGATCCCAAACGCTTCCAGTGTAAGCCATGTTCTGAGAAGAATAATTCCCAAGAGTGCCTTTGGCTGGTTTATACACTTTGCGAGGAAGTGGGGTTCCTGATGGATTCATATCTTCGATACTTCCACTTGCAGAGTTGGACAATTCGCCGGCAAGCATTAAAAATGGTTTTCCATCAACAATGAGCTGCGTTCTTCCATTCTCAGTTTTCAGATATGGAAGCGTCTGAGCTGTGAGCAAAGTAGTCGAAAGCATAAGACCTATTACTAACGCGCATAATTTGAAGTTCAACATTTGAGGTAATGGGTTAATTATTTTGAAAAAAGATTGGGTAAAAACAGAGATATCTCGGGAAACAGGGTAACCAAAATCAACACAACTATCGAAACTCCAAGAAAGGGAAGGCTTGACTTGCTGACTTTCGCTATCGACACCTTGCCAATACTTGAGGATACAAAAAGGCATACTCCAATCGGTGGAGTCGTTAATCCTATCATCAAATTAAGAACTGCAATTACTGCAAAATGAACAGGGTCAACTTCTACTGCTTCAGTTACTTTCAGCAGAATAGGGAACAGCACCATTAAAGCCGCTATCGTCTCCATAAATGTCCCTACGAAAATCAGAAGTACATTTATAATCAGCAAAACCAAATACTTGTTCTGCGTAAAATCAAGAATGCTCCCCGCAATTTCCTGTGGTAATCTCTCCGTAAGCAGTATCCATCCGAAAAGGTTGGCAAAGCCAATCAAGACCATGAGAGAAGCGGAGGTTTTCATGGAGTCCAGCGTGACTTTCAGCACGTTCTTAAAATTCAACTTACGATAGACAAATACGCCAATCAACAACGCATAAAGTACGGCGATGACGGATGCTTCTGTAGGGGTAAAAACACCTCCAATAATTCCAAAAAGAATAATGAAGGTCATCAGTAATGACCAAAAGGTATCGATAAATCCTTTAGCTATTTGCCCAATCGAGCTCTTAGGATGCTTGGGATAATTTCTTACTCGCGAAATGTAATAAGCCACTGCCATCATTCCCAGACCCAACATAAAGCCAGGAATTGCACCAGCTAGAAAGAGTTTTCCCACTGACAAACCACTAAGAGTCGCCGCTATAATCATAGGCACACTGGGTGGGATAATTGGCCCCACAGTAGATGAGGAAGCTGTTACCGCGCAGGAGAAGCCCGCGTCATATCCTTCTTTCTTCATGGCGGGAATCATGACCGCTCCTATACTGGCTGTATCTGACACAGCCGTTCCGGAAATGCCCGCAAAAAGCATTGATGAGCCAATATTCGCCAGAGATAGTCCTCCTCGAATATGCCCGAGTAGGTGATTACAAAATCCAATGATCTTTTCTGTAAGTCCCCCCTTGTTCATAAGGTTTCCTGCCAAAATAAATCCTGGTATACTTAGCAACACGAAAACGTCTATGCCGGTATACATTTTGGCTGGAAGAATAATCAGCGGAATACCTTTTACCAGCACATAAGCCAGACACGACAACCCCAGCGAAAACGCAATTGGGAATCTCAGGAAAAGACAAAGAAGGAAAACGACTATTAAAATTGCGATCATTTGATTTCGTTGATTTTGTCAATGATCTCATGAATGGAATAGATGGCAATCGTCACTGACATCACCAGAACGCTTCCAAAAATCCAAGCCATTGATATACCGATGCTTGGGGATTTTTCAGGAATGCCAAGTTGTACGTATTGAATAGCGAATATGCCCATGATAAGAAATAAAAGAGACACTATTCCAGGAACAAGCACATCGATCGTTTTCTGGACAGACGGTTTCATTCTTTCATAGAATAGATCTAAGAATACGTACTCATTGTCTTTCACAGCAAGCCCCGCAGCAAAACTCATCGCATAGACAAAGAACAGCCTTGAGGCTTCCTCTGTCCAGGATGGTGCACTAGGAAGGAACAGACGGGCATAAATCTGGAAGAGAATGGATCCAATAAACGCTACAGTACTCAAGAGTGTACCTGCTTCCAGTGTTTTACTTAGTATTCTCATTTCCAATCTTTTTTCATTTCTATGATCTCCATATATATCTCCTGCATTTCTGGTGACAGACCATTAAAAATGGCTTCTTTACTCCTTAGGGCAAAAGCTTCCTTGTCTACTTCAATGAATTCCATTCCCTTGGCTTCAAGCTTTTCTCTTACTGTAGCCTGCTCTTCTTCATAGGTTTTATTAGCATAAATTTGCATGTCTCTGGCGCATTCGTCAAATATCTTTTTGAGATCGTCGGGAAAGGCCTGATACTGCGCCTCCCCTATAACTGGGTATGTCCAACTCACCACATGGGCTGTAAGATTCACATAGTCTTGCACTTCAGCAAAACCAGCGGCATTGATTAAGGCCAATGGATTCTCTTGAGCATCAACCGTTCCTTGTTGTATCGAAGTGAAAACTTCTGAAAAAGCCATGGGGGTTGGTTTTGCACCACAAGCTTCCCATGCGGTGACAAAAGACGGGATGTTTGGTACTCTTAGAAGCATTCCATTCAAATCATCGGGATGCTTGATCGGTCGGTTGGAAGTCAAATGCCTAGCACCCGCCGGAAGATAGCCAACGACTCTCAACCCGGTTTTTTCCTTTATCTCTTTTTCGATCCTTATGCCGACATGACTGCTAACCAAATGCCTCATATCCTCAGTATCACGCAATAAAAATGGCATTTCGCAAAAAGCGGCAATCTCAATCCAGTTGTTGAGCATAGCACTGGTAGAAGTCATATCAATCACACCTGCTTGGATAAGACGAATCGCCTCAACTTCCTTAGCAAGTTGCTCAGAGTGGTAGTTTTCCAGAACAATCCGACCATCCGATCTTTCTTCCAGTATTTCTGAAAAGTATTCAAAAGACTTGTACCAGGAGTGGCTTTCGTTGACCAGAAGACTAGCTCGAAGAAGAAACTCGGGTTCTTTCGATGACTTATGACAACCTGAAATAAGAATCAATCCAAAGAGCAGTGCAATCGTATGCTTCAAAATCATTCCTCTAAAGAAAGAGAATCGCATTAACTTCTGTTGCTTCATAACACTAGACAATACCTTTACATACCCTCAATATTTCGGAAAAAGCACCTTTGGTAATTACATCGATTATCTTCTTTGATGACCTTGAATGATCTCCGAAAATAAAAAAAGGAATCACTTAACGGGATCAATCATACCTTCAGCCACAGCCCATTCATAAAAACGATCCAACCAATTGTCCACTTCTAATCCTCGCTTACTTGAAGCAAAACCATGCCCTCCTTCAGCGTACATATGCAGGGCCGTTTTGACACCAGCGGAATGAAAGATGTCGAATATTCCTGTGAATACAGTCGCTCCAATCAATTGATCATCTGCTGCTGCAACAAATAAGGTAGGCGGAGTATCCGCATCTGGTTTCGGATCGATGAGGTCTGTTCCGGGGTATACTGGCACGAAAAAATTAGGCCTGTTTTTCTCTTCCGATTCATTCACAACACCAAAGGTGATCACTCCTCCGGCAGAGAACCCCATGAAACCAATCTTGTCAGGACTTACGCCCAATTCGGCGGCATTAGTCCTCACATATTCTACTGCAGCAAGCCCGTCTTCTACGGAATATGGCAATACTTCCTTTGTGATTCTTATTCTTTCTTCATTGCTTCTTTTCAAAATATCAAGAAGATCCCGAACACCGTCTTTTCCAGTTGGCACAAGCCTGTATTTTAAGACAAAGACCGTAATTCCATTATCATTTAGCCATTTCGCCAGACTGTATCCTTCATTCTCAATTGAAAGGGCGTACATCCCGCCTCCAGGAGCAATTATCACTGATGTGCCGTTCCGTTTTTCGGAGGAGGGTTTGTAAACCAAAAGCGTTGGTTTTGACACGTTGTTTGCAGCGGTACTGTTCCATATCTTAGAAAAGTATTCGTTTTCTTCATTTTCCCACACCACGTTTTCAGCTGCTCTATATGGCAATTCAACTACTTCTTGCGCTTGACATGCAAACCCTATGAGTATCGAAAACAAGGTTAAATTTCTTCTTAATGACGTGCGATTTAGTTTCATTTTTTCATCTTATAATGATTTGTAAAAATTTAGCTCCTAGCGGATTTTGGTTCAAATAGAGATAAGCACAAAATAGGACTTTTTAGGTAAACACAATAGTGAGGTTATATGCGACTGTATAATTACGTTTTATACAATTTATTAAAAATAAATCAACGTCAAACAAATCCGGATCAGATCGCCTACAATATAATCTCTACTAGAAGTGAGAGACTACTTCACCTTTTGGTTAGTAGCTCTTGACTGATTGCTTAGCAAAAGCAATAAAGATGAGTGTGATGGCAAATAGCAGTCCGGCTTCCCAGCCGATAAAGATTGTTCCAATAGCATAAATCAACGACCACCATAGTATATGAAAAAGCGACCCAGCCAGGTACTTAATCGAAATCATGAATACCGGATCCTTGAATATTGGCAAAAACCGGCTTAGCAGAAGCATCGGGGGAAAATTAAAAATGGAGAGAAATCCAATTATCAACTTCGCAAACCAGCTATGTTTCCTCGCTGGGCGTACTTCACATTCATCACCATCTCCCATCTTCTTAAGGTCGTCAAATGAAAGGTTTTCATGCTTGGGCTGAAAAATGTAATCTCTCTTGGTCTCGTATGTGTCACTATTCTCTGCCAAGATCAAAGTACGCTTCATTCCATCAGCTAAGTCTTGCTTGAACTTGTTGTATGCTTTCTGCTTGTGCTCCGTATAGAGTTCTCGATAATCATCTCCGTCGATTGCTTCACCAAATTTGATTTTGACTTTGGCGAACGGCCATCTGTGCGAAAAATAGTTGATGCCCGTAGGAATGATATACAGTTTTAAGCTCGGATCAAGCGCTTCTCTTGCATCCAGTGCAAGTCTGGATGTCCCTTTAGAAATAGCGCGCAGGTAATACTCATTGCCATGGTTGCCTTCAGGGAAAATCAAAATCGCTTTTCCTTGAGTCAGAATTTCGAAGCATGTATCAAATACCTGATCGTTTTGAGACAGGTTTTTGATCCCATCTCTTAACCTGTATATAGGCATCATATGAAGTGACTTCAAAACAGAAATCACCCAGGGCTTTTTGAAAATATCAGCTCGGGTTAAAAAATGAACCGGACGCCTCGTGTAAACGCCCAGTATGAGTGCGTCCATAAAAGCTCCTTGATGATTCGGAGCGAAGATTACTGCTCCATCTTTAGGGATATTTTCTTCTCCGAATAATTTTACTCCTCCAAAAAAAAGCTTCAATCCGATCCATGAAGCATATTTTACAAAAAGATAAAAAGGGTGAGCCATTAAGCACTTATTACTTTATTCTTCCAAAAATAAGAAACTGTAAGGCCAGCAATAATGTGCCAGATTCCCCACCATGCTGCCACGATGGCCATTCCTCCCAGTCCTTTAAAAAACGCAAATATAAGGAGTAATCCCAGTCCTGAATTTTGAATCCCGGTCTCTATGGCTAGCGTTCTCCTATCCGCAGTTGGAAGACGGAAAATTCTACCTATTTGATAGCCAGATACAAATGCTACTGCATTGTGAACAAACACAAGTAAAACAACCAAATAGATGTAATGGATGAAAATATCAAAATTGGCTGAGAAGGCTAAGATTACGATGGCGGCAAATATCAAAATAGACGCGTAATGCATATACGGGTGCAACTTGACGGTGGTACTAGGATACTTATATCTTATAAACATCCCCAAGACAATCGGTATTCCCAGAATAATCAAAATGGTCTGAAAAACATCTCCAATATTTAAATTGACTTCCGTCAGCAGCTCAGCTGTGGGAGGGTAATTACTCGCCCAAAAGGAAAGGTTAAATGGTGTCATGAAGATTGCCAGCACACTCGAAATAGCCGTTAAGCTTACTGAAAGTGCGATGTTTCCCTTAGAAGTAGCAGAGAAGAAGTTGGAAATGTTACCTCCGGGACAAGCTGCCACCATCATCATGCCCAAGGCAAAAGTAGGGTGTGGCTCAATCACCCAAATAAGCACAAATGTCAATACCGGCAAAACGATAAACTGCGAAAGTATCCCTGCAATCGCTCCAACAGGATTGGACAAAATCAACTTGAAATCAGAAAGCTTGAGTTGCATGGCCACACCAAACATGATGAAAGCCAAGCTGAGGTTCAGAATAAAAATATTCTGATCATTGAAGTTAAGGGTGATACTGTCTATCGAATCCATAGTAGAAATCCGAAAGATAATGATTTCGAAAATATTTGATCGGTTTTGCTCCTTAAAGGGTATAGATATCAAAAAGTATATTGCGTCATTTGAGCGGGCATGATATCGTTAAGTTAAGCTGCGAGCGGCTTTAAGGTACGACACCCATTCTCATGGATGTCGCTCTTGATTTAATCACATTGTCTACTCCCCTTTCCTTACGATAATGCTCCCCATCATATTCTTAAAAGTAAACTCTGAGCCTCCTCCGTTGATCTTGCCATAGACCCAGCTATTGATAGAAACTTCATACTCTCCATTTTCTTTTTTCACATCGGTTTTAGACCCCTCCATATCCATATCAAAATCTGTATAGATTTCTCCTCTGTCAGATCTCAATTTGGCAGTGGCCTTGGTGTCTGAGGGAATCGTCACATCCAAATCACCATTCAATGTCACAAAAGACATGGGCTCATCGTCAGCTATTTCTTTAAAAGTGACCTCAATGTCTCCATTAACTGTATTAGCCAAAACGGAACCTGAAATGTTTTGAAGAGAGATACTACTATTAACCCCGGATATTTCCATAATACCATTCAGGTTTTTCACTTCGATTGCCCCATGGACATTACTTAGCTTCAGGTCGGTATTGGAAGGCGTCTTGATTTCAATATTCATCCTCCTTTTCCAAGACTCAGAACTGATTTTTACCACATTGTTACTTTCGCTTGCTTTTAATTCCAGTGGACTGACATCTATCCTCTTCATTCCTGGAGGAACTCCCTTGGTCTTATTTTTTTCTTTGTCTTTATGTTTATTGTAGCATCCGTCGCAATCATGATGATCCGATGTATATCCAGAAGAAGTCACATTGATAATGATTTCTTTACCTGAGTAGGCCTCTACCGAAATATTACCATTCATATGGTCAAACTCTATCCACGCTCGCTCGCCTGATTTGCTAAGTGGCACAGTAATCTGCTCAGAAGTATTTTCTTGAGAGAATGCACCGAGGGTTACAGCCAATCCAATCACTATTATCATAATTTTTTTCATTGTCTTCTATTTTAAATGTCTTAAATAAATATCTCCGTTAAATGTCTCAAAACTGAGCAGAGGGCCGTCATGACCAATTTCAATCCCACATGATTCTTCCAAGTGATAGGTAGTGGGTTTCCCATCCATGTTCTTTACTTTGTTTAATCGTGGTTTAATCATTTGATATTCAAAAGCAGAGTACAGACTTCCCGTCAAAGATTTCGCCTTTATGGAGGCATTGAATGAGTCATCACAGTAAATATTGATGTCGCCATTGATTGTGGAGTATTCACCATTGGAATCTGGTCTAAGCTCAAACCATACATTCACTTCTCCGTTGACCGTACTGGCATTAGATACTGATCTTGCACCTGTGATCCTCACATCTCCATCGACGTTATTGGCTTTTATTTTTCCTTTGACTCCTGAGATGCTCACCTGTCTTGCTTTCACAGTTCCTACATCTATACTGGCCAGAGCGGGAATGGTGAGACTACAGTCAAAACGAAAATCATATTTGTCAAGTGCTTCATGCTTCTGTCTTTCCTGACGAGCGCACGGATTCCATTTGTCACAAATAAAAGGAGCCGTGATGTAGAATATAATCGAGTCATTGCGTCTCAGCACATTCATCTTCACTTCTTCCATGCCTTTGCTCAGGTTGAGTAGATTATGTGATGAAATCGTCTTGATTATCTCATATTCCACCTGATCTGCTTTGCCTTGTTTAACCTCAATCTCTCCGAAAACATTATGTACGACCACCGTAAGGTTTGATACATCATCTACTTCCAAAGTGTCTTGCAAAACGATTTGCTCTTGATGGTTTTGCGAGTTTGCAACAAATACCAACCAGGTTATTAAGAATAATTTCATTTTAAATCTCTTTTAATGTTTCAATGGTTGATTCCAACTTCAATTTGACACTCTCTTCTACTAGAGTGGAGTCCAGTAGCTGAGTAAAGGGCTCAACGGCTGACTTTTCCTGTAGCGCTATCATGGCATCTGCCAGAGCTACCTGTAGCAGTGGAGAGTGCTGCAGGGCGATGGATTTTAACAACTCTTCCCTCACAAAGCTGTGAGAACCATAGGCCACCAAAGCTTCAAGTGCGGCCAGACGTACATTCATACTTTGATCATTATTCAATGTAGAGATCAGAGCCAAAGTGATCGCATTATCAGACTTAGGCATCTCATCCACCATACTCACCGCCTTGATTCGGTCATGAGCTCTTGGCTTCTCTATCATAGAGAGCACCAGCAGTTTTTTCATATCCTGAACCTCGTTTGCAAGTTCTCTCACATCACCATCGCTTTTTGGTAGCAGAAAAAAACCAATAATCAATCCCAATGCTACTGAAGGTAGACTCACCCGCCAGTTGATATTGATCCAATAAGTGAGCTTATCTATGAAGCCCGCCCACTTAAATTCATTTGCCGTAGCGGATCGATACCCCTCGAGCATAGACATGAATCTTTGATCCATTGCATTCGAAGGTTGAGGTACCTGAACCAATGCTAACTCATCCCATATCAGTTCCTCCCCTTTCAATTCCTCCTCCAGTTTCGGATGAGAAGAAAGGTATTCCTCCAAAAGGGTCTTCTTCTCAGGTTCTAGATCCCCTGTCAAAAGATCAGCCCACCAGACAATGGCTATTTCATCATTAATTTCCGTTTTCATCCCTCTTACGTTTTACCATCCAACTTCAAATAATTTTCTTTGAGCGCTTTTAAAGCTCGGTGCACTCTTACTTTAACAGCACTTTCTGTAATTCCGAGCAAGTCTGCGACCCGCTCATATTTCAGTTTTTGAAACCGTGTCATTTCCAATACTTCGCGCTTGTCATCGGGCAAAGCTTTCATGGCTTTATCCAGATTGTTCAATTCATCCGTTTTCTGCATGAAAACCTCTTGGTTTGAAGCGTCCTTTAAATGATTCTCCCAATCGGCCATATTCTCCTGCCAGCTGTACCGCTGGTTTTTCCTGAGGTCATCTTTGAACACATTTCGGGAAATATGAAAAGCCCATGCTTCGAAGTTTCCAACATCAGAATAGCTTTTTCTGTATTTGAGCATCCTGGTAAATGCATTTTGAACCAAATCTTCGCTCACTGCCGTGTTACCACTGAGCCGATAGAAAAAACCGAAAAGTCTTTTACTATACCGCGTATAGAGTAGTCCGAGCTTCTCCACATCTCCAGCCTTTACTTTCAGCATTATCGAATGATCATCCAGTGAATCCAATGTATTCAATCATTTTATTGGTAATGAAACTTATCGATTTGACGCAAGAAATTGATTTCTCAGATAAACTGCCCATTCGTTTTCCTAATATTTATTCTCAAACAACACACATTAAAACACTCAAGTTGGATTATTTACATGAGGCAAACTGTCCCATTTTCAACAGGTTACAATTAAAGTCAAAAAACTTATCGGGAGCTCTCAAATTCTCAACGGCCGTTATAAAACAAAACAGCTTCATATTGGCTATTTCCTAACGATTCTTTCCTATTTTTGCGAAAATGTTAATGAACCTAATACTTGATTGAATTATTTTTCATCAATGTTCATGTCACTATATTGCAAGTAGTACTCAAACCTTATAAAATGCCCACTCAAAATATTCCCATTCTGATCCAAAACGATCCTTGGCTTTCTCCATATGTGGAAGATATCAACAGCCGGATCAAGAGGTTTGAAGATCGAAAAGCCGATATTGAGAAAAGGTACGGAAGTCTTCAAAAATTTGCTGAAGGCTATAAGCATTTTGGTTTGAACTATAGCTCCAAAGAAAAAGGCTGGTGGTATAGAGAATGGGCACCCGCTGCTCATGCGGTTTTCCTTACTGGAGAATTCAATGGTTGGAATAATGAATCTCATCCTCTAACTAAAAATGAAAATAATGTTTGGGAGATTTTCATAGAAGGCGAAAAGACTATTGCGCACAATAGTGCCTTCAAAGTACATATGGTAACCAATACGGGATCAACGGATCGTATCCCTGCCTACATCAAATATGCCACGCAAGATGAAACCACTTATGACTTCACCGGTAGAGTTTGGAATCCGGAAAAGCCCTTTAAGTGGAAAAACAAAAAATTTAAACCTGATAGCGCCTTCCAAAAGCCATATATCTACGAGTGTCATGTGGGCATGGCTCAGGAAAAAGAAGGAATAGGAACGTACGCAGAATTTGCAGAGAAAATACTTCCTAAAATCAAGGAACAGGGCTACAATACCATTCAGATGATGGCGATACAAGAGCATCCCTATTACGGGTCTTTTGGCTATCATGTAAGCAACTTTTTTGCGCCCTCAAGCAGGTTTGGGACTCCTCTTGACTTGAAAGCTCTGGTTGATAAAGCTCATGGAATGGGCATTGCCGTGATCATGGATATCGTGCACTCACACGCGGTAAAGAACATAGCCGAAGGTCTCAATGAATTTGATGGCACGGAGAATCAATACTTTCATCCGGGAAGCAGAGGTACACATGACCTGTGGGACTCCAAGCTGTTCAACTATGGTAAAGATGAGGTACTGCAGTTTTTACTGTCTAATGTAAAATACTGGATCGAAGAGTTCAACTTCGACGGCTATCGCTACGATGGAGTCACCTCGATGCTCTACTTCCATCACGGGGATATTTCATTCGACCACTACGACAAATATTTCAATGATGTCGATTGGGACGTACTTACCTACTGTCAACTTGCCAATACACTTATAAAAGAACTAAAGCCGCATGCTATCGTCATTGCTGAAGATATGAGTGGCATGCCAGGCTTATGCCGCCCTGTATCGGAAGGAGGACTTGGGTTTGATTTCAGGCTTGCCATGGGTATTCCTGATTACTGGATCAAAGTACTCAAGCACAAGACCGATGAGGAGTGGAACATCCATGAGATGTGGGAGACTCTTAGCAACAGAAGGCATGGGGAACGCACCATTGCATATGCTGAGTCGCATGATCAGGCACTTGTAGGAGATAAGTCTGCCGCCTTCTGGTTGATGGACAAGGAAATGTACACGCACATGAGTGTGAATACAGAAAGTCTGATTATTGACAGGGGCATTGCACTGCACAAACTCATTCGACTTTTCACATTGAGTGTTGGCGGAGAAGGCTGGCTCAACTTTATTGGAAATGAGTTTGGGCATCCGGAGTGGGTAGATTTCCCAAGGGAGGGAAACAACTGGAGCTACAAATACGCCAGACGTCAGTGGAACCTTCAGGAGCACCCAGAGTTGAGGTATCAGCATTTATACAACTACGGGGCTGAAATGGTCAAAATGGCCAATGAAAACGATATCGTCGGCGCACTTCCTGCTCAGCAACTCAACATGGATGAGACCAATCATACCATGATCTATGAGCGAAACAATCTGATCTTTGCAATCAATTTTCACCCTACTAATTCTGTGCCTGATTATAGATTCAGAGTACCACAACAGGGCAAATACAAAATCATCTTGAACTCGGACAAAGGAGCATTTGGAGGTTTCGATCGCATTGATGATGAGATGACCTACCCGACAGTTACACTTTTCGGAGATCACTTTTTGAGTGTTTATCTACCAAGTAGAGTTGGTTTGGTTTTGAAGAAGGTATAGCCACAGCTGAGGGTAAGCGACTCTTTCCTGTGAATCAGACATATGTCTTCTTTGTAATCTGAACTCGACTTGTAGCTATAAAAAACGGTCATTCGGAGGTGTCATCCTGAGCTTGTTGAAGGAGACACTACAAGGAATCTTTGGGATCACGAGACTATCACGTCTTTTTATCAAAATTTAAAAGCTAAAAGACTCATAGTAACGGTTAATCGCCTTTTTAAGTGATACTTCAATCGAGCTCGGGTTTATAGCCAAAGACAATAGTTTTGGCTATTTGATTTGAGGAAATATCTTTTTAAATCTTCTAGGAAATTCATCTATCAGATAGACTTCTTCTTTCGTAAATGGGTGAATGAATTTTAGAGAGTAGGCATGCAAATACAGGCCTTTCCCATTCAAAATAAGATTTTCTATTCCATATTCTTTATCTCCCAATATCGGATTTCCGATACTTGACAGATGCTTGCGTAATTGATGTCGTCTTCCTGTTTGAGGTTCCAATTTCACCAAGTTAAGCTTATCGAATTTTTCGGAAGAAACAGATTCGAAAAGCGTGTAATCGGACTGTGATTCTTTACCATCAACCTCTGAAGTGATTTTTCCTCGATTGTCCATTTCACCGATGGCAATGGCATAGTAAGTTTTCTTGATCTCTTTACTTTCAAATATTTTATTGAGTGCGCGAATGCTGCTGCTCGTTTTTCCAATTAACAAAATCCCCGTTGTGGCAAAATCTAACCGATGAACAGGTTTTGGTGAAGTTGCGTCAGGAAGACCGCTTCCTTTTATGTTTTGAGCTAGAGCATTGGCAATGGTTTTAAAACTATTGCCGCTAACCAAAATACCTGCTGGTTTGTGAATAGCTGCTAAGTAGTCGTCTTCAAATAATACTTCAAGTTGAAAAACCAGCTGTTTCTTAGGCTTGAGTTCTTTTAAAATTGATAAGCGAATCCGCTCCCCTCCTCTGATAAAAGTGGCCGAAGTAGCTATGACGTCATTGACCGTAATCCACTGTTTCTTTAGCGCTTTCTTTAATGCAGACTTTGTGAAAGCTTCATTGAAAATACCTACACCATACTCTTGAAGTCGAATGGGAGTAAGTAATTTGGGCACAATATGAGATTCGGTTTCCTCGATGATATTTCTTTATATGATTGTCATGGTTATAAAGTTAATATTAACCCTTATTCCGTAAGGAACATGCATAACTACCATAGGGCTCAATATGGATGATAATCATATTCCTTTTTTAGATCAGTTTTGAAGGAGATCTAATTAAGAAATACTGACTACTGGCTTCTTAATCTCCAACAATGAGACCCGCTTTCCCGGTTGCGCTTATTCCCGTGGTATTGTTTGTAAGGTTAATAGTTAATTTATACACTTTTAGGGGTAATTTTTGGTAACGACAATTAAGCATTTCAAATCAAAAGAAACCTTTCATCCTCTGATACAAATTATTAAATTTGAAATATGTACGACCTAAGAGAAAAAATACGATTTATTGATCTTTTTTGTGGAATTGGAGGATTCCGAGTTGCTTTCGAAGAAGCCTGTGAAGAAACGGACATAAAGGCTGAATGTGTTTTTTCATCTGATATTGATGTTCATAGTCAAGATTCATATGAAGCTAATTTTGGTGAACGACCTTCTGGAGATATTACCAAAATAGACGAAAAAGAGATACCTGATCACGATATATTATTTGCTGGATTTCCTTGCCAACCTTTTAGTATAATAGGTCAGATGAAAGGTTTAAACGATACACGGGGAACTCTCTTTTTTGATATCGCTCGGATTATAAAAGAGAAGCGTCCAAAGTCATTTATACTAGAAAATGTCAAACAGCTTGTTGGTCATGATCAAGGGAGAACACTTAAAGTTATTCTAAAGTCTTTGAAAGAATTAGGATATCATGTTCAATATAGCGTCTTGAATGCTTTGGATTATGGTTTACCACAAAAACGTGAGCGTGTTATTATTGTGGGACATCAAGAACCTATAATGTTCACGTATCCAGATCCAATACGACCCTATAAACCGCTTTCCAAAATTCTCGAAAAGAAGGTGGAAGAAAAACACTATGCCTCCGATTACATAAAGGAAAAAAGACAAGAGAGCCATAAGTCATCTTATTACCCTTCGATCTGGCATGAAAACAAATCTGGGAATGTATGCTCCTATCCTTTTTCATGTGCCTTAAGAGCTGGTGCTTCTTATAACTACTTATTAGTTAACGGAGAAAGAAGGTTAACACCAAGAGAGATGCTCCGTCTTCAAGGTTTTCCTGATTCATATAAAATTGTTGTCAGCGATGGACAGGCCAGAAGGCAAGCAGGAAATGCCGTACCAGTAAACATGGTAAAGGCTGTCGTTCAAAAATTATTGCCTTACGTTTCATCTTCACTCGATCAAGCCTCTGTTCTAAGGGAGTATGATTTAAAATATAACCCTAGTTAATGAGCAAGCAAACACCAAGATTAAGAACAGTTGACAAATCTTCACCACCCTACCCACTCAATGATTTTGGAAACGACTTTCCATACATTCTTGGAAAAGAAATTGTCTACCTACTCGCCTCAAAAGGAAAGGGTGTACTGGAAGGGTCTGAATGGGAAGAAATATTTGCTCATTGTATCAGCGCTGATTGGAAACCTTCGAACGTAGGTCTTGACGATGTTGTACTTGGCAACACAGCTTGGGGAGCAAAAACAGTGAAATCAGGAGTTAAGGATTTTAAGACCTTAGAAAAAGTTCGACTAATATCAGGAAGGAATTCTATTGTCTATTCTTATGGCGGAACTATTGACACTTCAGCAGACCCTATTGAAGTTGGCGGACAAGTCTTAGAAATTTGGAATGAAAGAGTTTCGTCTATTAGAGAAAAGTTTAAGCACCTTAGAACAGTTGTGCTTGTTAAATCAAATGACTTATCGCAAGTAGCTGTATTCGAATTTGACACTATTCGATACGACCCTGAACTATTTGACTTTTCATGGAATAAAAATGATAATTTAGAAGGATTTGATAAAGGGACTAATAATAAAAGGTTTGTTTGGCAACCTCATGGCTCTCAATTCACCATAATCGAAGAGGTGCCAAAAAGTAGCTTAATCCTTAAACTGAAACAGCCTGAACCATTAGACAGAGACAAAGTTCTTGAAGCAATTGGTTTCGATAAATCTTGGGTTACAATTGAAAAAAGAGAATAAATACCCCTAACAAAAGTTGATGTTGCGCAACTCCAAAAAAAGTAAAAACGAGGTGTTTCTCTATATTGAAAGTCTCCCAAATGCGATAAAACAGATACTTTGCTCATCATAGCTGAGTGTTGGGCTCAATTGCGGGTCACATAGAAAAACTCAAAACGATAGCCAGACTCTCTTCCCTCCCTGGCGCACTTTCAATGTCGTTAAGTTAAGGAGTCACTCCAAAATCGAGTCTTTCTAATATGAAAAAAGACTGCCGGAAAAGCGTATAGATTCTATTCTGGATTTCTGACTTTTAGAGGTATATGATTTCTTTAACTTAACGTCGTTTGGGCGTGCTTTGATAAAGCGTACCTTCCTGCCCGCTCAAAATGAAAATGTAAGGCTCTCTCAAAACCTTTGCATTGAATATAAATGCTAATCAATCAGCAATTGCCTAAGTCTCTTCTGAGCAGGAATCTCAACATACTTATAAGTCAAATATGAAGAACCAATGATCAGCGTCAAAAGAGTTGAAAGCCAAACCAAATTATCTGATAAACTAAGTATAGCTTGAGGATTTGATGGCTTAAAATATAAGTCCAACCACATCACCCATAGATAGATCCAAAATAGATGAATCAGGTAGACGGAGTAGGAAATATTCCCTAGAAAAACCAATGGTTTCAAATTCAACAACCTAGACGGGTGCCCTTTGTTAAGCGCCCCACTAAGTATAAAAAATCCGAAAAATGGAATTACAACAACATCATATATACCAAAATGAAGAACGGATAAAGAGCAAATTACCATTAAGTAGAAAACCCAATCTTTACTCCATATCGTCTCTTTATTGACCAATACACTGTACGCTCGACACACTGCTATACCAATGGTAAAACCAAAAACACAACGCAGCGTACCTAATCCATAAAATTCGTCCAGCGTAAATTTTGGATTTTGATAAGCAACGAAAACAAAGCCAAAAAAACACAATATCGCAAAAATGTTTACTATTTGATTCCTAGCCTTACTTAGTAAGGGAATGAGTCCAATGGCGAAAATATACGTCCACCATTCTGCAGCAATTGACCATGATCCAACGTTCCATACTGGCCGGTTAATGATTCCACTAGTTTGCAACAAAAACAAATGAATTAAGAAATCAGGAAGAGTTCTTGCCCATTGCCAATTCGAAGCTGCATACTCAGAGTACAAGAGAAACAAAACGAAAGTTTGCAATGCGAAGAGTAGCATGATGAAAATATGCAATGGATAAATCCTGGTGAATCTTGCCCACAAATACTTTTTAACATTCCCCTTCGTTCGATTTTCTAATTTCTTGCCATACACATGGCAAATAACAAAACCACTAAGTATAAAGAAAAAATCTACCCACAAATACCCTTTAGTAATAATTAATGAATACTCCGTGTTAACCAAGCGAGTAAATCCACGCAACTCCAACCAAATATCGAAATGAAATAATACAACTAACAATGCAGCTATGCCTCTCAATGCAGTTAGTGAGGCGATGTGTTTTGCAGATTTATGCTTCACGAATTATGCGATTATTTTTAACTGAGCTGGATTCTAATCAAAAACAAAAACTAGTCAACTGGTTCTATCAAATCTGAGGAGCCTATCATTTAGTTCATTTTTATTATTTCCCGTTTGGAACGTTCTAAGGCAAATTACTTGAATGGTGAGGACAAAAAAGTTGAACTTGTTCAATTAATGAATTACTCCATATTCGTCTGCTAACAAAAAAGTGAAGCTTCGTTAAGATATTCAACCTTAGAGCGTTTTTGTAAAGCGTGCTCTTCTACCCTTCATTTGAGCTATTCATCTGTCTTTGGGCTCCATACACTTATATAATACATGACTTTTTTAGTGTATTTCAGAAGTTTTAACGCAATTGAAAATCATACCCTAGACTACCAAACCACCCGCTCTTGGTTGATCTAAACGAACTATTACACGGATGATACAACAACGGAGAAGAATAGGCTTATCGGAACCATTAAACTAGAAACTTGAGAAACGACGGCCGCCAACAAACGTTGACGTTGCGCAACTCCAAAAAAGAGTGAAAACGAGTTATTTCTCTATATCGAAAGTCTTCTAAATGCTATAAAACAAGATGTTTAGCAGCATCAAACCTCCGAATCATGTTGGAGTTGAAGCTGAGCAACAAGCATAGGCACTAAGCCCAATCGGTTTACTTAGGTATTTGCAAAGGGAATCTGAATCCAATACATTTGAGATACTTGAAAGGCTAAGCCGACTGTGTTTAGTCGATATGATCAATTCCTCTAATTCGCAAATCATTCAAATGCATAAATTCGTAAAAAGAACTGCACTCAGCTTGGTTATTATCTTCAACTCGTTCCAAATTGTTGGACAAATAGGAAATGCTCCTTCAAACCCGCTACTAATCACTAATTTTAATCAGTCCTTAAATGGAACGACTCGTGGCTTTACAGAAGTTTTACCAATGGGTCCTCCTAATCATGCTAAGGACGAGCCAAATGTATGGTACAAGTTTACCTATCCCTCAAACACAGATTTCCTAAAGATAGAGTACACTCCGAATAGCGGTTTAGGAAAGCTAATACTCTATGACCAATCAGGAATTGATTTATGGAATTCTTCTACTATAGATCAACCTCTAACAGTAAAGCAGAGTGGATCTCAAGGAGGCAAAGTAACTTCTATTGAGGAAAACCTAACTCCTGGGCAGACCTACTATTTCACACTTTATACGTACTATGGAGCTACTGATTATACGCTAAAATTATCAACAATACATTCTGAGGGAGATAGTCCGCAAACAGCCTTTCCACTCGACCTTACTTCATCTTGCGGAAATAGTAAAATTGTAAATGGAACGACTCGTGGCTTTAATGAAGTTTCACCAATGGGTCCTCCTAATCATGCTAAGAACGAGCCAAATGTTTGGTATAAGTTTACCTATCCCCCAAACACAGATTTCCTAGAGATTGAGTATACTCCGAATAGCGGTTTAGGAAGACTAATACTCTATGACCAATCAGGAATTGATTTATGGAATTCTTCTACTATAGATCAACCTCTAACAGTAAAGCAGAGTGGATCTCAAGGAGGCAAAGTAACTTCTATTGAGGAAAACCTAACTCCTGGGCAGACCTACTATTTCACACTTTACACGTACTATGGTGCTACTGATTATACGCTAAAAATGATTTACGGAGATGAAAGTCAGTTGTGGAATATCAGCAGTGATGTCCTATTTACGGACTGTGCAAAGGTTGGGATTGGAACATCTAATGTACCCGAAGACTATCTACTTGCTGTTGATGGTAAAGTAACAATGGAAGAGATTAAAGTACAACTTTCTGAAAATTGGCCTGATTTCGTTTTTGACAATGATTATAGTCTGAAAACACTAGAAGAGGTTGAAATACACATAAATGAAAATGGTCATCTTCCCGATATTCCAAGTGAGACTGAAGTAATTGAGAATGGAATCAATCTTGGAGAAATGGACTCCAAACTCCTTCATAAGATCGAGGAACTTACGCTTTACATGATAGAGATGAACAAACAAGTGCAGCTCTTGAAATCAGAAAATCAAGAACTCAAAGAAAAAGTTCAGAGACTTGAAAACGAGTAAAAAGGAGAATAAATGTTAAACCCAGAATTGTCATTAGAAATGATTCCTAATGACAATTCTGGGTTTATAAATCCTGCCTACAGCCTCGGCCAAAAGTTGTGCTTCCTTCGGATGGATTTGGAGAAATATAAAAGCATGCTTCTACTTCTCACAAGTCCAAACAACCATCAACTAGTCTTCTTTTCTTTTCAACATGGCACTAAGCCCAAACCATATCAGAAGTGAAAACACATAAATGAAGACACCATAGAGTGTCGTAATCATCGACACCTTGAAACCTGATGCCAACAAGGAAGGAGAAATATCTACAGCCTTTTCAATAAACTGAAAAGCCGCAAATAACCCGATTAACTGACCTAGAATCCCAACAATCAACGCAAACAAACCCACTGATTTGACATAACCGATCCTTCGTGCAATAACCTCCAAATCCTCAATCTCTCCTCTGAAAATGGGAAGACCATTGACAACAGCCACACAGATCATACAGATAAAAACAAGTGTAAGGATACCCATGAAGAGCGGGCCACCCATGTAAAATAAATCAAACATGATTTTCAAATTTTGGTAAAACAAATAACAAAATCAAAGGTCTCTGAGAGTTTAAAAAATCACAATGTCATATCCTGTGGAAAACCTGCATTCTACCGAAAAAGTGTTTTTTCTAGTTGATATTAACGATTTTAGCTTTGAACATCCGAACATATGAGAATCATCTGGCACATCATCTATTGGATACTAGTCCTGCTATTTCTGACCCTTTTTTTTGGTCAAAACTGGGAGAACCATATCCTGGCCTTCTATTTCTCATGTTTGCTGCTCCCGATCGTTGTTGGCACTACCTATTTCTTCAATATGTATTTGGTGCCACGTTACCTCATTACAGGTAGGTATTGGACACTGGCACTTTATTCCTTTTACATGCTAGTCGTATCTCTATATATAGAGGTCCTCGTAGCACTCTTATCATTTATCGTGATCGCCAATTATAAGCTGGCAGTGATGAGCGTTATGAGCACCTCGGTTTTTGTACTTGGTGTTATCCTCTATCTAATTGTTTTTGTTACGAGTTTTATCCGATTGGTTATTCAGTTTCGAAAGAAGTCTCAGCAGTTGGAGTCGCTGGAGAATGCAGAAAAACGAAATAAAAAAACATCAATCACCATCCGTGCTGACAGAAAAAACCAGCAAGTAGCACTTGAAGAACTCCTCTATATCGAGAGTCTTGATGATTATGTAAAGTTGGTCACCGAAACAAGGGAATTAATGACCCGTGAAAAAATCTCCAAACTGCACTCAAGCCTACCGCGAAGATTTGTAAGAATTCATCGATCTTTTGTCATAAACATGGAAAAAGTGAGCTCCTATACCCACGAGCGTGTGATGATGAATGAGACCGCTCTTCCTATCGGTCGTACCTACAAAAAAGCCTCATTGGAACAATTGCAAAGTCCATAGTACAGCTTCAACTAATTTGAAAAATAGCAAGTATGAAGAAAATCGAAAGCACTTTCCCTACTTAACCTTCTCTATTTTAGCAGAATGAGTGCCGTACTACATCAGAATAAAATATAGAACTTAAATTTGCTGTCAATAAGCATCCTGCAACCAATCCATGAACGCTATGAAAACGATCATCTGCTTAATCGCTCTCCTCACAATTGGACTCCTGATCAGCTGTAGTGATGATCCAGTCAACAACCCTAAAGTGAATATCAACGAACTGATATTCAATGAAGATACCTATCAGCTCAAAAATGGATTAGTAAATGATTTCGGTTCTAGTGATATCACCGAATCTGGGGAAGACACACACATCTATCACCAATTCCAGATCACGGACGCTGACTTTATTTTCGAATTCAACTCCTATGTCCCAAAACCAGGACATAAAGCTTTCATAGAAATAGACATGTTTGCTCCAGGCAAAACTGAGTTTACAGATGGTCTCTTCTCATTTGTAGATCTACCTAATCAAACTGACAAGTCTTCCCTAAGAGGTGAGTATTTCTTCGATGAAATGGTTACTACATTGGTAAATCCTGATGGCAGCAGCAAATGGCAAGCAGTAGATGGGTTTATTAAAGTCACAGAAAATCCAAGAACAGAAGACACAGATGATCCAAACTATACCGTAAGGGTAAAAGTAAATGCACAAATGCTGGACCAAAACAATTCTCCTATTCCATCCTCGGAGCAGGAAATCTCATTCACTTTTACTTCAACGTTCATTTGCAATTACGTAGAGTAATCTTTGAACATCCGAAAGATCGCTTCTCACACAACTGTCAAATTTTGACAAGAGTAATCTGAGGACACTTCCAAATAGTTTTGTAGTTTGCAGCTCAACCTGAAACATAAGCTATGAAAACCATTTGCAGATTGGCATGCCTGATCTTAATCACTATTCTCTCCAGTTGCAATACCAATTACGAACTCCGACTCCTTGTTTCGGAGGAAGATAAAGCAGCGATGACAAAGATCGCAGATGAAGTTAGCAATCACTCCCGATTCAACATTAATGTCATTGGAAAAGACTCCCTCACCGAGATCGAAGCAATAAACAAACTGCTAAATGACGATTTTGACATTACCACTGTTGATAATACCATAGAATATCATGGCAGTAAGCAAGATCTGAGAACGGTCATACCCTTCTTTCATGAAGTCCTCGTGGTGGTTTCAAGGCTACAACTAGAGCAGGGTGAGATTGACTCGCTAATCAAAATGGGAGACTACATTGTATTGACCAAAGAGGTGGACGAATTGGAATTCTTCAAAAAACTGATCCCCAACTTCACAGGAGACTCTTCCATTAATTACAAACTTGAACCTCATTTCAATTTGGAAAAAGACATTGCCGAAAACGACATTTTACTTTTCTTTTCTGCACTAGAAAATCACGAACTAGGTAAACTGCTGTTTGATGAGCAAGCTTACATCTACTCTCTCGATCATAAGGATACATATGGAAAAGGCTCGTTTATAGAAGGGTTCTGTCAGTCTTACAAAAAAACCACCCCCTATATCATATCGCGCTATGCCTTTGGCACCACGCTGCAAGACCCAGTGTATACTCTGGCCGTTCATGAGCTGTTGGTGGCTCAGACAGGCACGGCAGACAAGGTAATTTATGATTTGATTGAGACGATTCACCAGCACCACGTTGTACCAATTTTTGCCTCCTCCAACAGCAACACCTTTGAGGTCAATCATCAAGATATCAACCTTACCTTCCCATTTCATGATGGCACAATCAATTACATCAATCGAGATAAACCATCCTTTATAGAGCGATACTCAGAGTTTATGGGATTTGTCCTCTCTGTTTTCATTGTCATCTTTGGTCTCGGAGCAAGTTTCAAAGCCAATATGAACCAGCGGAAAAAGGATCGAATGGATGAGTATTACCACGAGCTACTTGAGTTAAAACAAGGATTGGAAAATATCTCAAATCATGACCTCCGAAGTAAGTTGGCAAATATGCAGTCTATAGTGTTTGACTTACTCATTCGAGAAAAACTGAGTGCCAACAATGAGTTCGTTATTTTCATGATGCTCTGGGATGAAGTACATCAAGAGTTAATAAAAAGAGGAAATTAAGAAGACAGGGTTCAACTCGCGAAAGGTTTTGTAGCCATAAAAAACTATTTTTGCGCCATGGATTTTGGTGCTTTAAAAAACAGGCTAGAAGGTCAACTCTTTACAGATGAGACCACTCGTAAATTATACGCGACAGATGCATCTGCCTACAGGGAAATACCCATTGCGGTTGCACACCCAAAGACAGATCAGGACCTTATCGAATTAATCAAGTTCGCAGACGAAAACGAAACTTCGATTATACCAAGAACAGCAGGCACCTCCCTTGCAGGCCAGGTAGTAGGAGGAGGAATTGTTGTGGACGTTTCTAAGCACTTTAGCCAAATCATTGACGTAAATGAGAAGGAAGGTTGGGCGATCGTACAACCAGGAGTAGTAAGAGATGATCTAAATCATCACCTGAAACCTTACGGATACTTCTTTGCCCCTGAGACATCTACTGCCAACCGAGCAATGATAGGAGGTATGATTGGCAACAACTCTTGCGGATCAAATTCTGTAGTTTATGGAAGTACCCGAGAGCATTTGATAGAAGTGGAGGCCATTCTTGCGGATGGAAATATTACTTCTTTTGGAGAGCTTGATCATAGCGCCTTTTTGGCCAAAGCCAATGGCATGGGAACGAGCGGAGAACTAGAAGCAAGTCTCTACTACGAGCTAAGAGAAATGCTTTCGGATGAGAAGAATCTCTCTGAAATAGAAAAGGAATTTCCGAAGGTATCCATACCAAGAAGAAATACCGGATACGCATTAGACATGCTATCTAGAATGCAGCCATTCAACAAAGAGGGGGAGAAATTCAACTTCTGTGGGCTTATAGCTGGCTCAGAAGGCACCCTCACCTTTGTAACTAAGGCGAAAATTAAACTTACGCCATTGGCGCCTCCTCACAAGAGACTGGTATGCATCCATTGTCATACGATAGATGAGTCGCTTCATGCCAACCTGATTGCGCTTAAGCACGCGCCCACAGCCTGCGAGTTGATGGATCATTATGTACTGGAAGCAACCAAAAGGAATACAACCTATAGAGCATACAGGTTTTTTGTTGAAGGAGACCCTCAGGCAATATTGGTTGCAGAGCTAACGAAGGAGTCTGAGGAAGAAGCCGAAAATGCTGCCAAGGCACTGGTGGAAGACCTTCAAAAGAATAATCTGGGCTATTCTTATCCGATTGTAAGCGGTTCGGACATAAAGAAAGTTTGGGGCCTGAGAAAAGCCGGACTAGGACTACTATCAAATGTTCCGGGAGATGAAAAGCCCGCTCCGGTAATCGAGGATACTGCTGTTGATGCAGCTGATCTTCCAGCGTTTATTGCAGAATTTAACAAGATACTAGAAGCAAACGGACTCTTTTGTGTTCATTATGCACACGCCGGATCGGGGGAATTACACTTGCGACCGATATTGAATCTGAAAACACAAGAAGGGGTCAAACTCTTCAGAAAGATCGCAGAGGAGATTGCCAAACTTGTCAAGAAATATAAAGGATCATTGTCCGGCGAACATGGAGACGGCAGACTCAGAGGCGAATTTATCCCACAAATGGTCGGCGAGCACAACTATGAGCTGATCAAGCAAGTAAAGAAAATTTGGGATCCAAAGAACATATTCAATCCGGGTAAGATTGTCAATACTCCTCCCATGGATACTTTTTTAAGGTATGAGGAAAATCAAGCTACCCGGGAGTTTGACACCATTCTTGATTTCTCTGACAGCCAGGGGTATCTGCGAGCAGCGGAAATGTGCAACGGGTCTGGAGACTGTAGGAAGTCCGAACTATCCGGCGGTACCATGTGCCCCAGCTACATGGCTACTCGCGATGAAAAAGACACTACCAGAGCACGAGCAAATATCCTTAGAGAAATGCTCACGCGTTCGGAAAAAGAAAACCCGTTTGATCACAAAGAAATAAAAGAGGTTTTAGACCTATGTCTCAGCTGCAAAGGATGCAAATCAGAATGCCCATCCAATGTGGATATGGGCAAACTCAAGCAAGAGTGGCAGCACCAATACTACAAGGAAAATGGAATTCCTTTCAGAAATCAACTGATAGGCAACTTTGCCGGAGGTATGAAGCTCGCTTCTGCCCTTCCCTGGGGATACAAACTTGCCTTTAGCAATAAGCTCACTTCTACTATTGCCAAGTCAGTGATAGGATTCGCTCAAGGAAGAAGTATGCCTGCGATTTCTAAGATGACCTGGGACAAATGGTTTAGAAAAGTGTTCAAGCCGAGCGTAAAGACACCTATCAAGACCGTCTATATCTTCATAGATGAGCTCATCAACTACAATGAAGCAGAGATCGGGATCACCACAGTTAAGCTACTGGATAAGCTCGGTTATGAAGTTAAATATGTCAAGCATGAGCAATCTGCCAGAACTTTTCTTTCTAAAGGTTTGCTGGAAAAGGCACGCCACCTAGCCAAAGTCAATATTGACATTTACAAAGACCTGATAACTGCCGAGACACCTCTAATCGGAGTAGAACCTTCAGCTATCCTTACTTTTAGAGACGAATATCCTGATTTGGTGAGAGGTGAGGAAAAAGAAGCAGCATTAAAAATCGCTGAAAACACCTTTATGGTTGAGGAATTCTTAGCACAAGAACTAGATGCTGGCAACATCGACAAAGATCTTTTTAAAGAACAAAAACAACTGATCAAGCTGCACGGTCATTGCCAGCAGAAGGCCCTGTCCTCACTGACTCCAACCAAGAAGATTTTAACAGTGCTCGGAAGCAACGAAGTGCATTTGATTGCTTCAGGCTGTTGTGGAATGGCAGGGTCATTTGGATACGAAAAAGAGCATTTCGATCTCTCTATGCAGATAGGAGAACTTGTCCTTTTCCCCACCGTAAGAAAGCAGCCGAAAGAGGTTATCATAGCTGCTCCTGGAACAAGTTGCCGTCACCAAATCAAAGATGGAACGGGGAGAAAATCCATGCATCCGGTAGAGATACTTTGGGAGGGGCTGAAATAGGCCTCAGATGTCTTACAGATTAAGTTCTGAGCTGAATCAAAGAGGCATGAAGCTTGCTAAAGTTAGATATGAGGTTCTCTGGTCAAACAAAAGATTACCTAAAGTGATTACCTTTAAATGAATCATAAAATGCTATTGCCGTGAGATTACTTGTTGTATTATTTCTTCTGATTTCGACCATCGCTTTTTCTCAAATCAAGCTGAACCCTTCTTACAGCTATGAGATAAATGGAAAGTCCATTAGCTATAACAAAGGATTAAAGCTTCTCCAGTCAGGGAAGTACGTCGCTGACATCTCTGATGAAAACAGGACTGTGAACATCAAGAAGCCCGCAGGAATGGAGATTGGCGATCCGTTTCCTTTCGAAAGTGTTACCGACATTGACGGCAACACGATTGACGAGCAAGATGTGAAAGGAAAAGTGCTAGTTGTAAACTACTGGTTTACTGGTTGCAGACCTTGTGTGATGGAAATGCCTGAACTCAACGAAGTTGTTGCGAAGTATAAGTCAGATGAAATTGTCTTTTTAGCGTATGTAAATGACATTGCACCCAAAGTTTCCTCATTTCTATCCAAGAGAAAGTTTGATTATATGGTGATCCCAGGACAAATGACGGCCACTTTGAACAAGGGAATCACAGTATTCCCTACTCATATTTTTGTAGATCAAGACGGAATCATCGTCGATAGACTTGTAGGGTATTCCGAAGGAGTTGGCGACAAAATCGGGAACAGAATAGAAAAGTTGCTTAAGTAAAAATGGGACAGAAAGTAGCCCTAGTACTATCTAGTGGAGGAGCTAGAGGCATGGCTCATATCGGAGTTATCGAATCGCTACTAAGAAACGGGTACGAAATCTCGTCCATTTCAGGAAGCTCGATTGGCTCGGTAGTTGGAGCATTTTATGCCGCTGGTAAACTCGGGCAATGTCGAGAGTGGCTTCTGACACTTGATAGAATCGATGTTTTTAAACTCATTGATTTCACATTCTCGGTTCAGGGATTCGTTAAGGGAGAAAAAGTCTTCAAATCGCTTGAAGAGATCATGCCAGATCAAAAAATAGAAGATCTGAGAATCCCCTTTTGTGCCCTGGCTACCGACATTCAAGCCAAAAAGGAAGTGGCTTTTCACTCCGGAAGTGTATATGAAGCCCTTAAAGCTTCTGTGGCTATACCTACAGTTATTAAGCCGCTCAGAATTAACGACAAAGACTATATCGACGGAGGAGTTACCAACCCCATTCCCATTGATCATGTGAAAAGATCGAAAGGAGATATTTTGGTAGTATCAAATGCAAACGCGATCGTTCCCTATGTCAAAGAAGTAAAGGATCTCAAGAAGGACAAAATCGAAAATGAGTCTTACAATCAGAAAATTCAACAGTTTCTACAAAGTTGGACTTCATTACTCCCAGAGAGCAACCATGACAGCAAAAGCAAGCTTGGTTTTTTTGATATTTTGAATGAGTCCATCGATTTGATGCAGGACAAGCTTACTTCACTCATATTGGAAAAGCATAAACCAGATATCCTCGTAGATATCTCCAGAGACATTTGCAGCACCTTTGAGTTTTACAAAGCAAATGAAGTAATTGCCAGTGGTGATGCTGCTTTCGAAAAAGCGCACCATACATTTCTGAAAGAGAAAAGCAGTCGTTAATTCAATTGTAGGAATGAACCTGTGTAGTAGATTCATAATGTAGAATATCCAACAATATATCTACAACATTCGATTTTTTGGTAAATGGCATTAATCCCTTGAATCGACCACCTATTACGACAGCAGTTTCCATCTTAAAAGTGAGGTAGCCGTGTTTTTTCTTATTGAATCGATCAAACAGGACGACTTGCATGATGGAAGTCTCCATGCCATCATGATAATTGCAGTTCAGTTTCCAATCCAAAGAATCTGAGCATTCGCAAATCTTGTTTAAAAGGTTTACAAGTGTGATCTCATCCATCAAAGAGAATTTAATAAATAAAATCTCTTCCCAAAAGTCCAAGACAATATTTTCGACGACATGAAATTAATTCGGATATTTACCTGACTCAAAAAACCCAGCTATGAAAACAAAAGAAGAAATTGTAGAAAACTGGCTTCCCCGCTACACAGGTCAACCCCTCCAATATTTCGGCAAATACATCCTTCTCACCAATTTCAGAAAGTATGTAGACATGTTTGCAGCACTTCATAGTGTTGAGGTAAAAGGCGTCAATGACAACATGCAATGCGCCACATCTGGAGAAATCACAATTATCAACTTCGGTATGGGTAGTCCCAATGCAGCCACAATCATGGATCTCCTCAGTGCCATAGAACCAAAAGCGGTACTTTTTCTAGGAAAATGTGGCGGGTTAAAACAAAAGAATCAAGTAGGAGATCTCATCTTGCCCATTGCCGCTATACGGGGAGAAGGTACCAGCAATGACTATTTGCCAAACGAGGTGCCTGCACTTCCTGCTTTCGCCCTTCAAAAAGTAATTTCGGCCGCCATTCGAGATGCGAACAAGGATTACTGGACAGGAACTGTCTACACTACCAACAGAAGGGTCTGGGAGCACGATTCGAAGTTCAAAAAGTATCTTAAGAAGCTTCGTGCCATGGCTATAGATATGGAAACAGCAACCATCTTCACGGTTGCTTTTGTCAATGAAATACCTGTAGGAGCTTTGCTACTAGTATCGGATATCCCAATGATTCCAGAAGGGGTGAAGACAGAAGCAAGTGATAAAAAAGTAACGACATCCTTTGTCAATGACCACCTTCAAATCGGAATAGATTCCCTCAAAAAACTGATCAATAATTCTACAACCGTGAAGCATTTGAAGTTTTAATAACCTAAACTCGACTTATTATATTGTTAAAAACCCGTCAGAGGTTTAGAGACTGATAGCGGGAAGGAAAGCCAAAAGACTCATGGTGATACTTAAATCGAGCTAGAGCTAATAGGAAGAGTTCTTGGGAGGTGGAGTCTCGAAATAGGTTAAAAATACTGCCCCACTCCAATTACAAACCCATTCCCTCCAAGGTTTTGTAGATCAAACCCATAGTCAATTCTGAGGATGGCATTGTATATTTTCTTGTGGATAAATCTGGCTCCAACCCCTCCGAACCACACCACACTACTTTTCTTGGTAAAATCTTCCAAGCTCCCTCCGGGCGTTCTCCATGTGCCCAAATCCGAGAAAGCTACACCTTGAATAGCAATCTTCTCCTTATCTAAAAGAGAATGCCGGTACTCAGCGTTTGTTACAATTACGCCCGTCCCCCTATCTACACGGTTTCCTACCCCTCGAATATTGAGGTAGCTGTCCAACACAAATGGGGCAAATGGACTCTCCTGATTGGAAGAAAGACCAAATCTTAATCTGGCAGCAAAGTTGCCCCTCGCTCCAATTCTATTAAAATACTTGAGCTCATTGAAGAAAATGAAAAAAGTAGGATCATTGTCAAAAGAACCCACAGTCTGGACATTGAAACTATTGGAGAATCCAGATTGATAGAAGTAAAAGTGATTGATCTTATAGCACTCATAAAGTGCCTTTGCCAGTATCTTTTCCTTTCTCGCCACTGCAGGAGCATCTGTGACTGCAGTCGTCGCTTTATAATTTTCGGTAAAGTAAGCACCGCCAATTAGGAGCTTGTTATTCACGTTGAAGCGATAAACACCATCTACACCATAGGTGTAATTATCATAGTTATATTCTATTCGCCCTTCAGGAAAAAAAAGAGGCTCTCTAGTACCCCATTTGACAAGGTTCAGGTTGATTCCCCATGGCGAGCCTTTGAGTCTATCAAGCGACAAGTTAAAAGCGTACGAGCTTCTGTCATAATGCTGATAATACGTATAAATCTTATGTCCCTTGCCAAGTAAATTCACTTGCGTTGCTCCCGCAACAAACCAAAAGTTATCCTCTACTCCTCCAAAATTCACTATTGGAAGTAGCGTGAATAACTCCTTACACTTGAAAATTATCTCATAACCCTGGTCGGTTTTTTTTGTCTCGTATTGAGCATCCGAAAGCACCTCCAGATTGGCCAACTGTTGACGATCCTGCTCAATTAGCTTCCAGTCCAGAGTATCACCTTCGGCCGAACTTATGAAGTTTCTTAGATATTCAGGCTTGGTTTTTTTTATCCCATCAAAGGAGATAATTGAAATAATATCTTGCGCCCAAGAACTGTTAAAATAGAATAAACAGAAGAACGCAAGAAGTGCTTTTTTCACAAATAATTATTGATTAATAATTCTCAACCCAAGATTGAGTGTCTGACCAGCGCCCTGGCCACTACTTCCAAGCCAAAAGTCAGTATACAATAGCTCAAGCTCAACCATATTAGGAACAAGTTGGAATTTAGCACCCAATCCCGATTGTACAAAGTAAGCATTGAAAGCTTTTGCAGTTTGCTCTGCAGAAGAATCATAATGAGTAGGAAAAAATTCACTCATCGTGTAAAAAGTCCACCTTTGATTAGGGAAGTAACTCAAAAACACGCTGGTTTGGGTTTGGAGAAAACTATTCTCTGCAAAGGAATTTCTTACAAAATTTGCCCAGAAAGCCTGCTGAAAAAAGACCTGCCATTGATCGTTGATTTGCTTATCATAGAAAAACTGCGTTAGCCAAAGAGTCTTGTCAGTCTCTAAGAATGGAGAAGAATCATCCTTTGAACTTTCCATATCCTTAACACCAGGAAACAACACAGAGGACTGAATGGAAAGACGCTTTAATCCCTTGAAAGGTGCGATTTTCACTTTAGGCCCTATACCTGTTACCGCAGTTCGAGTATCTAGATTTCCAAGTTCGTAGTTTACATGCTTTACCCAAACATCTATCCCCACATTGATCTGACTATTAATTCCGTACAGAAATTGATTGATAGAAGTCGCCCATAGTTGTCTTCCTCCTCCATTGTCGGCAGTTTTTATTCCAGCTTTTGTAAAGCTTTTGGTCTGCCAATAAACGTTCTGAAATGATTTGAACTCCCACTCCCCACGATCAAATAAAATAGAAGGAGTATAGCTCTGGAGGTTTTCCTGACTAAAAGCAGTCAAACCAATAAGCACCAATGAAAATGAAAGTAATCTTTTAATCGTTACCATAAGTAGTTATATAAGTTTCCTCAAAGAAACGTACTAAAGCTATGGATGGCTTGTCTACTGTATGACAATCCAATACGATGTGAAGTTATCGTGATATTCTTGTGATAGCAAGGATCAATTCATCACAATTTGGTGTTGAAAAGCTCATCAATTAGCTTCGAAAATATAGCACCCAAGATATGGATGACAATAAGAGGGGAGAATTTGGCAAAAAAAGATAAACAACAATCTGACTCGACCTATTCGTGCCAGATTGTAGACTTAGCAACTCGAAGTTACGATTGCGGTTGTGGAGTGTAGAAAAATTCCTCTCGCACAATTTTTCCGTCTTTGACAGTATATACACAGATTTCGTCTGCATTAGTTGGTTCGGTAGCACCTTTCCATTTCAATACAGATTTCATTGACAATGATATAAAGTCATCTGCCACGATTGGATCCGAAATTTCACTTGATATAAACGACTCTACCATTTCCCCAAATTCCTTACCCTTTTTAGCAAGAGCATCAAAACCTTTCACCTCTCCCCATGGAGCTCCTTCAGGTTCAGCGCTTACTATTTCTGGAGAAAATAACTCCTTATAGATCGTTTCATAATCTGATACCCGGAGTAATTCCACTAGTCTGTCTGCTACTTCTTGAACTGTCATTTTTTTTCTTTTTGGTTAAACATTAAAGCAAAGAAATCCCTTCCTGTGACAGCCCTATGTCACTACATATGGAGGAAAATAAAAAATCTAGCTATTTGATATATTTTAATAATATTGAAGTCGCTAATCATGAATACAAAATCACTTTTATCCATCATCGCTATCATAGTCTGGGAAGTGGCCATCTACTATTGGTCAGTGTATGTAGCTCCAGCCGAAGATTTAATATTTCAGCTGGCCGCCAGATATTCTGCCAGAACCTCATTCTTCTTATTTTCAAGTGTCTTGGTTTTTACCGGACTATTCGGATTATTGAGGATATTTTCCTCGCGGAGGAAACGATTCGTCTTCCTTACTTTAAGCCTTGTGTTTGCGGTCAATCACCTCATCCATTTCTTTTATCTAGTCATGAATCACATCTCGCAGGACATTAGCCTGTTGATTCCTAAAAATGGATTGGGAACCCTAGGATATATCATCATTAGCCTAGCTCCCATCTACCTGCAGAAGATTGTCGACCTCACTAAGAAGCAATACTGGGCCATGCAAGTTTACCTATTGTCGGTATCTGGTTTTTTCGTAGTAGCATATTTGAGGCGCCTAAGTGAAGATATCATTTTTGCATCTCCAGCTTCGCTCTTCAAAATTCACCTTACAATTATAACCATCCTGATCGCTTTCATTGCCTTTCGAGCCTACAGCGAACAGATAGAAGAGGCATCCAAAGGGAGGTCAAAATAACCTGTTCACCTAACAGCGGAATACAAGTAAGATCATCCACGAAACCACATACGTAGAAGTATGAGCATTTTTTACCTTCTTGCTTCTGGGGTATGAAGAAGGTTTGTGAAAGATTGTGGATCGACTGCCATGAGTCTTTTCTTTCATCAATCTAATATTGGAACACAGGCAAATACTGCAAACTGTTTCATTGACGACTAAAATTTAATTCTAACACGGAACACGAAGCAACGCTTTCATGTTAGTTTTGACCAAGCCCCACGAAACATCAAATTCATTTTTTCTCTAAAATCGAAAACGCATAATTAATGGAAAAGAAACTACCGCTCCCTCCCTTCACAGCTGAGACTGCAGCTCAAAAAGTACAAATGGCAGAAGATGGATGGAACTCGAAAAATCCTGAAAAAGTCTCGCTTGCCTACACAGCCGATACCGAATGGAGAAATCGAAACCTCTTTATTAATGGAAGAGAAGAAGTAAAGGACTTTCTTAAAAATAAGTGGGAAACAGAACTTGATTACCGTCTCAAAAAAGAGCTTTGGGCTTTTACGGAAAACAAAATCGCTGTTCGATTTGAGTATGAATATCACAACGAAGCAGGGCAGTGGTTCCGAGCCTACGGAAATGAAAATTGGGAGTTCGACGAAAACGGATTAATGAAAAAACGATTCGCTAGTATCAACGACCTTGAGATTGAAGAAAAGGACAGAAGGGTTAAGTGAGAATTTATTCCTCCTATCAGGTATTAGCAATGTGACTCAAATACACTTTTAAGTTGAAGCTTCGCAAATGATAAATCAAAATTGCCGATTCAAAATAAATAGATTTGTTTTCCTATAGGTATTGAAGGCCTAAGCACAGCCATATTCTCTTAAAAAGGTGTTAAACATTTAGAAAAATGCAACTGGAGAAGATAGAGTTTAGAAAGTGTATCCCACAAGATATGGACAAAGCAGTACCATTAATCTACTCTTCAGGGCCTGATGCTTTTTCTTATGTATTTAAAAACCATAAGAGCAGCGCTATAGATTTTTTAAGGTATGCTTTTCAGCGTCGAGGAGGCGAATTTAGCTATGATAATCACTTTGGCGTAATCCTGAATGACGAGTTAGTAGGAGTTGGTTCATACTTTGATGGAAAGCGTGCAATAAGTTTTATAAGAAAAGATTTTATTACTATCCTAAACTTCTATAAAAGGAATTCACTAGCTGTGATGTTCAGGGGATTGAAGACCGAACAGATACTCCGTCCTCCCAAAAAAAATGAAATTTGCATCGCGCACCTCAGTATTTCTCCGAAGCAAAGAAGTCTTGGGTTAGGAAGGAAATTAATATCATTTCTAATGAATGAAGCAAATCCAAAATCAAACAACTATTTCGTATTGGATGCCTCAGAAGAAAACCCCAGAGCACAGTCATTATATGAGAGATTAGGGTTTAAAGTAATTAAGTGCGAGTATTCTAAGTTAAAAAATGATTACGGCCATGTAGCCAATCACTTTAGAATGAAATATATAGGATCAGTTTCTTGAAATATTATTTATGGGGAAGCAAAAGGCTGTAGTCCACACGCAACTCACACTTGAATTTTAACCTAACATTATTCTAGGAACACCTAGAGAAGGAGTGATTGAACTAATTGTAGAAGCAAAAAGATAAACGAGATTCTAAAGCAGATTTCAGAAACTTATTTGAAGGTTACTGAAATGACATATCCGTTTTTTTTCAAGCATTTCAGCTTTTTAGGGACTTTCAAACTGATAATGGACTTTTTTGTACAGTTTTTATCCAGAAAAAATAAATACCCCAAAAGGCTTCCTTTCGTAATTTTGAAATCACACAACAATTATTAAAATATCAATAGTTTATTCAAACTAAAACATCAAGAAATTATGAAGCTTACAAGTTTTCTCTCTCGTCAAAGTAAGATCTTCTTCATAGGCATTATACCAATGCTCATAAACTGCGGGGATGACAAGCCTGCTCCAGAAGTTCCAGAGGAACCCAAGGAAGAAATTCCAGTTCTTACAGCTGAGGATTTTGAAGATATAGATCCAAGTTTACCCTCTTTCGTATCAGTTGCCGATTCCACTCCCGTGGGGAAAAATTGGGTAAGGGTAGAAAGTATGTCTGATGAATTTAATAACTGGGATCCCACCAAATGGGTAAATTCTACATGGAACTATGATCCTCCCGTGTTCATGACTGAAGAATCCAGTAATTCTGGTGTAGCTGATGGGAAATTATGGATAAAAGCAACACTGAATGAGAGCAATTATGAAGATCGTTGGTTTCAAACGGCCAGAATTCACTCCAGGACTCAGATTAGCTACCCTATGTACACAGAGGCAAGTATAAAAACCGCTCACATATCTGCATTCAATACCTATTGGATGAACAATGGTGATATCAATGAAAGAGATGAAATAGATATCATAGAAAATAACTCAAAGCCTTCTTGCGGGTGCCAGCCGGATTTTCCTAGTCAGATGAATTCACAGTATTTTCACGTAGATCCAAAACTCACACCAAATGAAGTTAGAGAAGATGGCAATTTCAATAGGTCTGAATTATCAGATGCAAATCCTCTTAAAGATGTGGGTTGGAATGAAGACTATCATACCTATGGTGTGTGGTGGAAAGACTCTAAGAACATTCAATTTTACCTTGACGGAGAACCAGCAGGTAGCGTGACTGTAGGTATCAAAAGAGCGGGACAAGTTTACAGTGATCGTGAGTTTACCAAAGATTTGGAAATTATTTTCGGTTTGTGGACAAAAGACATTTCATGGTTAGGAGGCATTGCCAGCAAAGAGGATTTAGCAGACGATTCTATCAATACGATGAGGGTTGACTGGGTACGAACCTGGAAGCTCGAGTAAGTAGGCTCTGAAAGGCAAATAACAAAACATCTCCTCAAAAAAGAGAAGTTCTGAAATCGAAACCAATATGCCGCTAGGACATGACTTTGTGCTAGCGGCATTATAGTAATGGCGATTGTGTACGAACAAATATTCCCAACTACACTCAACCAAGTTCAGCCCTGAATAATAGTTGTAGTTTTTTAATAGTCAGTTCACATCAGAACAACCCGACATGAAGTAGGGTCAACGTACACTACTGTCAATCATTCGCTGACTTGAAACTGATCCGCAAATCCACTATTTTAGGAGATGCTAAAGAATCCCTAGAGCTCCGCACCCTACCGGACAATACCAACAACATAAGAATTGATTAATTTTCTTAAAACATGCCATAACATGAATAGGTCCATCATCATCACCATTGCCATCCTTTCAGCAGTCCTAAACAATGGATGCAAATCCCAAACAAATCAGCAGCCTGTTATTCAAGACTTAAAAGGAACCCATGTTGCTGATACAAGTCAAACCTGGCTAACACATGAGCACGTTTTAGTGGATTTCATTGGAGCTGATAGTATCCAACCGGATAGTTGGAATCATGACTCTATCACGCAAGAAGTACTTCCTTTCTTTAACGAATTGTCAAAATACAATGTCGATTACTTCGTCGATGCTACACCCGCTTACCTGGGAAGAGATGTATCTCTTCTTGAAAAAATTTCAGATAAAACTGGGATTAAAATACTTACGAATACAGGTTTTTACGGAGCAAGGAATAGCAAGTATATTCCAAACTTCGCGAAAGCAATGACTGCAGAAGAAATATCGGAGATATGGATTAATGAATTTATTCATGGCATAGACGATACCGACATTAAGCCAGGCTTTATCAAAATTGGCGTTGACAACACAGATCCACTTAAAACCATGCATCAAAAACTCGTTGAGGCCGCTACGCTTACTCATTTAAAAACAGGTTTGACTATTGCATCTCACACAGGCGAAGCAAAAGGAATGTGGCCACAGATAAAAATCCTTCAACAAATGGGAGTCTCACCCGAAGCATTTATTTGGGTGCATGCACAAGTGGAAAAGGATGTTGCGAATTATCTAAAAGCAGCTGAGGTTGGGTGCTGGATAAGTCTTGACGGATTAGGTTGGGAAATTGATGAACATGTTGAAAAATTAGTTTTTGCAAAGAAGAATCGAATACTAGATCGAATTCTAATATCCCACGATGCTGGATGGTACGATCCCCAAAAAGATACTCAGAGCATCAAACCGTACACAGATATTTTTGAGAAACTTATTCCCAAACTGAAATCGAATGGTTTCACAGATCAAGAAATCAATCAATTGCTAAAAGTTAACCCTGTGAAAGCTTTTTCTTTAGAGATCAAAAAAGCAGCTCCTAAGAATGATTAGTGATTGGGTATCGAAGACACAGCCTGTATTCTAAAAACACAAATCACTAACATAATATAATACCGACATTTCATCTGAACATGAGATGCTTCAGCTTTTGTATGCCCGCCAGGTTCACTACTTTAGAAGATATTTACCAAGTGTGAGGGCTTTCTTTATTTCTCATGCCAAACTTCGATTGTAAATGAAATACGAAACATTTGACCCTCATCCTGATTTGGCTTCTCTCATAAAGTGCTATTGGACTTTGGAGGTTCCTGCCGAGATAGACGCACCAAAACAACGCATAGTACCTGATGGATGCATCGAGCTCGCGTTTATTCTAGGAGATGACATAAAGCGATATACCTCTGATACTGATTTTGTGATCCAGCCCCGTGCAATGGTTATAGGTCAAATCACTAAACCTTACTTTATCCAACCTACCGGATATGTAAATTCTTTCGCCGTTCGGTTTTACCCCTACGGTATTGCCAACTTTATTAAAACACCTATTCAAGACTTAGCAAATAAGGAAACACCAATCTCTTCACTATTTGAAGGAAAAATGGCAGAGGAATTAGAGCAAAAAATAATTCAGGCTGACACCACAGAAAAAAGAATAGAAATTGTTGAAGATTTCTTTCTAAATAAATTGAAAGACACATCTACTATTGATCATATAGTCAAGTCTACTATTGACACCCTTTATCTCACGAAAGGAAGTATGCCGATCTCCTCCATTCTCAAAGATCAATTATCAGTACGGAGGAATTTTGAGCGAAAGTTCTCCAAGCAAATAGGAATCAGCCCTAAACAATTGGGGAAAGTGATCCGATTGCAAGCAGCTCTGAAAATGATCCTCAATGGGGAATCTGAGAGTCTAACCAAAATCGCTTACGAAAGTGAGTACTATGATCAGGCGCATTTCATCAAAGATTTCAAGGAATTCACTGGAGCTAACCCTAAAGACTATTTAAATGATGATAAAATGATGCTCTCATCGCTCTTTTACTCAGAAGATTGAAGGTGTCGCAATTTTACAATTTCGACTTTTGTAGAAGTCGTAAATATGTACAATCAATTTAAAAACATGAAAAAATGAAAGTCAAAATACTCAGCGCAGCAATAGTTCTCACCCTAGCTTTCGCCGCATATACCAATCACAAAAGTGAACCAATCGCAAACAAAGAAGATATGAAAAGTTTTATCTCCATTTTTGAAATCCCAGCCACTGAATTTCCCAGATCAGTCAAATTCTATCAAGCAATTTTAGATATCAACATTACAGAAATCGATATGCAAGGCATGCAAATGGGATTATTCCCAAGTGAAGGACAAAAGGTTTCGGGGGTTATCATTAAAGGAGAAGGTTATGAACCATCGGCCAATGGTGTTGTTATTTACCTGAATGGAGGAGATAACCTTCAAGCCATCTTGGATAAGGTTGAGGAAAATGGTGGGACTATCATCGTTCCCAAAACACTGATTGATAAAGAAAATGGCTACTTCGCTATGTTTCTTGACACAGAGGGAAACAGACTGGGCTTGCACTCTTTAAACTAATATGCCTTAACTTATTTGAACGAACTTGGGTTTCTGATCTCAGCTAATCGAATAGAACATTCCGCAAGTTTCGGGTTTTATAACTGATAGATCCATTCTACTTTTCCGTTATGAAATTTGATTCAAATGAGCGAGCAAGAATACGTTAATTATAACCGAGTAGCAGAAGCTATTCATTACATACAGCAAAACTTCACGAAGCAACCATCGCTTGAAGAAGTAGCAAAAAAAATAAACTTAAGTCCCTTTCATTTCCAGAGGCTTTTTACAGACTGGGCAGGTGTCAGTCCAAAAAAATTCTTACAATACATTAGCGTTAAGCATGCAAAGCAGGTTCTGAAGGATACACAATCCACCCTATTTGATGCCGCATACGAGACGGGGCTTTCTGGAACAGGGAGGCTACACGATTTGTTTGTAAAAATAGAAGGAATGACCCCCGGAGAATACAAAAACAAAGGAGAAAATCTTACTATAAATTATCATTTCGCTGAAAGCCCATTTGGTAAAATATTAGTTGCATCTACACCTAAGGGCATCTGCTACATGGGGTTTTCTGATGATGCAACGGTAGCATTTTCAGAGCTGGAAAACAGATTTCCAAGAGCAAGTTTCATTCAACAAACGGATGAAATTCAACAAAACGCCTTACGGATTTACACGGCGGATTGGAACAGGATAGATAAGATAAAGTTGCATCTGAAGGGAACGGATTTTCAACTAAAAACCTGGGAAGCACTTTTGAAAATCCCAGAGGGAAACTTGACCACCTACGGCAACATTGCAGATGCTATTCAAAAACCGAAGGCCTCAAGAGCTGTAGGGACTGCCATAGGAAGCAACCCTGTTGCCTTCTTGATTCCTTGCCATCGTGTTATTCAGGCTACAGGATCATTAGGTGGATATATGTGGGGAAATACTCGAAAGACAGCTATCATTGGTTGGGAAGCATCCAAAACAAACGCTTCATATCTGACAGTATGACAATGACTGATCTGAAGGTCAAACTAGCTGATGTCGATTGGAAATTGGTATCAGAATCCATGAATGAAAAAGGTTATGCCATTATTCCCAAGATACTTAGTGATGAAACCTGCGCAGAGTTGATAGAGAACTACGCCAACGAAAGTCTCTATAGAAAAACGGTCACAATGGAACGTTACCGCTTTGGCTTAGGAGAATACAAATATTTCTGCTATCCATTGCCAAAAGTCATTCAAACGATAAGGGAAACTGTTTACCCCAAGCTGGCTCCCATCGCCAATCTTTGGATGAAAGTATTGAAAATTGATCAATCATTTCCAGATACATTTGAGGAGTTGCAATCGATCTGTCATCAAAGCAATCAGCTCAAACCAACACCCTTGATTTTAAAATACGGAGAGGGAGGATTTAACACCTTACACCAAGATCTATATGGAGATGTGTACTTCCCTATGCAAGTTGTTTTCTTTTTGGACGATCCGGACAAGGATTATTCAGGAGGAGAATTCGTTTTAACCCAACAAACTCCAAGAGCTCAATCGAAAGCAATTGTTCTAAAACCCAAAAAAGGTGATATGCTTGTTTTCACTACAAACTTTCGACCTATCAAAGGAGCCAAGGGATATTATAGGGCGAATATGAAGCATGGAGTAAGTGAAGTGAGTAATGGATCGAGGCATACTTTGGGTGTAATTTTTCATGATGCAATTAGTTAAGAAAATGATCCCTCATGACGAAATAAATAACAAAACGCTCCATCGAAAAATAAGGCTGAGTGAAATTACCTTTGGCGGAAATCAAAAGCTAAAAATCTACGGAAGGCTCAGTTGCAAGTCTGGTAAAAGAATGAAAAGGGAAAATAGAGTGTTTTTCAACACTGCAAAACAAGCAGTAAAGCACGGCTATAGACCTTGCGGACATTGCTTAAGGATGGATCATAAAAGATGGAAAGATGGACTTATTTAATTCCTCGCCCAATATTTTACCCTTTGATGGAGAGGTCAATTACTATGGGCCAATCATAGGACTTGAAAAGGCGCAATCATATTTCGAAAAACTGCTCAACAACATCAGTTGGGATAATGATCAAGCTATCATCTTTGGAAAACTGATTGTCACCAAACGTAAGGTTGCCTGGTATGGTGACAGGCCTTTTAGTTACACATATTCTAAGACCACAAAATCTGCCCTGCCTTGGACCAAAGAGCTCTTGGAGCTGAAAGAAATAGTAGAAAAGGAAGCCGGTGAAACATTCAATTCTTGTCTTCTGAACCTTTACCATAGCGGAGAAGAAGGAATGGCCTGGCACAGTGACGGAGAAACTGATTTGAAAAAGAATGGTGCGATAGGTTCATTGAGTTTTGGTGCGGAGCGTAAGTTCTCATTCAAGCATAAAGTCTCCAAGCAGTCTGTTTCTATTTTGTTAGAAAAGGGCAGTCTATTGTTAATGAAAGGAACAACCCAAGCAAATTGGTTGCATCGATTGCCTCCTACCAAAAAGGTAAAAACTCCAAGAATCAATTTGACCTTCAGGACGATTGAGTCTCAATAACCTGAGCTTTAAGTATAACTTAAAAAACCCATCACCGTCATCACTATGAGTCTTTTAAATTTTGATAAAAAGACATGATAGTCTCTTGATCTTAAAGATTCTTTTGGATTCCTCAACCGCTATCCTTCTCTAAATCTCTGAATGAGAAATCACTGCTTAATCTTGATGAAGTTGCTTTTACTTCTTCATCGAATAAAAATTAAGGAGTGACGTTTCGAATAATCTCTCAGTCATTCCTTAATTGAGCTAAACAAGTTCATATTAACGACGCAGTTTCTTGACAAACATTTCGAGAAACTCATTCCATCAGATCCGACATCAAGAGGTCAACCCATTTTTCGAATCCTTCGTTCATCAGACAAGTTCCCATTCCAAATTCCCAATGTATTTATAAGCTACCTTTCCCTGATCATTCATAGCGAAAAGGTAAACCCATTGATTATCGCAAAGTTGTCTCACAGACTCATGCTTGTCTAAAATCTTACTCATTTCATCTACGGGTGCCTCTATGATTACATTTAAACGTTGAGGTTCATGCTGGTGATTGGTGCCATCGTGAACAGACTGTAAAGGAAGCCCGACCCGCAGATCACCGCCAAAACCTTCCAGCACTCCTAAGCCGCCGACTACATTGTGTAGCGTTTTATTTCCTGATCCAAACTTCTTATTATCTACTGTGGAAGCATAATACTGCAGGTTAATCCAACTTGTTACCACCATAGGGGCAGTCATGATTAGCTCCAATACACCAAATCCAGCATCTTTTTCCCAGTTGTAACTGTGCATAAAAGCCTTGCCTCCAAAGTTAAGCTGTGAGGTTCTATCTCGTGGAGCAACGATAAACGAAGAACATCCAGCAAGCCCCCATTCGGGACGCACTTGTGACCAATCCTTACTTCTTTGCAATACCTTTTTGCTGATATCTCCTTCAGAGACGTTCATGCGGATTGCACGTTCCTTTCTTGCGGACTCTCCCGCTACTTTCAGTGCGTATTTCAGCTCTACTAAATCTTCGCTGTGCGATACTGGTAATGAAGCGGTATTGAAAAGTGTCACTTCATCGGTAGTAGTATCATGCAAGGCAGCCAAAAATACTGTACTTTCTGGCACGTTGATTCCAGCTTTTTTCAACCCCTTTCTCACATCGGAATCATTGAGAACAGCCGCTGCAACTTTGGCGTTTGCCTCACCTGAGTTTCCACCACATGCTCCACAATCCAAACCGGTTGCATGTGGGTTATTTACAGTTGTGGCTCCATGTCCGGTAATCATTACGATTCGGGCAAAATCATCTGTCAAAGACATTGCCTTGAGTGCAGATGTAGCCATTCGTAAACGATCATCGGCTGATATCCCTTTGAGCTCTTCGTGATACAATCGAACCCCCTTGCTCTCAGAAAGACCTTTTGACAAGCCAGCCTCTTTTGGATGAGCTACAGGTCTGGTAAGACCAAAAGAATCTGTGAAAAGCTTAGGTAGATACGATAAGCCAATAGGACTTACAAAGCTAAAACAGCTAACTGCTCCAGATTTAAAAGAGTGCCAGGCTTTTGACACGTGCCCATTTAGTGTTCGTTTTGCTATGACTTTTTGCTCTAACTCAGGATCGCTTAAACTTTCCTCAATTGTGTGTGAAGTAGTCAATAGCACAGGGCAGCTGTCTGTGCCATGATCATGAGCTAGTTGTTGATACTTAATCGGGAACGCAAAGAATCCAGCGAAACCCATGGTCTCGATTTCTTCGTTGGCCGCTTCGAGATTTCTTCTATACAACTCTGATCTTACATCGATGCAAAAAATGGCCTGTACCTTAGGCTCGACCTTTTGCTTCGTCTTATTTTCCTGACGATTTATTTTCTCAATAATTGAGCGCTGATTAGCATGATCAAAGGCTTCCTGAAGAATCAGTTTTCGAGCAAGTTGCTTATTTAATTGTGGCGTCTCGACAAGTCTCTGAGTCAAAATTTTATTTTTGATCCAAGCTTGCTCAAGAGATTGACTATAAAGAGATTCCTTAATACACATCTCCCATACTAAAGCTACTGCGAGCATTTCTTCTGATGCATGACTTTCCTTTCCTGCAAGTTTGGCATCCCAATCTATACGCGAGGTAAGTCCAACCCATCCATTCATTTTCATCAACAAGCTATTGATGTATAACTCAAGAGAGTCCTCTCGGATTTCTAAAATCTCCAGCGCCCATATAGCAGCAGATAAGTAGTCATTTGGAAGGTTTTTAATCAATTTTCTAAAACCCTTGAGCCCCATTGCTTCTGTACTGAAGTCAACTTCTGCTTCCTGCTTCCAGGCTTTAAACAAAGAGGCTTGACCTTTGGCGGTATCCCATGTCGCCTGATTGGTATCAAAATAGGCGGACGCCCAAAAAGAAATTCGGTCTACCATGAATCGACTCCATTTCTTATTTTCTACCTCATCTGCTACATCTGCTACGGTTTTAACAAAAGCTTCTTCTTTGCTATCATCGCTATGAATGTCTTTGAGAAAATCATTAACGTTCTTCTCTATCCCAAACGTGTTTTTGTCCAAAACATATGATAAATCGGAGGGTATCATTTTCCTCTTGTTCAATGCCTCGAGATAAAACTCATAAGGAAGTGTTGCCTTTGTTTTTCCACTTTTATGAAGAAAATCCATAGCGTCAGCAAATTTCTGACCCGACATGCCCAGATATGGATTCACAGCAACAAAATTTTCTAGCGACCATAGCGGAGCAATTTTTTCAACTCCCTTTTTGAGAATTTCTTTTATTGCGGTTTCGGTGATATGTGTTTTTTCGATATACATCTTAGTGATATTTCTTAGTTGTTGATGATTGTGCTTTTCTGACGAACAGGCTTTTGAGCTAATAACTTTTCCAGATCATCTTCTTCCTTCACAGTGAGATTGACCCATTTAAATTTTTCGCTTTTTAGAGAACCAACCATTCTATCGAAAATCACATTAGCGTAAAGTCCATTTCGCAGATGAACACCCAGACGGTGAGCAAACTTTCCAGTTTTGAGATTTGGAGCTTCAAGTTGCAACAGCACGACCATCACAAAGCAGGTCAATAGAACCATCACAGAAATCATAATAGCCAGACTTGGAACATATGCTTCTGGAATTTGAGATTGAAGTAATGCATGAGCCCCCTTTTCTAGTATGAAAAATACCCCGGCTACTAACACGATCATAATGGCTGATTGAAACATCGCCTTGAGTGTACCATTCGAATCGAGTGTCTGAGCAAGAATCTGACTCAATCCCATCACGATCACAGCTCCTATGGCCATTAAGCCAAATTCCTTTTCTGGCTGTATTCCCCATAGGTAACAGAAAGAAGCGTACACAGATAAGGAAAATAGGATGCTGAATGCAATGCGCCAAGAACTTCCTATCCTTTTGGGGAGATTAATTTTTTTCGCTCTGACCACATCGATCGCACTTCCTGAAGAAAGGAAAGAATGACCCTTGTAAAACGAGTGAGCAACGAGATGTAAAATTGCCGCCGAGTACACACCAAACCCACATACTAGTAGCGAAAACCCCATGTGAGCAACGCTTGAGTAACCAAGCGATACTTTTACGGTGGGCTGTGTAAGGTATACCACGGAGGCAAACATGGCTGTGAATCCCCCAATAATGATCAGCATCAGCGATGCGGTAGAAGACTCATTCATCAGGAAGCCCATTCTAACAATTAGAAAGGGTCCGGCATTTAACAAGCCCGCGTGTAGAAGTGCGGAAACTGGAGTTGGAGTTTCAACAACCTCAATTAGCCATCCATGTGTTGGAAACTGTGCCGACTTGAGCACCGCTGCGATCACTAAGAAAACAGTTGCCCATATTAATTGTGTATTGAGGAATCCGGCTGCCTGTACTTGATCAAAAATTTGTGCTAAATCCCCCGTTCCAAGATTAAAATAGATTAAAACTGTTGCAAAAAGAAGACTCAAATCACCAACTCTCGCAACGATGAATTTCTTTCGGGCGGCAGCTATGGCCTGAGGTCTGGTTCTATAAAAAACAAGTAGATAATGCAGGCAAACGCTGGTGATCACCCAGAAGACAAAGAGTTGACCGAGATTCGCCGAAAGTACAAGTAGTTCCACCGAGGCGATGGTCGTGGCTAGCCTTGCAAGAAAAATGTTTTTTCTCGTATCTCCGTCTAGATAATTCGAACTGAACTTAAGAATAATAAAGCCAAGTAAAGAAATCATTGTCAGCATGGTGATACTCAGCGCATCGAGTCGAATCGAAAGGCCAAGACCTTTCCAGCCCAGAAGAGAAGACTGTAGTGTTCCTGAATAAAAAACGACGACTGCACTGATGACCGAAACTATGATTCCAAACCAACCGATAGATTCGGTAATTCTTTTCGAGCTTAAAAAACGCTTTTTCACATTGAATACAGCAACTAAGGCGTATATCAATAGTAAGGCTGGTGCAATCAGAGGGATAAGTGAAATTAAGTGGTGCATTGGTTTGATTTTGTTTATGCAAATCAACGCACTTCGAATCATAAATGAAAATATATGTTTTTTATGAAAATCATAACTTTTGATTATGTTATGTCTCTGATTATTATTGCTTGCATATAGGAAGGCCGATCCGACTGGTCAACTACTTAATTGACCAGTCCGATAAATCAAGCTTTGAAATTTTGGATATAGAATTCTTCGTTTTGGATAACTCAAAGGGTCAAGGTTGACTTGCATTTACCAAACTTATACACTCAATCGAATCTAAAAATCTGATTACTTTCTCTCCTTGCATATATTCAAAATCCCATCCATACAGCGCTCTCCGTCCATAGCGGCTGAAACTATGCCTCCGGCATACCCGGCTCCTTCTCCGCAAGGAAACAGTCTTTTGACTTCCGTATGCTCACAAGTTTCTTTGTCTCTTGGGATGCGAACAGGGGAAGAGGTTCTGCTCTCCACCCCCACGATTTGAGCTTCATTGGTGAGATAACCCTTCATCTTCTTGCCAAAGGTTTTGAACCCTTGCCTGAGCCTATCGGATATAAATGCTGGTAAAACGGTCTTCATGTCCACCGACTCCAGCCCTGGCTGATAAGAGGTTTCGGGAAGGCTGCTTGAAATTTTCCTCTGGACAAAATCAACCATTCGCTGTGCCGGGGCTACCTGAGTTTCACCGCCAAGCTTCCAGGCTTGATGCTCCACGGAAGCTTGGAACTCCATTGCTGCCAAATCACCATATTTCTGAAAATCAGGGATGTCCTCCATCTCTACGGAAACCACCATGCCCGAATTGGCATATTTACTATCTCTCCTCGATGGACTCATGCCGTTTACAACCACCTCACCGGGAGCAGTCGCGGCAGGAACGATGAATCCTCCCGGACACATGCAAAAAGAAAATATGCCCCGCTCGACTTGATTGTGCTGTGTTTGTGCCACAAGTGCATAGGATGAGGCTGGCAGATATTCACTGCGAACGTCACAATGATATTGGATAGTGTCGATGATTTGCTGAGGATGTTCGATTCTTACTCCTAGCGCAAAAGGTTTAGCCTCAATCTTGACTTTACTTTTCTGGCAAATACGAAAAATATCTCTGGCAGAATGTCCGGTCGCTAGTAAAACTGCAACGCCCAGATGCATGTCTCCATTGGCCAATAAGACACCTTTCATTTCTCCATTGTCAATGATGAAATCATCCACTCGGCTATCAAAGTGTACTTCCCCTCCTGCCTGCTCGATGGTCTCTCTAAGCGCCGTTACGATCTTGGGAAGTTTGTTGGTGCCAATATGTGGATGAGATTCAAACAGAATCTCTTCGGTAGCTCCATGTGCGACCAGGATTTCAAAAACGCGTCTTACGCTTCCTCGTTTCTTTGATCGGGTATAGAGCTTACCGTCGGAGTAGGTTCCTGCTCCTCCTTCTCCAAAACAGTAGTTGCTTTCCGGATTGACAATCTGGTCTTTGTTGATGGTTGCAAGATCGCGCCTTCTGGCTCGGACGTCCTTGCCTCGCTCCAGTACAATTGGTTTTAACCCTCCTTCGATGGCCTTAATCGCAGCGAATAGTCCAGCTGGCCCAGCACCTACGATTATGACAGGATCAGCCTTGCTTACATCATGGTCTTTTTTGAAGTACTCAACAAACTCGACACCCAAAGGTTGCTCCGAGATAGCTACACGCAAATTGACTTTCACATTGACCTGTCTGGCATCAACAGATCTCCTTTTGATCTGAAAAAACTGGCCTTCTGCCAATAGCTTTTTCTTCCGAAGGTAAGTTTTCAATCCCTCCTCATCAAACCCGATTTCCGGTGCTACTTTTAAGTCATACTCACGCATGGGGCAAAGGTATCGTAGTTAATAGAAGAAGGCTAATCATAGGGGGAATGAGAGCTATTATTGAATCCGTCATTTCCTAGATAAAATCAGCAATTGAGCATATTCTAAATAACAACGAAGTTTGTACACATCCACGTGCCCCTCGCTTTACTGAGATTGTAAGCCCACTAGACTCATTAGAGACAAAGGGGTATATTTGAAAGGTAAATAAGCGCACAAATAGGTTTTGTGCGCTTATCGATAAGTTATCTGCCAAAACTGCGGAATGGAAAACTACTTCCTAGAAAAATTCAAGAGTAAGAGTAAGCATGAACTTGAACTGATAGTTGCCAATCAAGCGAACTACCAGCCAGAAGCGGTTCGTGCTGCGATTGAACTTTTGAACAATAACCACGAATTAGAAATACCAACTCCTCAACAAGCAGGAGCCACAAAAGAATTATCGGAAGATTCCAACTTTGGAGTACTTTCTCTAAGTTTCGATTACAAGCCCTTTTTTCGAACTCTCAGCTACAGAGAGTTTGTTACAAGTTTTGCCCTGGCATTATTATACCACTCCCTTTTTGAGATCATTGACTACTACTCAAACGAAAGATTCTTTGAGAACTCTTTGAGAGCTTGGAAACTAAGCTTTTTTGTAGTAGTTTTTTTAGGGAACCATATTATTTACAGATTCGAGCATAGAAGATCCAATAATTTCATTAGTAGATCATTAAGTGATTTGATTCTATTGATAATCTTGATTCTTTCAAGGGTTGGATATGAACTAATCCTTGATAGCAATTACAGGCTTAACTTAGATGCAAATGGTGTAGGAGTTTTCTTCATAATCTTTGGAATCGTCATTATGATTTTCGCTTTGGAAACCGCTGTTGCACTTCTGAAATTCTTATTAAAACGAATTAGGTGTCAAGTCTTCTAAAATCTAAATTGATCATAACTCTGGGGGCAATTATCATATTGATTTTGATCCCAGCATTCAAGAGTAATTTCAATGTTCCTGTAACATTTTACGAATGGAAACAACTGAACTGGAATGATTTCCAAGGTTTTGTCAAACCGTTTACAGGATGGGGTGCAGGAATTAGTAGCAACGTGTATGTTGATTATGATTCGACAAATAGTGGATATCGAGCTTATGCAGCAATGAATAACCAATTATCTTGGAAGAAAGCCAGTTCGACAGAATCCGACTATCTACTTAACCACGAGCAGTACCATTTCAACATTACAGAATTTTTAGCTCGCAAGCTTAACAGAATAATAGAAAATAAAGGGCTAGACACTGAAAGCGAAATCCTGCCGGAACTAAGCAAGATAAGAACTGATCTAAACACTATGCAGGATGAATACGATACACAAGCAGATCACGGTTTAGTAAGAGATTTACAGCGTAAGTGGGAATATCGAATTGACTCTATGCTCAGTTCATTTAATCCCGATTTAGGCTTTATAACTGACTTCTATTCAGGAGCTAAAATTCTCCTTCCCTTCAATTATGAATTCATTGAAGGAATCCACGAAAACCAATCAACCTACCGAATTTACCAACTGAAAAAGTATGATATGACTCTTGCAATGACATCATTCCAATACATATCACTATCAGTTGAGTCAATGACCGAGAATTTGCAGGAATACTACTTAAATGATTCACTTCAAACTATAACTTTTGAAATTGATTCAATATCATTTGACTATCAGGCAAGAGTTGAAGCTTACGATTCAATTGAATTTGAAACAACCTTTCATAGATGGATTCATCACAATGACTATTTATACAAGATAACTGCAACCTTTCCTGAAAACTCTGACAGACCAGCTTACAGAGATATTGCAACTTCATTTGTGAACAGCTTTGAAATAGTTAATACAGATGAATTTTGGATTGACAGATTTGAAAAGTCTAAATCTGAAATCATTATGTCTACATCCACACCTTTGAAAGAGGATTATAAGGACGACAAAAATGTTACCTCTAAATGCGCAACCTATGGAGAACTAAAGCAATATGGCTTTTATGCAAAACCAATTTTCAGAAATGACGGAGCTTTGCTAATTCCTTTCAGAATAGTTGAACACGCTGATAGTTTAATCCAAGAGGTAATGCTTTTACATAACAACGAGTGGTATTCCTATGAACAAGAACCTGAAGATCAAATCTTTTTCCTACCAGAGGAAAACTTAGATACCGGCATAATTTCAGTCAACTTTGGCTATTTACTGGAGGAAGATTCTGTCAATAAATGCTACACATTCTATTATCAGAACCTTGAAATAAATCGGCAGATAACAGGCGATAAGCTCAATGAGCAAACTGAGCTATGAGCAAATTTCAATGCAAAAACATAACTTTAGAATCAATTAGAAAGGATATACTCACTGAGCTTATCTGATCGTTAAAGTTCATATAAACATCGTCGAGGATATTTTTGAGCTTCTATAAATGAATTTGATGTCGAACTAAGAGATGGGAATGGATTTGTGATATTCCTGAAAGGAGCTGGTTTTGCTAGTAAGACTCGTTGAAAGAAGTCTTTCAAAACGTGGACACGTTAAAAAACCAGAGATTAAGTTAGGCGAAAATCACCACAAATTCAAGGGTTAGATATCTGGACATCAACATTTATTATTCAAAATGACCAACCATAGCCAAAGCTATATTTCATAATTTTGAAGACCAAAGCCTAAAAATAAGGGAGTAGTTTACGATATTTAAACGAACTCTAACAACAGTTGATGTTGCGCAACTCCAAAAAAGAGTGAAAACGAATTATTTCTCTATATTGAAAGTCTTTTAAATGCGATAAAACAGATGTTTAGCAGCTTCAAATCTCCGAATCATGTTGGAATTGGAGTTGTGCAACAAGCACAGGCGCTAAGCCCAATCGGCTGAAGAGGTTATTTGCAAAGGACTGTGCAATACGATATTTTAGAAGAAATTTGAAACGCTGAGCCCACTGTGCTTAGGCGTTAGCATCAATCAAAGCCAATGAAATTTCAATTTTTTCTAGTTGTTATTATCTTTTTGATTCCTTGCCGATCAAAGGCTCAATTACAACCTAATTTTGGGGTTCAGGCAGGTCTTAACTACTCAAACAGCAAACTAACTTCCAACAAGGGTGGTTTTTCAGATAACAATATGTATCGAGTTGGTCATTCTTTTGGAGTATTCTCTAATTTTTACTTCTCAAACAGATTTGCAATTACCCCATCGATAACATTCTCTTCGAAAGGATATCAGTACGAAAATGGCGTGTCATTTGACAACAACGGAGAAGTAAGTTTCAACCCCGGGATTTGGGTAAATGGAAGTAGCGTATTCTCAAATAATGAGACGACAGCTATTCAATTAAACTACATATCGCTACAACTTTTATTGAACTTGAAAGTAACTAAGCAATTGGGACTATTAATTGGACCTGAATTTTCCTTCAGAATTTCCTCAAAAGCTAAATACAAAAATGAAACTTTTGAGGTGAATGACATTTGGGACAATGACTTTGATACGGGGCTAACAGTAGCAGTAAAGTGGCAATTCACAGAAAATCTTGGAAGTGTTCTAGCATACACTCATAACTTTACATCCGTAATTACAAGTCTTGAACAAAGCATTAATGCAGAGTTACAGAATAGAACATTTCAAGTGATGCTAACATATCTCATAATTTCAGTTGATGCTAACAATCGTTAATGTTGCGCAACTCCAAAAAGAGTGAAAACGAGGTATTTCTCTATATTGAAAGTCTTCTAAATACGATAAAACAGATGTTTAGGAGCATCAAATCTCAGAATCATGTTGAAATTGGAGTTGCGCAACAGACACAATATGTATGAAGCATGTGCTTGCATGCTTTCATTACTCTACTTCATCTCGGACTGGTAAAAATTCTTTTTGATCTAGTGCCCAAATTATTCCTCGTATCAAATAATTATTATCAAAGCGAATAATGTAGCTTCTTTTTCCTTCCTGTTCTGGCATTAACATTTTCCTATCTATCAACTTCTTTATTTGTCTAGAAACTTCTGCACTCAATTTTCCTGGGAAAATGTCTTTTAAATCCCCAGCCTTAATCCTTTGATGATCAATAACTCTTTTCAAAATTTTAGATTCCATTGGAGTGACGAGTTTCCGGTCAGAAGAGAAATTAATTGCAGGTATTAATATTTCCTTTCGTAAGAATTCATAATTCAAAAGTTTATCTATCTTTTCAATTTCCTCTTTTAAACCTGCCAATACATATTTACACCAATCCAGCACATCGCCTTTATTCCCGCTATCCGCTCTAGACAGATATGCGTAATAATCATCTCGATTACTGCAAAAAACTGCGGCAGGATTCAAAATTCTTCCAACGTTAACATTAAAGCCTAGTTTAACAAGCATAGCGTATGTTAAAAGTCTAACAGTTCTTCCATTTCCATTTCCAAACGGGTGAATCCATACGAATCTGTGATGGGCAATCGCAGTTTTAAGGAGATTATATTTCGATTCATTTCCTTCCTGAATAAATTCAAATAATTCTCTCATATAATCAGAAACCCGAGTCCAATCAGGCGGTTTATGACTTGATTTAGCAATTCTCACATTTGACTCTCGATAATCTCCAGGTGATATGTCTCCTTCACCTTTCGGTGGTGCTGTTAACCCCTTCACAATCATCTTGTGTATTTCGCTAATAAAAATGCGGTTAATTGAATACTCATCAACACTTTCTTCAATGAAGGTCATTGCATTTTCAATATTCCTAATTTCCCTTATTTCTTCCCTTTGTGATGGTTTATCATCTAACTTGGTTTCTATGTATTCTGCTATAGTAGTTTTATTACCTTCAATTCTTGCTGATCCAATACTTTCTAGTGTGTGAAATATCCTTTTTAATTGAAAAAATACAGTAGGGTGGGTAGAACCACCTAGTTCCTTCTTTCTTAAATAATCTAATTCTATTATTAGATCCGTTAACTCTGAACCGAAATCTGGTTCTACTAATTTTAAATCGTAATGATTTAACATCTCTTCTATTTAATAAGTAAATTATGTTTTACTTTAATTAACAATCACTACAAACGCTACTTAACAAAAAAACCTATAACATGCTTTTTTACAGTAACTTATACGACAAATTCTACTATATCTATTTAACAAATCATAAATCTAGTTTTAACTAACACTATAATCAACATTTAACATCACTTTATTAACACGAATGCTAACAAACCTTTAGGGATAAGCATAGGCAAAACAATCCTCCTTTTCAATGTTATCCTTTTTGGTATTACAGCTATGATACTGTCATTAACAGAATCGATATTCGAAGAACCTATAATTTGATCGAAAAGATCGACAATGAGGCATTTATCATCGAATTCGATGTGAACAATATCAAAGAGGGAATTCTTAGAAAATACCTAACAAAAGAGGGCATTAAAAAAACCATAACCAATAGCAGATAATACGAATGAATGAGGCTTCACCAATAGGGAAACCGCCATTCAGAGGTTTGGAGAAGGATGGCGGGAGGGAAAGCCGAAGGAATCTTTGAGATCATGGGACTATCACGTCTTTTTATCAAAATTTTAAAACTAAAAGACCCATAGTGACGGTTAAGGGTTTTTAAGTGACACTTAATAATCGAGTTCAGGTTAGTAGGTACTGATGCTGCACAATCTATCTGTGTAATGGCTTTTATTGGTTGAGAATCTATCTCTTGATTATTATCTGATACAGAGTTTATTTACATGCACAGCGAGTGGTTCTTAGTCAAATAGCTTGCTAATTTCCTGAACCCTTCTTTTTTAATCTTTAATCAATTGGAAGTTTGGCGAAACCAATCAATAGGTCTCCATCTTTTGTTCGACCCAACAGCTTACCCACAAAATCGTTTTCGGTAATTCCGCTTTGACTTCCCTCAAAAGTGACCAATAAACCTTTGCTATGCTTTTTAGTCTTAATTGACTTGCAACCAAGCCCAAGGTTCACTTTGTCAGAAGAACCAAAACGTAAGCTTTCAACATTAACATCATTTTGTGCATCAAAACGATTTTCGGACAAAATCAGCAATTGAAATTTTTGGGAAGAGGTCTTGTCTTTTTTCGAAGTGAGCAATTGCAGCCGCTTGTGTGTGGTCAAAGGGATGATGATGTTTTTCGAATTATGATTGTCGTTGCTATAGTCGTCTTTCTTGGGTACATCTATCACAGCTAAGGACAAATGTGTGGCTCGACCATATTCATCTTGAAGCACATGAGGCCGTTCTAATTTATACCAATTCGTTTGCGTTCCATCTTCATACTTCGTGAAATCGGGAGTATAAGCAAGTCCTGGGTCGTATGTCCAATTTATCCCATCAGGTGACCTAAGATAGATGGCTCTGTAATCGAGAAAGGCGTTTATGAGCAAATGAAACTGTACTTCGTCTTTCCACATGACTGGATCCTCATAGTTGGATCTTCGATATCGATTGGGGATCGTTTGATTCTCATTGATGGTTTTAGTAACGATTTTATAAGGTCCCAACAATCCGTTTTCACTCACCATCATACAACCAAATTTAGAAACCATTAGAATGCGCCCGTCTTCTAGTTGGACTCCAGAGAGATTTCGTGAGTACTGATATTCCCTTGAATCTTCAGGATTGGCAGTTGTCATGTCGATGATCAACACTCCCTCACGTTTCCAGGGGCCATTCATAGATTGGGAAGTGAATATGGTCGGTTCCCAATCGATCAAAGAATAAAGTACATAGCTACCGTCATTGAGTTTGATGATATCTGGGTTGTGACCAAGTCCGTCATGGTAATCATAAGCAAGGTCTTCTTTGACAAGATATGGGCCGGTTGGTTTTGTTGATACTACGTGAGTTACAGTAGATTTGGGCCATTCCCAATGCCCTTTCAGCGCTCCTTCGGGCCATCGTGTAACAAGCATATGATATTTTTCATCTTTGTCTTTTACAGGTCTTCCTCCCCAATAGGACCAGTCAGGATGTTCAATGCCGTTATCCTTGTCACGGGGAGTTGTGGTGTCTTTTCCCCATACATCCATACTCAATTGGTTATGAATAGGAATTGGAAGAATTAAGTCGCTGAAGGACGCTCCCCACACTGTTTTCACCTGAGCCTTGATTGTTTCTGAGCTAGTGCTTCGATTTCCGCTGTGATCGTATGTGTAAATCTGATATGATACTGGGACACCCTTTTTGACCAGAATATCCTCAAACCAGTTTTTGGTGATCTCCGTGGCAATTTCAACCATGTTTTCTCCATTTTCGTCTCCTCGGAATATAGAGTAGTTTGCCGCATCGTTATCCGCGCTTTTGGTCCATGTTAGCTTTATTTCTGTTTCGAATACTTCCGCTTTTAAATTACTTGGAGGAGAGGGTGGGATGGTATCTTGCTTTGAAGCCACTATTTGATTAGAGGGGCCTGATTCATTTGGAGCGACTCTGGTAACGAGATAGGTATATTTCACGCCATTGATAATATCGGTATCTATAAATCTTTTACTGGCTGTTTCACCGATCTTTTTATAGCTCGCATTTTTTCCTGTCTTTCTATAGATATTGAAGCGGCTTTTTTGATCAGATGCATCATCTTTCCACGTTAGAGAGATGCCTTCTTTTTCCACTGTGGCCTCAAGTTCTGGGCCTTTCATTTCGGAGGCTAATACGTTGACATTTACGTAGTGAAGATAGACTTTGACATCTTGCTCAGAATGGAACGTCACGCGTACAAAGGGTAACCCATTGTCCGCATCTTCTTTTTTCAGCGTATAGGTTCCATTGAAATGCTCAACTTTCTTATCCGCACCGATGAGTTTTACTTTCTTCGCGAGAATTCTTTCGACATTGCCGAATACAAGACTGAAGGACAGAGTGCCGTTGCACACATACTCTAAATCAGCCCCGAAGCTCCAATTGAGAATGTCCCCAGTCTTAGGGTTTTGGTAGTCAGGGTTTGTGTCGAGGATTTTAGATTCTGCGATACCTTTTTCGTTGCTACTGAAAAGCGTTCCATAATGCAGACCCATGGGTTCAGCACCTTTAATTGGAGTGGTTTTCCAAAATGGAGATTGTCGGGCATTTCTCCAGTAGTCCCAGACTGCACTAAAATCCCCATCGTTTACATTGCCATGAGGAGGATTTTCACCTAAAAGAACAATTTGAGCATTTAGCTGAGATGAAAGGATCAATAGAAGAAGGGCGGCACCTAAGTGAGTGAAACGATTACCCATTTTCTTATATTGGTATATGCCTGTCCTGCTCATTTAATAGGAATTTTAAAATTATGTCTATTTTGGTGTTGGATTCTAACCTTCGAAATGAAGATTTAGCGTTTCGCTAAGTTAAAATGCATATGACATTTAATGGGGGACTAAAAGTAGCTCTTAAGGGGGAAATTTCTATGCCTCAAGAGACATATAGAAATGGGGTTTATAATTGGCTGTTTTTTAGAAAATCAGATCATTGGTCGTTTTCTATCAACATCAAATCGATCGTTCTTCGATCTATATCTGTCTTGGCTACTTTTACTGTTAGTTTGTCTCCGAGGGTGATGATACGCTTGTTTCGCTTACCAATCACACGATAGTTTTTCTCATCAAACTCATAGTAATCGTCATCCATATCTGCCATGCGAATCATCCCCTCACATTTGGTTGCAGATATCTCCACATAGATTCCCCACTCGGTTACGCCAGATACGATCCCTTCAAAATCTTCACCTAGCATGGATTGCATGAACTCTACTTGCTTGTATTTTATAGAAGCTCTTTCGGCATCTGCAGCATTCTTTTCCCTTTCGGATGAGTGTATACATCTTTTTTCTACCGGCTCTTGCTCAGGTGATTTGCCACCTTCCAAATAGTGCCAAAGCAGTCGATGCACCATCACATCAGGGTATCTTCGGATAGGGGATGTGAAGTGCGTATAATGATCGAACGAGAGTCCAAAGTGCCCCAGCGGGTTTGTTGTATACTTTGCTTTGGCCATAGCTCGTATCGCCAGTTGCTCAAGTACGCCCTGCTCGGGTTTGTTTTGGATTTCATCCATTAGTTTATTGAGGCTTCCTGAAACATCTCCATCTACGCTCATTTTATGACCAAAACGTGCGGCGAACTTGGAGAAGTTTTCCAGCTTCTCCGGGTCAGGGTTGTCATGGGTTCGATAGACAAAAGTGTTAGGTTCTTCCTTGGTGCTTTTTGCTCCCCACTTATAGATATGAGTGGCTACTTCTCTGTTTGCAAGTAGCATCCACTCTTCTATCATTTTGTGAGCATCCTTTCGCACTTTTGGTATGACTTCAATAGGTTTCCCTTTTTCATCAAGTCGGAATCTCACTTCTGTAGTCTCAAAGTTGACGGCTCCTTGTTTGAAGCGCTTATTTCTTAGAATTTTTGACAAATCGTTCAGCAACTGAAGCTCTTTGGCATAATCTCCTTCTCCGCTTTCGATTCTTTCTTGTGCTTCTTCATAGGTGAATCGTCTGTCCGATTCTATGATAGTTCTGCCAAACCATTTTCCTTTTATTTTCCCGTCTTTATCCACTTTGAAGACTGCCGAGAAAGTCAGCTTTTCTTCATTTGGTCTGAGAGAGCACAGACCATTTGAGAGTTTTTCGGGAAGCATAGGGATCGTCCGATCTACCAGATAGACAGACGTTGCTCGTTGCAATGCCTCTTTTTCGAGGATTGAATTTTCTTTCACATAGTGAGAGACATCAGCGATATGAATACCGATCTCAAAATCACCATTGTCTAGATATTCCAACGAAAGTGCATCATCAAAATCCTTTGCATCTTCGGGATCAACCGTGCAGGTTGTGATTTTTCTAAAATCTCTCCTCTTCTCTAAATCCTTCTCTGAAATTTCAGTTGAAATCTCAGCAGCAGCTTGCTCTATGTTTTCAGGGAATTGAAATGGAAGCCCAAACTCAGCCATGATGGAGTGAATTTCTGCTTCGTTTTCTCCAGCCTGACCGAGTACCATAGATACACGCCCAAGCGGGCTTCTGTTTTTTGCGTCATGCCAATTTTCGATTTTCACAAGAACTTTGTCATTGTGCTTGGCTCCTCCGATATGTTCTGGAAAGACGAATACATCGAAATGTATTTTTCTGCTGTCTGGGACTACAAAAGAGAATTTGGAGGATATTTCTACCCGTCCTACAAACTCTTCACGTGCTCTTGAAACTATTTCAGTGACTTTGCCCTCTGATCGGAATCCATCACTGGAAGCACTTGTTATCTGTACTTTCACACGATCTCCATCTACAGCAAATTTCAGATCATTCGTTTTCACATAGATATCTTCTTCTTGACCTTCTACGATCACATAGGCAAATCTTGAGTTCACATGATCTACGCGTCCTTCTACTGTTTCTGCTTCAAGCGCACTTGTAAAGCGTCCGTCTGAGGTACGAACAATCTGTTCGTTTCTTTCCATGCTGTATAGTAGGTCTTTCAATGATTCTTTAGAATCTCTATCTCTCAAGCCAAGCGTTTTGATGAGCTGGCGATATGAATAACTCATTTCCGGGTTGGAGATGAATATCTGCCTTAGTCCGCCTTTGAGTTGTTTGATTTTTGAGTTGTCTTTTTGCGGTTTCCCCGCGTGTTTTTTTCTTTTTTTACTCATATAGAGTTATGTAACTATTGTAATGTTTTTTGATTTAACCAGGGGGAGGGATTTCATTTTGAGGAAAAGCTGGGCTGTTGCGATCACATCGCCCTGGCAGTATGTTTCTATTCTTTGTAGACCGTTTTTTTCGTTGTAATAAACGTGGTTGACCTTGGATCCGTCAATATCGGATTTACTGGAAGGAATATCAAATATCGTGGTTAATAAGTCGAGTGAGGTGAAGTTTTTGCGGTCTCCAAATTTCCACATCTCAAGCGTATCCAAGAAGTTGACTTCCCAGGGTTTCTTCCCTGAGTTGTCTAATACGTAGGGCAAAGGTAGTCCATTTAATAACATTCTCCTGCTTAAGTAAGGAAAGTCAAACTCTTTGCCATTGTGTCCGCAGAGTTTTAAGGACTCTGGATCGAATTTTTTTTCAAGAAAATCCTTGACGGTTTTTAGTAATTCTTTCTCATCATCATTGGCAAAAGACTTTACCCTAATGCCTAAATCGCCGTTTTTAAGTTCCTGAAATATCCCAACGGCCACTACAATCACTTTTCCAAACTCAGCATATATTCCAGCTCGGGATGCAAACATTTCTTCTACCGAGAGTTCATCTTCGTTTCTGAGAAATGAGGCTTTTCGTTCCCAATGCGATTGGAGCGTTGCTGGTATTTCGCTAAAGTCAGCAGATTGAGCTACTGTTTCGATATCAAGGATAAGAAGGTTTTTAAGGCACTGATCCATATTACTCGTGTAGGACTCCTTGGAGTGACAATTCAGGTATGAAAGAAAGATTATCTTCTACTATGCTGTCTGGAACAAAGATGTATTTTTTGTCGAAAAGCTGACCGTCGATAAAGAAGCTCACCCAGTATTCATTGTTGAGATGAAAGACCTGAGGATCAATTGATTCTATCGCCGTATACTCTTTTGATTCCAGATGTGGGATCATATGGCGTAGCACTGAGGTTTTCTGCTCTTCGCCATCCTTCTTACCATAGCCTTTGGAGGTAACCATGATTGTTTCTAGTTTCTTGTCACTTCTATTGATAAGGTAGATTTTCCAGCCTTCGTCATCTTTGGCTACTGCTACCAGTACCTTTTCTATTTTAGGAAATTTTATATCCTTTTTCATATTAATCTCATTTCAAAAAGCTCACTCAAATGGTTTCTTAGCTTTTCTTCAACTTTTATCATTTCTAATTTATACCCTAGTTCCTTCTCCATGGAGGTGACAGCTTTGTCCTCAATCCCACACGGGACGATATTGTCAAAGTAATCAAGATTGACATTCACATTGAAAGCAAAACCGTGCATGGTCACCCATCTACTTGATTTGACACCCAGAGCGCAAATTTTTCTTGCTTTGCTTGAATCTTCATAATTGATCCAAACTCCTGTAAGTCCATCTATTCTTCCCGACACAATTCCGAAATCCGCCAAGGTCAAAATCACAGCTTCTTCTAAAACACGAAGATACTTATGAATATCTGTGAAGAAATTGTCCAAATCCAGAATAGGGTAGCCGACTATCTGACCTGGGCCATGATAAGTAATATCACCTCCTCGGTTGATTTTGTAAAATGAGGCACCCTTTTCTTTCAATCCCTCTTCGTCTAGTAGCAGGTTTTCTATTGCTCCACTCTTCCCTAAAGTATATACATGTGGGTGATAACAAAAGATAAGGTAGTTGTCTGTTGGAACTTGCTGGGAATCTGGCAATTTTCTATTGGCAATTTTACGTTCTACGAGCTTCGCAAATAGTCCTGCCTGAAAGTCCCAAGCTTCTTGATAGTCCTTTTTGCCTAAGTGTATGAATTGCGTTTTTTTATTCATTAGGATTATTCTGAGGTGCCAAATTGAAATCAGTGGATGTAAGACTATATACTTAATTTTATCCCGTGGATAACAAAGACAGAGGCAAATATGGAGAAGATTTGGCGGTTTCTTTTCTTGAAGAAAAGGGATTTGAAATTCTTGAAAGAAACCATAGATACAAAAAAGGTGAAATAGATATTATCGCACTGCTGCAAAACGAACTTCTGGTTTTCTTTGAAGTAAAAAACCGAAAGAGTAACAGCCATGGTGAGCCTGAAAGTTTCGTTTCTAATCAACAAAAAAGGCTTATCATTTCTGGCGCAGAGAGTTATATTTTCGATATCAACTGGCAAAAAGATATCCGATTTGATATCATTACTATCACGGGAAATGAGTTAGTACACATTGAGGACGCATTTTATTAACTTACAGAGCCAAAATGGCGAATATTATGCTAACCCCATTTCAACATAAAAAGCAGACGCACTTTTTTAATCTTATCGATGTGGATTCAAATGGCTATTTAGAACCTAAAGATTGGATCAATATTGGTCAACGACTGGCAAAATTGAGAGGAACTGTGGATGGTTCTGCAGAGCAAAAAGAAATTCTCTCTGCAGCAGGCAAGCTTTGGGAAGATCTCAGTCAATATATAGAAGGTGAAAGTCCTAATCGAGCTAATTTGGAAGAATGGCTAAAGTTTGTTGATGAAAAGATAGCCAACGCAGAAGAAGCTTTTTATGATCAATATGTCAATGTAGTGGTAAAAGGTGTGTTCGCAATAATGGATGAAGACAAAGACGGAGTTATTGAAAATAGAGAATATAGTGAGTTCATGCATAGCTTCGGAATGTCAGAAAGTGCCACTAAGGTTGCATTCTCTAAAATGGATCAAAATGGAGATGGTACGCTTGACGAATCTGAGTTGATCAAAAGTGTTGGGGAATTTTTCAGGAGCGATGATTCTGTGAGTGCCGGTAATTGGTTGTTTGGGCCAATTATGCAATGAAAGGAGGCATAAGTGATTTCTTTCAGGAGATTTTGAAAAGAACCTCTGGATCGAAAAGAACAAAACACATTCTCCTTATCTCATTCGTTTATTGGATTGTTAATGCATTTCTTTTCCATAAATATGGAATCAAGATTGTTACAGATTCTCAAAGATATCTAGAGTACGCAGAGAACCTTTCCAACGGGTTCTACTTTGACTCTCACAACTTGCTGGTACATAGGCTATGTTCTTTTCATTTACTTGATCCAAATAATAAGTGAGCAAATTGAGGCCATCGCAATCGCTCAGTATCTATTGAGCTTTGCTGCAACGCTTGCTCTTTATGGAGCTTCGGTTCTTCTTTTTGAAAATAGAAAAAGCGCATTGATAGCAAGCCTTTGTTACATCCTGTTTCTAGATCTTATGTCTTGGAATTCATACATTCTGTGCGAATCCTTCTATACAAGCATGCTCTGTTTTTCTTTTTTAGGACTTGTAAAGTTTCATCTTAATAAGAGAAGCTTTTCGAATGCACTACTTCTGATTGTGACAATCCTAATTACTGTCATTTCGAAACCAACAGGAATAACACTTGTGGTAGCCATCGGGGCAGTATTTATTTACAAGGGGGCACTTTTAATCACATCAAGAGCTTTTAAAGTATTCATATCGATCTTGATGGTTTCGTGCACTTTGCTGTTGATCAATAAGATGTTGACTACTTACACGATCGTTGATAATGACTACAAAAAAGGGGAGATCATTTATGGAATTACCAGCTTACCTGATAAGCTAGAGTATCAGTCTTTGAAAGTAACCCCTCCTGATGATCTTACACTTCCTCCCAAACAAGAAGCTCCACTTATTAGAATTGCCAGCTTCATTATCCAAAACCCAGTTTATTGGCTTGAGATGTTATCCAAAAAAGTATTTTTCTTGCTTAGTCATATAAGGCCATATTGGTCTATTTGGCACAATCTCTATGTACTCGCTTTTTTGATTCCTACTTACATTTTTAGTTTAAAGTATCTCTTTAATAGGGAATTTTCTGTGAGCTTAAAAACTTTCATTTTTACATATCTGGCGATGCACATTTCCATTGTAGGCGTCACCACAGCAGAGTGGGACGGTCGGTTCATTCTTCCAATGCTACCTGTTTTATTTATGATCGTTTCACAAAGCTTTGTGATGAGTTGGGATAAGTGGGCGATGAATAGAAAACCTACTTCTTAATCTTGACCTTCTGCTTTAGGTACTTGATTACCTTATCGTATTCCGTATTTTCCTTATTAGAAAGCTTGAGAATTTTCTTCTTGATGTAGAGGATTTTGACTTCTCTGAAATCTCCATTTTTCGTTTTCACAACCTCTTCTCTCCAGCCCAAAACTTCCTTTACAGGGACTGAGAATCTTACACGAGTGATCAGGTAGAGTACTTCAATTTTATCTTTCCCAAGAAACACAGCTTTGAGACTGCCTAGAAATTTGCTCATTACAATAAGCGCAATCACGAGTACAATGGGGGTTAAAATCAACTTGGCAATAAAATACTCAGGGTTTGAGATCAGACTACCTAGCAGCATAAAGAACACCACAAACGTGAGTATCAAAAAGATACCAAGTGCGATTGACGTATTGGATTTAGGCTTAGAAACGATCATTTGAGAAGTAACTACCCTAAATAATTGAAGGAGCCCTTGTCAGAGATAATCTCAACCTCTTTCTTTTGAGCCGCCTCCACTCTTCCTACGATTTGAGCATCGATGTTGAATGCCTCAGAAATGTCAATCACAGTCTGTGCGTACTCCTCAGGAAGGTAGATTTCGTACCGATGACCCATGTTAAATACCTGATACATCTCTTTCCAATCAGTGCCACTTTCTTCATGAATCAATCGAAAAAGAGGAGGGACTTCAAAGAGATTATCCTTGATGACTTTTAAGTTTTCAATGAAATGTAGAACCTTAGTCTGTGCACCACCACTACAATGCACCATTCCATGAATTTTGCCACTCAATTCTGTCAAAAGTTTCTTGACAACAGGTGCGTAGGTTCGAGTTGGAGATAGCACAAGCTTTCCAGCATCAAGAGCACTTCCTTCGACCATATCGGTCAATAATTTACTCCCTGAGAAAACAAGGTCTTTATTCACATCGGGATCATAGGCCTCTGGGTACTTGCCCTGATATACTTTATTAAAAACATCGTGACGAGCAGAGGTAAGTCCATTGCTACCCATGCCTCCATTATATGCCGTCTCATAAGTTGATTGACCTGATGATGACAACCCAACAATTACATCTCCGGGTTTAATGCCATCATTACTTATCACATCCGATCTTTTCATTCTAGCCGTGACAGTGCTATCGACGATTATGGTTCTTACCAAATCCCCAACATCTGCCGTTTCCCCCCCTGTTGAAATAATGTCAACTCCTTGGTCGCGTAGCATCTGCAAGACCTCCTCAGTGCCGTTGATGATAGCTGCAATTACTTCTCCAGGGATTAGATTTTTGTTTCTTCCTATTGTGGAGGAGAGGAGGATGTTTTCGGTGCAACCAATACAAAGAAGATCATCCGTATTCATGATGACCGCATCTTGTGCGATTCCCTTCCAGACCGAGATATCTCCGGTTTCCTTCCAATACATGTAGGCCAGAGAGGATTTTGTTCCGGCACCATCTGCATGCATGATGTTGCAGTAGGCCTCATCCTTGGTCAGCAAATCAGGCACCACTTTGCAAAAAGCCTGCGGAAACAGCCCTTTGTCAATATTTTTGATAGCTGCGTGTACTTCGTCTTTAGTAGCAGAAACCCCCCTTTGTGCGTATCGATCACTCATGGGCGCAAATCTAAAGAAATGCGACTTTTGATCAGAAAAAAAGAAAGGTGTTAATTCGATTTACTCATCAAAGAACCGATCATACTCATCTTGTTCCTGATTTATTGGGACATAATCTTCATTTTCCGAAGGATCATATCTCAGTACTTTAAACTCAGTTCGTCTGTTTTTCTGATGATCTTCTTCCGTTACAGCATCTTTTACCAACAGCACTGACTTGCCATAACCTTTTGCTGTAATTCGTGCTGGAGCCACGCCATTTTGAATCATATATTGTACTGCTGATTTTGCCCTTCTTTTAGATAGATCCAAGTTATAGGCAGCATCAGCTCTGGCATCCGTATGCGAGCCTAGCTCTACATAGATTTCTGGATTATCGTTCATCACACCGATCAGACTGTCCAGTACAATCGCCGCATCAGGTCGGATATTGGCTTTGTCAAGATCATAATAAATGTTGTTGAGCACGAGAGCCTTTTCGATCACGATTCGCTCCATCATTATCTTAGATTCAAATGTCACGTTCGTTATAAAATCCTTTAAAGAGCTACGATCTACAGATTTTCCTATCGTGGAAAAATCCGTTCTTGAAGTGAAGTAATCCACTTTTTCACTCACAATATTGTAGTGCTCCTCTGTGTAAACCCTGAATTTAAACGAACCATCCTCACCTGTAAAAGCCTCTTCTACGATTTCTCCATCATCAGCGCGTAGCGTGACCTTCGTGTTAGGAAGAATTATTTCTTCACCTCCATCATCTGTTGTCATGGTCACACCCTCAAGAAAATAATTGACGATTTTCAAATCAGGATCATCATTTACGAAAGTATAAATGTCGTCATCCCCTTTTCCCTTTGGTCTATTTGATGTGAAAAAACCTCTCGTAAGATTAAATTGATATAACCCAAAATCATCAGAATGAGAATTCATCGGCTGACCTAGGTTTTCCACATGGACACTTCCTCTCTCTCTCGTTGCTACAAACAAATCAAGACCGCCAAAACCCGCATGCCCATCCGATGAGAAGTACAATCGCCCATCCTCTGACACGAATGGAAACGCCTCATATCCAGGTGTGTTTATATGAGAACCCAAGTTTTTAATATCAACCCATCTACCTCGCCGGTTTAGTTTCGCAGAATATAGATCCGCACCGCCATAGCCACCTGCTCTGTTCGATGAAAAGTATAGTGTGCCGCCATCTGGGCTCAGAGAAGGAGTAGAATCCCACGATTCGTGATCATTTAAACTTAGCGGTCGAGGTTCAGACCACTGTCCATTTCTAAATCGGGTAAAGTATAAGTTAACCTCAGTATTCCCCGTCGCTTTTCCGTTGTTCCCTTTTGCAAAAATGATTGAAGTCCCGTCCGCAGAAATAGCAACCGATCCCTCGTTTGTATCCTCATGATTGATAGAGGAAGGAAGTTTTTTTAAAGTATTTATATCCACGTTTGCACCCTTTGTAGCAACAGAATAGATATGTGTGAAAGGCGTACCCGTCGCAATGTATATTCTATCCCCATCTCGATTAGAAGTGAAATACAGCAGACCATCTTTGTACACGGGCGAGTACTCAGCTCTGGGCGTATTAAGCGCTTCCAGATTTTTTATTCGATAGTAGTTTTTCTTATCATCGATGATTTCAAGATGCCCCAAGTTTTCAAGCTCAAATTGAGCCAATTCCTTGAAACGCCTATCGCCTGACGGTTTAGCTATGTAGTCATTTAGTAGCGTTTCCGCTTCATCATATTGTTCATTCGCCTTAAGCGATCTGGCATAATAATAATAAAGAGAAGGCTCTGAAGAGTTATTTTTCTCAGCCGCCGCATAATATCGAGCCGCCTCCTTTAGCCTATTTGATTTCCGGTACGCCTCCGCAATTTGAAAGTTTCTTTCAGGGTCGTTTTCATCCATTCCCTTTTTATACAGGGCTATGGCACGATCAAATTCCCCCTTGTCAAAACTAGTTTGTGCCACTTTCTGAGAACACGCCTGTATCAGTAGAAGGGAAATGATTAAAAGAGAGAGCTGCTTCATAGACAAATCAATGTGATTTAATAGAAACCGAATTTAAACATATTTGATTGCAGATTAGTAAAGTTTTCTAACCCACGAGGAACGTCACCGAAATATTTGGGCGCTTTAGCCGGCTCTCCGCTATATCTTTTTCCTAAAAAAGGAAAAAGGATACCGCATCGATCCGGAGCGCATCGCCCGAACTGAATTTGTCGATCACCAACATCCATCAGAGCTTGCAAGAGTTAAATGTCTTTGACTTTTTTCCAGAATTCTTAATTAAAAAAACGCCCCATCCAACTCAATCTTGCCTCCTGTCTCCAAGAAGATTTCCACTCTCCTACATTTTGAACGGCATTGTTAAATACTGTAGCCGTGGGAGAGATGTTTCCAGTAGAAATTTGTTGCTTAATCGCATTGAAAGGATGGATTTCGATTTTATCGTCATCCAATACCGCGACTTTCGTTCGATCCAATAAACTCAGACCAAATTTTTGCTCGATCGACCGAACAAAATTCACCGAAGAATCAATACTGCAGCCACTAGCGGCATGAAAGGATTCATCCACCGCAATGACAATAAATTGATCATACTCGATCATATGTGAAGCTTTCAACTCAGCACCGTGAGCAGCCCACTGACTTAGAAAATTCTGAGTGAGTATATCTATTTGTAACTTTTCCTCCTGAAGGAAAGGACGATCCGCCTGATAAACCCATAACCTTGATGTGGCGGGCATGTGCTCTATTGCAAGTGTATTCATGTATCAAAAGTAAAAGAAAGAATTGTTCCCATTGACCCTACTTTGTCAAGTTTGCACATCCTATCATAAAAATGTCAGATTGAGCTTGTCGAAATTTTTTGAGTGTATGCTTCTCAAGGGCTTCAGTGCAAGATTTTTTCTAAATTAACAAAGCGGCAGTATTTATCAATCTAAACCTTCAGCTTCAGCAATGAGTTCCGCAAGATCCTGAACTTTTACATCCTCCTCTTTTTCCTTATTCTTAACCCCATCGCTCATCATGGTCATGCAAAAAGGACAACCCACAGCAATAGTGCCTGCCCCCGTTTCCAAAGCCTCCTCCGTTCGTTCGATATTTATTTCTTTGTTCCCAACCTCTGCATCCTTAAACATCTGAGCCCCTCCAGCACCACAGCACAGCCCTTTGGTTTTGCATCGCTTCATCTCAACTAGTTCTGCATCGAGCGCTTCCAGTACCTTTCTGGGAGCCTCGTATACTCCGTTGGATCTACCCAGATAGCACGAGTCATGAAAAGTGATTTTTCTGCCTTCGAAAGAACCCCCACCCTTTAGTCCGACTTTGCCATCATCGATTAAGGATTGAAGAAACTGAGAATGATGAATCACTTCATATTTTCCTCCAAGCTCAGGATATTCATTTTTTAAAGTATTGAAGCAGTGAGGACAAGCCGTCACGATTTTTTGAATGCCATATCCATTCAAAACCTGAATGTTGGCCATCGCCTGCATCTGAAACAAAAACTCATTTCCAGCACGCCGGGCAGGATCTCCAGTACAAGTTTCATCTGGCCCCAATACCGCGAATTTTATCCCAACATGATTTAAGATTTTCACAAAGGCCTTAGTCACATTCTTGTAGCGATCGTCGTATGATCCTGCACAACCGACCCAAAACAGAATCTCTGGAGAATCTCCTTTTGCTAATAAATCCGCGACGGTAGGTATTTCAATTGATTTATCCATTTGTTCGTTATTCATCCTCGAAAGAGTAGTGTCCAATAATTTTATATGAAAACAAGCAGTCTGATAGCTCCTGTCCATTTCCAATGTTATGCGCTATCAAGTTGCGCTCCCCATCTTCTGATTTCTCATCAACCACAATACCTATATGCGTAATAGCTCCTCCAAGATTCCAGCAGACAATATCACCGGGTTTGTAGTCGGATGCATCTTTGGTTTTGGGGAGCACTTTTCCTTTTCGCTCAAAAAACTTCATGAGATTAGGTACCCTTCTGTGATCGATATTTTTGTCCGTACTTCGCAGTTCCCAAATATTGGGATATTGATCAAAGTTCTCTTTCATGTCTAGATGCACCTCTTTTTGCAAGTCGATTCCCAGCTCTCGATAAGCTCTGATCACAACATCCGTACACACACCCTTTCCTTTTGGGACATCTCCTCCCGGATAGTCTATGGAAAAGTAACTTGGATCATATACTACATCGTCCTCCGTGAGTTCGATAGCAGCATTGGAGAGTTTTTTTGCAAAATCACTCTGACTCCAAACAAGGATAGGGCTGAAAAAACTAAGAATGAGTATTAATCGAAGCAGCTTCATTGGAGGTCTCATGATTTATTTTTCAATTCTTCTGCCCAATTAAATCGATCGGAAGGAGCGAATTTCCAAGGAGCAAAATTGGTTTCCACATTTGAAAACATGGCATTCCATGAAGCTGGGGATGAAGATTCCTCCATGGCAGAATACCTTCTCAGTTGCAAAATGATCTCAAGCGGATTGATATTGATGGGGCAAGCTTCCACACACGCATTGCAACTTGTGCAGGCATTGACCTCTTCCTTGGAGATGTAATCTCCAAAAAGTGACTTACCGTCCTCAAGCCCTTTTTTACTGATGCCAACCTCCTCAGCTCGATCTCTAGTATCCATCATTATTTTCCTAGGCGAAAGTGCTTTTCCGGTCAAGTTAGCCGGACACTCCGAAGTGCAACGTCCGCACTCGGTGCAGGAATATGCATCCATCAAGTTTTTCCACGTAAGGTCATTTACATCTTTAGCCCCAAATTTCATTCCTTCTGCTGGAGGAGCCGCTTCTCCTTCCACCGGTACTCCAAGCATCATTTTCACCTCATTGGTGATTTCGGGCATGTTATTCATTTTGCCCTTAGCTTCTAACCTGCTGAAATACGTATTAGGAAATGCAAGAAAGATGTGGAGATGTTTGGAGTAAGTCACATAAAGAGCAAAACCAAAGATGCCCACGATATGAACCCACCAGGCCACTCTTTCAAGTATCAATAGACTGTCCGTAGAAAACGAATTCAACCATGTGAGGGCCAATGAACTCACTACGAAAGAACCTGTGGGCGTGTAGCCAGCAACTCCACTGTTTTGCAAAAGCGTGTCAGCTCCATTCATAGTGAGAATCGCAATCATTAAAAGGATTTCAATCACAAGGATCAAATTTCCATCCATTGTTGGCCAGCCTTTCATTTCAACTTTCTGGAATCGACCGACTTTTAAAATATTTCTTCTAATCAAAAAGACCAGACAAGCGAAAATTACCAGAGCTGCCAATACTTCGAAAAATGAGATTAAGAAAGTGTAAAAAGAACCTAACAAGGGAGCGAGGAAGCGATGCGTTCCAGCCACGCCATCAATTATTATTTCTACGACTTCTATATTGATAAGGATAAAACCCAAGTACACCATCAAGTGAAGAAGAGCTGGTATCGGCCGTTTAAACATCTTTTTTTGACCAAGCGCAACGAGTAGCATGGTCTTGAGTCTCTCTGGTTTCTTATCGTTTATTTCAAGAGGTTTTCCCAGTTTTATATTACTTCGAATCTGCCGAATTCTTTTGGCAATAAGGTAGCTGAAGACTACAAGAGCAACGATGAAAACAAGTTGGGGTATTAGGTGCATTTTGTATTGTTTTTTCCGTTTGATATTTTATTCATAAATATTTTTGTGACTCTGGCATAATTTTCTACTTTTGCCCCCTCTTAACGAGGTGCTGTAGCTCAGTTGGTAGAGCATCGGACTGAAAATCCGTGAGTCGGTGGTTCGAGCCCACTCAGCACCACCTAAACCCTGACATTCATTTGTTAGGGTTTTTTTATGCTCTCGAATATACAACTTTTTGTAAATATAGTATGCGTGCATACTATTTTGTTGTATTGATATCGTATTCCTAATCGCTCATCGAAATTTTCAATTCAAAAACAGTACTCGAACAGATATTTTCTGTCTTAGAAACTCATCCACTAACCGCTAGGATTTGAAACACTTCTTTGCCTGCATTATTTTCGTTTTTGCTTCCTCGGCTTTTGCCCAAGATTGGGTTGTAGCCTACCAAAACTCTGTAGACTATTATGAGAATTTTGAATCGGAGAAGGCTAGAGATGAGGCTTTGGCTGCTTTGGAATCTTACAGGCAGACGGTAGCGGAAGAGGACAAGAATCTTAGTGCAATCCTAAGACAGCTCTCCGTGGTTTATTATGATTTGGATGAACTGGATCAAGGTTTGGACCATGCGATGCAAGAGGTAGCATGCCGTTTTTGGGAAGATTAAAATGAAAAACCTTTCAGCTAAAGACACTATTCTCGAAAATACCTCATTTTGGAGTAAGAGGGACTTTCAGCCCCCCTTAAAACTATGGCGCTTTCAGCCCATAGTTGTTTATTTATCGAGTTAAGAACCCAATTTCTCTTAACCCGAACTCATGTAAAAATTGTAGAAAGAGAAACTAATACCCTGGATTTTGGAAAGCGTTTGGATTACTATCAATTATACTTTGAGGAATTGGTAAGATCAATCGTGTTTCGGGAATGTCAAATCTACTTTGAGCCACTCCAAACCTTCTTAGTGAGGCGAAGACCTCTCCTTCTTGCGTAATCTCTGCTTCTAGTTGAGCCAAAATCGCCTCTAATAATTGACTGAACGAAAGCCCCGAAAATTCTTGTTGGCCACTTCTGAGGCGAATGGCATTGAGCTGAGTAAGTGCATCTTGACTATTTCCAATCATCGCAGAAGCTTCTGCATTTAAGAGTAAAACTTCAGTGTATCTAGCAGCAGGAACGTAAGTTCCTTTGTCAAAGAATGATGCAAATGGCGTATCATCATCTTTTTCGGATCCCCAGATCACCTCAGCATCAGTGGAGGAAAATGAAGAGACATCTACCTTTAGCGAGTATGAACCACTATTGATAATGTCTGAAGTCTTTGTGAGTGCTTCGTTCCAATCTTCAGTTGCAGCAGCTAACCTCGCAGAGACGAACTTTACAAAATCGGATGTGATGCCATTTTCACCAGATGATGCACTTGCTGGAAGGTTTGATGCGGCAGCAGTTAAATCCATGGAAGCCTGATTGAGCAAGGCTTCTTTTTGAGAGAATGGAGTCTCATTAGGAGAAATCCCCAATTCTATCGGAGCATTTTCAAACCATCTGGCCAGATTAAAATAGATATATCCCCTCATGCCGATAGCTTGATTGATTACGTCTGTTTTATGCTGAGCTTCTAATTCAATATTTTCTGCGCTTGAAATGATATTATTGAGCCCATAAATAATGTCGTAAGACAAGACCCATAGTTTTTCTACCTGAGCATTCGTTGTTATAACCGAGTGATTGTAAACATCCTCCCAATCAGAGTTCAAGGCAGCATCAGTGTTGGAATAAATCGCATCGAAGATATATGCGTGCTGTATTAAACTTTGCAAGCGAGTGTAGCTTTCATCAAGTGCCATATCTATCTCTTCCTTGCTGATCAAAGGCTCAGTGACCACATCCAGAACGGTGATCGTAACGTTGGCTGATGCAGACGAATTCCCATCACTCACCTCAACTGTCAGATTAAATGTGGGTGTAGTTTCAAAGTCAAGCTGGCTTGCTGTGGCAACCGAGAGGACACCAGTTTCAGAAAGGGTAAAAGCATCCCTGGTGTTTCCTGAGGTAATGGAAAAGGATAGCGCATCATTTTCTGAATCTGTTGCCATAACTGTTCCGATTTCTATTCCCTCATCAGTATTTTCCTCCACGCTAAAGGATTGGTCAGAAATTATCGGAGTATTGTTGCTGGCAGATTCGGTCAGGTTTATGGTTATTGTAGCTGTGCTGAAAGCATCGCTGACATTTGCTTGTACTGTCAAAGCAAACGACGGGTTGATATCAAAGATTAAAGCATTTGAGTTTGCCACACTTAGTTCTCCAGATGATGCATCAATTGTGAATGCATTATCAATGTTGCCTTCAGTAATGGAGAACGTGATATTTTGTGAGCTGCTGGCGATAACGATTCCTACTAAAGTCTCATTTGGACTTCCTTCTTCTATGGAAAAGGTTTGATTATCTATTTGTGGAGCTGTTGCTGTCTCGTCTTCCGAGCAGGACACGATATAGACAAGAAGAATAACAGGAATTATTTTACAGATTTTTAAAATCGTATTCATGGAGAGATTTCGTTTTCAATTTTTTATGCTCAGATAGCGAGCAACCTTTCAACAGGTTAATGCAACCAGACCCTTATCTGATAAAGATCAGAGTTTAGCTTCAAATTTGCTTCTGTTGTAAATGATGTGACCCTCCTTATCCCATTCTTTGATGATAACTGGGTGATAGTCTTTTGCAAAGGGCTCTAGGGGGTATTTTATTTCTCTTTTCACCTTAGCATTTGGATAATACTCTCGCCAGATACCTACTTTCTGGTCGAATTTATAGTGACCGATTACGGCAAGTTTTCCATTTTGATGATAGGCAAAATATTCACCTTCCTTTTCGCCAAAGTGGATCGGGATGACCTCTTTTAGTTGAGTTCGGTTGAAGTCATAATAAGCGAGTTTGGATTGCTGAGTCCAGCCCTTCCAGAAGATTTCTTTTTCCTGAAGGATATCATGACGATTTAGTCTGATCCATCTTCCATGCTTCTGACCTTTATAGAAATGGCCTTCTTCTAAGATTTGATCTCCAATCTTTTTCACATAGTGACCATGTAGCACCCCGGCATATCCTTTTTTGACACGTGTAGAGTTGACTATTTTTTTCTTTTTGAAATCATACCAATAAAAATCCCTCGCATATGGGTCAGGGTCTACATAATCCTTGTCCTTGAGCATGTGAAATAGCTCACTCACCGTTCGTTCTCCAAACCCTGTTTTTGCAAACCCTCGCTTCGTTTTTATGCCGTGGTAAATCTTTTTGTTGACCTTCTTTTTTTTCTTTTTGATTACATCCTTGTCAAACTCATCAGTTTCTTCTTTTCGATTATTCAAATCGAGTGTCAAAGGAGTTTCGTATTGCGTTTCAAACAAATCATCGAGGGTCTCCACATCCTGAGCCCAGAGCCCGGTGGAGATGAAAACCAAAATCAAGTATGAAATCTTCTTTTGCATATCTCTTATTTCGCAATTGGTAACGACCCGCATAAGCAGAAAGTGTACGTATTGAATCCCAAATCTAGTTTATTCGATTTCTATCTTGTAATCGCAGGTGAAAGTTTTTCCTGATACGAGTGTTTGTATACCCTCTTTTTTGGTGAGGTCACCATCATGATTCGCCTGATCAGCCAGCCCAAACCACGGTTCTATACATACGAAAGGCGACCTGCTATTCTTAGACCATATCCCTAGATATGGGAACCCCTGATAGTGGAATTTTAACCACTTTCTATCGATAGAAACCAGAGAGACATTCGTAGATTTCAAATCTTTGAAAACCAATGCATCCCTTTCAAACAGATCATCGGTGATAAGTAATTGATTACCGTCTAGTACCTGATCCGTTTCTCCATTGAAGTTACCATCCTCGAGCAGGTGTATAGAAGCTGTCTCATTCTTGTTGAACAACAGATGGTAGTCTGATCGCTTGCCAGCAAGTGTTATGGCACATTTAAAAGCCGGATGTCCTCCGATAGAGAAATACATTTCATCTTGAGAAGCGTTGAGCACATGATATCTTGTTATCAGAGACTTCCCTTGAAGTACATATTCCACTCTAAGTTCAAATTCAAATGGATATTTAGTCAGAGTCTCCTCAGTAGATTTAAGAAGGAATGTGATGCTTGTTTCGCTGTGTGTCTCTATTTCGAAATCCATATCCCTGGCAAAGCCATGTTGACCCATCTGATATGTCTTTCCTTGATAAGAGTACTGATCATTTTTAAGTCTACCTACAAAAGGAAAAAGCAAGGGCGTATGACGTGCCCAGTGTGTTGGATCAGCCTGCCAGATAAACTCTTGTCCAGAATCAATTTCGATTAAATTGGTGAGTTCTGCCCCTTTGAGTTGAAACTTGGCTTTTAGATGTACATTTCTAATTTGCATGGCTGCAAATTAGCAGAATGACACACTGTTAAACAACCATTCAACATAAATCTGCTAGTATAGTTGATGGATAAAATACAGATGTATTAATTTCGAGGTTTCGAATAGTATCGTGCTTATGAATAATGAAGAGGTAGTTTGGCCTGAGGGATTTGAGTTACAAAACAATGAAGTTTGGGAGGATTATACAAGGGAGGATTTAAGATCTGCCTTTAAGGTTTCTAATCATGGAAGAGTTATAAGCTATCCTGCGAATAATCCAGGCCAGCCGATTTTACTTTCGGGTTATCAAAATGCCGGTTACCATGCCATTCCCACCAAAAAGAAAGACGGAAAAAATACGCTTATCTATGTGCATAAAATTGTAGCTGCACTATTTGTTCCAAACCCTGAAGGACACAAAAAACTTGTTTTTAAGGATAGGAAAAGAACTAACTGTCGGGCGGACAATTTGGTGTGGCTGAATAAGGAAGATTTTGCCGATGTAATGCGCGAGCGCAAAAACGCTTACTACTACAACCCCAACCATAAACCTAAGGCGAAGCTAACACCAGCTAAAGTGGCATTGCTTAAAAAGATGGTCAATGACCCAAATCGCAAAACACGATACAAAATGATAGCGAAGCGGTTTGATATCAATATATCTACGCTATTCTCTATCAAACGAGGAGATAGCTGGTCAGAGGTCGAGCCATTAAAGTAAAACTTTTCGGATCAGTCCACATACTAGGCCACTCGTACAATCAATTTCAAAGAAGATTTCTCTGAGAGCAACAATTTTTTAGTAGCTTAATTAGTTCTTATGACGCGCCTAGCCAAGGATCTCATGCTCACGTATGTGGGCATCCCAACTACCTTGATCCGAGATTAAGTAAGAATAACTTAAGAACAGTTTAATCGTCGCTGTGAGCCCTCTGGCCTCAAGATTTCATCAAAAAAAGGCGATAGTCTTATAGCTTCAAATATTCCTACGACTTTCATTGGGTTTATAGTATCGGTCCAGACAAGTACATAAAAGATCATCAAATAAAAAAGCACGAACATTACTGCCCGTGCTTGTCTTATTGTCATTTTGATGTAGGAGAAATCTTACTATCCTACTTGAGTTTTTCTTTCTCTATCGAATCAATTAGATGCGATCTCTACGCTTCTATTGATGAAGTCAGTCAAATCCTTTCCAGAAAGCATTCCTTGAGACAATAGCGCCCAATCATACGCCTGCTTGGCAAGTTTTACTTTCTCATCCTCATCTTTGGCATCCACGATTTTTTTCGTGTACACGTGATTAGCATTTACAGCGATTGACAAGTTCAGAGGCATATCCCCGAACATCATCATGCCACCACCACCACCTTGAGCTTGCATGTCCTTCATTCTCCTTAAGAATTCAGGAAGCGTCACCGTTACAGGCATATCGTCAGTAGCCATTGGCTCAAGACTCACAGTATTTTTATCATCACCGATTGCTTTCTTAAATGCCTCAGATACAGCCTCAGTTTCCTTTTCAGAAAGCACAGACTCCTTCTTCTCATCCTTGTCGATCAGTTTGTCGATCACATCAGAGTCCACACGCTTGAGCGTCAGATTTTCGTTCTTCTGCTCCACATGCCCGATGAAATGACTGTCTAGCGGCCCGTCCAACTTAACGACATCATAGTTGCGCTTCTTGGCAGTCTCGATATACCCATGCTGCTTATCCGCATCTGTTGTATATAGAATTACCGCATGCTTGTCTTTGTTCGTTTGAGTTGCCTCTATCTGAGCCTTATACTCATCAATCGTGAAGAACTTGCCTCCCAGGTTTTTCAACAATGCAAAACTCTTAGCCTTCTCCTCAAACTTCTCGTCAGAGATCAAACCATACTTCACGAAAACACCGATATCCTCCCACTTACTTTCGTATGACGGACGATCATTCTTAAACAATTCTGCAAGCTTGTCCGCTACCTTTTTAGTAATGTAGCCGTTGATCTTCTTCACATTGCCATCCGCCTGTAAGTAACTTCTCGAAACATTCAGCGGAATGTCAGGAGAGTCAATCACACCATGAAGCAATTGTAAGAAATCAGGCACAATGTTCTTTACCTCATCCGTGATAAACACCTGACGAGAATAAAGCTGAATTTTGTTTTTCTGTACCTCAAAATCCTTCTTCAACTTAGGAAAATATAGAATCCCAGTAAGGTTGAATGGATAATCTACATTCAGGTGAATCCAAAAAAGAGGATCCTCCGACATAGGATACAGCTCCTTGTAGAAACCAAGGTAATCCTCATCCGTCAAGTCACTTGGAGACTTGGTCCAGATCGGGTTCGTATTGTTGACAATATTATCTTCCTTGACGGTTTTGTATTTTACATTACCATCCTTGTCCTTTCCATCTTCCTCGCTCTTATCCTTCTGACCAAACTTGATCGGAATCGGCAAGAACTTCGAGTACTTGTCAAGAATCTGCTGCAATCTGAATTCCTCTAAGAACTCCTCAGCATCATCCGCAATGTGCAAGATGATATCCGTTCCCCTTTCTTTTTTCTTAGCCGCTGTGATCTCAAACTCCGTGTTTCCATCACAGATCCATCTTGCAGGTTCAGCACCCTCCTCGTGAGAAAGCGAGATTATCTCTACCTCCTTAGCCACCATAAAGGCCGAGTAGAACCCAAGACCGAAGTGTCCGATTATTTGCTGCTCGTCACCCTTGTCCTTGTACTTTTCTACGAACTCCGTAGCACCAGAGAACGCAATCTGATTGATGTACTTCTTCAAGTCATCAGCCGTCATACCGATTCCCTTATCAGAAACAGTTATGGTCTTTTTCTTCTTGTCGAAGCTTACTTCTACTGTCACGTCACCCAGCTCACCTTTATATTCACCCAGTGAACTTAGCCTTTTTAACTTTTGAGTCGCATCTACTGCGTTTGACACCAATTCTCTTAAAAAAATCTCATGATCAGAGTATAAAAACTTCTTGATGATCGGAAAGATATTCTCGGTGTGAATGGATATTGTGCCCTTCTCTTTCATATCTGTATTCAGTAATTTTTTGGTTGTAACAACCCGCACTTATCAAATACTATTCCACTGACAAAACCCTGTCAAGTTGTCATTTAGATTTTTTTGGAGAGAGCGATTGAAGCCAGAGCAAATAGCGCTCGGGCTATCCGTTCTATCTCCCTCGCTTTCAGCTCATGAGGATGCCACTTCTATCCCGTCTATGTAGCCACTGCAGTTTCCAGAAGATTGTTTTTGATTGTCATTCCTGTGTATACAAGAATTCCACAATATAGATTGCCGCTAAGAAGAGCGTGGGACTTCCTCCCAGGAGGAAGTGACTGCAATGGCGAAGAGTGCTATTGCCTTTGTGGACAATGTCAAAATTTTAAGAAGTTATGTGCTTGTGAGCGTCATTCCTGTGTATACAGGAGTCCCATCAGCACAAGTCAATTGCATCATACAAAAACAGAATGGCTTCAAAAAAGAGTTCCTACCTAATCCTATCCGCACTCTTTACCAATTTATCATCCTTTCGGATAAACCTGTTGGCAAGCGCATTGAAGAATAATGCAGCAGCAATTACAAAAAAGCCAGGAAGAAAATCACCACGATGATTTTGAATGATCGGCTCGCCCTTCGTACTGAAGTAATAAATCAAACCAATATTACCACCGATCAAGAGAGAGTTGAGTGCCCCCAGTTGGATTTGACGCAATCTGTTTTTAAACTGAAATATAGAGAACATTGCCACTATCGCTGCAAGTACGGCCAACGCCGAGATATACCAGGTAGGCTTGGTGTCAATGACCTTATCACCTACCAGATCGCTACTTTCTGCATACACCAATTCGAATGCATTGATGGTTACTATTTCTTTGGTTTCCTGATTTGCTTCTTGCCAGAATGGCAAGAAAAGGATGGTAATCATCACTATAGCAACAAGAAGTAAAAAGATAGACTGTATTCTTTGAATCATAATCGGTTTGATATCGTGTTCTCGATAATTTCAGCAAAAGTGCTGATCCATTGTTAATTAGACAATCAATATGCCATTAAATAAATGCTAAAGTAGTCCTAGTTTATCAAGATCGTATTTTTTGGCTAAAACTATCTGATGCCTGTCGAAGGAGACACCAAAGGAATCTTTAAGGTCATGGGATCATCACGTCTTTTTATCAAAATTTTAAAGCTAAAAGATTCATAGAGATGGTTAAAGGTTTTTTAAGTGATCCTCAAATCAAATTCAGCGCGTTGGCTAGTTGGGAAAACTTTTAAGGGATGATCAGCTCGCCGGATTGCTCAGGCTATCGGATACATCTCACTTACCCCAACAGACTGTATGGACTCCAAGCTTTCTTTGGTGATCCTCTGAATCGTTCTCCTAATGATTGGATACATGAGTTTACCAATGAGGGACTTGGCTTCCAGATGCACCTCTATTCTAAGGTTTGTGCCCCCCATGCCATTTGGATTTAGGATAAAGTAGGTTGTAATGGATTTCAAAAATGGTATATCGTTTGTTTTCTCACCAAAAACCCTGCTTCCTTCTCCAAAATCTGCAGCTACAGTTTCAATCTCCAAAACTTTTCCATCCACGTAGCAAAGGTGCTTTTCTCCCATTCGATTGACATGGTTCTCCTTATACTCAAGCTTCTTTACTTTTTTCTTCCATAGCATCTGCTGATCCAAATTGCTGATTAGCTCGTAGAGTATCTCGATCGGAGCATCTATCTCTGCTTCTGATACGATAGGGTCATGTGCCTTTTCATAAACTGGGGCTTGCGGTAAGGGCGGTATCTCGTTGTGCAGTTTGGTCAGATCGTTGAAAACCACCTCTTGCCCATCCTCGAAAGACAAAGTTTGCTTGTCTAAGCTGCTAAACCACTCAGGATCTGAATCTGTTCCGGTATTTTCCGTAGTAAGTATATACTCGCGTCCAGAATATTGATTTTTCAAAAGTTTATGAGCAAAGATCACGTCCTTTCCGAATGGTTTGGCTTTACCTTTCCCCAGTGAGACCATCTCGCTCTCTCCTATGTGAATGATAAATTTCAAGCCAAGGTTCACAGAAGAAGAGCATGCTCCACAGTCGCATATCCTCCTGTGCTTGTACAACAAAAGCTGATGATGAAAGTGAAGAAACATGTCTCTGGCTTGATCAAGTACTTCTCCAAGATCTGGCAGGCTCCCTTTTTTAAAGTAAAAAAGTGCATCGCCCTCCACTTCAACCAAATCAAGTTTGAGTGTATTCTTGGACATAATCCCCTCAAGTAATTCAGAGATAATATGACTGGAATGAGAGATCTCGGTCTCGTTTACAAAGTCCGTGAAACCGGAAATATCCGGAATAAAAAATATGGTATCGTTCTTCTTACCCATTTGGCTTAAGTACTAACGGAATCTTGCTACTCTGGATGTCTATTATTCAGAATAATCAGAAGTGATACCCGAAAGCTACAGTAGGGATGTTTTCCTCATCTGTAAACGCCATATTAAACGTAATGGCAATTTGATCCAATGGAGATATCCAGATACCAAAGCCTTTGCTACTGTGCCACTTGCTAGACGTTTCTCCATCAAGCCAAACTCTGCCTACATCATGAAAACCGATGATCCCGGTACCTATTGGCAACAAATAGGTTCGAATCGTAAATAGCTTAAGCCTCAAATCTACATTGTGATAAAAGGATGCATCGCCAACAAACCGAGTCCGCCTATAGCCTCGCAAAGTTGCCCGTCCCAAAGTTGCTCCATTAAAGAACTGAACATCGTTGAAGTTATAGACAGTCCCAACTCTATTTGCCAATGTCAACTTAGAGGGAATCTTAGTTGATAGTAAAAAAGAGAACTCAGCAGAAACTCTATGGATGTCCTTGGCCAAACTTGAAGCAGAAAACAGGTTCTCATAACTTAGTTTGGCATTGATCCCATGAGACGGCATTCCAGGGTGATTTTTGGTGTCTACCTCTATATCAGATCTATACCCAAGAAAATTGAAGTCTTGATAAATCTCTGGTTGTGTCTGTCCAATTTCTGTGTTAAGAAAACCTCTGTCGCGCTTTTCCAGATCAAACCTGTAAAACTCAGGCCCTATCTTAAATGAACCCTTTTGCCCAAGCTGCTTACTTAGAAAAACATAGTTGCGTGACTGCTCATATTGAACCCTGTAGAAGTCAATTTCATCATCGTACCCAGCCGTGACGTTTTCTCCTTTGTAGTCAAATACGGATTCATTGCCAATCCCGAAATAATTAGACACACCAAAGGGGCGTTGAAAACTGAGATCCGCTCCCAAGTCCCACTTACCCACCACATCTGTGATCGTACCTTTATAGTACAAATGAAAGGCACCCGTTTCCAATGCTACGTTTCCTTTAAGGGAATGCCTATAAGCAAATGGGTCTCTCCTCCAGGCTTTTTTGGTAAACTGAAATCCTCCTCCGAGAAACAGCCCATCGTCTGGATTGAACTCCACGCTGACAAGCGGTATCAGTTTGTCGTACTCAAATTCCTTTCGGTTATAAATATTGACAGCAGGATCGTCACTGAGTTTACTCTTGGTTGTAGAAGACCTTTCGAGTTTTGTGTTTTTCTTTCGATCATAAACAAGCGTTTTATTCGAAATACCGCTTACAATCGATTCATCACTGATTTTGTCCTTTCCTTCTCCTCCTATTATTCTTACTTTGATCCCCTTTTTCGTCTCTCCCGATAGCTTAAATTCATCCTTGCCGTCTAGTCCATAGAGCCTTATTTCTTTAGTTTCCGAAAGGAGGAAGGTTCTTTGATAAAGTATCTGCTCTGTTTTGCCCTTCTTGCTGATTTTTCTGACGGTCACTTTTGTTCGCTCATCATCCAATCGCTCCACCTCAAACAGCTCGTTTTTATCTGAGCCAACCACTTCAACTTCTTTTGATAAAAAGAGATAGTGAATTCGTGCAAATCGGTTCATATCATCGCGGCGCGCTTTCAATATCTCGACCGTCTTGGCTTTTGCCTTATTCTGTATTTCGTCAGGCCATGTATCAAATGCCTTATCCAGTTCTTGATCCGTCAGCTTGCTTTGCAAAATGGTGATCTGCTCCTGCCACTGAGACCAGTCTAGTCCATTTATGAAAGTCCTATCAAAATAACGTCCGCTTGTATTGAACCCCGGAGGATACTTGATCTCTTCATGAAAGCCTTCGAAATTAGGAAGAGCCCATTTTCTAGAGGCAACTTTGGCAAGAAACCCATCCGAGGCAAAAAACGCCTGATCTCGATCTCTTGGAATCGGTCGCCAAATATGCCCTTTGCCTTCCTCTTTACCTACAGCTACCCATCTCCACTGATCATCGTGTCTGTCCCAATCCGCCAAAACCATGTCTAGCAATCGCGTGCGCAGTGAGAATGGCTGATCGACAACCTCGTCATTATCTCCCCAAATCTTATTGAGCATATCGTCTGTTCCTTTAACATCATCACCACTTCCAAAATGGGGTTCAACAGCCGCTTCATCATTAGGGCGCTCTTCGTAGAGTGCTACAGTGCCTTTCAACAACTCCCTATATGGCCCAAACCTCGGATCATCAGGGATAAAAACCATAGTAGGGTTGGTGTGATAAATCCCAGCTGCCTCGGCCAAAGTCGGCACTGCAAATGCTCCGTACGGGTTAGCTCCCGATATCTGATCCTGAAGCACATCAGCCGCCAGCGATTTTTGAAGCTCCAGTGGAATCAACTTATCTGTGTATTTGTCCAAAGACCTAAGCACATACTGTCTGCCATCTTCAGCTTCCATTCTTAGCGATCGAGTTTGAAAACCACCTCCCATCTTCAAGACTTTCAATCCACCATGCTCTGCTCCTATATCAAATACAGGTATCTCTACTGGAGTCTCCCATAGTTCTCTGTAGTTTACTCCAAGCCAAAACTGTTTTCTTGAACTTGCCCCAGAGTACTTCGTGCTAATAGGTACAGTGACCGTGCTGTCACTAAAGTCTATTTTTTCAGGACTAATTATCGTCTGCTTAATCTGCTTGCTGTAAAGTGTGCGCTCGTCTATTTTCTTTCCTTGGTCTCCATCAAAAAAAGCAAGGGAAGCATCTCCTGACTCAGTATAAGACACTTTGGCAAAGCCCCTTACAGATTGTGCAAACTCAGCGTGTTTTCCCTTTACTACATGAGAAGATTTAGAACCAGATCCACTTGTGACATAGTGATGCGTTCCTTTCTGAATGTATTGCAGCGAATGCTCATGTCCATTGGCATAAACCACATTTTCACTTGCACCCATGGCCTGCGTGATAGCGTTTCTAACCAGACGATATCTCGGGTGCTTGATATCTTGCCTGCTGCCAATCAACGTTCTAAAGCCCGGATAAATGCTCCCAAGCACTGGAAGGGGGATATATAATTTCTTTTTAACGTCCGTAAGTGGAAATAGGTGTTGTTTCAAAGTATACTTACCTCCGTGTGGGCCATATGAATACATGGGGTGATGACCAATCACCATGACATGCTTGTCCTTGTTCCGCGAGATCACTTGCTCCAGCTCATAAATAGCGTCTGTCGTCGATTTGGACTCACATCCGGTTTCTCCGTCAGGTTTTTCCCATGGATGAAGTAAATACTGAGTATCTAAAATAATCAAAATGACTCCTGCATTTAGTTCGATTTCCAATGGTCCCGGACACGCATCTCTAGGTAAAAAGCTTACCTGATCACCCACATATTCATCCACAAAATTTTGCATATTTTGTATCTGCCTCCAGCCATCTTTTTTGCCCTTCTTCCAATCATGATTACCTGGTATTATGATCGACCTGCCCGGGAAAGCCTTCATCAAATCCAATGTCGGTTTCAACTTATTTTCATAATCGGATCTTTTGTCGTCCTCCTTCGATGGGATACCTTCTGGGTATACATTGTCTCCAAGGAAAACCAGCACATCATTCTCGGTGGCAGAAGAAAACTGTGACTTGAGAAACTCTAAATTTTTGTCCGCTGGAAAAATGGGCTCTCCCGCATCCCCAACTAGGTATACGGATATGTCCTGAGCAGAAAGACCTATCCCAATTAGGTAAAAGATGACAAGAGTGAAAATCCTCATTTGCGTTTTGCTTCAAATTTAAGAATATATCCCTTGCCACCCTGTCCTTCTGACCCTATGAACAAATCTCCATTTGGAGCAAAACATATGCTCTCAGGTTGGAGCAGTAGACTTCTGGGTAGTGGGTATGTGCCTTTGATGTCTCCTGTTTCATCCAACACAAGTAGCACTTTTCCAGAGAAAGCCAAGAGGTAAATCAAATTGTCCAAAGGGCTAACGGCAATGCCTGACGGTTTAAAGGTCACATCTTTTTCTTTGAGTTTCACCCCTCTTTTATCTTCCACAAAATCAACAATATCTTTTGCCCTAATATTGAAAAAGGGCTCTTTGTTTAGCTTATTTTTCTTCAAATCAAAAGCATAAACAGCCTTACCTTTCACTTCTTTGTCCCTTATACTCCCTTTTCCTTTGCAGGCAATTAGCAACTGATTTGTGGCGATGTGGTAGCCCAAGCCTTCGATATTGTTATCTGATGTCAGTTTGGTTTCAAACCTTTGAGTGGCTGACATTTCACCAGAAAAGTAATCGAAAGCATATACATCTCCATCGCTCTCCACTACGTACACCGTATCGCCCACCATTTCCAAGCCTTCATAATCTCCACCATTGTAAAACTCTGTAACCTTTACAATTTCTCTTTTGATGTGATCATATTCGTAAACCTTTCCTTTCTCATCCTGTACACAAAGTAATCGTGTAGAATCCAAATAAGTCAGTCCCGATAGCTCTGTCAAAACATACGGAAGAAAATGCTTTTCCAAGGGGTTCTGCAAATCGTAAACTACCGGCAATAGCGTCGTGTTCAAAAATGGATTATCCTGCTGATGTCCTTTATTGCTCAAATTGCAGCTCACCTGACCCACCCCGCTGAAAACAAGAAATAAAACAAGTACGGTGGATTTTGTTCGGTGCGAAGACTGGTTCATTCATTAAAAATATGATTATTTAACTATTCAAGATAAATTGTAGTTCAATCTTTGGTTGATCATGAGCTCAGAAGCAAAAAATATTCTTACAGAGGCGAAAGATTTCGCTTTAAAAATTCTGGAAAATGAACTTCCCGAAAGCATTCAGTACCACTCAGCAGATCATACCAAATCTGTAGTTGAAGCAGCTTTAGAAATAGGCGAAAACAGCAACTTGTCTGCCGACGAAATGGAAATAGTCCAGCTTGCAGCCTGGTTTCATGACTTGGGCTATAAAAGTGGGGGCTCGGAACATGAGGTGCTAAGCACAGAAATGGCTGAAAATTTCTTAAACGAAAGAGACTATGACGCTTCGAAGGTAGAGAAAATAAAAGGTTGTATTCTCGCTACCAGAATGCCCCAGTCTCCAAAAAATAGATTGGAATGGGTGCTTTGTGATGCAGACCTAATACATCTGGCGAAAGAAGATTATTTTGAAAAATCACGGCTCCTACTCAATGAGATGAATGAAGCCATGGGGAAAGGCTTTTCTTCTGAAGAATGGATGCAAATGAATTGTGATTTCATCACCAATCACCAATTTTTTACAGATTACGCAAGGCAAAAGTATGGTCCTATAAAGAGGGAAAACCTGGCTTCAGTTAAGAAAAAAATCAAAAAGACTGATAAGCAATCCTCAGAGGTGAAAAAGCTGGAGGAGAAAATAGAAAAGCTGAAACTGAAGGTGCAGCAAGCTAAGGAAACTACTCCTACTCGTGGGATTGAGACCATGTTTCGGCTCACCTCAAAAAATCACCTTGATCTAAGTGGAATGGCCGATAACAAGGCCAACATCATGATATCTGTTAATTCGATCATTCTTTCGGTTATTTTTAGTTTGCTTATCAGAAAACTGGAAGAGTATCCACACTTGACCGTTCCTGCATTTATTATAACAGCCGTATGTCTGGCAACAATCATTTTCTCGATTCTAGCTACACGCCCTAATGTGACTAAAGGGGTCTTTACTCCTGAGGATATACATAATCGCAAAACCAATCTTCTGTTCTTTGGGAACTTCCATAAAATGAAACGAGAGGATTACGAGTGGGGGATGAAGGAGATGATGAAAGATGCAGATTACTTATACACTTCTCTCACTCGTGATATTTACTTCCTTGGAGTAGTCCTAGGGAAAAAATACAGACTCCTCAGGGTTGCCTATAATATATTTATGTTCGGACTCATATTGTCCGTAATTGCCTTTATCATAGCTGAGAGGTTTTTTAAAGTGCCTGCAACTTATTGAAACAGCTAATCGTACTGATTCTTTTTCAACCTCCTCAATGAACCCCTTTATCAAAAACCTCAAAGAGATTTATCATATTGGTGAGGAGATTCAATTAGCCCTTGAAAAGGAACTGAGCCATCACCTCGTTGAAAAGGACGCATTCCTCGTCCAGGAAGGACATGTTTGCCACCGCCTGTACTTCATAGTAGAGGGTTGCGTAAGAGGATATTATAATAAAGAGGGCAAAGAGGTTTCACATTGGTTTGGGTTCGAGACGGATTTTGTAACCTCGTTTCAAAGCTTTACCAGCCGCTTGCCCGGTATTGAAAACATCCAAGCAATAGAACGCACCAGCCTGTGGTCCATTTCACATAAGTCCTTGTACAAATTGTATGATCAGTATCGAGAAATTGAAAGACTCGGAAGGATCACCTGTGAGCAATATTACAACAGACTTGAAGACCGGTATGTGAACGCTCAATTCAAAAGTGCTTCAGATAGATACACGGAACTCTTAGAATCAAAAGCCCACATCATAAGACGAGTGCCATTAGGGTATATAGCCTCCTATCTGGGCATTAGTCAGGAAACTTTAAGTAGAATTCGATCTAAACCAAGCTAGTTTCCTTTTTGACATATGTCAAAAAAAGCCGTCGATGTAGCGGATAAGTTTGCCACTCATTAAAAAAAGCAATGATGACAAACGAAGTAAAACAAAAACCATCAAACGCATTTACAGCCATATCGTGGTTGGTTCTAATTACTGGAATAATATCTTTCTTAATAGGACTATGGAATGCAGAAATGCAACTCAACGAAAAAGGCTATTACCTAACCGTACTCGTATTGGGGCTATTTGCTGTGATATCTTTACAAAAAGCAGTGAGGGATCAATTAGAAAATATCCCGGTAACCAACGTCTACTTTGGGTTAGCTTGGTTTACCTCCATACTATCCGTTTTCCTTTTGGTTATTGGTCTATGGAATGCTGACCTACTACTAAGCGAAAAAGGTTTCTATGGAGTGTCTTTTGTGCTTAGCCTTTTCGCAGCTATTGCAGTTCAGAAAAACGTGAGAGATTCCCAAGAAATTGATGAGATTGAAAAGGAGTAGTCTCTAAAGAAACTATGTAATTATGAAAGAGGGGTTATTTTAGGTTTTTAAGTCTGATAACCTCTTTTTCTGATAAGTGTCTCCACTTACCTCTCGTTAAATTTTTCTTGGTCAAAGAACCAAACATAACTCGATCCAGTCGCTCCACCTGGTAGCCAAAGTGCTCAAATATCCTTCGGACAATTCTATTTTTACCCATGTGAATCTCGACCCCCAACATCATTTTATCATCAGATATGACAGCTATTTCCGTCACATTGGCAACACCGTCTTCTAGAGGTACTCCTTTAAGAATACTATCGAAATCGTCATTGGTAATAGGCTTATCAAGTGTGACTTGATAAATCTTCTTTATCTGATGAGACGGATGGGTCAATTTTTTAGCCAAATCTCCATCGTTGGTAAACAGCAGCAGGCCTGTTGTATTTCTATCCAGCCTACCTACCGGAAATATCCTTTCGTCGCAGGCAGTCTTTATCAGTGACATCACCGTTTTTCTCCCTTGCGGATCTGACGTAGTAGTAATAAAGTCAGTCGGCTTATTCAGCAAGACATATTGAAGCGTCTCAGGGTTTAAAGACTTCCCTTGATACTCCACATTATCTGTGCGCTTTACCTTATAGCCAAGCTCGCTTACAACAGATCCATTTACTTTGATTTTACCATCGGCAATCAGCTGGTCTGCCTCACGTCGTGAGCACACTCCAGCGTTAGCGATATACTTATTGAGTCTAAGCTCTTGAGGACGAGGTGTGAATTTCTTGCTTTCGCCTTTGTTCTCTTTTTTATCAAAAGGTTTTTTCCCCTTCATTATTCTATATCGTTACCGATCGTGTTATCTTCTTGAATAAAATCCTTCGGAGTGGGCAAATCCTTAATATCGTTGATCCCCAGATAATCCATGAACTTCTGATTGGTGCCATAAAGCATCGGCCGTCCAATCGTTTCTGCCTTTCCTTTAATTTCGACTAATTCTTTTTCCAGAAGCTTCTGAACCGCATAGTCGCAATTTACTCCGCGTATTTGTTCAATTTCCGTTTTGGTAACTGGCTGCTTGTAGGCAATAATGGCCAATGTTTCCATTGCAGAATTAGACAACCTTTTTTTGGACTGTTGTTTCAATAAAATCCCGATGCTCGCCTGATAGGCAGGTTTGGTAAGAAACTGAAACCCTCCACCGCTTTCGACAAGTTCGAAAGAAAAGCTATCGTCCGAATATTTTTCTCCAATTTGCTTAATGCCGGCTTCTATATCTTTTTTGGGCACCTCTGCCTCAAACATTTCCTTTAGGCATGAAGCAATTTCACTAGCATCAATAGGCTTAGGTGAGCAAAAAATCAATGCTTCAATATGATGAAAGAGATAGTCCAATAAAGCTTATTTTTTCAATTTTGCTTCAATCGAATGCATCGTGTGAGGCACTGCTCTCAACCTTTCTTTGCTTATCAGCTTACCTGTGTCTACACAGATACCATAAGTCCCATTTTTGATCCTTATTAATGCATTTTCCAGATTATTGATAAACTTTTGTTGTCTTCCGGCAAGTTGACTCAATTGTTCTTTCTCTGCTGTATCGGCACCATCTTCCAATGTCTTCACAGAACTTAGTGTAGCGCCACTGTCGTCACCCGCATTTCTAGTAAGTCCATCCCTCAATGAGTGAAGTTCTGCTTTTGCCTTCTCGAGTTTCTGATTTATTAGTTCTTCAAACTCTTTCAATTCTTCCTCTGAATATTTGTTTTTTTCCGACATGCTTAGTGAGATTTTTGTTAGAAGAAATTTTTATAAAAGTAACTAAGTTGCAATAATATAAAAACAACCGAGAATAAGGAGAGAAAAGATTGGGGAAGTAAAAAACCGAGGGCGTGAAATATAATGCTGAAAGATTAAAATACCTGATCCCCCGGTCTATTTGTAGGTGCCAGATAAAAACTTCCTACAATAGAGGAACAACCATAATTCAAAAACCCTAATCGAGTGATGAAACATTTATTTGTTCGTTTTCGATTAGAGAGAGCTTCTCCAGTCTTCCTTGTTCAAATAAGCTCGAAAGCTTCGTGAGTGGTGTTTTTTTATCTGCTTTGTAGTTGACATAGTCCTGAAAAGTGATTCCTGATTTTTTCACTCTATTATACGCCTCGCGAAATCTTACACCTCCTCGATTGGTGCTATATCGGTAAGCAAAATAGTCAATCAGAAAAGTCTGATCATTCACCCAGTATAAAAACACATCATCGTGATCATTTCCTCCGTTTTCTTTCTCAAAAGTAATTTTCACAAGGTGATATGATTCCTCTCCTACCTTGTCTTTCCCTGCATACTCTGTTAAGGCGGCATCATCCGTCAGTACATAGGGTACTTGAAAAAAATACAGAACTGAATTGACAGAACTGGCATACTTTCCTTTAAGATCCTCTGAGAGTTCCAAAGTATCTTCTCCGATCAGACGATGTAGTTCCGTGCTGTTGTAGAGGTAGTCTTGAATGTGTTTTGAGTCCTTTTCAAAAAAACGGGTGTAGGTATAGTTTCCATCTTTTCTTGAGACACTGTAGTCTTTGTTTCTAAAAGAGAAAGAAATTTTCTTCTCATTTATTGAATTCATTCCATGAGCCTCTATTGACTTTTGAATGAGATCATTAGGATTTTGACTCTTTGCGCAGTAAGTGATGCCAATACCCAGAATTAGAATTATCATTTTAATGTTCATATCAAGCGATACGTTAAAAAAAAGAATGCGACTATTCGATGAATGTTATTTGTAATTACCACGACAGGTTCAACCGCTCATCTTAATTTTGTCAATCCAAATGAAAAACAAATTCAAAAGTCTATACAATCCCGCCCTTATCCTTCTTCTCATTATGGTCGCGGGATGCTCAGGTAACAACAAACGAAATGAGGCAGTCAAACCTTTGAAGCTGCCCCTATCACTCGTGAGTTTCAATATTGATTTCCCAATTGGCGAATTAGAAGAGGGTATCAATGGTGTGCTAAAAAAAGTATTGATAGATGATGTAATGCCTTTAAATAAAAAGGGAGGCAAACTGTTTCTTCGAGTTGAAAAAAGTGGAAGACTTGATCTCGCCATACGTGAAAATAAAATTTACGCCTCCTTGCCTCTAGACGTTGTGGTCGCAGTGAAGAAAAAAGTGATGGGAATTACTTTTAGCAATCAAGATACACCTATCACATTTTCAGGCATTATTGAGACAAAAGCCTCAGCAAGCTTGGATAGCATGTGGAATTTCACTCTTGCCTGCGAAGAGATGAATATGAAATGGTTAAGCGATCCATCTGTCAACATTATGGGAATCAACCTTGATCTAAGTAAGACAGTAAACAAAGCACTAACGCAAAATGAAGATAAAATCCTCTCTGAAATATGTGGAGCAATCAATAACAATATTGACTTCAAAAAGGCGCTAACAAAAGTCTGGAAAGACATTCAAAAGCCGATAAGAATTGCCAAAAAACCAATTGAAGCATGGCTCTACGCTACTCCAGAAGCATTAAATGCAGTACTCCTCCCATTGGTAAGAGACACCTTGAGCCTTCATGTAGAGTATAGGGGGAACCTTCATATCAAAACAGAAAACATTCCACAAATAGCCATAAAAGAGCTTCCGATCAAAAGCGAGACACTCAACACGCAATCATCGATTTTGGCATATATTCAGGTGGAGTTACCACTGGATAAACTCGAAGGGATTTTAACGGAACAGGTAGTAGGCAAAACTTATGCTTATGATAAGTATTCGGCAAAGGTTGATGAAATACAACTAGAAGCAAACGAGCAGAATATAAAGGCTATTGTGAATCTGTCAGAGGGCATAGATGGAGTTGTCACCGTAGAAGGGAAGCCTAAATTGAATCGTTCCAAAAAACTAATGATTGAGGACTTTGAATATGATCTTAAATCTGAAGATGAAGCCGCCAAAGCTGCCGACTGGCTCACGCATTCTATGGTGGAGACCTATGTATCTTCTAAGCTTTCCGTGGATCTTTCGTCCGTTTTTTCTAATCTGGACAGTATGGCAAACCAAGGTATTGCCAAATCTAAGTTGTCAAAAAAAATAAACGCCAAGCTCAATTTTGATGACGTCAAATCCTACGAACAACAAATGGTTGGCGATACACTCAAATGGATATTTTATATAGAAGGAGATGCTAATATGATGCTCAAAAAAGAAGTCTTTAAGAAAAAATCATTGGAGCAAAATTAACCGCCCGTTTTGCTTAAGCTTTGACTCCACCACTGTTCTTCATCGAAGAAAAAGCTATGTTCGTCCAAACAATTTGGCTCTTCAGGCTCTTTAATAGTTAATTCGCTAAAAGTCTAACTGATTACAGCTTTGATAAAGATCAAAACCAGATTTATCGGATTCTATTTAAGTATTATTTGGATTATAATTCTAAGCCTGTCTCTCGCCAGCTAGAATGATTCGATACAATTAATTGCTACAGGAATGATTGTCCCATCTGGGAGATTGCCACATTCCTCGTTGAACGACGCACCACTCGTATATTCAAATCCAAACAACAAGACCGCTGAAACCTTCACATTCTGAGACTGAAGTTGCTGAACAAGGGAGTCTTGAGGAGATCTCACCGGCAATAGAATAATGTTATCATAATCATCAATATCATGCTCCGGCTGAATCCATTCGCCTCCTAAGGAACTCAGAATGCAATTCCCCGCCACTATCCTGGCTTTTAGATTGCAATTTTCTGTTGTTAGCTCTGCCAAAGCCGGATCAATCTTAATCGCTTGAGAAGAGGTTTCATTGTGAACCGTGACCAAGGCATCTCTGGAGTAGGATTCATTTGCACTAAAGGCCTCACTGGCACTGAAACTCAAGGTATCTCTCACGATTGCTTCGCATAAGTCCCCATTGCCATTGTGAATTAAGTAAAGTTCCAAATCAAGAAGTCCGGAAGAGGGTACAAACGCAATGTTCCCATCCCACCACAGGTAGAACAGGTGATCTTCACATCCACCTGAGTACTCTACAATGACATCCCACTGATCGTTTCTAGGTGTAATGGCTATGATTCGATATGGATCGTTCGTAAAGGCATCTTTATCGGAGAGGTTATCCAAATAGATAATATCATTTTCAGAAACCAAACCCTGACTATCCAGTCCTGTATCGTAACAGGATGTCAAAACAAATACTGAAATAAGAAATAGGATAAAATACTGTCGCATTTTTGAATTCAATTGCTCTTATGACCCAATAAGTATGAATTTGGTTGCGTCAACTGATGTACAAAAATAACAACATAGATGTGAGCTAAGACAACTTCTGAATTTTTTCCAACAATAAAATTCTTCTTCTTTTCGATACTCTATCATAGATAGGTAATAGAACGGGATATAACATATATATGAAACCCGAAATGCTAAGACCTAAGGCTATGCCTCTAAAAACCAATGCCATAGCAACCGAAAGAGTAATCACCAATGCAAAAGCAGCATCGCTTAGTGCTTCAACTCGTGTTTGGTTTTTCCCTATGTATCTGAAGTGTGGGTCTAAGTCAACTTCTTGATCTTTGAGTATTTTCCTCACTCTTTTAGAAAATATAAAAAAGATGGATCAAACGGAATAGTGTGTGGAGGGACTTAAAATAATTCAATTACAAGATTCTATTGAAGGGTTGAGTTCTTGATATTGGGTCTATTTATCAGGTTGCACTTAAGTATTTTACCCCTCAATTTACACTCTGAAGGTCATTGCAGCATGGAATCTCTCTTCCCATAGACGCCATACTGGCGTGACTAGGATAATGAAAACAAAGCTGATTGATTATTCTGCTTCTTAAAATCTATGCATAGTACAATTGCTCCCAAGATTTTCCGCTTGATCCTAAAAAAGATACCACCAAGCAGAGCGAAGGCCTTATAATAAAAAAGGGGCAAGAAACTTGCCCCTCAAAGAATCGATCCATAACTGGTTGGAATCGAACTTTTTGATCTGGGGTTTCACCAGATCATTTCACCGCCTAAAACTTTAATCAATACTGTGATTAGATAGCTGATTGAATCAATCACAATACGAAGATAGGGGAGCTAAACAGCAACACACCATCAATGTAGGTAAGCAGGAATTATCAAGTACGAATGGGAATAAAACATAGTTAAATATTCACGGATGGTCTTCGAAAAAATCCCTTGCCCTTTCACATCCGGCTTGTCTTACTTATTCGACTTGGTTTTGTTTACTTTGCGGCGCATCTTGAGAACAGATTTTACCAAAGTGAGTAGACTTGTCTTTATTTCCGTAATCTTCTTTTTTCTCTCCTCTCATGTAAACGCTCAGAATCTAAAAAGAATTTCCAAGCATTTTGAGAAAGGAGAGTTTGATAAGGCTAAAGAGCAAATTCGAAAAGGGCTTGATAAAGATTCTACAAGTTTTGGGGTTCACTTTTTCGACGCGTGCTATTACCTCAACAATGAATTAAGCCAATACAATCTCGATTCGGCTCGAATTTCCATCAATACAGCTCTTTATTTTCTCGAGGAGCATTCACAAGAGCAGGAAGAAAATTGGGCGAAGACCGAAAGACCGATTGACCATATTGATTCGCTAAAAACCGAAATCATCAACTTGACTTTTGCACGGGAACTTGATTTTCTTTCAGTGAACTCTATGAATAAATTCATGGGTCTTTTTCCTGTCTCGCATCTAAATGATAGCGCTATTTTCTTAAGGGACAGTATGGCCTATGAGCTGGCTCTGGATGAAGACAGCTGGCAAGCTTATGAGGATTATGGCAAGAACTACCCTGAATCGGTCTTTGCTAAAAGAGCAAGAGATAATTACGAAATACTCATATATAAAGATAAAACCAGAGATGGTTCTCTTGAAAGTTATCAGGGGTTTTTGAGAGACTTCCCAAGCACTCCTTACAGAAGAGAGTCTGAAGAGGTGATTTTCCAGAAGATGACCTCTTCGCACAGAAAAGAGCACTATCAAAAATTCCTATCTCAGTACCCTAACTCACATCTAAAGAAAAAATGTGCAGACATCTTATACTATTTGCATAAAACAGATTCGTCTATCAGATTATCTGATTTGCTCTTGGTTCATCCTAACCCAGATAGTCTAATTAAGATTAGTAATCTGGAAAGCCTCTCACTCACTCCTATTTTGTATGATGGAGGCTTTAGTGTAATGGATACAACTGGAGAAGTATTCTCTCACCTGAAGTATAGTCAACTCGACGGAGCTCTAAATTGTGGCAATGTCAATTCCGAATGGTTACGTGTTAAAACAGAAGACTCCTGGATCGCGGTAAACAGAAACGGAGACGAGCTAATCAAGGGTGTTCTTGCGATAAAAGAAGTTGGGAACGAGTTACTCTTTGTTCAAGCCATTGATAGATCCTACATCTTCCATAAGTCTGGTTTTTCTATAACATCATTTGAAATTACAGACGCTCGAATCATTTTCGACAGGTGGATCGCATTTCAGAAAGCTTCCAACTGGGGGATTATGTCCTTTACAGGGGAAGTTATCCTTCAGCCAAAATGGGATAACATCTTTCAGAAAGGGTCATTTGCAATTTTGGAGGATCAGAAAAAATTCGACCTCTTAAATGTTGACATATTAGAAAAAAGCCAATCCGAGCAGCAATTCTCAATGCCTTATTCAGACTTTGAGGTTTTAGGTGATACACTTTTTCTTGGTTTCGAGGGAGATAAGGAAGCTCTGGTAGACAGGAACCTAGATGTACTGATACCTCTTCAGGATCATAGAATTTATCTGTCCAAGCCACTTTGGCATACCAAAAGCAATGATCTTTTCTATGTCTATGAAAAAGAGAATAAGAAGTTATCGGATGAAGGGTTTTCCAATCTTATCATCAACGACACGTGGATTGCTAAGGCAAATGAAGGTGACTGGACAATCAAAGGACTCCAGGATAGCATTTCGAGTCTTCTACTCCCTCTTGACTCTGTTTATTTCATAAGTGATTCTTTCGCTTATACATTGAAAGAGGACAGTGCGCATCTTTTTTTTAAAAATGGAGAAAGACACTTTTTGGAATCTAGTGTAGACTGTAAGCTACTTTCTAATCCAAATGACAAGGCTGCTTCAAGTTTTGCACTCATAAGTGATAAAACTGCAAAAACCATACTTAACGAATCTGGTGATGTAGTATTTGAGGGAAAAATGGATGACATCCGATACCTAAACGATTCCTTGATCATTGTCAAAACCAAAGAAAAATATGGCATCTATCATTTGGGCAATCGCTTTTACCAAAGAGCTACTTACGACCTAATCAGCGAGGAAAATGGACTTGCGCTGATTCTGAAAAATGGAAAAATCGGATGTCTTGATTTGACAAATGGCATTATCATTCCTGCGGTCTACCAATCTAAAATTGAACGCTTCTCTGAATATTACCTTGTCAGGAAAAATAATTTGAAGGGAGTGGTAAATGCAGAAAGCAAGATTGTTGTTCCTATCGAATATGATGAACTATTGATCTGGAATGATAGCACATATTGGGCACAAAAGGATCAGCTATGGTCCCTCCTTACATTCAGCGGAGAAGCTATTCTTAAGGATATCACTGAGTTGAAAAAGTGGTCTGGATCACCTCAAAGTGACTTATACGTATTTGTACAAGAAGAAAAGCGTGGGATAGTACATCCAGAAAGAGGAATCATCATCCCTCCTGCTTACAATGATATCATCAACATTGGGACTGCCGACAACCCCATTTTCTTTGCTGAGGAACACCTCAGAACCGCAGAGTTCTATGTGGTCACGTATTTTAATGCCTTCGGGAAAACGATAAAGTCGCAAGCCTATCGTACGGATGAATATGAGATGATCTATTGTGATCAATAATACTTTCCTGTATCTTAACTAGAGCAACCTAAGTGTAAGTAATGAGATTTTAAATTCTACTGTGGAGGGAAGATTTCCTATGTGAATAAAATAACCAGACGATGACAAGAGCAAGATTCAAACGGCTTTCATTAAAGGAAAAGGTGAAGTGGGTTTACTTCAACGGTGAGCTTATTACGTCTATTCGGTACTATAAATACAAGGTCAATCTGTACCTGATAGATCGTATCTATATTGAGCTATTTTATGACAATCTTCAAGATTTTGTGGAGAAAATTGAGGTTTTGGATCAGCAATCCAAGAGAATGAATTTTTACGCTGATCAGATCAAATTACCTGGTGATCTGTGCTAGAAGAGCTTGATGTATTTTGAGAGATTGGGAAACAATCGATTGTTTTTCATCATTGTGAATAACATAATCTGATTTCCCTAACTTCTCAGAATCCGGCATTTGATTCCTGATAATTGCTCTAATATCATCCTCTGTTCGGTGGCTATCTCTACTTAAAACTCTAGCCGCTCTCATTTCTTCGGGAGCTGATACAAGTATGATCGCATCGAGCTCGGCATGAGAGCCACTCTCATAGAGCAAAGCGGCTTCTTTTAATGTATATGCAGATGTTTTATTTTCTTTCATCCAGCGCTTATAGTCTGAGGAAACTTCCGGATGCACCAGTTCATTTAAGTTTTGGAGCAGTGACTTGTTCGAAAAAGCTTTCTTGGCTACCACCTGCCTGTTGAGTTGGCCCTCAGAATAGGCCTCAACACCAAACAATTCTGAAATTTTTTCTATGAGAACGGGACTGGTATTCATCAGTCCTTTCGCTCGAGAGTCTGCATCATACACAGGGATTCCCAAGACAGAAAAAATCTTAGCTACGGTACTCTTACCAGCGCCTATTCCACCGGTAATACCAACTTTAAGTGGGTTTTTATTCTCCATATTCAACCCTTACATGCTCAGGTTGCACCTCAACTTCGATGGCGTGCTCAGGGTAATAGATCAGCATGGCTAGTACAGATGAGTCTTTTTTGTTTAACATAGCCAGATCAGCCGTAATGGCAAAATCAGATGGTTTGAAGTCCTCCATTTTTGATGAGGCAATAGTAAACACAACATTTACTTCTTGTTGTGCTAAAAAGACTGAAGAGTCATTAGGAAAATTCACAGCTTCCACCTCAAGTAGCATTTCGATTTGCTCGAATTCTTCAACATCAAATTTAATATTGACGTTCTCTGGTATAGCACTTACTAAAGCCGCATCCGGAACAGACACCTCTACTATTTTATCAAAAGGATCATCTATCTCTCTCTCATCTGGTAGAATCGCATACGTGCTTCCAAGTGAATCCAAAAATGACTCTGGCCCTATTATTTCGATCGAATCAGGCTCTATTTTAATAGCTGAGGTGAGGCGATAGCCAGGCTCTAATGATACTCGGATCGAGTCTACTCGCAATCGTATTTTTCTTGTTTTCTTTTTCTCTATATTGATATAGAGCGTATCGGTAATCATGTAGTTGACTTCAAGCTCCGATAGTTGGTCTGTAATTAGGGGGAAAATAGAAGACCTAGTGAAATAGCTAATTTCCGTAGGGTTTTCCAGGTCAATTTGGATAGGTTTGACGTTGAAGAAAAGAATGTTTTTAATTAGGTTCCATCCACCGCTGGACACATCAATCGTGACCTGATCTGGCAGTGGCTCCATTACAACGACACTGTCTTTGGCAAATTGGAACTCAACAGGGTAGTTAATTACAGCGTTGTAATCTTTGTTAAGTGCATTAAAAAACCAAAAGGTAGTGGCTCCAGCTAAAGAGAGCAACACTACCTTCCAGTTATTCAACAGTTCGTACACTATTTATATTTTACTTTTTTTCTTCTCCATAAGCTCTTTTGCTAGACTCAAGAGAAATTGAGCTTTTTTCAATTACAAGCTTGGTTCCCTTATCTATGTCCAGAGTGATAAGTGCATCATCTACGGAGGATACTTTCCCATGAATACCTCCCATGGTGACAATAGAATCCCCTTTCTTGATCGCTTCTATAAATTTTTTCTGATCTTTCTGTTTCTTCTGTTGTGGTCTGATGAAGAAGAAGTAGAAAATCGCGACCATACCTCCCAACATTAATAGTTGTGTCGGGTCGAATCCTCCTGCTTGGAGCAATAAAGTTTTAATCATTTTTCTCTTAAATTATAAAATTAAGAAGGGTCTTCAGCCTTCTTGTTTACGTTAGCCTTGATTCTCAAACGGCTGATTTTAGGATAAGTATTGGCCGTGATGGTAACTGTTTTGTTTTGGATACCAGGCTTTCCTTTACTATTGAAAACTACTTTGATTGAGCCTTCTTCTCCAATACCAATTGGTGCTTTTGGCCACTCAGGAACAGTACATCCACATGATCCTTTAGCATCTGCTATAATCAATGGAGCATCTCCTACATTCTTAAATGTGAATATCTTTTCAACTTTGTCTCCCTCATTGATTGTACCAAAATCGTGGCTTTCTTCTGGGAATTCGAATGCTGGAATCGGGCCTTCTGGTTTAACTTCTGGCTCAGCTGAAGTTGAGTTTGTAGCTGGTTTTGGTGTTTTTTGAGCGTTTACCTGTTGCTCTAATTCAGCAATTTTCTCTTTGTACTCTTTTTCTTTTGCGCTAGTACCGCAGCTAAAGACTATGGCAACCATAGCTACCATAGCAATGAATGAAATCGTCTTATTAATCATAATCTTCTCTTGTTTAAATTCAATGATAAGGACAAACTTACAAAACCTATCAGTTTGCCATGTCATTTATATTCCTAATGATTTGTTAATGTAAGGAGGATATCAATTGCTCTTGATCTGACTGATCAATCCATTGACATCATCAAGAAGCTTCTCAGCTTTCACTTTGGCATCTTTTACAATTTTCTCGCCTTCGGATTTTGCTTCATTCTCAAAACTTTCTCCATGCTCGACTAGGTCTCCTAATAAATCCTCAAGTTGCTTCTTGTACTTATCTAATTTATAAGAAAGCTTGTCTCGCGTGTTAGTGCCCTTATCAGGTGCAAACAGGATACCTAGTACCCCTCCAACTGCGATTCCAAAAATCATGGCGAAAAATGAACTTCCAGAACTCTTACTCATAATTGTATCTTTTATTTATTATCAATTAACCCTCTCCCGCTCTTTTTAATAACGCCTTCCGAAGTTAGCTGGTTTGACAGTACATCCAAAATCCCGTTAATAAATTGTTTGCTTTTTGGCGTAGAGTAATTTTTCGAAATCTCAATGAATTCGTTTATTGTCACTTTAACGGGAATACTGTGAAAGGTTATCATTTCTGCCAAAGACATTCGCAAAATAATCAGATCCGTCATTGCAACTCGGCTGATATCCCAGTTTTTGGTCTTTTTGCTGATGATCTCATCCAGATCTTTTTCCCTCTTTATGGTTTCCTTAAACAGTCTTTTAAAGAAAAGAATATCATCATCTTCGTTTCTGCTTATCTCCTTTAGAGAGAGTGAATCTTCTACTTCTGGATCATAGTCCTGAATAGTTTTGACAACCAGACTTTTAATTATGGGTTGATTCTCTGTCCATCGTAAATCAAGAGATGAAAAGAAGTCGGCGATGGTTTCGTTTTTGAAAATCAGCTTTTTGAAAACATAAACCACAGCATCCTTGTGATCAGCCCATGTTGGGGTTTCCTTCTTCTGATATGCGATCAGTGCCTCATCATTCTTGATAATATCCTTATACCAGTCTCTAATGGTATCAATCTCTGACTGCCAGTCTGCTTTATGAGAAATCAAAGCTTGATTGAACGCCTCGAATTTCGTAAGTGCATCTATAACAGGGTTTGAAATGAAGTGGTACCTCCAGTATGAAACTTTAGGGATATGTGCCTTATCCTTCTTTTCTTTTTCTTCTCTTTCGAGGTGCGAAAGCTCAACTGCGAAAGCAACGATTTTTAAATATAGCGTCTCTAGATTGGCCACATCATCTAACATGGTATTCTCGATACTTCTCAGCTCGGCCTCTAGCTCTACATAATATTTGGTAATGTGCTCCTGAACCTTTTCCGCTATATCATCATCTACGACATCAGAAGAAACCACTTTTTTCAATGGCAAAAATTCGTTGTAGAGACGAGCAGCAGATTTCCTACGGGCAGTAAAAATATCTGCATCAGCAAAATCGTCCTTGGCTGGGTCTGGGTAGTAATTAGACTCTAACTCTTCCCTGACAACTTTTTTGATTGAACCTTGTGCCAAAAAATAGCTGTAAAGTGCCTGCATGGCTTTGACACGAAGAATCCGACGATTAAGCATTTATATGAACGTTTTTGTTATTGGGTGATCTTGATCTTCCCTACACTTTCTATTCTCTTCAGTGCCAATTTAAGCGCTGCTTCGTGTGTAGTTGCATCGTTATTCGCTGCAAAGTTCAGAACATCTGAGCAAACATCATAAATTCTTTCGGTTTGCTCTAAAACTTTTTCTCTATTGTAGCTTCCCTGTTGTTCATAGTAGACATTGGTGATGCCCCCTGAATTGATCAAAAAGTCTGGTGCATACACTATCCCTCTGTCTTTCAATCTTATCCCATCGAGCTGCTCATCGTCCAATTGATTATTGGCAGCTCCGGCCACAATCTGGCATTTCAAGCTTGAAATGGTGCTTTTGTTGAGAGTAGCCCCTAGTGCACATGGTGCATAAATATCCATGTCGAAGTTGTAGACTTCCTCTGGTGCGACCACTGATACCGAGCTGTGCTTGTTTACAACTGCGTCTATTTTATCTTGAAAAATATCTGAAATAAAAACTTGTGCTCCGTCTTTGATTAAGTGATCCACCAAATACGATCCCACATGACCTGCTCCTTGTACAAGCACTCTTTTGCCTTTCAATGAATCTGAACCGTAGGCATATTTTGCGCTTGCTTTCATACCGATATAAACACCATAGGCAGTGACAGGGCTTGGATCGCCACTTCCTCCCATACTCTCAGGAATTCCCGTTACGAATGGGGTTTCCATGCGAACGTATTCCATATCTCGAGATGTCATGTTTACATCTTCAGCCGTCCAATACTTACCGCATAGACTGTTCACAAATTTTCCAAAACGACGCATGAGCATTTCGTCTTTGATTTTTCTTGCATCACCAATAATTACTGCTTTGCCTCCTCCTATATTCAATCCTGCTATGGCGTTCTTGAATGTCATACCTCTAGACAACCTAAGTGCGTCTTTAATGGCTTCTTCCTCGGATTGATAATTCCACATGCGTGTGCCGCCCATTCCGGGACCTAAAACTGTATTGTGAATGGCAATGATTGCCTTAAGTCCTGTGGCATCATCTTGACAAAAAACTAACTGCTCGTGATCCATTTGAGACATGCTCTCAAAAATTCCACTCTTCTGAACCTGGGGTTGGGTATCTATCATAATATACTGTTTATTTGCTTGATACAATAACTTACTAGTTCGTAGAAAGGGTCATTCAATATTGAGAATAGCTTCTCTATTTGATCGAAAAGGCACTCCTGACGAACATCAACAATGGCTAAAATTAGTTGTTTTCGTAGTAATAACTATTTCAGTTCAGCATCGTTTTAACCTCAGTGAAAGACCTAGCGCACCTCAATAAATATCTCAAAAAATACAAATGGCATTTGATTCTTGGGACGATTTTTATAATCATCTCCAACTTCTTTGGCATTATACCCGCAGTGGTTGTAAGATATTCTTTTGACCTTCTTCAAAATTCTTTTAAAATTTTTCAATCTTTTGATGGTTTCGAGCTTCAATCTGAGCCATTTGACATGATAACTTCCAGTGTTCTGATCCTTGGAGTGATCATTTTGGTATCAGCTCTACTGAGAGGAGTTTTCATGTTTTTCATGCGACAAACGATTATCGTCATGTCGAGATTAATTGAATATGATCTAAAAAATGAGATTTACCATCACTATCAGATGCTCCCTTTGAGTTTCTACAGACGAAACAATACGGGAGACCTCATGGCGAGGATTTCTGAGGATGTAAGTAAAGTCAGAATGTATGTAGGGCCGGCTATTATGTATGGCGTCAATTTGGTCACCTTGTTCGCAATGGTAATTCCATACATGATTTATATAAATCCTACCTTGACGCTTTACTCCCTGATCCCGCTTCCGCTATTGTCTCTAAGTATTTATTTCGTAAATAATATCATCAATAAGCGATCTGAAGAAATTCAAGAAAGTCTTTCGGGTCTTTCAACCTTCGTACAGGAGGCTTTTTCGGGCATCCGGGTCATTAAGTCTTTTGGAAGGGAGCAAGACACTTATGAGGAGTTTGAAAAAACGAGCAACAACTATAAGGACAAATCTTTGAAGCTTGCATTCGTGCAGTCGCTGTTTTTCCCGTTGATCATGGGACTAATAGGACTAAGCGTAATCATAACCGTGTACGTAGGATCTGTAGAAGTTTTCAATGGGTCTGTAAGTACGGGTAACATTGCTGAGTTCATTATCTATGTAAATATGCTCACATGGCCTGTTGCGTCTCTTGGATGGATCACAAGTATCATACAGCGTGCTGCCGCATCCCAGAAACGGATCAATGAATTTCTAGATACCAAAAATGATATTGTCTCAACCGATAATCTTGAGGTGGATATCAAAGGCAAAGTGGTCTTTGAAAATGTGTCTTTCACCTATCCTGATTCTGGTATAGAGGCACTGAAAAATATCTCTTTTGAAGTTAATCCAGGAGAATCCATTGCTGTCATTGGAACTACAGGATCTGGAAAATCTACCATTGCAAACCTGATTTGCAGGATGTATGATGTGGATACCGGAAGCATTGAGGTAGACGATGAAAATATCAAAAAGTACAGCCTCGACAGCATCAGAAGCCAGGTTGGATATGTTCCTCAGGATGTGTTCTTGTTTTCTGACAGTATTGGTGAAAATATCGCGTTTGGCATGGGTGAAATGTCAGATGAGCAAATAAAGAAGGCCGCCGCTGATGCGGATCTTTTGGAGAATATCGACCGCTTCCCTAATGGGTTCGAAACCATGGTAGGGGAGCGAGGCATCACTCTTTCTGGTGGACAAAAGCAACGAGTCTCTATTGCCAGAGCTATCGCACGTGAGCCTAAGATTTTGATCTTGGATGATGCTCTTTCTGCAGTCGATACTAAAACAGAAAATACCATTCTCAATGCCATGGCGCGTATCATGAAAGGCCGTACATCGGTTGTAATTTCTCATCGCGTTTCTTCTGCAAAGCTGGCAGATAAAATTATTGTGCTAGATGATGGATATGTGGTAGAAAAAGGTTCGCATGAGTCGTTACTGGAAAGTGGCGGGGTTTACAAAGAGCTTCACGACAAACAACTGCAGGGAGAATCTGAAGAGGCGGAAGTTTGAAATGAGTAAATCTGACATTCTTACCAGAAAAGATGTAGAGTTACTTATCGACTCCTTTTACAAAAGAGTCGTGAAGGATGACATGATTGGTTTTTTCTTCAATGATGTGATTAGGCTTGACTGGCAAAAGCATATTCCCGTGATGTATGATTTCTGGGAATCTGTTCTATTCCAAAAGCCTACTTACAGGGGAAATCCATTGCAAAAGCACCTTCACCTGCATCAGCTTCATGCTCTGAAAAAGGAACACTTTGATCAATGGTTGCTGCTCTTCAGCAAAACACTTGATGACCTGTTTTGCGGAGAGAAGACGGAGCTGGCTAAAACGCGAGCATTGTCTATTGCTACTGTAATACAGATCAAAATTGCCGAAATTAGCAGTTAAGCCCCGCTTCTTTCTCATTCCAATCTCTTTTCAATAATGTTTAGCTTTGATGTATGAGTAAGAAGGCCATACATATTACCCTAGCGATCATTTTCTTCCTTTTTGCGGCTGTTCAGTACAATGATCCCGACCCTCTCATCTGGATGTTGATATATGGATCAGTGGCACTAATTGCTATGCTGAAAGTTTATCTAAGTCAATTAAATTTCAGACCACTGCTGATCACATTAATAATTATTCTTTCGCTTTATGCGCTCTTTTACATTCCAGTCTTTATTGACTTTGTCGGAAATCCGGATAAGGCAGATTTACTTGGGAAAATGAAAGTATCAAAACCCTGGATAGAGGGAGCTAGAGAGTTCCTAGGCTTAATCATTGCTATCGGCGCTCTCGTCTATCTGAGAAGAGATAAGAAAATCAGATGAGATTCTAGATCAATGTGATAGTCTTCGAAACCAGTTCTTCACCATCCAAGAGGATTGAAAGTTTCCAATCTCCAAGTTTATCTTCCACTGGTTCCCATATCGTATCACCTAAAAAGAATTGAAAGGGATTGTGCTTGACTCTAAAAGTGTCTTGAAAAGGCGGCTCAACATTTCCCTCTGCGTCTTCAAATGGAGGGTGATCAATCTTAAACTCCAAATACCTGCCCCGAGCTTTTTTGATCTCCACGATCATCCCAAACTCGACTCCCAAGTCAGCCTTTACTTCGGTGGTTAGCTCTTTGAATTTAGGTAAGGCACTACTCTCACGATCCCACTCTCTGTATTCCCCATAGTTGATAATATCTATTTCTATTGGGCGATTGTTTTTCTTTTTCAAAATAATCTAATCGTTATCAAACTCATAACCGCATTTCTTACACTTATAGAGAGTCTTGTAGTAGAAAGGCCAAACCGTCATCAAAAAAGATACTACTGCGGCCAAAATACCTGTCAATCCTTTCATTGAACGAAAACCTCCGTAAAGTTTTTGCGAGTGGCAGTTGGGGCACTTCAAAATTCTATCTTCACCATCGAGGTAGGGTGTACCTTCAATTTCTGACATGATCTGTAAGGCTTTTACTTTGTCTTCATCCCTTACCTTAAGTTTAATCCCTCCTACTGAAATGTTATAAAGAGGATTTAGACCCACGACATTCTCATCAAATAAAACCGAGATGACTCCCTCACTCTCCAAGCGGCTCTTTAGAAGATGCGCATCAATTGAATTATCAAACGCCCTTAAAGTAATCAAATTCATTTCTCACAAGAATATTTACCGCGATTTAATAAACCTAATCCCTTGAGGAGCAAGAGGGGTTTGTACTTCTCCAACTTTTTCGAAGAAGCCAGTGGAATAGTCTATTTTCAAGATGCTGATTTGATTATCGTTTTTGTTAGCAACAAGAATAAAATCCCCGCTTGGATCAATTCCAAAAGCTCTTGGCCAATCTCCACCACACGACTTAGTTCCTGCAAACACCAGTGCTCCAGTCTCTGGAATAATCTTGCACACTGCCAAGGAATTGTGGCCTCTATTGGATGCGTATAGGTATTTGCCATTTGGTGTAATATGAATGTCTGCTGACTTGTTAAAATCATTAAACCCATCAGGTAGCGTACTTACAGTATTGATGGTGTCTTTTAGACCGTTCTTCGAATCAATCTGAAATCCTGTGACATAGCCAGTTAACTCATGAAGAACATAAGCATATTTTCCATTTGGATGCACAACAGCGTGTCTAGGCCCTCCTCCAGGTTTAATATAGCCATTGTATTGATCTGGCGCCAAAGTCAAATCTCCAGCTTCATCTATAGCATACACCATCACTTTATCTATGCCCAAATCCGGAACGAGAATCAAATTACTATTTGGGACAGGGAGTACTTGATGCACATGCGAAGATTCCTGCCTACTTGTATTGATACTTGAGCCAGTGTGTTGATGCTGAGATTTCAGTTCTCCAATCGAGCCATTTTCGTTTAAGCCGAATGTGGCCAAACTTCCTGAAGAGTAGTAACCGACAATGAGAAACTGACCGTCATTGGATACGCTCACGTGGCAAGCCCCTTTCCCAACTTGTGGAACTTCATTGATAAGAGAAATAAAACCTGACTTAGTATCTACTTTGAACGCGGAAATTTTCTCTCCATTGATACTATAAAGCACTTCTTTCGTAGAATCCATGGCCAGATATCCTGACGATACCACTGCAGAGTCTCTGACTATTTCGCTCAACTCACCTTTAGATGGCACCCAATTATAAATGCCAATTCCACTTCCATCTTTCGAATCACCAGATGCCACATATACGAAATAAGAACTCTCTTTTGGCGCTTCTTTCTGGCAAGCGAAAAAGACAGTAGCAGTAAATAAAAGGAGTAAAAGTTTCTTCATCATTTTTTTATTTAACCCAGCCTTCCAATGACATGGAATTGTCCTGATAATGTATCTCAAAAAAGTAATCTCGTAGTTCAAACCCATCTTCCTGCGCTTTCGCATGAAGCATAGACTCAAGTTGCTCTGCCTTAGGGCGTACCAATGGGTGCATGCTTAGAAAAACGACGTATCGAGTCTTGGATTCAAATTCTCTAACGTCGAAATCAACGGGTATTTCGGCCATATCTTCTTTCAGTACTATTCCCACAAACTGATCAATTTCATTCCCAGCAAGGGAGTCTTGAAGATACGTAACCGCCGCAAGTTCACCGTCGATTTGATTGCTGGCAATCAGTTCTCGACTTTTAACAAATTGCTCTTCGATCACTTTGTCCGTGTATCTGGTCTTGAACTGCTTGCCAACCATTGTTCGTTTAATTGGCTCTAGTTTATAGACTTCTACGGGCTCAAATCCTCCAAGATTGTCATAAACGTGATAGAGACTGCTGCCAATTACTACCAAAGAGACGAGTATAATAATGGCGTAAACGAGCCTCATGTTTTTAGTTCTCATATAGATGCTACTTCCTTGTATTGCATTTGATGAAGCTGGGCGTAGGAGCCTTCTTTTCGAAGCAATTCATCATGGGTTCCTTCTTCTATAATCTCTCCTTTGTCCAAAACTAAGATTTTATTTGCATTCTGAATGGTTGATAGCCTATGTGCGATCACAATAGAGGTACGTCCTTTCATCATTTGCTGTATGGCAGATTGGATCAGCTCTTCTGTTTCCGTATCTACAGAGGACGTGGCTTCATCTAATACGATAATTTTAGGATCGTAAACCATAGCTCTTACAAAGGAGATCAGTTGTCTTTGGCCTACAGACAGAGTCGCTCCTCGCTCCATTACATTATAATCAAGACCTCCAGGTAGTCTGTCAATAAAGGTATTGGCTCCAACAAGTTGAGCGGCGGCTTCTACTTTCTCTCTGGAAATATCCGGATTGCGAAGCGTGATATTGTTGTAAATGCTATCTGAGAAAAGGAATACATCCTGCAAGACTACTGCTATGTGTTTTCTCAGATTTCCCAGATCATATTCTCTGACGCTGCGACCATCTAGTTGAATTTCGCCCTTGTTAATTTCATAAAATCGGTTGAGCAAATTGATAACCGAGGATTTACCGGCTCCAGTGGCTCCAACCAAGGCGAGTATTTCGCCTTTCTTGACATCAAAATTGACATTTTTCAGCACCCAGTCTTCATCGTTGTAGGCAAACCAGACATCTTTGAAGCTTACATCTCCGGCGATTTCATGAGGCTTGTGATCTCCATTGTCGGGAATGTGTTCTTCACTGTCCAGCAAATCCAAAATACGATTGGAACTGACTATGCCCATCTGAATAGTATTGAACCGATCTGCGATCTGGCGGATTGGTCTGAAAAACATCTGGATGTACATAATGAAGGCAATCAAAATTCCTAATGTGATTTCCTGACTAATAACTCCTGAGGCTCCCCACCAAACAACCAAACCGATACCGCCAGCCTGAATAATCTCCGCGACCGGGAAATAGATCGAATAGTACATTACTGAGCGAATATTAGCCTTCTTATGTTCAGTATTGATTTCTTTGAACCTCTCGTACTCTCGTTTTTCGGCATTGAAAATCTGTACGATATTCATTCCCGTGATATGCTCTTGCACGTATGTATTGAGATTGCTTACGGCTGTTCGCACTTCATTGAAAGAGATCTTCACTTTTTCCTTAAAGACGTAGGTGGCAAAGAGCAAAATCGGAAGCAATGCCAGACTAACGAGGGTCAGTTGCCAGCTCGTCCAGAACATCAAGCCAAGAATAACCAAAAGCTGAAGTACGTCCGCTACCATGCCGGCAATACCTGTACTGAATACCTCGGAGAGGGTCTCTATATCAGAGACATTTCGTGTAACGAGACGTCCGATTGGGGTTTTGTCAAAAAACCTGAGTCGCAGGTTTTGAATATGATTGAAAAGCTTGATCCGAATATCCTTGATAATATACTGCCCCAGCCAACTGGAAATATAGGTGTGGTAGTATTGGGCAATCGACTGAGCAATCAGCAAAACAACCAAGATGATTGTCATGTTGACAAGTCCCTGGTAGTTTCCAAATGCTACATCTTCGTCGATCGTTTTCTGAATAAGAAAGGGTCTTACGGGTGTTAAAATTGCTAATGCCAATGTCAAGAAAACAACGACATAAAACTGCTTGATGTATGGTTTTGCGAATTCAAAGAGCCTTCCTAGGATTTTGAGGTCTACGATGTTTCCACTTACTTTCTCTTTTTCCAAAATCTAATTGGTATAAATGTGGTCGGGGTAGTCAACAGCGGTCAAATATAAACCTTCGGCTGGTACCGAGCGCCCTGCTGCTCTGCGATCTCCACTTTCTAAAACTTCTTTAAGTTGAGGCACTGTCATCTCTCCTTGGCCGACTTGTAATAGCGTGCCGACCATCGCCCTGACCATTCCTCTCAAAAACCTATTTGCGCTAACGTGGAAAATATGAGAACTGTTTGCCTCTTCCCACTGAATTGATTGAATATCACAATTAAAATGATTGACTTCTGTCTGAACTTTGCTGAACGCTTCGAAGTTTTTCCAACTCAAAATCAAATCGCACGCTTCTCGAATAGATTCAAGGTGTAAAGAGGCTGTGAAAAAATAGGATCCTCCTTGCTTAAAAGGGTCTTTCTTAGCATGTAAATGGTACTGATAGCTGCGTGATTCTGCATCGAAACGGGCATGGGCTTCATCCTTGACTCTGACACAGGAATTGATAGCAATGGATTTTGGTAAAAAAGAGTTCATCTTATAAACCAGACGATTGGTATCAATGGGTTGATCCAGATCAAAGTGAGCGATTTGTTTCGTAGCATGAACACCTGTGTCTGTTCTTCCGCTTCCGAGGCATTCCAGGTTTTCTCTTAGTATGGTACTCAAAGCCTTATTTATCTCGGCTTGTACGGAGCTGGCATTGTTCTGAATCTGCCATCCGTGATAGTCTGTTCCCAAGTATGCTATGTCCAAAAAATATCGCATCGTGCAAATTAACATGGAGTCGATGAAACATTTATACAAATGTTGGCTCCCTCCTTTTACTATGCTGGTATTTTAGAGTGATTTCTAGTGCTATTTCACATTAGCCAGACCCAAAGTTTGTTGAAATGCAGTAGAGTAGAGGGTTTCGACAATCAGGAAGACAGCTGGGAATGGCTGACGTTTTTTTACATAATTATAAGTCGAATTCAGATTAGTAGGGTAATTGCGGAACTCCCCATTGTAATTTTGGATTACCAAACTCCTACATAACATGAAACATTTCAATTTCTTGTTTTAGCTCTTCTAGCTCTTGTTCTTACAGTTTCGTGCGATAGCGGTGACGATGACGATGATAACACGAATGGAGGTGGAGATGGCACTGCTACTCTGCCAAAAGCACAATGTCGTTAAGTTAAGAATAGTATTGTCTCCACGACCCTGTCATCCTGATTAGGAAGGATCTTACTTGATCGATCAGAGTGCCTTTAGTGTAAGATTTCTCCTAAAGTCGAAGTAACAACTTGTATAGTCAAAGGCTTAACCTAACGATATTGCACGCATGTGGGGCGGGCGGCTAGATGATCCATCAGCACTGTGTTGGAGTAGAAGAATAATGAGACTTCTCCATGCGCTAGGAGTGGCATATTAGTCTAAAGAATACTGCCGAAGTTGCACATCATTGAGGCATAGTTTTGTAACAAAAAAAGCCGCTAAAAGCGGCTTCAATTTTAAGTGTTCCTAAAAAGTCTTACTCGACTACCAGGGTATATTGAGGAGTAGGGTTCAGCGGACAGAAATAGATGTATTCACCTTTTTCCAGTACTACCTCTTTGGAAGTACCTTTTCCACCTTCTTCTACTGTGTTAGTCAGATATGCCTCAGGAATATGATTTTCTTGCTCAGGCTTACCCTTTGGGGCAACTACAAAACCTATTGGATGATCTACGCCATTGTTTGCAACTTCAAAAATGTACGTTTTCCCTGCTTTTAGCTTCAGCTCTGTTTGTTTAAATACTCCAGGGTTTTGTTCCAATTTTACCTTTTTAGGCTTTTGAGCAGCACTTTCGTGACCGGCAAAAAGAACAACTACTAATGCGATGATTGATAATAAATTTTTCATGATTTTGTTTTTTATTATTCCGACGAAGGAGGAACTCTCCACGCATCGTCGAAAATCTTTGTGAAATAAATTGAGTTAAATGATTTGATTATGCTTCTACTGCTTCTAGCTCTGGCGCTACAGGGAAGTCGATAGGCAAGTTGAAAGTCCCGTGAAGGAAATTGCTCACCATTTTGTCACCGATTACGATGATAGCATCCACCAAATTTGCTTTGTCATATCCTGCAGCGAGGAATCTATCAACAGCCTCAGCACTCGGCTGGCTTCTATTGATTACAGCATCTTTTACAAACTTAGCCAAAGCATCAAGTTTCGTGTCGAATGAAGCTTCTCCACCTCTGATTTCTAATATCTGATCATCGGTAAACCCGTTCATTTTTCCCAGAACAGTGTGCGCAGATATACAATATTGACATTCGTTTACTTGAGAGACTACCAGGTTGATTACCTCACGCTCTTTTGCCTTCAATGTGCTTTTTCTGTTTTGGAAAGCCAGATAATCACCAAGTGCTGTTTCGCTATTGGCAAATGTTGCGTACAGATTAGGAACGAACCCCAATCCTTTTTGTAATTGATCGAAAATCTCCTGATTGTTTTCTGATACTTCTTCTCTTGTAGGTACTTGAAATGTAGTTGACATAATTATTAGATTTTAAAATTGTTTTCTGTTTTTGATTACAGTACAATTTTACGGGAGTCAACTGGCAAGGTAAGTGGCGGTAATTCCCTTCGAAGTGTCGATTTTACCTTTTGTGATTTTTTATTCTCGATAGGGGGTTTGATACCATGAAGTTTGCATCGCTAGAGAAGTGTTTTGGCTTATTTCAAACATCTCGAATCTGCCCCAAGGTTGCTGGTCGAAGGACGGAGGCAGGTTTCGCTAGTCTGTAACGGTCAATTCACCCTTTTGAATGACCTTGAATTGCTGAGGAGTCGATGCAGTTACTTTTTTGAAGAGCTTATGAAAGACACCCGTATCCTCGAAACCCAACTCGTGCGCAATCTCCTTGGCGGACTTATCGGTGTAGATCAGCAATCTTTTTGCTTCCAAAATCAACCTCTCATGAATGATCTGCAGTGGGGTCTTATGATTGTACTTAGCAAATAAGTTGGAGAGTGTCTTAGGAGACTTGAAAAGCATCTCTGCATATTCGCTAACCTGGCGCTTTTCTTTAAAGTACTTGTCCACAAGCAGGTTAAACTTTCGGATGGTGTCGATTTGACTATCGGGGAGCGGCTCCTCGATCAATTGCAGCTTGGCAAGCCTGGTCGTCTTGATGATTAGCCGCTTCAAGAGTATTCTGAGCATCTCCCCCTGAGTGTTGTCTCTTGTGGAAAACTCATCAGTAAACACTTCGAAAAGCATGTCAAACTTTCTCTTCTCTTCTTCACTCACTGAGACGATGGGTGATTTTTGAGTTCCGAAGAAAATAATGCCGTTGCAGCTGACCTCATGGTCATGATCGTTGATGCAATAGAATTCTCTGTTGAAAGTAAAAGTAGTCAGCTCAGCTTCACTTCGGGGAAGTACAACATGCTGTGCATATGTAGTAGTGGTTAGATCTCCTGGCTGCAACTGGATTGCTACACCATCCACGGTCAGCGGGATAGGTACTTTGCAGCGATTCCAATGGATGCTAATCAGGTTCTTGATATCAGCCAGCTGTTCCTTCTCCCTTAAGTAATCCGAACTCACCGCAAAGTATGCGCCTACTTCCTGTTCTCTATAGCTATAGATCATTCACCTCGACTTGATTCTAGTATCAAAGGTAAAAAGGAAGAGAATAATTCCCGCTAGCGGGTTTTGATACTCCTATGCTTGCGTGGTTAAGAACATCTTGGATAATTTCATACCTCACAAACTTGCTTCAAGGTTGTTGATTTGCGAGTTAAAATCATTTAATAAACTTCCAGGGGTCAAAACGGTCTTTCATATAATCCTGCTGCTGTACGATGACCATTTTTTTTACATTTTGATCATCGACTATAGGCATGAAGCCATATTCATAGCTGAAGTAATATACTTTACCCTGCGAGGGGAAGATAGAAGTAAACATCCCAAATTCGAACCCCATTTCTGCAGCAACTTCTTGTCTCACAGTAGCTTTACCCGTGGGGCAGAGAGATCGCAGAATTTTGCGATTGCGTCTCACCTGTCGATTGGTTTCCATGAGCAGGTGCTCATTACTTTGTCTGGATCGATTGTTAAAAGTGGCTCTACATTGATCACAGCAGAATTTTTTATCCAATCTTCCTGTAATCTCTATTTTGCAGTTGGCACAAGTTTTATTTGAAAAAGGATTCATAACTCAATATACGGATATATCCGATTATNNATAATCGGATATATCCGTATATCAAAAGGTTAATTATTGGTTTTCTATTTGATTTGACAAATGGAAAGTCCGCATGAATATAAACTGGCATTGGAGACGCTAGCTGCACACCTTCAGCTAAAGCGATACAGTCCATCTACTATTCGTACTTACAGGTATATGTTTCGTGATTTTCTAAAATACACCTACCCGATCCCTCTTTTTAAAATCACCGACGATCACATTAAAAGTTATCATCTTCACCTTGTCACAGAGAGAAAAGTTTCAAGATCTTATCAAAACCAATCTATCAACTCCATTAAGTTTTATCTTGAACAGGTGCTGGATAGGGAGAAACAAACGTTTTTACTGCAAAGACCCAAAAAGGAAGAGCGTCTGCCTCAGGTTTTATCACAGGGGGAGATCGCAAGATTGCTTTCATCTATACCTAATCTAAAGCACAAAGCGATTCTTTCAACCATATACAGTGCAGGACTAAGAAGGTCTGAAGTTATAAATCTTAAATTAACCGATATCAAAGGGGATCAGATGCAGATCATCGTTAGAGGTGCCAAAGGACAAAAGGATCGTATTACCATTTTGAGCAAAAGTTTGCTGGGATTGCTGAGGCTTTATTATATCAAATATCGTCCTGTGAAATACCTTTTTGAGTCTCCTACAGGAAGTCTCTATTCTTCTAGCAGTATCCGAATGATTTTAAAGCGAGGGTTGCTTCGTGCTGGTATACAAAAGCCCGCAACGGTGCATTCATTGAGACATAGCTTCGCCACGCATTTGTTGGAGAATGGTACAAATTTGAGATACATTCAAACGCTTCTTGGTCATACTAGCTCGAGAACGAC
>JAGDZQ010000004.1:0-347236 GCA_049115715.1 Cyclobacteriaceae bacterium
CTGATAATGATAAAGAACACATCCTCTACACGCTTGACGGGCTACTCCAAAATGTAAAGGCTAAAAAGGCTTTTGCATGAAAGACTTTAATTAAAACAAGACGATGGAAGCATATTATACGATAAATGCATACGGAGATTATGTCGATGGAGAAGGAAGGCATGCCGCTAGATTTAATGGATATCCTGACGGCTATGATCAGCAAGCACCAGACTCTTATAAAAAACTAATATTCGTTAAGGAATTTCCTGACACAATTAACCTTGATTATTTTCTTATTCATGATAAGGATGAGTTAACGGATGTTATCAATCCATTTAATCAAAGGTATTTCTTATTGAGTCCTAAATTTAAATCCATACTGGAAGGGTTCAATATTGCCAATCATAAATATTACCCCGCAAGATTATTTCATAGAGGGAAGTTCCATGATTATTTTTTGATTTTTCTGATATTTGATTACACTGAGCATTTGAATTATCAAAAAAGCAAATTTGGATTATATTCAAAAAGAGTGAACTTAATAGAATCAGATAGACAACATGATATTTTTTTTTCTGATAAGACTGAATATGATGCTAAGTGGGCTGAACTTAGAAAGGAAATTCCTTTTCCCATGACTGTTATAAAAGAAGAAAGATTGGTCTTCAATAAAAGATTTGATTTTGACTTCTTTAATGTTTTTTCAAAATTCTACATCACTCATGGTATCTATGCTAAAATAATAGATGAGAAAATCACAGGTCTGCGTATTGACTTAGGAGACCTGATTCAGGATAAAGATCAAGTTTTCGCAGATTGAAATGAATAGCCCCAAATGAAAATTGGGGCTATTCATTTAAGCAACTAATACTTTAAAGGCTTTCCAAGTTTATGTATGCCGTAGTAGATATTAAGATTTAATCCAATCGTTACATCTATAAAATCTCTAGTCGCTTCTATTTCAGGTCTAGTTATACTTTGGATACCTGTTGCTATTCCCGCTGCACTTTCTGGGGTCAAGTTTTCAAAACCTCCTAACTCGGTTACCACAGAGTTTATCAAATTGAAAATATGTTCATTATAGTTGGGGTGATTAGTGTGGACTCCAAGTCCCGTTTTAATACTAAATTGAGGTAGTGCGATAAGGTTGGTTTCATTATCAAAATCAAACCCGCCCTCCTGAGCTAATGCTCCGAAAAGGAGTATATTTTCAGGCGTTTTTTTTCCACTTCTGACAGCATTTGGGATAACATGATGAATATTGTATTTCCTTTCTTTTTCTTCTTCATGGTCGGATTCTGCCCGAGCTTCTGCTAATTGATCAAATCCCTGCTGAAGCATTAAATCAATTTCTTCAATTTCCTCATCAGATAAGGATCGTGGTTTTGTTTGAGGTTGAGGGCGTACAGAGCCAGGTCCGCCAGCAGGTAAAGGCATTAGAATCAATCCTATTGTTCCGATAACACGAGCTGTTATTCTAGCTGCTACCGACCAACCGCTTGATGCTGGAGGTACTGGGTTCGGGTTTCTGTAGACTTCCCATGGAATGGGAGGCCCCAACGGTTGAAGGACAGGAGCACCTGCTTGATGCTCTGTGGTTTGCCTCAGTTCTAAATTTATTGATACAGAGGGTAATGTAGAAGAAGTAGATCCTCCTGATATTTTCAAATCGACTCCAATGGGTATTTTAGTATCATCATACCCATTTAATTCCCTTAGATTATCAACTGTTGTTCCGTATTGTTTAGCTAATCCAGAGTAAGTATCTCCCTTTTGAGTTGTATGGGTTTGCCCCCCTGACCTATCTTCTGTGGTCGTTCCTTCCAGCCCATCTATATCTACGTCACCAACAGGATCATTTCCTGCATATTGGTAAGAAGCTAATTGTGGATATTTATCTTTCAACGGATCGACACTCACAAACCTCGCCAGCCAAGCAGCATAATACCTAGCCCCATAGTAGTAGAGTCCGGTCTCATCGTCTCGTTCTTTGCCTACATATCGGTATCGTTTGAGAGAAGTCTCTGCACTATTCCTTCCAGATCGATAAGCAGTAGTCCCAAAGGGATGATATTCTTCATAAGAGATCACAGCAGCTGTAGCATCCAGCTCCAGCGTAGCACTGCCCAGATGATTGCTCATTTGGTAGCGAATAAGAGGAGCAGGGGTGCTGACTGCACTACCTCCATCTACTGTTAAGGTATCTACAAGTGCAATACGTCCAGTATCATCTGAGATATGTAGCGTTTCTCTTTCTGTATCCAATGTGCCGCTCACAGTTTTGCGATAGACTTCATAGTCTCCCAGATAGATTCTTTCTTCGGTGATGTTTCCATTTACGATCACTTTTCTCACTCTATCTCCTCCTGCATCATAGGTATAGTATACGTCACCACCTCCACCAAGGTCTGCACTTTGTAGTCTGTCCGCATAGTCCCATGTCATAGCAGCTAAGTGAGGCATGGCCGTCATGTTGCCGTGCGCATCATAGGTGTAGTGATTGGTAACTGCTGGCGAAGCACTGTTAGATGTGCCAAGCAAGAAGTTGTTGTTTGCATCGCCACCAGAGTTGAACCCATAGTGGTAGTGTCTTGTCCAGTTGCCGCTGTTTGCCTCATGGATCATTCGCTCGATATTACCCAGCTCATCGTAAACATACTTTTGTGTGTAGTCTTCCAGAGCAGCTGTGTTTTCCGGTAGCACATTGATTCCGATATCTGAGTGGCCTGGGGTGGCCAGACCGATCAACTCACGTCCCTGTGCTTCGATCAGTCGGTAGAGCGCATCATATTCGTACTTGCCTATTGGATCTATTTCCGTGTTGTCAAAGAAGATGGTTTTCTGAGCATTGTCTATCTGTTCTACAATATTTCCTACAGGATCGTAAGTATAGTTGAGGTCTTGCAGGTTGTTTGTTCCGGTATTTCGTGTGGTTTTGAGTCTTGTAAGTCGGAAAGTCTTCGCATCGTATTCATACGTAGTATGCGCACCGTTCCCATAGGTGATGGATTGTCTTTGTCCCCTTTCATTGTATTTGATAGCTGTTACAAAGTCCGTCGCTGTACCCGCTCCTCTCAGGTTTGTTGACAGGGTTTCCAGCTGGCCACCATCATCATATCCTGGAGTAACCACACTACTGTCCGGCTTGGTCATGGTAACAGGACGATTGAGTGCATCATAGGTGGTCGATTGACTGAATACTTCAGTCGATAGTAATGAGGCCGCATCTGATAATAAAGTGGCAACATCAGTGAAATCATCCAGTGCAGACCAATCGGGGCTGGTCTGGTAAGTGATTGCCATTTGTCTTTCGGTAGCAAGCGGGTTGCCTTTGAAATCAAAAGCAGTGTTTTTGACCATTCCAGCTGAGTCGAAGGTCAGGTGCACCTGTCCCCGAAGATTGCCTTCGACAAGCTCAGGCTGACCTATTAGAGATTCTCCGTATACGGTGAGGGAGATGAGTGATTCGTTATACCCTTCGGCAGGTTCAGGGTGACTCCAGTTATCAATGAGGTATGTTTTGGTAGGTCTGAGCAGTTGATCATAGACGAACCGGAACTGTTGACTTCTATCGTCCCATGCCCGGAGTGGGTTGCCTGCCACATCGCTGATTGCGTATCGGGTACCATTATCCAGATGGGTGGTTTTGAGCGGCTGATTGAGCAAACCATAGGTATAAGTAAAAGAAGTTCGACCTTTTGCATCGGTAATGCTCAGCGGATTGCCCTGGATGTCCAACTCTGTGGTCATGGTGTAAAAATCCACACCATCTATCGTACCTGTATCTGTCAATCGATCAATGGTAACAAATGGCCTCCCGAGCACATCCAGGTGAATGACTTGAGGGGTGTTGTCATGCTTTGCAGCGAGCCATGCAGCCCTTTCATCCTTATTGGTCGGTGCATTCGTTTGTCCTTCGTTAGCAGCTCCATTTCTGTTTACGTACCAAAGGCTACTTTTTACCGTATCATTTTGATCGTAGTTCTTTTGCTCCCACGGACTGAATTCGACTCTCGTTAGAGAGTCATTGGGGAGTTCTGTTCGTATGGCCCGTCCTAAAGGATCGTATCGGATGATGGGTGTTACACCATATTCTACCAGCTCAGCTTCAGACTCGTATTCGTGCGTGCTACTGAAGTAGGGTTCGTATTGTTTGACAGGATTGCCCTTGTTGTCAAGGATGGTTCTGCCCGATCCAATCCAGCGCTGGTTCGGAGAGATGATTTCAATAGGAGCTGACAAGCTTCCGTCTCCTTCGCGCAGCAGATCGCCATTGGCATCTCTTCCATAGGCAAAACCATTTGCAACTTTATTCTTGGTCATTATCACCTGACCGAGACCATTGGAGTAAGCATAGCTTTCAATGAAACTTGTAATGCCAGCTCCATGTGTTTCACGGGATTTGGAGTAAGCATAGTTAGGCTTTTGATTTGTAGACCACTCAAAAAGATCGTAAGTAAATTCGGATGTAGGCGCAGCAAGTGTGTCTCCATCACTGTCTCCGACTTTTCCCATTACGGCCAGCTTCGTCACCATGCCCCGTACATCAAATTCAAACTCTTGTCGGTTTCCATTCGGATCTGTAACCAGCTTGGGCTGCAAGAGTCGATAGTCATATTGAGCCTGTACCTCATTACCAAGTGCGTCGGTTGTTTTGATAAGAAGTAAATGGTAGCTGTCAAATTCAAACGAAGTTTGATTACCAAATGGGTCTGTTTGAGTCGTTGGCAGATAAAAGTTTGATGTGTCGAAAGCGGTTTTCCCTGATGGAATCCAGTAATCTCCATCGCTCAGATGATCTACATATTTACCTTCCGTGAGCAGCGCTGTGTCTACTCGTGTGACTCCATTGTCATTGAGTGTATTGGCAATCTGACCTGCGGTCAGTGCCAGTTGATACGTTTCAAATGGTAAAGCATGAGAAGCGACCAATCCTTCGGCCAGTGGTGTTGCAGAAAGTACCTCATCATAGTAGCGAATTTGAGAGTGATCGAGCAGTCGTTTTTGAAGTCCGGTAGTTGGAGCAATTTCGAAGGAGATTTCAGAAAAAGCATTTGATTCATCTTTCAAAATAACCTTTAGGGAATCAAACCAGGCTGAGCGTGATGCCTCTCGAACATCCAAGTCAGCGTCGTAGAAATCAGAAGGAAGACTGATCCCCGTAATTTCATAACTCTTGCTTGCCTGAGGTACCCCTAAGCGGTAAAAAAGGACATTTTCAGGTTCGTTAATTAAAACATTTTCTTGAGAGGTGATTTTGATTTCATCCTGCTGCGCATGACCGATACTCGATCTTCTTGGGTAAACGATGGCAGCTGCTTTCAGCACCTGACCATATTCATCTGTATTCACTGTTAGCTGATGACTGATACGCGGATCAGCTGGGTTTCGTTCGTACTGATAGGATATGGAATCTGCCGGGATCGTTTGGAAAGACGCATAGTCACGATCTCTGCGCCTGTCACCCTGAGGCCCTCGAAGGGCGACTGGCTGCACCAACTTAACTTCATAAGTATTCTCCGTAACCACATACGGATTAGTTTCCACAGGAGAACCGTCCTGAGAATAGACTTCCTGTCTAAGAGGGCTTCCTTTCAGTGCTCTGGCAGCTTCTCTTAGCTCCGCCGCATTTAGGTCCACCACAGTGCCGTCATTCCCGCGTATGCGGGAATCTCCTTCGATGGTAAATGCATCAGCATCTCCGTCCCAATATTCCTTTCGGTACTGATCCAGTATTTTTTCTCCTTCCTGATAGAAGCCCAAATGAAACCACGATTTGGTGTAAATAGGAGGGACGTGCAGCGTCTCATCGGATGCATTGTACCCCGGAGGAAAAAGACCTTCTCCTTCAAAATCGGTAAACGATTCGGTATCCCATTGCTCTACCATGCCGAACCCACGAAACTCACGCTCTACACCATCGAAGTAGCCATGGTGATAAGCATATTTAGAAACAAAACGGTTGCGATTTACCTCATCCCAAAGCTCGACACGCTCTACCACCAACACAGGGAATGGTAGCTTAGTGATCCATGGAGTGCCATTGCGCTCATCGCGCAGATAAAATTTTGTCGATGGGACGTACTTCATCTTGCTCACACTACCCATATTGTTGTTGACCTCAGTCAGTAAATAAGGCTTGATGCCTCCCATGAGGTCTATGTACTTCATCGCTGGTGGATGATCCGCTTCTACCGGAGACGACCAGACGAGGCACTGCGTACCATTTCCCAGAATATCGATCGTGGCAATATTGGCCAGATTGTGCGTAGGTAGTCGTTGGTTGATCAGGATTTCTTCACCAAAAGCATTTCCTGATTGATTCGGGAAATACTTGACACAGTCATTGGCTATGTAAATAATGTCGGTAGTACCACTGCCGTCCACATCTGCAAGACGGATGCGCTGCTGGTTAAAGGTATCTTCATAGTCAAACCAGGGTGCATTGTCCAGACTCACTTTCGCTCCGAAAAGCCCATACCCCTTATTGGGCCAGTAACATACCGATCCATTTTTTATCCGCACAATATCAGTGAGCCCGTCACCAGACATGTCTGCCAGATAGACAGACTGATCTGCATCGGAAAACACGATTTTAGGGCCATCTTCTTCTTCAAAGCTCTTCAGCGTTTCATAGGAAGGTCCAAAACCTTTCTCTGCTTGTGAAGGGTAGCACACAAAGCAATTGTCTTGGGTAATGAGCAAGTCGGCAAAGCCATCTCCATTAATGTCTATCCTGCGCAGGTCAGGATCTCCCCAGTTGATGTTGGGGTTAGACTCGAAAGCGCGAAAGTTTTCCCAGCCTCCTTCTTTGTTCTTTTCATAATATCCGGAAATGGTGTCACTGTATACAACCAGATCCGGTGTACCATTCCCGTCAATGTCTGTCAGTTGCTGACCTCCGGCCAGTGACGGACGCTCTAGTACTTGTGTTACCGCACCTAGTCTTGCCTCCGGCGCAGGTGTCTGATTGGCAGGTAAATCTTTGTAGTAATTTTCATCACCCAGGTTTTTCTTAAAGTACCAGGCATTTTGATCTTCGATCAATACACCGGAGAGTCCTTCTCCGTGTAAATCTGTCCATCGGTATTGTGATCCATCTACTCCATTGGGCAGGTTTTCGAGATCTTCGATACCATGTTGATAAATATTGGTATCAATCGAGGCTTCTGTATAAGTGAAGTCAACAGCCGGATATTCATGCTCATTCCCCAGAGGAGTCTCATTCAGTTTATGACAAACATGTTTGATAGAGGTAATTCTTGAGGCTATCGCATTTTCATCGTGCGTGATTTCTGTAGACTTGACCAGATAAGGGTTTGCCCCCAGGTCACTACCATCAAAATGATGGAACATGAGTAACCTTCGGCAGAGACGGTACGTTCGAATCTCAAAGCCAGCCCTGTATGAGGAGAAAGGGTCTTGTCTAACTGACCAATCGTTGATTTCAGCAGTAGTTGGGGTCAATAAATCGTGCTCTCCATAATCTAAAATAAGTTGAAAATGCCATTTGACGGTGTTAAAATAATTTGAATCTAACGGATCAAATTTTGTGTGAGGAGTGTATTTTACAGCTTTTAAGTATAGCTTATTGAAAGCATCATTTTTCTTCAGTCTGTTTTTTTCACTCAGTAATCCTGTGTCAATTCCATCAGTATTTTCTCGCTTATATTCATATAAAATAATGTTGCCTTTTTCGTCATATGTGTGCTCTAGCATCCACATATAGATTTTGGTATCATCCGCAGGGTCGTAAACTCTTGAGGTTGAAGAGCGACCGTAAACTGATCTGATATTGTCTTTGGTAGTTACTTCCCAGTGGACAATTCCTGTTGCTATCTCGGTGTGTTTCTCAATCTTTGCATGTAATCCTTCTATTCTAGGTCTGTATTGTTTGACGTTGAAACCTCCCTGAGAGGTAATAACTTCCTTCCATGTACCACCATTGTCTTCCAGTTTAGGAATTAGGTCCTCTGATCCTGCCAGCAGGAAAATATCGCTTTCTTCTGCATCCTGATATTTAGGTAGTCCTTTCTGTGTTTTCCGCGATATAGAGGGGATTCCAACATTCCATCCCATTCCAAATTCGGTATTTCCATTACCAGAATCATACGACAATGCAAGTTGCGGTGTGAAGCCATTTCTACCTGGACTCAATGCTACAGGTACAGACATACTTCCTGTACCGGTTACTGGGTTGGCTTGAAATTTTTCACCTATACTCGAGATGGCGCCTCCACCCTTCGGAGTATTGATGGCTGGAGTTTGAGATTCATTTCCATTGGAAACAGAGCTATTGGTTCTTCGATCAGCGGTTCCTTCATTTTGAGGGGCCTGGTCTTGAATCTCTTCTTGTGCGCGCATGAAACAGTTTTATTCGGTGAAAAATCGTATTGAACGTTAATAAATACCTCAATACGTTATAATGATACGTTATTTAACGAGAAACAGAAAATAAATATTGCAAAAAAGGAAGAGATAATATGGAGATTTATGAGATAACAATTTTTTAACAGAATAATGTGAATTTTTTCTTTGACTAATAAAATAATCTTCTGATATTCCGTTACTATTTTGATTCCCACCTCATCCGCCGATCGAGAACGGAATCCGTTTTAAAATTGCTGGTTTAACAAAACACCCTCATATGAGCTTTGGTGAAGTATATGGTTTTGATTCTTCAGGGAATCCAATAACAATTACAGTTCAGGTAGATGATGCTGGCGGAGGTGCTGGTGATGCCACCTTTACAGTGTCAGGTCGAGTTATGACGCACTTAGGTGTTGGACTTGAGAACTATCGGGTGACCATGCGTCATTTTGTGGCAGGCGGCTCGCACCTTAACCTAGGTAGCCAAGTTAAGACCAACTCAAATGGTGAGTATTCCATTATTTTTTTAAGAAGTGATTTACCAGAAGGCGTCAACTTTCCTACATACTATGCACTAGTTGAAAAAGAGCAAACTTTAGGTGCAGAGGATTGGGAGCAGCAGGCGATTTTTGGTCATGAGCCGAAGAGTACGACAAGTTTATTATATACACTCAATTTTGTTATTGGTAATGAGCCTTTTGTCGGCCCTCCAGAGTTTGAAGGACTTTATGATCTTTTTTCCATCCCATACCAAAATCAAGATCCGGCACTTACAGAACAAGAGATACTAGACGCTGTAATAGCTGCAACTAAGGAGCTGACTGATACGGACATTAATATATTAGCAACCAGCCCTGGTTACAATGTTTTTGACAAGACGGCTTTGACTAGCTTTAGAAATGCTACAAGGTTGTACTTCGGGGAAGCAACAAATACAGTCACACTTGAAGCGTTTCACGCTTTTATGCGGTATGATCTCCCCACTAATTTTTCCATGCTCAGGGACTTGCCTGATGCTCGATTAACTGAAGCACTCCAAACTGCGAAGCGAATCGCTAATAATATTATAGATCCAGAATTTGATTCTTCAGCGACTGTAACCGCGATAGGGAATCTTAGGAATTCAGGATTGTTGGCAGACCCAATCTCATTAACAGGAAATAGCTATATGTCGCAAATCCTGGAGATTGCAGGTATTCCCGTCCCCATAGAAGGACAGAATGAGGATGGTGGTGCAGACTCTGTTGACCCTCCCGGTGATGTGCCATGGCAGCAGGAGAATTTTGCAGAGGTGTACGCTCAATATGGCCATGAGCAAGACTTTTGGGATAGAAATGAAGTTAGGGATGCATTTGATGGAGATGAAGCTACAAGAACCTTAAAAAGAGATAATGTAAAACTTGCTTTTCAGCTAGGGGTCATATGTCAAGAGCATATTCCATTAATCAATCAGGTATACACCTCAGTTACTGCAATTGAAGATATTGCAGTTTATGATAAAACCGAATGGCTTTCTCTAATAGAAACAGACCTTGGAGGTGGTGAGATTGTTGGTGTGCCTGGAATTTCTCCTGACATAGAAAACTATGGTCTCAGGAAGTCAGAATATGCAATAGCTTTGCTGAATGCTGCAGAGGAAGCATTTCCTACAGAGGTTTTGCTTGCTAGAATGAATGCTGAGGCTCCCTTAGTTAATTTTGAAAATGTCAGGTTGTTTCTTGTGAATAACCTAACATATGATATTAAAGAAAATAGTCCACGTCAGTTTTTTGCTGACAATGGAGATCCGGGTGATCCCACAAAAAGTGAAATTTATGAGCTAAAACGGCTTTGGCACCTTAGCCGTGGGTATAATAAGTGGGATGACATCAAGGCTCTAAAAGGTGCTGCTCTTACTTCTGCATCCCAAATAGCTGCATATGGCGAGCGATCGTTTATAAAGAATTTTGCTTCAATTTTTGATGGACTGGTTGATGATGAGTTTACAGGGACTACAAGTGAAGAGAAGGCGAAAACGGTATTTAAAAAGGCAGTCAAGCGAGTAGCTGCTGCTAGTGAGTTGCAGGTCACATACAGTAGTGCAGTTAACAATGTGAGTACACAGACGTATCGAGATACTTCGGTGGGGGATGTAAGTAAAGGTAGTGAGCCCAGATTGGATGTACTTTTTGGTTCGCAAGATTATTGCGCATGTAGACACTGCAGATCATCGTTTAGCCCGGCTGCCTATCTGGCAGATTTACTCGGCTTTTTAAAATTGATTCCTAAAACTGCTGGGGGTGGAAATGCATGGGAAGAGTTAAAGACGCGTCGCACAGAGTTTGCTCAAATAAAGCTAACATGTGATAATACAAATATTGTTTTACCTTATATTGACATAGTCAATGAAGTGCTGGAAACAGCTATAGATGGGAGCGGAGGTTCGCATGACCGTCAAACGACTTTAGACAAAGAGTCTCTTCGTATCTATCCTGAGCATATTCAATCATCTGTTTACGATACACTTAGTACAGATGATTATACATGGGAGTTGCCTTTCCATCTTTGGAACAGTGAGGCGAATGCCTATCTGGAAATGATTAATTTATCCAGGTTTGATATTGCTCGATCACTGCTCAACCTTACCTATTTTACCAATGAGTCGGCTCTGGTTTATTTAGGTATTTCTTCTGGTCTTAAAAGTATATTGGATAGTAATACGTTTAGCTCATCTTTTGGTAATAAGACATCAGATTATCTCTCACACGTTGACCAGTTGCTGGAGCAGTCGGACATAAGTTATGAGCACCTGCTGAACCTGTTAGGTTCCTCTTTCATTAACCCTGATTCTACAGAGATTCAATTTACCCCAGCTGATTCGTGTAGTCTTGAGAATGCGAGACTCCAATTTCCGTCTGGAAATTATAATCAGGAGCTTAAAAACCTTCACCGTTTCGAACGCTTAAGGAGAGTCTTAGGCTGGGAGGTTTCTGATCTGGATATGGCTCTGATTCATTTTGGGGCGGATGATTCCGACTTTAAAATAAACGAACTAGCGGGACTTAAATGGCTAGCTGAGAAATATAGACTTTCAATTGCAGAAACTTTGTCATGGTTTGCTCCACTCTCTCAGATTTCCTATGATGGCAAGGCATCTCAATATGATGAGGTTTTCCTTAACCCTTTCTACAATCGTGATGACACGATCCGAACCGATTTCACCGAAGCAAAGACTACAGGTGACATTAATCTCCTTGATGCTCAAGGTCAATTAAATGACACTCATGCTCCTGTGATTTTAGCCGCTACAGGGCTAAAGGCTGATGAATTACTACAGTTGGTCACGAAGGATATTACAGATGGAACTGTTGTAGCTGCAGATGAGCTATCTTATTTCTATAGGGTAGCTTCATTTACCAAGGCACTACGAATCTCGGTAAAAGACTTTTTGGATGTCAGAGATTTGTTTAGAGGAAATAGAGCACCTGTAGATTTGAAGGGTACAGTTTATGCAGCTGACCCTCATGTTAAGCTCTTACCAAATGAGACTATTCAGTTCTTAAAGGATTTTGAACTTTTGATGAGCAGTTCGCTGAACATGGAGGATATTCGGTTTATTTTCCTTCAGCAACAGCTTGAGAGCTATCAGGCAGATACTGCCACACTAACGGAAAGCCTGGAGAACCTGCGTACAAAATATGTAACCAGATTGGGAGAGGTTGGAATAAGTATAAATAGAACCAGAGAAGACCTTGCGAATTTATTTGCTTTGTTCTTTGATGAAAACATAGTATCCCAATCGTTGGAGATTGTAGATGGAGTGATATCTGATGAAGAAGTCGCTGCGAACGCATTCATTGATACTTATTGGGATAGTCTGGTAACGAGTGTCGGAGATGTCAAATCAGGATTAGTTACATCTGGATCTGTAAGTTTCGTTACAGCCGCTGAAGACAGGATAGATTTTGTATTTGCTCAATTTCATAATGCCTTGATTGGCAAACTAAGGTTAAAAGAAGAATGGTTGCAGGCCATATCGGAGTTTTTTGACATTGGATACGAAACAGTTTCTGGTGTATTGGAAGAAAAACTGGGTTCTGCCTCCAATTATTTATCCTTAGAACTGATTTATGATTCGACGGTACTCTCAGACACGACCTTTGATGTTCATCGCATGGATTTGATCAAGTTGATCAAGACTGGTCTCGTGTTTGAAAAACTTGGTGTAGCACCTCGCCATATTTCCTTTCTTTTGGATGGAGACAATGGTACCAATTGGTATATCATGACTGATGCTCCAACAAGTGTACCAGATCTTCCATTGACTAATTTTGATGGGTTTATCTCCTTACTGGAAGCCTATCAGCTTAACGGTAAATACCAGAACTCAAGTCAATCTATCATAGACATCATACAGCAAAATATAACTCATGCGAGTCAGGTAGCAATAACTACAGGATGGAGTATAGCGGACATTAGCTATGCCACTACTTCAAACCCTCCAAACCCTGCACTAGTACCAGTTGGCATGAATCAGGATTGGTTAATCCATTTAGATCGGATCAATGATGCATTGAATAAAATGAAATTACCACTGGAAAAGGCTCGTAAGCTTTTGCTGGAGGTGAATGGTTCAAGTGAATACGTTCCGTTAGTAGACCTTACGCAGCAGCAATCTCTTGATATTCAATCAGTGGTGAGATCACTTCACTCAGAGAATGCATGGAAGAAATCAGCCGTTGAAGTCAGGGATAAACTAAGGGCATTACAACGAGATGCGCTTACTGCATACTTGATTGGCAATAGCGGATTTGCAGATAAAACGAGCCTTTACGAGCATTATCTGCTGGATGTGGAGATGGAGCCTTGCATGCTGACTTCTAGAATTAAACTGGCAATATCTTCTGTTCAGCTTTGGATACAGCGAATCCAGATGGGACTGGAATCGGAATTTACTATAGATGATGAGGCACTGGACGAGTGGAAGTGGCGTAAGAATTACCGAGTCTGGGAAGCGGCAAGAAAGGTGTTCGTTTATCCTGAAAACTGGATAGAACCAGAACTAAGAGACGATAAGTCACCATTCTTTGAAGAACTGGAAGACGAGCTGTTGCAAGGAGAAGTTACAGACGAGTCTGCTGAAATAGCCTACCTCAATTACCTAAATAAGCTTGACGATGTAGCGCTTCTTGAGATAAGTGGCATTTACAACGAAGAAGACCGAGGCATCTTGCATGTGTATGCACGCACCAAAAATGAACCTCACCGCTATTATTATCGCACACAGGAAGATGGGTTTCGCTGGACTCCATGGCAGGGTATGGATTTGGATATAGAAGGAGATCATCTGGTACCAGTGGTGTTTAACAGAAGGCCTATGATCTTTTGGCCTGTATTTAGTGAACTTCCTCTCCAACCAGATGAAGAACAGCTAAAAATACAGCAGTACAATCAAAGTGTCATCAATGATGAACCTTCTAAAATACCATTGAAAGAGATTCAGATCAAACTGGCTTTTAGCGAATGGAAAAATAACAAATGGCAACCAAAGAAAATATCTAAACAAAGCCTTAGTTCATTAAGAGGACTCTATCCGGAGAACTACTTTTTTAAATTGGTCATTGAAAATGGTGAGTTAGGTATTGATACATTCTATAATGATGAAAGTATATTTAATCACTTAGGATCCTTTAGTTTGGATAATTGCACATCTGATCTGGTAGCAAATGATGTACAATACACAGCTAAACCATCTCCGTTTTCTGTCAACAACTCCGATAGGGAGTTTATGAAGATTAAAGGGAAAGCGGATATTGAGAACTTTGCTATCACCGAAAAAATGGCTTATACAATTTCTGAAGAAACTATTGTCGATGGGAACACTCTTAATGATCTTCCTGAAGCGGTGGTTGATGAAAAGGTCATCCTTCAGCAAATATCGGGCAATTTTAGAATCACGTATCCAGTGACCGGAGTGGATTTGCTATCCAAAGTTCCGTTCTTTTTCGAAGATCAGGGGCGTGTCTTTTTTGTAGAACCAAGCGAAGAGCAATTTACCAGAAAGGTGATCAATCAGCTACCTGTAAGAATTGTGAAGATTAAGCGCTATACGAAATACCCTATACCAACAAGTATAAAAAATTTATTATTAAATGGATCTCAGGTATAGTACTCTATACCATCCTTTAAACTTATCAATAATTAAGATATGCCGATAGCTCCCAAACTCAATAAGTATGCTATTCAAGATGGCGAACAGGTCTTCGATAGCCTTCATCAAAGTCCACCCAAGGATGGAATACGAGATATTGAGGATCAACCGGAAATAACACGAGGAGCAGATGAGCTTTTCATAAAACAAATTGAAGTCGAGATTTCCTCTTCAGCGACATTTCGAAAGTATGCCTTCAAGCCCTTTTATCATCCGTATGTCTGTGCGATGATCAAGCAACTCAATCGCTACGGAATTGGTGGGTTACTTGATCCAAAACCTGACTCGGAAGCTGGTCTGGACCTATTAAGACAACAAGCCAAAAATGCGTCTTTTGATTTTGAGACTTATTACCAACCTACTAACGATTTAGTAGATGCAAATTACCCGAAAGAAGGTTTTGACTTTGACTTTGATAGTCCATACGGTATTTACAACTGGGAGCTTTTCTTTCACGCACCGCTCCATATCGCAACACATTTGACTCAGAATCAAAAATTTGAAGATGCGCAAAAGTGGCTGCACTATATTTTTAACCCTACAGAAGTAGAAGACCCCAGAGAGTCTGACGGAGTGACACCCATACCTGCACCTGCCCGTTTTTGGAAGGTTAAGCCTTTTTTCGAGTATGAGTCTCAAAGAGGTGCTACAGGTGGTGAAGTAGCAGAAGTATTGGCAAAAATGTCGGAAGGCAGTGTAGCTTTCCAACGACAACTGGATCAATGGATGAAAAACCCATTTCAGCCACATACCATTGCTAGGCTAAGAGTGGTAGCCTACATGAAGTCTGTGGTGATGAAATACATCGATAACTTGATTCAATGGGGCGACAGTCTTTTCCGAAGAGATACGATAGAGTCCATCAATGAAGCCACGCAGCTTTATTTGCTGGCGAGTCAAATACTGGGGCCAAAACCTGTACGGGTACAAAATGATACTACGGTAGTTAAATCACTTGGAGACGTGGTGGATGGTGCGACCATAAGCGATTCGATAGTTGACATGGAAAGCGAGTTGGGTACACTGACCTCTGATCAAGACGTAGATTTAGATAAGAGCCTCAATGCTTTTAACAGTGTCTTATTATTCTGCACCCAACCCAATGAAAAATTGCTCGAATATTGGGATACGGTAGCAGATCGGCTTTTTAAGATCCGTCACTGTATGAATATAGAGGGGGTAACCCGAACATTGGCACTTTTCGAGCCACCTATTGATCCGGCTTTGCTGGTACGAGCTTCTGCAGCTGGTTTGGATATCAATGCAGTACTCAATGACATTTCTGGTGGATCTATCCCGCATTACCGCTTTAGGGTACTGATACAGAAGGCTCAGGAGCTATGCAGCGATGTGAAAAGCCTAGGGCAGTCCTTACTATCTGCGATGGAAAAGCGAGATGCTGAAGAACTGGCACAGCTTCGTGCAGGGCAGGAGGTGACTTTGCTCAAGGCCATACGTCAGATCAAAAAGCAAAGCATAGCAGAAAACCAAGAAACCATAGAGTCTTTAAAGCACGCCAAAGAACTAGCCGAGATTCGTAAGAAGTACTACAGTTCACGTAAGTATATGAACCGCTCAGAAAAGCAGCAGCTTAAGCGAATGGATAGGTCTCTACAACTTAAATTTAGTTCTCAAGGAGTAGGTCTTTTAGCTGGGGTTGTGGGACAAATTTCGGATTTCGAAGTAGGTCTAGCGGGAGCATTTGGAAGCCCTTTTGTTACAGCATCTGGCGGAGGAAATACTTTGTTTAGAGGATTGCAGGGAGCTATGGGGGCACTCAATGCTTTGAGCGAAGTTGAAAGTAACAAAGCCGCTAAATCTGGTATCAAAGGTGGCTATGAGCGTAGAAAAGACGATTGGCAGCTTCAGGTAGAGCTGGCAGAAAAGGAACTTGAGCAGATCGAGCGACAGATTACCGGAGCGGAAATTCGTCTGGCCATATCTGAGCGTGATTTGGAAAATCAGGATATGCAGATCGAGCAGTCGTCAGAGGTGCAGAAGTTCATGAAGGACAAGTACACCAATAAGGATCTATACAATTGGATGTCAAGGCAGATTTCAAGCTTGTACTTCCAAAGCTATCAGTTAGCTTACGATGTTGCCAAAATGGCCGAAAAGTCCTTTGAGCACGAACTGGCAAAAGAAGACACCACTTACATCAAGTTTGGACATTGGGATAGCCTCAAAGCAGGTTTGCTGGCAGGAGAGAAGCTACAAGGCGATCTCAGAAGACTGGAAGTAGCTCACCTTGAGCAGAACCAACGCGAATATGAACTGACTAAACATGTACCGCTTAGCATGCTTTCTCCTAATCAGTTGATTGACTTGAGAGAAACGGGAACTTGTGAGTTTTACATTCCGGAAGTACTCTTTGATCTGGATCAGCCGGGTCAGTACATGAGAAGGATCAAGTCCGTAAGGTTGACCATTCCTGCTGTGACAGGCCCTTATACCAATGTGAATGCCAAGTTGACCCTGCTTGCCAATAGAAGAAGGAAAAACACTAAAGATGTAGATACTGCAGCAGATTATGCTTGGTCAGCAGATGATTCAAGGTTTGTATCGGATGTTGGTGGCATCCAGGCTGTCGCGATTAGCTCTGCACAAAACGACGCAGGTTTGTTTGAGCTCAACTTTCAGGATGAGCGCTACCTGCCCTTCGAAGGAGCCGGTGCTATCAGTCATTGGAGGCTGGAGCTACCCGCTGAGCATCGTCAGTTTGATTACGATACCATCTCAGATGTAGTGGTGCACATCAGCTATACCGCACGTGAAGGAGGCAATCGAATGAAGGCTGCCGCAGTAGGCAATATAGAAGCAGGGTTGAATGCATTTGCCAATGAATTGGCGGATTCTGGTCAGATACAGCAAAAGCTTTTTAGCCTGAAGACCCACTTCCCGAATGCCCTTCGCAGGCTGCTACAGCCTATCAGTGACCAAGACTATCAGGAGGCACAAGTGGCGATCAAAAAGGAACATTTTCCATATTTCTTGAAAAATATGTCGATAGATAGTGGGGCTGGGTCTTCTGGGGCACTACTGAGGCTCATCGTGAAGCAAAAAGATGGCGCAAGTATCAATTTGTCCACCTTCAATACTTTGAATGCTACCGTGTTGGATTCACAGGATACCGTTGTTGGAGGTGCTACAGCTGCAGATACCGCTCTCGTGGCTGCAGTGGCAGAAGACCCAATTCAGATTGCTGCAGCGGATTTTACCCCCTCGACGGCAAATACCAGTTGGCTTGATACCTTCACTATACGGTTTAAGCATAGCACACCAGCACAGTTAGAAAACGTGCTCAACAGCTCGGAGATAGAAGATATTTATTTATTGATTGATTATAGCGTATCAACACCAAGTTAAAATGGCAGATAAATATTCAGCGGCACATTTCAATGGCACAACATGGACGGTTACAGATGGAGACTGGTATGTAAGTACCTTCGGTAGCGATGTAACTCCTGATGGTGATGGCTCACCTCAGAAGCCTTTTCTTACCATAGCGAGGGCTTTTCAAGATGCCGGGGATGGAGAAAAAATCATCATTGGCCCTAATCAATATGTAGTATTCAAAGACACGAGAATCTCAAGTGGGATAGGTGGAGGAGTGATCCCATGTCGCTTAGCTACAACAAGCTCGTTGGGTACTGCGTCTAACCTTAGCGATGTAGGTACCGTACAGGTCGACGGTGTACAAACTGCCGAAGGAGATCGCGTTCTCGTTAAAAATCAACAATTTTCGATTCATAATGGTATTTATATCGTAGGTACTGCAGGGTGGACGAGAGACCCTCTGTTTGATTCGGAAGAAAATATGACTGCAGGGATTTTGTTTCCAATATTGGAGGGGAATCAATCCGCAGGTCGGATTTTTCAACATGATACATTGAGCAACATAACTGTTGGCGCAACCAATATTTCGTTTAGAGAGGCGGGAGCATATGAATGGAGCAGTTTAAGAGGCAATGTCTCTGATAATGCAGACCTTCAAGCAGTCTTAAATACTAAGGCCAATACAGCAGATCTGAACCAGGTAAATAATACTTCAGATACAAACAAACCAGTCAGTACAGCCACTCAAAGTGCGCTTGATGATAAGGCTGATAGGTTGAATGTCCTAGAGCTGGATAACGTTACGGCTTATACCCCTACGGAAGATTATCACCCTGCCACAAGGAAGTTTATTGAAACACTGGTCTCTGCGCTTGATGAAGCTACCCCAAAAGGCAATATTGACTGTTCTGCCAATCCCGATCACCCACCTTACCCTGCTGGTGTTGTAGGAGATTACTACTATGTCTCTGTACCTGGAAAGATTGGAGGTAATAGTGGTGTAGATGTTCAGCTTTTTGACCGTATCCAATGTATCATTGATTCATCAGCGGGGGATCATGCAACAGTGGGAGCCAACTGGTTTATTTTTCAAGGAGATCGGGATAAGGTCACTACTCCCGAAATGGTGCAACGCACTGACGATCAAAAATTTGTTACTGCCCTGAAATCATTTGAAGGTTGGTCTCATTGGAACGAAAATGAAGACATCTCAGCTCTCAATACAAGTACTAAAAATATCGTTGGTGCGATCAACGAAGTAGAATCGTCAGTTGGCAATCTAAACGAGATCACGAACCTTCAGGATAGTGGAGGAAACAATGTGACAAATACAGGATCAGGTACTGGTTATCTGCGATGGGGAAATGTGCAATTGGAAGCCGCCAGCATTAAATTAAGCGGGGCAACTGAGCTAAGTGTACATGGGCATTTGATACCCGGTCATGCCAGCAATCGAGCACTTGGTTCTTCGTCCAGCAATTGGAGCAACCTTTACCTATCTGGTGAGCTCAACGCTTCATCTGCATTTAAGATCAATAATCTGGATTCAGAGTCGATCTTTACAAATGACAGAGTGCTGTTTCAGGATACAAGTGCATCTAGCACGGTTAAATCAGCACTCGTTTCAGATTTGATTGCATTAGCACCAGAAAGTCTCGCTGATCTTTCAGATGTAAGCACCGCAAGCACCACCTCTGGTTTGGTATTGGTCGCAGATGGCACAGCTTACAAAGGTAGAAGGCTAAAGGAGGCGGATATAGACGATTTTGGATCTTATGCTCCTACCACTCATGATCACTCGGGAACTTACGAGCCTGTCTTTACAAAAAACAATGCGTTCAATAAAAGCTTTGGAACTACATCCGGTACAGTAACTCAAGGCAATGATCAACGTATCATTGATGGGAGTACTGCGCATAGTTGGGGTGATCATGCAGAGGCTGGTTACTTGACTTCAGAAACAAGCCATTCTGATGTAGTAGTTGATGGAGACTTTGCTTCTGCCGGCATTATGACTACAAATGGCTCTGGGGGATACGGTACAATCGTTGACAATTCATCAAATTGGGATGGGGCTCACAGCTGGGGTAATCACGCAGAGGCTGGTTACTTGACCTCAGAGACAAGCCATTCTGATGTACTAGTTGATGGAGATTTTGCTTCTGCTGGCATTATGACTACAAATGGCTCGGGAGTATACAGTGTAATACCTGACATTGGAACAGCTTTAGGCACAGATATTATCACTGAAGCCATGTTAGTGCCGTCACTAAGGGATAAGGTGAATAGTAGTGGAAATAGCACAGTCCCAAACAAATTTGATGCGACTGCTGCTCCGACCGCTAATGATGATAGCGCAGGAACCGCAGGAAACGGTGCATTTGAAGTAGGCTCAGTTTGGATTGACATATCCAATGATGAGGCCTATAGATGTGTGAGTTCGAGCACAGGAGATGCTGTTTGGGTTAATACTACATTAAGTACTTCTGAGCTAGGTACATTGGCAGGTGTAGGAATAAACTTTACATCGGGAGTATTTAATCTTGGTGATACCTTAACTGCCGATATAGTTTTCGAAGGAGCTTCAAGTCATTCATTCAATTTCAATAATATGGATCGGATGACCTTTGAGGCACAATCAGAGTTTTCAGTAAATGGTCTCAAATTCCCACTTACGGATGGGAATCCGGGACAGTTTCTTCAGACAGATGGAGCCAATAACCTTGTTTTCGTAGATGCAATGGAAGGGTCTGGAGGAGAAACTAAAGAAGATTTAACGAATTATAATTTTGCTCTGGAGGGGGATGCAGTAAGAGGTAAGCTAATTGTTATTTTACCCGACGGAAACACAATACAGGATTCAATTGATGCATTGCCTGATTTTATTTCGCCAAATGAAATAGTAGTAGAGGATAATTCTATATGGATTGTTTTCAATTGGTTGGACGATGGGTCGCAAGCTTCGAAGGTAGTGAGGTTGGATAATGTATCCGTAGATGAATCCACGGCTTCAATAAGTTATACCATTGGGGATACCACTACTTTATCAAATGGAAGTCTTGATGCTGCTAAGGTTCATGGAACGTGTGCTAGCAAGGACTATTTGTTTTTCAGTACCAGAGAAGATCCTTTCAAGCTAGTGAAGCTCCACAAGCAAAATTTTGCAGATATTTCCATTCACGAATATCCTAATGACGGTAAGTATAAAGGAGGAGATATTTGTGTCTATCATGAAGGATTTGTGTATATCTATTCGGCTGATTTTAACTATTCGGACAGGATGAAAGTCATCAAAATAAACGCATCAAAGCTTGATGATTACGAAATTTTGATAGACAATACATCAGGAGGCCAAGCAACGGTTCCTGCTTTCATAGATATTTATAACAATGAAATTATAACAGTTGAATGCGGTTTTTCTACCGCTTTTCTAATATCGAAGTACACGCTTTCGGGTGATTTAATTGTGTCTTCTACTATTGATATGACGCCAACAGATAATGGGATCATTCATGCAGGTGTTATTCATGATGGACATGTCTACTTACTAGGGCTTTTTGCCAAGCAACTAATTAAGGTAAGGCTAGAGGACTTGGTTGAAGTAGATCAGGTTGCGATACCCAATTCTACAACAGACGATATCACAATAGGAAAAGATGGTTACTTGTATTTTGGTACAGAATCTTTCGATTACGGTGCACCCAATATTTCGTCACCTTTTCTTTACAAAGTCCAGGCGGGTGATCTTTCTAACATAATCGAAATAAAGTCACTGAGTGCCAGTTGCTATGGAGTTGCTAACTCTTATGCTAAAGAGGAGGTCAGAAAACCCGTTAAATACTTTAAAGATTTATCGGGAATTGGAAGCCTGATTTCCAATGAGTTTTTGGTCTGGAATGGACAGGATATCATTACATCCTCGCTTTCCACTTCCAACATAACCGGTTTGGGAGATTTGGCAACAAAATCAAGTATTAATGACACTGATTGGAGTGGAACTGAACTCTCGGTTTCAAACGGTGGAACTGGGGTAGGCTCTCTTACAGGCTATGTAAAAGGGAATGGGACAAGTGCGTTTACAGCAAGTACGAGTATTCCAAGTGGGGATATATCAGGTCTTGGGACACTGTCAACACAAAATGCCAACGATGTGTCCATTACCGGAGGGTCAGCAACCTTTACTGGTGATGTTCAGCTAAGATCAGGAGGTGGCCTCAAGTGGGCGGACAATGCTTTTGGAGGAAGTGGAGATACAGCTGGCATGAGACTAATCTCTAGAGGTAGTGAGAATATGAGTTTGGAAATTTATGTCACAAATGATTCAAATGACTGGATAGATTTCAAAGCAGCAAATGCCAATTCTGTCAAGATAAATGGGAATACGATCTTTCATGCTGGCAACTTTACTGATAATTCTAGTAACTGGGATGTAGCTTATAATTGGGGTAATCATGCGGGGGCAGGATATCTTACATCACACCCAAGTATTTCGGCAGCCTCGTCTTCTAACAATTCTGGGAGAACCTATATTCAAGATATTACCCTTGATGGCAATGGGCATGTTACAGGTATAGCTACCGCTACTGAAACAGTGGTTAACACAGATACTAACAACTATCTTACATCGCTTTCCTTTAACACTGGAAATGGTGTTCTAACTGCTAATAGATCTGGTTTATCAGCTGCAACAGTCGATTTAGATGGTAGATTCCTGCCCTTAGCAGGTGGTACACTAACAGGGAGCGTTGTAATTGAGGCAGCAATTTCCAGGTCGCTATTTATAAGAAATACGGTAAATGCTGGGGGAGCCGGAATAGTATTCTCCGATCAAGCTTCCGCAGATCAAAGAGGTTTTTTGGATTTCTTCCATTCAGACGGAGCTTCACCGTCAGGCTACAATGCGTCATTTCAGTTTGGTACTACTGAATCTGCTTTAGCGGTAATTATTGAAAGTGGCGATTACTTTGTTGGAACAAATAAGGTTTGGCATGCTGGAAACTTTACTGATAATTCTAGTAACTGGGATGTAGCTTATAATTGGGGTAATCATGCGGGGGCAGGATATCTTACATCACATCCAAATATTTCGGCAGCCTCGTCTTCTAACAATTCTGGTAGAACCTACATTCAGGATATTACACTTGATGGCGATGGGCATGTTACAGGTATAGCTACTGCCACAGAAACAGTTGTTAATACTGATACTAATAATCATCTTACCTCCCTATCCTTTAATACTGGAAATGGTATTCTAACCGCTAATAGATCCGGTTTATCAGCTGTTACGGTCGATTTAGATGGTAGGTTCCTGCCCTTAGCGGGTGGCGCACTTATTGGTGAACTAACAATTAAAACAACAGCGAGTACCAGTTCTATTCGACTATACAATGAAGATGGAACCGGTAAGATAGCGGATACATTTGCGGATACAACCACAGATAAATCATATATTTATTTCGATGCTGGGAATTCATCCAGCGATCCGGGATTCATTATGCATGAAACCTCTGATTCGGAGAACAATGAGGGGGTTCTTCATTTGTGCCCTTCAGATGATAATTCTTATGGAGACTATGTCTCTATCCATGGGACCAATGATCCAGATCAACTAAAACTGCATACAAATGGAAGGGTACAGGGCGTTTCTCAGCTTGATTTGGGTACTAATTTCAATTTACTAGAATCAACACACAGATCAGGCCTACTACAAGTAAATGCTACCTCCGATACTTGGGCAGGAATGATGACCAACACGGGGACCTTGTGGGGATTTATGGGGTCAGACGATAGTGCAGGTTTATATGATGATACTAATAACGATTGGTTTATTAGAGCGTGGACAAATGGTCGGGTTGATTTGTATTACAATAATTCCGTGAAACTAGCAACTACAAACACGGGTATTCAGATTACGGGAACAGGAACATCTGATACCAACTGGGTGATCTCTTCAGATCAGCGTATAAAAGCCATCCAGGATGATTTACCTGATGCGATGGCCATTGTCAGGAATCTTCAAGGCCATCGCTTCTTGCGAACCGACTTGAAAGATGGAGTTGTGCGAATAGGCTTTATGGCACAGCAAGTAGCTGAGTTTTTGCCAGAAGTGGTTCAAGAAAATAATGATAAATGGACGATGGACTATGCCAGCATCACAGCCTTGCACAATGAAGCACTTAAGACGGTGGATAGCGAGATCGACTTGCTGAAGAAGAGAGTTTCTGATTTAGAACTAAAACTGGAAGCACATGGCATTACCATCTAGTCCGCCTATTGATCTGGATGAAGTATATCAGTATGCAACTACCATTGGGTATTCAGGGGGTAGGTCATTGGTAGATTTATTGAATTGGTCTGGTTGGGGTGCTTCCCTTTCTACGGACGCTGACAGTCTTTTAGACTTTCTGGGCCTTAGGCATTCTATCTCACTAACGCTTGATTTTTCTGTCACAAATAATTCAGGAGTTTATTTGGCTCTTGATATTTACAAAGGAGTATTTGAAGCAAGAGCACCTGTGGGTAATTCATTGATAATGCCAGCTAGGTACCTCAATAAAATTACTCCTGATAACAATGATCCTCAGACATGGTACCTTGAGTGGTCAACGACTTTTCAGAATGTGGGAGCGTATGCTCTTGAAAATGGAACGACTTTAGCCATAGCTCAGGCTTCTTTTTCTAATTCAAATGCTCCCTATCTATTGGATAAAATAAGATTTGGAATAGTCCTTAGAAATATAGATGTAGGGCGAAACTTTGAAGCTTTAATAGGAGGTGTCACATCCATTTATCCTTCAAATGTTAACGAAAACGCTGGTGGCGTATTTGTAACATTTGAGGACTATTACCTACACCATGCCAGCAGTGCCAGCCTCAATATATCCATTACCATAACATAAGCGTATTAAAAAATGCCAAACTACACAACAACAGATTTTGAAGGAACCTCATGGAAGGTATTTGATGGTAGCTATTATGTAAGTGGGATAGGTAGCGATGTTACCGGTGATGGTAGTCCTAAGAAGCCGTTTCTTACAGTGAAGCGTGCTGTGGAGATCGCAGGAGCAGATGATAAGATTGTTGTAACCCCGAATGAATTTGTATCATCACCTACTTCTGTTGTGGAAGGTTCTGGTGCATGGCTACCATGTCGCGCAGCGACTTTAGGTGATCAGGATTTGTCAGTGGGTCTGGCTGCAGTAGATGGGGTGCTGATGCAGGAAGGTGATCGTGTTTTGGTTTGGCAGCAGACGAATAGTGCCGAAAACGGCATTTATCAAGTGACCTCTAGTTCCTGGATTAGATCCGGAGATTTTCGCACGAACAAAGATGCTGTGTCGGGCAAGCTGGTTCCTGTTATTGAAGGGGATACCCATGCTAAGAAAATCTTTCAAAACGTTACCAATGGGTCAGTAGATTTGGATCACTCGCCACTGATTTTCGAAAGTTTTCTAGTCTTCGACTGGGGAGACATACAAGGAAACATTACCGATCAATTGGATTTATCAGCGGCACTTGATCTGAAAGCCGATAAATCCAACGTACTCGAAAAGGACAATACCACTTCATTTACTCCAACGGGAGATCATCATCCCGTCACGAAGAAATTTATGGAGGATGCCATTGCCGCATTGGATAAGGCTACCCCTCAGGGGATTTTGGACTGTTCTGCGAATCCGGATTATCCGGCAGGAGTTGTAGGAGATTACTACTATGTATCTGTAGCAGGTAAGATAGGTGGGGCGTCAGGAGTAGACGTACAGCAATTTGACAAAGTGCAATGCATCGCAGATGCTGCATCTGGTAATCATGCTACTGTGGGAGTCAGTTGGATCGTGATGCAAGGCAATTTAGAAGTGGCTACCCAGTCGGAAGCAGAGGCCGGCACAGACAATGAGAAGTACATGACAGCCTTGCGTACTAAGCAGGCCTGGGACGCTTACTCAGCAGGCTTTTCTACTTACGCCACAGTGACTCAAAAAACAGCAGCGTATACGCTTGTTGCAGCAGATAATGATAATATCATAGAGTGTGATGGCACTTTTACTGTCACGATTCCTATAGGCTTACCCGATGGCTTTACCGTACAGGTCGTCAATAAAGGAGCGGGAACCATTACACTAGCTTCTAATGGCACGTACGAAGCTGATGGAGATTTACTTGAAATGCCTAATTGCGGCGCTTTTATCTACCATTCTTCAGGAGATATGCATACGGCTATTGGTAGATTGACATCTGCTGGTGGAGGGGGAGCAGTATCCGGAATCGCCAATCTTGAAGATTCAGGAGCAAATGTAATTAACTCGGCAAGTGGAACGGGGTATTTTCAATGGGGGAATGTTAAATTAGAATCAAATATAATTGATGGAACATCTGGAAACTTGTATTTATCAAGAGCAGGAGGAATTAAATTAACTATACATGATACTTCTATAACACCGTCTGTTTCTATAGTACCACAAACAAATGGTGACTTAGATATTGGGCATCCAGCCCTAATGTTTGGAAATTTGTATTTAGCAGGAGGAATAGAAGCCTCCACCTCCTTCAAAATCAACAATCTTGCATCCGGTACACTCGCCTCAGATGATCTGGTGATGATTCAGGATGTAAGTGATTCCAATACTATCAAGACGGTCACAGCTCAGAGTATTGCAGATTTAGCTAGTGGGGGAGGTTCTGGCTCTGGGTTTTCAGTAACCAATGAATCAGTTAACAGACTAATAACTTCTTCTGGAACAGGATCGGGTAATGCAGAAGAGAATCTAACTTTTGATGGGACAACTTTATCTTTGGTAGGAGAGTTGGATATCGATAATTTAAACTTGAATGGTAACACAATATCAGCTAATTATGATGGAGAAATACGATTACTTACTAGTGGTAACGGGAAAGTGAGAATCAATTCAACCATGTACCCTTTATCATCAGGAGTTCATGGTTTGGGTACATCTAATGGTGGATTTTTGGATCTTTACTTGGATGGAAATAATACAGGTAATACATCAAGGTTTTATGGCGTTTTTACTACAGATAGGATCGTAACCATACCAGATAAAACAGGGACATTAGCCTTTCTTGATGATATTCCTTCTGGAGGAGGTTCAGGTTTCAATGGTGACTATACTGTAGATGATGCCTCTACAAATACTTCTATCAAAATAGCTGAGTTTAATCGAACAACTTCTGGAACGGCTGCAGATGATATCGGTGGATATATTGAAGTAGGTGTTGAAGATAGTACAGGATCAATACGAAACTTGCGGTTTGAGCACATTTTAAGTAGTGTTGACGCAACTCCAAATTCGTTTTTCAATGTTTACGGATTCAATGAATCAGCGACAGAGTCACTGCTTCTTTCTATTACGCAAGAGATTTTTATGGGGAGAAACCTCAGTGTTGGGACGTTCGGTGTAGCTGTAGGCCGAAACATAACAGCTGGCAGTACAAGTGCAACTTTTGGATTCAATAGTAACACGGGAAATGGAGGTGCTGCGTTTGGGTATTATGCACAAGCAGGTGGTGCATACCACAGTTCTGCATATGGCTCTGCTACAACCGCTAGTGCAGATTATGCCTCTGCTTTAGGGGCAAACAGTACAGCTAGCGGCAAAGGGAGTTTAGCAATGGGAAGAAGCTCTGTAGCTTCTGCTCTAGGTGCATTCATGATTGGGTATGATGATTTTGATTCTCCTCAAACAAACTCCCTCGCAAACTCCTTCGAGTTAGCATGGAACGGCACTCGTGGCTTCAAAACAGGCCTCACGCTAGGTACCCAAGTATTAGTAGATACTGACCCGGACACCAACCTCACGGATGCAGAAAATGGAGCTATTGCCTATGATTCCACAGATCATGAGTTTAGAGCTTATGTGAATGGTGGGTGGACTGCTTTGGGTGGTTCTGGAGGAGGCTTAGCCAATCTTGAAGACTCAGGAGCTAATATAGTCAACTCTTCTAGTGGGACTGGGTCATTTATATGGGATAATTTAACTTTTAACAATAGTAAAATAACAGCTACAGGGTCGTTATATTTAAATTCCACATTAGGAATTACAATATTTAACAGCTCTTTTTATCCAGCATCTCATAATTCGTTAGATATAGGAAATATTGGAGGCAGCATACGAGATATTCATATTGGAGGAAATATAGAAGCCTCCACCTCTTTTAAAATTAACAATCTAGCCTTAGGTACCCTAGCATCTGATGATATTGTAATGATCCAGGATGTAAGTGATACTAATACTATCAAAACTGTAACTGCTCAGAGTATAGCGGATTTGGCGGGTGGTGGAGGTTCTGGCTTCAATGGTTCTTATACCGTAGATGATGCTTCTACGAATACTTCGATCAAGATTGCTGAGTTTAATCGTACTACTAGTGGAACAGCAGCAGATGGGATTGGAGGATACATTGATATTGGGATTGAAGACTCACTGGGTAGTTTGAAATCCCTAAAAATACACCATGAATTAAGTGATTCTGGGTCTGGATCAGACTCTATGTTTAGAGTGGAAGGGAATTGGAATGGAAATCCAAACAATTTTCTAGTAATCAATTCTCAACAAGCAAATGGTTCATATGGTTCTGATTCAGTAGGCATTGGAAGAGGGTTTACTTCTTCTGCGTTGGGTTCAGTAGCGGTAGGAGGTAGTGCATATGTGAATTCTTCCAGAGCTTTAGCGGTCGGTGCATTGTCCGCTGCAACAGCAGGGTATGCAACAGCTATAGGGCCTAATTCCTTTGCATCAGGATTTGGTAGTATTGCTATTGGGTATTTCAGTAAAGCTGATGCTCAAGGAGCTATAATGATGGGGTTTGACTACTCAGCTCAAACAAACTCCCTTGCAAACTCCTTCGAACTGGCCTGGAACGGCACACGAGGCTTCAAAACAGGCCTAACTCTAGGTACCCAAGTTTTAGTAGATGCAGATCCTGACACTAATCTTACCGATGCAGAAAATGGAGCCATCGCCTATGACTCCACAGATCATGAGTTCAGAGCTTATGTGAATGGTGGGTGGACGGCATTGGGTGGTTCTGGAGCATCACAGCCGAGTGATATTAAGGTTTATAAGAGTGCGAATGAAGCAAGAACAAGCGACTCACTAATCGCTGACACAGACCTAACGTGGAACTTAGATGCAGATACTTTGTATGAGTTTGAGGTGCAGCTTTCAACTGCCATACAGAACTCTGCTCATTTTAAGTATCGATTGAATGAAGTATCTGGTACGATCTCAGCGTCCAGCTATGTAGTTCTAAATTCAGATGATAATGTTAGTCAGGAAGCTTCTGGAGGAATCGGTTCTGTTTTTACTTTGTGGAATAGTGGAAGCTATCACGTCGTACTAAAGGGGTTTGTAAAAGTAGGGTCTGGGGCTACTACTTTATCTCTTTTTTGGGAGTCTGACAGCACACTGGCCTCTGCCACATTGAAAGAAGGCTCATTCGGAGTATTTCGAAAGATTAACTGAATTCAAGTATAAGATCATGATATCATCAGGCATAGGATTATTTAGCCAACCGACGGGAGGAAACATGCCTCAGTCCATTCAGCAGGCTGCAGCGACAGAATGGGACATTTCCACTGCGATGTATAATCAGAGTTTTTCAGATCTATTGGCACCAGAAGCTGATCCGGTTGGTCTTGCCTTCAAGCCAGATGGTACGCGCATGTATCTGATTGCCGGACAGGGGCGATCCATAAACTCCTACATTTTAAGTACACCTTGGGATGTCACAGATGCTCAGCTAGAGTATATCATGGATATGAGCTCATATGAGTATAACCCTAGAAGTATTTACTTTACTCCTGATGGTTTAAAGCTATTTGTGGCAGGCCAGTCTGGAGATGATGTCAATGAGTTTCACCTCACCACGGCCTGGGATTTGTCTAGCACCTCCTTTGTGCGGAACCAATCCTTTATGACGTCTTTGGTCTATGGATTTGGAATTTCTTTTAGTACAGATGGGACAAGGTGTTACGTGGTAGCACAGTACAGTCGGTATATCATGTCTTATTCACTCTCGACACCCTGGGATACTGGCACAGCTAATTATGATAGTAGCTTTTTGACTTCACCTCAAGAATACGGTCCAAGAAGTTTATACTTCAAGTCAGACGGTACGAAAATGTATTTGATGGGAAGCTCCAGGAAAGTCACCGAGTATAATCTTTCTGTCGCATGGGATATCAATAGCGCGAGTGTAGTTAACGACTACATTGTATCGACTCAGACTAACAACCCTTTTTATATGCAGTTGAATGCATCTGGATCTAAGATGTATATACTTGGTTATTCGGAAAAAGCCATTTTCGAATACGACCTTTCAACTCCTTGGGATATCACTTCGGCAACCCATGTGAATACAGTGCCTTATAGTGCTCAAGAAAGCTGGGCGTATTGTTTCTTTATAAATTCGTCTGAAACCAAACTTTATATTGTTGGATCTTCCAGGAATATACATGAATATGATCTGACCACTGCTGGAGATCTATCATCGCTTTCACATGTTCAGAGCTTTTACATGAGTCCTGGTATAGACAATCTAGCCTATGGTGTTACTTTTCGTGATGATGGACAGATGTTTTACATAGTTGATGGCGTTTTTGGTAGGATTCGAGAGTTTGCATTAAGTAATGCTTGGGATTTATCTGGTGTTTCTTACCACAAGAGTTCCGCACCGCTACGAGGCAATGCCTACAATTTGCAAAGCAATCATTTCAGTACCGATGGAACTAAAATGTATTTAGCTGAATTTTACGGACGTTGCATTGTCGAGTACGACCTGTCCATACCATGGGACTTAGCATCGGCACAATTCAGTACCATTTTGGACCTAGAGCCCACTCACTTATTATATTATATACTTGATTTAGATTTTAGCGTGGATGGCACCAAAATGTATGTGGTGGATTACGGTAGTAATCGAGTTCATGTTTTTAGTTTAAGCATGCCATGGAGTATTGATAGCGCTGTTTATGATACTTATATGGGTACTTCGAACTCTGGCTCTCCAAGAGCCATAGCATTTAAAGGCGATGGATCAAGGATGTACATAATTGATGGCAGTCAAGATACCGTTGATAAATACGACTTGTCTACTGCTTGGAATGTAACCACTAATACTTTGGCTCATAATTCAGAAAAACTTTTGTCCGCCGAGACAGGACAGTCCGGTATTTTCTTCAAGAATGATGGACTTAGAATGTACACTGTAGGCTTCAATGGTGATTCGGTTGGTGAATATCAGCTAAGTAGTGCTTGGGATTTAAGCTCGGCGCAGTTTATCCAGTCTTTTCACGTCGGTTCACAGGAAGGATACCCCACATCCGTTTTCTTTAACCCTGTTGGTACCAAAATGTATGTTGCTGGTCGGTATGGAGATGAAGTCAATGAATATAACCTAGGTACAGCTTGGGATATATCCACTTGCGTTTTTCAACATTATTTTACGGTCAATACTGAAGAATCAAATACAAGTGGCTTGTTCTTTAATCCAGATGGCACCAAAATGTATATCACAGGATATTCAGGGGATGATGTCAATGAATATAATCTAAGTACTCCGTGGGATGTGTCAAGTGCGAGCTATATTCAGAATTTTTCTATTGCCACAGAGGAGACAACCCCAAGAGGTCTTTTTTTTAGGCCAGATGGTTTAAGAATGTTAATCGTAGGTTCCTCAGGAGATGGTGTGAATGAGTATGTACTTTCAACTCCTTGGGATATTTCTTCTGCATCTTATTCGCAAAATCTCAGTGTCAGGCCGCATCAATACCATCCAATGGGCGTATGGATAAATCCTGCTGCAACGAAAATGTACATAAGTGGATTTTGGTCAAATGCCATCCATGAATTCAACCTTGGTTAATATTTTGAATCATCTACCTTTTTTAATAAATAAAAGATAATTTCAGACGTTATCTTACAAATTCGATTTTTCACCTAATTATCATTCTAGTAAATGCAATTAACAAGAAGACAAATCCTGCTTATTCACCAAGCAAGTAACATCTATACACAGCTCATGAAATCCTACTCAGCAGAGGCTGTAAAGCTTCCGGCAAATGCCAGGATGTATATTATCCAAAACAAAACCAATGTAGATACTCCTGATGGCGCAGAGTTCATCATGAATGAAGAGAAGGAGATGATTAAGCGAAATAATGGGCTTAACATTGATTTCCTTGGCATTTGTTACTTTTTTAAGTCTGCTGAGGTGTTAGAAAAGTTTGAATCCGACGATTTCCCTAAGATGCAACAGGAGTTTGAAGACATTAGGAATAATGTAAATGAACTGGGGAAAATAGATCAGCGAAAAGCATTGAATGTATTAGCCCAAGGTATAGAAACACTCAAGAATAAGTACATCAAAGCAGATATGCTCTCGCAGGAAAATAAAGAAGCGTACGAAAAAGCGTACAATGAATTCCTCGATGATGAAGAAGCTAAGCTTGAGGTAAAAGTGACCCCATTGAAAGCAGAGTGGTTTGAGCGATCTGAGGTGATACCTGAGCAATTCCTTGAGAACTATATCAAGGCAGAGTTGATTGCTTAGTTTTTGATTTTAAGAATATCGCATTAAGAAGCACAACCATTGTGCTTCTTAATATATATTAGAATGACTCACCATCACAAACTCACCCTAAAACAATAAGCATAATCGTGAGGCTTTTCTGATGGAATCTCGATCTCCAAAGCATTTTCATTGTGTTCAAAAGACAATTCACTCTTGTTTCCAAGTAATTCAATTGCATTGATTACTCCAGGATTATTTTCTGAGGAGGTTCCTAAAGATTTTACAATCAACTTGCCCTTCGGCCAATCTAAAACTGTAATGTAAAGAAAGCCCTCTCGGGTGGTAAATCGGATATCCTCAGCAGTATTGTCAGGATTTTGATGTTCGCTTAGGTGACCCTCTTTTACCTGAGCCGGCCCCTCACCATATATTTTGTAAGGACGCGTTTCATATATAGCCTCTCCATTCACAGTCAACCATTTTCCTATTTGTAATAATCGTTCCTTTACCGGTTCTGGAATCTCGCCATTGGCCTTAGGAGTGATATTAAGGAGTAGGCAGCCATTCTTACTTACCACATCTACTAAGAAATCAATGATTCTATTTGTGGATTTATAGTCAGGGTTTTTTATATCACACCAAGATTTCCAATCTATGGAATCATCTGTGAGCCAAGGGAAATCTTTCTTTTCACTCATTCGAGCCCTTTCCAAATCGAGCACTGCACTTCCTTCCGCAAAGTCATAAAACTTATACGTCGATACTACCTCCTGATTATTCATGGCAGCATAGTTGTAGTAATAGGAGAGAAATTCCTTTCGATGAGACTCACCAATTACGTCCATTTTGTTGTCAAACCATACCATATCAGGACTGTACTTATCTATGATTTCCTTTAGCCTCGATAACCATTGCTGATTAAATGCTTCATCTGCCATTGGGTAATATTTTTTTAGACCTTCGTCAATCTGATGAGGATTTCTTGGATATTGGAAATCACCTCTCTCGACTTTTGGCCCGTAGAGTCCTGCATATTCTGGGTTCGCAGCATCGGTGGTTTCATCCCATGTAGGAAACCAGCCCAATAGCCATTGCCGATGATATGTAGCGATAAATTTCATATCTCGCTTTCTAATCTCTTGAGCCAGCTCACCCATGATGTCCCTTTTCGGACCCATATCCTTGGAGTTCCATTTGGTGAGATCACTATCCCACATGGCAAAGCCATCCGCATGCTCTGATACCGGGCCTGCAAATCGTGCACCCGACTTTTGAAACAAATCAGCCCATTCGGCGGCATTAAATTTTTCACCCTTAAACATGGGGATGAAATCCTTGTATCCAAACTCATTTAAAGACCCATATGTGCTTTTATGATATTCATAAAACTTCTTTCCATATCCGTGTTCTGGATTATTTTCATTGGCATACATCCAGTGCGAATACCACTCAGTTTCGTAAGCGGGAACGGTATAAGGACCCCAGTGGCAATAGATTCCAAATTTGGCATCCGTGAACCAATCAGGAGTTTCATGTTGCTTCAGTGATTCCCAATCGGCTTCATAGGAAATGATTTCGGAGTTTTGATTTTGAGGTTTTTGATCTGGCCCACAACTTATAAAAAGCAAAAGAAAGAGAACGCCAAGCATCTTTTTTATTAGCAAATTTTTTGCAAGTTTTGACAAGGGAAAATTCTGGGTTTTAGCGAAAAATATCATCATGGAAATAGAATCATAGGATAAGTTTCAATACTAGTAAAGCTTTCAAATCAGCATGCTGCCATATGTCATCACTACAAATGAGATTACCAATATAATCAGAGCTAAGATTAGAATAAGGTAGGTCTTTTTGGATACTTCTACCCACTCTTTTAAAACCACACCAATCAAATAGCTAAAGAAAATAAGCAATGACATGTGTAAAACCCAGCTGATGTATTTTGAGGATCCCATTCTTACATGTGCCATTCCATAAAAGAAGAATTGCCCATACCAAAGAGCACCGCTTAGGATTGACATACCAAAGTTTATGAGCATGGATTTTACTCCAATACTTTTGACCGAGACAATTTCTCTTATCGTTTTGTTTCGAATACCTGCAACTGTAAACCAAATGAAGTTGGTGATAAACGCGCCACCTGTTGATAAAATCAAATTGGCATTTCCTTGAAAGTGTCCTGCCCCATGAGATGCTGCAATTGCAGCTACAGGCGATCCCACATCAAGCGAAATACCAAAAACAGCGGATAAAACGCCCGCTATGATTGTAAGTGTCAGTCCCAATTTCATTTTGAAATTTGCAGAGGAGGTTTTATTGATTTGTAGTTTTAGATCCTTTTCTTTTTTATAACCAGCAACCCCGCAGAGTATAATGCCCACTACGGCTATTGCCATTCCAAGAAAAATCAGATTGCCTCCTTCGGTATTTAGCTTTTCGGTGAGTTCACCATGAATTATAAGCGGAACAATAGTTCCTAAAACAGCAGATAGTCCAATAGAGATCGTATAGGTCAGAGAATATCCAATGTGTTTGATCGCAAAACCAAAACACATGCCTCCGAAACCATAGATGATACCAAGAAAAGTGGCATAAAATAGAACATCGGTTGAAGCCTCCGCAAAAACCTCAAATAAGTCTGGAACAGTGAGGTACCCTATTACCAATGGGAAAATTAACCAGGCAAAGGTTGCTTGTATCAGCCAGTACGAATCCCAAGACCACTTTCGGACTTTTTGAAAAGGCACGTAGCACGCAGAAGCAGAGATGGCGCCAATGCCATGCAGAAGAGTTCCAAGGATGGAATTTGGAGAGATCAATGGGCAAATGAAGAATTAAAACTAAATCGACGGCAAGATATTGAATTAAGTTTTTCGATTAAGAATTATCAGTCACTTTGATAAAATAGTGGTTGGGTAGATGATTTTCATACTTAATTTTTTGAATTCACAATATTTGAAGGGTTGAAAAATTAAATCGTAGATTTATTCTGTGTATATAGTACATAGTTGTTATCTTTGACCTGACCTTTTAAAATAAAACAACCACCTTGAATACCATAGCCTCTATCAACAATACGGTGACAGCTCAATCTTACGAGTGTACGGTGACCGTTGATTGCGCTGTTTTCGGCTTTCAGGACAATACGCTCAAGCTCTTATTAGTCAAGCGATCCATTGAACCTTTCAAAGATTATTGGCTGCTTCCTGGTGGACTGATGGATGTAAATGAGACGCTGGAAGCATCAGTCAATAAAGTGCTATTCAATCTTACGGGTATAAATACAGTTTTGCATCATCAGGTGAAATGCTATAGCGAAATAGACAGACACCCCGTGAAGCGATCCATTACAGTGAGCTTCTATGCATTGGTCAAGCCAGAGAATCATCCCGTCATTGCAAAAAATCACATCTCTGCTGTAAGCTGGTATGCCTTGGACGAATTGCCAAAATTAGGTTTTGACCATGATCAATTGGTTGCAGATGCTTTGATAGAGCTCAGAAGGAATTTGAAACAAGATCTATTATTTGGGGAGCTGCTTCCTGAAAAATTCACGCTCAAAGAACTACAAGACTTGTATGAGAGTGTGTTAGATGAAAAATTGGATCGAAGAAACTTCCGAAAGAAGATTTTACAGATGGACATTTTGGTTGCGACTGATGAGATCAAAGTAGGAGTGAAAGGAGGGCCGCAGCTTTTCAAAATGAAAGAAGGGAAAGTGTAAATGATGAAGTGTAAGATCAAAATATCGGATATATGAAGGAGTTTCTTACAAAGGATTTTTTGTTGGAAACGGATGTAGCCAAGTCGTTGTATCATGATCATGCGGCGAAAATGCCTATCATCGATTTTCATAATCACCTATCTCCAAAGGATATTGCTGAGGATCGTGTTTATGCAAACGCTACTGAAGCTTGGCTTGAAGGTGATCACTACAAGTGGCGGGCGATGCGGGCCAATGGTGTTGATGAGTCTTACACCACAGGTGATCGATCAGCCGAAGAGAAATTTGAGAAATGGGCCGAAACGGTTCCATTCACTTTAAGGAATCCCCTATATCACTGGACGCATTTGGAGTTGAGAAGATATTTCGGGATTGAAAGCTTACTTAGTGAGCAAACGAGTAAAGCTATTTTTGAAGAAGTTTCTTCAAAGCTGAAGACTCCTGAATATTCGTGCAGGGGCTTGCTCGAAAAAATGAAAGTAGAGGTGGTATGTACCACAGATGATCCTACTGACGATCTTCGCTATCATATTCGAATCAAAGATGAAAGCCTTGATATAAAAGCCCTCCCGACCTTTCGCCCTGATAAGCTTTATGATATTTCGAGTGTTAAATCATATCAGAAATATATCGAGAAACTTTCAGCGGTTTCTGATATAGAGATTAAGACTTTCGACTCATTCATTTTGGCAATTGAGAAGCGAATGGATTTCTTCCATGAGGTGGGATGTAGGCTATCAGATCACGGTCTGGACTATTTTGGTCAACTGGATTATTCTCCTGAAAGGCTGAAAAGCATATTTGAGGATCTTCTTGGAGGTAATGAGCAATCGGAGGAAGGCTTAAGAGTCTTTAGGCATGGTATGATGGTAGAGTTGAGCAAACGCTATCACACCAGAGGGTGGACACAGCAATTTCACCTAGGAGTTATTCGCAACAACAACGATCGCCTTATGAGAGAATTAGGACCCGATACAGGGTTTGATTCTATGGGGGATTTTCAGCACGTACTTGGTTTGAAACATTTTTTGAATCAGCTGGATCAAGAAGGAAAATTGACCAAGACGATTGTCTATAATCTGAACCCCAAGGATAATGAGGCTATTGCGACTATGCTATTCAACTTCAACGATGGGTCAGCCGCAGGCAAGATTCAATTTGGATCAGGGTGGTGGTTCTTAGATCAGAAGGATGGAATGGAAAAGCAATTAAATACCCTTTCCAATATGGGACTTCTAAGAAGATTTGTGGGTATGCTTACGGATAGCAGAAGCTTTCTTTCGATGACCAGACACGAGTATTTTAGAAGGATACTGTGCAATCTTCTGGGCAATGATGTGGAGAAAGGAGAGCTGCCTCATGATATGAAGCTGCTTGGCTCGATGGTAGAAGATATATGCTATAATAACGCAAAACGATATTTCGATTTTTAAAATTTTAATTCATAATTAAATCAAACTATTAAGATGAACAAAAAAGTAGTAACCTTCGGTGAAATCATGTTGAGATTAGCTCCACAGGGTTTCTTACGTTTCTCTCAAGCCAATTCATTTGATGTGATTTATGGTGGTGGAGAATCCAACGTGGCTGTATCATTGGCAAACTACGGTGTGCCTGTAGATTTCGTGACCAGGCTTCCAAAAAATGATATTGGTGAGTGTGCCATGATGGAAATGCGCAAGCGTGGTGTCAATGTTGACAACATTGTTTGGGGAGGAGATAGATTAGGAATCTATTTCTTAGAAACAGGAGCTGTTTCCAGAGGAAGTAAAGTTGTTTACGATAGAGCTCATTCTGCCATGGCAGAGATTGAGTCTGGAATGATCGATTGGAAGAAAGTATTCGAAGGAGTGGACTGGTTTCACTGGACGGGTATCACTCCGGCCATTTCGCAGGGAGCTGCTGATGTTTGCTTAGAAGCTGTGAAAGCTGCTAGTGAACTTGGAGTTACAATCTCAACGGATTTGAACTACCGCGCCAAATTGTGGAAATATTGTGACGATGCACATAGAGAAGCAGTGATGACAGAGTTGACTTCTTATTGTGATGTTGTTTTAGGAAACGAAGAAGATGCAGAAATGCACTTTGGAATCAAGCCTGAGGGAATTACTGTTCAAACTCAAGGTCACGACGTTAAGGCAGAAGCTTTCTTATCAGTTTGCCAGCAAATGATGGAAAAGTTTCCAAGAGCTAAAAAGGTAATTACTACTTTGAGAGGTTCTATTTCGGCATCACACAACACATGGGCAGGAGTGCTTTATGATGGTACCAAAATGTTGGAAACTCGTCAGTATCAAATTACTGATATCGTAGATAGAGTTGGAGGAGGAGATTCGTTTATGGGAGGTCTGATTTACGGACTTTTGAATTACCCAGATGACGATCAAAATGCATTGGATTTTGCAGTTGCGGCTTCATGCTTGAAACATACAATCAAAGGTGATGCAAACTTGGCTACTGTAGCTGAAGTTGAGAAACTGATGGGTGGAGACGCTTCAGGTCGAGTTGCTAGATAAGTTTTAAAAGTTAAAAGAAGAAAAGTATAAAGGGAAAGGGTTTAGTGGAGTCAAGGAATTGAGATTGATATAAAAATGTCAATAACCTACACCTAATCAACCCGAGTACCTTATAACCGAAAAGAAATGGCTCAATTTACAAGAATAGAAGTTGCTACCGCTATGAAAGAAACGGGGATGATTCCTTTGTTTTTCAATGGCGATATTGAATTAAGTAAGAATGTACTAAAGGCATGCTACGATGGTGGGGCACGTTTGATGGAATTCACAGCAAGAGGTGATTTTGCTCACGAGGTTTTTGGTGAGTTGACAAAGTACGCAATCGCTGAGCTTCCAGGAATGATCATGGGAGTAGGTTCTGTAACAGATGGTGCCGCAGCATCATTGTATATGTCTTTGGGGGCAAACTTTATCGTGACTCCAGTATTGAGGGAAGATATTGCAATTGCTTGTAACAGAAAAAAAGTGCTTTGGTCACCAGGATGTGGTTCTTTAACAGAGATTGCAAGAGCTGAGGAGCTTGGTTGCGAAATCGTGAAGTTGTTCCCAGGAGATTTGTACGGACCTAAGTTCGTGAAAGGAATCAAAGGGCCTCAACCTTGGACTTCTATCATGCCAACAGGTGGAGTTTCTCCTGAATTGGAAAACCTTAAAGGATGGTTCGGTGCTGGTGTTACATGCGTAGGGATGGGATCACAATTGATTTCTAAAGACATCATTACCAATAAAGACTATGCTAAACTTGAGCAAGATGTCAAAAATGCTTTAGCACTTATCAAACAAATTAGAAACCAGTGAGAAACCTCGCATTTTTCATTTCCTTACTCTTGGTTGGTCTGTTTGGTTGTCAAAAGGCGAACAATGTCAAGGTACTAAAACTTGCCCATGGACTGGATGTTAATCATCCGGTTCATGCTGGTATGGTGAACTTATCCGAACGTCTGGAAGAGAAATCAAAAGGAGCCCTGCGAATTGAGATTTACCCGTCGGGACAACTGGGTGGCGAAAGAGAACTTTTAGAATTACTACAAATAGGTAGTTTGGCTATGACCAAAGTATCAAGCGGGGTTCTTGAAAATTTCGTCCCCTCATTCGAGGTTTTAGGATTGCCATACTTGTTTGAGGACAAAAAACACTTGTTTGGAGTATTGAGAGGAGAAATTGGAGAGGATCTTTTATCCAAAGGAGAAAAATACAGATTTAGAGGGTTGTGCTTTTATGATGCGGGATACAGAAGCTTCTATACCAAAGAGCGTCCCGTATATCAACCATCCGATCTTGAAGGGCTCAAAGTAAGAGTAATGAAAAGTGTGACAGCAGTAAATATGGTGAGTGAGTTGGGAGGATCGCCAACTCCTGTTTCTTGGGGAGAACTCTATACCGCACTTCAGCAAGGAGTGGTAGATGGAGCGGAAAACAATCCACCAAGCTTTTACTCTAGCCGTCACTATGAAGTATGCAAGTATTATACTTTAGATGAGCACACAAGCCTTCCCGATGTTTTACTTATAAGCCTGGAATGGTGGAATGGACTGAGCAAAGAAGAGCAAGGTTGGCTGAAATCTGCAGCAAATGAATCTGTAGACTTTCAAATGAAAGTCTGGGAGAAGTCTGAGAAGGAATGCCTTGAGGCAGTTGAAAAAGCGGGTGTTGAGATTATTCGTCCCGAAAAATCTATTTTTTCAGACAAAGTTCAGCCCCTATACGATGCTTATGCTGACGATAAAGTGAAGTATGAGTTGATTCAAAGAATTAAAAAGTATGCAGATGCGGAAGAACGTTGATAAAATATTGGAGTGGGTACTCGTCTTGCTCATGTCAATCATGGTTTTGAATGTGCTTTGGCAGGTAGCATCTCGCTATTTGTTAGGCTCTCCTAGCCTGTTCACAGATGAGCTTGCAGGATTCTTACTAATCTGGCTAGGTCTGCTTGGAGCTGCTTACGCAGCAGGACAGAAAGCACATTTGGCTATTGATATACTGCTCAATAAAATTGAAGGACGATATAAGTCTTATTTAAATCTATTCATTAGCCTGCTTACGATCCTTTTTGCAGCTACAGTAATGGTCATAGGAGGAATGAGGTTGGTATTTATCACCCTGAGCCTAGAGCAGCTTTCTGCAACGCTCAGAGTGCCATTGGGATATGTATATCTGGTAATTCCAATTACAGGGTTGCTTATCGTTTATTACACAGTTATGGATTATAAAACTCAGCAAAAATGAGCCTGACGGAAATATTGATATTGGTTTTGAGTTTTGTTGTATTGCTGGGATTAGGCCTGCCAATCGCCTATTGTATTGGACTGTCCTCGCTCTTTACACTCATTGTTTCTATGCCTGCCCTAACTGCCTTTACCACTTTGGCACAACGAATGGCTACTGGACTGGACAGTTTTGCTTTGCTCGCAATCCCCTTCTTTGTGCTATCTGGACAACTGATGAATAGTGGAGGAATCGCAAGAAGACTTGTTGATTTTGCCAAAGCAATAGTAGGGGGACTTCCAGGAGGATTAGCCTTCGTGAATATTGTTGCAAGTATGCTTTTTGGAGCAATTTCAGGATCAGCAGCTGCTGCAGCCTCGGCAATAGGAGGATTTATGGGACCTAGAATGGAAAAGGAAGGCTATGATAAATCATTTGGAGCGGCTGTTAATATCACAAGTGCCACAACTGGTTTGATCATTCCACCAAGTAATATTCTGATAGTCTACTCACTAGCCAGTGGTGGAGTCTCCATTGCCGCCCTGTTTATCGCCGGGTATGTGCCAGGGCTCATCGTTGGGTTTTCGCTCATGATGGTTTCAATGGTTATCGCACTGAGAAGAAAATATAAAAGAGGGAGCTGGGAAAGTTTAGGAGAGACTTTCAAGAAATTCATCAGTGCTTTTCCAAGCCTTTTGTTGCTTGTAATTGTAATTGGAGGAATCGTGGCTGGTATTTTCACAGCGACGGAAGCATCAGCTATTGCGGTACTTTATACACTTATTCTTGCATTTCTATACAAAGAAGTAAAAGTTTCCGACCTCCCCAAGATTATACTGAATACGGTGCTTACCACTTCAGTGGTGATGCTACTTATTGGCACTTCCATGGGCATGTCTTGGGTGATGTCCTATGAGAATATTCCTCAAGAAGTAAGTCAAAGTCTTATCACTCTTACAGACAATCCGATCATAATCCTCTTGATTATTAATCTGATTTTGCTCTTCGTAGGAGTGTTTATGGACATGACTCCAGCGGTATTGATATTTACGCCGATCTTCTTACCTGTAGTAACCAAGCTTGGAATGGATCCGGTTCATTTTGGTATAGTGATGGTTTTAAACCTTTGCATAGGACTGTGCACACCGCCAGTAGGTTCTGTCTTATTCATTGGCTGTGGAGTCGCAGGGATCAGCATTGAGAAAGTACTAAAGCCGCTTATTCCCATGTTCATAGCAATGATCGTTGTTTTACTTCTGATTACTTACGTTCCGCAATTGAGCCTATGGCTTCCAGGAAAACTTGGCTTTTAGGTTTAAACAGTAGCAAGGACATCTGGTTGGATTTTGGTGAGAGGTAGAATTGAAGGTTAGATTTTTCAACAGAGCTAATCCTATCAAATAATTAATGGATGGATATACTTCCTCTTGCTTTGGTGCTTGTGTCAACTCTGACTCATGCTTATTGGAATTACCTCATTAAGAGTTCTAGGAATAAGCACATATTTACAGCACTGAGTAAGTTATCTGAAGTAATTATTTTTCTTATTCCAGCGGTCTACTTTTTGATCAATAGCGAATTTCAGATTGGTTTTATCTGGCTAGTTGTGGTGGCTGCCACTATTACTTTTCTAAACTATTTTTTTCTAGCCAGTGCATATAAGCATGGTGAATTGTCATTGGTTTACCCCATTTCACGTTCGAGTACGATTTTTCTTCCAATACTAGCCTTCTATTTCATTGATGAAAAGATAGATGAAGTTGGTGCTACAGCAGTGCTCCTGATACTCCTTGGGACTTTTGTTATGCATATGGAGACGCAGAGTCGAGGAGGCATGCGAGCGGCACTCCGAAAGATTAAAAATGTGGGAAGCCTATATGCTGTTCTTGCTGCGCTGACAGTAGCAGGATATACATTATGGGATAAAATTTCAATTTCGAAGATGCAGCCTTTCCTGTATTTCTATATGTACACTTTTATTGTCGCCATAATCTACAACGCTTTTACATTCATGAAATTCGATAAGACTGAAATCAAAAGAGAGTGGAATATTAATCGATACAAAGTGGTTCAGGTGGGTTTCTTCAACAGCATTACCTATATCATGATTCTCATAGCACTGACAATGAGCAAAGTCACATATGTAGGAGGTCTCAGACAACTCAGTATCGTAGCGGGAGCTTTTTTAGGATATAAGCTGCTCGGAGAGAAAATGAGCTTACCTAAGATTGTCGGCATACTGATCTCCTTAGTAGGAGGAGCGTTGATATATCTAGCCGAATAATACCTCCAAGCTGGGAATAGAGAGAAAGTGAAAGCGTTTTTCGAAGCAATCACGCGTTCACGCTGCTTAGCGAGAAATACGAAAACGTTTAATCATGTTGAATAAAGATGATTAAAAACACTTTCAATACAAATACCTTATATTCATTTTGACTATAAGGTAAGAAATTTGCATCTTACATCTAACTTAAACTAAAAAATATCAAATGAAGAGCTTAGATGGAATGGATTGGGTCTTTATCTCGATCTACTTTTTGATACTATTAGGTATTGCCCTTTGGGTAATTCTTAAGAAATCTGATAATACAGAGGATTATTTTTTGGCTGGAAGAAACGTTGGCTGGTTCGTGGTTGGAGCTTCTATTTTTGCTTCTAATATAGGGAGTGAGCATGTAGTAGGTTTGGCAGGAGCGGGAGCCAGCAATAAGATGCCGATGTTAATCTATGAGCTTCATGCTTGGATTGTGCTTATTCTTGGATGGGTATTTCTTCCCTTTTATGCAAGAAGCGGCGTATTCACCATGCCTGAATTTTTAGAAAGACGATTTAGTGCTAAGTCAAGATGGTTTTTGTCAGTAGTTTCATTGGTTGCCTACATACTTACCAAGATTTCAGTTACCATTTATGCAGGAGGTGTCGTGGTGTCCTCACTACTAGGAATCAACTTTTGGGTAGGTGCTTTGGCCACTGTGATTCTAACAGGGATTTATACGGTTTTAGGAGGAATGCGTGCAGTCGTCTATACAGAGACACTGCAGGCAATAGTATTAGTTTTTGGAGCAGCAGCACTGACATGGATAGGTTTGGAATATGTAGGAGGTTGGAGTGAGATGACAGCCACGCTCGGGCCGGAATACTTTAGCATGTGGAGACCTGCTGCCGATCCGGATTTTCCATGGCCATCTTTGGTCATCACAAGTTCAATTGTAGGGATATGGTATTGGTGTACAGATCAATACATCGTTCAGAGAACATTGACAGCCAAAAACTTAAAAGAAGGTAGAAGAGGAGCCATTTGGGGTTCATTTTTGAAATTGATGCCAGTGTTCTTGTTTTTAGTGCCAGGGATTATTGCAATTACACTAAAGCAGCAAGGAAAGCTGGAGTGGGATACTCCTGATCAAGCCTTTCCAGTGCTGATGAGTAATCTATTACCATCAGGTCTTCGTGGATTAGTTGCAGCAGGTTTGCTTGCAGCATTAATGAGTTCCCTAGCCTCTGTCTTCAATTCTTGCTCAACACTCTTCACTGTGGATATTTACAAGAAGCTAATGCCTGATACACCGGAGAAAAAATTGGTGAATATTGGAAGAATCGCGACAGGTATTGTAGTGATATTGGGTATTCTTTGGATTCCAATTATGCAAAATATTTCAGGTGTGCTTTATGAGTATTTGCAAAAAGTTCAAGCATATATAGCACCTCCAATCGCAGCGGTATTCCTTTTAGGTATTTTCTATAAGAGGATCAATTCTCAGGGAGCCTATGCCACTCTGGTTACGGGTTTTGTAATTGGAGCGGTTCGTATTGTACTAGAGCTAGTAAGCGAAAGCCTAACTCCCGGAAGCTTTCTGCATACCCTTGGGTCTACTAATTTCTTGACTTTCGGAGCTTGGTTCTTCCTCTTCTGTGTTCTGCTGACAGTACTTGTTAGTTTGGCAACCAAACCTCAAACCGAAGAGGAAATTGCCGGACTTACTTTTGGAACCTTATCAGCGAGTGATAAAGAAGAAAATAAGACAAGCTACAACTGGAAAGATATTGTGATCTCTGTTTTGGTAGTGCTTATAGTAGTGGGAGTGATGGTCTTCTTTAACGGGAATTAATAAACAAGATAATCAACTAGCTAACAAATTGAGTTGGCTCCAGCTGGAGCCAACTTTTTTTTTTAGTTTGACCACATGTCTGATGACGTACGCGGTTATGATCGTTTCAAATATGAAGCCCGCTTTATAAAACCAATGAGGCAAGCCTAGTCCCGCAATCCTCAAAATGCTTTGACCATACGTGCGAGTTTTTACTTAATACCCCAAAAGAGGTATCAGAAGAAATACCACCAAATGCTGACTTATACCACCCCTTATTCATTCAATTTTACATCGTAATTGAGGTGAGCTAAGGCTTCTATTGAGGACAAAGGAGCTGCTTATCATCGAGTAGACTCGAAGAGGTTGTAGCAGAACCCCATGAGGTAAAACGTCCCCTCAGGTAATCAGAGTGCTACAGATAGGAACAGAGAAAAATGAGATCAGAACGTCTATCTCCATGGAACGATCGTGTAAAAAGCACTCCTTGTCTAAAATCGATACCATTGTAAACTAGCTATTGATAATTTAGGAGATAAAGAGTGATGCCAGCATCTACTTGTAGACGGGCTCTCCGTTGTATCTCCTGCGCTTTCAGCTCAGGAGGATGCCACTTCGATCCCGTCTAGGTCGCCAATGTATTTGCCCTGAGCTCCGATCCATATAAGAGTTTCCTTCAGACAATTGAGGAACTCATTTTTAATAAATATGTGTTGTAGCAATCAAATCACTAAAAGTAATACCGCCATATGACTTTTGAAATTAAAGCAGACAGGTTGAAAACCATTAAAGTAGAAGCAAAGTCTTCCGTTGTTGATTCCATGGAATATTGCAAGGAAGACCTTTCCCTCACCGTGAAGTACAAAACCAAGGGACTCTTTAAAAAGAAAATCAAACGATACGAAGAAGTATCTCCCGGACAATTCTTCGAATTATTAAATGCTGAGTCGATAGGCAGAGCATTGATGCATTTGATGAGAGAAAGCAATGTTAGCAGGTCATATTAACGAGCTCTCTTTAATTATTCTGCTTCTTAAAATCTATGCATAGTACAATTGCTCCCCAGATTTTACGCTTGATCCGAAGTTATTCCAGAATGGAATCTATAATTTTCAAAAAGGGATATAATTTCTCATCATGAGTTTTGTGTCTGGCAAGCTTCTTAAGTGAGGTTATTCAGTAAATGAAATTTCGCGGCGATCACGTCAAAATAAACCATAGGGTGATATTCTCCATGCTAGGGGATGACTTTAGAACAAATGTTTCACAATACCTACATATAGACTTCCATGCTGTACGGGAGAGTCGGTATTTAAAAGAAGAGAGACACTCTTAAAACGCTAGCACCCGCTTCAGTTTTCCGTACCCCGATCGACTTATAGAGAGCTGAGTGCCATCATGAAGCAATGCCACATGAGTATCTTTTCCCATTTGCTCCAACCTTGATATTTCCGATACCTTCACGATGTATGAGCGATGTATCCTTACAAACTCACTTTCAAGAAGATGCTCTTCGTAATACTTCATGGTCTGTTGCTTCAAATACTTAGCATCACCAGTATGGATATACACATAATCATCCATAGCCTCTAGGTATCTGATTTGCGAAGTATAAATAATATTGATTTTAGCACCATTCTTGACAACAATCCGATCGACAATTTCCTTTTCCTCCTGAGATGATATGAGCGTGCCTGATATTTTTGGTTTTTGATCTTCCCTGTTTCTTACTCGCTCCTTTGCCTTTTCCAGAGCCTCATAGAATCGATCCTTAGATGTTGGTTTCAATAAGTAATCAACAGCATTTTGTTCAAACGCCTTGATTGCATATTGATCATAAGCAGTACTGAAGATAATCACAGGCGCATCCTCAATCAGTTCTAGCATTTCCAACCCTGTCAGTTTCGGCATCATGATATCTAGAAAAACCAGATCAGGCTTTAGATCATTGATGCACTTCAATCCCTCAAAACCATCGCTACAAGTACCCACAATGTTGATGTCTCCATCCTCAGACAAGTATGAGGTAATGACCTGCCTAGCCAGATGCTCATCATCTACAATCAATGTTCTAATCTTATCCATCTTATGATTTATTTAATGGAATTTTTAAAGTCACAGTAAAAATGTTTTCAAGTTGCTCCGTAGATAAAAGATCTGAGCGGTTATATAAAATCGAAAGCCTCTTTCTAATATGGTTAAGCCCAATACCCTCTCCCTTTCTTGCCATGGATGCCTCAGCATCAAAATTATTCGAAATTGAGATTTGGAGAAAATCAGTATCATTCGAACAGTCCAATGAGATATTTACAGGTTCCAGGCTTTCGTATAAGCCATATTTTACAGCATTTTCAAATAGAGGCTGAAGTATTAGGTTTGGAACCAATACCTCCTCACAAGCCTTCGGTATATTGACCTCAAACAATAGTTTCTCACCGAATCTCACTTTTTCAATCTCCAGATATCGTACTGTGTTTTTGATCTCCTCTACCAGTGGATTCATTTCAGAATTGTGCTTGCCGATTGCATACCGCAAAAACTCACTCAATTTGATTACCATTTCACGAGCCTTCTCTGGGAACGAATCTGTCAATGCCACTATCGAATTCAAGCTATTAAACATAAAGTGCGGATTGATTTGAGACTTGAGCATATTAAGCTCCGCCTCCCTAAGAAGAGCCCTCAGCTCCAGTTCTTTCATTGACTTGTTTTGCAAATCCTGATAATAGTTAATCAAATAAAACACCATGATGGACAAAACATAGAATACCAATCCTACGATCGCTCTACCAGCACTTAGCTCATTTAGAAACGTGATATAGCTGTCGTGATAGCCCATGAGCATGTTAAGTAACAACTTGCATAGGCTCACCCAAAGTGCTATCATTAGAAACGAAGCGAAAACATGAGCTGAAATCAATGACAATAAATCTCCCTTCCTACCATTATTGAAACGAATTAGAAACCAAAGACCGGGAGAAAGAAAAGCAAAAGAAGCATTGTAAACCGCACTATCCACAATTGACGCTATCAAGCCAAATGAGTAGTAGAAATTCAAAACAAAAACATGGATTATACAGATGATAATCCATGTAATAATGTAAAACTTATACCCAGAGCTATTAAGTATCGGGTGCTTCATGAGTCTATTTGATGCCTGCTTGGTCTTAGCAGGTTGGTTAAGGATTAGAGATCAACTAAGGAATTAAGCACTTTTGATTTCACCACCACCAAACATAACAAATCCCTTTATTCTAAGGACTTTATTTGGGTCTATAGTTGATTGAGAACTTAACCTTCTATCATCACTCCAGGCACCAAAAATAGTCGTAGCATCTCTGACAACAGTCCAGTCTTGCGGTACTACAAACGAGATTCCGCCAAAGAAGCAAAATGCATCTATGACATTATCTCCATCTGAAAGTTCGGCAGCCGCTAAGTCTATGTCTGTACCACTAAAAATCGTAGAGACTCTTCCACCCTTAAAGTTTTTGGAAGAAATAGATTTTTCAGAACCTCCAAATATGGAGACTTCATGAAGATAGTCATCATCTATTATATCCTTTGACTTGAAGTCAAAATTGGATCTTCTCTTTAGTATGATTGATATGCCAATGACTATAAGAATGACCGGCCAAAACTGCCGTATTTCAAAGAATGGAATGTTGAAGAAATGGAATACATCGGGAAATAAGAAGAACCCGCCAATTAGGAGAAATACCAAACCAGAACTTCGACCTGTTGCAAGCATGGCTACTCCCACGACTACAAACAGAGATTTCCATGAAAACAACCAATAGGGGAGATTGGGGAAAATTCCCAGATTGTCTATCAGATAAGACCCACCTACAACCACTAAAACTATACCTAGCCAGGCATTACTATTTAAGTTATCTTTTGTACTCATCGCATTTGATTTTATGTCCGATACGAAATTAGAATAGCCTGTATCTAATCTATTATACAAATCGGTAAGCGACGCTCTATTACCGGTAAGCTGCGGATAAAAAATGTGAGACCGTGAATTAGGAAGCCCATTCCTATTTGACTTGGCACTTTGATGATTAGACACCTTGCCGATAGTACTATGCGAGAACAATTCAATTTTGCAAAGTCGATCAGTATTTTTGAAGTCCTTCACTGCCGGCTCACTCAGAATATGAAACCAATGTTATCGAGAGAAATACGATTCTTTTTCATATACATATTGTGGTAAAAATGACAAGAGCTGATCCTTATTAGGATCAGCTCTATTTTAAGCTTGGCATTTATATGCCGCTGGTTAATTATTATTTCAAGCTCATGTGATTAGTCAGCAGGTCTTACAAAAAACACCAATTGCTCATAAGTAGTATCCTCAAAACTAGGAACAGCTTCAGTAGGATTATCCGTCCAGAATTCCCAGATTCCTCCTCTGAGTTTTGTCCAGATAAGACTATTCTCAGTATCCTGCCAGTAGGTAGCTCCCTCTGATGACCTTACATCAACAAGAGAAGAAACAGCCTGATAATTTTCACGATTACCATAAGCTTCCATTCCAACAGATAGATTCGTAAGTGATCCATCAAACTGCACAGCTATCACCTGAGTGTCTGTTGTTTCAAGCATATTGTCGACCAGCATAGCAAAATCAGTAGGTGGGTCCAGGTCTGGAAAAGTTAATTGATAAATCGCATCTGGAGTAGTGATGAAATCTTTCATATGAGAGAATAAGTCAGCTGGCCCAGCAGCGTCCACAAACCATGTTGCAACCTCGGTGAGTTCATTATCCAGTCTCGATACATGAATATTCCATAAATCAAGATAATGTTGATTCTGAGGAGGAGTATCACCTTTTCCATATAATATGAATCCCCTGAAGCTGTAGAACGGACCAGAAACGCTTACCGCTCCTGAAGCCTGTGAGCTAGATCCAATTGGACTTGTGTCCTTCTCATATGTGATAAACGGATGATCTTGAACCAAATAATTCCCTTCGGTCCCCCAAACCCCATGAGGATCCCACACAGCACTGGAAAACGTATACCATGGGTCGGGGGCGGTCGTCTTAAAGCCGGGATGAGACTCGATCAATAAGTTATTCGTATTTCTAACCTGACCCTTTTCGATTCCTCGGATGTAATAATCGTCCATAGCAAAAGCACCGCTACGTTCTCCATCCACAAGAGGGAAGTTAACCACGATGTTGTCCCTTGCGACAAAAGTGTGATGATAAGATGCAAAGGCAACAGGAGTAGAGCCTTCATGTGTTTGGCCGTCAGGAAGTCTATAAAAATCAGTCCAACCCAAAACCTCCCTTCCAGTACCGTTCATTCTTGTGTTGAGACTTGTTCCCACAACCAGGTTACGCTCGATTTGCCCCTCAGCACCTGCGCCAGCGAAGAACCTTCCGCAGTTATCCGCAGATACAAACTCGACTGTATTTGGCCAGGTAGATCGGTCCCAGAAACCATTGTGCCCACACTTGTAAAGCGTGCAGCCTGACAAAGTAAACCTTTCCAAGTGCTCAAATGGCCAGCTCGGATCCCTACCATCCGCAGTAGAGTAGTACTGTGCTCCGTTTACATTTCCTTCATTGTCGACCTCAATAAGGTCAAGAATAATTCCTCTCAGTTTCACAGAATGGGCAGTGTTGTTTTCGAATACACCGAAGCGTAATCGATTCGGCCTAAGAAGGAATCCATCTTCGTGAAGCACACCGATATTGTCTCCCCATGCCTGAGTAGTGAATGCAAGCCAGTATCCAAAAGCGATGCAGTCAGCCGCAGCGTTATTGGTTATAACATTGTCAGGATTGCTTATCCAGAAGGCGGAAGAACCTCCATCATGCAATCCACCTTGCTCGTGATTTTTGAGTTGAGTATTCCAAGGAGGGTTGCGCACATGTAAGACCAGATTATGATTGATAATATTTCGTCTCTCAACAGCATCTTCTGTGAAGATGGCATGACTATTAACCTTATACACGATGTTGTTGTCGACAAGTACCCCATTTGTCCCATGAATCACGATACCTCGTTGCGATGACTCGTTTATCACACTGTTTTTGAAGTATTGACCTACGGCATCCTCCAGTGTTTGAGGAGTCTGGTAACTCAAATTGTGCCAGTGAAAAGGGTATCTTCTAATATGTCCTCTTTGTCCACCTCTCTGGATTTCTACTCCATCTACATGACCCTGCGAGTTTGGCATAAGCATGATGTGACAGCCAAACCCAAAACTATCCCAAAGATCGTCTTCCGGTGACTGGATCACTATATTCCGAGTCAGATAACCGATTTCGGCTCTTTCATCCAATACTGTAGGTGTGGAGGTAGTTGTTGTATTTGGAACCGGAGGTTCTGCACGCTCTGCCGTTTCATCCAAACTCATTCCATTTGGAGTAGCATATTGGAGTAATCCCCATCTGTGACTATTAGACCCTTCAGCTATTGTGAGTTTCTCGTTATCAACGTTCGTAAGTGTTACTTTTTGAGTGATTGCAGCACCATTTCCGGCTTCATAATAGTCCGTTGGAGCCATCACAATTTCCCCACCTGATTCCCATTCCACAGATTCTTCAAGAGTGAGAGAGGTGGCATTTAGTTCAAGATGCTGGCTGATTTTGGTCCATAGTACTTCTGGTGTTGCCCCATGCAACTCTAGCGATCCGCCTGGCATGACCATGATGCCCCGGTCGTTCCCATCGTTAGAATCATTGGTTCCATTGAGGGTTACGATTGCTTTTTGTTCAAACGGTTTTAATACAGTGCCTATTTGGAGCGTTCCGTTCACATTGATTCTTTCAGCCGTCAAGCCAAGATCCTTTCTGTCAAATGCCAGAACTCCGTTTATGGTTATTTCTCCAAGCTCGGGAGTGTCTTCATCGAGTATTACATAGCCATCGATAGCGACATCCTCTCCTGCAATAGGCTTTGAGCCTCCCCATGTTTGTGGGTCAGACCAGTAGTTCATATCCTCGCTATTTATGATTTCTATTATTTGAGAGTAATGCGGATTTTCACATCCTTCTTCTTCTATTTTGGCTCGATAAAAAGAAGGAAACTGAGTGACGGGAATCTCGAAAGTGCTCGATTCACCATTTTCAATATCAGTCCAATTCGCTTGGTCAGCGGAGTATTGCCACTGAATATGTCCTCTGTAGGTATCAGCTTCCAACCGGATGATGTCTGCATGAGCCACACTTACTATTTTTTGAGACTTTCCAGATAAACTAAATAGCAATAGTAGAACCGGAAATAATAGTTTATAAGTATTCATTGTCCGTTTTCTATTGAGATTTTTTTATGAATCGTTTTCGTTCGAGTGACGATTTTTAGTATATAAATGCCCTTTCTAAGATTGGCGGTTTGCAAGGTCACATCTTGCGAAAGAGGAAACCGATGAAGGCTTAGCTTTCCGCTAAGTTCGTAGAGCAAGATTTCGAGTATATCGTCTTCTGGGAATGTGATTTTCACATGGTCACTAGCAGGATTAGGATAAACTTTGAAGTGAGATTGCATATCGTTGCTCAACGCTTCCGGGCAGTCAACTCCCTGATTGATAGCCACAGATATCACATGTGTTTCTTGGGCGCTACCAGTTAAGGCAGCACCCAAGAGTAACAGAATTATGCTTAAGTATTTCATAATGAGAATATGGGAGATTAGGACTGAGCCTCGATCATGGCACTTGATAATACAGAGTATACAGAGACCCAGGCCTCTCTTACTTCCTCATTCCAATCATTGCCCAGCCCTGTTTGTAGAGTGCTCAGCAGTGCTGCACCTACAGTTTCGTAATCTTTAATTTGTACCCCATATCCACCATGTCTATTTCCAAGCCCCTGTACAACTGGTAGAAGAGATTCCATGTCGTCTAGGCCTTTCACAGCGGCACCCAACATCGTCATGAGTTTCCTTCCTTGTGATTTGATGTCACCTTTGAATAGCGACTTTAACTCAGGGTCGAGCTCAAAAAGTTTCGTGTAAAATATGCTTGCGGCAGTTTCTGCAATTGGAGCAACCTTCTCAAAGGTGCTTTGGACAATTTCTTTTTCCTTGTTAGTAATTGCTTCTTTTGTGTACATTATTGATTTGATTTAAAGATTGCTTGAGAGATTAGCAGGTTGAAATTTGATCGTAGATTTATCTATTAAAATGTCCGAATAATCATATCTCAAAAGTTGATATTTGACTTGAGTTATGCCAATAACCGAAGACTACAAAACGTCTACATCGTCAATAATTTTGGTTTTATAGAAGTAGAGAGGACGTCTTTTTTATGATTGCGATAACGGTGGTAACTTACTTCTTCGACCTGCTAAATAATTTCTGGATTGAAGTTTATATTGGGACATCTACTTCTATGCAAGACCTTCAATCAAATTGTTTTTTTAATTTTCTTTTGTCAGCCAACCAAAAGGGAAGAGGCTCTATCTAAATTAATTCTCAGGTGACTCAGGTTTTCAACATTCCATTTCGAGCGATTCACATTGTCCTAATTCTATTGTTGATCAATCAGAACACGATTTCACAAAGTATAGAAACCATTGATTCCTTAAACAATGCTTCTTTTAAATTAAGAGAGAGCAATGTGTTAGAGTCAATTTCGCTTGCGCGAGAAGCTTATGGGCTTAGCACCAAGACCAATTATGAGAGAGGAATACACCATTCCTATATCAACCAAGGTGTCTGGTTTATTAATGAAAGGAAATTAGATTCTGCGTATTCATTATTGTCAAAAGCGGAAGCATATTTTAAGTCGAAAAAGGAAACTGATAATCATGGGATCTCGTGCTATCAATTAGCAAGGATATACGAGCGGTTAAGAGATTATGAAAGAGCCGAAACCTACTATAAGAGCGCATTAGAACTATTCGAACAATCTCAAAACAACGAGTATGTAGCATATTCATTAAACGGAATAGGAGTACTCAATGGGAAACAATCCAATTATTTGGAAGCTCTGGAATATTTTACTCAAGCCTATGAAAGGAAGCTGTCGGCGGGTCTTACAGATTACGATAAGGAGCTCAACAACATTGCTATTGTATACCGCTACATGAAGAAGTTTGATAAAGCCATAGAATTTGGGAGAAAAAATATACTCGTATCAATCCAAAATAAAGATAGTCTGGGCCTATCGAGTGCTATGGATACTTTTGGAGATATACTAGATGATAGCGGAGATACAGATAGCGCCTTTTGGTATTATACCAAGTCACATGAAATAGCTAAGAAAATAGATAATCAAATTAGAATAACTTCCGTCGTTTACGAAATAGCCTATGTACATAGCAAAAACGGTGATCTGGACAAAGCGATTGACATCCACAAGAAAACATTGGACGGAGGGAATATTGAACAAAGTTTAAGGGAAAATTCATATAGTGAACTTGCGCGACTGTACCTGAAAAAAGATCTATATGATAGCGCTATTGACTTTGCGCTAAGAGCATATAAATCAACCGTCAAAGGGAATGGGACAGTCAAGATTATTAAGAATGCCGAACATTTAAGAGATGGATATAAGTTGTCAGGAAGACCCGAAATGGCATTGCATTATTCCGAAATAGTTGACAAATACAGAGATACACTTGAGACTCAAAATCGACAGGAAAGGTTTGGAGATCTCCGCGTGAGACTAGAAACCATTGAGAAAGAAAAGTCGATTGCTTTACTTGAAAAGCAAGCTGAGGTAGACGCCCTTTCTCGTCAGAGATTAGTTGTGGTAATAATAGCAGTCGTACTCTTATCTCTTTTTGCATTCTTACTTCTTGCCATGCGCAATAAGAATCGACAGAAAGTTCAGTTTCTTGAGAACCAAAACCTGAAAAGTGAAATTGAAAGAAACAAAGGAGAGCTCTATCAACAAACATTGCATATGGTGCATATCAACAATTCCTACAAAGGAGTTGAGGAAGAGCTGGAGAAACTTAAATCTGAGGAAAGCACGGCAGAATTGAGACGTATTTTTCAAAAAATAAACGTTGGAAAATTACTGGAAAAAGACTGGGAGAACTTCAATAAGTATTTCGGTAACGTACATTCGGATTTTCATAGACAATTGGATGGACTAAGCGCGAGTCTGACTCAGCATGAGAAGAGAATTTGTGCATTGATCAAAGTGAATCTCACAAATAGAGAAATAGCGACGATACTCAGTGTAGAATCTAAGAGCGTGCGCATGGCTCGATATCGAATCAAAAAGAAGCTTGGTTTGGAGGAAAATACCAAACTGGATGATTATATCCAGCAATTGTGAGTCGATAATTCATCTTCGAGCAAGTAAAGGATTTACAGTTTCCTGACTTATTATTTTGAAGCTGGTTCCTCTTAATTCAATTACCTGATTCATTATTATATATTTTTGAGATCAGGTAGAAATAAATCAAATAGAATCTAATCACGACATGATCATCCATCCTGCTGATCGGCTCTTGGAGTTGAAAGAATATTACTTTTCTAAAAAGCTCAAAGAAGTTGCCAAATTGAAGGCCGAAGGAAAAGAGATTATCAATATGGGAATCGGAAGCCCAGACTTGATGCCCGACAAAACTGTAATCTCGGAGCTCGTCAAAGCTGCTTCAGCGCCGGAGAACCATGGCTATCAGCCCTATCAAGGTATTCCCGAACTTCGTGCCGAGATCTCAGCCTTTGGTAAGTCCCAATACCAGATTTCATTAGCTGATGATGAGATACTTCCGTTGATTGGGTCAAAAGAAGGAATTACGCATATATCGCTCGCATATCTCAATGCCGGAGACAAGGTTCTAATCCCAGAGCTGGGGTATCCTACCTATTCTTCGGTCACAAAAATGGTCGGAGCTATACCTCTTCAGTATCCACTCAGGGAAGAAGCAAACTGGGAACCTGACTGGAATTTCTTAGAAAACCATGATTATAGCGAAACCAAGATAATTTGGCTCAATTACCCACATATGCCTACAGGGCAAAGAGGAACGGAAGAGATTTTACGCAAGTTTGTAAAGCTGGCAAAAGCAAAAGGAGTGTTGCTCTGTCATGACAATCCGTATAGTCTAATCCAGACGGGCAAGCCACTCAGTATTTTCAATATAGAAGAAGCAATGGATGTGGCACTGGAGTTGAATTCACTATCTAAGACATTCAATATGGCCGGGTGGAGAGTAGGTTGGGTTTCTGGAAATAAAGAATTACTCAATCCAGTTTTGAAAGTGAAGAGCAACATGGATTCTGGTATGTTTAAGCCCGTTCAGGCTGCTGCCATCAAAGCACTTGCCCTGTCTCAGGACTGGTACGAAACGGTAGCAAGTATTTACGGGGAGAGACGAATCCTTGTAAATGATTTTTTAACAAAACTGGATTGTACAGTATCCGAAAATCAAGCAGGAATGTTTGTCTGGGCTAAGGTCAATAAATCTGATTCTGATAAGCTTTGCGATTACTTACTATACGAAAAAGATATATTTATTACTCCGGGGCACGTTTTTGGAGATAAGGGGAAAAGCTATGTTAGAGTTTCACTTTGCTTAGATAAGCAACTCATTCAAAAATCCATTGACAGATTATGACAAAGAAGGTTCTTCTAGTAGGTGTTGGTTTGATAGGCGGTTCGTTCTCTCTTGCCCTTAAAAACAAAGACACATTTAAGTTCGGAGGATATAGTCGTAAGCAATCGACTTTGGATACAGCTGAGACTCTTGGTATTATTGATTTTAAATTTAGTGACCTAAATGAGGGGATAGCATGGGCAGACTGGATCATCCTTTCTATTCCAGTAGATGTAATAAGAAAAATGCTTCCGGGAATTCTTGATCAACTAAGACCGAATCAATTGGTGGTTGACTTTGGCTCTACCAAAGGAGCTATTTGTGCCGAAATAGCAGATCATAAGAATCGAGGTAATTTTCTTGCTGCACACCCTATTGCCGGGACAGAATATTCTGGACCAGAGGCAGCTTTTCCTGGTCTCTTTAAGGATAAATGCCTCATAGTGTGCGAAGAGGAAAAGACACTTTCTGATATTAAACTTCATTTTGAAGAAGCAGCCAAGCAAGTAGGTTTTTATTTGGTGAAAATGGGAGCAGAGGAACACGATAGGCATCTCGCCTATATCAGCCATTTGAGTCATGTGACTTCCTATGCATTGAGCAATACTGTACTCAATAAGGAAAAAGACGGTGAAGTTATTTTGGAGCTTGCCGGTTCTGGTTTTGAGTCGACTGTTAGGTTGGCGAAGAGTTCACCAGAGATGTGGACACCAATTTTTCTAGAGAATAAGAAGATGCTTCTGGAGAGTATTGAAAGCTATCTGATTCAAATAAAATCACTTCAGAATCACTTGGAAAATAGCGATGGAGGACAAATTCAGCAATTTTTGGAGCAGGGAAGAATGATAAAAAAAATCATCAAATAGAAGTACCCTATATGTGGTATTTCTGACTTTTTATCCCTCATTAATATCAATTTGGCTTTTTGTGGGTTATATTTCAAATGTATTATTCAAAGCTTGATAGCACCGTTCAGAGCTAAGTAATTTGAAATAATTAATCTGCGATTGAAAAGACTTACCGCCATATTTATCTTTTTGCAGCTAGCCTGCAATAGTGGAGCCTACTCTCAAAATATAGATAGCATAAGACAAGTGATTGGAGGTTTCGAATCACAGGATTCAGTTCAGGCTCAATCTTTTTTTCTGAATACGGTAAAAGCCTCATCATCTTCCAAGTCACCCGAAATTCATCTTATATGGGCTGAATACCTGAATGACAATAGGAAATATGATTCTGCAGAGATGCTCTTCCAAAAATCTATCGAACTATACCAAGCAGAGGGTGATAAGTCCGGATTGGCGCATGCAAAACTGAAGCTTGGAGATTTTTATGAAAACTCAGATAATGTTTCAGCCTCATTGATTCTAAATCATGAGGCATACGATTTGTTTGTTGAGCTGCAGGATTCAACCAATATTTATTTCGCACTGGCGTCAATTGGAATTAATCATGATTATCGTGGAGATCATGAGATTGCCATACAGTATTACGAAGAATGCATTGAATTGGCAAAATCAATTGGAAGAGACATTAGCGTTGCAGCTATGTATCACAATCTTGGTGGCATTTATAGCTTTGAGAATGAATTTGAGAAGGCGCTGGATTACTATGAGAAATCCAAAAATATAGCTACGACCTTAAACGACATAAGTTTGCTCACCTCAATATATCAAGGGTTATACCTTGCCTATAGAGACGCAGAGCTGTTTTCTGAAGCCTTCGTTAACCTTAAAAAGCAATTGCAGTATGCCAAATTAAGCGATAGCCAAAAGGCAATGGCCTTTGCCTATCAGGATTACGGAACATACTTTTTAGTAACAAAAAAATATGATTCATCTATTTATTATTCAACTCAAGCACTTGAGCTAGCCCTAAAATTGAATAACGCACAAATAGTAACAAATGCATACCAAGGACTCAGAAAAGCATATTATGAGCTAGGAGATTACAAGAAAGCATTTGATTTCTATGCCAATGAAATTGCGATGAATGATTCGCTCTACAATATTGAAAATAGCCGCTTAATAGAGACAACCAAAGCGAAATTCGAAACAGAAAAAAAGGAGCGCGAATTAGCTGAAAAAAATCTGGCTTTACAAACAGCCGATTTCAATCTGAAAAGACAAAATACCTACATGATTCTCTTAATCATAGGGATAGTTTCTATTTTGATTATTGTATTCCTTGTATATAGAGGATATATGCTTAGGAAAAAAGCTAATGACGTATTGAGAAAAAAGAATGCAGAAATTGAATCTCAAAATGAAAAAATCAAATCCAGCAATGAAGTTAAGAGTCGATGGTTTATCAACGTTGCACATGAGCTCAGAACGCCACTCACACTTATAAAAGGACCTGTTCAAAGAATACTCAGTACAGAGAAACTGTCTCTGGATGTAGAGGAAAACTTAGAAATGGTGTATCAAAACACTCAGAGCCTTGTTAAGCTAGTCAACGAAATTTTGGATCTATCAAAATTGGAAGAGGGTGAAATGCTTCTAAGTAAGCAAGTGGTCAATTTCAATGACCTTGTCCGTCAAATAATTTCTATTTATGAAATTAAGTCTCGTCAGCAGAGAGTTAAAATCGATTGGGAAGATATGAGTCATCCTTACATGGAAATAGACCCAGAGAAGGTCTCAAAGATTCTTGTGAATCTGATTTCCAATGCCCTTCGTTTTACTGATCCCGGCGGTTCCATTTCCATCTATGCCAAGATAGAAAACGAAATTAAAATATGTGTCAAAGACACGGGAGTCGGAATTGAACCAAAGGACCTTCCTCACGTTTTTGATCGATTCTATCAAGCCAATACTTCTAAAAATGCAGGAGGAACAGGAGTTGGACTTGCACTTTCGAAAGAGATAGCTCAACTGCACGGAGGAGACTTAGAAGTAGAGAGCACTTTTCAACAAGGATCCATATTTACCCTATCCCTTCCTAAGAGTCTGACTGCCGATGCACCACAGTTTGAAGAATCGGCCATTGAGATTGGAGAGTCGCTTGAAGATAATTTTGTCTCAACCAATATTTTAACCAGACTTAGCGAGAAGCCCCTTTTATTGATTGTGGAGGATAACCCTGATATGCGAAAATATTTATCAGGTCTTCTCAAACCCTATTTTGAAATCAAGGAAGCCTCCAATGGTCTGGAGGGTCTTAAGGTTCTCGAAAGTGAAAATATAAAAATGATTATCTCGGACATGATGATGCCCGGTATGGATGGATTGCAGTTCTCCCAACGCGTAAAAGCCCATGCTGAATGGAAGACCATTCCATTTATTTATCTATCAGCCATGTCAGAGGATATAAAAAGAAAAGAAGCCCTGATGCTGGGAGTAGATGATTACCTGCAAAAGCCATTTGACCCAGAGGAACTTATCATAAGAGTTCGCAACCTTTTTACAAATGCCATGTCACGCATGGAGGTGACGCTGGAAAATTCTGAACCAGTTTCTTATGAAGACAAAACACTGAAAAAGCTAAAAAATGAGGTAGAAGAAAATATCTCCGATCCTAATTTCAGTGTTGCTCGCTTGGCTGACAGTGTTGCCATGAGTGAGAGAAGTATATATCGATATCTCAAAGCAATCACAGGGTTGACTCCACTTCAATTTATACAGGAGATTAGGTTGAGCAAGGCGATGGAACTAGCGCAAAATCGAGTTTATTTGAGCAGTAGTGAATTGGCGGTTGCCATGGGTTTTAAGAACTCTCCATATTTTTCTTCACTCTTCGAGAAACGATTCGGGAGGAAGCCCTCTGCCTATTTGAAAGTAGGCTGATCCCTAAAACCATTATTATAGGTGCTGCCCTGAGCTGCTCAAAGGAGACATGGAAAAAATCTTTGGCATCATGAGACAACCACGTCATTTATCAAAATTTAAAAGACTCACTGTGTAGGTTGAGGTTTTAAGTGATACTTAAATCGCTCAGGTTAAAAAGAAAAAACCAATTGATCCATTGGGATTTTATTTTGTATCAAATCCAACTCAGACAAGGTATTCATTACCTTATGCAAAGCCTCTCCATTCACTTCCGTTTTAGTTGACCATTTTACTTCGTTGGCGATCTTCTCTGTGTTTTCCAATTTTAGATTAAAAGTATCTGAGATGATTTTAGGCAGGTTGTGATTCGATTGCAAGCTCATACAGGCTCCATTAATTAGATCACAAATCTGTTTGATATTGCTTGTGTTTTTCGAAAGCGCATCGTTATTTGCAGCGATTACAAAGCAAGGCCATGGAGTTTCTACATGATCAATTCTATCAAACTCCTTAGCATCAACATACGGTTGAGTTGTATGTTTTTCCCAGAGGAAAACATTTGTTTCATGATTGCCAAATGATTCTCTAGCACCATCCAGATTGTTGATTACATGGAATGCAAAATCTTCCTTTTCCCAATTTTCCCTTTGCGCCAATAGGAATGACATTAGATGAGAACCAGACCCAAATCTGCTTATTGCGATCTTTTTCTTATCCAGTTCATCAAGAGATAGAATCCCTTTGGAATAAGGAACATGAACCCCCCAAACTAAGGGCGACTCTACATAATTTTTTATGATGCGACTTGGGTTTCCATCAATGATGCTTTTTGTGATTCCCTCAGTAAGAATGACAGCCAAGTCAAGTTCACCACTACTTAGCTTCTTTGCCATGGCACCAGTCCCTTCAGAGACATTCTCCCACACCAGATCGATACCCCGATCCTGGAAGACACCCTTTTCGATTGCCTGATAAATAGGAAGGTTGAAATACTCGGGAACACCCCCGATTCTAATTTGTGGTATCATACAATGGCAAATATTTATAATAACTATGGTTGCTCGTCTAAAACGGATTTGTAATTGCAAGTCCTTCTTAATCGGGTCGATTAATCATTTCATCGTAAAAATCGGATGATTTGTCGAACTATACATCGATCATATGGAATGAATTTTACTTTTGTGCCCTCAACCGTTTTAAACTTTTTGTATGAAAAAGCCATTGCTAATCTTTTTCATCCAGCTATTAATTATTTCTTCAGTATCAGCTCAATTTTTCTCGGGGTACTTTGTCAGCGATCCACCTCAGGAAGAATTCGAACACCTGAAAATTCACCATCATCACAGCAAGCACCATAAATACGAAGGAGACCTGAGTGTAAAAGCATTCTTGGAATTCGGCGAGCTATGGGAATTGAAAGCCAATATGATTGATGGCGAAAAAGCCAATTTCTTTGTTGAACGATTTGGCAGAGGCAAGGAAATTCAAACCGTCTACGAAATCAAAATCCAATTGGATGGTGTAGAGGAGGACTTTATTCTAATGGGCTATGAAGGTGAAAACCATCACCCAGCTTTCATTGCAATAGAGGAACTTTTCGAAAATGAGAAAGAAGAAGAACTGATCGATGTAAAATCCTTTCGTCTCGTCAAAGCTCACCATTTGAATTAACACTCTTATCAGTGCCTATCCGTCCTCATCAACCCGATTGAGTACTGAGTCAGGAAAATACCGATTGGACAATGCCACCATCTCATCACCTTTGACAAACATGTCAATGGTGATTTCGTTGGTGTGAGAAATGCCACAAGCCCCAAGCAATTCTAGCACAGCATGAATCGTGTTTTTGTGAAAATTGTAGACACGCTCCGATTTATCTGTCACCTCAAGACCCTTAGCTAACATCTTATCTGTGGTGGCCACACCAGTAGGGCAGTCGTTGGAATTACACCTAAGTGCCTGTATGCACCCAAGGCTAAACATAAACGCCCTTGCAGAATTACATATATCTGCACCCAGAGCTCGCATTCTCAAGATCGAAAAAGCAGATAGCACCTTTCCACTTGCGATGATTTTGACCTCATCTCTAAGCTTGTACTTTTCCAAAGTTTTGTGAACGAAGATCAAAGCAGGCTCAAGCGGAAGACCAACAGAATCTGCAAACTCAAGAGGCGCAGCACCAGTGCCACCCTCGGCACCATCCACTGTAATGAAATCAGGCCATATTTTGAGCTCACTCATCTTTTCAACCAAATCAATAAACTCCTCAGTCCTCCCTACGCACAACTTAAAACCAATCGGCTTATGATCCGAAAGCTCCCTTAGCTGCTGAACAAAATTTAAAAGATCCTCCGGTTTTTTGATATTCTTATGTCCGGGAGGAGATATAATCGTTTTGAAAGGCTCCACCCCTCGTATGCGGGCAATCTCTTCATTGTTTTTTGCCGCAGGCAATACACCACCATGTCCCGGTTTAGCACCCTGAGAAACTTTGATCTCGATCATTTTGATTTGAGGAAGTGCCACCTTCTCCCGATATTTTTCAGGATCAAAATCCCCATCTGCAGTTCTGCAACCAAAGTAGCCTGTGCCGATCTGCCATACCAAATCACCTCCACCCTCGATATGATAATCCGATACACTTCCTTCCCCGGTGTTGTGATAGAAATCCCCTTTTTTTGCCCCCTTATTCAAAGCCAAAATCGCATTCTTACTCAACGCACCGTAGCTCATTGCGGAAATATTCAGTACAGAAGCAGAATACACATGCTTACATAGCGAGCTGCCAATCATCACTCTGGGAAATTCTTCAAACGGAGGAACAGCGTATATAGAATGACGCAACGCCTCATAATCCTCCGTATTGATGTCCAACTGCGTCCCAAAAGGATTCGTATCATTCACATTCTTAGCCCTTCGATAAACCAAAGCCCTGTGATTTCGGCTATAAGGCTTACCATCCGTTGACCGTTCTATGAAATACTGCTGGATCTCAGGAGATATCGCCTCAAAAAAATATCTGAAATAGCCAAGAAGAGGAAAATTCCTCAAAATAGCATGACTCTTTTGAAACCGATTAGAAAACCCGATGAGCGCAAGCGGTACCAACACAAAATAACCGTAGTACCACGAAGGGTAAAAATATCCCAGTACACCAACGCAGAGAAGAATAGTAGGAGCTAGAAAATAAAATAAATGTCTCATTCGTAAGGATTTGTAAGCCCTACCAAGATAACTGGATTTTTATGAATTCATAAGAAGCAATATGTCAGTATGCAGATATCTGACATCCAAAGCAAGATTAGTAGAAAAGCTGCCCGGAGACAAAGAGCGTCTCCAGCATCCAATAGCCGTCGCGCTATCGGAAGTATCTTTTTTGAAAGCATTTTAAAAAAAAAATGAAAGAGAACTAAGTCAGATCAGGTATTTTTCTAAGACAGCTAATAACTCAAAAAAGGATACTTTCCTCTATCCCGTCTAGTTGTCCAGATTCCCCATTTCAAAATACGATACTTAATTATTGATTGCCTTTTAACTAGTTTCTCCAATGGCACTTTTTTACTCCAATCACCACTTCACTGCAATTTTCCCCATTGACTTTCTGGAAGCAAGAAAGTCATGAGCCTCTGCTAGTTGCGTGTGTTCATATTCTCTCCCAACAGTTGGCTTAATTTTCCCTTTTTCATATAGATCAATCACAGCTCTAAGGCATCTTTCCAAGAGCTCAGGTTTATCATCAGCAATACGAAGCATATTGATTCCAATAAGCGAAGTAGATTTCGATACGAAACCAATCGGACTCCAGAACCCAAACCCAAAAACCAACTTCAGCATCTTAAAAATATTTCCTTTGGCATCCGTCAACTTCGAAGCGCCATAGATAACTACTCGCCCGCCAGAATTCAAAAGCTTGAAGTCTTTCTTGACATAATTGCCTCCAATAGGGTTGAAAGTGGCATCCAATTTTCCTTTAAAACCCAGACCCTCTATCTCCCGCAAATAATCACCCTTTCTATAATTGATAGGATAATCTACCCCCAGAGATTTCAAGTAGTCCAACTTTTCCTCAGAGCCAGCAGTTCCGAATACAACACACCCTTTATTTTTAAGTAGCTGAATCAAAGCGGTACCCACACCCCCAGCTGCAGCATGTACAAGCACATGATCCCCCTCGTGCAAATTGATCGATTCCTCTGCAGCAAAATATGCCGTTATATATTGAGTTGCTAAAGCTGTAGCTTCCCCAACCGAAATTGACTCAGGAATAGGAGCGAGTGCCATTTCAGGAGTTATCACATGATCAGCATAACCACCAAATCGAGTAAAAGCCAATACCCGATCCCCGACTTTCACACTAGTCACACTCTCGCCCAGTTCCTTTACACGACCCACATTTTCATAGCCAATTACAGCAGGGAGAGGAGGGCAATCTTTGTACAAGCCAAGCCGGGCCATCACATCCGCAAAGTTCAAACCGAAACCCTCCGATTCTATCAATACTTCTCCAGCCTTTGGTGAAGGAGTGTTGGATTTGCGAAGCTCAAAAGCTTTGTCTGATGATCCGTTTTTTATCAGGGCGTATGATTTCATGTATTATTGTTTTAATTCTTTGTGCACGGAGTAAGGATAAGTGAAACCTTGCTTTCTACTGACTCTTGCCGAAATACTCATCCACTCTCAATTTCAATTCATCCTTTCCCATATAAGTAGGAGAAAGCGAAGGCTGTCCAGGTAAGGTTTCCATTTGAAGCGTTTGAGTAGGGAAAGCAAAATTGACCCCAAGTTCCTTGCCCAATTTCAAAATCTCAAGCAAGACTTCATGCCTTGCTCTCAACTCCTCCGTCCAATTCGGAACCTCAAAAAATATGTAGAACATCACATTTAGCGAGAATGACGCCATGTCATTGAAGTAGATGTTGTGATAATCCTTTCTTGTGTCGGGGTGATTTTCAACAACCCTCCTCAATCCGTCTACAAACGCTTCAATGAGCTCAGGTGGAGTATCATATGTCAAAGCGATTTGAGTGTAAAACCGCCTATACTTTCTCAAGCCATGATTATCTATAGTACTGTCCGCCATTCTGCCGTTTGGCACATACATGAGAGAATTTCTAAACGTACGAATTCTGGAAGACCTAAACCCAACTTCCTCTACCGTACCATCGATCTCGCCAGAAGTAACCCAATCGCCTATCTGAAACGGTTTGTCAATAAAGATCATGAGTGACCCAAAGAAATTCTTAATTGTATCCTGTGCAGCAAGTGCAAAAGCCAAACCACCAATCGATAAACCAGTGAGCAATGGAATGATGTCTATGTTCAGATTACTAAGTACGAATAGCGTACCTATAACGACTACAAACGTTTTGAGTGTTTTGCGCAAAAGCGGAACAAGCTGGTCATCCAGCGTGCTCTTCGTTTTCTTAGCGAGCCGTTGTAAATACATAGCCAGAAGATCCACCAACCTGTAAAACACAATCGTTCCAAACAGCGGAAGTAGAGCCTTGAGTGCTGCTATCACATATCTCGAGATATCAGGAGGAAGCTGAAGCGCCGGTGCAAAAACAACCAGTAGAAGAAACACCAAGAACAAACTTGCTGGTTTTGCAACTGGTAATAAGTACTTCCCTGCAAGTTGCTCATAACCAGCTCTAAGGAGTATTTTAAGGATAATTTTCTGTACTAGAAAAGTAAAAATTTTATGAATCAATACACTTAGAAATGCGAGAATGAGGATTCCCAGATACTGATATAAATAAAGACCTAAAATTTTTCTTGTACCTAATTTTGGCAAATGCCTGAGCAGGAAATCTGTTCCAAAGTTGAAGACTTCCTCATGCAAAATGTCAATATAGATAATGGATCTTTCAGAGTAAAACCATTCATTATTGGTCTTTGTAAGATAAATTTCTGGATGCTTGGCCGTAAGAACATACTGTGGCTTTCTTAAAGCAGAGTCGTAGTAATTAGGATCTTTTGGCAGTTCACTTATCTCGATATAAATACCTTCACCGTCTAAAATTTGCTTGAGTTTGATGGCCAACTCCACGGCTTCCTCCTTTGTTCTATTGGAGAGGTTGAAGGGGACAGCAGCCTTATCTTTATCGTAAGAATCCTCCTGCAGATAGAGCAAATGAGTGACTACTGTGGCCTGCGGAGTAGAAAGATCAACCTGAAGCGAATCCTGAGCAAAAAGCCCCAGTCCTATGGAACAAAGTAGAAAAAAAAGAAGTTGTTTTGCCATATCTCTTTTTTTGGATTTTCCTCCAAAGGTAATTCAAATCAAAGACTGATTTTTATAGAAAAAAATTGATTAATTGTCATGAAAAACCCGCTTTTAAGCACTTTTGATACCCCTTTCGAAATTCCCCCCTTCCAAGAAATTAAGATTGATCACTACTTACCGGCTATAGAGAAAGCGATTGACTTATCGCGAGCAGAGTTGGAGCAGATTATTGGCAATACCGAGTCTCCCACTTTCGAGAATACCATTGAAGCCATGGAGTTATCAGGAGAAATACTCGGACGGGTCACTTCTGTTCTCTTTAACCTAAACTCTGCCGAAACAAGTGATGACCTTCAAGCCGTAGCACGAGACGCATCCCCATTGCTTTCAGCTTTTAGCAATGAGGTAAACCAAAATGAAAAACTCTGGTCAAGAGTAAAGGAAGTATTCGAGAATCAAGATGCTTTTGATCTGGATAGCGAGCAAAAAATGCTTCTCACAAAAACCCATAAGGGATTTGTGAGAAATGGAGCAGATTTAAGTGAAGAAAAGAAAGCACGTTTCAAAGAGGTATCGATGGAATTGGCTCAGCTTTCATTGCAGTTTGGTGAAAACGTATTGGCAGAAACCAATGATTATGAGCTTGTTATAAACAATGAGTCAGATCTGGCTGGATTGCCCGCCGATGTTATTGCCAGAGCCAAAGAAAGCGCTGAGCAAAAAGATAAACCTGATGCCTGGATCTTCACCTTGCAAGCCCCAAGCTACATCCCTTTCATGGAGCATGCAGAAAACCGTGACCTAAGAGAGCAACTTTACAAAGCTTATATGAGCAAAGCACTCAAAGGAGACGAGCGAGATAATCAAGACGTGATTAAGCAAATCATATCTTTGAGAGCTGAGATAGCTTCACTTTTAGGCTATGAAACCTACTCAAATTACGTCTTGGAAGAAAGGATGGCAGAAGCCCCTCAAAAAGTCATCGATTTCTTAGAAGATTTGCTAGAAAAAGCACTTCCAAAGGCAAAAACCGAATATGAGGAATTGAAGGTATTCATGAAAGACCTTGAAGTAGAGCACGATCTTGAACGTTGGGATTGGGCTTTTTATTCCGAGAAACTGAGAAAGAAAAAATACGATTTGGACGATGAACTTACCAAGCCATATTTTAAGCTTGAAAATGTGATATCGGGTGTTTTCAAGACTGCAGAAAAATTATTCGACATAACCTTTGAGAGAAATGACGACATTCCAGTTTATCATAAAGATGTGGAAGCGTATGAGATGAAAAACATTTCTGGAGAGGTTACAGCGGTGTTTTTAGCAGACTTTTTTCCAAGAGAAGGCAAGCGAGGAGGAGCGTGGATGACCTCATATCGTGAAGAGAAAAAAGTGGGAGGGACCAAAATAATACCTCAGGTAAGTATTGTCTGTAATTTCACCCCATCGTCAGCTGACAGTCCTTCACTTTTGAAATTTGACGAAGTTCAAACATTGTTTCATGAGTTTGGTCATGCATTACACGGCATGTTGGCGGATACAACTTATTCTAGTTTATCAGGTACAAGCGTGTATTGGGATTTTGTAGAGCTTCCATCTCAAATTTTTGAGAATTGGTGCTATGAAAAAGAATGCCTAGAACTTTTTGCGCACCATTATAAGACAGGAGAGTTAATTCCATCTGATTATATAGAAAAGTTAAAAGAGAGTGCAATCTATCATGAAGCCTACGCTACCGTAAGACAAATAAGCTTTGGTTTACTTGATTTGAAATGGCACAACATGACCGTGGATGAGGCAAAAGGAATTGAGGACGTCATTGCTTTTGAAAAAGAAGCCTTTTCACCAACTGATTTATTCCCTTCAGTGAGTGGAACAAATATGAGTGTGCAGTTTAGCCATATTTTTGGAGGCGGATATGCCTCGGGATATTACAGCTACAAATGGGCAGAGGTGCTGGACGCAGATGCGTTTTCACTATTCAAGAAGAATGGAGTTTTCCATAAGCCTACTGCTGATTCTTTCAAAGAAAATATACTGAGCAAAGGAGGAACTGAACACCCGATGGAACTTTACAAAAAATTCAGAGGTCAAGAACCTACACCTGAAGCGCTACTTGAGCGGGCCGGTTTAGTCTGATAAATATCTATAGTAAGTCAGATTTAAAAGCGTTATTTGTATTGTAATTCAGCTTTGGGAATTAAAAAAGCTTCTATTTGTTTAAATTGGGGCATTTCAAGATTTATTGGAATAGCGATTTATCTTAATTTTTCTTTCAATTAAGATAAATCTGCTCTCGCTTAATTTCCAATATTTTCTTTGATAGATTATCTTCGAAAAAGGTGACGTTGTATGCCTTTTTTTTATGATCCTCTGCTACGAAATATTGAAATAAATGTTTTATTTAATTTCTAATTTGTTAAAATTGGGAGTCGGATTCAATATTGTTTTGACAAATTGGTATACTTATCCATTAAAAAGAACGCCTATTAAGTAGACTTTTACAACTTTATATATGATGAAAATCTTCACTCAAAAAGGAGATAAAAGCACAGTAAAAAGAATTAAAAAAGGCGATACTCAAGCCTTTAAAGTTTTGTATGATAAGTATGCGGACAAAATACTTCATACAGCTCTCAGCTTGAACCTCAGCCAGATGGACGCTGAAGGAGTGGTTCAGGAAGTTTTCTTAAGAATTTGGAAGAATAGATCCAGTCTGGATGAAAGTCTATCCATCAATTCTTACTTACTCACAATTGCCAAATCATATATTCTGAAGAATCTCAGAAGAAAAACATATCAACAAGCATTCGAAAATTATAGTTTCTTAAATGGAGTTACTTCAAGCAACCAGGTTGAGGATTATATCATATTTTCGGATATGGAGTCTATTTCAAGGGGAGTCATCGACGAATTGCCTAAGCAGCAGCGTCAAGTGTTTATGATGAAAACTCAGGAACATCTATCCATAGAGGAAATATCCAATAAGCTTGAAATATCCCAGAGAACAACAGAAAATCATTTCTTTAGAGCGACTAAAACCATAAAGGATAAGCTCATCAAGTTGCAGGCGATCTCTTAATTCATTGGATCACTTAATTCCGTTTTAGCGCTGCAGTACTAGTTCCAACCTTTATATTCGATTCATATAGGCTGATTTCGACTTTGTTTCGAAAATTCCTATTATTCTATTTTCAATAGCTTTTGACGTCTTTTTTTTGCGTCTATTCAAAAATGAAGACGTATTCTTTCTTAATATTTTAATTTTTTTTTCTGAGCACTGAGTATATCGATAGGCTTGTGGCTATACATACCAAGCAATTAAGTAAAGATGTATTCAGAATTAGGCAAAAAATTCTTCAACAATGAATGTACCCCCGAGGAAGCTAGGCAGTTTCTAGAATGGTTTTATTCGGAAGAAGGGAAACAATCGATAGAAGAACAAGTAGACGAAGCTTGGACTCAAAAGGCGAAATACCATTGGGATAAAGAGCTGTTATTTGAAAAAATTGATAGTCTGAAAGATCAATCCGATTTGAGCATTTCTCACAACCTTCCCCTCGAACGGGAAATTAAAAACGAGGAAAGTGCAAAATCAAGATCAATGACTTATTTCAGTTCTTGGAAGATTGCAGCCTCCTTAACCATTCTAATAGGGATTGCGGTACTCTTTACGCTACCAAAAGAGGAGGAAGTCAAAATTGTACAAAAGGAATTCATTGAGAAACGAAATCCAGCAGGTCAAAAGTCAATTATTCGATTGCCTGATGGATCCAAGGTCACACTAAATGCTGAGAGTAGTATTAGATATCTGTCAAAATTCACCGCGGAAGAAAGAATGATTGAATTGAAGGGGGAAGCCTTTTTTGAAGTAGCAAAAGATTCACTGCGTCCTTTTAGAGTTAAAAGTGAAGACATAGTCACGAGCGCTTTGGGAACCTCATTCAACATACGATCTTATGAAGATGACAATGATGTGAAGGTAAGTTTGGTGACGGGAAAGGTTGTGGTAGAAGATAAGGACAATATCGGTCAGTTTTCAATCAAATTGATTCCGGGAGATGGATTGGCTTACAATAAGTGCAAAAAGACCATTTCTAGTTTCAAGGCTGATCTATCATCCCTAAAAGCTTGGAGAGATGGTATCCTTCAATTTCAAAATAGTGAATTCTCACAGATGGTAAAAACGCTGGAAAGATGGTATGGCGTAAAGATCAAAGGAGAGGGAATACAGGGGACGTTCACCGGAACATTTAATAACCAAAGCCTTGAAGCAGTGCTCAAAGGATTATCCTATTCATTTGTTTTCGACTATGAAATCAATGAAAAGAATGTAACGCTTTTAAAGAAGTAATAACTATAACTCTATTATGATGAACAGACGCTACAAAGACCCTTAAAAAAGAGAGTCCGCAATGTGGGGCATTGCGGACTCAAAAAAATGCTTTTAAAAAAATCAGTAAAAACTTAATTAAAAACATGTAAAAGTATGGAATTAAGAATACGAAGACAACTAATTATGCTAGGCAAATACTGTATTTACGGCGCAATTGTCAACGCTATTATTGGCTCTTCATTGCTATTTGCAAGAGATGCAGATGCCCAGCAGAAGAGTGTGAACAAGATTGAAGTGAACATAAAGGAAGGTACCCAGAGTGTTCAGGACATATTCCAAGAAGTGTCCAACCAGACTAAATTCGAATTTGCTTACAACAGTGATGATGTCAATTTAGACTTTAATATTTCCATTAAGTCTAATATGAAAACCCTGGGTGAGGTTCTTTTGGATATCTCAAGTCAGTCAAGCTTAAGGTTTAAGCGTGTCAATGATAATATTTTCGTAAGGAAGGAAAAGAAGAATAAGAAGGTATCCTTCATAAGTGAAATAATTGACATCAAGGTGGAAGGCACGGTTCGGGATGAAACAGGTGAGCCACTACCTGGTGCTACAGTGATTATAAAAGGTACTTCAAAAGGAACAACCACAGATTTTGAAGGGAAATACAGTCTCTCGGTAGCTGAAGACGCGGTGCTTCTCATCTCTTTTGTAGGGTATACAGTAATGGAAGTACCTGTTAATAACAGATCGGTTATTGATATTTCGCTTGAACCAGACAGTGATCAACTAGACGAAGTTGTAGTTATTGGTTATGGTGCTAGAAAGCGATCCGAAATAACAGGAGCTGTAGCCACTGTAAACAAAAATTATATCGCACAACAACCTGGTGGAAGAGTAGATAGAGCACTTCAAGGAAGTGTTGCAGGAGTATCGGTAACCAACCAGGGAACACCAGGAGGAAACTCTAGAATCAGGATTCGTGGAATTGGTACTATCAACAACAATGACCCTTTGTGGATAGTAGATGGCGTATTTGGAGCTCCGGCACCTCCAGGAAACCAAATCGAATCGATTCAGGTATTGAAAGATGCTGCATCTACTGCCATTTATGGAACTAGAGGAGCAAACGGTGTAATTTTGGTTACTACCAAATCAGGTAAAAAATCACAACCACTCCAAATTGAGATAACTTCAAGAGTTGGATTTGTAACCCCAAAAGCGAAGCATGATATTATTATAGACCCATTACTCACTGGAGAAATGAGGTTTTTGGAAGATCGCAATGATGATATTGTAAATGATCGTGCAATCGAAGTAAATGACCCTCACTTTGGAAGCGGGGAAAACCCAGTGGTTCCTGATTTCTTACTGCCAAATGGTGGTTTCGATGGGGATGCTGGAACTTCATTGGCTGACTATGATCAGTTTAGCAACCCAATTACAAGAGTAAATCCTAATGGAACGGATTGGCTTGATGAGACTTATCAAAAAGGGGTAATTCAGGATTACAACCTCGCCATTGTTGGAGGATCTGAAAAAACCAATTACTCTTTCCATGTCAATTATTACGAGGAGGAAGGTCAATTGATACACACTTCTTATGATAGAATCGGTCTGAGATCGAATACAGATTCGAAGCTCAATAAATGGTTAACCATTGGTCAGAGAACAAGCTTCAATCGAGCGAGAAATCATGGCTATAATTCAAATAATCAAACTGAAGGTTTTTTCAAAGATGTATATGAGGTTAGCACACTTTTACCGAAATATGATATAGCAGGAAACTTTGCTGGTAACCGAGTTGGAGGAAGAGTCGGTGCTATTGAAACACCATTTGCGTTCCTTACCAGACAGCAGCGAAACCAGGGTAACAACAATCAGTTGGTAGGAAATGCTTACGCAACGATAACACCAATCAAAGGGTTAGATGTAAAAACCCTGTATGGTTATGATTTGCGACTTGGCAGAAGTTATAACCCTCAACTTAAAGAACCAGAGCATTCCACAGGACGAACCGAAACTGCTCTCAACGAAAATTCCTTTACAGATATTAGATGGAATTTTGCCAATACCATTAATTATAAGAAAAAGATTGGCGCCTCTCATGAGGTAGAGATTCTTGTTGGAATGGAAGCTTACAAGAGAAGCTTTAGGAATGTGAATGTAACCAAATCTGGATTTGCTTTTGAAGATCCAAACTATTTGGTTCTCAATGCTGCTCCTGAAATCGTGTCTGCAGGAGGTGGTAGAAATGAAAATACGCTTTACTCACTATTTGGAAGATTGCACTACGGATATAAGAGTAAGTATTTAGTTGATTTCACGATGCGTAGAGACAAATCATCAAGGTTCGGATCAGTTGATCCTGTTGGATACTTCCCAGCAGTATCTTTAGGATGGGCAGTTTCAGAGGAATCCTTTTTGGATGGAACGTCTTCATGGCTAGATGCTCTGAAAATACGAGGTAGTTGGGGACAGTCAGGAAATGATCAGACTGGAGATTATAACAGCTTCTCTACTTACTCTACTAATCCAGGACGTTCTGGATACGCTTTAGGCGGGAGCGATAACTCTATTTCTGCAGGATTTCAAGCTGATTTCTTAGGTAACGAAGTTACAACATGGGAGATCACTACTTCAAGCAACGTTGGGATTGATGCTACATTGTTTGGCTCGTTCGGGGTTTCAATTGATCTATGGAATCGATTCACAAGTGATATGTTGGTAAGCGTTCCTACTCCTGACGTGGTTGGAAAAGCAGGAGTTCCATCCTTGAATGTAGGTGATATGGAAAACAAAGGAGTAGATATAACTCTAGATTATAATTCAGGAGCTTTCAATCATGAACTGACTTATTTCGCATCACTTACTTATAGCCGTTATAAGAATGAGGTGACCAAATTATCTGGTATCGAAGGAAACGTTATTCTTGGAGATAATGCAAGAAATCAGGTTTACACCAGAGTAGAAACCGGACGCTCATTTCCAGAATTTTATGGTTATACGGTTAACGGAATTTTTCAAACAGATGCAGAAGCTAGCGGCTGGCCAACCAATGAAGTACAAGAAGGGTACAACAGACCGGGAAGCCTTAGAATCGTCGATATTAATGATGATGGTGTAATCAACGATGAAGATCGTAGCTATATTGGCAATCCGCACCCTGATTTTACGATGGGTCTTAATGCAGGAGCTGCTTATAAAGGGTTTGATTTTGCTATGACTTTTTATGCAAGCGTAGGCCATGATATAGTTAACTACGGCAAACGATTTATGGATTATGGGCTATTTGATGGACCTAAAAGCCCTGAAAGACTATACAAGTCTTGGGGTAGTCCTTACCTTAATGGCAACAATGAGGCAGCTTCATTACCACGAGCCACTGCTACTGCCAATACAGCAGAGATGCAGGCTTCTACTGTATATGTAGAAGATGGGAGCTACCTAAGGTTGCAAAATCTGCAAATAGGGTATAGTCTTCCTTCATCAATATTAAACTCTTTGAATATCAAAAAAGTACGTCTTTACTGGATGGCTACCAATTTGTTTACAATGACAAATTACTCAGGGTTGAACCCGGAAGTATCGGATTTTGGAAATCCTAATCAATCGAATGCCAATGCATCAATTGAGAAAAATAGAGGAGTTGATATTAGTACATGGCCTGTTGCGAAGCAGTTTTTATTTGGTGTGGATTTGACCTTTTAAATGAAATGAAAATGAAAAATTTAATTATATATCTTGGATTATCAGTAGTACTTCTAAGTAGCTGTTCTGACTCATTTTCAGAATTGGAGCCATATGGCGGAGTGAATCAAAATGTACTAGCTACAGAAGAAGGTGTAAATGAAATATTGGTAGGAGCATATTCCATGTTGGATGGAATTAGCAACGATGCAGATCATGGATTCGTTGGTGGTGGTTCTGGTACCAACTGGGTGTTTGGAGACATGGTATCTGATGATGCTTACAAGGGTGATGAAACCGGACCTTGGGCTGATTTAGTATTACTTGAGACTTTTGACGTCAACCCAGCCAATGACTGGCTTAGAGACGCATGGCAGGTGCATTATGATGCAGTCTCTAGGTCCAACAATGTTTTGGAGGTATTGGCTTTGGTCAGAGAGAATGGTAAAATCTCTGAAGAAAATGCTAATCAAATTGAAGCTGAAGCGCGATTTCTTAGAGCATGGTACCATTTCCAGCTAAGAATTAAGTTTAGAAATATTCCTTACATCACGGAAGATGTTGATCCCATTACAGTAAGTAATGACACAGAAGTATGGGATTTGATTGAGGAAGATATCCAATGGGGGATCGATAACAATATGGATGATTCGCCTGCGGAAGTTGGAAGAGCATCTAGGTGGGCAGCCAAAGCATTTAAGGCGAGAGTTCATCTTTTTCAGCAGGAATTCAATCTGGCTAAACCATTACTTGATGATATTATCAACAATGGGCCATTTATGTTGATGCCAGAATTTGAGCAGAATTTTCATGAGATGCATCAAAACAATGCTGAGAGCATTTTTGAAATCCAGTATTCTGTAAACGATGGAGGTGATCCAACAAATTCGGGTCAGGATCATCAAACACTTTTTCCTAATGGTTTAGGACTTGGATTTGATTACTGTCCACCATCATTCAGCTTGTTCAACGCTTTTAAAGTTGATGCCGATGGATTACCAATGCACGACACCTATCTGGATAATTTACTTGTAGAAGATATGGGAGTGACATTTGATCAGGCATTTACTCCTACAGATCATATGCTAGATCCGAGAGTAGATTGGACCATCGGAAGACGTGGAATTCCTTTCTTAGATTGGGGTCCATGGACAGGTTCCAATATGAAACGTTTTTCTGATCAAATGGGACCATTTAGTCATAAAAAGTTGATGTTTTATGAATCAAACCGTTCTGAAATTGCGCCAAACCCTTCCGGTCACTGGTCTCCTGGAGTGAATGCTACGAATTTCTCCTTATTGAGACTTTCGCATGTCATACTATGGAGAGCTGAAGTTGCGGTTGAGGAAAATGATCTAGCATTAGCCAGAGATCTTGTCAATCAAATAAGAGCAAGAGCAGCCGATGATATTGTGATGGGAAGAATAAACAATTCAACTTTTGAGAATGGTTATGTCCTTGATATTGATATGACTCAGCCAGCTGCTAATTACAATCTGGGCATGTACCCTTCATTTCCTGATCAGGAGTACGGTAGGAAAGCAGTTCGATTCGAAATGCGTCTTGAGTTTGCTATGGAAGGAATGCGCTTCTTTGATCTCGTACGTTGGGGGATCGCTGAGCAAACGATCGATGCGTTCGTAGAAGCAGAACGAAACATCAGAACGTATAATAATAGCACTGACTTTGTATCGCCAAAACATAATTATTGGCCGATCCCAGCAATGCAAATTGACCTTCAATTTGGGGTGTTGCAGCAAGACCCTAATTATTGATTAAAAGTATTTTGTTTTTTTGTTGTGTTGCGGCAGTCGCTTTTAAGCGATTGCTGCTTTTTTTCTTTCCTTTTTTACTTAGTTAAACGAATTTCCTTATTTGCTAAATGCTTAAGGTAGATAAAATCACATCACATTTGAGAAGTTTTGTGCTACTCCTCATTGCACTTGGAATTATTTCATGTCAGCGAAATTCTTCGACAACCCAAGTTTCAGATTCAAAAGATTTTCAATTATTTAACCAACTGGATTCTGAACGATCCAATGTGAATTTTGAAAACACCCTGGTGGAAAACAACAGGATAAACATCCTCAACTACTTATATTATTATAACGGAAGTGGAGTTGCAGTTGGAGATATAAATAACGATGGGCTACCAGATATCTACTTTGCATCTACGGTAGGGAAGAACAAGCTTTTTCTAAACAAAGGAGACCTTCGGTTTGAAGATATATCAACTCAAGCTGGTGTATCTGGAGATTTTGGAATTACCACAGGAGTTTCTTTTGTGGATGTAAATAATGATGGCAACTTGGACATCTACGTCTGCAAGTCTGGAGATCATAGTAAGCGCTATCGAACAAATCAGCTTTTTATTAACAATGGTAAGCTTGGCTTTACAGAGCAAGCATCTGATTATAATCTAGATGATCATTCCTATTCTAGTCAGGCCTACTTCTTTGATATGGATATGGATGGCGATCTCGATATGTATTTGGTCAACCACCCAATTGACTGGGTCAATATGAACAAAATCATGACCGGTGATCAGGAGATGCTAGGTTTTGATTACCAATATTCAGACAAACTATATCAAAATGATGGTGAAGGGAAATTCATAGACATTACAAAAGAAGCCGGTATTCTCAATCGAAGCTGGGGGCTGAGCGCCTCAGTTGGAGATTTTAATGCAGATGGACTTCTTGATATTTATGTTGCCAATGACTTCATTAAGCCTGATAATTTATACATCAATAATGGAGATGGGACATTTTCCGACCGCATAAAAGAACATTTTCGGCACATCTCCTTTTTCTCAATGGGAACGGATTATGCAGACATCAACAATGACGGACTCAATGATCTGTATGTGCTTGATATGGCAATGAAAAGCCATGAAAGATCCAAAAGAAATATGGGGAGTATGAGCTCCGAAGATTTTAGAACCATTGTCCGACGCGGATACCACTATCCGTATTCTACCAATACTTTACACTTGAATTTGGGGAACTCACAGCCCTACACAGAGATAGCACAAATGGCAGGTGTGGACAAGACAGATTGGAGCTGGTCCCCACTTATGGTCGATCTTGATAATGATGGATTAAAAGATATTTTCATAACCAATGGTATTTATAGAGATATCATTGACAATGACTTCAAGGCTAAGAAAAAAAACTACGATACCACAAAGCATAAAAAATACTTTGACGACTTAATTGCTCAAATTCCGCAAACAAAAATCAAGAACTTTGTTTTTAGAAATAACGGTGATTTATCATTCAAAGACCTAAGTGATGAATGGGGTATTTCTATAGCCACTAACTCTAATGGGTCTGCCTTTGCCGATCTTGATTTGGATGGAGATCTTGATTTGATCACAAACAACCTCAACGAACCATCACAGATACTTGAAAACAGAACCTCGCAACTGACAGCAAACAATTATTTGAAGGTCAAACTTATTGGGAATAAGTCTAATCCATTTGCTATTGGCGCGTCAGTAGAGATCGTATACGATGAAAAGATTCAAAGGCAGGATGTAATCCCAACTCGAGGCTACCTTTCGTCAAGTGACTATACTTTGCATTTCGGTTTGGGAAATGTTCAATCAATTGGTGCATTGAATGTGAAATGGCCAGATGGTAAGCAGACTGTGATTGATGATATAGAGATCAATAAAACTTTAGAAATAAAATACGGTGCTGAATTCGTAAGACTGGCAAAGACCTCTAGTCCAGCTCCGATATTCAAAGAGATCAGTCGAAACCTTGATTTGCTTCACAAAGACACTGAAGTAGCCTTTGATGATTTTGAGAAAGAAATTTTATTGCCACATAAACTATCTGAAAATGGCCCATTTGTAGCGGTAGGTGACGTGGATAATGATGGTCTGGAGGATTTTTATATTGGAGGATCTGCAGGAGAGGAGGCATCACTCTATGTTCAAAATAGGGAGAGTAAGTTTTCCAAGCGCTCTCAAAGCAGCTGGAACAAGGATAAGCGATTTGAAGATCAGGGAGCGTTGTTTTTTGATGCTGATAATGATGCCGATTTAGACTTATATGTAATAAGTGGAAGTAATCAATTCAATCGCGATGAACTCCTCCAAGATCGTCTATATCTCAATGATGGAACTGGAAATTTTATCAGATCAATAGAAGCACTGCCCAAAATTTCGTCCAGTGGCTCAAAAGTGATCTGCTCCGATATTGATGGAGATGATGATTTGGATATTGTGGTAGGAGGGAGAGTTGTCCCAAAAAAGTACCCGACAAGCCCTGAAAGTTATTTACTTGAAAATGTTGATGGAAAATTCATTGATGTGACTCAAAAAGTAGCCCCTGACCTACAAACTATTGGCATGATCACAGATATGGAATTCTCAGATTTCGACAATGATGGTGATCTGGATATTGCGATCGTAGGGGAGTGGATGACCATAACCTTCCTTGAGTACGAGAATGAGAAGTATGCGAAAACATCTATTGATACAGGCTTGGCTGAATCAAGTGGTTGGTGGTTTTCGATATCAAGCGGAGATTTGGACAATGATGGAGATACTGATTACGTAGTAGGAAATATTGGAGCCAATAATAAGTATCATCCGTCAGTGGAAAACCCACTTCATATTTATTACGACGATTTTGATGGAAATAACACAGGAGATATCATACTCTCGAAGCAGATTAAAGGAAATAACTATCCGATTAGAGGTAGGGAGTGCTCTTCCCAACAAGTGCCTGATGTGGCTAAAAAATTCCCAACATATGCGAGCTTCGCCAAGGCAAGTTTAGAGGACATATATTCACTTCCGAGCTTGGAAGCATCATTGCATTTGGAAGCTAAAGAATTTCGAAGCTGTGCTTTGATCAATGATGGGAACGGACGTTTTGATATCGTGCATTTACCAGCACTTGCACAGTTCTCTCCACTCTTGAGTATCGAGCTACTTGATCTCAATGGAGACGAAATTCTCGATGTAATTGCCGCGGGTAATTTTTATGCATCAGAGACTGAAACTATTCGCTACGATGGCGGAACGGGAGTCTACCTCATAGGAGATGGTTCCGGATCCTTTACTTCAGTACAAAACTCTAAGTCAGGATTAAATCTTAGTGGAAATGTAAAGGATCTTGCAAAAATCAATTTGACAGACGGGGCAGTAGGTATTCTGGTTTCAAGGAACAACGAATACTTGCAATTGTGGACGAAAACAGAAGAAGCATTATGAAAGCACGTGCATTTTTTAATTCTTTTCCGACCCTATTCTTAATCTGTTTCAATCTTTTAAGTCCTGCCGTACTTCATTCGCAGACTTTCCAGAAAATTAGTTTGGGAAGTACTACCAAAATTGAAAACAATTTCGGTTGCGCGGTAGCTGATTATGACTTGGATGGTGATCTTGATATATTCATTGTGGCTTCCGATTCGTATCAGCCATCAAAACCTGAGACTTGGAGTCGATTGTTAAACAACAATGGTTTTGGCAGGTATGAAGATGTTACCGCAGATGCAGGGTTCAGGGTACAATATAGCAGCGACGAATTTAACGATAAGAAGAGAGGAGTTAGTTGGGGGGATTATGACAATGACGGGTACCCGGATTTATTCTTGACCCATTTTTCTAATACTCAACTATATCACAATGAAAGAGACGGATCTTTTAAGGATGTGTCGGAAGAATCAGGGATTACTTCATGTACCTCCTGCTTTAACAATGGTTCGCTGTGGTGGGATTATGATAATGATGGAGACTTGGATATCTATATCAACGATTATCTAGAACCAAACAGACTGTTTCGAAATAATGGTGGCGGGACGTTTGACGAGGTGGGCACTTCTCTTAAAATTAACGACAAAGGAGCTACATGGTACAGCATTCCAATTGATGCAAATCAAGATGGCTGGATGGATTTATACGTATTGAATGACTTTGGGCACAGTAGATATTACGTGAATAACGAAGGTAAATCCTTCAGAGAATCTGTGAAATCTTACGGACTTTTCAATACGGGAGAGGCAATGGGCGCTACAATAGGCGATTACAATGGAGATGGTTTTTTTGATATATATGTAACTAACATTTCAGAATTCAGACCCAACAGGCTTTATACCGGAACATCATCTGGAATCTTTGAGAATCTAGCGGGTAGTTATGGAGTTGAGGTAGGGCACTGGGCATGGGGCACATGCTTTTTTGATGCAGATCACGATGGAGATGAGGATTTATACATCGTGAATGGTTTTCAAAGCCTTTCTTATAAAAATAAGTTTTATAAAAACTTGAATGTCGAAGGAGTTGACTATTTCAAAGATTGGTCCGAGCAATCACTTACAGATGGAGATGCTCATGGTATGAGTGCAGAGGTTTTCGATTTTGATGAAGATGGTGACTTGGATATTCTAGTCGCCAATACCAATAGCTCACCCTATTTATATCAAAATAACACGGCATCTTCAAACTCAAGTTGGATACAGATTGAGCTTGAGGGGACACAGGTAAATAAGAATGCTTTTGGAAGTGTAATTAAAGTCGGAGCAGGAGACCGGAGCTATCAAAGGTTTTATCACGGATCTGGAATAATGTCGCAGAGCATCAAGCCTACTCATTTAGGGTTGGGTAACGCTTTGATTATTGATAGTTTATGTATTCAGTGGCCGGGAGGAAATTTGGAGTGCATTTACAATGTGATGACCAATCAAAAAATTAAGATTAAAGAGCAGGAGGGGATGATAGTGGGACTACAGGATGCTATGACTGTTACAGATATTAAGAAGAACAATGACTTTGAGCAGGATCTAGAATTGGTTGGAGTTTACCCAAACCCATTTAGCGAACGGACAACCCTAAACTTTAAAGTTACAAGTCTTGGGAGTCTGAACTTCGTAGTATGCGGAGTAGATGGAAGAAAGGTTTATCAATTAGAAAAAAAAGTAAACAAGACTGGCGAACATACTGTCTCGTGGAATGGAATTGGTCAAAATAAAGAAAGGAAGAAATCTGGAATATACTATTACACGATCAGTTTTGAAGGGACTATTCTTACTGGAAAGCTATTGTTGAAGTAAAGCCTCCACGAATGAATCCTCGCTGTACTTGCGAAAAGAAAGTTACTTCCAGATTTTAAACTAGTAAATCAACCTTGATGACGGAAATGGTTAATAAACCAATTCGCTGTAAACCGTTTTTTCTTCGGATTTCAATTCTTCTTTGATATCTGCTATCAATTTGTCGAGTTCAATTTTCAGCTTCTTTATTTCATCCCTTTTGCCTTGCTTTTTACCAAAAACAAGCTCTCTTTCGCTTGGAGAGACCAATGTTTCCACGTACTTCTGGTCAGTTGCAGCTCGATTTAGTTGAGCACTGGCAATACCAAGTAGTGAAAGCGGTTTCTTCGGATCATGCTTGAGTTGCTTTTCGGGAATTGCATACATCAAAGACGATACTTCATAATCGGAAAGTGTAATACCTTCTCCTGAGTCTCTTTGCAGCGTTCTCAATAATCTAATGATACTCTTAAGACCTCCTTCTGTTTTTCTGTCTTTTGAATTTAGACGAGCTATATTTCTGAAGGGGAGGTATTTACGTTGGGTTTTTTTCTGAAAGTTAAACTCTAATATACCCCTGTCTATTTCTCTTCTCGTTTTTCTGAAATCACCATTGTCAAGCCAAATCGCCGGAAGAATATTGATTTCGCAAGTTGGTTTTGTTGTCCTTACATGTATATGATACTTATCACTGTAGTCAACATGCTGATAATTAGGGTCTTTGCTTAAGATTTCAATAATTTCGGATGTGAGTTTTTTCACTTGCTCCCAAGGCTTTTTATCTTGACTTTCCTGTAGTAAAATCAACTCAATTCCTCCCAGCAGCATGATGTGAGTTTCTGTTTGGATTGGCCCTTGATATCTGAAATCAACTTTTCCCTGCAGCTCCTTTGTCAATACCTCCTGCAGCTTTCTTGCAATATGAAAAGCTTTGTATGCAAATGATGGTTCCACCTCCTGCATACTTTCTAGGCAATACTTGATGCAGTCTCCATAGTCCGATTCTTCAAAAGATTCGGAAAGAACAGATTCGCGACGAGCCTCATCGAATCTCCTCCCTTGCAAATTTTCAAGCAGTATATGGTAATCCTGTATCATAATAAGCTAGTGATTACTAGCAAAATAAGTTAATTAAGTGAAAATATACATTTAATGGTAAAGTTGGGGCAAAAGATTGAATAATGAAATGTTATAATCTCCTTTCGCATAATTCCCTTGAATTAAATCAACGAGAACACGAGAAATGTAAAACAATGGTCTTTTAGTAGAGCTGATTTTATGAAAAGGTTTTTTTTTGATCATTTAATTTTGGTTTTATTGAAAAAAAAATGTTCTATTTGTCTCGTTATGAATCTGAACGCCGATATAGTCCCCGAATTCTACACCTGCTAGCCCTTAGCAGATTCGACTATATCCTTTTCATAATTTTATCATTCTTACTTATTACAAATACATATGCGTTCAGCAAAAGATATTATCAAACTATTTATTCAAGCACTTAAAGGTTCCGAAGACAACTTTACTTCAGGAAGCATCAATCGTGCAATTTTCCTATTGTCTATTCCTATGATAGCCGAGATGTCCCTTGAGGCCGTCTTTGCAGTTGTGGATATGTTTTGGGTGTCTAAAATCAGTACCAATGCGGTTGCTACTGTAGGTTATACAGAATCAATGATGATGATTGTATACTCAGTTGCAGTAGGTATGTCCATGGCAGCTACGGCTGTTGTAGCTCGAAGGGTGGGTGAGGGAAACCTCGATAAAGCTTCGAGTGCAGGATTTCAATCTATATTCTTAGGAGTCCTTGTAAGTGCGATTTTGGGAATCTTTGGGTTTTTCCAAGCAGAGGAATTATTGTCTCTTCTTGGAGCATCACAAGAGGTTATTGAAGAGGGAGTAGGTTTTACCAAAATTATGTTTCTCGGAAACTTACCTATTCTCTTGCTTTTTCTAATCAATGCAGTTTTTAGAGGTGCAGGAGATGCTTCAATAGCCATGAAGGCTTTGTTTATTTCTAATGGTCTAAACATTATTTTGGATCCCCTTTTGATTTTCGGATTAGGGCCGGTTCCAGCGATGGGAATAGAAGGTGCTGCTATTGCAACTACAATTGGCCGATCTATAGGAGTAGCTTTTCAGGTCTATCATTTGTTAAACGGGAGTTCCAAAATCAAATTATTGGCAAGACATGTTGTGATTAGAGTAAAGACAGTTTTTGAACTCGTCAAGATATCAGCATCAGGAATAGGTCAGTTCTTAATTGAAACTGCAAGTTGGATTTTCTTAATGGCATTGATATCTCAGTTTGGGACGGAATCTGTGGCAGGATATCAGATAGCCTTTAGAGTTATCGTATTCACAATTCTTCCTGCCTGGGGCATGTCAAACGCAGCTGCAACATTAGTAGGGCAAAACCTTGGGGCAGCACAACCTGAAAGAGCAGAAACATCTGTATGGAGAACAGCACGATATAGCATGATTTTCCTGGGATCAATTTCGGTAATTTTTTACTTGGCAGCAAGACCGATAATTATGATTTTTTCTCAAGATCCAGCAGTAATTGAAGTAGGAGTTTCTGCACTCCGCATAATTTGTTTCGGATATGTATTCTTTGCCTATGGAATGGTTATTAGTCAGGCGTTTAATGGGGCAGGGGACACTAAGACTCCACTATGGGTTAATCTAATTGTCTTTTGGGCCATACAGATTCCCCTTGCGTATTTGCTGTCCTCGTACTTGGATTGGGGAGCTAGTGGGGTGTTTTTTACTATAGCCTTTTGCCACTCGCTACAAGCTTTAATCTGTATTGTGCTATTTAAGCGTGGTAAGTGGAAGGCCGTAAAGGTCTAATTGAGCAGAAGCCGATAGCTGAAGATGTCAAAATGAAAGAGAGATGAGTTCCAGGTTTTTATCAACGACTCGATAAATCTGGTACTCATTTTCGTACTTTATCATTGATATTGGCATTGTCGCGGTAAGAGGTCTTCCTGTTACAAGGGTGCCTTCCATATTGTATATGTATAAGTATGCACCGCCAGAATCAGTCATGACTACATAATCGATTCCCCCACCAAGCTTATAATATTGAATGTGTAATTTCTTATTCGTGAAATAGTCTTTTTCGAAATGAGACTTTCCAGTTTCATCCAATAACTCGTGTTTTCTTTCTGTCTTTCGGAGTATGATAAATGATTCTCTAGAGACATCCTTAAGTAAGCGAAACTTAGTATCTGAAGTGGGTTTGTAAAATTGATTTCGATCTATGAGTCTTCCTGTAAGGCTTACTTCGACAGATTCACCACCTTTCGTCACTATTTTAATTGAGGAAGAAGAAAGGTCATTGGTTTCTTTCACGAAAGCGGGGCTTTCGAGGTTTGTATTGAGATCTAGAGGGAACTTTGGGAGATACTCACCCCTCCTGCTAAGAGCATTGATTTTTCCATTCTCTTGTATCACTGTTATAACGTCTCTTCTTCCAATTCTATAATGCTGTGGGGCTTGCACAAGAGGAGAGTCGAAGCTTTTTGGTTTCCATCCTTTTAGAGGTTTTACCTCTTTGTTTGTTAGATATACATTTCCTTTTATGTCAGCGATTCCAAATCGATAGTTTTTAGAGTTATCATAATCAATGATTGAAAAGTGAGCTATTTCTTTATCTCCAGGAATGCTTTTCGGGAAACCAGGCACATACTCACCATTTCTGTCTATGATATGTATTGCATTCGATGTTGCAAATATGATTTGAAGTTTTCCGTTTTTGTAGTAATCAATCTGCTCAATATTTGTAATGATCTTGCTCTCAACACTCTTTGACCAAATGGGTTCTAGCTGGTTGGTGAGTTGATGGATATAATATGATGAGTCTTGAACCACAATCTCCTTTTCCTTGGTGCTGTGATTCGTTATTAAATAAGGTTTGGTTATAATGAAATCATTGAGAGTCACAGATTCGATAATATCTACTTTGTTGGCAATGGTGCTGCTAGGGATGCTGGACTGATGAGCAGTGAAGTTGGTATAGAATTTATCATCAACGGCACTAAACTGAAGGGAGATGAACTCAAGATTTCTAATCGCGAATTGATTGTCTTTAGCAAATCCTGCCCAGGAATCTTTGAGCTTATCTACTGTTTGATTCCAGGCTCTTGGAGTATTAATGAACAAGCTGAAATTGGCAGCTTGATTTGCTTGATCCAGCAGTTTTTTTACTTTCAAAGATTTACTCCAAGTGTCTTCATTATCAATAGCTAGGGTTAGGTTTTTGAGTTGAAGGAGATTGTTGCTGAAAATCAGATAATTCCGATACTGAGTATAGAATAAAGATTGAAAACCGTCCGCAATTTCACCAAGAAGCGCTGATGGAAACTCTGGTACAGGTAATTTTCGAATCTCATAATCGCCAAAATACTCCAAATACGTGGTATCTCCCTTTTTTGCCGAAGCTCTCTCATCTACGGAGTTGAAGAATTTGAATGCTTCCCCCATATCTTTTATCTCAAGAAAAAGCAATTGATCCTTACGTCCAATTCGCTTTGGTTCTAATGTGACCAATGCAATCTCTTCGTCTATGAGATTAAAGGCATAATTCACATCAAAGTCCTGATTGATTAGTAATTCCTCTCTTCTTTTCAGAATGTCATTATCAGAAATGAGTAAGTAAGAGCTGAGTTTCGAACCAAATTCACTTGGATTAGAAAGGTTGTAATGATATACCCAAGCGCTTTGATTTGGGATTATTTCAGCCATGTCAAATCCAGAGCCAGGGTTTTGTGAAAAAGCACTGAGATATTCTGTCGGTTCTTCAAGAAAGGTAAATCCTGTTAAGTTAAGATTTTGGTCACTGACCTTGAGGTCTAGAAATGCAGATTTAGCAAAACTCGTTGATGAATTATCTTTTAGAACACCATTGAAGATGGAATTGAACTTTTCAAGATTTAAGTAGATATTCCCTTGATCCTTTTCAAGTTTTGTAACTTTTTCCAGCTCATCAAACCTGTGATTGAAAGAAGTGTTGTGTTCGTTAGAAACCGTTCGGATTCCATCCTCTACAAGAAAAGACGAAAAGCTTCCAATGAAGTAATTCTTGTAAAATATAAAAGTAAAAACATCTGAATTATCCTTTGTTCGGAGTTCGGTGATGGTAAACCCAAGATACTCTCTTGTTTTTTTTGAGTAACCAAAATCTTTGAAGTGAGCAATAGCACCTCCTACGAATGTGTGCTTACTTAAATTGTCAATTTCAACGACAAAGAGAAAATCAAACGATTCGCTCGATACCTGGTGAAGTGAAATTAATGTATTCGTGTTGTTGAATAGGCTCTGGAAATTCCCCTTACCACCAATCGTATCAAGAGCGTTTAGTGTGTTTTCCGAAGAAACAAAAAGAGGTAAAGAAGAGGCATTTTTCCATACCTCAGTTTCTTTTATCCCATCCAATGTGGAGAGAAGGTTGGGTGACTCAAGAACTATTAAGGCATTTTCGGGGATAAAAGACCAATTGGTGAGATTAGAATCTTCGACCCATTTGATATAAGTGAAGTATCCAATTCCACCAAGAAGAAGGATCGCAAAAAGGATTAGTAGCTTCTTCAAGAGTTGGTTTTAGAGCGTAAGATAATAAGTATTGAGCTTGTTTTAAATACTAAAAGAGTCTCTTTTGGTTCGTGCGGTCGACCATGAGTCCAGTAGAGCATGGTAAAGCTTTTCTCGCTCAATTGGTTTTAGCAGAAACCCATTAAAATATGGAGCAAACAATTTTCTCTGACTTGCTGTAATATCTGCTGTCAAAGCGAATATTGGTGTTTTTTTATTCGGGTTAGAACTCTTCTTTATAATTTGAGCGGCATCAAAACCGTCAAGCTCTGGCATATGAATATCCATAAGGATAAAGTCGAATTTTTTTTCTTTGGCTAGTTCGGTAACTTCAATTCCATCTTTGGCATGTGTTACATTCATTCCCCAGTTAGAAAGAAGTTTGGTGGAAACAAGGGCGTTAACCATATTATCCTCAGCTAAAAGCACACTCTTATCAATTAGCTCAGTAAATATCTCCGTTCGTTTACTATGAACTGTCTCTCCCTTTTTAAGGAGTATATCAAAGAAGAAACGCGAGCCCTGACCTTCTATACTTTCTACTTGAATAGTGCTTCCATGTAAGTCTACAAGTTTTTTGACAATGGCTAACCCAAGTCCTGAGCCTTCATATTTTTTCGTAGTATATGATTTAGGCTGAGAAAAGCTCTCAAAAATTTCTCCGATAAAACTTTCAGGAATTCCTTTCCCCGTATCGACTATGTTTATTTCAATTCTGTCAAATTCGTCAAAGCTCCGTTTTCGTTTTATGTCAATATCAACATGACCTGTGTCGGTAAATTTGATAGAGTTGGTGATAAGGTTGCCTAGGATCTGCATAACCTTAGTGTGATCGAACCAGTAAAACTGGCTAACATTTTTGTCTAATTTAAGATTGAGTCTGATGCCTTTTTCTAAAGCTAAGCTCTTATAGGTTTTATGTACATTTTCGAATAGCAGAGGGAAATCCCCGCAGACCTCTTCAACTTCCTCTTTTCCAGCATCTAGCTTACTAAAGTCCAGAATGTCATTAATAATTCTAAGTAGATTATTTGAAGAGAACTTTAGCGATTGCAGGAGCTCATTTTCCTTATCTCCTTCTATTTCTTCTAAAAGAGAAGTTATCGTTATTACCGCATTTAGAGGGGTTCGGATTTCATGACTCATGGTAGAGAGGAACTCCTGTTTTACTCTACTTGATTCTTCGGCTCGATTCTTTTTTTCAAGGATTTTAGCTTTTTCCTTTTGCATTTCAGCTTCTTTCTGAAGCCGTTCCATGGCTGATATTGCTTCATAGCTTTCTATGACCTTCAGTGTCTGAGTATTGATCACAGCCTCTTTCTCTTTCAAATAAATCTCCAAATACTTGAGGGCTTTGATAGGGTCACCTTTTTCCTTAAAAATCCTATACATCAAGTGATTACACTTGAATTTGATCATCGAAATATTATGCTCATTCGAGAACTTAAGGGCATATTCTACTTCAGTAGCTGCTTTGTCTAATTCACCAATATCTAAGTACAATGCGCCTAACTTGTAAAAACACATTCCCAGTCCAAGACGCTCACCCATCTCTTCATGAATTTGAGCAGACTCTTTGAACACTTGTTCGGCTAAGGTGTGTTTTTTTTGTTTCGCATAGATTTTGGCTTTTCCATAAAGAGCAAATGCAGTACCTCTGATGTCACCTGTCTGCTTTTTCATTGACATAGAACTCTCGATTAGTTCCATGGCTTTTTTCTCGTTTCCTCTATTTAAGTAGATTCCGGAAAGGGGATTGTATACATTGGATGTCAGGTTTAGGTCATTGACTTTCTGAGCAGAGGAGATGGATTTTTCATACGAATCTACAGCGCTTTTTTCATCACCAAAGAACTCATAAATAGTCCCTATTGCCTTGTGTACTCTTGCTTGATTATGTTGATCATTTAGAAGCTCGAAGGTTTCCAAGCAGTCTATTAGATAAACAAGAGCTAAATGATAGTTATCAGTTTTATATAAAACTCCGGCTATATTGTACTTGACATTTGCGATTCCCTCATGATCCCCTATATCCTCGAAAAGTGAAAGAGCTTCGTTACCAGTTTTAGTAGCTTCTTCATATTCTCCCAAAATCATATGGAATAATGAAATCTTAGATAGACTTTGAGCTATTAGCGAAGGCGATTCGCAGGCCTTGCTCAGAGCCAATGCCTCATCTGCCAGCCGCATACTGGTTTTTAAGTCCTTTATCCTTATTTGATATGCCTGTTCAAGGAGTTCGAGAATTTTTTCTTGTTGTTGATGTTCCTTCATCCAGTGGAGATACGCGTTTGAGGATTTACGAAATTAACGATTTCGCAGTTGAAAAGATAATTGAATGCTAATACATCATTAGATGTATCAGCAGAGACCATCGTCAGTCCTTTTGAATATTTGCGAATGAACTAAGGGGCAGCTACTTAGCCGTAGGCACTGTTTTTTAGATATGATCTGTTTTATTATCATTACGGTTCTAACCTACTGAAAACTACCTTATGGTCATTGGAATTATATACGCATTTGTTTCGGCACTTCTCTTAGGGGTATACGCTTTACCATCTAAATATTCGAAAAAATTCGCTTGGGAAAATACCTGGGGAGGCTTTTTCTTCTTCGGAATGATTGTAATACCTCTCATCACGACTTTCCTTTTGGTTGATGATCTATCTGGTATTTATAGTCAAATCCCAACATGGATATTTTTTGCAATGTTCGGGATGAGTTTTTGCTGGGGTATTGGAAATATCATGTGGGGGTTTAGCATTTCATCCATTGGAATGTCACTAGCCTTTAGTCTGTTTTTGGGTGTAATTACCTCGATAGATACCGTTTTGCCTCTGATTCTGGTGCCTGAAGGTCAAACAAGCGTGATTGGCACTCCTGTAGGGAACGTGATGCTATTTGGTATTTTCATCATTGTTTCCGGTATTGCCTTAAATGGATATGCTGGAGTTCTTAGGGATCGAAGCAAATCTGATGATCAAGGGAAGCCTAAAGATGCACGAACCATGAAGACAGGTATTCTGCTATGTGTTTTTGGAGCCATCTGCGCAGCAGGATTCAATCTCTCTTACCATGTAGGCAATAACATAGGTAAGATAGGCGATGTGGCTCAACTGGAATTTGGGAATGAACCTTGGATCGCAAGATTAGCGGTCTTACTTCCAATTTTTATGGGAGCAGCTTTATCCACAATGACTTATTTCACAGTTACACTTACCAAGCGGAAAACATGGGGAAACTATGTTGGGAAAGGAGCCCTCGGTGGTTTAATAGCTGTATTGGCAATGGCTCTCTTTCACGACGCAGCACTTGTTATTTACGGGTTAGGAGCATTCAATTTAGGAGAGCTTGGTACATCTGTTGGGTTTGCGATTTTGGAAACAGGCGCAATCATGGTTGCAAGTTTTAGTGGTATCATTACCAACGAGTGGAAAGGAGCCTCAAGAAAAAGTATTGTCGTCTTAGCTATAAGTCTAGCAGTATTGATAGGTGGGGTGATGGTTATAGCAAAAGGGAATTACATGAAAATTCAGGGAGATGAGCAGGTGAGTATTAAAAACTCCGATTCTCCCAAAGTGAGCTCTTAGAATTTTGGGCAATAAAAAACCCCGACTTAACGGGGTTTGAATTTTTTAGTTGAAACTAGAATTGAGAAACTCTCGATTCAACCTCGCAATATTGGTTAAGCTAATTTCTTTCGGACACTCAGCTGAGCATGCACCGGTATTCGTACAAGCGCCAAAACCTTCTTCGTCCATCTGAGCAACCATCTTTTCGGCTCTTGTTTTTCGTTCCACCTGACCTTGCGGGAGCAATGCAAACTGAGAAACTTTAGCAGAAACAAATAGCATTGCAGAGGCATTTTTACACGCAGCAACACATGCTCCACATCCAATACATGTGGCCGCATCAAAAGCGGTATCAGCATCATGCTTATTGATAGGAATTGCGTTGGCATCCTGAGTATTTCCAGAGGTATTTACAGAGATGTACCCACCTGCATGTTGAATGCGATCGAATGAACTTCGGTCAACTACCAAGTCCTTGATTACTGGGAAAGCCTTGGCTCTAAAAGGCTCGATGAATATAGTATCTCCATCTTTAAACTTTCTCATGTGAAGCTGGCAAGTAGTTATAGCTGAATCAGGGCCATGTGGTTTGCCATTGATTTGTAATGAACATGCTCCGCATATACCTTCTCTGCAATCATGATCAAATGCAACAGGTTCATCACCTTTTTCTACGAGTTGATCATTGAGAACATCCAGCATTTCTAAGAAAGACATGTCTGGAGATACGTCCTGTATATCATAGTCAACAATTTGACCTTTTTCACTTCCGTTTTTCTGTCTCCAGATTTTCAATTTCAGATTCATAGCTCTGTATTTATTACTTCCTAAAATCTATTACTTGTAACTTCTTTCTTTTACTTCAATATTTTCATAGGCAAGATCCTCTTTGTGAAGAACAGCTTCACTAGGCTCACCTTTGTATTCCCAAGCGGAAACAAATTGAAATTTCGGATCTCGCTTTGCTTCGCCTTCAGGGGTTTGATGTTCTTCTCTAAAATGACCGCCACATGATTCTTCTCTTTCAAGAGCATCCTTAGCGAATAATTCTCCTAACTCAAGAAAATCAGCAACTCTTCCAGCTTTGGCTAGCTCCTCATTATATTCATCAAGTCCACCAGGAACTTTCACATCTTTCCAGAATTCCTCCCTTATTTCCTTGATTTCCTTAATAGCTTCCTGAAGCCCTTTAGCATTTCTTGCCATGCCTACTTTATCCCACATGACCTTTCCGAGTTTTCTGTGGAAATAGTCAACTGGCTTGGTTCCTTTATTATTTATGAATCTTTCAAGTTGATCCTTAGCACTTTTCTCAGCTTCCTCAAACTCTGGAGAATCTGTAGATATTTTACCAGTTCTGATATCATCGGATAAGTAGTCTCCTATTGTATAAGGAAGTACAAAGTATCCATCGGCCAGCCCTTGCATTAAAGCAGAAGCGCCCAATCTATTTGCTCCATGGTCAGAGAAATTTGCTTCTCCAACTACAAAGCATCCTGGGATGGTCGACATCAAATTATAGTCCACCCATGTTCCACCCATAGTGTAGTGAACAGCTGGGTAAATCATCATAGGAGTTTCGTAAGGATTATCATCTACGATTTTTTCGTACATCTGAAACAAGTTTCCATACTTGTTTTTGATCACCTCTTTACCCAAGTCGGTTACGATCTTGCTATCATTCTCATCAAGTCCTTTTAGATGAGCCTGCTCTTTTCCATACCTTCCTATTGCTGCTGCAAAATCAAGATAAACAGCCTCCCCTGTAGCGTTGACACCATAGCCTGCATCGCATCTTTCTTTAGCTGCTCTTGAAGCAACATCTCTTGGCACTAAGTTACCAAATGCAGGATACCTTCTTTCCAGGTAGTAATCTCGATCTTCCTCAGCTAGGTCTGTTGGCTTCAATTTTCCTGACCTGATAGCCTCTACGTCTTCTTTCTTAGCTGGCACCCATATTCGTCCATCGTTTCTAAGAGACTCTGACATGAGTGTCAGTTTTGATTGATGCTCTCCAGAAACGGGAATACATGTTGGATGGATTTGCGTGTAGCATGGATTTGCAAACCAAGCCCCTTTTTTATGAATTTTCCACGTAGCTGATACGTTACTTCCCATAGCATTAGTCGATAGGAAGAAAACATTGCCATACCCTCCAGATGCAATAACCACAGCGTGAGCCGAATGTCTTTCAATTTCTCCGGATACGAGATCTCTAGCGATGATTCCTCTTGCCTTGCCATCAACCATCACCAACTCAACCATTTCGTGGCGGTTGTACATCTTTATTTTGCCTCGAGCAATTTGCCTATTCATTGCAGAATACGCTCCTAAAAGTAATTGCTGACCTGTTTGACCTTTCGCATAGAACGTTCTCGAAACCAAAACCCCTCCAAAGGATCGGTTATCCAATAGTCCACCATAGTCTCTGGCAAATGGAACTCCTTGAGCCACACATTGATCTATAATGTTGGCCGATACTTCAGCTAGCCTGTAAACATTATCCTCCCTTGCTCTATAATCTCCTCCTTTTACCGTATCATAAAACAGTCTGTAAGTAGAGTCGCCATCACCTTGATAGTTTTTGGCCGCATTTATACCTCCTTGAGCAGCGATAGAGTGAGCTCTTCTTGGAGAGTCTTGAAAGCAAAAAGCTTTTACATTGTAACCAAGCTCTGCTAACGTGGCAGCAGCAGAACCCCCAGCTAACCCAGTCCCAACAACAATTACGTCAATAAGTCTTTTATTGGCAGGATTTACCAAGTCGATGTGATCCTTGTGATTGGTCCACTTATCAGCTATTGGGCCTTCGGGTAGTTTGGATGGGAAATTAGAACCTATTTTCATGTTCGAATAATTTTTTATTTAGAGGCCACATGAAATGTGAAACACTTCATGACTCAAATCAATGATGAAAGATAAAATGATAAACAGCGATCAAAATAAAGCCCAAAGGGACAAGAATGGCATATGCCGTAGTTATTTTCTTTATTGTCGGAGTGAACTTGTTATTCAATCCAATCGACTGTAGAGAAGATTGGAATCCATGCAAAAGGTGCAGGGCAAGCAAAACAAATGAAAGAACATATGCACCTACTCTAAGTGGATTTTGAAATTTATGAACAAGTTCTTCATAATATCTGGTTGGATTTTCAGGTAATACCTCTACGTATTTATAGTTTATTTCAGGTACCCAAAAATCAATAAAATGAAGAACCAAAAATGCAAGAATTACCAGCCCGCTGTAGATCATGTTTTGTGACATCCATGAAGCATTTTTGGAGTCCTTTTTTGCATAGCCTACGGGTCTGGAGGATTTGTTTTTCCATTCTAATACAAATCCCATCAAAAAATGAAACACTACGCCGAATATAAGGATTGGCTGCATCAAAAATTGAACGGCAGGATTAGTACCCATGAAATGAGAAGCTTGATTAAAAGCATCTTCGCTGATTATTGACAATAGATTTATGCTTACATGTGTCAATAGGAAAAAAACAAGGAAAAGAGCGGAAAGTGCCATGGCGAATTTACGACCGATGGAACTGGAGAAAGTATCAGAAAACCAACTCATATTGTTTATTAGATTCATTTTTCGTGAGGGATCAAAGGTACTTCTCACTTTTCATCCAAACAATCGAAACTATCATTTTGATTTTAGTTTATTGTATTTCAGATTCGTTTTAAATAAGAATAGAATGAAGTGTTTGTCTAATTTGTTTTCTTGCTTACATTCTTGAAACTATTTATGTGACAAATGTTTTGTTTAAATGATACTACCGCCATTGTTTGGTGTTAGATTTGATGGTTATAATTGGTTTCTATTTTATTATTTTACTTTTTTTTGGATATCAATTATTTGGATCAAAATTTTTACGAGCTAATTGCGTTGTGATTAAGTGAAAAAGTGTTTTTCTCGTTTCGATATGGTTAATAACCTAAATGGACTTTGCAAGTTCTTGACTTTTGCATGTTGCTTTTTGCTGATGCAAATGGATGCTGCTGCTACACATATTAGAGCAGGAGAGATTACCGCAGTGAGAATTAGCCAGTTTTCACTCACCTATGAGTTTACCATTACTGGATTTCGCGATTCAGGATCAGCGATAGATTTTGGGGGAGGTAGACTGTCGCTCGGGGATGGTACTGTTATAAATGGCCCCTTTGCAGTAGACACAAGAGCGGTAGGAAATCAGATTGAGTTAGTTACGTTCAAATACAATTACACTTATACAGCGCCAAATGGTAATGGCTATTTGGTTAGTTATGAAGAGGACTTTAGAAACGCAGATATTATCAATATGGATAATTCTGTGGGTACCACTTTTTACGTGGAGACGCTTATCGTAATTGATTCGTTTTTCGGGTTGAACAACACTCCAGTTTTGACTGTTCCTCCTATTGATTTTGCTGCCGTAGGAGCATTATTTATTCATAATCCAGGTGCATTCGATCCAGATGGTGATAGCCTTTCTTATCGTTTCACAACTCCTAAAAAAGGACGAAATATTCTCGTAGATAATTATGGGGAGTTAAATGATCCGAAATTTTATTCAAATTTTTCAACCGGAAGTGAAGAAGGTAATCCTCCATCTCTTTCTATAAATGCTATTACAGGGGATTTAACTTGGGATGCGCCAGGGGATGCATTCGTAGATGTAGGAGGCAATGAAGAACAGAGAGAATATAACGTGGCTTTTGTGGTTGAAGAGTGGAGGAATGTAGCAGGAACATACCATTCAATAGGTTTTGTGGTAAGAGACATGCAGATAATAGTGATTGAAACGGATAATGAGCGGCCTGTAATTGAGGTTCCGGATGATATCTGTATTGAGGCTGGTGATACTGCAAAAGCGCAAGCACTTGCAACGGATCCTGATGGACATCCTATTAAGCTTGAAGCCTTTGGAGGGCCTTTTGAGGTAGCGAATACTGCTATTTTTTTACCTAGCCCTGCAAATTTTCAAACAACCTCACCTGCAGTTATAGATTTTGAGTGGATGACGGATTGCTCAAATGTAAGAGAGCGTCCGTATGAAGTTCAGTTTAAAGCAACTGATGATCCGGAAATTGGACCTAGCCTTGTGGAGTTTGAGACGTTCCAAATAACAGTAGCTGGTCCTCCACCCACTGGGCTTACAACAGAGATGAGACAAGCCAAAAGTATGCAACTTAATTGGGATGAATATGAATGTAGTGAGGCCCAATTGATGCAAATATGGCGTAAGTCGGGTTCGTTGGATATAGAATTTGATGAGTGTCAGATTGGAATGCCAGCTAACACAGGCTATCAAATGATAGATAAAGTGGATATTTTGGAAACCTCATATTTTGACAACAATGGTGGAACCGGACTTTCCTCAGGAGTTAAGTATTGCTACAGGTTAGTAGCTGAGTACCCAATGCCAGCAGGTGGGCTTAGCTATGTTTCAACAGAGGCCTGTGATAGCGTGCTGATTGATGTGCCTGTAATTACAAACGTAGATATTAAGACAACCAGCGAAGTTGATGGCCAGATTTTGGTTAGATGGATTCCTCCATATCAAATTGATCAAAGTCTTTATCCTCCATCTTATACCTATGATCTATTTAGAAGGTCCAATGAATCAGGAAGTAGTTTTGTTCAAATAGAAAATGAGACCTTAGACACAGTTTTTACAGATACGGGTCTTAACACAAAAGACTTTCAATATACCTACTATGTCAGGTTTTATGAAGGCAATGGAAATTTAGTTGATTCGTCTGCTACTGCATCTTCAATCAGATTGGAACTCAGACCTCTTGTTCAGTCAATGGAGCTGGAATGGAGTGGAAATGTGCCTTGGTCCTTAAGATCTTTTAATCAACCATACCATTATATATATAGAGACAGAATAGATGAAGATAATTTGCAAGATTTGGTTTTGATTGATTCTGTAGAGGTAACCTCATCTCCTTTGAAGTATTTGGATATTGGAGCAGTTGATGGTAAAGCTTTGCTGGATAGTATTGATTACTGCTACTTCGTTACCACATTTGGAACCTATGAAAATGCACTCATTCCTGAGCCTCTAATCAATAGTTCACAAATTTCTTGCGCTCAACCCAATGATACCATTCCTCCTTGCATGCCGCCTAATTTGAGTATAGACCCCAACTATACATGTGAGGCATTTTTAGCTGGTAAAGCTTGCGATGAAGCTGTTTATCAAAACAAGATCATCTGGGATTTAGATTTGGATCCAGATTGCGGCGATGATATTGCTAAGTTTAATATTTACTTTTCACCAAGTGGGGAAGATGGCTCCTTTGAATTGATAGGAACTTCTGTAAGCACTGAATTTATTCATTTCAACTTAAGGTCATTTAAAGGTTGTTACAGGGTAGGTGCCGTAGATCGATCAAATAATGAGAGTATTTTGACGGAAACTATTTGCAATGACAATTGCCCGAACATTAGCTTCCCCAATGTATTTACACCAGACAATGATGGTATAAATGACGTTTACACACCCAAGTTTTCTGGCAGAGATATTCAAGTTTCGGATTTTGATGTTGCCGATTGTCCAAGATTCGTGATGGAATTGGATTTTGTCGTTACAGATCGTTCGGGTAATCAAGTATTTGAGTATTCCACTAAAGACAGCAATGAAAATGATTTCCTTATTCGCTGGGATGGAAAGAATAAAGAAGGATTGGAGCTAGATGCGGGTGTCTATTATTATAGCGCGGTTGTGCTTTTTGATGTCTTAGATAAAAGTCAATCCAAAAGGAAGTATAATGGATGGATACAAATTCTGAAGTAAACCTCAATGCTACCGATACCATCATCCTTTTTGATGGAGTATGTAACCTCTGTGATTTTTTTGTCAATTTTGTAATAGATAGAGATCATTCTAAGAAGTTCAAATTTGCATCACTGCAGTCAGATTTTGCGAGCCAATCCCTTAGTAAGATAGGCTCAGATCACAAGCAATTAACAAGTTTAGTTTTAATTGATGACGGTAAAATATCCGTCAAGAGCAGTGCCGCCTTGCAAATACTTCGACAGTTAGGCTTTCCATGGAAAATATTCTATTTCTTGATCGTTATTCCTCGACCCATTCGAGACTTTATTTATGATTGGATCGCAAAGAATAGATACAAATGGTTTGGGAAAAGAGATAGTTGTAGGGTGCCTACAATAGATGTGATGGAAAGATTTCTTGATTCCTGAGATGTTTTCTAGTTTTGCACCCCAAATCAAAAAGACAGAGTGAGATTGGCGATTATTCAAGTTTTGTAAGAATTGGATACTTATCGAGATTTCATAAAATCTTTTCTTAAAAAACACTATACATGAAGGCATACGTATTTCCAGGCCAAGGGGCACAATTTCCAGGAATGGGGAAAGATTTATTTGATAGTTCTCAAAAGGCAAAGGCACTATTTGGGAAGGCCGATGATATACTTGGTTTTGAAATATCAAAGATTATGTTCGAAGGAACAGCTGAACAATTAAAAGAGACAAAGGTGACTCAACCAGCTGTTTTTCTTCATAGTGTCATTTCAGCCCTTGTAGCTGAGGATTTCAATCCTGAGATGGTTGCCGGGCATTCTCTAGGAGAGTTTTCTGCTTTGGTTGCCAATGGAGCACTTAGTTTTGAAGATGGATTGAAACTCGTTTCACAAAGAGCCCAAGCGATGCAAAAGGCATGTGAGTTACAAGAATCTACTATGGCTGCCGTATTGGGGTTAGAAGATGATATAGTAGAAGAAGTATGCAATGGTATTGATGAGGTCGTGGTGGCTGCTAATTATAATTGCCCGGGACAACTAGTTATCTCTGGTTCTGTTAAAGGAATTGAAATCGCTTGTGAACAAATGAAAGAGAAAGGAGCAAAAAGGGCTTTGATTTTACCGGTGGGAGGGGCATTTCATTCTCCCATTATGGAGCCAGCTCGTGAAGAACTTGCCGAAGCAATCAATTCAACTTCTTTTTCGGAACCAAAATGCCCAGTTTATCAAAATGTGGATGGAAAACCGCACAGCAATATCGATGAAATAAAATCCAATCTAATTGCACAACTAACCGGAGCAGTTAAATGGACTCAAATCGTACAAGCAATGATTGCGGATGGAGCCACTTCATTTACAGAATGTGGTCCTGGCAATGTGCTTCAGGGGTTAGTTAAAAAAATAGACCGTTCTGCTGTTACAAGTCATATCTGATGGAGCTATTTAAAAGATACATAGGAATTATAGTACTAAGTTCTTTGATCATTTTTGCGGGATGCAAAAGAAGCCCTGCTAATTCTAAGCGTATGCTGAAGAGAGGTAAGCCAATTCCATGTCCAATTAAAGATTGCTGATTTGAAAAATATCGTAATCGCTATTGATGGGTTTTCAGGTACTGGAAAAAGTTCTACTGCTAAAGAAGTAGCTGAAAAGTTGGGTTATACATATATCGATAGTGGTGCTATGTATCGAGCAACTACTTTGTTCTTTTTGCAACACAAGGTTGATATTGGAGATAAGGGAAATGTACAAAGAGTGCTTGATGACTTGAGATTGGATTTTGAGACCAATGAAATATTGATCAACAATCAACCTGTTTCAGATCAGATTAGGACGATGCAGGTCAATGATAATGTAAGTCATGTTGCAGCTTTGAAGGAAGTAAGAGTTGAGATGGTCAAGCAACAGCAGCTGATGGGAAAGAGCAAAAGAGTTGTGATGGATGGTCGAGATATTGGGACTGTTGTTTTTCCTCAAGCAGAACTCAAAGTTTTTATGACAGCAAATGTAGACGTAAGAGCTGCTAGAAGACAAAAGGAATTGGAAGTGCAAGGGGTAAATGAGGAACTTTCTGTGATAAAGTCTAATTTAATTGAAAGAGACAGACTGGATAGCAGCAGAAAAGAATCACCTCTTATTAAAGCTGAAGGCGCGATTGAAATAGATACATCTTATTTGTCTTTTGAAGACCAAGTGTCTAAAATTGTAGACTTGGCAAAAGCCAAAATTCATGGAAATTGAAATAGATCAACATTCAGGCTATTGTTTCGGAGTTGAATTTGCTATTCAGATGGCAGAAGATGAGCTCAAGGAGTCAGAAGAACTTTACTGCCTTGGTGATATCGTTCACAATAGCATGGAAGTTGAGCGATTGTATAAGAAGGGGTTGAGGACGATTAGTCACAAAGACCTCTCAGAAATCAAAGACTCCAAAGTGTTGATAAGGGCTCATGGAGAACCACCCGAAACCTATAAGACTGCTCTTGAAAATAACCTTGAACTAATTGATGCCTCTTGCCCAGTTGTACTCAAGCTGCAAAATAGAGTTAAGCACTCGTACGATAAGAGTGAGGAAGTCAAAGGCCAAATTGTGATTTACGGAAAAGAAGGTCATGCAGAAGTTGTGGGCTTGACTGGCCAAACTCGTGATTCTGCGATCATAGTGATGAATGATGAGGATTTGGATAAGATAGATTTTTCTCGCCCAGTCACACTTTATAGCCAAACTACAAAAAGTACAAAGGGGTTTTATAGAATTAAGTTTTTAATAGAAGACAGGATAAGAGAGGCAAAAGGAGAACTTGCCATAGAGGATTTTCAAGCCAACGATAGTATTTGCAGACAGGTTTCTAATAGGGAGCCTAAAATGAGAGATTTTGCTTCCAGACATGACGTTATTCTGTTTGTGGCAGGCAAGAAAAGTTCTAATGGGAAAGCCCTTTACAATGTGTGTTTGGAAAACAACTCCAGAAGCTACTTCATTGAAAATGAAAATGAAGTATGCATGAATTGGCTAAAGCCCTCAGATAGTGTAGGCATTTGTGGAGCTACTTCCACACCCGGATGGTTGATGAATCAGGTAGGGGAATTTATCAAAGAAGAAGGAAGTCATTTAAGTTAAAATTTCAAGACATTTTGGTGCTCTGAAATACTTTATTATCAATTTGTTTAAACATTTCATTTGAACAAATTTTTACTATTTTTGCACAGATTTTCAAGCACACCGAACATTAAAAATGTCGAAAACGATCAAGCTAAAGAAAGGTTTTAATCTAAACCTTGCTGGGAAACCAGAAAATAAAATCACCGAAATATCTCAACCTGAAACATTTGCCCTGAAACCAACTGATTTTCCGGGAATTGATCGACCTAAATTAGTTGTTAAAGAAGGCGATAATGTCAAGGCGGGTTCACCAATATTTTATGACAAGCCTTTTGCTGATGTTTTTTACACCTCTCCGGTTAGTGGAGAAGTTGTAGAAATCAAACGAGGAGATAAAAGAAAAGTTCTTGAGATAAAAATATTAGCAGATAAAGAAATTGAATTTGAAAGTTTCAAAACATTCTCAGCTTCAGATTTAAAATCCTTATCGAAAGAAGACGCTGCATCTCAAATGATGCAAGGAGGCGTTTGGCCAGGAATTGTTCAGCGCCCATACGGTGTAGTTGCCAATCCTTCCAATGAACCTAAGGCAATTTTCATTTCAGCTTTTGATACCAATCCCTTAGCACCAGATTATTCGCTTACGCTGGAGGGTAAAGAGCAGTTCTTTCAAGCTGGACTAGATGTCCTGACGAAATTCACTTCCGGATCTGTTCATTTGAACATAGATGGATCTTCTGATGCACCTAAAATATTTTCACAGGCTTCAGGAGTTGAAATCAATAAAATTTCTGGAGCTCATCCAGCAGGAAATGTAGGAGTACAAATTCACCATATTGATCCTATCAATAAGGGAGACGTGGTTTGGACTGTAGCTCCATACTTTGTTGCTCAGATTGGTCAGCTATTCTTGGAAGGGAAGTACGATGCTTCCAAGCTTGTTGCTTTGACCGGTTCAAGTGTTCAAAATCCATCTTATGTTAAAACATATACAGGAGCACAGTTAACTAAACTTACAGAGGCCAATGTTGAATCTGGTAAGAATAGATACATCTCGGGAAATGTGCTTTCAGGCGAAGCTGTTGGGAAGGAAGGATACTTAGGTTTTTATGACAGTCAACTTACGGTTATTCCAGAAGGTGATTATGAAGAGTTTTTGGGTTGGATTAAACCTTCAGCTTCTAAACTAAGCTTTCACAAAGCATTTGGATTGCTTTCGTTTCTCAACTCGAAAAAAGAATATCAAGTAGATACAAATACCCACGGTGAGCAACGATCTTTTGTCGTGTCAGGGGAGTTTGAAAAAGTATTGCCTATGGATATTCTTCCTACTTATCTTTTCAAAGCCATCTTGGCTAATGATTATGATGAAATGGAAGCACTGGGGATTTTTGAATTGATAGAAGAAGATGTCGCACTTTGCGAATTTATCGATCCTTCTAAAAACGATCTTCAAGGTATATTAAGACACGGAATTGATTTAATTCAACATAGCTAATAAAGTTTAATGAAGTTATTAAAAGACTTGTTTGACGGCATTAAGCCGCAATTTGAAAAGGGAGGGAAGCTTGAGAAGTATCATACGCTCTATGAAGGACATAGAACGATTGTCTTCGCTCCAGACATTACTACGGGCAATAAAGGAACTCAAATTAAAGATGCGGTTGATTTAAAACGTGTCATGTTCACAGTGGTGATCGCAATGATTCCATGTTTGCTATTTGGGATTTGGAATGTTGGACATCAACACTTTATCTCAACCGGAGTTGAATCAACCCTAATAGAAAAGGTCATCACAGGAGCAATCGTGGTTCTTCCTATCTTGGCAGTAAGCTATGGAGTAGGTTTGATTACGGAATTCATTTTTTGTGTAATAAGAAACCATCCTATTAGTGAAGGCTTTTTGGTAACAGGAATGCTAATTCCATTGGTTTTGCCCCCTACTATTCCTCTTTGGCAAGTAGCCATGGCAACAGTTTTTGCTGTTGTAATTGGTAAAGAGGCTTTTGGAGGTACAGGGATGAACATTCTCAATGTAGCCTTAACGGCTAGAGCATTCTTGTATTTTGCGTACCCTTCTCAGATTTCCGGTGAAGTCTGGACCTATTTCGGAAGTGTTGCACCGGTTGATGGATATAGCGGAGCTACAGTCTTATCTTATGGAGCTACAGCAGTGGCAAATGGTTCTAACATGATGACAGACATGGCAGGACATTGGTATGCTGGCATGTTTGATTTTTGGAATATGTTTATTGGTTTAATACCAGGCTCAATTGGAGAAACCTCAACTTTGGTTTGTCTGATTGGAGCATTCATTTTGGTTTCGACTGGAGTAGGAAGCTGGAAAATTATTTTTAGCGTATTCGCAGGAGCATTTGCAATGGGTACACTCTTCAATATAATTGGTGGAAATTCTTTCATGGCTATGCCAGCTCACTATCACCTTGTTTCAGGGGGACTTGCTTTCGGAGCTGTCTTTATGGCGACAGACCCAGTTTCTGCAGCTCAAACCGAAACTGGAAAATGGATTTATGGGTTTTTGATTGGAATATTGACGGTGCTCATTAGAGTTGTAAACCCAGCCTATCCAGAAGGAATCATGTTGGCAATTTTATTTATGAATGTTTTTGCCCCATTGGTTGATTATTATGTAGTAGATGCTAACAAAAAAAGAAGACTGAAGCGTGCAACGATCTAATACTTACATCATTATTTTCTCGATCGTCCTTACAGTGGTTTTGGGCGGTATGTTGTCTCTTGCGTCTGTTGGTTTGAAACCAGCACAGGATAAGCAAGTTGAACTTGATACGAAAAAGAAGATTCTAGGAGCTGTGATGGATATTTCATCCATTGAAGATCCAAATGAACTATTGAGTCTCTATGATAAAAGAGTGAACTCAATCGTGATTGATTATATGGGAAATGAAATCAAAGAAGATAAAAAGGGAAATCCTGTAATTGCTGAAAAGGTCAACATTCAAAAAAACAGCAGATTTGACATTGCAGATAGAATGTACCCTGTCTACATGTTTAAGCAAGATGATGGTTCTATTGGTGCTTACATCTTCCCTATGTTCGGAAAAGGACTTTGGGATTGGATCTCTAGCTATGTGGCGATCAACTCAGATTTGAATACAATTCGAGGTATTGCATTTGATCACAAAGGAGAAACTCCTGGATTGGGAGCTAGAATCACATCAAGTGAAATCCAAGATAGATATGTAGAAAAGAAAATCTTCAATTCTCAAGGAGAATTGGTTTCTGTTAGCATGGTAAAAGGGGAAGGAAACCCAGGTCTTACTGATCATCAGGTTGATGGAATGTCCGGAGCTACTTTGACAGGAAAAGGAGTCAACAATATGTTGATCGAATATTTGAATTGCTATAAGCCATTTATTGACAAAGTAAAATCTGGAACCGCAAGCGTCGCGCTTAATTAATTAAGGACTATGAGTACAGATACTATAGAAGCTGAAGTAAAAAAAGAAGTAAAGCCCTCAGAGCCTTTACTTTCTAAAAGAAGAAAACAGATTGTAAAAGATCCCTTGAGTGAAGATAACCCAATTACCATTCAGGTATTAGGTATATGCTCAGCCTTGGCGATTACAATCAAAATGGAACCTACGATTGTAATGTCGATTGCCGTTATTTTCGTAATTGTATTCTCAAATCTTATCATATCAATGATGAGAAATTTAATCCCGGGTCGCGTCAGGATCATTGTACAACTTGCAGTGATTGCTACGCTTGTAACACTCGTAAGCGAAGTATTGAAGGCATATTACTTTGATATGTACAAAGTACTGGGAGCGTTTGTAGGTCTGATCATTACAAACTGTATTGTAATGGGTAGACTGGAAGCATTTGCAATGGCAAACAAGCCATATGACTCTATTCTTGATGGACTAGGAAGTGGTTTTGGATACGCATGGATTATTTTGGTTGTTGCTTTTTTTAGAGAATTATTTGGATCAGGATCAATATTAAACTTCAAAGTGTTTGAAGCTATGGGATGGGATTCTTTTCCGACAAATGGATTGATGGTAGATTCGATAGGAGCCTTTATGGTATTAGGAATACTGATATGGGTTCAAAGAACAAAAACTGGTTACGTAGAGCACTAAGATTTAGACATGGAAATATTTAATATAGCACTTAAGGCCACTTTTATTGACAATATGATCTTTGCCTATTTCTTAGGTATGTGTTCATTTTTGGCAGTATCCAAAAAGGTATCTACGGCATTTGGTTTAGGACTGGCGGTTATTTTCGTACTTACGATAACAACTCCGGTTAACTGGCTGCTACAAGAGTTTGTTCTTAAGGAAGGAGCTTTGAAGTGGATGGGAGCAAGTTTTGAAACTGTTGATCTTACTTTTCTGCAGTTTATCATGTTCATAGCAGTAATTGCCTCAATGGTACAGCTTGTGGAAATGATAATTGAGAAATTTTCACCAGCACTATATGGCTCTTTAGGGATTTTTCTTCCTCTAATTGCAGTAAACTGCTCAATCCTTGGAGCCTCATTGTTCATGGTTCAAAGAGATTATACAATTGCTCAAGCAACTTCATATGGGTTTGGATCAGGTTTTGGATGGTTTTTGGCAATCATTGCTTTGGCAGCAATTCGTGAAAAATTAAAATACTCTCACGTACCCGCAGGACTTAAAGGTCTAGGTATTACAATGCTGATAACAGGACTGATGGGACTTGCATTTAAATCTTTCATCGGTATTGCCCTTTAATAAAGAGTGAAAATAAATAATTGAAAGGCATTGTCGTTAAGGCAATGCCTTTTTTGTTGGAAGAATTTCTAAAATGATAATACAATGCACCCACTGATTAACTATTTCTTTAAAGGTCTTCTATTGGTTGTTCCTATCGGGCTTACTATCTACATTATTTCTACAATGGTGGTATGGGTAGATGGTTTAATTCCAATAAATATACCTGGTATTGGGCTTTTGACGGTTTTGGTTGTTACCACAAGTATTGGCTATTTGGCTAATTCTTATATAGCCAGACCTTTTTTTGTCTCTATCAATAAAGCACTTCAGAAAATTCCCCTATTTGGATTTATATATACATCCATAAACGATTTGGTCACTGCTTTTGTAGGTGAAAAGAAGAAATTTGATCAGCCAGTGCTTGTCCCTTTTGATGAGAAGGGACATTTGCTCAAACCCGGTTTTATCACTCAATCTGATATGGAAGAAATAGGCCTTCCAGGAATGGTTACGGTCTATTTACCTCATTCTTACAATTTTTCAGGAAACCTATTTATCGTCGAAAAATCGAAACTTGTTCTGATGAAAGGTAAGAGCACGAATATTATGAAGTATATAGTTTCAGGAGGAGTTTCTGGGAAAATAGGGATTAACTAAATTTTATTTGGCGATTTCTTTAAAAATATATCTAATGTTTCTTGCCATTGAGAATAGTACGTGCTTATTTTTGTGCTAAGTTTTAGTGAAAATGGAAAATAGAATTGTAATATCGATTTCTCTTAGGAGGCCAAGGACACCCAGGCGCCCTGCCTGATGATATTATAATGGCTGCTTACGTAGCGAGCCAGACCCATATTTCTCATTTTATCTTTTCTACTAAAGCAAATTACCCATGAATAAATTTATCGTGTCAGTAGCTGATGCATCACATCAGTATCTCTCTGAGGAGATTTGTGATATGATTGCAGAAAGTGCAAAGCAAAGAGGAACAGGTATTGCTAAGCGCTCTCCCGATTATATTTCCCAAAAAATTGCTTCAGGTCAGGCTGTAATTGCTTTATCAACTAAATCAGAGTTGGCTGGATTCTGCTATATAGAGACTTGGGGGCATGGTAAGTATGTGGCTAATTCAGGTCTTATCGTGCATTCGAATTTCAGAAAGCACGGATTGGCACAAGCTATCAAAGAGCGAGCATTTAAGCTTTCTAGAAAATTATACCCTCAAGCAAAACTTTTTGGACTTACTACGAGTCATGCTGTTATGAAAATCAACTCTGATTTGGGATACAGACCTGTGCCATTCTCAGAACTAACGGATGATCAGGTTTTCTGGAGCGGATGTAGTAGTTGTGTTAATTACGATATTTTGACAAGTAAGAATCATCAAAACTGTCTTTGCACAGGGATGATTTACGATCCTTCTGAGAAAAAGAGAAAATGGGAGAAAAAGCGAAAAGAAGTCGCTGAAAAATTAATGATCTGGAAAAAAACAGTGAAAACGAAATGAGTGGAAAGAAGAAAATTGTATTAGCATTTAGTGGTGGGCTAGATACGACCTACTGTGCAATCCATTTATCCAAAACGGAGGGCGAGGTACATACTATCACGGTCAACACCGGAGGCTTTACAGAATCTGAAGTAGTTGAAATTGAAGCTAGAGCAAAGTCGCTCGGCTCGTCAAGCCATGTTACGATAGATGCAACGGGAGACTTCTATGAAAAGTCGATTAAATACCTTATCGCAGGAAATGTATTAAAAAACAATACCTATCCGCTATCAGTGAGTGCAGAACGCGTATTTCAAGCCACTGAGATTGCCAAGCATGCAATATCGCTCAATGCGGATGCTATTGCACATGGAAGTACAGGGGCGGGAAACGATCAGGTTCGTTTTGATATGATATTCAATATCATGTGCCCAGAAAAAGAAATCATCACGCCTATTCGAGACATGAAATTGTCAAGGGAGGATGAAATTAATTTTCTGATTGAAAATGGGGTAGAGGGCAACTGGGAAAAGGCACTGTATTCTGTTAATCAAGGACTCTGGGGTACTTCAATAGGAGGAAAAGAGACTTTGACCTCCAATGAATACTTACCTGACAATGCCTTCCCTTCTCAATTAGAAGTTAATGGATCAGAAGAAATCGAGATTGATTTTCTTAAAGGAGAACCAGTTGGATTAAATGGGAAGTCTCTTACTCCTATTCAATGCATAGAGGAAATAGGTGAAATTGCTTCTAAATATGCTATAGGTCGTGATATTCATGTTGGGGATACGATTATTGGGATAAAAGGAAGAGTAGGTTTTGAAGCACCCGCTCCCTTAGTTACTATCAAGGCTCACCACGCATTAGAAAAGCATGTACTTGGGAAAAACCAATTGCTTATAAAAGATCAGCTTTCGCTTACTTATGGGAATTTACTGCATGAAGGACATTACTTAGATCCGGTAATGCGAGATATAGAGGGTTTGTTTGATTCTTCGCAGAAGTACGTTTCTGGAAAAGTGAAGGTTCATTTTTCGCCATACCGGTTTTATGTGATTGGAATTGAATCTGAAAACGATATGATGCAGTCCTCATTCGGTAAGTACGGTGAGGAAAATAATGCTTGGTCAGGAGAGGATGTGAAAGGGTTCTCTAAAATATTTGGCAATCAAAATATGATTTATCACAAAATACACGGAGGGAACAATGATTAAGGTTGGTATTTTAGGAGCGGCGGGGTATACAGCAGGAGAACTTATAAGATTACTAATAAGTCATCCTGAAGTTGAAATAACATCGGCACAGAGTTCAAGTCAAACCGGAAGTTATTTACATGATACCCATAAGGATTTGGTCGGAGATATTGATCTTAAATTCTCCTCAGAGATCAAGTATGATGAAATTAATGTGCTTTTTTTATGCAAAGGGCATGGAGAGTCAGCAAAATTCTTAGCAGAAGTCGATTTACCTTCGCGTTTAAAAATAATTGATTTGAGTCATGATTTTCGTTTGAAGCGAGACGGGAATGACTTCATATACGGACTACCCGAATTGAATAAGGAAGTAATTAAGGGTGCTTCTAAAATTGCCAATCCAGGATGTTTTGCAACTTGCATTCAACTTGGACTTTTACCAGCTTCTAAAGTCGATGCTATAAACTCGGAAGTTCATATTTCAGGCATTACAGGTTCTACCGGTGCTGGCCAGTCTTTGAGCCCTACCTCTCATTTTTCGTGGAGAAATAACAATATGAGCGTTTATAAAGCATTCACTCATCAGCACCTTTCTGAGATCGGACAAAGTTTAAAGCAAGTCTCAGGAAATGATTACTCAATGAACTTCATTCCTTATAGAGGGAATTTTACTAGAGGAATCATTATTACCTCGTACTTTGATTCAAACCTATCGCTAGACGAAGCAAATACTATTTATAAAGATTACTATAAAGATGAACCATTTGTTCATGTTGTGACTTCAAATCCGGATTTGAAACACATCGTCAATAATAATAAAGCGATTGTCTATCTGGAGAAACATGATGGGAAATTGATGGTCATCAGCATGATAGATAATTTGCTGAAGGGAGCTTCAGGACAAGCGGTTCAAAATATGAATCTTCTTTTTGGCTTAGAGGAATCCCTTGGATTGAAAATTAAATCCTCTGCATTTTAAACGAATACAATTATGAGCGAAAACAAAATTGCAATCATTGGGGCGGGGAATTTAGGTATCTCGATTGCTGAGGGTATCGTGGAGAAAGGACTCAAATCTGACTCGGAGATCATTTTAACAAGACGACACCTGGACGGTATTAAATATTTACAGGAGAAGGGCTATCAAACGATGACATCAAATGCTGATGCTGTAGCTCAATCACGCATAGTGATGCTTTGTGTTCAGCCAAAACAATTGGGAAGCGTCCTTGCTGAAATTAATTCTTCGCTTACCAAGGGTCATATTTTGGTTTCTGTAATTACGGGAGTTAGCCTGAAAGAAATAGAAGATCAGGTCAAGGAAGATGTGGCAGTGATCAGGGCAATGCCGAATACAGCAATAGCAATAGGTGAGTCTATGACATGTATTACATCAAACCGTGAGGAGGCGCTTGTTCAGGAGATTCAGACACTTTTTGATGCTTTAGGTAAGACTTTAATTATTGATGAGAAACTCATGCAAGCAGCTACTGTACTTGGAGCAAGTGGAATCGCTTTTTTTATGCGATTTCTGCGAGCCGCTACACAAGGAGGGGTGCAAATGGGGTTTCACTCAGATGAGGCACAATTAATCGCTGTTCAAACGGCCAAAGGAGCAGCATCTCTTATCCTTGAAAATAATCAACACCCAGAAGTAGAAATTGATAAAGTGACCACCCCGCAGGGATGTACCATCGCCGGTTTGAATGAAATGGAACATCAGGGTTTGAGTTCTGCGATTATCAAAGGACTTATGGTTTCTTATGAGCGTATAGCAAATATCAAGTAATATGAAGCAGTTTCTTTCAGTAAGTGATGTTACGAATGCCAATGATCTTGTAGATAAGGCGATTACACTCAAGGAAAATCCATACTCTTTTCAGGAACTTGGAAAGAATAAGACGTTGGGAATGTTATTCTTTAACTCAAGCCTTAGAACCAGAATGAGCACGCAAAAAGCGGCTCAAAACCTTGGTATGGAGGTGATCATAATGAATGTAACTCAAGACTCATGGCAAATAGAGACCCAGCAGGGTGCTATTATGAACGGAGACAAAGCTGAGCACATCATGGAGGCTGCCGCGGTTATGGGACAATATTGCGATGTGCTTGGAGTGCGTTCGTTCCCAGGATTAGTGGACCGAGAGAAAGATTATAGTGAGCACTTGATTAACTCATTTGTCAAATACTCTGGCGTACCGGTAATTAGTTTAGAATCTGCCACACTACACCCACTTCAGTCTTTGGCAGATTTGATTACAATAAAAGAGAATAAACCATCACATAAACCTAAGGTAGTATTGTCATGGGCACCCCACATTAAAGCCCTCCCACAAGCAGTATCTAATAGTTTTTCCGAATGGATTCAAAAGACAGATGTCGATTTTGTCATAACGCATCCAAAAGGATTGGAACTGAATGAGAAATTTACTAATAACGCTTCTATTGAGCACGATCAAGAAAAAGCGTTAGAAGGTGCAGATTTTGTTTACGTTAAGAACTGGTCATCGTATATTGACTATGGAAAAGTTACTAATTCACCTGATTGGATTGTGGATGAATCAAAAATTGCAATGACAAACAATGCTAAAATAATGCATTGCTTGCCTGTGCGTAGGAATGTTGTCATCAGCGACGAAGTAATGAATAGTAAAAATGCCTTGATGATTCAACAAGCGAATAATAGAACCTTTTCTGCACAGATCGTATTAAAAGAGATATTACACCACCTTTAGATCTTACCATGAAAAAGTTGAACATTATTAAAATCGGAGGAGCCGTCATCGACGACCCTTTAATGTTATCAGAATTCTTAGTAGAATTCACGAAAATAGAAGGACGTAAAATTCTTGTGCATGGGGGAGGCAAAGTCGCTACTCAGATGGGAGAGAAACTTGGAGTCTCACCTAAGATTATTGAAGGCAGAAGAATTACAGATGAGGTGACCATTGAGATTGTGACAATGGTCTATGCTGGGTTGGTAAACAAGCGTATTGTTGCTCAGCTACAATCGCAAAACGTGAATGGTATAGGACTTTCTGGAGCTGACGGAAATTCCATCAAAGCAAAGAAAAGACCCATTAAGGCAGGAATTGATTATGGTCTTGTAGGAGATGTTAGAAACGTAAATACAACTCTTTTCTCTGAGTTAATGGATACGGGAAAGATCCCGGTTATAGCACCACTTACGCATGATGGTTATGGGCAACTTTTAAATACAAATGCTGATACAATTGCATCGGAGATTGCCATTGCAATGTCCAAAGAATACGATGTGACACTCTCGCTGACTTTCGAGATGGAAGGAGTCATGGAAGATGTATCAGATCCAAAATCTGTAATAAGAGAGCTTAAAATGGGACAGTATGATACTTTGAAATCTGAGTTCAAAGTTCATGATGGAATGATTCCGAAGCTAGACAATGCTTTCCATGTTTTGGAAAGTGGCGTCAATTCAGTAAGAATATGTAAGTACGATCAAATAGGTCTCCCTGAAAATGGCACTATCCTTCGGGCGTAACTTTGATCAAATTCATAAAGAGGCACTTAACTTTCTTAGCAAGCTTATTGAAACCCCTAGCTTAAGTAAGGAGGAAGATGAAACGGCAGATTTACTAGAATCATATTTGAAAAAAAATGATGTAGAGACTTTCCGAAAAGGAAATAATGTTTGGGCACGTAATAGATTTTATGATTCTTCAAAGCAGAGTATTATTCTCAATTCTCATCATGATACAGTTAAGCCAAACAAAGGCTATACGAAAGACCCTTATAAAGCCGAAATTCAAGACGGTAAACTTTTTGGATTAGGTAGCAATGATGCGGGAGGTGCTTTAGTCTCACTCATGTTTACATTTCTATATCTTCATGATCAGGAAGATTTGAATTACAATCTTGTCTTTGCAGGTACAGCAGAAGAGGAAATATCCGGGCATGGTGGAGTAACAAGCATTTTGAGAGAAATAGAAAATATTTCATTCGGTATTGTAGGAGAACCTACAGAAATGGAAATGGCTGTGGCGGAGAAAGGGTTGATGGTTTTAGATTGTGTCTCAACAGGAGAGTCGGGACATGCTGCTAGAAACGAAGGAGTGAATGCTATTTACAAATCACTGAAAGACATTGAGTGGTTTAAATCATTTTCCTTTCCTGAGGAATCTGATCATTTAGGACCTGTGAAGATGTCAGTCACCATGATAGAATCTGGCTACCAGCATAATGTTGTTCCCGATACTTGCAAGTTTGTTGTAGATGTCAGAGGAACGGACGCATACTCCAATGAAGAAATGCTTGCGATAATTAGGTCACACGTGGATTGTGAAGTTAAGGAGCGCTCAGTAAGATTACAGCCATCTTTTGTACCGGAAGGGCATGTTTTGCTTGAAGTTGCTAAGGAGCTCGACATCAACATGTTTGGATCTCCTACATTATCAGATCAGGCATTGATGAAATTCCCAACAGTTAAAATAGGGCCAGGGCTTTCCGCTCGATCTCATTCAGCAGACGAGTTTATCTATGTAGAGGAGATTAAAGATGGGATAAATGGATATCTGGCAATCCTGAATAAAATTTTAAAATCATAATCGCTTAAAATGAAGCTTTGGCAAAAGTCTATTGATGTCGATAAAAAAATTGACTCATTCACAGTGGGAGACGATAGAGAACTCGATCTGTTGCTTGCACCTTTCGATATTCTGGGAAGTATAGCGCATATCAAAATGCTTGAATCGATTGATCTACTGACCAAGCCTGAGTTAGAGTCACTTACAGGAGAACTCAAGAATCTTTATCAGGTAGCAATCAAAGGTGAATTTGTGATCAATGATGGAGTTGAGGATGTTCATTCTCAAGTTGAGTTTATCCTTACGGAAAAACTGGGGGAAGTAGGAAAGAAAATACACAGTGGACGTTCTCGAAACGATCAGGTGCTTGTTGATTTGAAGATGTATTTCCGCTGGGAAATAGAGGAGATCGTGAAAATGGTGGATCAACTTTTTCATACCTTGATCGGCTTAAGTGATAAGTATAAAAACGTATTGATTCCAGGCTACACCCACATGCAAGTGGCTATGCCATCGTCTTTTGGTTTGTGGTTTGGTGCCTATGCAGAGAGCCTTTCCGATGACTTGCATGTACTAAAAGCCGCATATGAAATAGCCAATAAAAACCCTTTAGGGTCGGCGGCAGGGTATGGTTCTTCTTTTCCGCTAGATAGAGAGATGACAACTCAGCTTCTTGGTTTTGACCAGCCGAACTATAATGTAGTTTACTCACAGATGACCAGAGGCAAGACTGAGAAAGCACTTGCCAATGCTGTAGCCGCCGTGTCTTCCACTTTGGCTAAAATGTCAATGGATATTTGCCTTTATATGGGGCAAAACTTTGGGTTCTTGACATTCCCTGACGATCTCACTACAGGGTCAAGCATTATGCCTCATAAGAAAAATCCGGATGTGTTTGAATTGATCCGAGGAAGAAGCAATCAACTACAAGCATTGCCAAATGAGATTTCGCTTCTACTCACAAACTTGCCAAGTGGCTATCATCGTGATTTGCAAGGACTAAAGGAACGTCTGTTTCCTGGAATACAGTCTTTAAAAGATTGCTTGATGATTGCTGATTTTGCACTTAATCAAATTGTGATCAAAGATGAGATTGTCAATGATCCCAAATACGATTATTTATTTACTGTTGAGCTTGTCAACCAATTAGTTTTGGAAGGTATGCCTTTCCGAGATGCGTACAAGGAAGTAGGCCAAAGAGTAGAAGAAGGAACTTATCAGCCGAATAGAAATGTGAATCACACACATCTTGGTAGTTTGGGTAATCTTGGTAATGAGCAGATAGTGGAGCATCAAAAAAGGGAACTTGAAAAGTTCCCCTTTGGTAAAGTATCAGAATCTATAGAAAAGCTAATTTCTTAATCTATAGTTAGTTTAAAGTCTATTGGAATTTTTACCGATGTAGGAATATTTTCACCTTCGGCATTTTTCGCAGGAGTGAATTTTAAATCTTTCATTGATTCGTTTACAGCTTCAGTAAGGCTGGAAGAAGGAGAACTCAATACCTTGTTAGAAACGACCTCACCCGTTTTGTTGATTTTAACTAATACAACAACTCGACCTTCAACCCCATTCTCTCTAGATTCCATTGGGTAATCAATATTATTAACTACCTCACTAAGATTAGCCGCCTTAGCTTGTACTGAAACATTTGGATCGGTTGCAGATGCTGCAAAAGTGAATAGAATTGTTGTCAGTAGAGTAAGTGCTAGGTGCTTCATATTTGTGATTGTTATCTTATTGATAAACCAAAGTTAATTCAATGTTATGGAATTAACAATTAGATAACATTGAATTTTTTCACAGGTAATACTTATAAAATGATATTGAATTTTAAACCTCATTTAGAATGAAGTTTTATCGTTAACCGTTTCGATCATTCTATATCTTTAGCCTGTGGATATTTCACCTCATCAAAAACCATTTCATATATATAAATCATCTGCTGGTTCGGGTAAAACCTATACCCTGACCAAGGAATATCTCAAGATCGCTTTGCAGAGGTCGGGAGCATTTCGTCAGATACTCGGAGTAACTTTTACAAATAAGGCTACTGAGGAAATGAAATCCAGAATCATCACAGTGCTCAGGGATATCTCGGATGGTAAAAACCCTCCCGTTCAAAGTGAACTTGAGGAAGCATTGAAGATATCAAGTGCTCAGATTAAAAAAGTAGCTTCATCCACTCTTACTGACATTCTGCATCAGTATGGTCGTTTTTCCGTGGTAACGATTGATAGTTTTTTTCATCAGGTTATTCGATCATTTGCTAGAGAAATGGGACTTCAGGGTTCTTTTTCTATTGATCTCGATCTGCCAGCTGCCATGCAGCAAGTCATTGACGAAATGTTACTTGATGTTGGAAATGATGATAAGAAACAACTCAAAAAGTGGTTGGTACAATTTGCGGAAGAACGGGTAGAAAACGGTGATTCATGGGATATTCGTAGAGAAATAAATGGTCTTGCCGGCCAGATTCTTACAGATGAATTTAAGCCCTATTCAAAAGCTGTTTTGGAGCTAAGTAAGGATTCCAAATTCTTTATTGAATTAAAGAAAAGAATTGATCAAACGCGATATGCTTTTGAGGGAAACATAAAAGCCCATTGCGCCAGAGCAATTAAACTTATGAAGGACGGTGGGGTTGATCCTGCGGATTTCAAAGGAGGGAAGACACAAAGTCCAGCAAATCTTTTTTTTAAAGTCCCTAACACGTTTGAAGTCACAGATGCTCAGCGAAAAAAGGCAGGAGATAGATCAGCATGGTTAAAAGATAAAGACCCAAAACTAGGTGTCTTGGAATCAATCCTAGACTCAGGACTAGCAGATTGCTATGATGAAATCATTGCTACTATTGAAAAAGGAACGATAGACTATCAGTCTGCTAAAGAATCACTTCGGTATTTCTATACATATGGGATTCTTTCGGAAATCAATAAAAAAATACAAGAGTATCGGGATCAAAATGATGTGATGCTGATAGCAGATTTGCCTGACTTCTTGCATCAAATTATCAACGATAGTGAGACCCCTTACATCTATGAAAAAGTGGGTTCACTTTTTCAAAATTATCTCATTGATGAATTTCAAGATACTTCTGTTTTTCAATGGGAGAACTTCAAACCGCTCGTAAAGAACTCATCCGATGAGGGGAACTTCGGTATGGTCGTAGGGGATGTCAAGCAGAGTATATATAGGTGGCGAGGTGGAGATTGGCAATTGCTTCAAAACCAACTCAAGGAAGATATTGGTGGGTATCATGTTAACGAGGAAAGTCTCACTACGAACTGGAGAAGCGATTATCAAGTAGTGGATTTCAACAACACGTTTTTTGTTTCCGGTTTGGATGAATCAAGGAGATATTTTGGAGAATCTCTACAAGAAGTAAAGGATGAGGATTATCAAAAGAAAATTGCCGTTAGGATTGAAGAAGTACTTTCTACATATGAAGATGTAAAGCAAGAAGTGCCCGCTCATAAATCAGAAGACGAGGGTTTTGTGCGGATTGGTTTTATTGGAGAAGAGGAAGGTGAAGACTGGCGGAAAACGTCTCTTATTCAGACAATCAAAGCAACGGAGGAAGCACAGCGACAAGGTTTCGAACTTCGAGATATTGCAATCCTTACTAGGACCAAACCTGAAGGGAAGAAAGTTGCCAATGCCTTTATGGAATATAAGAACTCGGATGAAGTTCAGGAAGACTTAAAGTATGATGTGGTAAGTTCTGAGGCACTTTACCTCACATCTAGTCATTTGGTTCGGTTTGTAATTAGTATGATCAAGTGGCTCAACAATGAATCCAATACTATTGTACTGGCCGAGTGGTTGTTTGAATACGAGCGATACATCATCAAGTCTGATAAAAATGAGACGAATATTTTTTCATCAAGGGAATATTGGAAAAATGTTGTTCCTCAGCCTTTCGTATTGCAAAAAGATTATCTCAAGACTCTTCCACTTTATGAGTTGGTTGAAAGACTAGTTGGGATATTTGATCTGGACAAGAAAAAGGAAGAATTCATTTACCTGCAAGGATTTCAAGACGCCATCCTTGATTACTCCAAAAACGAACGTGGAGATATTTCTTCCTTTCTAGAATGGTGGGAAAAAGTAAAAGACAAAAAGACAATCCAGATTTCTGATGACAACAATGCCATCAAGATCATGACGATTCATAAATCTAAAGGACTTGAATTTCCTGTGGTAATTATTCCTTTTCTAAATTGGGAGCTTGACCACAGCGCAACCAATGATAACATTCTCTGGTGTGAAGGGGGAGAGATAGCACCTTTCAATCAACTACCCGTGTTGCCACTTAGATACTCTTCTAAACTTGCCAATACCTATTGGGCAATGGAGTATTATGATGAGAAGTTAAAGGCCTTTTTGGATAATCTAAACTTGCTATATGTCGCTTTTACAAGAGCTGCAAGTGCTTTAATTGCTTTTGGTAAGTTGCCCAAGCCCCCAAAGGGAGCGGACAAACCCAATCTGGACAAATTGAAGATTAAAACAATCGGCGATTTTGCCCTCAGTACATTAAAGTCCCACGAGGGTTTTGAGGATGAAGAGTTCTTCTATACAAAGGGCAAATGGGGAACGTCTGAAAGCATCGAAAATCAGAATGCCGATGAGTTTTCTTTAGAGAAGTATCATAGTCATCCTTGGAGAGAAAAAGCCAATATTCAAATGAGAGATGCCTTGGAGTCTGGAGAGACGGTTTTTTCTGAAGCTACTCAACAAGGAATTCGCATCCATGATCTCATAAGTAGAGTTAAATATAAGACCGACCTAGAGTTTGTACTAGATACACCAGAGAGAACATTCATTACCAAAGTGATAGAAGATCCGAAAATTGCCGATTGGTTTGACGAAAAATGGAAAGTAGATACTGAAGTAACCGTCTTGCTCCCTAGTGGAGACTTTAAGCGAATCGATAGAATCAACCGATCCTCAACGGAGACATTGGTTATTGATTTCAAAACAGGCTCTCCAAGAAATAAGGACAACAAACAAGTCAGGGAGTACATTCAGATACTTACTGAAATGGGATTTGCCAATGTAAAAGGGCGACTTGTATATCTGGCGGATATGGATGTGAGGGAGGTATGAAGAGAGTAAGAGCAGTTAGAGTCGAAATACTTCTACTTCTAATCATGAGCCTCGTGTTTTCATGTAGAAGCTTAAACTCAAGTAACTCATCTTTTCAAGGAGTTTATCCTGATTCAGCCGATCTTACCGTAGACTCACTCAGCATTTTTATCAAAGCAATCGACCTTAGTGAAGATTTGAGCAGGTTTTCATCTAATAATGATGAGCTATTGATTTTGGTCTATGAAATGAATGATTCGCTAACCTTGGGTGAACCACTTTTGAAGAAAGAGATCAATCTCGATTCTGCTATTTCATCTAAGACGTTAGTGTTTGAATCATGGAATGAACCATTAAACGGGAAGTTGTTTTTTATACTTATCGAACAAGATTCTGAAACTCCAATTGAACAAATAGATCCAATTTTAAGAGTCCATTACAAGAAGATAGCTCAATTATTTGAGTCAAGGAATTACTTGGGATTGGAGACTTATCTAGGAGATGAAGACGTGTTGGGGATTGAAATTTTGGAAAAACATAAAGTCGCTAATGAAGGATATGCCTTCATTATTTCAGGTGTTTATAAACTAGATAAGTATAAATACTCCATTTCTATTTCGCCATTACATAAATGACATAAGATTAGAGTTTGTAGAGAGTAATATTTCTCCTACGTCGAAATGACAAAAAAATAATCTTCCATACTTGTCATCCCGACCTTAGGAGGGATCTAACTCTATAAAAAAGAAATTTCATGAGTCACAATTACTTTGTCTATATAACCACCAACCCATCAAAGACGATACTTTACGTTGGAATGACAAATGATTTAAAGACTCGTATCCAACAACATTTTGAGAGCAGGGGAGACGGTAAACATTTCGCCAGCAAGTATTATTGTTACAATTTGATTTACTGGGAAAGATTTCAGTGGGTTCAGCACGCCATCGAAAGAGAAAAGGAAATCAAGAAATGGAGGAGAGAAAAAAAAGAGGCTTTGATTGAAATGGAGAACTCAAATTGGGGCTTTCTGAATTATTCAGATTTGAGTTGAGATTTTTGTCATTTCGACTTGGGAGAAATCCTACTCAAAAAGTATTCCGGAGGATCAAGTGAGATCCTTCCTACGTCAGGATGACAATGATGGGTGACACTATTCGGACTCACAAGACTAAACCCCAATCAAGGCATAATCCCTTTTTCTTTTAGATACTCCAATTTCTCACCGCAGCTCATTTGACTTAAGCCACTTACAGTATTTTCTTTATCTCCTCCCTTTTCATACTGAGCTCTATTTTTAGCTACAAAGGTTTGAAAGTATGCCTGTGACTCTTGCCTGAACAGCGTAATTGAACCGTCAGCTTTCTGATGAGTTTCAGCATCATTGTCAGGGTAAGTTTCGACCAAATTTTTTAATTCCCTTTCCATTTGATCCAGATTGTCAATATCTAGTTCTCCGTGATTGAATCGAGGCACCCCGAGGGGGTATTTGATTACATATTGAGCGGTATAAATATCTGAAGCATCAAGAGAAAGACCTTTTGTGCTAAGCTCTTCCAGCATGGGTATGGAAAATTCCTGAGCAATAAATGATCGTTCATTTCCGTCGGCAAGAATAGCCTCATCCAGAGCTTTTCTTAACTTTTCTGTTCCCTTATTGTGATCTCTTCCTTTGTGTTTGTTTTCCTTGATTTTTGCTTTTAACTCATGAGAAGCAGGCTTGATTCGACCAGCACTTGAGTTCCATGTGATTAAAAACTGATAAGCCATTTGTTTAATTTTGCTTCTCTCGTGATGATGCATATTCTTCACTTTATGCGAAAGTGTTTCTTGAGAAAAAGCACTTAGCGAAATCAACAACAAAACAACTTGGAAGATGAAGATAAGCGAGCGGGAATTCATGTCTTGATAAGTTAGGTTTGTAAAGGTTCTAATCTCGATTCGGGATAATAAATCCTTCATCGTTACTTAGCCTGACAACATTTAATTTACTAAATAATATTTGCAACATTACTTCATTTCATCAACATCATTATAATCATTTAGATTGCTGACAAATCTTTAAATGAGTCAACCAACCTTTATACAAGAGCTAGCTCAGCGGGTACTTTCGGAGAATGAATCTCTGGAAAACGTTACCATTATATTTCCAAATAGAAGAGCTGGATTGTTCTTTCGCAAGGCACTGGCGGAGATCATAGATAAGCCGATTTGGATGCCGGAGGTGAGCAGTCTTGAAGACTTTGTACTTCGAAATCAGCCACTTAAAAAAATTGAAACTCTGGAGGGAGTTTTTTCATTGTTTGAGATTTACAAAGCATTTCAAACAGGGGAGGAGTCCTTTGATCAGTTTTATTTCTGGGGAGAGATGATTCTGAAGGATTTCAATGAAATTGATCATTACCTTGTTGACCCTAAGCGACTCTTTACCTCAATCAAAACGCAGAAAGAGTTAGATGAAGAATTTTATTTCCTCGATGATGAAGAGCGAAAGATTATTCAATCATTCTGGGCAAGCTTTCTGCCTAAGTCATCGAAGACACAGGAGGCATTTTTGGAGACCTGGAAGATTCTTTTGCCAATTTATGAAAAGTTCATTGCACGACTGATTGAAGATGGGGTAGCCTATATGGGGCTGATTTATAGACAGTTTTGTGAGAAAATGGATCACCACCTTTCCGGTTACGACCGTAAGGTGTATTTCGCTGGATTCAATGCGCTGACGTTTACAGAGGAGAAAATTTTCAAATATTTCGTAAGAGAAAAAGGGGCAGAAATAGCGTGGGACTTAGACAGCTACTATTTTAATAATAAGAAACAGGAAGCCGGATTCTTCCTTAGAGAATATGCAAGAGATTCTGTTCTTGAGAAAACCTTTTCCAAAGAACCTCCAACTCGATTTGAAAACCCAAATTCAAAAACGTTTATTAAAACTGGTGTTTCTCTCGAAGTAGGCCAAACGAAAGCTTTGGCAGAAAATCTTGAGAAATTGGCTCAGAGTCCAGATTTCAAGCCTGAGAAAACGGTCATCGTTTTACCGCAGGAAAACATGCTCTTTCCAGTGCTACATGCATTGCCAGATGCCATTGATAAAATCAACATCACGATGGGATTTCCACTGAAGGATACTCCCGTTTACAGTTTGGTTGAAAGCTTACTTATTCTTCAAAACCCACCTCGCAAGAGCGAGATTAACAAAGTTCTCTTTTACTATAAGCCTGTAGTTGAGATATTAGAACACCCTTTGATCACAGGGATTGAAGAAGAGAAGTCAAATAAAGTAATAAGTCAGATTAAAAAACGGAATCAGATTATTCTTTATGAAGACTCCTTTGACTTTGAGCATCCGCTTCTAAAATTGATATTCAGCAAGGCAACTCATCCGCTTATCTATCTCATGGATGTGTTAAAGGCCCTTCATGAGCATTGGAAGGAAGCAGAACATGAGGTTGAGCTTTCGTTTATCGGTAGATTTTACGAGCATATTTTTAGTTTGAAAGAGATGCTTGGTGATAGAGAAGATCAACTGAGCATTGACTTTTTGATCAAACTATTTCGCAAGCTTTCCAGAAGCTTGAAAATACCCTTTACTGGTGAGCCACTTCATGGATTGCAGATTATGGGTATTTTGGAGACACGTAATCTCGATTTTGACAATGTCTTTATTCTCAATATGAATGAAGATGCCTGGCCTGCACCCCCAAAGCGTGGGAGCTTTATTCCTTACAATATCAGAAAAGCATTTGATCTTCCGGTGCAAGACCATCACGATGCGATTTATACCTATTTGTTTTACAGGTTGCTTCAGCGAGCAAAGCATGTTCACTTTTATTACAACACGGTCTCGGAATTTAATCTCAATGGAGAGCTTAGTCGATTGGTTCAGCAGCTTGAAGTAGAGTCAGGTTTTGAAATTAAAAACAACATTTTAGCCAATCCAATAAAAGTCCCCATTCCTCAACCAATCAGTGTAGAGAAGTCTGATGAAGTCTTTAATAAAATGAGGAGATTTTTATCAGGCTATGAAGGGAGAGATGCTTCGAGATTTACACCGTCTGCTCTCAACGCATACCTCGATTGCAGACTAAGATTTTATTTTAAGTACGTAGAGAAACTTTGGGAGCCAGACGAAATCCATGAAGAAATGGATGCCATGGTTTTTGGAAACATCCTTCATAACACGATGGAGCTTCTGTACAAGTCATTTATCAAAAAAGAGAAGAGAGACATTATCAACCCTCAGGATTTCTTTTGGATCAAGGCAGGAGTCGATGGAGCATTGAAGCAAACCTTTATTGAGCACTATGGCATCAAAACAGAAAAGAACTTTAAGCCAGAGGGGCGTACACTTATCGCATGGGATATTTTGCGAAAGTTTATCAATCAGATTCTAACTCTGGATGAGAAGCATGCCCCGTTCAAAATTTTAGGACTTGAAGCTAGTACCAGGGAAGGGTTTGTAGTAGACTTCCCGCTTAGCATCAATAGCGAAGATATTTCTGTGAGGTTAAAGGGTATAATAGATCGAATAGACTATAAGCTGGGCAATGTTAGAATATTGGATTACAAAACAGGAAGGGATGGTCGAGACTTCAAGTCAGTGGATTCTCTTACTGATAGAGACGATGCTGGTAGAAATAAAGCCGTTTTTCAAGTCTTTTTTTACTCTTGGCTATTCAAGAAAACCAGATCGGAAAATTACAGTTCGATCGAGCCAGGGATCTTTAATAGTTCGGATCTTTTTAAACCACTCTTTGATTCAAGGGTTCAGCTGAGATCACCTCGCCAAACTCCAGTTCCGGTTTCTGATTTCACAGCATATGCTGAAGAATTTGAACAAAATCTTGAAGATCTTCTTAGAGAGATTTTTGATCAGGAAATACCATTTGATCAGACTGTAGATGAGAAGAAATGCGGTTATTGTTCTTACAAAGAAATATGCAACAGATAATTTCCAGTTAAATGGAGATATTAGAGTAACATCCATTTATTCATTCCATTGTTCTTAATTATCGGATCGAAGCAAGAGGAAAATTGAAGCATGAAAATCGAATACTTATTTCAAGATGTATTCTTAGAAAGTTGACGGTTTGGATCATAACATTGTATAAAACGTATGTGTTTTATTATGTTGAGATAAGACAAACGAACATGAAATAAATTGGTGTTTTGATCCTTTATTTATACGGTTTTGTTAACGCTATTTCTCTGGTTTTCAACCTGAAAACCTCTAAATCCATCGAAATGCCGCGTAGAATCTTGGAAAGAGGATATATAGTTATATAATTTCACGACTTAGTTCAATATTTCGCCAAAATGAAAAGCTTCTATTACCGCTGCGTTTCAGCAGCCCTGTTGTTACTAAGCATCACATTAACTTATGGACAGTGCCCCGCAGATGAAACTGATTTTTCTAACGGGGGTACATTTTCAGGGACATGTACAGTTGACTATGGGTCGACTGCCACTATTACAGGAGATGTGGTTATCACCGGCGGTGATTTCAATATTTCTGAGATGTGGCAAGGTCTTTTTATCGCGAATGGAGGGTCTCTAACTATTCAGGGTGGGACCATTACTTTGGACGATGATGATGGCTTCAATGACGCCTTCCTCCAAGTTTTATCAGGAGGAACGTTTACGATGACCGGAGGTACTATGAATGTGGAAACAAATATTTTGATAGAAGGAGTTGCAGATATCCAGAGTGGAGCTACACTCAATTCCACTACAGGTGACGGGCGTCTGTCTGTTGAATCAACTGGAACTCTTACTGTGGCTGGTACTATTGATGTGCAGGGAACAGGAGGACTAAGTGGTGATATATACGTCAATGGAAATATGACTATCCAAAACGGAGGTGATGTTTCAACTCAGGATGCAGTTAAGGTTATAAATGGAGGAACTTTAACAGTAGATGATGGGGGGATGTTGGATGTTGGTACCAATCTTTTGAACAATTTCCAAGGAAACAATGGAGGTGCAGCCTCACAAGGAAGTATTATAAATAATGGAACTATAACTGCTGGTGGAAATGTAATTATCAATGACACATCACCAGATAGTGGGCTTTCGGGTACAGGGGATTTGGATGTTACAGGAACACTCACAGATAATGAAGGTGGTGCATTTGAAGCATGTCCTCAATTTCCGTGTGATGCCGAATTGATTCTGCAAATTCAGAATGCACCTACTGCAGTCAATTCTACATCAGCATTTAGTGTTACTATTCTTTTTGGTCAATCAGTAACCGGTTTCGCGCTTGGAGATATTTCCGTTGGAAATGGAGCTGCTGGTAATCTTGCTGGTTCTGGAGATACCTATACAGTTGATATTACACCAACTGGAGCTGGCAATATCACTCTTGATATTGCAGCAGATGTGGTTCCCGAGATGAACTATGCTGCAAGTCAGGTAACAGTCACTTTTGATGCCAGTCAACCAACGGTAACCATTTCCAATGAACCTGGTTCTGCTCCTAGTTCTACACCTTTCAGTATTACGATTACCTTTAATGAAAATATTGATAATACGACTTTTGCGCTTGGAGATATTACGGTGACTAATGGGACCGTAAGCAATCTTGCGGAGACAGTGGCGACTACAACTTATACAGTAGATATCACACCAGATAATGTTGGTGATGTAGGAGTTTCAATTGCAGCAGGTACGGTTACTGACCTTGCTACTAATACGAATATTGCTTCCAATTCAATTAGTGTACCGCTTGTTCTAGGTCCAGGAGACGTAATGATTACGGGTTATTCTACCCAAACATCCGGTACAACCTTAGGAGATGGAATAGCTTTTGTTGCCTTGGTAGATATTCCTGCTAATCAAGTCATTTATTTCAGCGATGTAGAATGGGATGATGCAAATACTGTTTGGGATAATGCCGATAACGTAAGCAGTACTGATACCTATTATACTTGGACTAATGATAATGCAGTATTACCTGCAGGCTCTATGGTGGTCTTTTACGGTACTGCCTCTCAGGTATTTACCACCACTGGTGGAGGAAGTACAACTTCGGAGGCAGTTCAAGAAATCGGAGTAGATAGCGGCAATACCAATGAAGTCATCTATGCATACACGGCTAATTCTTCAAATAATCCAGCATCTACCGTTTTTTTATCGGCACTAGCGACAGATGGTTTCGATGGTTTTGGAGGCGGTGTAGGTTTTGAAAGAGGAGATTTACCATCCTCGTTGACAATTGGAACCACTGCTATTGAATTCATAGCAGATGAAGATTTAACTATTTACAATGGACCTGCAACGTGTAACGGAACTTTGGTTGAATGCCAACAGCAAATTGCTGATACGGACAATTGGATTACAGTAGGGTCGTCAGGGGATGATACGGATAGCTCTGGTGGTAGTGGTGGCGGAACTGCTGCATGGCCTCCGGTAGATGGACCTGTAGGATCTGGAGGAGGATTAGGAGGAACAGCTCTTCCTGTGGAATTGTTAAGTTTCAAAGGAGCACTTTTCGAAGGTCAGCAAATAGCACAGTTAAGCTGGGTAACAGGTACGGAAATCAACAATGAAGGCTTCTACGTAGAGAAGAGTATAGATGGGATAGACTTTGAAGAGATAGGGTTTGTTGAAGGAAATGGAAATACTACAGATATCAAAGAATACAATTTCCTTGATTACAATATTGAGATTAGTAGCTATTATCGTTTACGACAAGTTGACTATGATGGTCAGTTTGAGTTGAGTAATTTGATATTTGTTTCTCTGGTCGATTTAAGAAATGAGGATCCTATCCGTATTTTCCCTAATCCAACTTTAAAGGAAATAAATATCGAAGGATTGATTGACGAACTATATGATATTCTTGTATTGGACGTATCAGGAAAGCAATTATTATCGCTTCCTAAAACAAACTTAAGAGATGCTGTGGGTCTAATTAATCAAATGCTGATTTCTCGTGAAAGCGGTTTGTACCTCATCAAATTCGTGAACCCAGGTCATACCGAAACGATCAGACTGGTTAAGAAATAGCTTGGTTTTGATTCAGCTCTGATAAAAGCTATTGATAGATTTTTTTTGTCGAGAAGTATCTGATCTGATTGAGATAAACAGTTATGTTTATAAAAGGTGTTATTTTGGGCTACCTTGATAATCAGCTAACTTCTCAATGCCCACCAAAATAGTTGTAGATCACCACACTCGATACGATTATGATCGACATACGAAGCTAAGTCCGCAACTAGTTAGATTACATCCAGTACCTCATTTCAATAGGCCGATTCTAGAATATCAACTTGATATCAAGCCTGGCGATCATACTGTTAAGTGGCAAAAAGATTCATATGGAAATACGATAGCCAGCGTGACACTCCATGGAAAAGTGAATCACTTTGAAGTGAATGTGAAAATCATCACAGAAGTATCTTCGGTACGCCCTAAAGATGCTTTGGAGCTTTCTTTAGAAAGTATGGTTCTGCGACACCCATTCAACTATGATGAAAGCGAAATCGGGCAACTGACTCCATATTTGAAAATAACTGAAGATGATAATCATCTCTCTAATTTCATAGGCAAGCTCAAGGAGGGAAATAGTACCAGAGCCATTGAACTTGTAGAGAAAGTAAATCGACTCATTTACAATTCTATCCAATATCGAATCAGAATGAAACCCGGTGTTCAATCCTGCGAAGAAACCTTATTGACAGCTTCAGGATCATGTCGAGACCTTGCCTGGCTGGCCGTTCAAACATTGAGGCACTTGGGATTTGCAGCGCGATTTGTATCTGGCTATTTGGTTCAACTCAATAGTAACGATGAATCTTCAAGTAAACCATTAGTCGAAGATTTCACAGACCTTCATGCATGGACTGAGGTTTATCTGCCAGAAGTTGGTTGGATAGGAATAGATCCTACTACAGGTACTTTTGAAACCGAAGGGTATATTCCTTTGGCTTGTACACCTACTCCAAAAGAAGCAGCACCCATATTCGGTACTTTTGAGACGGCAGAAGCATCCTTATATTTCGAAAATAAAGTAAAAAGAATAGCCTAAGCCCCTTCGAATTCTTCCCTATAGATATTTAATTCCTCGATAATTTCACTTCTCAATGTAATGAGCTCTTCGACCTTGTCTTTGTTCTTTTTGAAGATGCGTCTTACCTTCCATCTTTTGATTAAACGCTCCCCAAGTCTTCTATACCACGCCGAAAATTGGCCAAGCAAATACAAGGAAAAGAAAGCGATAATCCCGACCCACCAATAAGTTAGATATCCTGCTATTAAAGAAATGGAGACAAACCAAACAAGAAAAATCAAAGTGCCTATTGAGTAAGATACAGTTGCGCTAAATGCCGGATTGATGTGCTGTCCATGAGATTCATCCTGCAATCTGGGGCGATACTTCACCTGGTAAATCCCCTTTGTTATTGAATAGGGGAGCAGGTTTCCGAAAAGACCCACCGCAAAAAGCGGCATCAGACCGATGAATAACAATATCCGTGAAGTTTTTTGCACCAGCTTCGACTCATCCAATAAATAATGATCGATACCCAAGGCTCTTATTTCCGAAAAATAGGAATCTATTTTATTATTAATAGACTGAACCGCTTCGGGCTTTACTTCCTGAAAATGAATGACGCCATCTACCAATTTTTTGTGTGTATCAAACCCTTTTTTGCTATCAACCTCAGACCCCAGATTATACCTTAAGATTTCATGAACATTGGCAATCAGGGAATTCAAAGAATAATCTTCAATGTGAATGACCTCCTGCTTCAAGTGTTCTTCCAATACCATCGACAAGCTTCTTATAGCCTCTTGCGAATCATCCTTCATTGGAAGCTTGTGGTTAGATATTGGGGCACCAATTTTCACCAATACATCACTCTTAAAACTGTGAGGATCCGCATAATTCAATCCTACGGGAATCACATGCACAGGCTGTTTCGACGTGGTTTTGTAAAAGCCGGAAAGAATTCTTATCGTTCCTGTCTTGAGACTTCTGATTCGCTTCTCGGTCACACTGCTACCTTCTGGAAACACCAATATTGCGCCCTCTCTATTTAGGATTTTATAACACTCAGAGAACATGTCCGTGTTGTCAACCCTTTTGCCATTTTCCGCCTTTGGTCGATACACCGGAATCATGTTGTATTGCTCTCTCAGCAACCAAGATTTGAATCCTTTTCCGAAAAACTCCGCACCTGCTATAAAATGAAGTTTCTTCTTGATGGCAATCGACACGATTAATGGATCTATCAGTGCACTTGGATGATTAGCAATGAACATGATCGGCCCAGCCTTTGGGATATTCTCTTCTCCTATGACTTCAATCTTGCGAAAAAATCCCCTTAGAGCTAAATGAATGATTGATTTGGTGAGATGATAAAGCATTTGAGCCTTTGAATAAATTTGATAAAAAGTTACAAATTTTATTTCTACTTGCTTGTGTTAAGTTCCTAGTGCTTTAGCAGGCTCTTCGCTATATCTTTTTCCAATCTCAAAAAGCTTATTCAAAGTTGAATAGATTGGCTTTGCCCATTTAATTCCCATTGTGTTCGATGCATTTAGCAGATAAAGCTCATGCTTACTGGCTAACAACACAATGTTTCCAGGCAATTATGTTCATCTTTAATCCAGTTAATGAAACGAATCGTTATTTTAGATTGAAGAAATAACCTATGCCACAAACCGAAGCACCACAACTGAAGAAAACGCTTGGCCCTCTTATGCTATGGGGATTGGGTGTAGGGTATGTTATATCAGGAATGTACTTTGGCTGGAACCTTGGACTGGCCGAAGGAGGCACTTTGGGTTTAGCCATTGCCACCTTCTTTATCATCATCATGTATGTGACTTTCACCTTTAGCTATACAGAACTTGCCTGTGCGATTCCCAAAGCAGGTGGAGCTTTCGATTATGCAGATCGTGCTTTGGGTAAGAAGCTTGGTTTCCTTGCCGGCATGGCTCAAAACGTCGAATTCATCTTTGCTCCACCAGCTATTGCTGCTGCCATTGGAGCGTATTTCAATATTTTTTTTCCAGCCATTGATACCTTATATATTGCCATTTCGGCATACCTTTTATTTACAGGATTGAATATAGCCGGAGTAAGAGCCGCCGCAATGTTTGAATTGGTGATTACCATTTTTGCAGTACTCGAGCTCCTCATTTTTGCGGGAGTATGCATGCCTCATGTTGAGTTTTCTAATCTCAAGATGAATGCCTTGCCAAACGGCTATCAAGGAGCATTCGCTGCGATTCCATTTGCAATATGGTTTTTCCTAGCCATAGAAGGTGTCGCCAATGTTGCGGAAGAGGCCAAGAATCCTCAAAGAAGTATTTTAATAGGTTTTGGTTCAGCCATTTTCACCCTAGTAGTACTTTGTTTATTGACATTTGTGTCAGCTGTAGGAGTAGATGGCTGGGAATCGGTCGTTTATCCATCTGGTAGCACAAGCCCATCAGACTCACCACTTCCTTTGGCACTAGCCAAAATAGTAGGAGAAAGTCACCTCTTGTATCACTTGTTGATTTCGGTAGGTCTACTTGGTTTAATTGCGTCATTTCATGGGATCATACTAGCAGCCGGGAGATCTACTTTTGAGTTTGGTAGGGTAGGATACATACCTAAGTCACTGGGCAAGGTTCATCCTAAAACAAGAACCCCCGCCAATGCATTGATCATCAATATGATTATTGGCATTGTAGCCTTGATGACAGGCAAAACTGGCGAGATCATTACCATTGCCTGCTTTGGAGCATTGACACTCTACATCGTTTCAATGATTTCCTTTTTTGCCCTTCGGAAAAAAGAACCCAATCTGGAGCGACCATTTAAAGTGCCAGTTTATCCATTATTTCCTGCATTAGCCTTGATTATAGCTATAGTCGCATTCGTAGCGATGACAGTCTACAACATTAAGCTAGCGTTAATTTATGGAGCGATTTTGCTAGGTTCCTACCTCTGGTTTCTATTTACTCAGAAAAAGGATTAATTTAAGTTTATGACAGCCGAACAAACCATCAAGAAGGTCAAAGAATCACCTCACAACAAGGTCAAAGTTGCCGTTGCGGATATAGATGGAGTCCTACGAGGCAAGTTGATGTTAAAGGAAAAATTCCTCTCAGCACTAGACGGAGGCTTTGGGTTTTGTAATGTGGTCTTTGGATGGGATATGGTTGATGATGCCTATGACAATGTGGAAGTGACTGGCTGGCACACGGGATATCCTGATGCTGAAGCCACCATCGATTTGAGTACTTTTCGTCAGATTCCGTGGGATGAAGACGTTCCTTTTTTTCTTGCCGATTTTAGTAAAGCTTCCAATGAAGGACTCTTCACCTGTCCTAGAACGCTTTTGAAGCAAGTAAAACAAAGAAGCCTTGATATGGGTTTCGATCCCTTTTTCTCCCAGGAATTTGAATGGTTCAATTTTGAAGAAACACCCGATTCACTAGCATCTACAAATTTCCAAAACCCAAAACCACTTACCTCAGGTATGTTTGGGTATTCCGTACTTAAGAGTTCTCAAAATGCAGGCTATTTCAATGATTTATTTGATCTCTTAGGACAATTTGGGATTCCACTGGAAGGGCTACATACAGAAACTGGGCCTGGAGTTTATGAAGCAGCTATCCGTTATTCGGATATTTTGGAGTCCGCGGATCGAGCAGTTTTATTCAAGACCAGCGTCAAGGAACTAGCTAATAAACATGGAATCGCAGCATCCTTTATGGCCAAGCCTTTTCAGGAACTTCCAGGATGTAGCGGTCATGTACACCAGAGTCTTTGGAAAGACGGTTCAAACTCTTTTTTCGATAAAGGAGAACAAAGAAATATCAGTGCTACCTTGAAAAGCTATATAGCAGGCCAGCTGGCATGTCTGCCCCATATCCTGCCTATGCTTGCACCTACAATCAATAGTTATAAAAGGTTAGTCGAAGGGGCATGGGCACCTACTACACCGACTTGGGGAGTTGATAATAGAACAACTGCTCTTCGTGCATTACCTATATCGGAACAATCAGCCAGACTTGAAACACGAGTGGTTGGATCAGATGTTAATCCTTATTTAGCGATGGCGGCTTGCCTGGCTTCAGGACTATACGGTATAGAGAAGGAGCTGAAACTAGAAGTTTCCGAAACAAATGGAAGTGGATATACTGATACAAAAAATGGAGTTTTTCCCAGTAGTTTAAACGAAGCAACTTCGGCTATGAAATCCTCTACGATAGCTAAGGAATTATTCGGAGAAGCATTCGTAAATCACTTTGTTGGTACAAGAGAGTGGGAGTGCAGGCAATATGCTAAAGCTGTTACCGATTGGGAAACGAAAAGATATTTTGAAATTATTTAACACTATTTTTTAATGGGTGAAAAATTCAATTTCAGCTTTCCTACACCTATTAGGTTTGGTGCTGGAGTCATTGGTGAGCTAGCGGATCATATAGTAAGTCAAGGACTGAAACATCCATTGCTAGTGACCGACTCTACAATTTCATGCCTTACTTTTTTCAAGAATATTGTCAAATCACTTGAAATAAAAAAACTCAAAGTCGACATCTACTCAGAGATGCATAAAAACCCAATTGAGTCTGATGTGCTCAAAGGAGGAGATTTTTATCATGAGTCGCGTTGCGATTGTATTGTCGGAATAGGAGGAGGCGTGGCACTTGATGTAGCCAGAGCTATCGTATTGAGGGTAAACCACAAGCGTGATCTTTTTGATTATGATGATCTTGTCGGTGGTGATAAGTACGTCACAGAAGAAGTTCCCTATTTTATCACAGTACCCACCACAGCAGGTACAGGAAGCGAAGTAGGAAGAAGCGCGATCATTTCTGACGACATCTCTAAAAAGAAAAGAATACTATTCTCACCAAAGCTCTTAGCCAGACAGGTTTTTGCAGATCCAGTGCTTACGTTGGACATTCCTCCTTTCATTACTGCTGCGACAGGTATGGATGCTCTGACTCACAATATGGAAGCCTACTTAGCTAAAAACTATCATCCCATGTGTGATGGAATAGCGCTTGAGGGAATGACATTGATTTCTAAATCAATTGAGAAAGCCACACATCATCCTGATCTAAAATCACGCTCGGATATGCTCTTAGGCTCGCTGATGGGAGCCGTGGCTTTTCAAAAAGGGCTGGGAATTGTTCACAGCTTAGCTCATCCGTTATCGAGTTTGCTTGACACACATCATGGTTTAGCCAATGCCGTTAATTTACCCTATGGCATGGAGTTTAACTATTCAGGGCAGGAGCATAAGTTCGATAAGATGGCTGAGTTTATGGGAATGAAAGAAGGAAAAGGTGAGGGCGTAGTTGATTTCCTTTTCGAACTCAATCACAAACTCGGTTTACCAACAAAACTTGGAAGCTTAGGTGTCAAAGAATCTCACATTGAGGAACTTTCCGAGTTAGCGTTAGCAGACTTTTGTCATCCCAATAACCCCAAACCTGTCACCAAATCTGATTTCAAATCCATTTACAAAAAAGCACTTTAATGCTAAAGATCGGTATATCGGCCTGCTTTATGTATCCGGATTCGAATCGGCTCGTATTTGGGCCAAAAACCTTAAGCTATATTGAAAACGACATGGCTGCTTATGTAAGCCAAAAAGGGATTCTCCCTGTGCTCATTCCAGATCTGAAGGATGATTTGCTTTATGAAATTGTTGGTGAACTCGATGGATTTATATTTCAAGGAGGTACAGACCTCTCCCCGTTTTCCTATGGAGAAGAACCCATTCAAGACGGGAGATGGAAGGGGGATTTGATCAGAGATAAGTATGAATTGTCTCTAATGAAATTGGCATTAGAGAGCGAAAAACCAATTTTAGGAATCTGCCGAGGCATGCAATTAATGAATGTGTTTTTTGGAGGATCTCTATATCAAGATACCAAGACTCAACGATCTGATTCGATAATACACCGTGATGCATTGGCTTACGATAAACTTGATCATGAAGTCCTTTTTACAAAAGGGAAAACTCTGGATCTCATTTATGAAGGAGAAAGTTCATGTCGAGTAAATAGCGTGCATCATCAATCAATAAAGAAGCTAGGAGAAGGATTAGAAGTATTAGCTACATGTCCTGATGATGGAGTGATTGAAGCGATTGGATATACACAAGCACCGGAGGGCAGAGTGATAGGAGTGCAGTGGCATCCTGAATTTTCAGAAAGTCTGCAAGGTGAAGTATTAGAAGCTCAGAAACTATATGATCATTTCATAAATCAGGTGAAGAAAGCAATATGAATGTAATTAATCCAGCAACGGAAGATGTAATTGCCACGCTTGAGGTTGATTCTCAGGAGTCAGTTTTGTTAAAGTTGGAAACTCTTCGAGTAGGGCAGAAAAAATGGAAATCAACAGATGTAGCTAAGAGACTGGAGATTATTAAAAGATTTTCTGAATTGGTGAAAAGCAACCTTGAGGCTTTAGCTTCAACCCTTACAAGCGAGACTGGAAAGCCAATTAAGCAGTCCAGAGGGGAAATATTGGGCGCACTCAATAGAGTTCATCATTTGGAGCAAAATGCAGTGAAGTGGTTGAAGGATGAGGTATTGGTGGAAGCGAATACTTCCGAGATGATAACGCACGAACCTTTAGGAGTCATTGCCAATATTTCTGCGTGGAATTTTCCATACAATGTAGGTTTCAATGTTTTTTTGTATGCCTTAGTTGCCGGAAATGCAGTGCTTTACAAACCTTCCGAGTATGCAACTCAGACTGGCCTCAAGCTTGAAAAACTCTTGCTTGAAGCTGGTATACCATCCGATGTATTTAAGACGATAATTGGAGGAGGAGAAGTCGGACAATACCTACTTGAGTCGGACTTAGATGGTTATTTTTTTACAGGATCTCACAAAACAGGAGTTCATATTGCACAATCGGTAGCACACAAGCTAGTTCCAGTCCAATTGGAATTAGGAGGAAAAGATCCACTCTATATTGCAGATGATGTTGTTGATGTCAAACAAGCTGCGATCAATGCTGCTGAAGGAGCCTTTTACAACAACGGCCAAAGCTGTTGCGCTGTAGAGCGAGTTTATGTAGGCGAACACATTTATGATGATTTTGTCTCTCACTTTGTCGAAGAAGTTAAATCGTACACTGTAGGGGATCCATATAAAGAAAACACTTTCTTAGGGCCACTTACGCGACGACCACAGATCGAAGTAATTCTTAATCAAGTAAAAGATGCCGTTGAAAAAGGGGCAAAAATTTTAACAGGCGGAAAGGAAATCTTTCAAAGAGGGTACTATTTGGAACCAACAGTTTTGGTTAATGTAGATCATGGCATGGAGATAATGAAAGAGGAATCCTTCGGCCCAGTCATTGGAATCCAAAAAGTAAAATCGGACGAAGAAGCGACAGCCCTAATGCTTGATACAGGATATGGTCTCACATCAGCAGTTTTTTCTTCAGACGAAGGCAGGGCAAAGAAGATACTTGATCAAATGGATACTGGCACTGTATATTGGAATTGTTGCGATCGAGTGAGTCCAAATGTCCCATGGTCCGGCCGTAAAAGATCAGGGCTCGGCTCCACCTTATCCTATATGGGAATAAGAGCCTTTACGCAACCTAAGGCCTATCATTTGAGAAACTGATCTTGATTTTAAGTATTTGATTTATCGTAGGTACGATATTTTAAGCCCTTTATCGAGAATCTATACCATTCTATAGATTAATGATCGCAATTAGCTTTTTAATCCTCTACTTTAGTAAGTGTCGATCCGTGTTATTTAATTCGATCCGCTGCTATGAAATTCTCTTTGTATGGTCTGCTCTTTTTATGGGTAACCTTTCTGGTTGTCGGCCAGAGTGCTGACTCTGAGCTTGATAGTCTTAGAAAGGAAATCGGAAACGTTTCAGATGGGGATCAGGAAAAGTTGGCAGATGCCCATTTGCAAATAGCCTGGAAGCTTCGTGATACAAGGCCAGATTCAGCATTGTACTACTCCAATGTAGCCCTCAGGCTGGCTGAGGAGAATGAGCTTTTATCCATCAAGGTCCAAGCAATTAACTACATTGGTATTTGCTATCGCAACCTAAGCAACTATTCCAAAGCATTTGAAAAGTACTTAGAAGCATTAAATCTAGCTGAGGAAATCAACCATAGGGAACAGATAGGATATTCTCTTATCAATTTGGGAAACCTATATCTATTTCAAACCAACTTTCAGGGAGCAATACGATATTTCATCCAAGCCCTTGATCAAGCTCAACTTCTCGCAGACAGACGTATGATGGCTTATTGCTATCTGAATCTTGGGAGATCCTATATGGGAATAGAGGAATATGGACAAGCCGAACTCTATTTTCAGCAAGCTATTGACATAAGAAAGCAAGAAAATGATGTTTACGGTCAGATTGCTGCAGAAATAGATCTGGCAGAGGTCTATATGAAAAAAGGCGATCTCAATTTGTCTTTCAAGTATCACAACGAACTTATTTTAAGAATAAATGAAAAAGACAATCCAAGAGCACTATGCCTTGCTTATAATAATCTTTCCAAGATTCTTTTGCTTCAGGGTAAGGTCAATCAATCTAGAAAGAGTGCCTTTAAATCTTTAGAAATAGCTAAAAGCGTCTCGTCAAGGTTTGATGAGAAAAATGTCCTTGAGAACCTGAGTAATATTTACGCTCAGAGTGAAGATTATAGCAACGCCTATATGTTTCATACGAAGTATGCCGACTTAAATCAACAGCTTTTTAGTGAAGAAAACATTCGAAAAATAGAGCAGCTAAGAAGCCAATATACAATTGAAAAACAAGTAGCTGAAAACGAATTCTTGAAAAAACAGGCGGAATTAGACGATCAGATTATCAATAGACAAAAGACCATTATCGTTTTGTCGATACTGGGAATTTTGCTTCTCTTGGTTATCATATTTATATCCTATCGTGCGCTGAAAATTCGGAACAAGCTAAACCATGAGATACAGCTTCAAAGCAACAAAATCCAGTCTGATAAAGATTTGATAGAATCTCAGGCAGAGCGCTTGGAAGAACTAAATGAAGCGAAATCAAGATTCTTCGCAAATGTTTCGCATGATCTGCGAACCCCACTTAGTCTCATTTATGGCAATATCGAAATGCTGACCGAAGATGAAGACTCTATTCTCTCACACGGATCTAAAAGAAACCTTGATATAGGACTGAAAAATTGCAAGCGATTGCTCTACTTGACGGATGAGATCAACGACCTTACCAAACTTGAAGAAGGGAAAATTATTCTTAAAAAAGAAGTAGTCAAGATTGGAGCATACCTCAAAATGCTCGCAGGAATGTTTGAGAGTACGGCCAGTCACAAAGGCATCAATCTTGTTTTTGAAAATAACCTCTCAACTCAAGACTGCATTTCACTTGACCCAAGACAGTTCGAAAAAATATTCTACAATCTTGTAGCAAACTCGATTCGTCATACAGATAAGGGCGGAACAATTACCTTTAGAACAAGGAAGCACCTTTCAAAAGCCATTATTGAGGTTGCTGATACAGGCGATGGTATTCCGAAGGATAGCTTGCCTTACATCTTCGATCGATTTTATCAATCTAAGGACAACATTCACCGATCCAGAGAAGGACTTGGAATAGGATTAGCCCTGGTGAAAGAGCTTGTTAATCTTCATGACGGAGAGATTGAGGTCGATAGTACATTGGGTATAGGTACATGTTTTACTTTATCATTCTTCCTGGCGGATAAGTCAAAGAACTACGCTGAGGAGAATGCGCTCAAAAAGCAGGTAGAAGATCGCAAACATCTCTATAATGATTTGGATCATACCAAAGAAGCTGGAATTAGCTTGCCTAAGCAGGATAAGGATAAGAAGTCAATTTTGATTGTCGATGATCACCCCGAGATCAGGTACCACATTCGTCAGATTCTTGAAGATTACTATCATATTGTGGAGGCTGCCCATGGCCTTGAAGCACTCGAATTACTTAAGAATACAGACATTTCGCTGATTATATCAGATTTGATGATGCCATGGATGGATGGTTTCGAGTTACTAGAAGCCATCAATATGAGCGATGAGTTCAGGAAGATTCCTGTCTTGGTCGTTTCAGCTAGAATATCTGAAGAAGATCAAGAGCGAGTACTTGATCACGGAGTAAATGACTACTTAAGAAAACCATTTCAGAAAAAGGAATTGAGGCTGAGAGTCAATAATTTGTTACAACAAAAAGAAAAGTGGAATACAGGAGAGAGCGAGTTTTCTCAAATTTTCAATAAAAAGAATCATGAAGTCTTTGAGAAGGAGATACTTGCCAAAGTAGAATCCTTAGTCATGGAAAAGGTCGATGATATAAATTTATCAGTATTGGATTTGGCTGACGCTATGGCGGCAAGCGAAAGACAAGTTTACAGGATCATTAAGAAGATGACGGGACTTACTCCATATGAATACATTACGGAGATAAGACTGAAATACGCGGATTTTCTTATTAGAAAAGACAAAGTGAAGAATGCTACAGAAGCAGCCAAAAATGTAGGTATGAAAAATGTGACCACATTTAATAGACTTTACGAAAAGAGATTTGGCACTAAGCCGGCTGACATCCTCAACTCTTAGGCTTTAATTAGTTGATTGTCTAAAAGTTCTTATGAACAAACTAAAAGTGGGACTTCCAAGTTTATAGAAGTGATTTTCGGCATAAACAGACATCACAATGCCACTCTTTGGAATAATGAAAAGCATTTGTCCGTGATGAACCGGACTGAAAAAAATCTCATCTGCTGAGTATCCTAAAATACTTGAAAGATTATCAGAAAAGGATCGCCAACCATACCCGAAACTAAAAGTATTTGAAGCAAGAGATTGGGTACCAAGCATTTCGAAAGCCCAGCCTTCTGGAATCACTCTTTCTCTATTCCAATTGCCATAATTCATAAATAGGTAACCAAGTTTTGCAAAGTCTATATCATTTAAGTGTAGACCCGTTACTCCATCTAAGTTTCCCTTAGGGTCAGATGCCCATTTGTAATTAACGATTTCTAATGGTTGGAAAATATTGGTTCTGATATATGATTCCAGGTCTACGTCTCCAAGAGCAGTTTCGATGATACTCATTAGGAGGGCGGAGGTTCCTGAGTTCTGTACATGTCGTATCCCTGGAGGAGCTTCCAAATCTCTTTTTAAAACATATCCGGGCCAGTCTGCACTTTCCGTTTTCATTCTATTGATATCATTGTCCTCATCGATATATTGTTTTATACTTTCGTTCCAGACTAATCCACTTTTGTTGTCAAGTAAGTGTTGAATTGTAATTTCTTTTTTTTCAGGCTGAGCATCGAAAACATTGAAGTAAGAAGGAAGATACTTACTTATAGGGTCGTCAAGAGATTCGATATATCCTTCATCAATTAACCTTCCAAGAATTCCCACTGTCACGATTTGGGTAGCCAGCCCAATGGGTCGAAGCTCTGACCTAAAAGAACCATCATAATAATTTTCGAAAACGATATGATCATTTTTGATGATCAATACTGACTTAATATCCTCAAATTCGCCTTCTTCGATTTCTTCATTTATTGAAAGCAATGTAGCCTCATCAAGTCCTAGAGTGCTTGGTTTTGCATATCCCCATACGGTCTGATCCTTTAAAAGCCCGTCATCAGAAACACAGGAAAAAAAGACAAAGATTGATATGTACTTAAGGTATTTCATTCTTTCTTTGGACGATAAAAATAACCAAGTCTTATTCCAAAATTAAATGTAACACCTCTATAATCAGTAGGCTTCACTTGCGTGAGATCTAAATCATAAAAATTTCGGTAGCCGATTGACGAGAAAAGTTGAAGAAAAGATAATGGTAAGTACGAAATTTGTAATTCCGGTTTTAGTACTAAAAAACGATCTTCAAAGGTGATCATGCCTGTCTCTTTTGCCTTCCATTTCATATTGCCTCTACTCGCATTTAACCTAGAGTATAATTGAACTCTATCACCCCTGTAAAGACTTTTTCCTATAAATACACCTGATTGGCTAATAGGTAAATCAAACTCCATTGGAAAAAAAGGAGACTCTTTTAACTCTCCCTTGCTACTAGAGAAAAATAGGCCTGCAGAAAACCCTTCAAACAGAACACCTACACTTACTTGGTTGGATAGTTTAAAAGCCGCATTTTCTCTATTCAGTTCCCATCCATACTCGATATAACCAGCTAGTTCCTTGCCAAAAATGGCTTTCTTTTTCTCCACGTCCGTAACTGCCTGTAGCGTATCCTGTGCTTTTATAGCATAGAACATCGTCACTAAGAGTACAAAAAAAAGAGATCTCATTTAGTCAGATTAAACATAGCGTATGAAAACATAACGCATTCGAAGCGTTTTTGTGTTCGATTTTGGAAAGTTAAATATTCTATTGTCTCAAAGAACATATTTGAAACTCTTTAAGATCAAGATGCAACCCTTATATATTTACTAAGTCTTTTTTTTGAAAAGTTTTTTAATTGACCAATACCATCCTAAATATTCATTCAGATTTGATTTCACGCTGTAGAGAAAAAGATTCTCAGGCACAGTATGAAATATATAAGCTCTATTCCAAAGCGATGCTTAATACAGCTTATAGGATAGTAGGAGTGGTGGAAGATGCTGAAGATGTTTTGCAAGATTCTTTTACAAGTGCTTTTAAGAATCTTCACACTTATAGAGAAGAATCCTCTTTTGGGGCGTGGTTAAAAAGGATTGTTGTCAATAAAGCGCTCACATTAACAAGTAAGAGGCAGAAAGAAATAATGATAGCGGAATCAGAGTATGAGGTTTCTTATGATCCATCTGCAGATGATTTCGAGGTTGAGTTTAGCGTTGAAAAGATAAAAAGTGCAATTGAGGACTTGCCAAATGGATTTAAAAACGTGATTACGCTGTATCTATTTGAGGGGTTTGATCATAAAGAAATTGCGGAGGTACTCAACATAAACGAATCAACGTCCAAAACGCAGTATAAACGAGCAAAGGATAAATTGAGAGAAATATTAAAATCAGACATAAAATATGGGTGATAAACTTGAGAAATTCATTCTAGATCATCGACAAGATTTTGACAGCTTGGAACCATCTGAGAGACTTTGGAAAGGTATAGAGAAGGATCTAAGTCACGGTAAAAGAGATTTCAGCATAATATGGAAAGTAGCCGCGGTGCTATTCTTATGTTCGACGATCTATCTCACTTTTGAAAGGCAGTTTTCTGGTGCAGTCATGGATGAAGAATTTAATCTGGCGCAACAAGAGTTTTATGAGGCAGAGCGCTATTATTTTCAACAAATATCTGAGAAGAAAATCATTTTGACGGGAATGCAAATTGATGAAAAGAATGCGGATCTAATTGAAGAAGAGGGTCAATTAGATGAAATTTATCAAGATTTGAAAAGACAGTACCTGGGTAAAACCACCAATCCTATTTTAAGAGATGCATTGGTCGAAAACCTAAGACTTAGAATGAAAATTCTTAGCAATCAGATAGAAGTACTTAATGAGTTTAAAGATAAAGATCATGGTAACGAACACCCTGAAATATAACCTACTTGTTTCATTGTTTTTGATTGGATTTCATGCGAATGCGTGGGGAAACACATTGCAAGAGAAACGGTCCGTCATAGAAAAAAGCTACCGAGTAGACAGTGATGTTGTGCTCAAGATTGATAACAGATTTGGAGATATACACGTCGAAAATTGGGATCGTGACGAAATATCCGTTGAAGTGGAAATTCTCGTGAGGAGTAGGAGTGAGGATCGTGCTAACAAAATAATGGATCGAATAGAAATTGAGATTTATGAGCGAGATGATGTGATTCGATTTGAAACTGACTCAGATGGTATTGACGCTAAAGGAGGAGGCTCAGAATCATTTGAGATTAATTATACAGTTAAGATGAATGCCCAGAATCCGATTGAATTTGAAAATAAGTTCGGTGATATCTACCTGCCTGAAAGAAACGGAAGTACAGATATAATTATCAAATATGGGAATTTGAAGGCGGACGGAATGAATGAAGATTTTGAATTCGATTTGTCATTTGGAGGAGCTGATATAGATTATGTGATGGACGCTGATATGGATATTCAATATTCAAATCTAAAAATTGGCAGTGCAGAGCATATTGAAATGGAACAGAAGTTTTCCAACATGGAGATTGATGAAGTTATGAGCATAGATTTAGAAACAAAATATGGGGAGGTTAGATTAGGAGAGGTAACAAGTGCGATTGTAGATGCCCACTATTCAGCATTTAAAATTCAACTTCTACTTGAAAAACTAGTTTTTGAAGGAAACTACGTGTCTGGATTCGAAATAGAAGAATTGAGCTCAGACTTTGAACTGGTCGATTTATCAGGCCAATACACGTCTTATAGAATAAGGTTAGAAGAAGGTTTGGTCGCAGATATAGAGGCAGAGTTTAGTTATTCAAGACTCAGCTACTCCACGGTTGATATTGACTTTTATTATAAAGACTTTGATGGAAACAAGAAGGAGTATAAGGGGAGAATCAATGGTGGTGATGGCGGAGGAAGAATTTATGTTAACTCTAGCTATGGAGATTTACATTTGAAGGAAGAATGAAAATCTATTCTTATTAAGCCAATTAATCTGGCTTAAAATAACTCCGTTAACTCAAAGTCCTCAACCTCTGAGTCAAGCACTTTTTCTCCATGACACTTGAGTATACGCGCTGGGAATTTTTTTAGAAAATGGTGGTTGTGAGTTGCCATCAAAATGGCGGTTCCACTTTTATTGATTTCAAGAAAGAGTTTCAATATTCCCTCCGAAACTTCCGGATCCAGGTTTCCAGTGGGTTCGTCTGCAATTAATATTTGAGGCTCATTTATTAAAGCTCGCGCGATAACAACCCTTTGCTGCTCACCCCCGGATAATTGATGCGGCATTTTATTTGAAATAGCACCCAGACCTACCCGCATTAAGACCTCAGCCAAACGACTTTTCATTTTTGCCTTGTCCTTCCAGCCCGTGGCTTTCATTACAAAAAAGAGATTCTCGGCTACACTTCTATCATAAAAGAGTTCGAAGGCTTGAAAGATAATTCCGATCTTTCTTCTTAAGAAAGGAACATCGTTTGGTTTAATTCCTCTTAGACTGTGGCCGCTTACGGTGATATTGCCTAACCTGAGAGGCAGGTCAGCATAAAATGTTTTGAGTAGAGAAGATTTTCCGCTTCCGGTTCTACCAACCAGATAAACAAATTCCCCCTTTCCGATTGAGAAATTTAAATCACTTAGGACTGTAGTTTGTTCCTGAAAGATATTCGCTCCCTCTACTTTTACTATCGGTTCGTCGGTGAAAGTCATTAAAGGTCTAATTTTTCGAGTTTCCCAAAAGACAATCTATCAATAACAGCTCTGAGCTCATCTTCCTTACCTTCAAGACCGTATTTCTCCAGTTTTTGGAGGGGACGATCAGCTCGAAAATAAGCAATGAGCACAAAGTTGTCATCTCTTAGTTGGATGTAATCAGGGATTTTAGCTTTCCCCTTCACCTTAATAATGTACATGGTTTCAATTACTTGATCCACCATCCAACTATCGGTTTAAGTTATTTGTTTCCTTTTGCGTAATCTGCTAAGAATTGAGCCAAGCCGCTTTCTGTAAGAGGGTGCTTTAATAAGCCAGTTATTACTTTAAGAGGACAAGTAACGACATCAGCACCAGCTTCTGCACATTGGATCAAGTGAGTATTGTGTCTCACTGAAGCAGCCAAGATTTCAGTTTCAAAATCGTAGTTGTCGTAAATCTGAACGATCTGCTCGATTAACTCGATACCCTGAGCTCCTATATCATCTAGTCTTCCTAAGAAAGGCGAGATATAGCTTGCGCCAGCCTTAGCAGCTAATATTGCTTGGCCAGCATTGAATATAAGTGTACAGTTTGTTCTGATTCCTTCTTCTGAAAAAGCCTTGATCGCTTTCACACCATCTTTGATCATTGGGACTTTAACCACAATTTTATCATCGATTTTCGCTAATTCTTTTCCTTCTTTTACGATGTTTTCAAAATCAGTAGATATAACCTCAGCACTCACATTGTCATCTACGATTTCGCAGATAGCCTTATAATGCGCCAAGATGTTTGCTTCTCCTGTGATACCCTCTTTAGCCATCAATGAAGGATTGGTAGTAACACCATCCAATACACCTAAATCATAGGCTTCTCTAATTTCATCAAGATTAGCTGTGTCGATAAAAAATTTCATGATTCAAAAGTTATTTTAATAATTGAAATAAAAATCAATGTTGATTTAAAACAGAAAAGGCAAACAAGATATCGCACCGCTACAACCGCCTACCCTTGCTACCTTCCGGTCCTGGGGGATTCAGCAGGAGCTGGTCGTACCTGTTTGCCCGAGCGCAAAGCTAAGTAAAGAATGATGCTATCAAAAGTCTAAGTGAAATTATAAGTCGGAGATTTTTCGAAAATAGTCATCTTCGTAATATTCCTCTCTTTCAATCGGCATATCTGAGCCAGACTCACGGTCTAAATCCAGATCAACAATAAATTGATCTCCTTCTAAATTATTTTCTTCTTTTAAGTCCATTGCGTGGTTGTTTTAGCAAATGACATGTTTATCATATTGAAATAAGACGATCTAATATCATCATATGGTTACGCTGAATTTATCTTTTATACATTCTGTTTTACATCTGATAATGCACAGGTTTGGTAATATTGCACGACTAAATGAGTTTAAATTAATATTGCGTCCTAATTCAATTGAATGAAAACCACACTTACATCATTATTAACACTATGTTGTTTGTTGACATTTGGTCAGATTAAAACCTATGTAGGAGCAAGAGCAAGTGGTCAGGTAGCCTCTGCTTATATTGAGCATACCATTGGAACTACTTTTATTACCCCCGATTTTATTACCGGATATAGTGGAGGAGCCTTTATTAAGATCTTTACTAAGAAAAGGGATGCTCTGATAAATCCCGGATTTCAATCTGGACTTTTTTTTGATCAAAAAGGATGGGGGCAAGTTTTTGATGGTACCGAAGAGCCAAAGTATAAAGTGAAAATGAGTTATGTCCAGCTACCCATGGAGGCAATCATCAATTTTGGAAGAGGTAAGACAAAGACTTTTTTTACTATAGGATGGTATCTGGAATACCTATTGAACGTGAGTAAGTCGGAGCAGCCTAATTTGGAAGAATTGGAATCATTTGGCTATGATTTTTATACGTTCCAATCTGGAAGAGATAGGAAAATTGGATATGGAGGTAGAGGTTCCGTTGGTGTTCAAAGAGATTTCGGCTTTGGAGCGGTTCATCTCGATGCTTTTTTTACCTTCAATATCAGCAGTGTTATCGATCATCAAGATTTTAAAACCGGGATACCTGACCTTAGTAATTTATATACGATAGGATTTTCTTTGGGCTATCTAATTCCGTTCGGAAAATTAGACTACTAATCAATACCTGACGATTTAGCTGATTTATATCTTTATTGATGTTTAGTTAATAAATTCTTAACTATTCGGGTATTTTGATAGCGAAATCGTTATCAAAAAGATGAATGTTTGGATAATTTATAATCTTTAAACTAAATTTGCATTCAAAATCAAATAAGAACTATTATGGCTGCAGAGAAAATTAAAAAAGCGCTTGAAACTGCGAAAGACAAATTATCCTCACTAAGTATTGAAGAGAAACTTGTCTCAGAAATTGAGTGGTGTTTAGGAAGCTTCGCTCACGATGAAAATCCTGAAGGGTTATTTGTAAAGGGAGATGAAGCCTTGAAGGCACTTGTTAATTTTAAAAAGACAAATGATCGCAAAGTTTCGAAGAAACTAATCGACGATCTTAAAAAGGCACTTAAGTCTTAATTAAGAAGTACTTAGCCTTAATTTTTGTAGACCTTAAAGATCCTCCAGTACAGAGGATCAAAGAATAAATTAGATAAATAATAAATGAAGCCCGTTTTTCACGGGCTTTTTTGATGTTTAAAAATCTATCTCTTATCTAGAGGAGGGAGGTATGAGATTTTTATTTTCTCGCAATTAAATTAGAGTCTGCAAGAGATCTCAAATAACTCCTCTTGGTACGAATACTCGGATCAGAATAGATATAAGCGGATAAATCTCCAACTACTCCTGGCTTATAACCTAGAGCAACTGCTAATTTTTCGCAAAACTGAATCTCTTTCTTGTGAACTTTTCGGTCGATCTTCATCAATTGAATAACATTATACAGATATTCAAACTTTTCATCAGGAATTAAATCTCTAAGATTTGGAACTGGTTTAGGATGGTCGATGATGTGTTCTATCGCGTCGGCACTCAGGCCGCTTTTTTCCCCCATTTCATGTATCAATTCGCTTTCCTCCTTCGCAAGGAATCCATCAGCCATGGAAAGGTGAACTAGGATACTTAATTGGTCATCAATGTGTAACATGGGTACAAGTTAATTCAATATTTATAAATTTTAGATAAGGCTTTTGTCTTGAATTTCTAATATTTTTTTTCACGACATTATTTAACGTTTATTCTTACCAATCGTATATTTTTTTGAACAATGATTTGGATTTAATTTCAAGTTGGTACTAGCTTAGCGTTCATGATTAAAAACAATACATACTGGTGGTGGAATATTACACAATGATTATGTGAATAGGCCAGGTATGCAAAAAATAAATTAAAAAAGCCCGCTGTTCACAGCGGGCTTTTTTTTGATTAAGACAATAATGAAAAAATATAAACTTAAAATACGGGAGAAGAATCTTCTTGCAGATACGATCACACCAGTTGGGCTATATCTTAAGCTGAGAGATCGATATGCCAACTCTTTTTTACTGGAAAGTTCTGATTATCATGGAGATGACAACAGTTTTTCATATATCTGTTGTGATCCAATAGCTTCCTTTAATCTTGAAGGAGAAAATGTTGCCATGGAATTTCCCGATCAAGAGATTGTCCATGAGAAAGTGTCTACTGAATCTACTGCGCTGGCATCTTTAAGAACATTCATTGACAATTTTGAAATGCCAGAATCCGGAGACAAGTATATTCATACTGGGCTTTTTGGATACATGGCTTATGATGGGGTTCAGCATTTCGAAGAGATAACTTTCTCTAATCCCAAAACACTATCATCTGATATTCCTCAAATTCGATATCAGCTATTTAGATTCATCATAGCTCTCGATCATTTTAAAAATGAGTGCCATATAATAGAATGTCATCTGGGAGATCCAAAAGATGAAGCGTTTAACGAGCTGATGAATATTATTTCCCAGCAGAACATCCCTTCTTTTTCTTTTAAGAAGGATGGAGAGACTAAATCTAATTTTACTGACGAAAGCTACTTGGAAATAGTCAAGTCTGGAATCAAGCATTGTGATCTGGGAGATGTATTTCAAGTCGTATTTTCAAGACAATTCAATACTACTTTTAAGGGTGACGAATTTCAGGTATACAGAGCTCTTCGGTCAATCAACCCATCTCCGTACCTGTTTTACTTTGATTATGGTAGCTACAAGATTTTTGGATCTTCGCCAGAAGCTCAGATTGTAGTTAATAAGGAGAAAGCAACGATTTACCCTATAGCTGGGACTTTTAGACGTACTGGTGATGATGCCGCAGATGCGGATTTAGCTAAGAAACTACTGGAAGATCCTAAAGAGAATTCCGAACACATTATGTTGGTTGACCTTGCACGGAATGATCTCAGCAAGAGTTCAGAAAACGTGGTTGTGGAAACATATAAAGAAGTTCAATATTACTCTCACGTCATTCACTTAGTATCTAAAGTTACAGGAGAACTAAGAGAAGAAGCTGATCCATTGGAAATAGTGGCTAGCACTTTTCCAGCAGGTACACTTTCAGGAGCTCCTAAGTATAGAGCTATGGAACTAATAGAAGAGCATGAAAATACAGCCAGAGGCTTTTATGGAGGAGCGATTGGGTTTTTAGATTTTAAGGGAAATTTCAATCATGCGATCATGATACGGACTTTTCTAAGCCGACAAAATCAATTGTTTTTTCAGGCAGGGGCTGGAATCGTTTCTAAATCCAATCCTGAGAGTGAGGTTCAGGAAGTGTATAACAAGCTCGCTGCGCTTGAATCTGCAATGGCATTGGCCGAAAAATTGAATGACTAATGAGTAAGGTACTAGTTATAGATAATTACGACTCTTTCACTTATAATCTGGTTCACATTCTAAGAGAGCTAGATATGGTTGAAGATATGGAGGTGCATAGAAATGATAAAATTTCAGTCGATTATGCTGATAAATTCGATCATATTTTACTTTCACCCGGACCCGGATTGCCAAAGGACGCAGGTATAATGCCTGAAGTAATAAGTAGATATTCTCAAACAAAGAACATTTTGGGTGTATGTCTTGGACATCAGGGGATATCTGAAAATTTTGGCGGAGAGCTCTTCAATCTACCTCAGGTTTTTCATGGAGTAGCAACGGAAGCTTTTTTGACGGATCAAAAAGACGAGCTTTTTTCTGAGTTACCGGATAAATTCATGGTTTGTCGATATCACTCGTGGGCTGTCGTGCCATCTAATTTGCCTAAAGAACTTATCGTTACGGTAAGAGACGAAAAGGGTAATGTGATGGCAGTGAGACATGAAAAGTACAACGTTCGTGGAGTACAATTTCATCCAGAGTCTATTATGACAGAGCATGGAATAAAAATGATTAGCAACTGGCTTTCAATTAATTAAAAGATGAGAGAAGTATTAAATAAACTGTTTAAGTACCAGTCTCTTTCCAAAAACGAGGCATTTGAGATACTGTCCAACCTGGCAACTGGTCAATATAATCAGAGTCAAATGGCGGCATTTCTTACCGTGTACTTGATGCGAAGTATTACTGTGGAAGAATTGGAAGGTTTTAGAGATGCGATGCTCGAGCTCTGTGTGAGAGTCCCAGTTGAAGATTATAATGCAATAGATCTTTGTGGAACAGGCGGTGATGGGAAAAACACTTTTAACATTTCTACATTGTCATCATTTGTAGTGGCTGGAGCAGGACAGGCAGTTACCAAACACGGGAACTACGGAGTGTCTTCAGTAAGCGGCTCTTCCAATGTATTGGAAAGCATGGGAGCAAAATTCACAAACGATATAGATAGAATTAAGAAAAGTCTTGATGAATCAGGTATTTGTTTTCTTCATGCTCCTTTGTTTCATCCTGCGATGAAAAACGTAGGGCCAGTGCGAAGAGAGTTAGGGGTAAAGACATTTTTCAATATGCTAGGGCCTATGGTAAATCCAGCATTTCCGAAAAACCAACTTGTGGGAGTCTTTAGTTTGGAGCTTGCCAGACTTTATGGCTATCTGTATCAGAACACAGATAAGAACTTTGCCATTCTTCATGCGCTTGATGGTTATGATGAAGTATCGCTTACTGGTAGTTTCAAAATGATAACAAATTCGAAGGAAGAGGTGTTGAATCCATCTGATCTTGGATTCGATAGACTTAAGGAAGAACAATTACATGGAGGAGATACCGTGGAGGAAGCTGCTGTCATTTTCAAGAGTGTACTTGAAAATAAAGGAACCGAGGCTCAGAATCAAGCTGTGTTAGCAAACTCTGGTTTGGCTATCTCCGTGGGAAAACAAATTGATATTCTTGCGGGAATAGCACAAGCCAAAGAGTCCTTGGAGTCAGGGAAGGCATTGCAATCATTCAAAAAATTTATTGAAATCAATTCTTAATATGGGAAATATTCTTGATCAGATAGTAGCAGATAAGCGAGTAGAAATAGAAAATAACAAGACCCTATTTCCTGTTAAGCTGTTAGAACAAAGTGTGTATTTCGAAGGGAAACCAGTATCGCTTAAGCACTACATCCGTCGTGAGGACAAAGTGGGGATTCTGGCTGAATATAAAAGACAATCTCCATCCAAAGGCGTAATAAATGGTGCTGCTACGGTTGAAAAAACAACGATAGGATACATGCAGGCAGGCGCATCAGGGTTGTCTGTATTGACAGATACAAAATATTTTGGAGGTAAAAATGAGGATCTCACCGCAGCTAGAAATTTCAATTTCTGTCCCATTTTACGCAAGGATTTTATCATTGATGAATACCAGATCATCGAGGCAAAATCTATCGGAGCAGATGTGATTCTGTTGATAGCGGCAATATTGAGTCCACAAGAAATCAAGAACTTGGCCTCATTTGCTAAATCTTTGGGTTTAGAAATTCTCTTAGAAGTGCATGATGAAGACGAACTTAATCGATCTTTTACGAACGAGATTGACATTATAGGAGTAAACAATCGAAACTTAAAAACTTTCGATACTGATGTGACATTATCAAAAGAGCTATCGGGTAAAATACCTACTGAATTTCTCAAAATGTCTGAAAGCGGAATCAGTGATCCTGCCACAGTAGTAGACCTTATGAAGCATGGATATGAAGGTTTTTTGATTGGAGAGACTTTTATGAAGACAGGGAGCCCTGAGCGTACAGCGCGGGAGTTTATTGATAAGATCAAAGCTTTGAGTTGATTCGAAATGGACTTCAAACTCAAAGTATGCGGTATGAGAGATCACAAAAATATAGGTGATCTTATTAGTCTGAGACCGGATTTTATTGGCTTTATATTTTATGAAAAATCTCCGCGATTTATAGGAGATAATAACATCCCGGAAATCCCCGATTCAATACAGAAAGTGGGAGTTTTTGTGAATGAATCAAAAGAATTTATTCTGGCGGAAGCACAGAAGTATAGTCTGAAGTTTATTCAGCTACACGGCGATGAGTCAGTTGAATTGGTGCAAGAATTAAAGCTTGCTGGCTTGAGTATCATAAAGGTGTTTAGCGTAATGGATGAAATGCCTGTTGAGCGAATAAGAGTTTTTGAAAATTTTGTGGATTATTTCCTTTTTGATACCAAAACCTCCGCGTATGGTGGAAGCGGCAATAAATTCAACTGGAGTATTTTGAAACAATACGACTCTAAAGTGCCTTTTTTCTTGAGTGGAGGAATAACCACCACTGATATTCCAGTAATCAAAAGCCTTGAATTAAATCAACTTTATGCTATTGATGTGAATAGTAAATTCGAAGTTTCCCCTGGGCTTAAAGACATACAAAAGTTAGAAATCTTAAAAGAAGAATTATGAGCGATGTAACCTCACAGTATGGTGTAGACAATAGAGGCTACTATGGGAAGTTTGGAGGGGCATATATTCCAGAAATGCTATATCCAAATGTGGAAGAACTTAAGGAAAATTATCTTCAGATTATATCAGAGCCAGAATTTCAAGCTCAGTTTGACCAGCTACTCAAAGACTATGTGGGAAGGCCAACTCCCTTGTTTTTAGCAAAAAGACTTTCTGAGAAATATGGAGCAAAAATCTATCTGAAAAGAGAAGACCTGTGTCATACGGGTGCCCACAAAGTGAACAACACAATTGGGCAAATATTGGTCGCCCAAGCACTTGGAAAGAAAAAGATAATTGCAGAGACAGGAGCAGGGCAACATGGTGTAGCCACTGCAACAGTTTGTGCATTGATGGGGCTTGAATGTATTGTGTACATGGGAGAGATTGACATGGCTCGTCAGAAACCTAATGTTGAGCGAATGAAGATTTTAGGTGCAGAAGTGAGGCCTGCGTCTTCTGGAAGTAAGACGTTGAAAGATGCTACGAATGAAGCTATGAGGCATTGGATCAATAACCCTGCAGACACGCATTACATAATAGGTTCGGTGGTGGGGCCTCATCCATATCCGGATATGGTAGCTCGCTTCCAATCAGTAATCAGTGCAGAGATAAAAACCCAACTCTTAGAACAAGAAGGTAAAGCTGATCCGGATTACATTTTTGCATGTGTGGGAGGAGGGAGCAATGCCGCCGGAGCTTTTTACCATTATTTAGATAATGACAAGGTCAAGTTGGTAGCAGCAGAAGCAGCTGGTTTGGGTAACGATACTGGTAAATCAGCCGCGACCACTACATTAGGAAAAGAAGGAGTGTTGCATGGAAGTAGGACTATTTTAATGCAAACATCAGATGGTCAGGTTGTAGAACCCTATTCTATATCAGCAGGCTTAGACTATCCGGGCATAGGCCCAATTCACGCTCATTTGTTTGATAGTGGAAGAGCAAAGTTTGAAAGTATCACAGATGAACAGGCGATGAAATCCGGAGTGCTATTGAGTAGGTTAGAAGGGATAATCCCGGCAGTGGAGACCTCTCATGCGCTAGCAGCTTTGGAAAATTTTGATTTTAACCCAGACGATGTTGTAGTTGTTAACCTTTCGGGAAGAGGAGATAAAGATCTGGAGACCTACATCAAGTGGGGTAAATACTAATATAGAAGAAATTTTTTGTGAATAATGGAGCGATCTGCCTTAGGTGTATCGTGAGAAACCAAAAAAATGAATAGAATAGATCAAGCATTTGAAGATAAGGGGAAAGATTTGTTGAATGTGTATTTCACAGCCGGCTATCCTAATCTGGATGATACATTAAGTGTAGCAAAAGCCTTAGAGGAAGGTGGGGCTGATATACTAGAAATAGGATTGCCATTTTCTGATCCTGTGGCAGATGGGCCTACTATACAAGACAGTTCCACCAAAGCACTGGAGAACGGAATGACACTTGAGAAGCTTTTTGATCAACTTGAAACGCTAAGAGATGAGGTGAATATTCCAGTGTTAATGATGGGGTATATTAACCCAGTACTTCAGTTTGGGATCGAGCGTTTTTGTGAAAAATGTAAAGAAGTAGGAGTAGATGGGTTGATTTTACCTGATCTACCAATGTATGAGTACGAAGAGCTTTACCAACCTGTATTTGAAAAGTACGGCTTATACAATGTCTTTTTGATTACTCCTCAGACTTCAGAAGATCGAATTCGAAAGATCGATGACCTATCCAATGGATTCATATATATGGTTGCAGCTTCAAGTATCACTGGAGCTAAGAATGAGATATCTGATCAACAGATTCAATATTTCAACCGTGTCAATGCCATGAATTTGAAAAATCGAAGGATGATTGGCTTTGGGATTTCCAACTATGAGACCTTTGCAAAGGCATGCAAATATGCAGATGGTGCCATTGTAGGTAGTGCATTTATCAAACAATTATCAACAGATGCTTCACAATCAGGCATTAGATCCTTTGTTCAATCCATAAAATCCGATCAATGATCATTCAATTAAGCCCCAATATCACTCCTGACCAGAAAGAGAATATCGTTTCTCAGGTTGCAACATTAAAATATAAAACCAATGAAGTAATCACTCAAAAAGGAACCTACTTGGTTGGGATTGGGAAAACTAAATTTGACGTCCGATCCATAGGTCATCTTCCAGGGATATTAGATATACATATCGTCTCGGATGATTTTAAGTTAGTTTCCAGGAAATGGAAAGTGGACGAGACGGTAATTGACCTTGGAGATGGCGTGAAAATAGGTGGTGGACATTTTGCTATGATGGCAGGTCCGTGTAGCATTGAAGGTGAAGAAAATATTTATAAAACGATTGCTCACCTAAAGGAAAACGGACTCCAGATTATGCGTGGAGGAGTATTTAAGCCAAGAAGCTCTCCATATTCTTTCAGAGGAATGGGAATTGACGGCCTTAAACTTTGGTATAAGGCAGCTAAGGATAACGGAATAAAGATTGTGACCGAGGTGATGCAAGTTTCCCAAATCGCTGAAATGCACGATTACATAGATATATATCAGGTAGGAGCGAGAAATACCCAAAATTTCAATTTGCTTGATGAATTAGGGAAAGTTGATAAACCTGTGATTATTAAAAGAGGAATATCTGGTACTATCGATGAACTAATGTACAGTGCGGAATATGTATTTGCAGGTGGGAATGAAAAGCTGATGCTCTGTGAACGAGGAATCCGTACTTATGAAAGAGCTTCCAGAAACACTTTTGATATTAATGCAATACCTATTCTGAAAGAAAAGACTCACCTGCCGGTTATTGCCGACCCTTCACATGGTATTGGTATTCGGGATCATGTAGGGGCAGTTGCTCTGGCTTCTACAGTAGCTGGAGCTGATGGAGTGATATTTGAAATACACGACAAACCAGAAAAAGCCTTTTCTGATGGTCAACAAACGCTCGATTTTGACGAGTCGGCCCGTCTGATTAAAAAGATCAAGCAGTTGAGAGAAATTGTTGCCTGATTATCGATGAAGAAGAAAATCAAGCTGACGACACATGTGCCGCCAGCTTGAAATTATGCTGCTAGAAAAGCAATTAAAAAGCAGCATATAGCGATCAATTTTATAATTATAGAGAACATAGCATTATTAGATTTCAGGTACTAGAAACACTATTTTCCCAAATGGTTGGAATGGATGTAAAAAAAAGATGATTTTTTTTAACTTTTCTTATATCATCACATTATGATAGTAATCGTTATTTGCTAGCTCGAAGCTTTCAAGGCCTTGGCTAAGGATCTGTCTCGAGCCTCTATCGACTTGTAATGAAGAATGTTCCCTTTTGAATCGACAAGCATATATCTCGGAATCCAATCAAGTTCAATCGATTCGCAAAACTCACTTTCCCAGCCCTTATCTGCACGGAAGTTGTTTCCGTCTAAACCGAATTTTTTTATTCCGTTTTTCCATTCATCATCCTTTTTATCAACCGATAGATAGACGACAGTAAGGTTTTTTCGCTTTTTTTGAATCTCTTTTAATTTAGGGAAACCAACAATGCAGTCTTTACACCAAGATGCCCATAGATCGATTAGAATCGTTTTGTCAGGATACCTTTCTAGTATTTCTTTGAGAGGTATGTGTTCTCCTTCGGTATCATAAAAAGATGAAGACAGAGCCTCATCGGATAATTTGGTGTTTTGAGCTATTGTCTTGGAGTAAGAAATAACTATAAAAAACAATCCCACAAGCATGGAGCAAGCGAGTTTTCTATTTCGTATACCCATGATCCTAAGTTTAGGTTCAAATTGACTCACTACCTTAAGTTAACGAAAATTGAGTAGAAACCTTACGTTGAGGAATGCTGATATGAAAGAAATGGTTTATTCTAATTTGAAATAGTGTTTTGACAAGAACAAAATAAGAATTGGTATTTCAGACGATCTCTCAATTCTCATAGGTGTTCCATTTACTAATGATTTTTTTAATCATTACACCAGACTCTGTCAGATCGCTATTTGACCACCGACCTAACGTGTCGGCTTTAGGAATTAATGAAGATGCGCCCTCTGCTTTATCATTTAGAGCCCAATTACAATGAGAGATATTATGTTTTCTCATAAAATCAAGCCATTCGTTCACACTCGAAGTTGCAATAGCACCGTCCCCATTTGCATTTACTGTTCCCCATTCTGTCACTATGATAGCAATTCCATTGCTGATAGCAGTCTCTGCTTTTTCTCTTAGATGTCGTGAATGTGAGCCTGCATAAAAATGCAGTGCGTAAGCGATGTTTTTATATCCAGAGATAGGGTCTTTAGAAGCGACATCTATATCTTGAGACCAATGAGGAGTTCCTACGACAATGATATTGTCAGGATCATGTTTTCGAATTACATCTATGACCTTTTCAGCGTATGGTTTAATCACATCGCTCCAAGAAACGCTAAGCGGTTCGTTATATACTTCATATATAATATTAGGGTGATTCCCATAGGTTTTAGCCAATTCAGAGAAGAAATCAATTGCTTCTTGCTGATGGTCTTCAGCATGATGAGAATGCCAGTCTACAATCACATAGATGCCGGCTGAAATTGCCGCTTCAATTACTGTTTTTACTTTTTGATAATTAGATGGATGATCGAGATAACCTCCATTTGCATCAACTCCCATAGGCACTCGAATAATGTTGGCTTTCCAGTCGATTGCAATCCTCTTTACAACCTCTTCGTTGTAAAACTTGTCACCACCCCAACCAACATTGCTCCAAAAAAGGCTAGGTCCGGCCAGACTGATAATTTCCCCTTTCTCGTTTTTGACGAAAATGCCATCAATAGACAGAGCGCCATTTAGTTCTACAGGAGTGGAGCTTATCAACTCGGACGCTGCAGATATGATAAGAATCAAAGAGATGAAATATGCTTTCAGTTTCATTTGATAAATGGATTAGACGGCAAGATCAGATATCCTCAAACGCTTTCCAGAACCCTTTCTCTATACTCCTGCGGAGAGCATTTTTCGCTTTTTTTAAAGACCGTAGAAAAATATTGACTTGATGCAAACCCACATTCATAGGCTATATGAGTGGCCGTCAAGTCATGTCGATCCTGTAGCATCTTCTTAGCCATTTCTAACCTTTTGTGAGTGAGGTACTGCATGGGAGTTAGATTCGTGATTTGCTTACAATGATGGGTGAAGCGCGTCAGTCCTAAACCCGCGGATCTGGCCATTTCTTCTATCGTCCAAGGGAAAGATACGTTGTTGGATAGCTCACTTAAAAACTGCTTAGCCGAACGCATGCTGTTTGTCAAAGACTCATTTAACTCCATATTGCCCATGTCAAACATTTCAAGCAAGTGTATGAGTAACTCATTTATATGCAATCGGATTTTGGAGGAGGAAGATCCCTGTACATCAGATTCAATTGTTTTATGAATTTCCTTAAAACATTCTTTTATTTCGTTGCTTGCCTTCCAGACAGGTTTTTCGTTTTGACGTAACAGCAACGTCAGTCTGGTCATATCCTCTTTGGACAGTATAATCCAATCAGGCCATGTCCATTGTTCGTGAGGTCTTCTTACACCCACATCTAAGATGATCCAGTAAAACTTCCCGATTCCTACATATGGATTTCCTACTTTGTGAGCTTGCCATGGACGTGTAATCGTGATATCTCCGGGGAGTAAGTCTACTTCTGTATTTCCAATAGAATAAGGCATGGTTCCTGATTCCAGAAAATGGAATTCAATTCCTTCATTTCTATGCCAATCAAGTCCCCAATCCTGCTCATCATTTGCATTCCAATAGCCAATGGTGTTAAGGCCTTTGGTATCTTCTGTGAGTCTTTCTCCTGGATAAGTATGTCGTGCCAGAGCTTTGAATTTGACTTTACCGTGCCGATGAGCATCCACCAATGGGGCACAGGTGTCAGCATAGTAGACAGTTCCATTTTCTTCCTTAAAAGGGGCGATAATGTGTTTAATTTCTTTCATTGAAATATTTTAAACAGCAAACATTGATATTATGGTTATTTTAGATGTGTTTTATTCAAACCCTGAGTTTTGAAATGACAATTGAATAAAATTAAACAATTCCCTAATACCATTAACCTAAATAACCTATGACAACTACTTACAATCGAAATCGCCTTTTCACCGCAAGTTGTTTTGCGCTTTTAACTACTGCGTTTGCCTTTGGTATTAGAGCCGGTATTATGAATGATCTTGTGGTTGATATGAACCTGAGTGACAGGCAACTGGGTTGGATCAACTTTATGGGGATTTTTGGTTTCCCTATTGCCACTTTGATTGGAGGACCACTCTACAATTCTCTAGGAGCAAAAAAAATAGGAATGATCGCTTTTGTCTGTCATTTTCTAGGGATCACATTTTCATTATTGTCTAAAAGTTTCTACCCACTTTTTTTCTCAACTTTCTTTCTAAGTTTTGCCAATGGTATGGTAGAGGCTGCATACAATCCACTGATTTCTAGTATGTATACCGATAACAGGGCTACCATGCTCAATCGCTTTCATGTGTGGTTTCCAGGAGGTATTGCAATTGGGTGTTTAATCGTACTTCTAGTTAATGCGTTTGACGGTGCATGGCAGGTTAAACTATCCATTATGTATATTCCTACCTTCATTTATTTCTTATTGTTCTTGGGACAAAAATTTCCTGAGACTTCCAAAGAATCTACCATTTCTACTTCAGGTAACTTCAAAGCGATTTTATCATCCCCAATCTACTGGTTTATGCTTGTTTGTATGGCTCTGACAGCTACTACCGAATTGGGTACTCAATCTTGGGTAGAAAGAATTTTGGCTAAGTCAATCGATCAACCGGCATTAATTATTCTAGCACTGGTAACAGGTTTAATGGCTGTAGGAAGATTATTTGCAGGACCTCTCATTCATAAACTAAGTATAACCGGAGTGCTTCTTGGGTCAGCGGTTATTTCAGCTATTTCCATCTATTTCTTGAGTATCGCAACAGGCCCAATGGTATATGTGTCGGCAGTACTCTTTGCTGTTGGTGTTTGCTATTTTTGGCCCAACATGATTTCATTTGTGGCAGAGTATTTACCGAAAACGGGTGCTTTGGGCATGTCCCTTATAGGAGGCGTGGGTATGCTAGGGTTATCGATTTTTCAGCCAATAATCGGCGGTTGGATAGAGGGACACAGAGCTTCTAAAGCTGCTGAAGGTCTGTCAGGAGATGCGTTGGAATTAGCAGCTGGCCAGGCTACACTGGCTAATATTGCCATAATTCCCGCGATACTAGTCGGAGCATTTATTCTACTTTCAATCTGGCAAAAGAGACAATCTTAACCGGCTTTCTGGTACACTACAATAATTCGAAGCGAACAGAATTATTGTAGAGTTTGGTGAACTGAGAATTTACTGATCAATAAATTAATCAAAAAGGCAAGGCCTCTAACTTTTAAAAGAGACATGAAGAATAGAAAATTGAGAATGGGCATGATCGGAGGAGGACAAGGCTCATTTATTGGAGCTGTTCACCGCATGGCAGCAAACTTGGATGGTCAGATCGAATTAGTATGTGGAGCGTTTAGCAGTGATCCAGAACGATCCAGAGAATCCGGAAAGGAGCTTTTTTTAGCACCTGAGCGGTGCTACAATTCTTTTGAAGAAATGATCCTTGCCGAAAAGAAGTTGGCAGAGGGAGAAAGGATGGATTTCGTTTCTATTGTTACTCCCAATCACGTTCATTTTGAACCTGCTAAAGAAGCTTTGGAAAATGGTTTTCCGGTTATTATTGACAAACCACTTTCATTCAACCTTAAAGAGGCTTTAGATCTAAGAGAAATTGTAAATGAAACTAAGCTGCCCTTTGCTCTTACCCACACATACACTGGCTATCCAATGGTCAAGCAAGCAAGGGCAATGATTAAGGCGGGTGAGCTTGGAAAAATCACCAAGATCAACGTTGAGTATCCTCAAGGATGGCTTACAGAAAAGCTTGAGGCCGATAACCAAAAACAAGCAGCATGGCGCACTGACCCCAAAAGAAGTGGGAAAAGTGGATGCTATGGTGATATTGGCACACATGCCGCAAATATGGCCGAGTATGTAAGTGGGCTGGATATTACCAAAGTACTTGCAAAGCTTAGCACAGTTGTGGAAGGAAGACTTTTAGATGATGACGCAAGTGCCCTTTTGGAATTTGAAGGAGGAGTGCCTGGATTACTGTCTGCTTCGCAAATTTCGGCTGGTGAGGAGAATGCTGTTAAAATACGTGTTTATGGAGAAAAAGGTGGAGTTGAGTGGAATCAAGAATTTCACAATACCCTTTTGGTCAAGTGGCACGGAGCTCCAAGTCAGATTATGCGGACAGGAACTAACAATGCCTATCTTAAAGAAGAAGCTATAGCGAATGCAAGGATTCCGGCGGGGCATCCAGAGGGTTATTTGGAGGCATTTGCCAATATCTATAGAAACTTTGCTTTTGCATTGCGTTCTCATCTTTCTAATGAACCAATAGATAATAGTATTTTAGACTATCCTGGGATTGATGAAGGAGTACACGGTATGGCACTGGTTGATGCTGTCGTTGAATCATCAGAGAGTGGGAATAAGTGGGTAGATGTTAAATATTGATAAAGAAGGAAGATTTTTTGAAAATAATTCGAAAACGTATTTATAGATCATGAAAACGATAAAAGGGCCAGCTATATTTTTAGCTCAATTTGCAGACGATGCAGAACCATTTAATAACCTCAAGAGTATTTGTGAATGGGCAAAAGGCCTAGGCTATAAGGGAGTGCAGATCCCAGCTTGGGACGCTAGGCTGATAGATATTAAAAAAGCCGCAGACAGTCAGACCTATGCGGATGAGATTAAGGGAATAGTAAATGAGGCTGGTCTAGAAATAACAGAACTTGCCACGCATCTACAAGGTCAGCTTGTAGCGGTGCATCCAGCTTATGATAAGGGGTTTGACGCCTTTGCCCCGGATTCCGTAAAAGGGAACTCAAAAGCAAGAACTGAGTGGGCAGTCGATCAGGTGAAGAGCGCTGCAACAGCCAGTAAAAATCTCGGAATAGATGTGATGGCTAGCTTCTCAGGCGCTTTGATGTGGCACCTGATGTACCCATGGCCGCAGCGGCCGGACGGGCTTGTGGAAATGGGGTTTAAGGAATTAGCTGATAGATGGTTGCCAATTTTAGATCACGCAAAAGACAATGGAGTGGAGATATGCTATGAGCTTCATCCTGGTGAGGATCTTCATGATGGTCTCTCTTACGAGCAATTCTGGGAAGCAACTGGGAAGCATAGCTCAGCTAAGATCCTTTACGACCCTTCACATTTTGTGCTTCAGCAGCTAGATTATCTTCAATTCATTGATTTTTACCATGAGAACATTCGGATGTTTCATGTTAAAGATGCAGAGTTCAATCCTACTGGAAAAGCAGGTGTTTACGGAGGTTTTCAGGGATGGGCGAATCGCCCGGGGAGATTTCGCTCTTTGGGGGATGGACAAGTCGATTTTAGTGGCATCTTTACCAAATTGAGCCAATATGGTTATGATGGTTGGGCTGTGCTCGAATGGGAGTGTTTCATTAAATCAGCACAGCAGGGAGCAGCTGAAGGAGCAGGTTTTATTCAAGATCATATCATTCAAGTTACAGAACGAGCATTTGATGATTTTGCAGGAGGCAGCCTGGATATTGAAGGAAATAAGAAAATATTGGGTATTTCCTAATACTTGAATCAATGCCCGCCATGTCAGGTATTTAATAATGATGATCCGGAAAAATGATTTCTTACTTTGTGAATCCCTTTGAGAAAATGACGAAATGGTTAGGAGTTCTGCTTCTTTTAGTGGTTTTTGAAGGGTGTGTACAACATACCGATTCGGGTGATGTAGCGCAAGAACTGGTGCCGGAAGAAAATCGTTTTTCTAAGGAAGTTTTTGTTTCCAACCTCTTTGAACCGACAGAATTGGTAGTGCTTCCGAAAGGGCAAATTCTTTTTACAGAAAGAAATGGAGCTATTAAACAATATGATCCAAACACAGGAGAGTACATTAACTACGATTCCATTTCAGTATTCTACAAATTTGAGGATGGTCTTATGGGAATGGCTTTGGATCCTTCTTTTTCGACTAACCAATGGCTTTACCTCTATTATTCTCCGCAAGGAGATGAACCAGTGCAGTACTTGTCCAGATTTACTTATACCAAATCAGGATTGACCAATGAAAAGATTGTTCTTGTTGTAGATGTCCAAAGAGATCAGTGTTGCCATACGGGAGGATCTATTGAGTTTGATGCTGATGGGTTACTTTACCTATCTACTGGTGATGATACCAATCCCTTTCAATCAAGTGGGTTTGCTCCAAGAGATGAGCGGAAAAAAAGGTCACCCTGGGATGCCGGAAGGACATCCGGCAATACGAATGATTTAAGAGGAAAAATACTCCGAATCAAGCCCGAATTGGATGGGACTTACTCTATTCCAAAAGGAAACCTGTTCGAAGATGACGATCCGCTAACCCGACCTGAGATTTATGTTATGGGTTGTAGAAACCCATATAGGATTGCGATTGATTCAAAAAAGGGCTTCCTTTTTTGGGGAGATGTAGGTCCTGACGCTCAAAACAATAATGAGAAACGAGGAGCCAGAGGACATGACGAATTCAATGTAGCTCTGAAGGCAGGGAATTTTGGATGGCCTCTTTTCGTAGGAGATAACCAGCGCTATAGAGATTATGATTTTGAGACAGGCATATCTGGAGACTACTTCGATCCGAATAAACCTGTAAACACATCTCCAAACAATACAGGTTTGACTGAGCTACCATCAGCTATGCCGGCCAAAATCTTTTATCCTTATGCCAATTCAGAAGCTTTTCCTCAATTGGGTAATGGTGGTAGAAATGCAATGGCAGGACCTGTCTATTACTCGGACGAATTTAAAGCAGATGATAAATTCCCATCTTTTTTTGATGGTCGTGTTTTCTTCTACGATTGGGTAAGAGGTTTCATTTATTCCCTTAGCCTTGATCCAGAGGGTAACCCTGTGGATTGGTATCCATTCATGCCCAATCAAAGATTTAACAATATTATTGATATGACTTTTGGTTCGGATGGGCAGCTTTACATGATTGAATATGGAAGAGGCTGGTTCACCAGAAACGAGGACGCTGCTTTGTCCGTGATTAAGTATACTTCAAAGAACAGGCCACCAGTTTTGAAAGCAACCCTTTCGAAGAGTGCAGGAGCGGCACCTATGGAAGTCATTTTCGATGCATCACAATCTTTCGATTATGATGAAGATAAATTGATATTTGAGTGGACTATAAATGATCAGGTTTTCAATGACTCAACTTTTACCTATACATTCAATGATGAAGGCGTTTATTATCCAGAGCTAATTATTAAGGATAAAAAAGGGAATAAAGTCAGAAAGCAGTTTACGGTAGAAATAGGGAACGAAGCACCTAAGTTAAAGATGAACATTGACGGAAATAAGTCCTTTTACTGGAAAGGAAGAAAAGTGAAGTACAGTACCGAAGTGTCGGATTTGGAAGATGGCGTAATAGGGAACAGCATCGATAGTTCAGATGTAGTTGTAGATATTTCTTATTTTCAATCACTCGATCAGGCAGAAGTATTGGGACATAAACTCCCAACTAAGACAGGGCTTAAGCTTATGGAATCCTTGGACTGTATGGCATGTCATAAAATTGATGCATCATCAATAGGACCCTCCTTCAAAAGGGTTTCTGAGAGGTACGCTGGCGACCCAAAAGCGGTTAGTTATTTATCTGGGAAAATCATCAACGGAGGAGGCGGAGTATGGGGAGAACAGGCTATGTCCGCTCATCCGGAACTTAGTATTGGAGATGCAGAATCAATTGTTAACTACATTTTGTCTCTTTCAAATGAAAAATCGTTTTCCCTTAGCGGAACTTATGAGATAACAAAAATCGGAGGGAGGTACGCATTTCAGTCTACCTATCAGGATAAAGGGAAAAGCAACTTCAAACCAATTACAAAGACAGATAGAATATGGTTGCGTCATGCTGAACTTAGAGCCATTGATTTTGACTATTCGAAGGGAGTCATTAGTCATACAAGAGCAGGGCAAAAAACCAGGATTAAACATATTTATCACAACTCATATGTCGGTTACAAGGACATTGATTTTATGGGTATAAAAGAACTCATCGTTAATGTTGGACTAGTAGAACGCCAGGGAACGATTTCTGTCAGGGTAGGAGGAGTTGATGGAAAAGAGATAGGCAAGGCACTATTAGAAGCCAAGCACCAATACAATCCTGTTACAATTCCAATATTCTATCAGGGTTTCGACGATCTTTACTTTGTTTTCATCAACGCAGGTGAAAATGAGCGAATGATGGAAATCGAAGGGTTTGAATTTGTTCCTCAGAAATAGAAATTATGGATAGAAGAAAATTTGTAAAACAAACAGCATTAGCAGCTACATCGTTAGCTTTTTTACCCTCTTGCACTAATATGAGTAGCTCTAAACTAAGTGACAAAGTAGGAGTGCAATTATATACCGTTAGAGATCTGATGAAGGAAGATCCAATCGGAACGCTAGAAAAAATTAGCAAGATTGGATACACTCAGATTGAAGCGGCAAGTTTTGTAGATGGAAAATCTTATGGGTTTACCGGTAAAGAATTAAAGAAAATTGTTGGCGACCTAGGTCTTGATCTTGTAAGTGGTCACGTATCTACGAATGTATTCGAAGAATCGTTTGATACTGCTCTTGATTTTGTTGCAGACGCTGGCCAAGAATATATCGTGATGCCTTACCTACAGGCTGAGCAAAGAATGACCATTGATCAATACAAGGGACATGCCGAAACCCTCAATAGATGTGGAGAAAAAGCCAAGAAAGCCAATGTGTCTGTTTGCTATCACAATCATGACTTTGAGTTTCAGACCTTAGAAGGTCAGATCCCCATGGATGTACTTATGAGTGAGACAGATCCTGAGTTTGTAAAAATGGAACTGGATTTATACTGGGTAGTAAAAGCTGGTTTCGATCCAATACAATATTTTGATAAGCACGAAGGTCGTATTCCTCTTTGGCATGTGAAAGACATGGCCAATACAGAAGAGCGTGGCTTTGCAGATGTTGGAAGCGGTACAATCGATTTCAAGGAGATTTTTGACAAATTGGATGTCTCAGGGATGAAACACTTTTTTGTTGAACGAGACCGCTCTGATGACCCAATGAAGACGTTAGAGAACTCCTTTAAAAACCTATCCACAAAAATTCTATCCTAGCAAAAGGTCATGATTAAGTGCCTTTTATGGACTCTCTTATTTACCCATTCAATCATATTGTCTGCCCAAACTATCTCTGGGAACATTTACGATGATATTACCAAATCACCACTTTATGGAGCTACAGTAGTCGTTTCAGAACTAGGCAGTGGAGGAGCGTCTGATGAAAATGGCAGATACAAGATCGATGAGCTGCCATCTGGTAGGTATTCGCTTGAGGTAAGCTATGTCGGATACGAGAAGCGAATCATTAGCAATGTCTGGATCAAATCAGGAGTAAGTACCTATCTTGATATAGCACTTCAAAAGTCAGTTACTAATTTGGATGAAATCATAGTATTCGTAGAATCTACACTATCCAAGCCAGGAGAGCAGAGAATCACGGAAGAAGCTATAAATCGATACGCAGCAGCTTACAACGATCCAGCGCGATTAATTACCAGCTCACCAGATATTGTAGTGGTCAACGACCAAAACAATCTGGTCTCAGTTCGAGGAGTATCCCCGGATTATAATGTTTGGAGATTAGAAGGAGCAGAAGTTGTAAACCCAAATCACCTCTCCAATGCAGGCACCTTCTTAGATCAACCGACCGCCTCGGGGGGAGGAGTCAACATCTTAAGTGCCCAGATGCTGAGCGCATCAGATTTCAGATATGGCACCTTTTCATCACAGTATGGGAACTCGGTGGGAGGAATTTTTGATATGAATCTAAAATCAGGTAATCAGGCAGAACACCAGTTTACAGCACAAGCCTCATTTATAGGATTTGACCTTGCCTCCGAAGGACCAATTAAAAAAGACAAACCTGCGACCTATGCCATAAACTATCGATACTCATTCACGGGACTTCTTGCAAACATGGGAGTCGATTTTGGGGGAGAAACCATTGGATTTCAAGATCTGGCGTTCAATGTTGCATCTCCCCTAGGAGATCGATCCAGAATTAAAATATTTGGAGTCGGTGGAGCAAGCTTCAATGAATTCAATCATTCAACCTTCACAGAATCCAAAATCGAAAAAGACCGAAATGACATTGACTATGAAAATAAGACAGGAGCAATTGGCGTAAATTTCCAAAACACTTTGAAGGGAAGTAAAGGCAATCTCGAGGCAACCCTTATATTGTCCGGGTTTGACAATCAAAGAAAAGTCATTAGATATGACACCAATGATGCTATAGAGGATAATCTTAAATCAAACAGAAGTAAAACCATTTTAAGCAGTCACCTAGGCTATCGCGGATCTACCTCACTCGGAAGCTACAGAGTAGGGATGAATACGAATAAGTATTTTACCGACGATAACCCAGCCACCTTTGAGTCGAATGACTATTGGCTGTCTAGCCCTTATATAACCCTGAATCGAAATTTCAGCAGTAATTGGTACGGAGAAGTTGGAGTAACAGCACTCCTTACGAAAAACAATTCAACCCTTGATCCACGCCTTAAGATATCACATTACATAAGTAGAAATCATACTATAGCAGCATCTGCTGGCATATACAGTCAACTTCTAGATTCAGACAATTACATATACAGCAATCATTTTCAGCAGTTTCCCGCTCAGCGGTTAACTTCAAAATTTATCCGCTCAGCGCGCTCCGCTATTACCCATAGCTATTCAAATAACCGTTTCAATTTCTGGACAGAACTTTATTATTATCAATTTCAGAGAGTCTTTGATTCTACGAACAAAGCATCATCCGCCAATACCTATGGAGTCACGCTCAGTGCAGAGAGGTCCGTCTACAACGGACTCTATTATAAAGTAGGAGCAAACCTATTCAAGTCACTAATTGATAATCAACCAACCCATCAGGATATAAAATACAACCTCAATGCATCCATAGGAAAAGAATGGATCAAACGAAATAACGGAATCGGTAAAGGCCTGTCAATCAACTTCAAAAGCTACCTTCAAGGAGGCAACTTTTTCGCTACGTACAGATATACCGATGAAAGCGGAGAGTCAAAGGAATTGTCACCCTACAGATTAGATAATTTTTTCCGAATGGACTTTAGAATAGTGTGGACAAGATACAAGTCAAACAGAACCTCAAGCCTCGCACTTGACATTCAAAACCTTACCAATGCCGAAAACGAATCCTTTAGGTATTTTGACACATTCACACAACAAATCGAATCTCAGTACAATCTTGGACTAATTCCTATTTTGACCTATCGAGTCGAATGGTGATTCTTTAAAACCTTCCGCATTACCATCAGTTCTTCACCCATACCTTCCCCTTAGCAGGATAGTACTTATCATATAAGTAATAGTTGATGCCATCCTTTAATCCAATATCGGGCACATAGATATTCTTCGCATTCGCCATTTGCATGACACCAGCATATATTTCGGAAGCAGGCACAATCACATCAGCCCGATCCGGGTTCAATTGAAGCCTTACCAACTTATAATCCAAAGTCAAATTCCGAAGATAATCCTGCACCTTCATGAGTGTCATCAGCGACATCTTCCGCTTTCGTTTCACCTGCGACAATTCATAAAGCTTATTGATATTTCCCCCCGTGCCTATTGCCGTTATTTTTTCATCAAACTCACTCAGAAACCCCTCAATCCATCCTTTCATCGACTCCCATACCTCAGGAGAATCCTTGTGTTCCAGCCGCCGCACAGACCCTATTTTAAAAGACTTTGAAGCGATCTTTTCCCTGTTTTTGTAAAAATTCAGTTCAGTACTTCCACCGCCCACATCTATATGAAGATATGGCTGATCATCAAGATTAAGACCGATTACAGTATTGATCATGTCGGCCTCTTGCTGTCCGGTAATGATATTCAGCTCCAAGCCGATTTCATCTTTCACTCGCCCTACAATGCGCTCCCCATTTTCCGATTCTCGCATTGCAGAAGTAGCACACCCATAATAATGCTTGATTTCGTACAGATCAATCATATTTTTGTAGGCCTGCATCAACTTCATAAACGACGTTTCCTTTTCCTCGCCAATCTTGCCAATTGTAAACACATCATGTCCCAGTCTCATCGGAAACCTGATGTATTCCAGTTTTTTGAAAGTTATTTGATGTTCAAACTCCAATACCTTGGTGACTTGGAGGCGGATCGCATTCGATCCTATATCTATCGCTGCAAATTTCACACCCCAAAAATATGATTTTTCACTACAAGCCCATCTTGATTTTCTCAGGAAACCAAGTCTAATTAACATGGCGTCCGGGCAGGCTGTTTGTTTCAAGTCCTCGTTACACTCCGGGCTTTCCACGTCCATCCTTGACGCAAGCCAGATCAACGTTTATCAAGCAGAAAATGCAATCCCTCAAACCCAATTTGTTTCTCTCCATCCATTTATTTTATTCACTTTACCCAACCAATCTCGAACCAATTCTTTATTCCACCTGTTGATCACTTTTATTAGAACAATTTCATACATTTGCATTCGCATTTATCGAGAAAGACCGAGGGAACGGGCCCATTGACGTCTTGGCAACCTTTCAGTTATCCTAACTGATTTCGGTGCTAACTCCCACTCTGATTCATATCAGGGAAGAGATAAGTAAGTGATTTTCTTCAGAAAACTTTCTCAGTACTTGCGCATAAATTTTAGAATCGATGAGTAGGTTAAGAGAAGAAGCAAGCAAACGAATTTTAGTTTTAGATGGAGCTATGGGCACCATGATTCAGCGATATAAGCTCGAGGAAAAAGACTTTAGAAACGAAGAGCTGAAGGATCATGAAAGCTCTCTCAAAGGCAACAATGATCTACTTGCACTCTCCCGTCCCGATGTTTTAAGAGAAATTCATGCCGAATACTTTGAAGCAGGAGCCGACATAGCCGAGACCAATACATTTAGCAGCACCACTATTGCGCAAGCCGATTACAATTTGCAGGAATACGTATATCAGATTAACTATGAATCCGCAAAACTGGCAAAAGAAGTAGCGCTCGACTTTACCAATCGAAACCCTGAGAAACCCCGCTTTGTAATAGGTTCTATGGGGCCTACAAACAGAACAGCCTCACTCTCTCCAGATGTCAACGATCCAGGATACCGAGCGGTCACATTTGAAGAATTGCGTGACGCATATTATGAGCAAGCCTCAGCCTTACTCGATGGAGGAGTAGATGGCTTTTTAGTCGAGACTATTTTTGACACACTCAATGCCAAAGCCGCATTGGTTGCATTAGACGATCTCCAAACAGAAAGAGGAGTTGATCTTCCTATTATGGTTTCAGGTACCATTACCGATGCATCAGGTCGCACACTTTCAGGACAGACCACTGAGGCATTCTTGATTTCTATTTCCCATATGAATTTGTTCAGTGTTGGTTTAAACTGCGCCTTGGGAGCAAAAGAACTTCGACCATACCTTCAAATCCTTTCAGATAAATCCGACTTCAGAGTTTCCGCCCATCCCAACGCAGGACTACCCAATGAATTTGGAGAATACGATCAATCACCCACGGAAATGGCAGATCAAATCACGGAATTCTTATCCAACGATTGGTTAAATGTGGTAGGAGGGTGCTGTGGCACCACACCCGATCACATTAGTGCGATAGCAGAAGCAGCTAGTCGTTTCCAACCAAGGAAAGTAACCACTTCGGTTTCTGAAGCAGATACCTTTGTATCAGATACTCTTTAATTTTTTCGTAATAGCACAATTGAAAGACAGTAGTAGATGAATTATTACGAAAAAGAGATGCCAGTTAAAAACCTTCACCTTTCAGGGCTGGAGCCCTTAGTCATTAGTTCGGATACCAATTTTATTAATATTGGTGAGCGAACCAACGTCACCGGCTCTGCCAGATTCGCCAGACTAATTCGTGAAGACAAGTACGATGAAGCACTAGAAGTTGCACTAGATCAAGTACGAGGAGGAGCACAAATTCTAGATGTCAACATGGATGAAGGAATGCTCGACGGCAAAGCAGCCATGGTACGTTTTTTAAACCTGATTGCCTCAGAACCAGAAATTGCCAGAATCCCAATCATGGTCGATTCCTCGAAGTGGGAAATCATAGAAGCCGGCCTTCAATGCATTCAAGGTAAAGGAGTCGTAAATTCAATCTCGCTCAAAGAAGGAGATGAAAAATTTCTCTATCAAGCACGCAAAGTAAGACAATACGGTGCTGCTGTGGTGGTGATGGCATTTGATGAAGATGGACAAGCAGACACCTATCAAAGGAGAATAGACATTTGCAAACGCTCCTACGATACACTAGTAGATGTCGTAGGTTTTGCAAGAGAAGACATCATCTTTGATCCCAATATATTTCCAGTAGCGACTGGAATAGATGAGCACAACAACTACGCCGTTGACTTTTTTGAAGCAACCAAGTGGATCAAAGAAAACCTTCCAGGAGCCAAAATCAGCGGAGGAGTGAGCAACGTCTCCTTCTCTTTCAGAGGGAACAATGTAGTTCGAGAGGCCATGCACTCTGCATTTTTGTACCACGGCATTCAAGCCGGTATGGACATGGGAATCGTCAATGCAGGCATGATAGAAGTCTACGACGAGATTCCAAAGGATTTATTGGAGCATGTAGAAGACGTATTGCTCAATCGTCGATCAGACGCTACAGAAAGATTACTTGCCTTTGCTGAAAATGTCAAAGGAGGAGGGAAGGTAAAAGAAGTTGATAACTCCTGGCGTGAAACGACAGTCGAAGAACGACTCAAACATGCACTCGTCAAAGGAGTAGTAGACTTTATCGAAGAAGATACTGAGGAGGCCAGACAGAAACACGATAAACCTCTTCATGTAATCGAAGGCCCATTAATGGATGGGATGAATGTGGTAGGAGACTTATTCGGAGCAGGTAAGATGTTTTTGCCACAAGTGGTAAAAAGCGCACGGGTTATGAAGAAGTCTGTCGCATACCTTATCCCATATTTAGAAGAAGAGAAGAAACGATCCGGAGACACCAAGACTAGTAAAGGCAAGATTCTCATGGCCACTGTTAAAGGAGATGTCCATGATATAGGTAAGAATATAGTTGGGGTTGTCCTTGGTTGCAACAACTATGATATTGTCGACTTGGGAGTGATGGTGCCCGCTGAGAAAATACTTGATGCGGCTATAGCGGAGAATGTGGATATTATCGGACTTAGTGGATTAATAACACCTTCACTAGATGAAATGGTGCATGTAGCTGAAGAAATGGAGAGGCGAAATTTAAAAATGCCCCTTTTGATTGGAGGAGCTACCACATCGAGAATTCATACTGCTGTTAAGATAGAACCCAAATTTAGTGGCTCTGTGATTCATGTACTTGACGCCTCCAAAAGTGTTGGAGTTGCTACGAAGTTAATGGGAGAAGGCAGAGCGCAGCTAGCTGAAGAAATTAGAGAAGAATACACAGCATTACGTGAAAGCCATCAAAGCAGGCAAGACGATAAAGCTCATGTGACTTTTACTCAAGCCATTGGGAATAAGACCAAAATTGATTGGTCGACTTACGTTCCTCCACGTCCAAAACATGTAGGAGTTAAAACCCTCTCGGACATTTCATTGAGTGAAATTCGCCCATATATCGATTGGACTCCATTCTTCAACACATGGATGCTCAAGGGCAAGTTTCCAGCCATCTTTGAAAACCCTACGGTTGGAAAAGAAGCAAAGAAACTCTACGATGAAGCCAATCAGATGCTGGATCGTGTCATAGAGGAAGGCAGTCTCAAAGCAAACGCTGTTATCGGAATATTTCCAGCAATAGCCGATGGTGAAGACGTCAAAATCTTCAAAGACGATTCCAGAACAGAAGTGTTGGATACTTTGTATTTTCTTCGCCAGCAAGGAAAGAAAGGAAAAGGAATTCCAAACATATCATTGGTTGATTTCATCGCTCCGAAATCATCAGGCCTTAAAGACTATGTAGGAGGGTTTGCTGTATCAGCAGGATTCGGGACTAAGGAACTGGCATCCAAATTCGAAGCAGATCATGATGATTACAATTCTATAATGATCAAATCAGTGGCAGATCGATTGGCGGAGGCACTTGCAGAGATGATGCATGAGAGAGTACGAAGGGAGTTCTGGGGCTATGCACCAGAAGAGAAGTTGGAAAATCAAGATTTGATCAAAGAAAAGTACATAGGAATCCGACCTGCACCGGGCTACCCTGCATGTCCTGATCATACGGAGAAACCTGTGCTATTCAGTTTGCTGGAAGCAGAGAAAAATACTGGAATAGAACTCACGGAAAGTTACGCCATGTTCCCAGCAGCATCAGTTAGTGGTTTTTACTTTTCTCATCCAGAGTCCAAGTATTTTGGTTTGGGCAAAGTATATGAAGATCAGATTGAAGATTACGCTGTTCGTAAAGGAATGGAGAAGAAAGAAGTAGAAAGGTGGTTAGCACCAAATTTGGGATATAAATAGGTTCTAATGTTGGATAGTTTTAAGGTGTTAATGTTGGAAGAAAGAACAGATGGCTAGAGTTGAAGAGTTTTCTGATTTGGATTGTTGGAATTCAGCAAAAGAACTAACCATACTTGTTTATCAAATATGCGATAACCCAGAACTGAAAGCAGAATTTACAGCCAACGATCAATTAAAAAGAGCCGCCCTATCATCTATGAATAATATCGCAGAAGGATTTGGAAGATTTTCCAATAAAGAATTTATAAGATTCTTAAATATATCTACGGCCTCCATTGATGAAGTACATAGTATGATTTTACTCTACTCCGAATTAGATTTTATTAAAGAAGTACAAAAAGAAAAAGCAGTTTCAGTTTTGAAAAAAGCTAAGCATCAGGCACTTGGACTAATCAAGTACTTAAATACTAAACTTTGACACACTCAAAACTTTAACACATTAATACCTGAATCAAATGAAAGTAGTCGAACATATAGAGAAAGCAAAAGGGAGAACACTATTTTCCCTAGAGATTATTCCACCAAAAAAAGGAGACAGTATAGACAGCCTTTTTGCGCATATAGATCCATTGATGGAGTTTAAGCCTCCTTTTATAGATGTTACCTATCATAGAGAAGAGTATGTGTATAAAGATCGAGGAAATGGACTTTTAGAAAAGAAAACGACTAGAAAGAGACCAGGTACTGTTGGGATTTGTGCGGCTATAAAGAATAGGTATGAAGTAGATCCCGTTCCTCATATTATCTGTGGAGGTTTTTCCAAGGAAGAGACAGAAAACGCCTTAATCGATTTGAATTTTTTGGGTATAGACAATGTGCTCGCTATGAGAGGCGATTCTATTAGTACAGAAAAGTCTTTCAAACCAGAACCAGATGGGAACGAATATGCCATCGATTTAGTGAAGCAAATTGGAGGCATGAATCAAGGAGTATATCTTGACGATGAATTACAAAACGCAGTTCCGACCAATTTTTGTGTAGGTGTTACCGGATATCCTGAGAAGCACTTTGAAGCTCCTAATCTAAAGTTTGATTTAAAATATCTCAAGCAGAAAGTTGACTCTGGAGCAAAATATGTCGTTACACAGATGTTTTTTGAAAATCAGAAATACTTTGAATTCGTGGAAGCCTGTAGAGCAGCAGATATCAATGTTCCTATTATCCCGGGATTAAAGCCAATCACAGTCAAAAACCATATGAATGTACTGCCAAGTATCTTTCATATTGATATTCCTGAGGACTTACTTTCTGCTGTGGAAAAATGCAAGGACAATAAAGAAGTAAAAGAAGTCGGAGTAGAATGGGGAGTTAAACAAGCCAAGGAACTGATGGAAGCCGGAGTGCCAGTTCTTCACTTCTATTCTATGGGAAGGTCAAATTCCGTAGAACGAATAGCTAAGGAACTTTTTTAAGGCATAAATTCTCTTGATTAGAAACATCGCTGAGATTCTTTGTTCAATAAAGATTACCTTGAATGGTATTCTATCCAAGCTATATTCATGGGAATTAAAGGCGATAAAATGAATCCTGAATCAACGCTCTCGGCAGAGTTGATAGTGGGGAAATTGATAACGATTGAAGGAGTCTCTACTAAGAAAATGTTTGGAGGACATGGAATTTTATAACAGAAAGATGTTCGGGCTGATAGATTCCAAAGGTGTAAGTTTCCTTAAAGTTGATGAGTCAAACAAGTCAGATTATGTGGAAAAAGGATCAATGCAACATAGTAGAATGCCCTACTACTCCATCCCTCAAGAAGTTCTTAGCAACCAAGATGAGTTGATAATTTGGGTAAAAAAGTCCATTGAAATCAACGCTTAAAATTGATTGATTTTGGATCAGTCACTCCATTTTTAAATAAACATGATCTGCATGTTCGCGGAAGCGTTTTAGTACGGCAACAGAGTTGTCCTTAGAGATGTTTTGAAAATTTATATGAAGCGATAGAGAATTAACTCCGCTTACTTCTGCAATTTCATCTATCCTGTTTTCACTCTGTTGACAAGCATCCCAAAAATCTAAGATGGTGCGTATGCCTGCTTTATCCAGCTTATAAAAATCCTCTTGAAACTCCATGATCAATTTTGACTGAGCAACCCAATCCAGTAAAATCCGCATTGGAAAAGGTGTTTTGATGATGAGAAGCAAAAAATCATATTGTGCGAGGTTTTGGACGTTATCTATTCCAAGCTCTTCTAACCTTATTCTGTGCATTTGACTCAGTCCTTCTATTGATTCAAGGCTAAAGTTCTTCGCATCCTCTTTATCAGCTTTTGGGAATATTTTTACTTTATCCAATAGAAGCTTAAATCCCTTATCTGGAAATATGCCTGTTAAGAATGCTACAGCCAATAGCACTTCACCTCCAAGAAGAGAATCTGCATCGCTCGCAAGCAAATGTGAAAGCATAAGTGCAACCGAAGCAGAGAGAACCATCCTTATTGAGATGGAATAAAAATTCCCTGGAGTTAGATCAATGGTAGCGTACCTGCGATAAATGTACTGAGCTGCACTTATATACGAACCCAGAATTGCATAGGCTACTACGGATATATTTCTTTTCTCTTCAAGGATCTCAGGCTGACTTTCCCAAAACAGACTCCCAGACCATAAGACAGTTCTAATCTGATCTCCTGTGGCTTCCTCATCAAACATAATCCAGCCAAGTAGTGCGAGGAACATCCCTATAAAGACAATCGCCGAGACAAAAATCAAGGGAAGAATATAATCTGCAGATGGAAATTCCTTATCTATTTGATCCTTGAATCGTCTCCCTTCATTTTTTCCCAGAAAGTCAATTCTACTTTCGAGCATTTCCAGTTGCTCTTGCTTTTGAACAAGACGAAACTTAAAGAATGATATAGTGATTAGTGGGAAGAATGAGGTAAGTGCTATTGCTGCTAATATTTCAACGTAGGTAGATGGTGCCACTCTTATTCTTTTTCTTTAAAAATAAGAGATTATTTCAATTGCAATGCATTATTTGATAATTATTGCATTTACCGCAATGAATTGCCCTATGATTTTGAGTGAATTCCAATAAAAAGTTTAGAAAGTCTGCAAGCAATCAGAAAAAAGTCAAATGTTTAATTAATGTCTAGTTAAACGAGTACGGTTAATGTTGTCCTCCTAAAACTCTTTGAATAGTTTTGATGTTTACTTTCTCGAGATTAATAAGTCTTGCTTACACATGAAACAAAATACTTCTTTGATGAAAAAAATAATATGGGTATTGATCCTGTTCCTGAATCACGTTGCTTTTGCGCAAGATTGGAAAGACTTTAAAATACCTGCAGATCCAGGAGCTGGTATGATTTGGGAGCTAGATAGTGCTGTTTCGGATGACTTTAACTACACATCTGCTAAGTCACCTAAAAGTGATGAATTTCTCGATAAATGGGATGACTGGTATCATAACACATGGACTGGTCCCGGTTTGACGTTGTGGAGAAGAGAAAACTCTTTGGTTGAAGATGGAGTGCTAAAACTAACATCCAATAGGTCAGGAACTAACAGGGTTAACTTAGGAATCATTCATTCTAATAAAACGGTGATCTATCCTGTCTATATAGAAGGAAGAGCTAAGATTATGAATTCCGTTTTGGCTAATGCTCTTTGGCTTCTTAGCCCGGATGATACGCAAGAAATTGATTTCATGGAGGCTTATGGATCTAGCTATTCGGAAAACGCACAGAGAGACATGACATGGTTTGCCGAGAGAATGCATATGAGCCATCATGTTTTTATAAGAGATCCATTTACAGATTGGCAGCCCAATGATCAGACCTCTCCGGGATACCCTACTTGGGTCACGGTTGAAAAAGAAGGTAAGAATATTCTATGGAGAGAAGACTACCATACTTATGGCGTTTATTGGAAAGACCCTTGGCATTTATACTACTATATAGATGGAGTACTCGTTACTAAGAAAGAAGGAAAAGATGAAATAGATCCAGTCTTTCATACCAATTCTGGAACTCAAGGAGACACTCAAAATGATACGAGAACAGGTCTTAGCAAAGCGATGGATATCATTATCGATGCAGAAGATCAGGACTGGCGATCAAATGATGCGGTAACTCCAACCGATGCTGAGCTTGCTAATACGGATGATCATACGCTTAAAGTTGATTGGATACGAGCTTATAAACCTGTGGTAAATCCAAATCCTGATGCGTTGGCTATAGATACATCTATTAATGATATAGCAATTTATCCTAACCCAATGCAAAACCTACTTCAGATCAATGCCGATCAAAGAATGCAAGAGTTAAGTATTTATCGATTGGATGGAGCTGAAGTTTTATCACAACTACTAACCGATAGATCGGCAAGTATTGATGTTTCGTTACTAAACTCAGGAACTTATTTGGTTCAAATCAAGCTTGAGGATGGATCTGTGAAAAACACAAGAGTTTTGAAGCAATAGCAGTCTGATTTTTGAGGGACTTGATGGCTTCTGTCTACAGTTTCTTCTCTACGAGTATTTAGATTTGGCTTTGAATAAAAGCATCAATCCGAATCCAATGGTTCCTACAATTGGATTCGGATTACTGACTTTGTTAGTGATTCTTACATTGGCATTGCTATAGTCTAGATGCATTTGCCTATTTCCATGTTTTTAAACATGGTTTTCTTTTGTCTTTCGGGGTGAGTTCTTTTTTTTTGATCAAGCTTTTGAAACGGACTCATACTAGCTATCTTGGACATCAATCACTGGAATGAGTGATTTGGGATCATTAGCTGAAAATCACCATGAAAATCGTAGAATGCCCCAGAGATGCGATGCAAGGAATTGAAGATTTTATTCCTACGAACCTAAAGGCAAAGTATATTAACGCTCTCTTAAAGGTGGGTTTTGATACGATTGATTTTGGGAGTTTTGTCTCTCCCAAAGCAATTCCACAGATGAAGGATACGGCTGAAGTACTTCGCCTTTTAGATTTAAGCAATACCAAATCTAACCTTCTTGCTATTGTCGCCAATTTGAGAGGAGTCGAAAGCACCGTTCAATTTGAAGAAATAAACCATATCGGCTATCCTTTATCCCTTTCTGAAACTTTTCAACAGAGGAATACCAATCGTTCAATAGAAAATGCATTTGCCGATTTGAGCGAGATTCAAAATGTTCTTCAAACCACAAGACAGGGACTTGTTGTGTATTTATCGATGGGGTTTGGCAATCCGTATGGAGATCCATATGAAGTAGATCTTGTCGGATCATTTGTAGAAAAACTGGAGGCAATAGGTGTAAAAACGATTTCGCTTTCTGATACGATTGGGGTAGCAAAGGAAAAGCTGATCTTTGATTTATTATCATCGTTGATTCCTAAATTTCCTCATATAGAATTTGGAGCACATTTACACTCCAGATCGGAAGAGAGTTATAGCAAAATTGAATCGGTCTATGATGCTGGATGTAGGAGAATAGATGGAGCGCTAAGGGGGTTTGGAGGATGTCCCATGGCAAAAGATGATCTAACAGGAAACATGACAACCGAGATAATATTAGAGGTCTTATCAAACCGAAATGTCAATACCAAGATCAATCAAAGCAACTTGGATGAATCGTTGATCATTTCAAGAGAGGTTTTTCACTAGAATACCATTTCTTTACACCTTCATTTGATTCACGAGAATTGTTAGATGGGATTTGAAGCAATCATTGTATTAGTTATTGTAATTGTTGCAGTTGTTCTTTTTGCAACTGAATGGATGTCAATTGACTTGGTGTCAATGCTAATCATGCTCACATTGGTAGTTACCGGCATCATAAGCCCTAAAGAAGGATTGGCGGGTTTTAGTAATCCTGCTACTATCACTGTAGCATTTATGTTCGTGATAAGCTATGCCCTTTTGAAAACAGGTTCGTTGCAGCGTATTGGACCCATACTCAGCGGTATTTTTAGAAAGAATTTTAACCTTGGCATTTTGATGATGATTCTTTTTATTGGAGTCTCATCAGCTTTTATCAACAATACGCCAATAGTGGCGATGTTCATTCCTGTGATGGTTAGCGTTGGGAATATGGCTAAGATTAGCCCTTCCAAATTGTTGATTCCACTGTCATACGCATCTATTTTCGGAGGTACTTGTACCCTTATTGGAACATCAACCAATGTGTTGGTAAGCGGTATTGCTGAATCGAATGGTATAGACGGTTTTTCAATGTTTTTTTCTGCCCCTATTGGTATTGTCTTTTTAGTCGTGGGAGCCGTTTACCTGTTTGTCTTTGGGAAAAAGCTTTTACCTGATCGCCGGAGTGGACAGAAGCTAGCAGATCAGTTCGAAATTCGAAACTATATCACAGAGATTGAGATTTTGGAAGGCTCTGATTTTATAGGACAGAGAATCATGGATTCAATGATTGCCAAGGAAATGGAGCTTGACATTATTGAAGTAAGAAGGGGTAAATCTGTATTTGCATTGCCAACAGGAGATTTTAGCATCGAGCAAAATGACATTGTCAAAGTAAGATGCAATGTTGAGAAAATCAAAGAACTCAAGGATCGCTTAAAAGTTGGTATCAATGCCTCATCAGTCAAGCTTGGGGATAGCGAATTGCAAGAGGGTAACACCACGATACTAGAACTTGTTGTTACAGCAGGATCTGAGTTTGTTGGAAAGAGCCTTCGAAAGATGGATTTTAGAAGAGCGTTCCGAGCAGTCCCACTTGCGATACTTAACCGTCAGGAAGTGGTGCACCTGAATTTACATGATGTTAAGCTTAAGGCGGGTGATGTGATTCTGACTGAGATCAAAACACATAGAGTTGAAATCTTGAAGAAGATGGAAATGAGCCAAAACAGCCCATTTATCATTTTGTCTCAGCAAGGAATTATTGATTTTGATAGAAAACGATTTTCTATCGTGATGCTGATCATTGCATCCGTAGTTGGATTGGCAGCTTTTGGTGTACTACCTATTTCGATTTCTGCTACGCTAGGGGCGTTCATGCTGGTCGTTTCAGGTACTATTAGTATGAGAGAACTCTACAAGTCTATCGAGTGGAGGATTGTCTTTCTATTAGCTGGGGCTTTGAGTTTGGGTGTTGCCATGAATAACAGTGGATTGGCGAGTTTACTGTCGGACAGTTTGATTGATAATCTTGGTGGGTGGGGGCCTATAGCCATTCTATCTGGTCTATACATTGTCACTTCTTTGCTCACTGAGATTATGTCTAATAATGCCACAGCCGCACTTATCACGCCAATCGCAATTGCTACTTCTGTTAAAATGGAAGTGAGCCCATATCCGTTTTTGATTGCCGTAATGCTTGCTGCTTCTGCATCATTTATGACACCAATTGGGTATCAAACCAATACCATGGTATATAGTGCAGGACAATATAAATTTCGAGATTTTTTCAGAATAGGAATTTGGCTAAATCTTCTCTTCTGGATTATCGCTACTTTCCTTATTCCAATTGTTTACCCTTTCTAAGGGCTATCAGATGAGCTGGTACTTCTTTCCTGGAAGACTTTTTAAAATACCTTGAAACTCAAGTGTCAATAGGAGAGAAGCAAGTTTATTGATTGAGATTTGAGCCTTCCACGCCATTTCATCGATTGCCATTCCTTCAGAATTTACTTCTAGTAATCCACAGATTTTTTGCTCATCATCGCTTAGTTGGGTGAAGTCTCTAATTGGTTGAGGCTTTTGAGATTCCTCTAAATCCCAATTAAGCTGATATATGATGTCACCTGAGCCTGTATAAATGTAGGCCTTTTGGTTTCTGATTAGGTAGTTACACCCTTCTGAGAATTTATTTTCTAGATCCCCTGGCACTGCAAAAACTGGCTTATTATAGGAATCTGCTATGTTGGCAGTTATCAGAGCCCCTCCTTTGATCGCAGCTTCTACGACGACTGTAGCATCGCTTAATCCTGCGATGATTCTATTTCTGGCTGGGAAAAAATGAGCTTCAGGTTTAGTTCCAGGAGGTTTTTCTGAGATCAGAAGACCATTTTCCATAATTTGTTCTGCCGTCTTCTTGTGAACCGATGGATAGATTTTATCTAGTCCTCCAGCCAGCACGGCGAAGTTAGGTACATCGCAAGCCAAGCTTGATCTATGAGAGTGGATATCGATTCCATATGCAAGTCCACTCACCATTGTTGCTTTCAAGTCTGCGCATGATTTTCCAATCTTCTCCGTAACATCTTTTCCGTATTTTGTGGCATTGCGAGTACCCACTACTGCAAGAGACCTGTGAGGGTTGATATCACCAGAACCTTTTGTGTATATGATATTGGGACTGTCAGCGATTTGCTTAAGTCTACTTGGGTAATCTGAATCTGTGAAGTGGAAAACTTTCGTTTCGTTTTTTTCACAATCCTTTAAGATGCGTTCACTTTGATCTAGAACCTTTTGATTGGCGATAGAGGAGATGGTCTTCTCACCGATCCCCGGAATCTTTAAGAGAGCAGCTTTTTTGGATTGAAAAATAGCTTTAGCAGATCCGCAATAACTAATTAAGTTCTTAGCATTGATATTCCCAATACCAGGAATAAGCTCAAGAGCTACCTGATACAATTTACTATCCTCCATTCTTGCTACGGAAGCTCTGATTTGATTTTTTCCAGAAAAGACTTGATTTGTTTGAGCGACTCTATCATTTCAATCCTTCCGCTAGCAGCTTCGGAATCATTTTTGATAAAATCTCTTGCCCCTTGAAGAGTATAACCTTTTTCTTTTACCAAGTAGTAAATAAGCTTTACATTCTTGATATCCGTCTTTGTGAATTGACGATTGCCTTTTCTGTTTTTCTTTGGTTTGATGATATCAAACTCACCTTCCCAAAAGCGAATAAGAGAGGTGGCCACACCCAATTCCTCGGCTACTTCACCAATCGTAAAGTATTTTTTCTCTATTTCTTTTTCTTTATAAGGCACTCTGGCAGTTTTCAGTTTTGAAGATAGATAATCTTTCCTTTTTCATCAATTATTATTTCGTTTTCAGGGAAATCTTCTTCAGATAATTTTTTAATTACCTTGGACGCGGCATGAAATTCATCTGTTTTCGGGCCGTCAGCATATGTTTGTCGAAAGGAAATAATTTCTCCAGACAAAAATTCTCCCTTACTGTTGATGTTGGTGATTAGCAAAGGAGCCAGCGAATTTGGACCTTTTAAATTAAACCTTCCATAAGTACAGAAATTGCCAAGTGAGTAAGCGATCATTCTTTTATTATAGACTTCAATTCCTCTTGGTACATGCGGTCCATGCCCAAGAATCACGTCTGCTCCATTATCAATCATTTGATGGCTGAAGGAGTAAATATTTCCCCTGTTTTCACCATAGTAGAATTCTGTTTTTCTAGTAACATGCTGGTTTTTCGAGCCCTCTGCACCTCCATGTATAGAGACTAAAACAAAATCAGATTGTTCACTCAACTCCTTTACGATTCTAATAGCTCTGTCAATGTCATAAAAGCCAAGAGTACCCTTGTTGGGAGCGAAAGCTACAAAGCCAACCTTATATCCGCCCTTCTTCACCACAGTGTATGGAGCCTCAATAGAGCCTGCTGTCGAAATATTAAGCGAATCCATATTGGACTGTGTGCTCAATCTACCTATGGAGCCAAAATCGTTTGCATGGTTATTCGCTAAACTCATTAAGTCAAATCCGCAAGAAACCAAATTTGAAGTGAGTGAAGTTGGCATTCTAAATAAGTAGCATGCCTTTGGGTTTTTGCATTTTTTTGGGTTGCCCTTACCATCAAGCACAGTCCCTTCCAGATTGCCAAAAGTCAAATCCGCACCATTCAAGAGGTCTCTTGAGTCACTCCATAAGAATTTCCCGTTGTTAGAAGGTAGGTAAGAAGAACTCGGATAATTTGTTCCCATCATGATGTCACCAACCGCAGCTATTGATATCGTATCTGGCAGAAGTCTCTCAATAGCAATATCTACTTCTTCATCTAGAGATTGCAGAGTATCGCCCTTCTGTGTAATCAGGTACTGGATCATGGGAACGACAGATGGTTCAACCGCAGAAGTGTCAATAACCACTATTTTTCTAGCTGATGTTTTGCCCACCTTACAGCCGTATAAAACCAACACTAACAAGAGAGCAAGAAGTACTCCTTTGATCGGTCTAAACGCTCTTTTAATCTGAAGATGCTGATAGAAGAGTATTAATGGCTTTTGACTCATTTAAGATATGGTAAGCATAAAAAAAGCGAAGAATGAATCTTCGCTTAAGGTATTAGATATTTTAGCAAAGATTATTCGTAAGATCCAAAAGCTTGATTTTCAATCGAAGCTAGTCTGATAATTTCTTTATACTCATCTGGATTGATATCCAAATAAAAGTAGTGTACTGGATCAACTGCTTTTCTATTTACATGCACCTCGTAGTGAAGATGTGGAGCTGTTGATTTTCCAGAGTTTCCAGAGTATGCGATAATTTCACCCCTCTTTACTTTTTGTCCATGCTTCACTAAAAATTCGCTTAGATGACCATATCTGGTTTTATATCCAAAACCGTGATCAATTTCAACACGCTTTCCATAGCCTGTTATACTGCTTTTCACTAAGCTCACTTTTCCATCTCCTGTCGCGTAAACAGGAGACCCTTTTGGTAGAGAAAAATCTACACCTCTATGCGGTTTTCTTATTTTCAAGATAGGATCCATTCTATACCCAAATCCACTAGATAGCCTTCTGTAGTCTTCTTTAGAAACTGGAGGGATGGCCGGAGTGGAGGCCAGCATTAATTCTCTGTCTTTTGCAATGTCCATGACCTGATCGTATGATTTGGTCTGAACATACATTTGCTTTTTGAGTTGATCTATTTTTTGAAAATTGCTGATGATAAGCTGCTCTTGCTCTACATCTTGGTCGAGTATCTCCTTATATCTGTTTGATCCTCCGATACCTGCTTCCCTAATCTCTTTTGCGACAGGGTCTACACCCAATATGATTCTATATACATCATCATCACGATCCTGAAGTGAGCTAAGCATATCATTTGCATAATCAACTTCTTTTTCTAAGAGCTTATAGTAGAGTTTTAATTCCTCGTTTTCCTTTTTTAAATAAGCTTTCTCTGGAGACTCGAAATACGTATCATATACAATTGCCAGCCCGGCTCCAAAAATCAATGTAATGACAAAAAATCCTAAGAAATTGAAGAAGATATCCCATGAGGAAACACGGATTCTTTCGTATCTGCAAGACTCTGTATCGTAATAGTACTTAATCTTTGCCATAAAGCGTTTTTAAGGTAATTTCAACTAGTTTTGCCTGCTGATTGATGAAATTCAATCAACAAATTACGTGTTTTATTGAATTAAAAACAAATACGCTGAGTTAATCAGCTTACGATCAGTACGTTACATGAAGGCTAAGGTTGTTAGACAAAAGTTCCTTGATTTCTTCGAATCAAAAGGTCATAAGATAGTTCCATCTGCTCCCATAGTAGTTCAAAATGATCCCACATTGATGTTTACAAATGCTGGGATGAACCAATTCAAAGACTATTTTCTGGGAAACAAAAAAGCAGATGTTAAGAGAGTAGCAGATACTCAAAAATGTTTGAGAGTTTCTGGGAAGCACAACGACTTGGAAGAAGTTGGGTTTGATACCTATCATCATACCATGTTTGAAATGCTTGGAAACTGGTCATTTGGTGACTATTTCAAGAAAGAAGCAATAGAATGGGCTTGGGAGTTGCTCACCGAAGTTTACGAACTGCCTAAAGACCGGATGTACGCTACCATATTTGAAGGAGACTCATCTGAAAATCTAGAAGTTGATAGCGAAGCAAAAGAGATTTGGAGACAGTTTCTTCCGGAAGATCGAATTCTCAATGGTAACAAAAGTGATAATTTTTGGGAGATGGGAGACTCAGGTCCCTGTGGCCCCTGCTCAGAAATACACATTGACCTAAGGCCTCAGGTTGAGATTGATAAGCTATCCGGAGATCAGCTCGTAAATCAAGATCACCCACTTGTGATTGAGGTGTGGAATCTGGTTTTTATCCAATACAATAGACTTGCTGATTCATCCCTTCAAAACCTTCCTCAACAACACGTAGATACTGGAATGGGTTTTGAACGATTGGCTATGGCCATTCAGGGAAAAAAATCAAACTATGATTCGGATGTTTTTACTCCGATGATCGACTTAATAGCAAAAAAAGCTGGAGTAACTTATGGAAATGACCATAAGACGGATGTTGCCATAAGGGTAATTGCTGATCATGTAAGAGCGATATCATTTACGATTGCAGATGGTCAATTGCCTAGCAACGCTAAGGCTGGCTATGTGATCAGAAGAATTTTAAGAAGGGCAGTTAGATATGGCTATACCTTCTTGAATTTCAAGGAGCCTATGCTCTTCAACTTAGTAGAGACACTTGCAGATCAATTCAAGGATGTTTTTTCAGAACTGCACTCGCAAAAAGACTTTGTAGCTAAAGTTGTAAAAGAAGAAGAAATTTCTTTTTTGAGGACGCTCGATAAAGGATTAAGAAGGTTTGATGCAATAAAAGAAGAATCTAAAGGAGGTAAGGTTGATGGAACCGTAGCTTTTGAATTATACGATACATATGGCTTTCCACTAGATCTCACTTCTCTTATCGCTAGAGAAAATGATCTTGAGGTAGATGAAAAAGGTTTCGCTAAAGAAATGCTCAAGCAGAAAGAGCGATCAAAAAGCGACGCTAAACAATCTGCTGGAGATTGGGAAATCGTAAATAGCTTGGAGGAAGATTCAAAGTTTCTTGGGTACGATCAGACTTCAATCACAGCTCAAATCTCGAAGTATAGAGAAGTCAATCAAAAGGGAAAGACTTTCTACCAAATAGTTCTAGATCAGACTCCTTTTTATGCAGAGAGTGGTGGACAAGTTGGAGACTCTGGTTATCTGGATTTTTCATCTGAAAAAGTTGAGATTTTTGATACCAAGAAAGAAAACGAGCTCATCGTACACTACGCTAAAAAACTACCTTCTGATTTGAGTCGGACTTTTGAGGCAGTAGTGAATGAAAGTAGACGCAAACTGACAGAAAATAATCATAGCGCGACACATCTTCTTCATGCAGCTTTGAGACAAGTATTGGGTAATCATGTGCAGCAAAAAGGATCACTTGTAAACGATAAGGTTCTTCGTTTTGATTTTTCTCACTTTGCCAAAATCACCGATGAAGAGCTCGCTCAGATTGAGCAGATCGCCAATAGAAAAATAAGAGAAAACATTTCTCTGAATGAGAGAAGAAACGTCCCTATTGCTGAAGCTAAAGAGCTTGGTGCAATGGCTCTTTTTGGTGAAAAATACGGAGAGTTTGTAAGAGTTATAACTTTCGATAGCGAGTACTCTGTAGAATTATGTGGAGGTACACATGTAAGTGCTACAGGCTCGATAGGATTACTGAAAATAGTGAGCGAAAGTTCCGTCGCGGCAGGAGTACGCAGGATAGAGGCCATTACGGCCGATAAGGCTGAAGCTTACTTAAACGAGGAAGTTGGTTTGCTTAATGAAATAAAGGATCTTTTGAAAAACCCAAAAGATCCTCTCAAGGCGATTCAATCTATTCTGAAAGATAAAAGTGAATTAGAAAAGAATCTTGAGAACTTAAATAAGGAAGGAGCCAAAAAAGTAAAACAAGATTTGATTGCATCTGCAAAAGAAATAGGATCATATAAAGTCATTATTGATTCTGTAGAACTTCCGAATGCGGATGTACTCAAGCAGCTTTCTTTTGAATTAAAAAGTGAGGTATCGAACTTGATTCTTGTGCTAGGTGCAAATTTGGCAGGCAAGCCTATGCTAAGTGCCATGTTTGAAGAGGAATACGTGAAGGCAAACGATTTAAATGCATCCAATCTCGTAAGAGAAATTGCTAAAGAAATCAAAGGAGGAGGAGGAGGACAACCTTTCTATGCCACAGCTGGAGGAAAAGATTTAGACGGAATAGGAAAAGCCTTGGAAGCAGCTAAATCGATTATTAGTGAAAAATTGAATATTGAAATATAGATGATCTCCGAAGAATTAAGATCTAAATATCAGGTTGTTATAGGGCTTGAGGTTCACGCTCAATTGATGACTGAATCAAAAATATTTTCCGGAGACGGTAATGCTTTCGGTAGTACACCCAATACCAATATAAGTGCCGTTTCTTTGGGGCATCCAGGAGTGATGCCGAAGTTGAATAAAAAGGCAGTAGAACTGGCCATAAGAATGGGGCTCGCATGTGACTGTGATATTACTCGATTTGGCTATTTTGATAGGAAAAATTACTTCTATCCCGATCTTCCAAAGGGCTATCAAATGACGCAGGATAAAACACCTATTTGTGTTGGAGGAACCGTTTTGATAGAAGAGTCAAATGGACAGGACTCTGTCAAATTGAACAGAATTCATCTTGAAGAGGACGCTGGAAAATCTATTCATGTAGATGGTCTACCAGATTCATTGATAGATTTAAACAGAGCCGGAGTTCCTTTAATAGAAATAGTAACAGAACCAGAAATATACTCCAGCGAAGCGGCTGGTGCATTCTTGACGGCAGTAAGGCGTAAAGTCCGCTACCTAAACGTTTGTGATGGAAACATGGAACAAGGCTCTATGCGGTGCGATGCAAACGTATCAGTCCGAATCAAGGGAGAGACAAAACTTGGAAAAAAAGTGGAAGTCAAAAATATGAACTCCATCAAGAATGTCATAAAAGCTATTGACCATGAAGTAGATCGTCAAATAAGCCTTATAGAAGATGGAGTGGAGATCTTTTCCGAAACAAGAACATTCAACCCAGACAAAGGAACGACCTCTGGCATGCGAGCAAAAGAGGAATTGAATGATTATCGATACTTCCCTGAACCAGATTTAAGTCCCCTTAGGGTAAGTGAAGAATGGCTGCAGGAGATTAAGGATAATATGCCTGAGCTTCCCGCTCAAATGCGTGAACGTTTCAAAACTCAATACGGTTTAAAGGAATACGATGCAGCCGTATTGACCGATCAGAAAGACTTAGCCTATCTGTTTGATGGACTTTGTCAAGAGACAAAAAATTATAAAGCGGCAGCCAATTGGCTCATGGGTCCAGTAAAATCGCATATCAATGAGCACGGGATTACTTTTGGAGATTTGCCTATCAAGTCTATCAGGATAGCAAATATCATTGCGTTAATCGATGATGGGAAAGTAAGCTTTACTGCAGCCAGCAAGCAGTTGTTGCCGTATCTGTTTGAGCACCCAGAAGAGAATGCATTGCATGCAGCAGAATTGCTGGGGATTATTCAGAACTCTGATTCGGGCAACATTCAATCTATTATAGATGAAGTGCTTTTATCCAATCAGAGTAAAGTAAAAGAATATAAAAATGGGAAGAAAGGACTTGTGGGGATGTTTATGGGTGAGGTAATGAAAAAAACAAAGGGATCGGTAGATCCTAAAATAGCGAGTAAACTTTTGAAAGACTCTCTTGAGTCCTAAGATTAGAAAAGAATTATTATGAAAAAAGTCAAAAGTAAAGTAGCGATATTATTAGTGCTGATTATTGCAGCTTCATGTGGTGAAAGCCAGGAAGGAATTCCAATTGTTGGGACAGTTTCTAATCCCGAAGCTGATCAATTGGTACTCTTTCAAAAGTACGGAGAAGCAGGTCTGGAGACGATCGATACTATTGAAGTTAGCCCAGAGGGGAAATTTGAGCACTATGTCAAAATCACTGAGCCTAGCTTCCTAAGAATTAATTTCTACAATAAGATGGTAGCGAACCTAATTTTGAATGGTACAGAAACCAACAAAATAGAAATTGCTTTGGATGCAGCTACCCCTACTACCAGACCTACCATATCAGGATCCAAAGAAACTGATCATCTCGCTGTATTTGACCGCTTAATTGATAATATGAGAGAAGATCAAAAGCTTATCGAATCTCAGAACCAGCAAGCTTCACTCAGACAAGACGAAGCAGAAATGAAGGCTCTTTCAAATGAGTTTTTCACGCTTCTTGATGGTTTTTACGATGAGGTAAAAGCCTATTCTCATAAAATAAAACCTTCATTAGCTGTTTTCTATGGTATAGGCACATTGAAGGTTGAAGATCACTTTGAGTTTTATGATAGCTTATCCAATTTTTACAATAAGGAACTTCCTGGTCACGTTTTTACGAAAAATTTGACAAGCCAGGTGGAGGCAGTTAGAGGTATTCCTTTGGGATCGATAGCACCCGAAATTTCACTTCCGACTCCAGATGGTGATATCCTTACTTTGAGCTCTTTGAGAGGAAACTACGTATTAGTAGATTTCTGGGCGGCATGGTGCAGACCGTGCAGAATGGAGAATCCCAACGTTGTTCGTGTGTATAATCAATACAAGGATAAGAACTTTGAGATATTGGGAGTTTCTTTGGATCGAGATAGAAAATCTTGGGTTAACGCTATAGAATCAGACGGACTGGAATGGTTACATGTCTCAGATTTGAAGTACTTCAGATCGCAAGCAGCAGGGGATTATAAAATCAATGCAATTCCGGCTACTTATTTAATAGACCCTGAAGGACGAATACTTGTAAAGGGACTTAGAGGAGCGAGTCTTGAAGCTAAATTGAAAGAAATTTTCGGATAATTTGAACAGAATAACTACCTCTTGTGTCGGTCACAATTAAAGATATAGCCAGAGAAATAGGAGTATCGGCATCTACTGTATCTAGAATTCTCAATGATAAGAGCGTTCAGAATAAAAAACTGATTCAAAGAGTCAAAGACAAAGCCAAGGAGCTTAATTATCAGGTAAATACTGCGGCGGCAGGTCTTCGAACTAATAGGACTAAACTTATAGGGATAGTAGTTCCTGAAATCAGTAATGATTTTTTTGCTGAAATCCTTTCTGGGGTGGAGGAAGCATCAGAAGCAAATGGATACAATCTGCTAATCTGTCAATCAAACGAGTCAGAAGAAAAGGAACGAAAATTGATCCGCTCTCTCATATCCTGCAATGTCGAGGGAATTTTGATCTCTAGTTCAATAGATGATGAAGACGAGGAAATAGGGACAGAAGCTCTTTCAGCGGGAAAGAAAGTCGTTCTTTTTGATCGTGTCCCTGCTGGGGCTAAACTGCCTTTTGTAACGATACAAGATTACGATGGTTCATATAAAGTAACCAAGCACGTATTGGAGCAAGGAAGGAAAAAGCTTCTTTATCATGGAATGGATAGAAAACTCACCAATGACAAAGAACGCTTAAGAGGAGTGAAGGAAGCTTTGAAGGAGAATGGGATACATGAAGTTGATACCTTTTATAATGAAGACTCAGTCACATTTATTGATAAAGTACTGGAAGGGAAGTATGATGCTTTGGTTTGCTATAATGATGATCTCGCATCACAAGATATGGCTCAACTAGGAAATAGCGGAGTGAAAATTCCAGGCGATTTAATGGTTACCGGCTTTGATAACCGGTCTATATGCACATTGATTTCACCAACCCTGACAACCATCAATCATTCGACTAGAGATTTAGGTCGACGTGCCTTTGAAATGCTGTTCTCTATGCTTGAGTCAGAAGAAAGTGTTGAAAACGAGGTTATTCCTGCTGAGTTGATTATAAGAGAATCAACCAGCACATGATTTTTTATAATTTTAAATAAAACATAAAACAAATGAGTACCATTTTAGTATCAGGGGGAGTTGGGTTTATAGGTTCACATACTGTAGTGTCACTGATTGAGTCAGGATACGATGTTGTAATTGTAGATGACCTATCTAATACGAAAATAGACCTGCTTGAAGGTATTAAGAAGATTACAGGAAAGAACCCTAAGTTCTATGAGGGGGATTTGAAAGATGCACCATTTGTTAGTACTGTTTTTAAAGAAAATAAAATAGATGCTATCATTCATTTTGCAGCAAGCAAAGCAGTGGGTGAGTCCGTGCAACAACCTCTTAAGTATTATAAGAACAACTTTCTTGGGATGATCCATTTGTTGGAATTTGCATCTACTCAAGACATTCCATTCGTTTTTTCATCTTCATGTACCGTATATGGGACACCTGATAAATTGCCTGTGACTGAACAAACACCTGTAAAACCTGCCAATTCTCCTTATGGAAATACGAAGCAGGTAGGTGAAGAAATTATACGAGATACTGTAAATGCTACTGAAAATTTCAATGCCATTTTGCTTCGATATTTTAACCCAATAGGTGCACACGAATCATCCGAATTGGGAGAGCTTCCATTGGGCGTTCCTAATAACTTAGTTCCATATCTGCTACAAGTAGCTGCGGGCGAGCGAGAATCTTTATCTGTTTTTGGAGATGATTATAATACTGTAGATGGAACATGTGTCCGCGACTATATACATGTTGTCGATTTAGCGGAAGCGCATGTGATTGCTGTAGGGAGAATGCTGGAAGGGAAGAATAAGTCGAAATGCGAAGTTTTTAATTTAGGAACCGGTCAGGGAAATAGTGTTTTGGAGTTGATACAATCATTTGAAAAAGTAAATGATGTAAAACTTAACTATAAAATAGTGGATAGAAGAGCTGGAGATGTAGAGGAGATTTATGCTGATACCACTTACGCCAACGACGAACTTGGGTGGAAAACCAAGCTCAACTTAGAAGATATGCTGCGATCCGCTTGGAACTGGCAAAAAAAACTCTCTAACCTTTGAGATGGAAATTATGCAAATCGGAGATAAAGCAATTACGCCAGAAAGGAAGGCACACGGGCTCAGATATGAGCAGATGAAGTACAATAGATGTGGGAAAAGCGGAGTGCTTCTTCCTGCAATTTCGCTGGGCTTGTGGCACAACTTTGGAGGGATAGATGATTTTGAGAATGGAAGAGATATTCTGAGAACAGCATTCGATCTTGGTATTGTGCATCTTGATTTGGCAAATAACTACGGACCTCCTTACGGTTCTGCTGAGGAGAATTTCGGTAAAATATACAAGCAAGACTTCCTCCCGTTTAGAGATGAGCTATTCATCTCTACCAAGGCAGGTTATGATATGTGGCAGGGTCCCTATGGAAATTACGGCTCTCGCAAATATCTGATTTCTAGTTTGGATCAGAGTCTTAAGCGAATGGGTTTGGACTATGTTGACCTTTTCTACCATCATAGGCCTGATTACGAAACTCCACTGGAAGAAACCATGATTGCGCTTTCGGATATCGTTCGTCAGGGAAAAGCACTTTACGTTGGGATATCAAATTATAAGGCTGACGAGACAGCTGAAGCATCTAAGATTCTCAAAGAGTTGAAAGTTCCCTTCATCATTCATCAAGCTAGATATTCGATTTTGGATAGATGGGTAGAGGAGAAACTACTAAGTACACTTGGGGAAGAAGGGCTTGGCTGCATTGCGTTTTCCCCGCTTGCGCAAGGCTTACTTACAGATAGATATTTGGATGGTATTCCTAAAGACTCACGAGCTGCAAAATCGATGACTTATCTCAATGAAGACACTGTGAATAGTTCTATTCAAAAAGTGATTGGTCTAGCTTCGGTAGCAAAAGAAAGAGGTCAAAAGATCTCCGAGATGGCGATAGCTTGGCTGCTTAGCAGGCCGAACGTAGCTTCCGTCCTTATCGGAGCAAGTTCCTCAGCACAATTAAAAGAAAACGTAGGCTCTTTGAACCAACTCTCCTTTACATCAGAAGAACTGGATTTAATAGATAAGTACTCTTTGTAAATTCTTTAGAAATAAAATAATCTATATCTGGAGTTGTAGAGACACGATATATAAGTGATATTCGTTTATACAAATTAAAAACCTCATGAAAAAAATAACGATTCTTTGCCTATCCATTCTTATTTCATCTGTTTGCTTTGGTCAAGCAAAAGCAGAATTTGGTTTAAAAGGCGGGTTAAATCTAGCAAGCTTGTCCTCGGATGTTAAGACAGTTGACCTAAGTGGCAAGACCGGCTATCATTTTGGAGGATATGCTTTAATAAAAGTATTGAGTTTCGGTATTCAGCCGGAGATTCTTTATTCTACCAAGGGAACCACAATCTCATTAAAAAATGTAGCAGGAGACTTTTCTCAAGACTACACATATCTCGATATTCCTGTGATGTTCAAGTTGTATACTGTTGCAGGGCTTAATGTTCAAGCAGGGCCGCAATTTGGTATGTTACTTTCCACAAGCGGAAAAAACGCCGATGGATCAAAAATTTCGAAATCCGATTTTAAAAGTTCAGACACAAGTGCTGCTTTTGGATTAGGCTGGGACGCACCATTTGGTTTGAATCTAACAGCAAGATACGTTTTAGGATTATCAGATATAGGCAAATCTGCAGAACTGAAAAATCGTACTTTTCAACTATCAGTAGGATTTAGACTGGCAGGCTTGGGTAAATAGAGTTTTAGGTTTTAAGAAGTTATAAAGGCTTGTTGTGTTTTGGAATGCCCATTCACGATAAGCCTTTTTTATCAATAAAACTTATGATTTTTGTCAGTGAGATAAGTCAGTCATGCAGGGAGCTTTGCTCGTATAATTAAAAGATAAAGATCATATCTATGAGTAAGCAAGCAAAGTCCCCAATCGAAGCAGTTAGCTCAATCCAATCAGGAGAACATGTTTTTATTCATACGGCGGGAGCTACTCCGCTGGCCCTCGTTCAAGGCTTAACTGATCGTGCTAGTGAGCTTAGAGATGTGAAGATTTATCACATGCATACAGAAGGGCCAGCTCCATATACAGATGATAAGTACGCTGATAACTTTCAGGTAAACTCCCTCTTTATTGGTGCCAATGTACGCGATGCAGTAAACAGAGGACGCACTGATTTCATTCCTAGTTTTTTTAGTGAAGTGCCACTTATGTTTAGAAATGGGGTTATTCCAATTGATGTGGCTTTGATTCAGGTTTCCCCTCCAGATAAACATGGATACTGCTCGCTTGGGATTTCTGTTGATACTACCAAGGCGGCAGTAGATTCTGCTAAAAAAGTAATCGCTCAGATCAATCCCAAAATGCCACGAACACATGGAGATGGGCTTCTGCACATAAGCACCTTTGAGAGCTATATAGAACAAGAGCAAGACTTACCAGAAATACCTCCGCACACCATTTCTGACGAAGAGAAAAAGATAGGAGAAAATATCGCAGGAATAATAGAGGATGGAGCCACTTTACAAATGGGAATTGGAGCAATACCGGATGCAGTTCTATCCTGTTTAGGAAATCATAAAGACTTGGGAGTTCATACAGAGATGTTTTCCGATGGAGTTCTTCCTTTAATTGAGAGCGGAGTTATTAACAATAAGAAGAAGACTAAACACAAAGATGTATTGGTCTCAGGCTTTTTGATGGGTTCGAAAAAACTCTACGAATTTGTAGATGATAACCCGCTAATAAGAATGCTTGATATTCAGTATGTGAATGACACCTCTGTTATTAGAAAACTTCCGAAAATGACAAGTGTCAATAGTGCAATAGAGATTGACATTACAGGTCAGGTGTGTGCAGACTCGATAGGAACGAGAATGTTTAGTGGGGTAGGCGGTCAGATGGATTTTATCAGAGGTGCATCATTGTCTCCAGGAGGAAAACCTATTATAGCACTTACTTCTACAACTAAAAGAAACGAGTCCAAAATAATACCATTCTTAAAAGAAGGTGCAGGTGTTGTCACGACAAGAGCTCATATACACTATGTTGCTACAGAGTATGGTATAGCAGACCTATATGGAAAAAACCTTAGAGAGCGAGCAAAAGAAATGATCCGAATTTCACACCCAGATCATCAAGAGATGTTAGAAAAAGCAGCTTTTGAGCGCTTCAAAAGATTTTAAGATTTTTTGTAAATCGGGCTGATCCACTTTTCAGCTGGCATGTACTTGCTTGCGCTTGACCATTTTATGCCTCTTTTTATGATTTCTATAGCTCCTGGCACCTCAGTGACATGATTAAGGTTGTGACCTAAGGAAGTATAAAAAATCCTCCCCTTTCCATACATCTTTTTCCAGGCCACAGGCATTACACAACCATCAATCCAGCTGGCATGATCTCCACTAAACTGTGTAGTTGCCAATACCTTCACATTGGGGTCCACATGCATGTAGTATTGCTCGCTTTTCATATCAAAGTCACTGATGTCCGCTGTGATCTCATCTTCCTGATCAATAATATTTACTTTGTAGTCAACCACCCCACCCGGATGAGAAACCCACTGGCCTCCAGTCATAAATTGATATTCCACATTGTTTCGGAAAGCGTCACACATGCCACCATGCCATCCTGCCATGCCTGTACCCTTTCTCACGGCCCTTATTAGCCCTTTTTCCTGCTCTTTGGTAATACTGGACATGGTGTATACTTGAATTACGAGATCAATAGAATCCATAAACTCTGGATAGGTATAAGGTTCCAGATCGTCAAATACCTCAACAGTTGCTCCCTCTTCCTGCATCCATGGCACCATATAATCCCTAAACTTGACAGGTTGGTGACCTGGCCATCCTCCATGAATAAATAGCACTTTTCTTCCTTCCAGAGAAGGCAAAGCATTAGCTTGGTGTATTCTTGATTCAGAAAGAAGAGGTTTTGCAAGTAAACCGCCAGCTGCTACTAAAAGTGATTTGTTTAAAAAGGATCTGCGTGAGTTCATCTATATCGTTGTTTTTATATCGAAATCGTTCAAATATAGTATAATTTGTAGTCCATCAAACCTATTTTGAATAGATATTGTCATTTTGACTATATCCATCCTTTCCTTTTTTTTGATAATTCTTTTTTGATAAGAAAATGCAAAGATTTCGCATCTTTAAGGATTATTTGAGAATCTCGTAATTGGGAATATTGTCAATATCAAAGAGGCTATTAAGTTTCGGTCATTTTGATGATAGTAACCATCGGAGCTTCTTTTTTCTGCAAACAACTAAAACGATTAAAGATGAGTGACGGAAGGGAATTTACTTTCGAGGAATTGAGGGATATGTTCAATACTAAATTTGGGAGAGCACCGCTTTTGGTCAATGCTCCCGGACGTATCAATTTGATAGGAGAACATACTGATTATAATGACGGATTTGTCCTTCCTGCTGCTGTTGATAAAAGTGTGAAGATTGCCATTGCTAAAAATGGAACTTCAAAAGTTCACTTAAGCGCACTGGATCTAGATAGAACTTATGATTTTGATATCTCAGACGAGCTTGTGCCCGGTAAAGTTGGCTGGGCTAATTATTTTCTTGGAGTTATTGATCAAATAAGAAAAAAAGGAGCCACAATCGATCAAGGATTCGATTTGATATTTTCTAGCAATGTTCCTTTAGGTGCAGGAATGTCATCTTCAGCAGCTATTGAATCTGGATTTGGTTACGCACTTACAGAATTATTTGGTTTAGGTTTTACGAAAGTAGAAATCGCTAAGATTGGTCAACTTGCAGAACATACATTTGCAGGAGTGATGTGTGGTATTATGGATCAGTTTGCCTCATCCATGGGAAAAAACGATCATGTGATCAGACTCGATTGTCGGTCATTAGAATATGAATATTTTCCTGCGGAATTCGGAGATTACAAGCTGCTATTATTCGACTCAAAGGTGAAGCATAACCTAGCCAGTTCAGAGTACAATGTGAGAAGGCAGCAATGTGAAGAAGGTGTAGCCGAATTACAAAAGATAAACCCGGATATAAAATCGCTTAGAGATGCAAGCATCAATGAGCTTGAGCAAATCAAGGGCAAGGTAGATAGCAAGGTTTATGATCGCTGCGAGTATATGATTGCAGAGATTCAAAGAGTACTAGATACATGTGATGCACTGAAAAGCCACGATATTGAAACCGTAGGGAAGTTAATGTTCGAAACTCACTTTGGACTGAGTGAGAAATATGAAGTTTCATGTTCTGAACTAGATGAGCTTGTTCGCTTGGCAAAAGAAAATAGTGGAGTGATTGGTGCGCGAATGATGGGTGGAGGATTCGGAGGCTGCACAATCAATCTGGTACATAAAGACGAAGTGGACAATGTAATCAAGTCTGTTAGTAAAGGGTATTTGAAGTCTATAAATGTTGAAACGGAGGTTTATCAAGTAGATATTTCTGATGGAGTAGGTCTACATCAATAATGGAAATGGTTCATACTTTCTTACTCCTGAAAAGACCACTTGCCGGATACCTCAGTTTATTTATTCTTGCTTTATTCTTTCAAATTGGATGTTCATCTCCATCTAAGACTAAATCTCAAGAAGTAGATTCTAAGCAGATATCAGAAGGACAAGTGCCAGAAGGAATGGTGTTTATTTCTTCTGGCACATTTCAGATGGGAGGAAAATCAGAACAGGCTTACAAAGACGAATTCCCTGTTCATAAAGTGACCGTTTCAGGTTTCTACATAGATGTTGCCGAAGTTACAAATTCGGAGTTTGCAAAGTTTTGTGATGAGACCGGATACCTTACGATCGCAGAGAGGGATATAGATTGGGAAGAGATGAAATCTCAGGTTCCTCCAGGAACACCAAAACCACCAGATTCAGTGTTACAGGCAGGATCGCTTGTCTTTAAACAGCAGGACGGTCCTGTAAATCTCAACGATTACTCTCAGTGGTGGGAATGGAAGATTGGTGCGAATTGGAAACACCCAACAGGACCGGAGAGTACCTTAGAAGGATTAGAAAATCACCCCGTGGTACACGTATCATGGGATGATGCCAAAGCTTACGCTGAATGGGCAGGAAAACGGTTGCCAACTGAAGCGGAATGGGAGTGGGCTTCAATGGGAGGGAGTACCAATGCTAAATACCCTTGGGGAAATGAATCGATTGAAAATGCCTCTGATAAGGCTAATTTCTGGCAAGGGAAATTTCCATACCAAAACTATCTTCTAGATGGGTTTGCAGCTACAGCCCCTGTTAAATCATTTCCTCCAAATGGTTACGGACTTTATGATATGGCCGGGAACGTATGGGAGTGGTGTGAGGATAAGTATGACGCCAATACCTATAGTCAGTATAAAGGTCAAGAGGAGATTGTAGACCCGGCAGGCTCAGAAAATTATTACGACCCCAGAGAACCCTATTCTCCCAAACATGTCGTTCGAGGAGGTTCTTTCTTATGCAATGATAGTTATTGCAGCGGCTATCGGGTAGCTAGAAGAATGAGCTCAAGCAAAGACTCTGGATTCAATCATGCAGGATTCAGATGCGTTAAAGATCTGTAAACAAACTCTTTTCATTATTGTAAAATCCTCAATTTCGCTATTGCCATTGCAGTTGGATTAAAACATCCGCAAATACGTAGATTGATTTTTGATATTAAGTATAAATACGTAATTTTACGTAAATTATACTACGTATGAAAAAAGTCATTGTTATAGGAAATGGAATGGTTGGCTACAAGTTTTGCGAAAAGCTTAGAGCCAAGGCAGACTCTTCGGAAGTTCAGCTTGTAGTTTATGGAGAGGAGCCCCTACCTGCTTACGATCGCGTTCATCTAAGTGAGTATTTCACAAATCAATCCGAAGAAAACTTGCTGATGGCTCCTGCCAGCTGGTATTCAGACAATGATATAACGTTGAAAACCTCTCAGCTCGTAGTAGATATAAACAGAGATCAAAAAACAGTAACAACACATACGGGTGAGACAGAATCATATGACTACCTTATACTAGCGACAGGCTCCAGACCATTGGTTCCACGAATAGATGGGGTAGATAAGAAGGGTGTTTTTGTCTATCGTACAATTGAGGATCTCGATCAAATTATTGCTTACGGTAAGACTATTAAGAGAGGAGCTATTCTAGGAGGAGGTCTTTTGGGGCTTGAAGCGGGCAAAGCGCTTTTGGATATGAACTTAGATGCTCAAGTGGTCGAGTTTTCTGAAAGACTAATGCCCAGACAGCTAGATGAAGCAGGATCAAACATGCTCAAGAGTAAGATTGAAGCCCTGGGGATAGAAATTTTGCTCAATAAAAATACAACTCAAATTCTTGGAGAAGATAAGCTGGAGGGACTTGCCTTTAGTGATGGCACTACTCTTGATACCGAGTTGCTGGTTATCTCCTGTGGAATTATTTCCAGAGATGATCTAGCAGAAAAATCCTTGCTCGAAACGGGACAAAGAGGAGGCTTCAGGGTCAATGAAAAAATGCAGACAAATGACCCATCCATTTATGCAATAGGAGAAGCAGCTTCCTATGAAGGAATGGTTTACGGTTTGGTCGCTCCTGGCTATGACATGGCGGAAACGGTCGTGGAACAAATTTTCGGTGCAGCTGAAAAAAGGTTCACAGGAGCGGACATGTCTACCAAACTCAAATTAATAGGTGTCGATGTAGGGAGTTTCGGGGATGCGCTGGGTTCTACAGAAGGAGCTGTTCCGATTGTTTTTGAAGACAAAAATTCAGGGATTTACAAAAGAGTAAACCTTTCTAGTGATAGAACGAAATTACTTGGAGGAATTCTAGTCGGAGAAGCAAACGACTACAGCATGCTTTTGCAAATTACCCAAAATGGCATGGCATTGCCTCCTAATCCGGAAGACTTAATTCTTGGAGCGAGAGGAGGAGAAGCAAGTGGAAACGCCATCATGGATCTTCCTGATAGTGCTCAAATCTGCTCATGTGAAGACGTAAGTAAAGAGGCAATCGTCGGGGCTATTAAAGATGGAGAGCTTACCGATATCGCTCAGGTAAAGACCTGTACTAAAGCGGGCACAGGTTGTGGAGCATGTACACCAATGGTCAACGATATCTTGACTGCTACACTCAAATCACTTGGTAAAAACGTTAAAAAAACTCTTTGCGATCACTTTGCCTATTCAAGACAGGAATTGTACAGTATCATTAAACTAAAGGAAATCAAAAGTTACGATGATTTACTCGATCAATATGGATCAGGTGATGGTTGTGAAATTTGTAAGCCTGCTGTAGGATCATTGTTGGCAAGTATCTGGAATGAATTAATCCTTAAGCAAGACACTATTCAAGATACCAACGATAGGTTTTTAGCCAATATCCAAAAAGGCGGTAGCTACTCAGTAGTTCCAAGAGTTCCTGGGGGAGAAATCACACCTGATAAGCTAATAGCGATGGGTGTTGTAGCAAAAAAGTACGATCTCTATACGAAGATAACAGGTGGACAGAGAATAGATATGTTCGGCGCAAGACTGAACGATCTTCCATCTATATGGAGAGAGTTGATTGATGCAGGTTTCGAAAGTGGACACGCATATGGCAAGTCATTACGGACAGTCAAAAGCTGCGTTGGAGCTACTTGGTGTAGGTATGGACTTCACGATTCTGTTTCATTCGCTATTGAGATAGAAAATAGATACAAGGGAGTGAGATCTCCACACAAATTGAAAGGTGGAGTTTCTGGTTGTAGAAGAGAGTGCGCAGAAGCAATGGGCAAAGATTTTGGATTGATCGCTACGGAGATCGGATACAATCTTTACGTATGTGGAAATGGAGGAGCTAACCCTCAGCATGGAAAACTTCTCGCTGGAGACATAGATGAGAAAACAGCGATCAAATACCTTGATCGTTTCTTAGCCTTCTATATAAGGACGGCTGAACCGCTCAATAGAACTTCTGTCTGGCTCAATAAGCTTGAGGGGGGAATAGACTACTTGATTGATGTGGTGGTCAATGACTGTCTGGGGCTTGGAGATGATTTGGAAAAAGACATGCAAGCTCTTATCGCTGCTTATCACTGTGAATGGAAGGAAGCGATCAATGATGAGAAAATGGTGAAAAAATTCAAGCACTTTACCAATGCTGATGAGTATGATCCTAATCAGCATTTTGTGCCGATGAGAGAAATGAAAAAGCCAGCAGACTGGGATGAAGTAACTACTAAATAGAAAACATTGGAAACACTAGCATATAATACAGTAAGCGTAGAGCAAGTCAATCATTGGTTTCCAGCAGGAGAGGTGGAAGACTATCCTTTGAATGGAGGGTTGTGTATCAGCTACGAGGGGCTTCAGGTAGCCGTCTTTAATTTTTCTAGGAGAGGAGAGTGGTATGCTACGCAAAACCTTTGTCCTCACAAGAAACAAATGATACTTAGCAGAGGAATGATCGGTTCTGCAGGCGAAGAACCCAAAGTCGCTTGTCCTTTTCATAAGAAAACCTTTTCCCTGAAATCAGGCGAAAACCTAAATGGAGATGAATGCAGCCTGAGTACCTATCCTGTAAAAGTAGAGGACGGAAAAGTATTTGTTGGTTTTGCGTAGAGTTACTTAGTTTTTTGAGAATACTTCTACCAATTACTTACTTTTAAGCAAAACTTAAAAGTCAACAATGCCAAAACCAAAGTTCAGACGCTTAGGTCTCTTTTATCTTATAGCTCTGGGCTGTATTGCATTGAGTATTGTTGTTAGCCAGCTGTTAATCCAAACCTCTATTGGCGATCAGCAAGATGATGCCCATGTCATAAATGTGGCTGGTCGTCAGCGAATGCTAAGTCAAAAAATTACTAAATCATCTCTTCGGGTTGTATATGACCGAGATAGTCAAGACAAAACGGTTGCTGTTTTAAGACAAGATTTGGACCTGTGGCGTAAATCCCATGAAGGCCTGCAAAATGGTAGTGAAGAGTTGCAGCTTTCGGGTTCTAATTCGGCAGAAATTAAGAAAATGTTTTTGGAATTGGAGCCTCACTTCAATGCGATTTATTCCAATGCTGAGGCTCTTATTTCTCTAAAGCCAAATGGATCAGTACAAGCTTTTACGGATAACAATAGCCATTTAGAATCCATTCTAATCCACGAGTCAGATTTCCTGAAAATCATGGACAGAATCGTTTTTCAATACGATTTTGAGGCTCAGGATAAGGTGCAAAGTCTAAAGCAGACAGAACTTTATCTATTCGTAATTTCTCTGATCATCATTTTGATGGAACTCATCTTTATTTTTCGACCGATTGCAAAAAGTGTCAGCAATACGGTGGACGATTTGGTGAGGTCTGAAAATGAAGCTAAGAAAATGACCACACAGCTGTCTCATCTCTATGAAGAGCTTGGAAAATCCTATCAGGATTTAGAGGCTGTTAATATAAAACCTGAATCCCCATCCCTCTATGCTCGAATGAATCGAAAAGGGAAGTTCAAGTTTCTTTCCAGTCAGTTTCATAAAATGATGGATTATGAAGAAACCAAACCTCCTAAATCATTGCAAGAGTTACTTACTGCCAGTGGATATAGAGATGATTTTGCTACCGGGCTATTGGATATGCTGAGGGATAACAAAAATTGGACAGGAGAAATACGTCTCATCACAGAACCAGGGGATTTTTGCTGGATTGACGCTTATCTCGTTCCAATCAAATCCACCAATGAGATCAAGTTGATCGCGAGCGAAACCACTGAATATAAAGAAGCGAAGATCAGGTCAAGGGAGCTCAACAAAGAGCGAATTGAAAAATCGGTAAAAGAACAGCATTATCGTTCTTCACTTATTCTAGAGGGACAGGAAGAAGAACGTAAAAGACTTTCGAGGGAGTTGCACGACGGAGTGGGGCAAATGCTATCTGCAATGAAACTGATGTTGGAGTCTTTTAACCCATCCTCTAAGCCGATGAAAATGAGGCTCAATGATGCTAAGGATTTGATGAAAAGTATCATTCAAGAAGTCAGAAGAGTTTCTTTTAATCTCACTCCAAGTAGCTTGGATGATTTTGGTTTAGTACCCGCAATCAAGAAATTCTGCGATGAAATCAATGCGGTTACCAAAACGAATGTGGCTTTCGTGAACGAAACCAAATTCATTAATAGGTTGGAAAGCCCCGTGGAAACAAACCTTTATCGAATCATTCAAGAATCTGTCAATAATTCCATTAAATATTCCAAAGCTTCCAATATTGAAGTTCGATTTTCGCACACCGTAAATTCACTAAGTATAAAAGTGAAGGACGATGGAAAAGGGTTTGATTATTCACGATTGGTGGAAAACGGCCATTTCGAAAAAGCAGGTCATGGTATTTTCAATATGAAAGAACGAACTGCATATATCGGAGGTATTTTTAACTTAGAGACAGAATTGGGTAAAGGAACCCAAATATTTATCACATTATCCCTAGATAAAAATGATTAGAGTAGCCCTTGCTGATGACCATGAGATAGTTCGTCACGGTATTAAAATGATCTTAGAAGATGATCCGGAGATTCAGGTAATTTGGGAAGCCTCCGACGGCCAGGAGGCAATGGATAAAATGAATGAGGAGAATCCAGATGTACTCGTAGTAGATATCAGAATGCCGATGCTTACGGGGCTAGAAGTAACGCAAAAACTAAAGCAAGCCGATCCATCAACGAAGATCATCATGCTTACTATGCACGATGATTCGGAATATATTTTGAAGTCAATGGAGTATGGAGCAGACGGTTACCTGCTCAAGGACACCAGCAAAAGCGAATTCAATAAAGCGATACGTATGGTGCAAAATGGTCAAAAATATTTCAGTGGGGATATCTCGAATACCATAGTAGATTTCTATTTGCACAACGGACTTAAAGATTACAATACGACAAAAGGGGCTGAAGATGATAGCGCAGACTATCAACTGACCAGAAGAGAAAAAGAGATTTTATCTCTTATTTATGAAGGCGTTTCCAATAAGGATGTAGCAGAAAAGCTTGGCAAAAGTGTCCGAACCGTCGAGACGCACCGCTTCAATATTATGAAGAAACTTGGCGTAAGCAATATTACGGAGTTGCTTAAGAAAGTGGAAAGAGAGCGGATTTTGTGATTTGAAAATCTAGTAGAATATTTATTTTAATAACGGTTTTTAAATAATAGGCACTCACATTACTAAACTATTCATTTCGGAGAGAGTCTACCAGGTTGGAAACCGCAACCCGGTAAGTCTTCAGAAGAATAGTTACAAACGCCATTGAGAGAATGGCTACCAAAGGCATAATGAATACCTCCACTAAGCGTAGATTGTATCTACGCTTGCTTATGATTTAGCTTTCTAAGCGAGATAAGGAAGAAACGGGAAGTGACGAATGTGTAAAAAGATCCTCCACAGGTCGTAGTTTATAAAAGAGTAGCCTAAGCGTAGATTGCATCTACGCTTTTATTTTATTGCTTTCGTAGCAAATTACATAAAGAAATGGGAGATAGTTATCAAATTAAAGATCAGGAGGGGCTTTATTTCATAACCTGTCAGGTAGTTGGTTGGGTTGATGTTTTCAGTAGGAAAGTCTATCGGGATATCATCATTGATAGCTTGGGATATTGCATTGAAAATAAAGGTTTAATAGTATATGCATATGTTATAATGACTAATCATGTTCACTTCATGGCGAGAAGTGGGGAAGGAAGATTGTCTGAGTGTGGTTTTCAAATATCATGCAAAATTCAATAAAAGAGTAAAGGAGAGACAATTTTGGACACATGAAAACCATGCGGTAGAATTGGTGAATAATGAAATGATTGAAAGCAGGTTAGATTACATTCACGAAAACCCTGTGGAGCAGGGTGGGTTGCAAACCCTGAAGATTACTTATATAGTAGTGCAAGAAATTATTCAGGCTTTGAAAATCTATTAGAAATAGACGAGATATGAAAGTGTAGTTGCAAACTACACTTAGAGAAGGTTACTTTACCATTTATACAAAGGGTTCTCAGGATTGTTTACTAACTTAATTTTAGGCTCAATATTCTTGGCATACTGTAGTAAAAGGAAGAGTCTGTGGGGGGGGTATCTTGACGCACTTACTTCATAATATTTCCTATTATTATTTTAATGGATGATTCGTAAATACCTGTTTTGTAATGAATTTGTTGGTTTCTCAGAAGAAGGCATCCATTTGCTTAGAAACAAGTATTGTTATAAAGAGATCAAATTTTTTCAGGTGATTGAAGTGGAGATTACAGAAGGTCGCTCAGTTAATAATTGGTTTTTTGTTTTGAGTCTCGGCCTTGCTTTGGGGCTTATTAGCTTGATACTTTCCTATTTAATGATTAGAAATTTAATTATTGTAGAGTCCTCTCCTAGACAGGCTAATTTTGTAGGGCATATGTTACTTGCTGGTATTGTTTTAGGAGGCTTAGGGTTTTATTTCATATATGGAGCTCTAAAAAAAGTTCCAGTCATGTATGTCTTTGAAGATTCTGAAAAATATAGAATACGACTGGAAAAATTAGAGAAAGATTTGATTGAGTTAGTTGGCTTTCTACGTGACAAAGATATTAAGGTCAGAGAAGTAACATCCCCCACTGGTCCAAGGTTATAAAAAAGAAAACTGGCGCAATGTATCCCCACTAAGCGTAGATACAATCTACGCTTGCTTATGATTTTGCTTCCAAGCGAGATAAGAAATGAATGTACCTGCCACATTTAACTGGACAACAAGTCAAGCTCTTAGGATCTTCTCCTGATTGGATAAGTTCTTATCTAAGACCGTCACGAATCTTTATCTCTCCCTCATATTTTCAGTTTGCCCCCTTTTTAGGTTGCTATTTTACCCTCTGGTGCTGAGATACGCTCACTTAAATTTGTTTCCATAGTTTGTTGAATGCCTCCCAATAAAGGCATTGGTTATTAGCTAATAGAAACCGTATGCGTCGATTAATTATTCTTATTCTTTGTGTTTTATCGTTCAATGCATTCTCTGAGCCACCAGAACCGCCTCTTGGTTTCAGGTGGGTGTTGAATCTTCCATTTTCTGATGAGTTCAATGGGACGGAACTTGACGGTACCAAATGGAGAGATTACTTTGATGGTTGGCAGGGGAGAACCCCAGCAAGATTTAAGCCCTACACAGTTTCTGTGTCAGACGGCAATATGCAAATCAAAAACGGAGTACTGAGTCCTGCAGAAGGAAATTATACGATAGCTGGAGGCGCGGTACAGTCTCTTAGCGATCAAGCCTATTATGGATATTATGAATGTAGGTTCAAAGCTTCGAGGATTATGATGTCCACAACCTTTTGGTTGTCGAACAGAAAAGTGAAGTTGGACGAAACCTCTTGCACCACAGATACCTACAGTCAGGAACTCGATATTTCGGAAGTTGTAGGAGCAAGTGCCGGTAAGTTTGAAGAGAATATGAACTCCAATACTCACTACCGACATGTACCATGTGGAGAAAACCAAGAAATATTCTATTCCAATGGAACTTCCTCCAAGCTGGACTCCAAAGTTTGGGAAGATTACCACACCTATGCATGCTGGTGGGTAGATGCGAATAGTGCCAAATTTTATGCAGATGATGAGTTTACAGCATCTGTGGATTTCAATACAACGATTGACGATACGGACCCTTTTGACAGGCCTATGAAAGTAAACATGGTTACCGAGACCTATGATTGGGCAACTCCTTATCCATCTGCCGATGATCTGAACAATGACGCTATTAACACCTCGTATTATGACTGGATTAGGTCTTATGAGCTCGTCCGGGTAGATGAGGAAGTAGCCGACCAGCCATCTGCACTGCCAGAGATATACGATGAGCAAGTAGAGTTTATTGGAGAATATTTAGGTCTGGGAACTGTAAAAGAGTATGGTTTTTTGATGACCTATCAGGCCAATACTGATAGAGATATTTATTTGGTACTGAAAGATAGAAGTGGCAATGTGATAGGGGAGACTGTGAACAAAGTATTGGCAGGATACGGGAAAAGAAATTTTTCTTTGACTCTAGAAGAAGTCCCAGCAGAAGGAAATTATACCTTATCCATTGATATTAAACCCATTGATGGAGATGAAGTAATTAGTTCGAAAGAAAGGTCGATAGTTCTGGGGGATGTGCTGTCAGTTGATGAAAGTGAGGAAATTATATTTTTCCCTAACCCTGTTTCAGATCAAATTACTATTAACGATGCTCCAGAAGATGCTCAATACAAAATATACGATTTGATGGGCTCCAGACTTGTTTCAAGCAAAATTAAGAACCAGACAATAGACGTTAGTTCCCTTGAAAGCGGGATTTACTTCTTAAAAGTAGGAGATGGTGTAATTCAGAAATTTATCAAAAAGTAGCGAAGTATATCAGTCTGTCGAAGCTATGTTGATTGTTAATTAGATATGAGGTATTCAAGTCATTAAGTATCATGTCTACTCAGGTTGTTAGTGATTTCGATATTCACTGCAATGGATATGATAGTCATACTTGAGTAAGGTAGTCAGGATCATATCCGGTACTTTTCCCTGTTAGGATGACAGTTAATATTTCTCTCCTATTGTTCATTTTATGTCTATATGATTCCTACTCTTTCGCAGAGTAAACCGGATAGATTTGTTTGCCCTCAAGTAGAAAGCCTGAGAGTTTAGTACTAACCATAACAAACACTACCGTCATGCAATACCTTAGTTTCCTCTTATTCGGTTTCGGAATTTTCTTTTCAAATGGCCAAGTGAATGTTGATATAGAAAATAAACCACAGGTTCTTTTCGATTTTGAAAAGCCGATGAGTGCATCTGAAAACTGGGCAATTGCCGATAAGGCCACCTACGAGATTGTTGAACAAGCTGGAAGCAAGCGCTTGAAGGTTAATTCAAGTTCCTTTGGAATGCCGAAGGTTACGCTTTTTAGTACAAAATCTGCTCCCTGGAATTTGCAGGGATATTATAAGGTAAAGGCGGATATCTCCAATGCAGGAAGCAACGACCTACAGATTGTCATGTATGTAGGAGATGACCCCAATTCAATCACACGATGGTATTGCTCCCAATATGTGGACTTAGAGCCTAACGAGACGAAGACAGTGACGGTGGAGCTTGCATGGACTCCATGGATAACATCACCACAGCTAGATATCTCGGGGATGAGAGGCGTGCCAGGTCAATTGAAGACTGATATTGGAGCCATTGATCAGATTGCATTTGACACTCGCGTTCCTACTCGTGCAACCACTTTCTACGTTGATAACATTCGTGTAGAGGAGCAGTTGGAAATACGCGATGGAAAAGACTTTTTCCCTTTCGTAGACAAGTTTGGTCAGTATAAGCATGAGGATTGGAAAAACAAGATCCATGATAAGGAAGATCTGAAGAAACAAGATCTTATTGAACAAAAGGACCTCTCTAAAAACCCAGGCCCCAAAGACAGAAGTCAATATGGAGGTTGGAAAAATGGACCAAAATTGAAGGCCACAGGTTTTTTCCGCACTGAAAAGTATAAAGGCAAGTGGTGGATGGTTGATCCAGAGGGTTATCTGTTTTGGACTGCCGGGCTCAACTGTATGGCACCAAAATCTTCTAATACTGGCATTCAATATAGAGAGGAATACTTTGAAGCACTCCCTGATGAAAAGCCCTATGAACAGTTTTATGGCACCAGCGGTTGGGCACCCCTCGGATTTTATAAAGACAAGACTCCATATAAGACCTTCTCTTTTTATCAATCAAACCTTTATAAAAAGTATGGAGACGATTGGATGGATCAATTTCGAGACAGGATTCACACAAGGTTAAAAAGCTGGGGACTCAATACCATCGGTTTTGTGTCTGATTATGGAGCAGCACAGCAGCGGAGGACCCCTTACGTTGGGTCTGTGTGGATTAGAGATACACCTAAAATAGAGGCTTCCTCAGGGTTCTGGGGTAAGTTTCATGATGTTTTTGCTCCAGAATTTAGTGAGATTGTGCATAGCTCTGTAGAAGAACAGAGAGAAGGAGCCAATGACCCATGGTGCATTGGTTTTTTCGTGGACAATGAATTGTCGTGGGGAGGTGAAAGATCACTGGCGGTGAGCGTATTGCAAAGCCCCGCCTCACAGCCAGCCAAAGTTGAGTTCATCAAAGACCTGAGAAAAAAATACAAGAATATTGAAAGCTTGAATGCTGCATGGCTGGCAGAATATGAAAGCTGGGACGATCTGTCGAATTCCATAGAAGCTCCAGATGAGAACAATGCCAAAGAGGATTTGGATGCCTTTTATAAGAAAATAGCTGATACTTACTTTGGAACCATCAGTAAAGAACTTAAGCGTGTCGCTCCCAATCAGAATTATCTTGGATGTCGATTTGCGTGGAGTAACAACGTTACACTTTCTGCAGCGACAAAGTATTGTGAGATCATAAGTTTTAATATGTATGAATTTAGTGTGGAGAAAGTAGCACTACCACTCGGAATGGATCATCCCATCATGATAGGAGAGTTTCACTTTGGTGCAACCGATAGGGGCCAGGCTCATCCCGGAGTGAAAATGGTAAACAATCAAGTAGAGCGAGGAGAAGCATTTCAGGAATTCATAGAAGGTGCTTTGAGAAATGAACAAATAGTTGGAGCACATTGGTTTCAGTACCTGGATGAGCCCTTTACTGGACGAGGAGATGGAGAAAATTACAATACAGGATTTATAGATGTAGGAGATACTCCACATCAAGAACTCATAGAAAAAGTGAGAGAGACGTGCTACGATCTTTATAAATACAGGTTTGAAAACTAAGCGGATCGGGTAGGAGCCTTCGCTTTAGTAGAGATAATTGATCAGGTAAATTACATTTCTATAGATCAATTATTATCTCAAAAGCTTTTTGGAATCATTCACGAAAACCTACTTCTTTTCCACCCGAACCTTAATCGATTTGCTAATCGGCGTGTTGCTCTTGCTTGCGAAATGATTGATTGGGACAAGCACATTCGTTTCGGGGAAGTAAGCAGCAAGATTACCCTGTGGGATATTGTAAGGAATCACTTTAAATTTCTCAGCCCTTCTCTCTTGCCCATCGTAATGGCTGGTAATATCTACCACCGATTGAGCTTCTAATCCCAGGTTTTTCATATCCAATTCGTTCATGAAGACAACCCTTCTTTCATTGAAAACCCCACGGTATCGATCATCCAGTCCATATATCGTCGTGTTGAACTGGTCATGCGAGCGTATTGTCATCATGATGAACTCTCCGTCCTCCATTTTATGATCTGGTAGCTCTGCGATGGACAACTTAGCTTTTCCTCCCGGAAGCTTTGAGAAATCACCCTCCCGCGTATGGTTAGGCAAGTAGAAGCCGCCATCCTTTGATCGCTTTGAGTAGTCCTCAAACTCTTTGTAAACCTCAGATATTTTTTCTCGGATCAAATCGTAATCAGAGCCCAGAGCTTGCCAGTCTATAGTCCCGTGCCCGTTGAAGTAAGCAGAAGCAATACCCGAGACAATAGCTGGTTCGCTTTTCAAATGTTCACTAGCTGGAGCAAACTGCCCCTTCGATTGATGCACTTTACCCATGCTATTTTCTACAGTCACATATCTGGAAGATCCGTTTTCCGCATCCATCTCGGATCGACCCAGAGTAGGCAGTATGATAGAGGTTTTGCCTGTGACCAGGTGCGTTCGATTTAGCTTTGTAGAAATCGAAACGGTCAGGTCACAGTTGTGAAAAGCCTGAGCAGTGTAGTTGGTATCCGATGCAGCCGAAACGAAGTTTCCACCCAATCCGATAAACACTTTAGCTTTTCCCTCATGCATCGCTTGAATCGAATGAACAGTATCCAATCCCTCTTCGGTCGGAGGATCAAACCCGAAAACCTTCTTTAGCGACTGGTTTAACTCATCAGAAACATGATGCATAATACCAACCGTTCTATCCCCCTGCACATTGCTATGTCCCCTCACAGGACAAGTTCCAGCACCTTTCTTTCCGATGCTTCCCTTCAACAACAATAAATTCACGCACTCCTTTATATTGGAAACAGCATTTTTATGCTGCGTTAATCCCATTGCCCAGCAGATGATGATTTTTGACTTTTTAGCAAGCAAAACCACTGCCTCGTCGATTTTGTCAGAATCCACACCGCACATTTCAAGTAAGCGATGCTCATCTTGAGCGTCCAGATGCTCCATCAATTCAGAATAACCACTCGTTTTGTCAGATATAAAATCATGATCAAACACCTGAGCTTCTCCAGAGACCTCTATCTTTCTTAATCGAATCAGAATCAATTTAAGCAGAGCCACATCCTGATTGATTTTAACCTGTAAGAAAATGTCCGTTAGTGACGTTCCTGAGCCCACTACGCCCTTCATCTCCTGCGGATTTTTGAACCGCACCAAGCCAGCCTCTTCAAGCGGATTAATCGAAATGATTTTACCACCATTCTCTTTACATTTTTGTAAAGCAGACAGCATTCTCGGATGATTAGTGCCGGGGTTTTGGCCTATGACCATGACCACATCAGCAGCCGAAAAGTCATCTAGTGTAACAGACCCTTTCCCTATACCAAGAGTCTCGCTAAGAGCAACACCACTTGATTCATGACACATATTGGAGCAATCCGGCATGTTGTTAGTCCCGAAAGCCCTCGTGAAAAGCCCATATAAAAAAGCCGCCTCGTTACTGGAGCGACCAGAAGTATAGAAAACAGCCTCATCAGGAGAGTCGAGACGATGAAGCTGAAAAGCAATTCTCTCAAAAGCCTCCGTCCATCCCATAGGCTCATAATGCTTCGAATCTGGTTTTAAGATAAAAGGGCGGGTGATTCTACCAGCCTTCCCAATTTCATAGTCACTCCACTGAGACAGCTGCTCCACATCATACTTTTTGAAAAAAGCCTCATTCACCCTCTCAAGAGTTGCCTCTTCAGCGAGAGCTTTTGCGCCGTTTTCGCAATACTCACCCAGTTTCGATCGCTCATCAGGATCAGGCCATGCACATCCCGGACAATCAAAACCATCTTTTTGATTCATCTTGGATAGTGTCTTTAGTGAACGAAAAAGCCCCATTTCCTTTTTGGTATGCTGAAGCGCCACCATCACAGCAGGAACACCCGCCGCGTAGCTTGAAGGTTTCTTAACCCTTAAATCCTTGAATTCTACCTCCCCGGTTGTGGATATGTTTCGTTTCATTACTTTCCTCATTGGATGAATTTAGCATGAATGAAATCAGATTTCCAAACATACTTTGATAATTATACAAATAGTGGTTTGATGTGTAAGACTACCTACATTTAGAGTAGATAGCAGTCCACCAAATCATTTCGATTTATGACTTTTGTTCCCTCTATAAATACAATTGCATTGCCTAAAGATAAAGAATGGATCATGGAGGAGCCCTGCCCACCGGTCAGACTTACCTTCCCATTTTCTAAATACCCTTTGAAGAAAGTTGGACGATCAGATTTCATATCATAATCATGCGCTATAGGTAGCGCAACCCGACTCAAACCAACCGTTTTTGCTCCCGACAATTTTTGAAGAAGAGGGAGAACATATATGTAAAAAGAAATAAGCGATGAAGCCGGATTTCCCGGTAGCCCAAAAACATATTTGTGATCCCGCTTACCAAAAAAAAGCGGCTTCCCAGGCTTCTGTTTTACCTTATGAAACAGCTCCTTTACACCATTTTCGATTAGAGCCTGCTTCACAAAATCGTAATCACCCACTGATATTCCTCCCGATATCAACACCACGTCAGATTCCTCAAGATGTGCTTCGATCCTTGACTTAATCGAATCAAAATCGTCTTTCACCTTCGTCCGGCTCGTTTCTGAGAAACCATATTGCTTCAGTGCAGTTGTCAGAGTTGCGCCGTTTGATTCATAGATTTGCCCCTCTTTCAAAGGAACCCCAGGCTCTATCAACTCATCCCCTGTAGCAATGATGCTCACCCGAGGTTTTTCATGAACCACCACTTCCGTCAGACCCAGCCCATTAAGCACCCCTACAGATGCAGGAGTCACCTTATGACCCGCCTCATAAACCTTTTCTCCCATAGCAATCTCCTCACCCCTTCTGCGGATATTTTTGCCCTGCACCACCTCATCACCAATCGTGATTACACCATCTTCACGATCTACCTTTTCTTGCATAATCACAGCCGTGGTGTCCCTAGGGATTTTTCCACCCGTGAAAATCCTCACCGCCTCGCCCTCCTTTAGAGCAAAATCTGCTGTAGCCCCAGCAGCCACTTCACCAATCAACCGATATTGAGTCTTATTTCCGCAAACAGCATACCCATCCATTGCAGAATTGTCAAATGACGGTAAGTCCAGATCCGAAAACACCGATTCCGCAAGACAAGATCCAAGAGAATCTTCGGTAGACACAGTTGCTTTGAGAGCAGGACTGTTTTGACCTAATACAATGTCCAGTGCCTCTGTGATTGAAATCATAACTTTTAATGATGATAAGCGATTAAAAATTTGGGCGTCTTTGCTGGCTCTCCACTATATCTTTTTTCCCTGAAAAAGGGAAAAAAGGATGCCGTTTCGATCCAGGACGCTCGTGCCACGATTATAATACTGCAAGCTAACGCCAAATCCGGCTCCATTAGCTTTGGTGTTATTCCTGATTTATTCAAAAATCTCATCATAAGTCCACTCTTCATCTGATGCAGGTCATAGCCGTCTTACAACATTACCATATGTTGAGAAGCCTATCCCCCAATTGAAGTCATGGAACGATTCTGCTCATAATGCCCCGATTCCATTCTCTCCATTCCATCGCGCGAATACTTCTTCTCCAATATCGATTTCAAGATAACCGAGTCCAGTGATTCTCCAGATCGAAGCAAAGTCAATAGATCGGTTTCCTTGGCAGCAAAAAGACAATTTTTCATTTTCCCATCAGCCGTCAATCTCAACCTGTTGCAATCTTGACAAAACGGATTAGTGATCGTACTCACTATCCCGAATGAACCCTTAAACCCCTCAATCTGATAATTATAAGAAGTACTATGTTTTGGATCATCCAGTTTCTTTAGCGTTCCAAACTTTGATTCAGCAATGCCTAGTATTTCCGATTCACTCACGCCCTTGTCCCAACTCCACTTATTTCCACGGAAGGGCATAAACTCTATAAACTTGACCTGAATATTGGCTTTTTTAGTCATTTCTAAGAAAGCCGGCAATTCATCATCATTTGTTCCCCTAATCAACACAATATTGAGTTTGAGGTTGAATCCCCTTTTCATTCCATCATCTATATTGCCCATGATTCGATCAAAGTAATCGCGCTTCGTGATGAAAGCCGCCTTTGCCTTATCAAGGCTGTCCAGACTGATGTTAATTTTCTTCAATCCAATCTCTTCGAATAGATCATAATATTTATCTAGCAATATGCCATTGGTTGTAAGCTTGAGCTCTACACCCAGACCAGCAAGTTCACGAATCAAGAACTCGAAATTTTTCCTGATCAAAGGCTCCCCACCAGTCAACCTGATGGTTTTTACACCCAAATCAATGAAGGATTTAGAAATCTGAATGATCTCATCCAGTTTCATCACATTCGGCTTTTCTATCAGATCGGTTCCTTCCTCTGGCATACAGTAGAAGCAGCGCAAATTGCACCGATCTGTAAGCGATATGCGCAGATAATCGTGCTTTCTGCCAAATTGGTCTATGATTTTAGATTCTTTCAATCGTGGTTTCCCCCTTTTAAAACATGAAAAACATGAAAGAGCCCTGGGAAAATAGAATCGATGGCCTCCGATGCACCAGCTGTAGAACCCGGAACAGCCAAGACGATGTTCCCATTTCGTACCCCCGCCACAGACCTGGAAAGCATAGCAAAAGGCATTCGATCCTGACCATACCTTCTTATCGTCTCTTCCACTCCCGATAGCCTTGTGTCCAATAGAGGAGCGATGGTATCCGGCGTATGATCTCTCGGGCCAACTCCTGTACCTCCAGTAAAAATCAAAAGACTCGCTGTATTATCTCGAACTAACTTTTCTATTTCAGACGGCTCATCCGGGATGATAGTGTAATAGATATCCTCCATTCCAAAGCTGGCCAGTTTGCCTTTTATTGCCTTTCCGGCACGATCCTCTTTTTCTCCCTTAGAAATACTATCCGAGCATACGATCACATGAGCCGTCAGTCCCTTCGTTCGGGGCTTATTCCCTGATTTTCCGCCCTTCTTTTCCAATAATTTGATAGTGTGAATTTCTACTCTCTTGTCCACAGGTTTGAGCATGTCATACATCGTAAGTGCCACGATACTTGCTCCGTGCATCGCCTCTACTTCAACTCCCGTTTTGTAAATCGTTTTCACTGTCATTTTGATAACAATCGACAACCCATCTATTTCGTATTCGATCCCCGTAAACTCAATAGGCAATGGATGACAATCGGGTAGGAGATCAGGTGTTTTCTTAACCCCAAGTAGCCCTGCCGCCTTAGCCATTTCAAATACATTCCCTTTAGGAATGCTTTGACTCTCAATCAACTTGATGGTCTCATCAGAGCTGACTTTTACTATTGCCTGTGCCGTTGCACTTCTGAGCGTATTTGACTTATGTGTTATGTCTACCATTCTTAATTTAGTGTATCCAGTTTTTGGTGTTCGGTAGTTAGTTGTTAGTTGATGTTTTTACAAAAGAGCTCCGATTTTTTATAAACCTCTAACTCCCTAAAAATCTGTACATATGCCATTAAATCTATTTTTATACTAACCTAAACTTACTTATCACCGAAAACCAACTACCGATTCACTTTCCACTGATGGCCTTCTCTCTCGAAAATTTCTTTCCCGAAAATAGGAACCCGTTCCTTGATTGCTTCGACAAAATATTCACAAGCCTCAAAAGCCATTTTTCTTCTCTTGGAAGAAGTAAAGACGAAAAAACACAACTCACCCACATTGATTTTGCCGAGGCTGTGATACACATGAGCGCAAGTCAGGTCAAATTTTGAAAAGACCTCCTCGCGTATCTCAAGATAAGCCTCATTGGCCATGTCCTCATATGCGGTATAATCGATTGCACTTACAGTCTGAGTATCTATTTCATCAGCTCTCACCTGTCCAAGGAAAATGGAGTGAGCCCCAATATTCGTTTTCGAAGAATGATTGCCAATCGATTGCGATATCCTTTCAGGAGGAATAGCTCCTTGTATAAACAGACTCTTTTTCTTTTTTTCCATTACTCAACTACACTTTTCTTTTCTATGATTGAATACGCTTTTTGCACTTGTTCTGGATCTCTATCAAATGATGAGATCATTTGCTGATTGTTCAACGAATTGTAAATCAGCATTTTTCCAGATAAGACATTTTTAAGACTCAAAAGAACCTTAATTGTTTCCATCGCCATCATATTTCCAATGATGGCAGTTGTGGCTCCTAATACGCCCGTTGCTGCGCAACCAAACCCCAGACTTTTTTCGTTCGGAAATAAACAACGGTAAGTAGGTCCGTCCTGATAATTAAAAACAGAAACCTGACCCTCGTATTTATAAACAGCTCCAGATACAAGAGTCTTATTTTTGATCACAGCAATGTCGTTGGTCAGGTATCTGGTCTCATAATTGTCGGTCCCATCAATAATCACATCATATTGAGGGAATAACTCAAGGGCCAATTCTAAATCTAGATATTTCGCATAGGCAATCGCCCTTACGTTTTCATTGATGTTCATAGCTGCTCTGGCAGCTACTTCTGCCTTGAGTTTCCCCAAGTCAGAGGAGTTGAAGAGCCACTGCCTATGCAGGTTTGTCGTTTCTACAAAATCACCATCTACAATACCTATTTGCCCAACACCAGCTGCTGATAAACTCTGTATAACCGGACAGCCCAATCCTCCAGCACCTATAACCAGAACTTTCGCTTTGCTAAGCGTTTTCTGACCAGGCTCACCTATTTCATCTAAGATGATTTGTCTGCTATACCGTATAGAATCTGATTCTTTCATGACTTATTACCCCCCTGCAAAAGGTGGAAGCAAAGCTATTTCATCATGTTCATCACAACTACCTTCTGTGACGATTTTCTGGTTTACAGCCAGCTTCAATTGGACAAGCTTCATTTCAGGGTATCGCTCAATAGCATAGTCGATGATTGCCTGAGCTTCGATAGACTCTACAGATGAGATCATTAATTCATCGGTATTGGCAATTTCACTCAACACTCCAAAAAGCTTTATTTTCAGATTCATTTCAAAAAAATATAAGTTTAAATGAGGCGATGATCAAAACAAATGAAAGCGTCAGTCTCAGCCCTCTCAAGTTTGATTTAAAGCTACCCAAATATGCGCCAATAGCTCCTCCGGCTACAGCGATTAAAACGTAAGACCATATATCGTCGATCATAAAATTTCCCACTGTAACCATTCCAAACAATCCTGCTAAAGAATTGATCCATATGAATGCCGCTGACACAGCAGCCGTTTCTTTTACATTGTCCCATCCAAGCAAAAGAATCATGGGACTCAATATGATGCCACCACCGATACCAATTACACCCGAAAAGAAACCGATGATGCCACCAATCATCAACCCAACAATGAATTGAGGAGGTTTAGTTTCTCTTGGCATGTTTCCAATTACCCCGGCAAGTCTCAATATTGCCGCGATTAACAGTACTCCGAGGATTCGCTTATACCAAGTCGGATCCAATGTGATCATACCCCCTAAAAAGGACATGGGAACGGAGGATAAGATAAAAGGAAGTAATAATCGGAGTTTGAAGTATCCAGTTCTATAAAACTGAATAAATGAAATACCCGCAACGAATAAGTTAAGTACCAGTGCTGATGGTCTCATTATTTCAAGAGAAAAGGAATAAAATGCCATAAGAGCAAGATATCCGCTAGCCCCTCCATGCCCTACAGAAGCATAAAGCGCAGAAATGAAAAATAAGATGACCAAGAAATCAAATTCCATATTACAAATCTACAATTACCTTAAGTCTCGTGACTGATTACACAATAACGAAGATCTCTTTTGATCTTGAATCCAAAATTACGTAATTTTACGTATAAATCAATTTCTCTCAATGACAGTTTCTCATACTTGTAAGAGTTGTACCAATGCCAATTGCTTGATTAAAAGGAATAGTCAAGATGCTAATATGCTTGATTTCCTTAATCAAAAAGGAATAGTCAATTGCAAAAAGGGGCAAACTTTTATTATGGAGGGGGCTCCCGTTCATGGATTGTATTTTATCAAGTCAGGTAAAGTCAAAGTGTCCAAAACCGGTCTTAACGGCAAGCAGCAAATCGTACGAATTGCTGGGGATGGGGAGATTATTGGTCATAGAGGATTTGGCGCAGGGCAGACTTATCAAATAAGTGCAATCGCGATCGAAAATGCGGTTTTATGTAGTTTTTCAACTGATGCTTTAGAGCAGATGCTCCACTCAGTTCCCTCGCTCACCTATGATCTTATGATCTTTTACGCCGAGGAATTGAACCGAAGTGAAACCAAGGTGAAAAAGTTTGCGCAGATGACTGTAAGAGAGAAAGTTATAGATGCCATTCTTTATATCAACAGGAAATTTGGTCAGAAGAATGAATTTCTAAGTATGCAGCTGTCTCGAAGAGAGATTGCAGATTTTGCAGGTACTACGGAGGAGCAAGTCATTCGAGTCATCTCCGCCCTCAAAAAGGAGAACTTACTTAGTGCTAAAGGTAAAAAAATCGGAATTACTGACGTAAAACTACTTAGTAGTGAAATCTCAAATCACAACTATTTTATAGATAGCTGATTTTATAATAAATAATTGTTATTCAGTGTGTTATGTTTTAAAACCTGTCAAACGACAGGTTTTTTCATGTTGAAAAAGACTGTTTTATCCTGCTCAAATCCATATCACATCCGTGATTAAGGGCTTACGTTTGCATTGTTATTACGTAATTATACGTAGTTCGGTATTCAATCAAACAAGGAACTAATAGATCAAGACATGAAAAAAATCATTTACCTATCGGCCATTTTCGTAACAATGGGTTTTGGAGCTTTAGCTCAGCTTAGTATGAAAGCAGAAGTAAGGCCCAGAACGGAGCTTTATAACGGTAACAACTCAACACTAGCAACAAAAGATCAAAGGTGGGGTGTTGCAACACAGCAGAGAACAAGATTCTCAATTGATTATAAGGCTGACGGCCTTTCGCTTGTTTTTTCTCCTCAATTGATCAATTTCTGGGGACAGATGCCACAAGCTTATGATTTATTAGGTGATGGTGCTCCAGGAAGTCCGGAAGCTAATTTTTCAGTATTCGAAGCGTACGGAGCTTATAAGTTTAGCGATATGTTCACACTTAAGTTTGGACGTCAGGCAATAAGCTACGGCGATCAAAGATGGTTTGGAGCATTGGGCTGGGCTGCTAGTGGTCGTGCACATGACGCGATGATTGGCAAGTTTTCATTTGGAGATGTAAAACTTGATGTTGGAGTTGCATTGAATCAAACCAAGCATACGAATAAAATAGATTCTGCTGCAATTGCTTCTATCAGATCAGGTTATAAAAGCCTTCAGTACGGTTGGTTGTCAATCCCTGCTGGAGATTTAAAGCTACAAGCGATGGTTACGAACGTAACGACCACTCAAAGACTTTCTTCAACAGCTGTGAGTTACGATCAGACAACTACTTTAGGACTTCTTCCTTCATTCAGCACTGGTGATATTGCAATCAATGCGTCAGGATATTACCAAACATCTGGCGATACCAGATCAGCATATTTGGTTGCTGCAGACTTCACTTATAAAGGACTAGGAATTCCATTAACCATTGGAGCAGATATCGTATCTGGTGATGATGAGAGCACTCCTGAATCTGAAACATGGATACAGCCTTTCGGTACCAATCATAAATTTTACGGTTTCATGGATTTCTTCTATGTAGGAGAGACTCCAAAATTTGGTCTTAATGATTTCTACTTGAAGTCTGTTATCAAGACAGGTGAGAAAACCAAACTAATTGCTTTTGCACACTACTTCAGCACAAATCAAGACTTCACATCTGGTACAGAAACGATCAGTGGGACACTAGGTACTGAGGTTGATTTGGTCTACAATATCAACGTAGCACCGGCATTCAATATCAAGTTGGGATACTCTAAGTTATTTGCTGACAAAAACTTCGAATCATTCAAGCCTGGAGATTCTGGCGCAGGAAATCAGTGGGCATGGTTGCAGCTTACTTTGAACCCAACCTTACTCAAGTCTGAGTAATAAGAGCAACGACTTTTCTAAATACATACAATTTAAACTTTGACATCAATGAAAAAATTAACAACTAAAATAGGAGCCATTGCATTGAGTCTGGCGTTCCTCTACAGCTGTGGAGGAGGAGGTTCAAAAACCGCTTCTACGGAAGCAGTTGAGGAAACTTCTTCTACGATCCAGCTTGAGATCGAAAAACCAGAATTGACTTTTGGCTTCATTAAGCTTACCGATATGGCTCCTTTGGCTATTGCCAAGGAACTAGGGTATTTCGAAGATGAAGGGCTCTTCGTAACGATTGAAGCTCAATCTAACTGGAAAAACGTACTCGATAGAGTAATCGACGGACAGCTTGATGGATCGCATATGCTTGCAGGACAGCCGATTGCGGCGGGAGCTGGTTTTGGTAGACAAGCTGAGCTTGTGACGCCATTTTCAATGGACTTAAACGGAAACGGTATCACGGTATCGAATGAGGTATGGTCCAAGATGAAGCCCAATGTGCCTAAAGACGCAGATGGCAAGCCAATTCACCCGATCAAGGCAGATGCACTTGCACCTGTAATTACAGAATATAAAAATGACGGTAAGCCATTCAAAATGGGAATGGTGTTCCCTGTATCTACTCACAACTATGAGATTAGATATTGGTTAGCTGCGGCAGGAATCAACCCTGGTTTTTACTCTGCTAGTAACATTCAAGGTCAAATCGACGCAGATGTTTTATTGTCAGTAACACCTCCACCACAAATGCCAGCTACACTTGAAGCAGGAACCATTTATGGTTATTGTGTGGGAGAGCCTTGGAATCAGCAAGCGGTTTTCAAAGGGATCGGTGTGCCAGTTACCACGAACCTTGACATTTGGAAAAACAATCCAGAGAAGGTTTTTGTGATGACAAAAGAGTTCACTGAGCAATATCCAAATACAGCGATTGCAGTTACTAAAGCGTTGATCAGAGCAGGAAAATGGTTGGATACTCCAGGCAACAGACCTGAGGCCGTAGGTATATTGTCTATGCCAGAATATGTGGGTGCTGATTCAGTAGTAATCGCAAATTCAATGACGGGAACATTTGAGTTCGAAAAAGGCGACAAAAGATCTATGCCTGATTTCAACGTGTTCTTTAGATATCACGCTACATATCCATTCTATTCAGATGGTATATGGTTCTTGACTCAGATGAGAAGATGGGGACAGATTCCTGAATCTAAGCCAGCAGAATGGTATTCTGAAACTATCAAAGACATCTACAGACCTGATATCTGGGAAAAAGCAGCAAAACTCTTAGTGGAGGAAGGCAACTTGACTTCATCTGAAGTACCTACTACAGATGGTTACAAGCCTGTTACCAGCGAATTCATTGATGGAGTAAGCTACGATGCAAAAGACCCTATCAGCTATATCAATAGCTTCAAAATAGGAAATAAGGACTAATGTGAATTAGTAAAAGTTGGTTTTGAGGAGGCGATGGTTAGAGGCCTCCTCATACTCCAGCGATGGTTATAAATAAGAGCAAAAATTGACAGACAAATGAAAAACAAATCAATTAAAGCGCTAAAATTCATAGGAGCAGGTTTTCTAGAACCTATTATAAGAATTTTCAGTGGAGAAGAACCGAGAAAAAACACGATGTTATTTGTTAACAAAACGCTTTTTCCGTTAGCATCTATTCTGGTATTCATCTTGCTTTGGCACTCCGGAGCTAAAGCGCTATACAATAAGGAAGCTAAAGTTAGAATCGAAAAAGCTCGCACTGAACAAGGTGAAGAAGCTGCTATTGCTATGCAGGAATGCATAAAATCTGGGAACGTAAGTTGTCAGCCGAACACATTACCCTCACCCGCACAGGTATACCTTGCATACAAGGCATTGTGGAAAGACCACATTGAGATATCTGATAAAAAAGACAAATTCAAAACAAAGACAGCAAAGACAAACGAAAAGAGAGCTGAAAAAGGTCTCTCTGCCATCAAATACACAGGAAGGCCTTCCTTCCTTGATCAGATTGGGACCAGTTTGAAAACAATTGCTGCAGGCGTGCTACTCGCCATATTCGTCGCTATTCCTATTGGGATAATTATTGGGCTAAGCGATACCTTAAGAAGCTCTATCAACTGGCTTATTCAAATCCTCAAGCCAGTATCACCAGTGGTTTGGTTACTATTGGTTTTCATGATTGTGAAAACGGTAATCACCGATCCTGATCTGGATAAATCATTTATCATTTCCTCAATTAGTGTAGGCCTCTGCTCCATGTGGGCTACTTTGGTCAATACCAGTTTAGGAGTATCCACAGTAGACAAAGACTTCATCAACGTATCCAAGGTGTTGAAGCTTGGGGTTGGTCAAAATATATTCAAAATCATCCTTCCAGCTTCTTTTCCTTTGATTTTCACAGGTTTGAGAATTACAGTGTCGGTAGCATGGATGGTGTTGATTGCGATCGAGTTGCTTGCACAAAGTCCAGGCTTGGGATCTTTCGTATGGGAAGAGTTCCAAAATGGGGCAAATGACTCAAACGCCAAAATCATCGTGGCAATGTTCGTTATTGGGGGTATAGGTTTTCTCCTTGACAGAATCATGCTTACAGTTCAGAATTTCATGACTTTCAACAAGGCTTGATATGGCATTCTTAGAACTCAAAAATGTATCCAAATCTTACGGCCTGGGCGCTTCCAGAGTAGATGTATTGTCCAATATCAATCTTTCTGTTGAAGAAGGAGAGTTCTTGGCGATCGTAGGGTTTTCGGGTAGCGGAAAAACCACCCTGATCAATTTGATCAACGGACTACAATTTCCTGATGAAGGAGAGGTATTATTAAAAGGAAAGCCAATAACAGGGCCTGGGCCTGATAGAGGGGTTATTTTTCAAAACTACTCTTTGTTGCCTTGGCTTTCTGTTTATAAGAATGTAAAGCTTTCCGTAGATGAGGTGTTTCCCAAAATGTCCAAAAAAGACAAGGACGCTCATATTAAGAGCTATATAGAAATGGTGAGCCTGACGCCAGCTATTGACAAGATGCCTTCTGAGCTTTCAGGAGGTATGCGTCAGCGAGTGTCGGTCGCCAGATCATTGGCCATGAACCCTGAGGTTCTGCTGATGGACGAACCATTGAGTGCATTGGATGCACTAACGAGAGGTTCCCTACAGGAAGAAATCGTCAACATATGGAGTAAGGACAAGAAGACCGCCGTGCTCATCACCAATGATGTGGATGAGGGTATCATCATGGCAGACAGAATTGTCCCATTGACACCAGGACCTAAAGCAACGCTTGGGCCAGAATTCAAAGTGGATTTTGAGCGCCCAAGAATCGTGACAGAGATCAATAAGAATGATCGATACAAGCGATTGAGAAATGATATTTTGGAATACTTGATTGAAGTAGGCGCTACAAGAAGACAGGTAAGCGATCAGAAATATATACTTCCGGATTTGAAACCGGTAATGCCAGGCAGGATTGTCTGGGGTAGGAAGAAGAAGAAAGAAAAAGTAAAATATTTCTAATCGAAAGCACAACGACAAATGGAAGCTTTAGCACTAAAAGAAACAGGAGAATTACAAGTTATACCGCATTTGGAGGATAAACCCAACATGCTGGTATGCAAGGATATAAAGAAGGTCTACCCGACTCCTAAGGGAGAATATGTGGTATTGGACGATCTTCAATTGAAAATCAAACAGGGAGAATTTGTCTCTATCATCGGGCACTCTGGTTGTGGAAAGTCAACTTTACTGACCATGATCGCCGGGCTTAATGACATCACCGGAGGTGAGGTAATGGTGGACAATGAGACCATAAGAGGAGCCGGGCCTGACAGGGCGGTAGTTTTTCAATCACCGAGCCTTTTACCTTGGTTGACTGCTTTGCAAAATGTGATGATTGGCGTCAAGCAGGTTTTCCCGGGAGCAAGCAAGGCAGAGAAAGAGGAGATATGTAAGTATTACCTGGACAAAGTAGGATTGGGTAATGACTTTAATAAGAAGGCCACCGCACTCTCACAAGGAATGCAGCAGCGAGTAGGTATAGCCAGAGCTTTTGCGCTTAAGCCAAAGATTCTACTTCTCGACGAACCTTTCGGAATGTTGGATTCCTTGACAAGAGGGGAACTTCAGGATGTACTATTGGAAATATGGCAAAAAGAGAAGATCACTGCTGTCGCCATTACACATGATGTAGATGAGTCGATATTCCTTGCAGATCGAGTGATCATGATGACAAGTGGACCCTATGCTAAAATAGGAGATGAACTGGTCATCCCATTTGAGCGACCAAGAAACAGAAAAGATGTGTTGGAACACCCCGAATACTATGACTATAGGGGGTACTTAATCAACTTTTTAAATCACTAGTATATGGACAACACCGAATTGAAAGTTGTAAAGATTACTCACAGAGAAGCGGAAATAAGTATTCGTGAAAAGTTCAGCTTGAGCAAAGCAGAGCGTGAGCATCTATACCTTCAACTTCGGGACGTTTATGGTATTCAAGAGGCACTCATCCTATCAACGTGCAATAGGACTGAGGTGTATTATGTTCATAAGCATGACTTAGGAGATCGGATCATTGGTCTCCTAAGTTTTATAGATCTTATACATCATCATCAATACAACGATTTTTTCACCACAATATCTGATAGTACAGATACTTTGAGACACCTGTATGGTGTAGCTATAGGGCTGGACTCACAGGTACTTGGTGACATACAGATATTTGGTCAGGTAAAGCAAGCTTATCAGGAAAGTGTGGATATGGGTTTTGCCAGTGGGTTGATTCATAGAGCCATGCACACACTATTTCGCGCACACAAGCAGGTGTGTGAAAAGACGTGCTTTAAAGATGGGGCAGCTTCGGTTTCTTACAATGCGGTAAAGCTTTTGAAAGACGAGAATCTTGCTCAGAAAAACGACGCAATATTGGTCGTTGGAGCTGGGAAAATGGGAGCGGATGCTTGTCGACATTTAGTGAAGTTGGGCTATACCAACATTCATGTAACAAACCGATCAGAGGAGAAATCAACGACACTTTCTGAGGAGCTGAACATATCAGTCTTGCCTTTCGAGCAATTGTTTGAGAAGCTTGGGGACTACAGTGCTATTATCAGTGCCATCGGTTCTGCAAAACCAGTTTTTCATTTAGAAACATCATCCAAATTAACTCATCATCTTCAAGTGGTGGATCTGTGCAACCCAAGAAGTTTCTCAGAGGAGTTCATCGACAATCATGTTTCCAGCTACTTCGATATTGATTTCATAGGAAGTCTTACTGAGGAAACCCTTGATAGAAGGAAGGCCGAGACGTCAAAAGTAGCATTAATAATAGATGAGAACCTCGCAGAACTAAGCACTTGGGTGGATTATCAAAATCAGACCAAAGGCATTAAGAAATTCAAAGAGACCCTTGAGACGCTTCGTAAAGAGGCAATGTCAGAATATTTAAGAAAATCAGACCCCACCCAAACAGAAATGATGGAAGATCTATCAAGATCGATCATTCAAAGGATTGTAAAGCTTCCTGTTCTTCAACTCAAGCAAGTATGCGAGAGGGAAAGAGTAGATCAGCTAGGAGAATCTTTAAATGAATTATTCAATCTGGAATATCACGAAAACCATAAACAAAACAGACTATGAGTATTTTAAAATCAATTTTCGGGAAAAAAGAGGAAGGTCCTGTTACCCTGAAGCAAAAAGAACTTGTACAAGCCTCTTTCACCAAAGTAGCTCCGATTGCAGATGTAGCGGCGGATATATTTTATACCCAGCTATTTGAATTAGATCCTGCGCTTAAGCCATTGTTCAAAGGAGATATCAAAGAGCAGGGAGCCAAGCTGATGACGATGATCGCAGCAGCTGTGAAAGGTCTTGATGACTTGGGAGGATTGGTTCCTGTAGTTCAGGATTTAGGAAAAAGACACGTTGGTTACGGAGTGACAGACGCTCATTACGATACGGTAGGTGCGGCGCTTATTTTCACTTTAGAGAAAGGTTTAGGAGACGATTGGAACGACGAGCTCAAAGATGCTTGGGTTACTGTATACACTGTACTAGCTGATACTATGAAGGCAGCAGCAGCCACAGCAGCTTAATTCAATTTCTAACCTAAATCTAATTTTATGAAATCTTACAACACATATAAAAACATCAGTCTAATCTTTGGATTAATCATCCTTGGGTTTGCATGTACACCACTGCCCGAAGAAAGCGGAGAAGAAGCTTCGTCTGGGAAAATCTATTCAATAGAAGAAGCATTCGAAATTGTAGCTAAGGAGAACGATGTAGCTCGTACACTTTACACCAAAGCAATAGTAGGAGCGGGGAAAAAGCAGGGTTTGAAGTTTCACGAGGATTGGGAAAAAGACGATGTAGAGGCTGGTCCACTTCCGGCACTATTTCTTAGAGGTATTGCTGGAGATATCAGGAAAAAGGGAGAAGTGCCTTTGGGGCTTTTTCTAGGTTCTGATTTTCCCGTAAGGAAATCAAACAAATTCTCAGGAAAACAAGCGGATCTTTTTGCGGAGATCAGAAAAGACGCTAAGCCGAAATATTTCTTCGACGAGGAGAGCCAATTGTACACGGCAATGTTTCCGGATTTTGCAGGAGCAAAACCGTGTGTAACATGTCACAACGATCACCCGGAGACTACAAAGAGTGATTGGAAACTTGGAGATATCATGGGAGCAACTACCTGGACTTACCCAAGCGACTCAGTATCTTTTGAGGAGCTTCAGGGCATCATCATGGCATACAGAGAAGGAGCGGCTGCTACGCTTCAGGTGTACTACGACAAAGCATCCGGTTTTTCAGAAAACGAGGTTCCAAGCGTAGGAGAGGTATGGCCTGCTAAAGGCTATAATCTTCCTGAGCCGAAGGTATTCTTAGATAGTGTGAACGAACTCTCTTCGGAGGAAACACTAAAAGGAATCCTTAGGATTTAAGACTTTCATTTGTCAAAGTGGGTGCAGTGTATCACTGCCTGCAGAGAGCACTGCCCCATTTTATTACACAGAGTCTGAGAGTCTTGCACAATTTAAGCACAGACGACTCTGCGAAATTTAAAATGAATAACAAACACTACTTCCAACTATGGGCAGACTGGCATTTATCACCACAGGCTTAACACTGTTTGCGCTTTTCATCCTTCAGGATCTTCTGGGATGGAAATGGGATTTCTTATATGAGCTTCAAGACGACCAAATGTACAGGCGTTGGTCCGGTTTGGTACTTTCCCTGATTATTCTATTTCAATGGTCACTGAGTTTGGTAAGAAGTCGTCCGAAATGGGAAGAGTTGAGTCTCAAATTTTACAATATCCATAATTGGATAGGAGCCTTTACACCACTGCTTTTTTACATCCATTCTATGCAGCTTGGTTTTGCATACCTACTGGTTCTTAGTCTTACTTTTTTTGGGAATTTTCTACTTGGGATGTTCAATCTGGATGTGATCAAGAACAAGTCTCAAATCATATTTCAAGCATGGATGATACTGCATGTCGCCTGCTCTTTTTTCATCACTTTACTTACCATATACCACATTTGGGTGGTTTTTTATTACGAATAATTCATGGGGAAAGCGGTTTCACTCAAAGTAAAAAAAGTAATTAAGGTCACGAATGATGCGATAAGTATCCATTTCAAACAGCCTTTTTTCAAAAAAATAAAATACACCTCTGGGCAGTTTCTCACGCTTCTTGTCAATATAGATGGTGAAATCGTCCGACGATGCTATTCGCTCAACAGTGCACCGGACATCAACGATTATGTGAGTGTCACAGTCAAGCGAATTCAAGATGGTCAGGTTTCTAATTTCCTATTCAACAACCTAAAAGAAGGAGACAAAATGAACGTGCTTTTGCCAATGGGCAACTTCACAATCACTCCTGATAAAAAGAAAAAAAGACATATCGTACTGTTTGGTGCGGGTAGTGGAATCACCCCTTTGATTTCCATTTTAAAAACTATTATAGGAAAAGAGCCTGAGAGTACAGTCTCGCTTATTTATGGGAACAGAGATTTGGAGTCGATCATATTCAACGATGAACTGACAGAATACAAAGAGAAATACAGTGATCGTCTCAACCTCATTCATATTATTGAAAAACCTGGAGATTTTGACGGATGCCTCAAAGGCAGGGTTGAACGATCTCAGGTGAAAAATTTATTGAGTCAGCTACCCTCTTTTCCACCTGAACAGACTGAGTATTATATATGTGGCCCTTCTGGTATGATGACAGAAGCAGAGGAGGGATTGAAAGCAAGCGGAGTTGAGGAGAAATATATCAATATCGAAAAATTTAGTGCCCCACCTCCTTCAGCAGAAGAGGTTAAGGCGACTGGTCCGATGCTAGAGAACCGAGAGGTGAAAATCGTCTTTAAAGGGAAAGATTATATGGTACCCGTCAAAGCTGGTACAACTATAATGGATGCAGCTCTGGATGAAAAAATTAAGCTTCCGTATGTCTGTATGGACGGTATCTGTGGCACGTGCAAAGCAACCTGCTCATCAGGAGATGTATACATGAGAAAGGGGCATGTCCTTTCTGAGAAGGAAATGAACGAAAAAATTGTGCTTCCGTGCATTTGTAAACCAGTAACGAATGGTGTCGTGCTAGAATTCAACTAACAGTTATGCTAGGAAACCTTGGCCACTTGCTTATCATCATTGCTTTCGTTTCAATCACGATTGCGATCTATGCCTATTTCAAAGGGAGCACAGTGTCCGATTCTACCAGCTCAAGCGGCTGGACCACTCTTGCCAGATCTAGCTATTTCATTCATCTTCTGGCTGTGGTTGCTACTGTAGCAACACTTTTTAGCATTATCTACTTTCACCACTTTGAGTATCACTATGCATGGAAGCATTCTTCTAGGGAGCTGCCGTGGTATTTTATGATATCCTGCTTCTGGGAAGGACAGGAGGGGAGTTTTTTGCTTTGGATATTTTGGAATGCTTTTTTAGGATTGATCCTCATTAAGACAGCCAAGCATTTTGAGCAAAGTACCATGACAGTTTTTTGCACGATCCAATTTTTCTTATTGTCTATGATATTGGGAGCTTACTTCGGAGGAGGAATGAAGGTGGGAAGCTCGCCCTTTTTGCTTCTCAGAGATGTCATGAGTGATGATGTTTTCAAAACCAATCCTGATTTCATTCCTGCAAACGGGACTGGACTTAATCCACTATTGCAAAACATTTGGATGGTCATTCATCCACCAGTAATATTTTTAGGATTTGCCCTTTCGGGTGTTCCTTTTGCCTTTGCAATTGCGGCACTGTGGAAGGGGAAGTTGAAGACTTTTATTGCCAAGACAGCACCCTGGTTAATGGTTACTGTAGGAGTAGTAGGGATCGGAATCATGATGGGAGCCTACTGGGCATACGAGACGCTCAACTTTGGGGGCTATTGGAATTGGGACCCTGTAGAAAATGCTATTCTGGTGCCATGGCTGGTTATGCTGGCTGCCGTACACGGAATGGTGCTGTATCGAAGAAAGGAAAAAGGATTTTTGCCAACCATTTCGCTGGTCATCAGTGGGTTCTTGCTAATCGTTTATTCCACCTTTCTGACCAGAAGTGGGATTCTGGGCAATTCGTCCGTGCATGCTTTTACAGACCTTGGCCTTTCCGGTCAGCTGCTCTTGTTCCTAATTTTCTTTGTTTTGATTTCTGTAGGTATGCTTGTTTATAATAGAAAATCACTAACATCAGTCGAGCAAAACCTTGACATTCTTTCGCTTGAATTTTGGATGCTATTGGGGATATGCGTGATTGGCCTTTCTGCTTTTCAAGTATTGATTCCTACATCGATACCGGTTTTCAATGTAATCATTGAAGCTTTTGGTAGCACCAAAAGCTTTGCACCACCTACAGATCCGATTGGCTTTTATAGTAAATATCAACTCTGGTTTGCAGCTGGCTTTTGTATCCTCTCAGCATTTGCTCAAAGCTTCTATTGGAAAAAAATCAAGACAAAACAAAAGCTTGAAAACGAAATGATTTTGCCATTAGTGGCAACCTTGGTCGTTACCTCCATTTTTGTTTTGATAGGCAAGACCCGAGATCTTTCTTATATATTCTTAATAGGGTCGTGTGTGTATCTTTTAAGCGTATGTATCTTTCTTTCTGTTGATCTTCTGAAAAGCTTTCAGCGGACTTCACTTGGAGGCATACTTGCGCATATGGGTATGGCAGTGATGTTGCTTGGTTTCGTTTACTCTGCCGGACACCAGCGAATTATCAGTCAAAACCTAACCATCAATGCGCTAGATAGTGGGCTCCCAGCTCACAACGTGCAGCAAAATATTTTGCTAAGCAGAAATGTGCCCAAGGAAAATAATGACTACTCCTTATCCTATCAGTCTAGAAACTATGAGTTGCTTTCAGTGGGGACACTCATACCATCGGAGCATTTGATAAACACTTCGATGAATGGCAAAAAGATTGTGAAAAAAGATTTTACGGACAAGACTGGGAGTACTTATAGAGCAGGAGAGACGCTCCACGTAAATACTGAGAATACCTATTATACGATAGATATACTTGAGCCGGGAGGGGATTCTTTTACGATTTCACCAAGAATGCAAAACAATCCTCAAATGGGTTATATCGCTTCACCAGACATAAAGAGTTACCCGTTTCGAGATATTTATACCCACATTACCAATTTTCCTGATCCTGAGAAAGTTGAGTGGAATGAACCGCTTAAAGCGAAAGTGAGTATAGGTCAATCACTGGAAGTAGATGGGTTGGAGATTGTCCTAACTAATATCGCAATAAAAGATGCGATCCCAAACATCGCTCTTTCACAAAAAGACATTGCACTCGAAGCAAGTATTTCAGTTTCTGACGAATACCATACATACGAAGCTAACCCCGTCTTTCACGTCTCTGCTGATCGATCGATTCGGTTTTTTCCAGATGAAGTAGAGGCTTTGGGTACTAAAGTCTTACTCAGTGGAGTGAATCCGGCAAGCAAAGAATATGAGTTGACTGTGATGACTTCTCAGAGAGATTGGATCACACTTAAAAGTATAGAAATGCCAATGATTAGCCTGGTATGGGTGGGCTTTCTTATTATGGTATGCGGCATTGGCGTAGCTTTTTACAACAGATTGGTAGAATCAAAAAGTACAGAGGACGAATTGGTGATCTCGGCAGTAACCAATGAAATGCTCGATATGAATAATGTGAGAATGGTTGTCAATCACTGAACTGATATCAGCTTAGAAAAAAATAGTTTGAGATGAAAATAAGTAGAAAACGAAAAAGGCAATGGATTGGGTTTGGAGTAGGGATTCTGGTCACATCCATCACTTATGTGATGATCAGCTTACCAGCCAATGAAGACATGCTTTCGCTAGGACCGATGAATCTGGGGCATGAAGACCTCAGTTGTGAGTCGTGTCATACCCCAGCCAAAGGGAATGTCTTTCAGCAGCTTCAGGCCAACATCATGTTTACCGTAGGAGCAAGGAAATCCAAAAGTGATTTTGGTACCAAAAACGTAGATACAAAGAAGTGCTTGGAGTGCCATGACCGTGCAAACGATAGACATCCTTTACATAGATTCACTGAGCCTAGATTTGCAAATGCCCGCAAAAATTTACCTGCTCCTACAGGCAAAGTAGAATGCGAATCGTGTCATATAGAACACAATGGAGTAAGAGTCACTCAAACGAATGTTGGCTATTGCCAAAACTGCCATCAGGAGACCGAGCTGAAACACGATCCTCTGGAAATCTCACACAAAGAGTTGATCGAGAAAGAAATGTGGTCGACCTGTCTTCAATGTCATGACTTCCACGGTAATCACATTTTTAATGCGGCAGAATCCATGAAAGACACTATCCCGATGACAACAGTCAGAGAGTATTTTGAAGGAGGTAAGTCACCTTATGCTGATGTGAAAAAATACTACGCTTTGACGGAGGAGGAGTGGATAGAGGAGAATAAGTGAGTATAATAGATGCTTGAAAAGGGGTTTTTTTACTCTTTAAGATGGCAAATTCAGGTAGTGATTTTTTGTGAATGAGTAGATGTATAGCATGTTACGGTTTTGCATTTTCTATTTTTTTTTAAAAATTACCTTTATTTACCAATCACCTCATCCATGACCTTCTTATCTGCTAAAGCGTGTTCTCTCTTTAAAAAGCTTTCGGTTACTATTTTCTTTTGTCTCATACTCGCTCAAACAGTGTTTGCACAAACAGACAATAAATCCGGCTACATTATTACCAATTCAAATGAGAAAATTACAGGACTTATTTCATTGAAAAATGAGTATTTAAGTTCAAAAAAATGCGTTTTTAAATCCGACAGCAGTGAGGATTTCGTCACCTATACGCCAGATGAAATATTAGAGTATGGAAGCGAAGGGGTATTTCTATTTCGTTCGCGAGAGGTTAAAACAGACAAAGGAACGGAAATGCTTTTCCTTGATTGTCTGGTAGATGGCATATCAGATTTGTATTTTCTTCCGTCGGATGAAGAGCCGAGTTATTTTTTAGAGAAAAATGGAGAAATCAATATACTTAAACAAGATATATCTATTATAGAAGCTGAGGGTGGAGGAAGGGACTATCAAAAAAAGAGCGATAAATACAAAGGCGTATTTATGTACTTGTATGCGGATGCACAATCACTTTATCCATTGATTAAAAAGTCAACATTTTCGCACAATTCGTTAATTAAGGTTGCCAAAAAATATCATGAACTTACCTGTGATGAATATGAATGTCGGGTTTATACTCCTCAGAGCAAATCCAAGGTCTATATCGAACCGATGCTAGGTTATGGGATTGGTAAAAGTCAAATTGGAAGAGATACTGGCTTGGAAGTTTATCGAACTAACAGATTAATTACTGGAACTTACATCACAGCAACAATGGGAAGATTCAGAAATAGATTCGGAGTATCTTCTGGTCTTCTCTACAGGAAGGTAAAGGAAAGTGGAAAGTTTAAAATTATTGGTACCAATGCAAACCAGATCAACTTTGAATATGAGGCATTTATGATTCCAATACTAATTAATCGAAGAATAACAATAGGTAAATCCACATTAAGTCTTGGGGCAGGACTAATCTTCACACGGATGATTGGCTTTGATAAGTCCGACGCAAGAATTACTTACGAAACGGATAGAGAAGATTTTGTTTTTGACTTGAATTTTCCAAACGAATCTTATATGGGATTTATTGGTAGGGTCGGGTGGATATACGATTTAAGTGAAAAAATATATGCCAGATTGGACATGTCCTATTTGGGTAGCCAAAGTTCTTACGTCAATGAAGTATTTCTTGAGCGTAAAAACGAATTTTTCTTTGGTTCGATCAATCTAGGTTTTAAGGTGTTAAATTGATTTTCTTAGAACTCCTTCAAAAAACGTTTAATTAACAAATCTGACAGAAAGAATAGTCTTTGTGGTTTAACTCCATAAACACTTAAAACCGATCAGTAAAATCAGGTTGTCATGGCTGAAAGCAGAAAAAACAGCTTTCTGAGTCTATATTTATCAGATATCTAATACGTAAGATTACAGAGATTGCGAATATCTTTTTCTGAAAAAGTGAAAGAAAAAGATTTCACAATAATCTTCCCATAATTACTAATGAATGTTCGGGTTAGCTTAGGACTAATTATTAATCAAGCTGAGATGATTAATGTAAGCGAAACTGGATTGTGGTAGTCTCACTCCATCAACCAGCCAATTGCCTCCTTTTCGGTATCAAACTTTCTCATTTCAAGATGTGGAAGAATGATTCCTATAGCCGAGGCAATGAAATTGCTGAAAATACTGCCTTTGGCTGTGGTTGCTTTTATAATAGCGATTTTTTCAACCAGCTTGGATAGACCCTTTGCTCTTGTCTTTAGCAAGTTTTTGATCCACATTCTTGCTTCTGTATCAAACTCCTGTAGTTGAGATCGATCAAGAAGTATTTTCTTAAATCCATCAAACTCTACAGAATCAGCACCTAGCGTGAGTATTTTTTCAGCAGCTTCAATATTGACACTCCCTTCCCAGGTAACTCTGGAGATACCATTGGTCTTATCCGTACTGAACGTGTTTCCATTAATTTCACCAACAATTTCGAAATTGGTTTTTACCAACCGGGTGACTTTCTGCTTTGGAGCAACTTCTACTCCCAGTTCCATTAATTGGTCTTTGATGTCGATATGGTCAACTTCACTTTCATCCAGTACTTCGTCAATAGCGGCGTGGAAAACATCCCTTACCTCTTCATCAGGAACAGTGATGGTATCAACTGTTTGATTGATAGAAAGATTTGTCTGTTTGACTCCATTTGTGTTGTTTGTTTTGGAAAACAAACTCTTTAAGAAAGAAAATTTCATGATTTTGAATTTAAACGATGGTATTGCTAAGCTATGTACTTATTAATTTGAAGTATTCAACTTTACGATGAGTCATACGTTTCGCTAGTCAGTTGAGTTAGATTAAGCGGTGGGGATGTAATGGCTGTTATTTTTTCAAGAACGCCCTTTTTTTATTGTAAAGAGCGGTTAATGTCTATTGATGAGTTTTGAATTTAAGACAATTGATGGATCACAGAACCTCTTCATTGGTATTGATTTTATACCCGTTATTGTTTGGCGTAACACACCTATAATGTATCAGTCTTTCTTTGGTGCTGGCACATTATTAAGTTGGTATGGTATTGTTTGTACCCGCTGCAGTAGGTTTTATATTCTTGTCCAATCCCAATGTATTAGTTTTCAAGCATATGCAATGATCCATACTAGCATAAATCATGGATTTGGGAAGGCTGGAGGCAATATAATCAGCCTCTCCGTCTGTTACGGACACTAATTCAAATGATGATAGAAAGAGAGGAAAGGAAAAGCTTTAGTCACTTTTAGAGAGGTTCTTATTGAATTCAACTCAATAGGGGTCCTTAATAAAATAATTATTCTTAACGGCTTTTAATTTGGAGCAACCCTCTAAAAATCAGGAGCTTAAACTACTTCCATATTTATTTGATTCTTAAACTACGTATTATTACGTATATTATACGTAGCATTGCGCTGGATTTACGTAACAGACAAATGAAAGAATTAGGTAAAGCAGATAAAATAGAATTATTCAATTTAAGCACAATCAATATGAGGGTATTTCACCTCACTTGGTTGTCCTTCTTTTTATGTTTTTTTGGTTGGTTTGGGATTGCCCCAATGCTATCAATTGTTCGAGAAGATTTAGGAATCACTACAGATCAGATCGTCAATACGAACATGATTGCGGTTGCATCCACAGTTATTATGAGATTGATCATAGGTTGGTTGTGTGATAAAATAGGACCGAGATTGGCTTATACATGGTTATTGATACTTGGATCAATTCCCGTAATGCTGATTGGTTTATCTCAAAATTACGAACAGTTTCTTATTGCCAGAATGTTCATAGGAACGATAGGAGCTGCCTTTGTTATCACGCAGTTTCATACTTCTGTGATGTTTGGGTCTAAGGTGGTTGGCACTGCCAATGCAACAACAGCAGGTTGGGGAAACTTAGGCGGTGGTGTTACACAGCAGGTAATGCCATTTGTATTTGCAGGAGCCCTCGCTTATTTTGGGGCTGAGCATTTGGCATGGAGATATGCTATGGTGGGACCAGGTGTTCTACTATTTATAATGGGGTTTGTCTACAATAGGTTTACAAAAGATACTCCTGAAGGCAATTACAAAGATTTGCCAAATAGTAAACAGAAAAAGAAGGAAGCTGATGGATCTTTCTTAGAAGCAACAAAAGACTATCGTGTTTGGCTGTTATTTATCATATATGGGGCTTGCTTTGGTGTGGAGCTTATTGTTAACTCAAAAGCAGCATTGTATTTCACAGATTACTTTGACATGAATCTCAAGACTGCAGGGTTGATCGCTGGATTGTTTGGGTTGATGAATATTTTCGCCCGCTCATTGGGAGGTTTTATTGGAGATAAATTTGGAAAAATGGGCGGACTCAATGGACGGGTCAGATGGCTTTTTATTGGTCTTTTCCTTGAAGGACTAGCACTTATTCTTTTTTCAAGAATGGGCACGATCCCTACGATTATCTCATCTATGCTGGTCTTTAGCCTTTTCGTTCAAATGAGCGAGGGAGCCACCTACAGTGTTGTGCCTTTCATTAATAAGAAAGCGCTTGGAGCTGTATCTGGAATAGTGGGTGCTGGCGGAAACGCGGGAGCAGTAGCAGGTATGTTTTTGTTCAAAAAACAATTAACGGGATTAGAATGGACAGAGTCATTCTTATACTTAGGGGGAATTGTACTAGCCGTTTCATTTCTATCCTTTCTAATCAAATTTAAGCCTTCGGTTGAAGACGCTTTCAAGCGAGAAGAAAAAGGCGATAAGAAATTAGAAGATGTACAGCTGGAGGAAAAGGTTGTCGAATTGACATAAGAAATATCATAGTGTTTTATTGGTGTTATTCAGAATCACGGAAGTTGTCTTCCGTGATTTTTTTATATGAACTCGAGCTAAACCATACCTTCTGAAGGTCATGCTCGTAGGGAATTTATAGCTTAACAAAATATTTGTTGTTAAATAATTTGACAAAATATTTATTGTCATTATTTTTGACAAAATATTTATTGTTAAAATGTTCAATACAACAATAGGCCCCTCAGCAGAGGGAGATAATTATTACTCAAGAACATATCTTGATCAGAAGTTTTGGAAACTCATTAATAACGGAGCTCATATTCTAGTATCTGCACCGCGCAGAATTGGCAAGACATCTTTCTTGAAAAATGTTGTTCACCAAGGAAAGAAGGGCTTTATCGTCAAATATCATATTACCGAATCGATCAATTCATCCAACGAGTTTTTCAAAAGATTATATAAAAGTTTGTTGGAGGAGTTGAGCACTCATAAGGGACTTTGGAAAGGCCTTCAAAGTACTTTAAAGCAAAATAGTATAACCAAACTGGGAACAGGAGGTATAGAATTTGGTAAATCTGACCTTGATTACTTCGAAGAATTCAAACTCTTGATAATCAAAATAGACCTTTCTGAAAAACTAATCTTTATTGTTGATGAGTTTTCTGAGACTCTGGAAAACATCATTACTGATCATGGAGAGCAAGCTGGAAAGCAGTTTCTTCATCAAAACAGGGAATTACGTCAGGAATCTGAGATCAACAAAAAGATTCAATTTGTTTATAGTGGATCTATTGGGCTTGGCAATATCGCGGAACGCATTAACTCGGTCAAAAACATCAATGATGTAAGGAATTTTACCGTTCCACCTCTGACTAAAGAGGAGGGGATGAACTTAATCAAAATGCTAACTACGGATGAAGAACTTGATTTCGCTAAGGAAGTAAAGAACTACCTGTTGGAAAGAATTTTCTGGTTGATTCCGTACTACTTACAAATTGTGCTGGACGAAATTGAAAACGTGCTACAGCAGAATGGAACACTTAAGGTTATCAATGAAAATGTGGATCAAGCCATAGATAAGGCACTCGAAGTGCGGATTTATTTTGAGCATTGGCTCACAAGGTTAAGAACCGCCATAAAAGGAGACCATTTTTCATTTGCTAAAGAAACACTCAATGCTATTTCTAAATCTGATAAAGGGCTATCAGTGAATGAGGTTTTCGATTTGGCGAGTAAGTATGGACTGCAAGAAGATTACGGAACGATCGTCAGGACACTCGAATACGACGGCTACATTCATGCCAATGAAAACAAACGATACATTTTTAATTCTCCCTTGCTAAGAATCTGGTGGGAACGAAATATTGCCATCTAAAGAAGCAAATGATGAAAGAACCTATCTACAGACCCCAGCATAAACCGGAAAACGAGCTGAAAGAAGATTTTGTAATTCGACTTTCAGAATATGAGAAAATCATGACCAGTATCCGATCAGAGCGATTGGATAAATCTGCACAACACATGATTTTGCAAGGCATGCGAGGTATGGGTAAAACGACACTTATGCATCGCGTCTTCTATCAAGTGAAAGAGGAATTTCGAGGAAAAGGACTGATCCCCGTTATTTTTGGAGAAGAGCAGTACGGTGTTAGAACGCTCTATAAACTGTGGGAACAAGTCGCACTTTACCTTGAAGACAATGAATCGGAATATGCTGGTATCTGGTACGAATTACAAGCAATTCAAGAGCTTGACGATTACCCTGATAGATGCTTTGAGGTTTTGAAAGCAGCCATTGAGAAACACCAGCATCGATTATTGCTTTTAATCGATAATTTCGGGATCATGGTGGATAAGTTCGCCAGACAGGAGCAACAGCGATTGCGTGAAATTCTAATTGATTTTAAAGGACTTAAAATTATCGGAGGGTCTGCCGTGCTACTAGAGAGCTTTTACCGATATGACAAAAGCTTTTTTGACTTTTATAAAGTAATAAAGCTAGATAAGCTCACTAGCAAAGAGGCAAAAACCCTTTTGCTACGGCTAGGAGAGAAAAAAGAGAGTAGCAAAGTAAAAGAGATCATCCAAACACAGCCCGGACGATTGGAGTCACTCCGTATACTTACGGGAGGAGTGCCGCGAACCATTGTCATGCTCTTTGAAATATTCATGGATGAAAAGGAGGGAAACAGCATCAACGACCTAAAAAAACTACTGGACGATGTGACGCCCCTTTACAAACACAGAATGGATGAGCTTCCGTCTCAGCAGCAAGAGATTGTGGACAAACTTGCGCTGAACTGGGACGGAATGAATGTAGGTGAGCTGGCTAAGAAAACACGGATGGAGAGCAAAGCGGTTTCTGCTCAACTTAGCTCGTTAGTGAAAAGCAATGTGGTGCATGCGGAGAAGTCCACTGGTAAAAACAAGTACTATCAGCTGCAGGAACGCTTTTTTAATATCTGGTACCTCATGCAGTATGCTCCCAGAAACTCAAGACAAAAAGTAATATGGCTCACCCGATTTCTGGAGCTCTGGTGTGATAAAATGACTCTGTCACGGACCGCTTCAGACTTTTCCAGTCGTTTGCAAAATGAGAAGCTTCATCCGGAGTACATCAAGGCAATGACTTATGCTTATGCTACAGCAGATGGGCTGGAAATAGAAAATAGAGATGAATTGATCGAATCAGCAAGAAACATGCTTACAAATAACTTAGAGGTTATCGATGAGAATTTCCCTATGCCTCATGAAGATTTTTATCAGAAATTTAAGTTCTTAATAGCTGAAAAGAAATTCTCTCAAGCGAAGGTACTTATAAACAAGGCTTCTTTACCCGATGGGGTAAGTTATTTTTATAATGGGTATTTGTATGATGAACAAGGAGATATGGAGAAAGCAGAGGAATACTATCTGAAAGCGATTGAAAAAGAGGATTCAGGAGCCATGTACAATTTGGCTTTACTTTATAAAAATGTTCTCTATGACTATGAGAAAGCGGAGAAATATTATTTGAAAGCCGTTGAAAAGGATCATTTAAATGCGATGTACAATTTGGCTTTCCTGTATGAAAATGTTCATAAGGATTATAAGAAAGCAGAAGAATATTATTTGAAGGCTGTTGAAAAAGGACATTCGGAAGCGATAACCAATTTGGGGTTGCTTTACAATGAGGTTTTTAAAGATTATATAAAAGCAGAAAAGTATTATTTACTGGGAATGGAAAATAAGGATATTCTTGCTACGAGAAATATGCTTGTTCTTATAATAGATGAAGATTTAAAGCAATATGCTGAAAAAGGAGCACTTTGGCTAGAAGGGCTTTTGCAAGGTAGTTCTGAGCAAGTCCCTTTTTTGCTTAAAATTAAATTTTTGCTATGGGCTAATAAACCAAGTGAAGCAACTTCATTTTTCGACTCTGTTATTGATAAAATGATTGCTGATGAGAAGGTGTCATGGCATGTTCAAGATGTTTTATCATTCGCTGTTGCAAAGGGGCTGAAAAACTATGTTTTCAACCTCTTTCAGAAAGAACAATATCAGCTTAAAGATCGGTTTAAAGTCTTATACTTTGCACTCATGAAGATCATGGAAGAGGAGCATCCCAACGAGATTAAAAAAATGGGAAGAGAGCTAGAAGAGCCGGTTATGAGCATGGTTGAGGAGATCAAAGCTTTGGAAAAGAAGTATAGTGATTAAGAGGCATTATAGTAATGTCATTGATTTAAGCAGATTCATGACATTTCTTCTTTTAGAATGAAATTCCATCATTTGTACAATGTCGTTAAGTTAAAAAATGCTGTACTTCCTGAAGTCATCCCAGAATGAGATCTATGGTTTTTAAGAGTAATTTTTCCATGTAGCAGAGACTCCATTCTGGAGTGACAACCTTACTTAACGACATTGTGCACATGCACGGGGGTAACGACTGTTGACTTAAGGAAATAACAGTTTTGTCTTGTAAAAAAAGTAGAGTGTCATTCCAGAATTTTTGCGCCAAAATTATAGAAGAGAAAAAAATGTCTGGAATCTCATCATGCAGTTAAGACTTTAGTAATCTAGCCTCAAACCACCACCAATCCATTCTCTCTCAGCACATTTATTTGCTTAGAATTCCAGAAGCTCTCAAACCCACTAAATCGAGTCTCGTAATCCGATTGTAGTTCTTTAAAGCTCACTTTGACTTCTTGAGCATGAGAGACTTTTTGAAGTGCCCTGGCTAGCCATTCGCCCCTTTCCGGATCAAGGAGAATTTCAAACTTGTTTTTCTTATTATGAAAGATGAATTGATGCCTCAGCTGAGTCTTTCCTTTTTTCGATTTGGAGACTTTGTTAGTAAGAGGCTCAGATCCTAGCCATACTACTTTGGCATTAGGTTTAATCCCTTTTTCATCCAGATCGCTAAGACATTCTGATATATAGTTTTTTTTAACCTTCGGTTTTGGGATTTTGAAATCAAACCATTCCTGAAGCGGAAAGTCGTAGCATAGTCCATGCATAAAATTGAAGAGTGATTTCTTCAACCCATAGCTGAAAGCCTCATGATTGATTCCTGTTTGATCTTCAAACGCAATGTCATTGTGCGCAAACGAAATAGGTTTTACTTCTGGGTTCACACCGAACGACTCTGGATCCAATCCAACAGGGCTGTGCGCTGTGAGCGCAAACTGATGCCAGAAACCTGATTGCAAAATACCCAGCTCAAACATCTGCCTTACCATTTCCAGACTATCGACAGTTTCTTGTATCGTCTGAGTAGGATAACCGTACATCAGGTAGGAGTGCACCATGATATCAGCATTGGTGAAATGGCTGGTTACCTGCGCAACTTGCGCTACGGTCACACCCTTATCGATTAGTTTTAGAAGTCTATCAGAAGCTACTTCAAGTCCACCTGATACCGCGATGCATCCTGATGCGTTTAATAAAACACATAAATCCTTGGTGAAATTCTTTTCGAACCTGATGTTGGTCCACCATGTTACGGCCAGTTTTCTTCTAACAATCTCTAGTGCTACCTCTCGCATCAATGCAGGGGGAGCTGCCTCATCCACAAAATGGAAGCCTCGTTCTCCAGTTTGCTCGATCATCTGCTCCATTCTATCCACTAGTGTCTTTGCAGCTATGGGTTCATAGAGTTTGATGTAGTCAAGTGAGATATCGCAAAAAGTACACTTGCCCCAGTAGCAGCCATGAGCCATCGTGAGTTTATTCCATCTGCCATCGCTCCAGAGACTATGCATGGGGTTGGCTACTTCTATGACTGAAATGTATTGATCTAGCAGTAGATCCGAGTAATCTGGAGTACCTACGGCTTGCTGCTTGTAGTCGTGCCTAGTAGTGGAATTGTTAAAAACAACTTTGCCGTTTTCTCTTAGAAAAGTCCTTTTAAACTCAGGCTTTGTCTTTTGATCGGATAAACTTGATATGAGCAATTCAAGAGGAAGTTCTCCATCATCCAGCGTGATGAAGTCAAAAAAATCAAAAACTCTTGGATCAGTAATCTGCCTAAGTTCTGTGTTGGGAAAACCACCTCCCATGGCGATTTTCATTTCGGGATAGTGCTTCTTGATAAAGCCAGCACAGCGAAACGCACTGTATAGATTTCCCGGAAACGGGACTGAAAAGCAGACCAGCTTTGGACTGATTTCTCTTAATCGCTGATCAAGAAGGTTAGTTGTAAGCTCGTCGATGTACGAACTTTCTCTTTGAAGATGATCATAAAGTTCATCGAACGAGTTGGCGCTTCGTCCAAGTCTCTCCGCATACCGGCTAAAACCGAAATGGGAATCAGCGCACTCAACGATAAAGTCTGACAGGTCTTCCAGATAGAGAGTAGCCAGATGTTTGGCTCTATCCTGATTTCCCATCGATCCAAAAGCCCAGTCCAATTCATCCAGCTGTTTGAATCTTGATGCTTCCGGCAAGAAGTTTTCTGTTGCGATCAATCGGGCAAATGTTGAGTTTTTTCCCTGAAGGAAAAGTATGACTTCATCAATCGTCTTTAGATATTCATCCTTTAGAGAAAGAATTCTCTGCGCGTTTTCTGAAAGCGGAGAGTCTGTCTTCGAAACATCTGCAAAAAGCTTTTCGAGTCCTTTCTTACTGAATAGCTCCAAGATCACCTCTATACCCAAATCCATTTGAAATGATTCGACCTTTATTGTATTCAAAAAACCCTTGATATACGCAGTGGCAGGATACGGAGTATTCAGTTGGGTAAACGGGGGAGTGATGAGGAGAATATCTTTCAAGAACCTGACACAAGTTTAATAGTACCGCAATTTCAGGCTTTTAACATTAATAACCTTGGTTAAAACGGAGCTTGATTTAATGATATCTCAACATGTTGACTTACCAGTATTAATATTAAAATATTAACTACGTATTTTTACTTAATTTTTATTAAATACTACGTATTTTTAGTCTTACTTTGTATTTGCTTTCAGAGATGAATGTACGATCGTAAGAATAGGTCAGTGTAACAAACAAAAATTAGATGTCACAGAAATTTGGAGAAACCTATAAAACAACTTGTTCTTACTGTGGAGTAGGATGTGGGATGATTGTTTCTCAAGATAAGCGAGGTAGGTTGAAATTGGAGGGAGACAAAGATCATCCTGTGAATAAGGGTATGCTTTGTTCTAAAGGCATGAACCTGCATTACACCGCAATGGATCAGAGTGACCGACTAAGACATCCGGAGATGCGTTGGAGTCGCAAGCACCCAATGGCACAAGTAAGTTGGGATACAGCGATTGATAGAGCGGCAGCCGTTTTTGGTACGTTTATCAAAGAACATGGGCCTGATAGCGTGGGTTTGTATGTCTCAGGACAATGTTTGACAGAAGAATATTATCTGGCTAATAAACTGGTAAAAGGTTTTTTAGGCACAAATAACATCGATACCAATAGCCGACTGTGCATGAGTTCTGCGGTAGTTGGTTACAAAGAAACGATAGGAGACGACAATGTCCCGATCTCATATGAAGACATTGAGCTATCCGATTGTATTTTTATTGCTGGAGCAAACCCTGCATGGTGTCATCCGATTCTTTTTAGAAGAATTGAAAAACATAAGATCGAAAATCCCAATGTCAAGATAATAGTTGTCGACCCACGGAGAACAGACAGTTGCGAATTAGCGGATTTACATTTACAAGTACAGCCCGGTACAGATCAGGCACTCTTTCACGCTATTGGAAGATATCTTGTTGACAATGACATGATTGATGAAGATTTCATTCGCAATCATACGAATGGGTTCGACCTCTACGCTAAAGAAGTAAGGAAGAAATCGCTCAAGGAGTACGCATCGATTTGTGACATTCCTGAGGATCAAATTGTTAAAACTGCCAGAATGATTGGCAAGTCCAAGGGATTCATATCCATGTGGGCGATGGGGATGAACCAAAGCACCTCTGGAGTTAACCAAAACCTTGCATTGATCGATCTCAGTCTTATCACAGGTAAGATTGGCAAACCGGGCAATGGGCCGTTTTCACTTACAGGTCAACCCAATGCGATGGGAGGAAGAGAAGTGGGAGGGCTATCGAACCTTCTCGCAGCACATCGCAATCTTGCCAACCCTGCACATAGAAGAGAAGTAGCTGATTTTTGGGGAGTTGAGTGTATTCAGGAGAAACCTGGACTAACAGCAACGGAAATGTTTGAGTCGCTTAAGTCTGGTAAGATGAAGGCTATTTGGGTTATTTGTACCAATCCATCCGTGAGTATGCCAAACGCCAGATTGGTTGATGAGGCACTGAAGGCAGCCAAATTCGTGATTGTACAGGATATTTCTAATAGAAGCGATACGGCAAAATATGCTGACCTTCTATTGCCAGCAGCTGGTTGGCTGGAAAAGGAGGGAACGATGACCAATTCCGAAAGGAGAATCACACACTTGACCAAAGTCATTGACCCTCCTGGTGAAGCATTGCCAGATAGCGAAATACTTATGCGCTTTGCGAAAGCGATGGGATATCACGGGTTTGATTTTGACAGTGCATCGGACATTTATGAAGAGCACACGAGACTAACCAAAGGCACAAGTATTGACATTTCGGGATTGTCCTATGACCGATTAAAAGAACTAGGCTCTGTGCAGTGGCCTGTTCCTTCTGAAGATCATATTGGGACAAAAAGACTATTTGAAGATGGGAGATTTCTTACTCTGGATGGCAGAGCCAAAATTCACATCTCTGGAAACCAAAACGAACATGAAGAACGCTCTGAGGAGTTTCCTTTAATTCTGACTACAGGTAGGATCAGAGATCAGTGGCATACCATGACTAAGACGGGTAAGGTTGCCAAACTAAATAAGCATATAGCAAAACCATATCTCGAGATGCACCCATTCGATGCAGAAGCTCGAAGCATTAAAGATGGAGATCCGGTAAGGATAACAAACGGAAGAGGCGAAGTGCACGTAGCGGCAAAAGTTACTGATTCCATTAAAAAGGGAGTTGTCTTTCTTCCTATGCATTGGGGTAAGAAATTGAACCATGATCTTTCTCGTGCCAATAACCTGACCAGTGATCGTATTGACCCTAAGTCAAAGCAACCAGGATTTAAGTACGCTGTAGTTGAGGTTGTCAAATACGAATCACCAAAACAAAAAATTATTGTGGTAGGTGCAGGAGCTGCTGCCTATCGTTTTGTCAATACCTATCGAGACTTCAATAAACAGGACGAAATCCATGTTTTCTCTAAAGAGAAATGGCCATTCTACAACAGAGTGCTCCTTCCGGATTATGTCAACGAAACCAAGCAGTGGGAGGATCTGGTAAAATATACTGAGAAAGAGCTCGCCGCTTTGAATCTGGAAATGCACCCTGAAAACCCAATTGTCTCATTGGATCGCCAAACCAAGGTTATTGTGGATAGTTCTGGTGAAGAACATCATTACGATAAATTGATATTGGCTACTGGCAGTCGAGCTTTCATTCCGCCAAATGCACCAATGGACTTGCCGGGAGTTTTCACCATGAGAGATCGTGAAAATGCCGATGACCTAAAGAAAAAATTAAACCCTGATAGCCATGTGCTTGTAATAGGAGGAGGATTGCTAGGGTTGGAGCTGGCAGCTGCTTTAGCTGAGATGAAAATCAAGTCAACCATTGTTCAAATTGGATCAAGATTGATGGAACGTCAATTGGATCCGGTTGCTAGCGCAATGCTGAGGGAATATGTACAAGATTTGGGTATTCGAGTCTATACCAATGACCAGGTTGTCAGCATTGAAGAAAACAAAGAAATCGATTTAAAAATAAAGCTAAAGAGCGGGAATGAGTTTTTGGCAAATGCCGTGGTTTATGCCATCGGAACAAGACCCAATATCCAGCTTGCAGAGCAGTCAGGTCTTGATACAGGACGTGGAGTGAAGGTCAACGATTACTTGCAAACAAGCGACTCGGACATATTCGCACTAGGAGAGATTGCCGAGTATAATCAAATGATGAACGGTATTACCGCAGCTGCAGAACAGCAGGCTGATATCTGTGCGCGCTTTCTTGCAGGTGATCCTTCTTCCAGTTATTCAGGAACCACTCCTATGAACATTCTCAAATTTCCGAGCCTCGATCTTTGCTCCGTGGGTATAGCCGAAGTGCCAGCAAATGGAAAAAACTATAACGAAATCACCTTTCTAGATAGAGAAGCACTTTTCTATAAGAAGTGCATTGTCCATAATGACAAACTTGTTGGTACCATTCTTATGGGAGACAAGGCAGAATTTGCCGAGTACAAGGAGCTAATCGATAGCAAAACAGAGCTCTCGGAAAAGCGAATGCAGCTTTTGAGATCAGGCAATGCTCCAGAACCAGTGAAGGGGAAATTAGTTTGCTCATGCAACAATGTAGGAGAAGGCAATCTCATGGATGCAATACTGACGGGTGAAAATGATTTGAACTCACTTTGTCAATCGACAGGAGCTGGATTAGGTTGTGGAAGTTGCAAATCGGAAGTCAAGCGTCTATTAGATCGATCATTAGAACCTGTAGGATAAGTCTGATTGCGTGAAATTTTTGTTTATTCGTCTTAGATATTAGAATCATATGTTGGTAAAAGATTTAGTAAGAGTTTTTGTGAAAGGAGGAATCATCTCTCCGGGCGATATGCTCAAGATCTTGTTAACTGCAGAGAAACTTGGAGCAAGTCACATTCACTTGGGAAGCAGACAAGATATTCTTTTTGCTGCACTGGAAAAAAACAAGACGATTCTTGATCAGACTTTTTCTGACATCAATACCCACTATGAAGTCAATGCTTTCGAGTATCAAAACATCGTAAGCTCATATGTATCTCAAGACATTATTCCAGGCAAGCGATGGCTAGCTTCTCACATTTACCACTATGTGTTGGATAGCTTTGAGCATAGGACGCGTTTCCGGGTAAACGTCGTAGATCCTATTCAAAGTCTTGTTCCATTTTTCACCGGTAACGTCAACTTCATTGCTTCCAATCAAGAAAACTACTGGTACGTCTATCTAAGATTCGAAGAGCTTCACAACGAGCCTTGGCAGATGCCGCTACTCGTTTATACAGAAGATCTTGTGAAAATAGCGCGCACGTTAGAAGACGAAGACTTGATTCATCAAGGACTTGATTATTCTCAAATCTTTGATTTTTTGACAACCAATGTCAAACTTAATACCCAACCAGTAACAGAGAATCTAATCCTCCCTGAAACACATTTTCCTTACTATGAAGGGATTAACAGGTTACCTGACGGAAAATATTGGCTGGGACTTTATTGGCGAGACAACAAGTACAAAATATCGATTCTTAAGGCGATCATGGAAAGATGTATTTCTACCGATGTAGGTAAAATCACCCTATCTCCATGGAAGTCTTTTGTCATTAAAGGAATTGACGAAAGCGAGCGAATAGGTTGGGAGAAGCTGATGGGGAAGTTTGGAATGAATATGCGTCATTCATCGCTGGAACTAAACTGGCACTTGCCTGCTTTGGATGAGGAGGCCATGGATCTAAAATTCTATTTGGTTAGAGAGCTGGATAAGCAAGATGTAAGCACCTATGGCCTTACGTTTACCATCAAGACTTCTGATGATATTACACTGTTCACCTCAGTGGTAATTGAGAAAAGTAAGGAGGAAGGTCTCTACAACATACTTCATAGCAAAGGCTTCAACCCGAATACGAATTCATATCAAATTTTCGCTGAAAACGTTCCAAAATCGGTTCTGGCTTCACTCATTCTTGAACTAAGTTTGGTTTACTATGAAAATCTACTAGAGCCACAGACTGTTTCTCCCAAGGTAAAATCGATAACAGACAAAATCCAGAAAGAGCTCTATCAGTGTGTCCATTGCCAGACTGTCTACGATGAGGAATACGGCGATGAAGAGCAAGGGATTTCCGGAGGTACCGCATTCAAAAAACTACCTTCAGATTACACATGCCCAACCTGTGGAGGGAAAAAGACAGGATTCAAAAGAATGAAGTTAGAGTAAATCTTCAGAGCTATTTGCGTTTTTTAAAACCTCATCTGAACCTGCAAGTGTTTTGACTTTCGACTTTTTAAGAATTCTCTGAAGGCTGTAGTTTCCTGTGTCTACATGCTCATTAATAAGCTTAAAGCACGAAGGCTTGTAAATAGTAGCCGTCGTTTCGAAGTATGAGGAATCTTCCTTCTGAAAGGTAACGATATCGCAATCCCCACTGTATGAATCAATCAGTTGCTTTAAGGACACCTTATTTATTTTGATTAGGTCGCATGCAATTACAAGCCAGCTACTTTCAGGATCTTCTTTTATGGCTGAATACAATCCACCAATAGGGCCAATAGAATCTTTGAGATCAAGGACTTTCTTGTAAGAAGAAGGAATTAATGCATTTTGTCCATCATTGCATGAAATGAAAGTTTCTAATTCCAAAGCCATCAACATTTCATGTAAGTGTATGTATTGAGGCTTGCCATTTGGCTCCAGCAAGAATTTGTCTCTCCCCATTCGAGTACTTTTTCCACCTATTAAAATGAGTGCTTTCAGCATTTATTGATTCATCAGTTTGATTTGAAAATTTAGATAACCACCCATTTGGTTCGTCCAGGTTATGACATACGGTTGTTCTTTGCCAGCAAATACCTTAACAAAAACTAATTTTAGCAAAGAAACTTAAATCCGCCTATGTTTAGATCAATCTCTCTTAGCTTATTTCTAATAGCTTTTTCGTATGCTACACTTCATGCTCAATGCGATTTTACTGCGGTTTACCCTTCAAGCGTAACCAAGTGTGATACTTTGGATCATGCGATTCGCGTAAATACCAAAGTAGATGGACTTGTGGCGTACTATCCTTTTCATGGAGATGCTTTTGACTATAGCGGAAACAACAATCATGGTGAAGTCAAAAACCTATCGCTCGACCTAGGTCGGCTCAATCAATCAGATGAAGCCTATCGATTCTCAGGATCAGAGAATGGATACATCAGCATTCCTCATAGTCAAACACTTAGTTTGAATAGAGAGATGACACTTTCTGCATGGTTCTTCTATGAAGAGCAGGTGTCTAGTAGTTTTTTTACGATCATTGAAAAAACAAACCCGGAAGCTGGTGGTCACTCTCGCTATGGTATGTGGGTTTACAATGGTGGAACAGTTGAAATTTGCATTGAGCCAGATAATTGCGCACCTAATTTGTGTCAAAGATGCTTAGACGCTGAAGATAAACTGGAGCTAGATACATGGACTCACATCACAGGAGTTTATGATGGAAATACGCTAAAAATATATTTTAACGGAGTGCTAAATGCAGAAAGCACGCCCATCAATGCAGGAATTTCCCAAACACAATTCGAAGTATTCATTGGCACGGACATTTATGGGGGAGCTCAGTTTCTTACCGGTAAGTTGGACGAAGTGAAAATCTTTAATCGAGCATTGACAGATTCGGAGGTACAAGAAAATTTTAATCTTCAATACCAAACACATTGGTCTTATATCGACAGTGATATGGCTCCTGTTTCGCAGGGCTTGAAAATCATTCCAGAAGTTTCAGGTACCTATGTAGCGGTAGTCTCGAATGGGCAGTGTGAAAATCAGATCGCAACCGACTTTACGCTTAAAACTTGTGAGAAAGAGGATGAAGAACCAGTCCCTGTGGTTTTGGGAGCAGAAGACTTAAGTGATATTGAGATTCCTACTTTGCTCCAGATTTCTCATGTTTTGGAATTCCCTAAATCGTTGGGAGTTGAAGAGGCAAGAATCTATTCCCTGGACGGGAAGTTGCAATTAAGAACAAATCAAGCCTCGCTGGATTTTTCTAAGGCTCACTTTAAGGAAGGAGTCTATATTTTATCCTTAGCTACGACAGGTGGACTTATAAGAAAAAGAGTAAAACTGGTTAGGTGACCTGTTCACCGAATTCAACGTGGAATTGAAATAATTCTAATAGAATTCATACATTTAGGAAGATTATATTATTTCTAATTAAACCAAATTGCTATGAAACTAGGGGCATTTTCTGTAAGTCTCAATGTGAAGGACATTCACGTATCCAAAAACTTCTATGAGAATCTAGGCTTTGAAGTTTTTGCCGGTGATATGGAGCGAAACTATCTGATCATGAAAAATGAAGATAAGGTTATCGGACTATTTCAAGGGATGTTTGAAAACAATATTTTGACGTTCAATCCGGGCTGGGATCAAAGCGCAAACGCTTTGGAATCATTTGACGATGTAAGAGAAATTCAAAAAGAGCTCAAAGCAAATGGAGTTAAGCTTGATAGCGAAGCAGATCAGAGCACCACAGGACCTGCCAATTTCATGGTAACAGACCCTGATGGAAATACCATTTTGTTTGATCAGCATGTCTGATGCATGACTGAGGAAAACTCAGTTTATCGCTTCTATCAAATCGAACATCTTTTGTGCTGTTATCGGACAAGACTTGATACATGATAAATCGTATAGCGTTGACTTTTAGCTAATTGCAATTTTGGTGTGTTTTTTGGTTTTCCAGAAAAAGGCAGAAATACAGTATTATGATCAAGAATTATTTCCTTATTGCTCTTCGAAACTTACTTAAAAATAAGAGCTATGTAATTATCAACGCATTTGGCTTAGGAATAGCTTTGGCTTGTTGTATCACAGCTTATTTGCTAGTGGCTTTCAATATAGAATTTGATAGTTTTCATGCTGATTCTAAGGTGGAGAACATCTATAAAGTTCATTCCGTTTTCGAGCCAAATGAGGATGGTTCTCCTAGAGCTAATATAATTGCGCCACCCAATCTGGCACATTATGCTTCAACATCCATGTCAGGTATCGATCGGTATACAAGGTTTATTTCTGAATCTGGATATGTTCGGTACAAGAGTGAAAGCACTAATAAGCCTGTAGCTTTCAGTGAGCAGGTAGCATTTGCCGACAGTACATTTTTGGAGATGTTCGATTTTCCTCTTGCATCCGGAACCCACTTGTCAATGAAAGACAGACACAAAATCTTCATTAGCGAGAATGTAGCCAAGAAGTATTTTGATGACAAAAATCCGATAGGAAAGGTGCTAACCTTGAATTTTATCAATCAAAAAGAATTCAAAGTAATAGTAGGAGGAGTTTTGAAGAAAATCCCGATTAACAGCACCTTCAGTTTTGATATCATGATGCGGATTGAGCATTATATGGATATCCATGATATAAGCTCAGAGGGGTGGAAAGTTTGGAAAGACCCATCATTGTTCATAGAAGTAAGCTCACCAGAACAAGTTCCTGCTGTTGAGGAACATATTCAAAAATATCTGGTCTTTCGAAATCAGGAGACCAATGGTATCCCGGTCAGTTCGTACAGCTTGTCGCATTTCAAAACAAAATACACAGAAGATGAAATGGGCAGTGGATATGTCAACCTCAGAATTGGTAACATAGGACTTATTGTTTTTGTCTCCATGGGGTTAATGATTCTTCTTATTGCCTGTTTTAATATGACGAACACTTCCATAGTCATGACCTCAAAGCGATTGAAGGAGGTGGGAATTCGAAAAGTGGTAGGAGCTGCAAGAGAGCAGATTGTTTTTCAGTTTCTCTTTGAAACAGTAATCGTAATTGTTCTTGCCCTTGGAGTTGGGCTGTCCATGTCTCAGGTTATAGTTCCTATTTTTTCTGACATGTGGGAGTTACAATACGAGCTAGCGGATCTCAATGGCGTGAACATGGTGGTTATGCTACTGATCTTGATATTTGTCAGTTCTCTACTTGCAGGGATATACCCGGCACTGTTTAATAGCAAGTTCAAGCCCGTTTCCTTACTTAAGGGTAACATACGTATCAATGGAACCAATGTGTTGACAAGGACATTGATTACCGTTCAATTTGCTTTATCAGTTATGGTCATGATTGCGGGAGTAGTTTTTCTTCAAAATACTAGCTATCAAGAGAAAGTGAATTTTGGATACGACAAAGATCAATTAACAGTAGTTGAAGTTCAGAGCGGCAAAGAGTATGAAATATTAGCCAGCAAGTTGGATCAAAATCCTAAAATACTCGAAGTGGGGTCTACGACTCAAAGTTTGGGATGGAACAACTATGACTTTCCCATTAGTATTGATACTGTCAATTATGATATCCGGCATTTCGGTGTAGGGGAAAACTATTTCGAAACCATGGGGCTATCCATGATTATGGGGACTACATTTTCAGATGTGGAAATGAAAGAGGATTATGGTCAGATTGTAGTGAATCAAGCCTTTCTTGATAAGACAGGTATCGACCCCTTTAACCACAACAAAACGATAAAAATACATGGTTTCAAAAAGGTGATAGTGGGAGTTGTAGATAATCATATTGATAATTTATTCAGGGTCAAAGAACCTGAGCCCTCACTGTTTTATCCTAATTTTTCCGAAAACATTCGGTTTATGTTGGTGAATACCAAACATGAAGATCGAGCTGAAGTAAGGAGTCATTTAGAAGAGATTTGGAGGAGCCAATTTCCAGATAAGCCGTTTCAAGGATTTGATTATGAAGAACTATCCATGGGAGCTATCAGAGAAGTGAATACCAATTTGAAAACCATCTTTTTGTTCCTCACCTTTTTAGCAGGAATACTCTCAGCGTCTGGGATTTTTGCATTGGCTTCCTTAAATACAGAGAAACGAAGTAAGGAGATAGGCATAAGAAAAGCGTTAGGAGCTTCGATTGCTAGTATTTTGAATTTGATGAACAGAGAGTTCTTTGTACTTCTTTCTCTTGCAGGGGCTTTTGGATCTGCAGGAGGGTATTTTCTCACCAAGATGCTGTTGGATGAAATCTACGCATACCACATTGCGGTTGGGTTATTATCCGTTGTTGCTTGTGTAGTGAGCATTTTCGCTTTGGGCATGTTTACTACAAGTTTCACCATCCTGAGGGCAGCCAGAGTCAACCCCGTGGAAACGCTAAGGAGTGAGTAGAACTTCTTTGTTTGTAAGAGTCGGAATTAATACTGGTAATTATGGTAAAAACTGATTCAGAAGATGATTCTTATAAAAGTGTTATTTAGAAATAGGTTGCATTTTTTAAATCCATTAATTTACATTTCTTCTTTTGGAATAGGTTATGAATGTATTGTATACGTATAAAACATTTCTCTCTGAGAACGAAGCGCTAGAAGCTTCAGATGTTTTGAAGAGGAATGGCATTGCGAATAGAATAGATATCATTGGAGATAATCTTGTTCCAGATATTGTGGGTGATCGCATGCTTAGTTATGCCGTTCAGGTTTCCGAGTTGGATAGACCAAAACTTGAAAAGCTATGTGAAGCTAATATTGGAGCTGTTGGTGACGATCATCCTTTTAATCTGTTTGAAGATGATGAGCTCCTTGATGTTATTGTAAATGAAGATGAATGGGAACGAAATGATGCATCTATTGCGAAGTTCGTTTTAGAAAAGAGAGGGGCATCTGTCTCGGAAGAAAAAATCGGCTATTTAAAACTAGAGCGAAAAGAGGAAGTTTTAATAAGGAAATCAGGGGACTGGATCTACCAGACTTTTGGAGTTTCAGGATTTATTATAGGTTTTTTGGCTTTTAGAAATGGTCTTGGTATAATAGATCATATAATTTACTTTGGAAGTATTGCAATTGGAATTAACTACTATTTTCTTAATAAGAAACTCTCAAATGGAACTAAGGTTTTCATATATGATTCTAAAACAAGGAAGATAGGCTTTCTAATAATAGCCCTTAATATTCTTGCGTTTCTGATAAGCATGGTTTTGAAATTGTTCTATGAAGTCTGGTGATTTTTTCGTCCATAGTCTTTTTTGAAAAACTAGATTCGTCAAACCTTTTTTTACAAATACTATTCCTTCCATTTTAAAAAACGTTTAGGTGTTAGTTTTAACGATTGCGGTCTTGCTTAATATCACCTTTAGGGCTAAAATTGAAGCTTGATAGTTACTGAAAATTATCAATAATGATAAAACACCTGTTTGCCTTCTTATTTAGTGTCTCAACGCTTAGCCTCATCAATGCACAAGGCTATAAAATTGATTTTGTAGTCGAGGGATTGCCTGATACCACACTTCTACTTGGAAATTTTTTTGGAGAAAGTACCTATGTCAAAGATACGGCAGTATCAGACAGCAAGGGGAACTTTACTTTTCAGGGAGACAAGGAACTGGAGCAGGGCGTGTACTTTCTGGTGTTAAACAAAGTCCGTCTATTGGATATTTTGATAGGAGAGGATCAGCAGTTTGAGATTAAAACTCAGCATTCAGATTATTTACAAAATATGGAAGTATCAGGCGATGTAGATAATACATTGTTTCTTGAGTACAGGAAATTCAATTTGGCACAAAGTGCAAAGGCGAAACCCCTTCTTGAGATATTGCGTGACAGCACTGCGACAGAGAAACAAAAAACTGAGGCAAAAGCCACATTCCAAAACATGGGAGATGAAGTGGAATCAGAAATTAATCGCATCATCACCAGCAATCCCGAGACGGTTACATCAAAACTTCTTGCGGCTAACAGAAAGATTGAAATTCCACAAGCACCAGATTCTGCTGAAGAAAGCTGGCGGTATAAATATTTCCTAGCTCACTTTTGGGATGACTTTGATCTGGGTGATCCTACTATGCTTCGTATGCCTACTCCGATATACGACAATAAAGTGGATGAATACTTTGATAAGTTGATAGTGCCTAGCCCTGATTCTGTGATCAATGCGATAGACCGACTTGCATCCGTTGCTAAGTCAAGCACAGAAACCTATAGGTATCTCATATGGAAGCTGACCATCAAGTATCAAGAAGTGAAACTTATGGGTTTTGACAAAGTGTTTGTGCATATCTACGATAAGTACTACGCCACAGGCGATATGGACTTTTGGGCTAATGACCAATTGAAAAAGAATATCAAAGAGGAGGCCGATAAATTCAGGAATAGCTTGCTGGGAATGGTCGCTCACAATATGATTATGCTAGATGACAACTTACAGCGTCAGGCCTTACATGATATTAAAAGCAAGTACACGATCGTTTATTTTTATGATCCAGATTGCGGACATTGTAAGAAAGAAACCCCGGAGCTTAAGAAGTTCTTTGATTCCACATCCTTCGATGTTGGCGTTTTTACTGTGTCGGCAGATACTTCCATATCTAAGATGAAAACGTACATTGCCAATATGGAGATGGAAAGTTGGATCAACGTGAATGGACCCAGAACCTATACAGGTAACTATCAAAACAAATACGATGCATTTACTACTCCTACGCTATATCTGCTAAACGAGAGAAAAGAAATCATTGCCAAGAAAATAAAGTCTGCACAGCTCGAAGAATTTTTGAAAGGGTATGAGCAAAGTAAAAGTCTGGGGACTGCAGATTTAGAAAAGTGAAATAAGAGTCAAAGAATATTAAGTCCGAACCTTACCCAATAATGTTATCATAGGAGGCTCTAAATGGCGGAATATATTATTCATTATACCGCATTGGAGGTCATTTTTTGGACAGATTCAATTACTTTCTATTTCAAGAAAATTGATTTTGGTTATGCTTTCAAAATCCCTTTCTTTGCCGGAATTGAAGGCTAGGCTGGTTCTACTAGCGAGGTAAATAAGACATAAAATAAATATGAGCGATATTAGATTCGGGACTCACCCCGAGGATTTCAAAAAGTACACTACTGAAGAAATCAGAAATCAGTTTTTGATTCCTGAGGTAATGAAAAAGGACGAAATAATTGCTGTGTACTCGATGCATGATCGCATGGTAACAATAGGAGTGGTACCTGCATCAAAGTCGATCGATTTACCTGCTTTTGAAGATTTGACTAAAGCCTCTTTCTTTCTTGAGCGAAGAGAACTTGGCGTGATGAATGTAGGTGGGGCAGGTAAAGTGACCGTAGATGGTGAATCGTATTCATTAGCAAAAAAAGAGTGCTTATATGTTGGAATGGGAGTGAAGGAGGTATCATTTTCAAGTGATTCACAGGAAGCTCCAGCAGAGTTCTATATCAATTCAAGTCCGGCCCATCATGCATACCCAACCAAAAAAGCAACACTTGCTGATGCCAACAGAGTAGATCTGGGATCTAAAGAAAATTGCAATGAAAGAACAATCTTCCAGTATATCCATGAGGATGGAATTCAGAGTTGTCAACTAGTGATGGGATTTACAGAACTAGCTCCGGGAAGTATCTGGAACACTTTCCCTCCGCATACACATTACCGAAGGATGGAAGTGTACTTCTACTTCGACCTGCCATCAGATCAAATTGTAATGCATTTCATGGGTAATCCGCAGGAGACACGCCATATCGTCATGACCAACAAGCAGGCGGTGATTTCTCCAGAATGGTCTATCCACTCTGGTGCCGGAACTTCTAACTATGCCTTTGTTTGGGGAATGGCAGGAGAAAATAAGTCTTTCACTGATATGGATGGAGAGAAACTTGTAGATGTGAGATAATCATCACTGATAAATAAGAGTAAAGAGATCGCAGCGAAAGTTGCGATCTCTTTTTTTATCAAAACCTGACGAAAATCAGTTTTCATATTGACAATTGAAGCATTGATCAAACTCTCCCTTTTGACCTTTGCTTTGTGGAAGAAAGCCTATATGTATCGAACGATCTTGTTTCTGATCCCTTAGAAACAAAACAGGTTTGCTACCACTGCGATGATGATTGTGACAATGATCAAATTTTGTTTGATGACAAAGTCTTCTGCTGTCACGGTTGCAAGGCGGTCTACGAGCTAATAAACCAGAGTGACCTCACCCAATATTATCAAAACGAATCGCTGAAAGCTGAAAAGATCAAAGACAATCATTCAGTTGAGAAGAAGTATGCTTTCCTGAAGCAAGAGGAGGTAACTGACAAGCTTATTAAGTTTCGAGACGAGAAGAAGTCGATTGTGAAATTTTACCTGTCAGGGATTCATTGTAGTTCTTGTATTTATTTATTGGAGCATCTCAATAAACTAAACCCTCATATCCTGCGCTCAGAAGTCAACTTCATTCGCAAGGAGATTACGCTGACTTTTGAAAATGACCTTCCTTTAAATAAGCTAGTGATTTTGCTGGCTTCCCTTGGCTATGAACCCACAATCAACCTTGATAGCCTTGATCAAAAAAGAGGGAAAAGCAAGAGTTCAGATATCGGAATCAAAATCGCTGTAGCTGGTTTTTGCTTTGGCAACAGTATGCTAATCAGTCTTCCCGAATATCTCGATGTTGGCTTTCAAATAGAATCAACGTTTCGCCCTTTATTCGGGTGGATCAACTTGATCCTATCGCTCCCTGTTGTGTTTTATTCAGCTCGCGATTACTACAAGAGTGCTTGGGTAGGATTGAGGCACAGGTATTTGAATATTGATGTCCCGATTACGCTAGGCATTCTTACATTGTTTATCCGAAGCATAAGTGAAATTTTGTTTGACCTGGGCTCAGGATATGTAGATTCGCTCAATGGACTGGTTTTCTTTTTGCTCATCGGCAAATGGTACCAAGGCAAGTCCTATCAGGCTCTTTCATTTGAGAGAGATTACAAATCGTATTTTCCGGTTTCGGTTAGCAGAATTATAGAGGGGATAGAGGAGATTGTCTTACTTAAAGACCTGACAATTGGCGATCGAATTGTTATTCATAATCAAGAGTTGATACCTGCAGATGGCATTATAGAAAGCGGTGATGGAAAAATAGACTACAGCTTTGTGACAGGAGAGGCAGAACCGGTCAGTCAGGTATCTGGGAGCAGTGTTTTTGCCGGTGGGAAACAAATAGGAGCCCAATTGATCGTTCGTTTGACTAAAACTGTGAGCAACAGCGAACTTACACAGCTTTGGAATGATCAAGGCAACTCTGATAAGAGAGTCAAGTACGATGCGCTGATAGATCATGTAAGTAAGTACTTTACAATTACCATCCTTATGATCGCATTGATTACGGGTGTTTATTGGGGGGTAGTCGATCCATCGAAAGTGTGGAATTCGGTAGCATCCATTTTGATTGTAGCCTGCCCGTGTGCTTTAGCACTTGCACTTCCATTTGGTTTGGGACATGGCATGAGGGTTTTAGGATCAAAAGGGTTTTACTTGAAAAATGCCTCCGTTATCGAACGCATGTCGAAAGTTGATCTATTGGTTTTCGATAAAACAGGGACGCTTACGCAAAATGATGCAACCAGCGTAGTGTTTGTTGGTGATCTTTTAAGTGATAAAGAAAAAAGCCAAGTCAAGAGTGCTGGAAGTAACTCTGCTCACCCGTTAAGCAAGTTAATTGCTAACCATATTGATGATTCCATTGACAAAGTGCCAGTCCAATCTTTCGATGAAGAAATAGGAAAGGGAACAGAAGCCATAATCTATGACCAAGTCATAAGGATGGGGTCGGCGGATTGGGTAGGAGTTGCTTCCAACACAGATATGCAAGAGTCTCGGGTATATTTAAACATCGATTCTTCACCCCGGGGATACTTTCGAATTAAAACAAGCTATCGAAAAGGAATTTTTGAATCTTTGGAGAAACTGAAGAATCAAGTGGATTTACACCTGCTTTCAGGAGATAATGATGCAGAAAGCCAAAAGCTAAAACCCTTTTTTAGTCAACTTCAATTCAACCAGAAGCCAAAGGATAAATTGGAATACATCCAATCAACCAATAGAAAAACGCTGATGATCGGGGATGGACTGAATGATGCTGGGGCACTAAAAGCTGCTGAAGTAGGAGTCTCAGTCTGTGAAGATATTCATCAGTTTAGTCCTGCGTGCGATGCATTGTTGCAAGCTGATTCGATTAATAGCTTGTCTGGTATTTTGAACTTTTCTAAATCAACGATGGTCGCCATATTTTTGGCTCTCATGCTCTCTTTTGCTTACAATATTGTTGGGCTCTCTTTTGCTGTGACTGGAAATCTTTTGCCGGTAATATCAGCCATTCTTATGCCGCTAAGCTCGATTACGGTAGTAGGCTTTATTACTGCAGCCGTCAAGCTAAACGCAGCAAGATATTTTGGAAGGGCTAAAACACTTTAATTTCGTATTTACTCAGCAAACCTATAAGACCGGAAGATGGAAATTTGGCTTTCTTAATGCGGTTAACCTCAGGATCGAGATCAAAGTTATAAGCTGTTGAGAAATCTGCTTTTTCAAGATTTGTTCTTTCAAAAACGGTGTTAGTAAGATCACAATTGTTGAAGCTTGATTCAGTTAGATTACATTCTGTAAAGTCGACATCTTTCATCGAACAACTCTCAAATTGTGTCTTTTTGATATCCAATTGATAAAAAACCGAGAGGTCAAGTTGACATTTGGCGAAGTTGAATTCAAGAAGAAACTTATTACAATCTTCAAAATGAAGCCCCAAGAGTTTACAATCACTGAAACTGACGTTTTTCATTCCTGTGTTGTGAAGCTTGGCATTACTCAAATCGCACCCCTCAAATTCGCAATCTACGAATGTGAAGTCGGACAAATTGAAGGAAGCAAAATTGCAATTCTTGAATGTACAAGATTCGTATTCGGCCTTGCTCAGAGAAGATTTCGTGCCATCTAGTTTTTCGAATGTCTCATCACTAAAATAAGTTTTACTCATTGAAAGGGTTTGGTATTGGTCTTAATGGGAATGAAAAGAAACCAATCATGAATTGGCTTTCGAAAAAATAAAGATGAATAATTTTCCTTATAATCGCCAATGATTACTTCTAAACCGATCATTGTAGTCATGGGCGTGTCAGGCTCAGGAAAGAGTACCATAGGCAAGTTGCTTTCATCCCAGCTTTCGCTTCCGTTCTATGACGCGGATGATTTCCACTCAGAGACTAATGTCACCAAAATGAGCCAAGGCACCCCGTTGAATGATCAGGACAGAGAGCCATGGTTGAGTGTATTGTTTGATAACATCAATCAATGGAAAGAAGATAAAGGAGCTGTGCTTGCTTGTTCTGCCTTGAAGAATAGCTACCGCAAAACACTTGATGGCGATGGTCGAGTGGATATAAACTGGGTTTATCTATCTGGAACAGCTGAGTTAATAGCAAGTAGGCTAAAGTCCAGACAAAATCATTTCATGACAGAGGTCTTGCTTGAGTCGCAGTTTGAGTCACTAGAATATCCGCAAGATGCCTTGATGATTGATATTGATTGTACTCCGACAGAGATTGTTGATAAAATATTGAGCGAGCTGAATTTTCTAAAAAAGACTAACAGATGATGGATTACAATCTAATTATAGCCGTTTTGGTTGGTATTGCTGTTTTGCTAATACTCATATTGGTAGTGCGAATACAAGCCTTCATTTCACTGTTGGTGGCTTGTCTTGTCGTAGGGTTTGTAGCGGGATTGCCTCCTATGGACATCATCAATAGTATGAAGAATGGTATGGGCGGGACCCTAGGTTTTGTGGCAACAGTCGTGGGGCTGGGTTCTATTTTTGGGGCAATCTTAGAACGGTCCGGAGGGGCTCAGGGGCTTGCAGATTTTCTTTTGAAAAAGTTTGGAGAAAAGAATGCGCCATGGGCGCTGGTCATAACCGGTTTTTTGGTAGCTATTCCAGTTTTTTTCGATGTGGCCTTTATCATACTTGTTCCAATTATCTATGCCTTGCAGAAAAAAACGGGCAAGTCGCTGCTTCTGTATGGGATTCCGCTACTTGCCGGATTGGCCATTACGCACAGTTTTATTCCACCCACACCTGGCCCAATTGCTGTAGCTGAAATCATAGGCGCAGATTTGGGCTCTGTTATACTCATGGGATTTGCTGTAGGGATACCTACGGCATTTATTGCAGGGCCTGTTTTTGCTCGTTTTATTTCCAAAAGAATACACGTGTCTGCTCCGGAAAGTGTGACCGATGATACTGATGAGATAAAGGAGCTTCCACCAATATCACTTATCATCGGCATTATCGCAATTCCAATTTTACTAATTGTTATCAATACAGTGGTAAGCAGCCCTTTGGTTCAAGGATGGGGGATTTCTCCTAAAGCCATAGAGCTTTTGCAGTTGCTGGGGCATCCTTTTACAGCACTGATTCTAGCTAATTTGATTGCATGGTATTTTCTTGGAATTAAGAGAGGGTATTCTAAAAATGAACTTTTTCAAATCAGTACAGATTCATTGGCAACAGCTGGTACTATCATATTGCTAACTGGAGCAGGAGGAGCCTTCAAACAGCTGCTCGTTGATACAGGAGCAGGCAAGATGATAGCGGAACTGATGTCGGCAGGAGGCGTTCCTATATTGGTTTTTTCTTTTATGATTGCTGGAATCGTTAGAATCTTACAAGGATCATCAACTGTGGCGATGATCACGGCTGCAGGACTTACAGCTCCTCTTGTGGGTGTAGATGTTGGCACTTTAGAAAAGTCTCTGATTGTGATCTCAATAGCGTCTGGAGCTACCATTTTATCTCACGTAAATGATAGCGGCTTTTGGCTGGTCAATCGTTACCTGGGGCTTACCGAAAAACAGACATTACAATCCTGGACGGTCATGGAGACCCTTATTGCGGTTTGCGGACTCATTTTCTGTCTGTTGATATCACCATTTGTGTAGCATGTCTTGTTCGGAGAATCAATCACGATACTTTTTTAAGGTAGATTACCTAGAAAGTTTAGAGCAGATTTTCCGAACTGCATCGTACGATTTCAATCTAACCTCTGGTTTTCCTGATTGATTCTTAACTTTATATTTCGATTAAATCTAATGGTTATGAAATTCATATTGCCAGTACTGATATTCATATCATTCTCTTTATCCGCTCAGGTACCCAATTTGTCAGGCAATTGGAGCGGTACGACCAAGACCCCATTGGGCGTTTATCAAGTTCATGAAACTTACGCTCAAACGGGATTAACGTTTTCAGGCTCAGGTAAAATGATAAACCTAAAAAGGACAGATTCCGCGTCCTACGAACTGCAAGGCTTTGTTGACGGGAATGACGTTGAATTGAGACTCATTCGGTTTAATTATAAAACAGGGACACAGTGTCTTTCCAAGGTGAAAATGAAGTATTCTGCTTCAGAAGACCAACAAACGCTGATCGGGAGATGGGGTAAAAATCTTGTGAAAGGTGGCTGCCTGCCTGGCTTTAGTGGGGAAGTAAAAATGATGAAAGTAAACACTCCCGATGGTACAAAGGAAGACAGAGGCTTCAAGCAGGTAAGCAAAGATCGTGTGCTTGATGTAAGAATAGATGAAGCAGACCATATGGGACAAGCACTTATGAATCGCTTGAATACTTCAAAATATTACGCTTTGATCATTGGCATTGAAAATTATCAAGCAGACGGAATTGCCAGACTTGATAATCCGATAGGTGATGCAGAGAAATTGAAGAATGTACTCGAAGCAAAGTATCGTTTTGGCAATGACAATGTGACTTTCTTGAAAAACCCTGGAAGATCCGAGGTGATCGAACAATTCGACAAGTTGACAAAGAAAGTAACAGAGCAGGATCAGTTGCTAATATTTTATGCAGGACATGGAATCTGGGATAAAGACTTGGAGCAAGGCTATTGGCTTCCTGTCGATGCAAGTTTGGAAAGCAAGGCCAACTGGCTGTCTAATAGTACCATCAGAGACTACCTCAGGGGGATAAAATCCAAGCACACATTGCTTATAACAGATGCTTGCTTCAGTGGTGGAATCCTTAAAGAACGAAGTATTTTTCAGAATAGCAGAGCCATGCTGGAGCTATATAAAATGCCTAGTCGCAAGGCTATTACAAGCGGGACACTTACCACAGTCCCGGATAATAGTGTATTTATCAAATACCTGATTTCTAATCTGGAGTCAAACGAATCACCTTTGATTTCTTCAGGTGAGCTTTTTTCAAAATTCAAGATAGCTGTGATCAATAATAGCCCAAATGGACAGGTTCCTCAGTATGGAGTAATCAGCCAAGCTGGTGATGAAGGAGGAGAGTTTGTTTTCTTGAAAAAGAATGATTGATCAGGAGTCATTAAAATTGTGTTGGTAGATATATCTCTTTACAGAAACCAACGCTATCATAACATGCAGGGTCTGATAACTGAAACAAAAACTGCATTTGCAATTGCCTAACTCATGCCTCTTAAAGAAAGACTCTTTCGACCTGTTGATAACAGCCCTCTAGTATTTTTTCGAATCGCCTTTGGATTTCTTCTTGTGGCAGAGGCATGGGGAGCCATTGCTGTAGGTTGGGTCAAAGAGGTATTTATTGATCCTCAATACTTCTTTACATTTATAGGGTTTTCCTGGCTGGAGACACTCGCTGGAAATACGATGTATTTCTACTTCTTCGCAATGGGTGCTGCAGGTGTGATGGTCATGCTTGGGCTATACTATCGACTTAGCATGGCAATGTATGCCATCCTGTGGGCGGGCTCATATTTCTTCCACAAGGAGGCCTACAACAATCATCATTACCTGATGGTGATTCTTACTGCTTTGATGGTTTTTGTTCCGGCAAATCAATATGCATCGCTGGATGTAAAACGCAATCCCAAAATCAAGAGTCTTACTTGTCCTCAGTGGTGCATTTGGATATTTGCATCGCTTATGGCTGTGGTTTACTTCTACGCATCTGTAGCCAAGCTGTATCCGGATTGGTTAAACGCTGAACCCATTTCGATTTGGTTCGAAGCAAAAAAGAACTACTGGTTAATTGGTCCGCTATTGACTAAAAGCTGGTTTCATTATTTCATATCGTGGGGAGGCATATTATTTGATTTCTTCATCGTTCCTGCTCTTATTTGGAAAAAGACAAGAAAGTACGCTTTTATGGTTTCTCTGTTTTTTCATCTATTCAACTCGGCGATTTTTCAGATTGGAGTCTTTCCATATTTGGCTATAGCGATCGAAGTGTTTTTTATAGAGCCGGATTTGATAAGGAGATTGTTTTTTAAAAATAAACCGCCAATCTCAAAAGAGCATTTAAAAAGAGATACTTACAAGGTTAATAATGCAGTGCTAGTAGTTCTTGGCTTGTTTCTAACGATACAAGTGCTTTTGCCATTAAGACACTGGCTATATCAAGGGAATGTGCATTGGACAGAAGAGGGGCACAGGCTGTCGTGGCATATGATGCTTAGATCAAAAAATGGGTATGTCAGTATGAAAGTGGTTGACAATGATAGCGGTCAAAGTTGGTTCATCAAGTCAAGCGATTATCTCACCTCAAAACAGTCCAGAGCCATCGCTGTTCATCCGGATATGTTGTGGCAATTTGTTCAGATTTTGAAAAATGATTTTAGATCACAAGGACATGATAATGTGTCAATATTTGCCATTGGAAAAGCCAGACTAAATAAATCCGATTATCAGGAATTGTACGACCCATCATATGATCTTGCCAGTGTAGAATGGCAACCATTCGAGCACTCAGAATGGCTATTGCCATTGGCGGAGAGAGAGTAGTGATTTGTGAACCAAGAAGTCTTCCAATAAGCACTTCTTAAATTTCAATGAGAAAAGCTGATAAGTGAAATATAGATTCAGAGATCGAAATAGGATCGAGTTCCTATAACTTTGAAAGCATATGGCGGACTTCAAAAAATACTATATCATATCAGCACAACCAGAGGAGGTTTTTGCAGGATTGACTTTCAAACCAACCATCGAGCTGTGGACTGGATCTCCGGCTGTTTTCACCCTTGAGGAGGGAGCAGAGTTCTCTATGTGGGATGGCAGTATTGTGGGGAAAATCCTAAGCTTTGAAAGAGGTAAGCTTATGAAGCAGGAGTGGTTTTTTGGAGAGCTGAGTGAGCCTTCTGTTGTGACGATGAAGTTTCATCCACATAAGAGAGGAACCTCCCTTGAGGTGGTACATACCAACATCCCAGATGCTGATTATGAAGATATTGTAGATGGGTGGAATGAAGTCTACATGAAGGACCTGATGGAGTTTTATGAGGAGTAGTGCCTTCCTCAATTTTGGTGTTTATGTTCGTCCAGCTGCTAATGCGTTTTTTTCTATCTTGAATATCATGATTGTAGTATTACTGTTACACCTTTTATTACTTTCATATGATTTAATGGGCTGGCTTAATAATAGATAGATTAAATTGAAATAGATTAGAATCGTTATTTTTACCGAAAAGTAAATCCGAATTTCATGGATATTCAGGCTGAAAAGTACTCATTGATTGAATACATCACTCAAATTAAAGACGTGTCTTTGGTAAATAAGCTCAAGCAGTTTGTTTTAGCAAATGAAAAAGATTTTTGGAACGACTTAACAGAAACACAACAGCAGGAGGTTAGCAAGGGTATCGAAGAGCTTGATCGAGGCGAAATGTTTGATTACGAAGAAGTGATCTCCAAGCATAGATGAGTAGCAGGAAAGTTGTACTATCAGCTACAGCCAAGTCAAAATTGTCCGATTTACTAACATACCTTGAAATCGAGTGGTCGGTCAAGGTGAAAAATGATTTCATCAAGAAGCTTGATCAGAGTTTATCAAGAATTTCTAATTTTCCACAAAGTTGTCCTGAATCAATAGAAATAAAGGGTCTATATAAATGTGTAGTAACCAAACAAAACAGCCTATTTTATCGAATTAAACCAGATAAAATAGAGATTATTACCTTGTTTGATACACGTCAAGACCCTTCTCAGGTCAAAAATTAATTATATAATAGCCCTTCTTAACGTGTTATATAGTGATCATTTGTTTTAAGAGTATTGCTTAAAACTTTATCAAGCCTTCAACACTTATTTAGAGCTTTTCAATTCTTTTAATTCACTTTTCATTTCCTTCATCTCCTCCATTAGTGCTATCTGGTAGAGTGTAAGCTCCTCGATCTTCTTCAACATTTTCATATTCATTTCTCCAAGGTCAATGCCATTTTCTCCGATCTCAGCAGCAGATGGTATTTCAGGAAGATGTTTATTTTCAGAGATGTAAGCTTTGGTTTCTAGCGTTCGTAGCTCATAGTCTTCTTCGAATACATAGTCAGGAACAGTGATGTCCGCAAGTACTTTTACTTCTTTTGCTCGAATTTGGCCATTTACTGCAAGCTTGGATTGTGGGTCTGTTCTTCAGTGTTATCAAATAATAACGCCTTCCTCTACTATTTTAAGCTTAGAAGTTTGCCCTAATAATGACAGAGAGAATAAAATACTAGCTAAGAAAATGGATAATTTCATTTTTTGATTTTTTTGAAATGAGAAGCTTTGTAGCTTTTCTAATTGAAGTGGAATAAATGGTTAAGTATAATTATGTTGTCCTGTGATTAAATGCCACCACCATCAATGATATTCCAACTATTTGGGCTACTAGTTAAAGTACTTCGTGCAGCTTCAGCTGCTCCTCCAAGCGTATATTGAGAGTTTCCACCATGAAACACCACTCCACTATTTACTGTCTGTGCAGCCCAGCCTATTAGCAGCGCATCATAATTGGATGTTGATAAGGTAACTCCAGATAGCATTGCAGTAGCGTCCTGAAGCGAGCTAATATTCCACCCGCTTATATCTTGATTAAATGGTGTACCATAAAACATTGAAGTCATCATAGTCACAGATGAAACGTTCCAATTGCTTATATCCTGATTAAACTGGGTGTTGCTAAACAGCAATGCCATATTTGTTACATTTTGCGGATTCCACGTTGAAACATTGCCATTGAAGTTTGTTGCATTTCTAAACATTTTATCCATGTCTGTGACGGATGTTACATCCCAAAACAAGTCTTGATTAAAGCTAGGGCAGTAAGCAAATATGCTATTCATATTGATAACGCTAGAGGTATTCCAATTACTTATACTTGAGTTGTTGAAGTTTGTACACTGCCCGAACATACTATCCATTGATGTAACATTGCTCATGTCAAAGTTTGAAAGATCTCCATTGAAAGTAGTACAGCCTTCAAACATGTATGTGGCACCTGTCAATGAACAGTTCCAGTTGTTTAAGTCTTGGTTGAATGAAGAACATCCTCTAAACATACTATTAGCATCTGTGAGAGAAACAGGATTCCATGAGTTGATATCTTGGTTAAAAGAAGTGGCATATCTAAACATTTCCCTCATATTAGTGACATTGGAAACATTCCACAAGCCAAGATCTTGATTGAAAGAAGTACATCCAGAAAAAAGTCGTTGCATGTTTGTGACATTTGACGTATTCCAATGGCCATTTGTGGGATCATGATTTATGTTTTGGTTGAAAGAGCTAGCACCCTGTAAGAATGAGCTCAGAGATCCGACCAAATCTGTATTCCAAGTGGAGATGTTTCCATTGAAAGATGTTGCCCCATAAAACATTACTTCAATAACATTGGTCTGGGACATATCCCAGTTGTCCAGATCTTGGTTAAATGCTGAGGCTGTATGGAACATCGATTGCATATTTATGTTTCCAGTTGTGTTTTCAGCAATATTCCAACCGTTTAGAGGTTGGTTGTAGCTTGAAGCCCCTCTAAACATTTGCGAGAAGTTTGTGACTTTTCCAACATTCCAATTGTCGATGTTTTGATTGAAATTCGTGGCATTGAAAAACATACCGCTGGTTATGGTTACATTTGATACGTCCCAAGTGCTAATATCTGCATTAAAGGGAGTATCCTGAAAAACTCCACCTATAGCTGTTATTCCACTTGTATTCCAAGTGCTGAAATCTGCATATGTCCCAGTCATTGAGCTGCATCCTCTAAATAAACCAGCAATACTTGTTGTCTGACTTAAATCGATAGGATCGGTGGCAGTTACTTCCATATTGGAACAATTGAGGAAAAAGGAGTTGCCATCGGTAATTTGCAATGGACCCCATTCGGATATTTCGATCAATTTTGTGTTATCTTTTGGATTCGAGGTAGTTGAGAAATTTAATCCCCTACATAAACCAGAAATCTTAACAGTATAAGTGCCAGAAGAAGCATAAGTATGAGTTGTTTCCGCTTGGTTGTAAGATGTGATTTGATTTCCACTGCCATCTCCCCAGTTCACATAAAAATCATAAGTTCCTGTTGAGATCAAGGGCAGAGCAATTTGATTAGAGCTTGTAGCTCCGGGGTTTGCCGTATTCCACGTGGTAGTGAAGGTAGGAGTAGTAATTCCCCCACCATCAATGATATTCCAACTATTTGGACTGTTTGTTAAGGTGTTTCTTGCAGCCTCAGCGGCAGAACCTATGGTGTATTTTGAGTTGCCAGCAGTAAAGGTCACTCCGCTATTTACTGTTTGAGCAGCCCATCCGGTGAGTAGTGCATCGTAATTGGGGGTAGAGAGGCTAACATTATGAAGCATATTAGTAGCATCTGTTAACGAACCTATATTCCATCCTCCCAAATCCTGATCAAAAGATGCAGCTCCATTAAACATCGAATTCATATTGGTTACGTTACTAGGTATCCATCCACTTATGTCTTGATTGAATGATGAGCAATTATGAAACATTTGGTACATGGTAGTGACATTACTGACATCCCAATAATTGTTAATGGGATCATAATTGATGTTTTGATTAAACGAACTTGCGCCAGCGAGAAATCGAAGCATATCCGTAACACTACTAACATTCCATGTACTTATGTCTCCATTAAATGCGGCTGCATTATAAAACATATAACTAATGTTTACTGCGCTGCTCACATCCCAGTTTAAATCTTGATTAAAGGAAGATGCTTCTCGGAACATGTTACTCATATTGGTGACTTTCGAAGTGTTCCAACTACTAATATTTTGATTAAAGGAATTATTCGAATAGAACATACTGCTCATATTCGTTACATTTTCGGTTTCCCAATCGGAGATGTCTCCGTTGAAGCTTGTATTTTGAAACATATTATTCATGATTGTTACTTTGCTGACATCCCATAAATTTAAATCCTGATCAAATGATGTTGCACCAGAAAACATTAATGCTGTAAGTTGTGTAAGGCTCATATCCCAGCCACTTATATCTTGATTGAATGAAGATGCGTCCTGAAACATTGCATATTTATTGGTTGCTAGTCTAACATCCCATCCGCCAATATCCTGATTGAATGATGATGCACCGCGAAACATGTCTCGCATGTCTAAGCAAGAAGAGGTGTTCCAACTTGAGATATCAGAATTGAAAAGAGGAGCATCAAGAAATGTTTTATTGAAATAATAAATATGACCTACCTCCCAATCATTAATGTTCGGGATATCAATGATTGAGCTACATTTTGCAAATGTTTGAGATAAGTTGTTTGTCTGTGCAAGATCAATGATATCCATGGCAGATATGGTTAGATTGGTGCAACCAAAAAATGCTCCTGCACCACTTATTTGCAAATCTCCCCATCTAGAAATATGCGTGAGTTTTTCTTCATCACCTGAGTCCTTAAATCCCCAACCTAAAATAGTACCCGACATACCAACGGTATACGTCCCTTCAGAAGCGTATGTATGGGTAACTTCTGCTTGATCGTAGGTGGAGATCGTTTCAATACTTCCATCTCCCCAGTCTACAATAAAATCATATGAGCCAGCTGAAATTAGAGGCAATGTGATTTGATTGGAAGCGCTCACACCGGGGTTGGACGTATTCCATTCTGTAACAAATGCATTGGCTGTCTGAGCACTAGCCTCATTAGAATACTCGCTTGTCAAGTCATTGTTCACTGCAAGAATTACATAAAAATAAGGAGTATTTGCAGTAAGACCTTGGTCAGAATAAGCAGAAACGTCCGCAGATACAGCTCCTATCAATTCGTAACAACTAGTACTGGTCTGACTTCTCCATATTTCAAAACCCGTTTCATTGTCACTGTTGTCTGTCCATGTTAAGTCAATTTTGCTATGAGAAAAGGTTGTTACAACCAATCCAGAAGGAGCAATAGGGGGAGTAGGCAAAATGGATAGCCCAAGCTCCAGCCACTCGTCACCATTGTAGAATTGGTAGATGCGCTTATCAAGGTTATAGACGAGTAGACCTTAAGGTGGAGCAGAGATTTGATCAATTTGAGGTTGAGTCAGTCTAGGGAAGAGAACACCTTTATTGGACGAACTTACATCTAATACAGCATCAGGGTCTGGAGATTGTTCTGTGGTATTGTTAATGATGACTCCCTCCTCAACGATTTTTATTTTGGATGATTGAGAAATAGCAAATAGACAGCAAAAAGTCAGAAGAAGAGACAGGAAAAATTTCATAAATAAGGTTTGTCAGTTTTTCACAAAAAAAAGGAAATTATTCAGTGTATCATCATTTAGCGCTTTCTTTCTTTTGAAACACTAAAATAGGTATATAAAGATTGGCTGTAAGGTGTAGCCAGAGACCGAAGTGGCTGGTGTGTTGGCTGGCTCTGACCACCGCGAGGGGGGTAGTGAGTTGGGTTGTGGGGAGGAGGTGAGGTTTACTAAACAGCTGTTAGCTTCTTGCCTTTGACCATTAGCCTTTGGTCTTCTCCTCCTGACAAAAATCAGTTTTCTGCTTGAATACGCTCATGTATGTCATAGGCTGGTCTCCGTAATCTTGTCGAATAATGAGTGTAATTATCGTTTTGATCGGAGTTAGTCTGGTAGTTGCTACGGGTTTTTTGGTGGCGTTTATCTGGGCATCCAATAGCGGTCAATACGACGATGACTACACGCCCTCGGTGAGGATTTTATTTGATGACGAAACAAACCAATCTATCAATGTCAACAGCGACCGTAACAACTCCACCAGTTCCAGAAGAAAAGGGAAGTAGTGGTTTAGAGACATTTTATTATGACAACTCCATTGTGCGCATGTTCCTCATTGCCACGACCATCTTTGGTATCGTAGGAATGTCCGTCGGGCTGTTAGCGGCCTGTCAGTTTTTCTGGCCGGAAGCGAACTTCGGACTTCAGTACACCACTTTCGGTAGAATAAGGCCACTGCATACCAATGCAGTGATTTTTGCTTTTGTGGGTAATGGGATTTTCGCGGGAGTTTATTATTCACTTCAGCGGTTGTGCAAGGCGAGGATGTTTAGCGACTTGCTCAGCAAGATTCACTTTTGGGGTTGGCAATTGATCATACTTTCGGCGGCAATTACGCTTCCTCTTGGTCTAACTTCAGGTAAAGAGTATGCAGAGCTGGAGTGGCCAATAGATATTGCCATTGCCTTGATTTGGGTAGTGTTTGGTGTCAATATGATGGGGACGATTCTGAAAAGAAGAGAAAGACATCTCTACGTAGCGATCTGGTTTTTTATAGCCACTTTCGTGACGGTAGCGATGCTGCACATAGTTAACTCGTTTGAGCTGCCAATCAGCCTTTTTAAGAGCTACTCATGGTATGCTGGTGTGCAGGATGCACTAGTGCAGTGGTGGTATGGACACAATGCAGTGGCATTTTTCCTGACCACTCCTTATTTGGGATTGATGTACTATTTCATTCCAAAAGCGTCCAACAGGCCAGTTTATTCATACAGACTTTCTATTATCCATTTCTGGGCGCTGATCTTTATTTATATCTGGGCAGGCCCTCATCACTTGCTTTATAATACACTGCCAGACTGGGCACAATCTCTCGGTACGGTATTTTCTGTGATGTTGATTTTGCCTTCCTGGGGAGGGATGCTAAACGGGCTCTTGACACTGAGAGGAGCTTGGGATCGTGTGCGAGAAGACCCAATTCTTAAGTTTATGGTAGTGGCGGTGACATGCTATGGTATGGCAACTTTTGAAGGGCCGATGCTATCGCTGAAGAACTTTAATGCGATCACGCACTTTACGGACTGGGTGGTAGCCCACGTGCATGTAGGAGGTCTGGGTTGGAATGGCTTCATGACGTTTGCGATGCTGTATTATTTGATTCCACGACTTTACGGGACTCAGATTTACTCTAAGAAACTGGCCAATGTCCACTTTTGGGTCGGCACACTGGGAATCATCTTTTATGCGCTTCCAATGTATTGGGCGGGGTTTGCACAGAGCTTGATGTGGAAGCAGTTTACTCCGGAAGGAACTTTGGTTTACAGCAACTTCCTCGAGACAGTTACTCAGATATTGCCTATGTATATGCTGAGAGCTTTTGGCGGGGCATTGTACCTCAGTGGTGCTTTGGTGATGGTTTATAACTTGATTATGACCGCCCGACGTGGGAGCTTTATAAGCGAAACCAAAGCAGAAGCTGCTCCACTGATGAAGGGTTATGTTCCTCCAAGATCAGAACACTGGCATAGGAGAGTGTTTGAGTGGAGGCCGATCAACCTGCTTGTTTGGAGTTTGATCGCAGTGGCTATAGGAGGGGTGATAGAGATAGTGCCTACTTTCCTGGTTAAGTCAAATGTACCTACTATCTCAAGTGTGCAGCCTTACACTCCCCTGGAACTGAACGGGCGGGATATCTACGTAAGAGAGGGCTGCTATACCTGTCATTCCCAGATGGTGCGTCCATTTCGATCAGAGACGGAACGATACGGTGAATATGCCAAAGCAGGTGAGTTTGTTTATGATCACCCATTCCAGTGGGGGTCTAAGCGTACTGGCCCTGATCTACTTAGGGTTGGTAATAAATATCCGAACAGCTGGCACTATTACCACATGTTAGACCCTACTAGCATGTCTCCGGGATCAATTATGCCTCCATACCCGTGGCTGTTTGAGCAAGAGTGGGATAAGGGGATGATTCCGGCAAAGATTACTTCGATGCAGACTTTGGGGGTTCCCTATGCAGATGGATATGAAAACCAAGCTCTGGCAGATGCAGAAGCGCAGGCAAAGTCGATCAGTGCGGATTTGGCTACTCAAGGTGTAAAGGTCGTGTCTGACAAAGAGATCGTTGCACTGATAGCTTATCTGCAACGATTAGGAACGGATATCAAAAAGACTGAAACGAAATAAGCCATGCTGAAATTTGTAAAACATCATATGGAGACAATAGCGGGAATCGAAATATTTCCGCTGATCTCCCTTGTCATATTCTTTGTCTTTTTTATTGGGCTGACAGTTTATGTCGTTCGAATGAAGAAGTCTGAAATCTCCGAAATTTCAAAAATTCCTTTAGACGCTAACGAAGAGAACCATGAACTTACCTAAGTCTATCATTAGTTTTTTATCGATTTTACTACTGCCTCAACTTGCTTCTGCACAGGGAGGATCACTGTCAGACATATATGCCGAGTATCAAGTAGAGATCGTACTTGGACTAGCCGGAGTGGTGCTTTTTGTGGCACTCATCTCGCTCTTTGCTGTTTTGTACGCCTTAATGGCCATTGCGAATATTAAGAAAGGGAAATCTGATGAAGTAGAAGAGACCAAAGAAACCTTCTGGCAATCCCTTTGGAGCCGTATGAATGATGCTGTGCCGATAGAAGAGGAAGCAACAGTAATGACAAGTCATAGCTATGATGGGATCAAAGAGCTGGATAACAAGCTGCCCCCATGGTGGCTCTACAGCTTCTACGCAACAATTGTTTTTGGTGTGATTTACATATTGCATTTCCATGTTTTGAAAACAGGTGACTTGCAAGAAGCTGAGTATGTAGCCGAAATGCAAGAGGCCGAGCAGGAAGTGGAAACTTATTTAGCATCTCTAGATAACCTAATCGATGAATCTACCGTGACTCAAACTGAGGAAGAAGCTGATTTGTCTGTGGGTAAAGACCTGTTTATATCAAAATGTGCTGCCTGTCATGGACAGGAGGGGCAGGGCGGAGTAGGACCCAATTTTGCAGATCGATACTGGATACACGGAGGAGATATCCAATCAATTTTTAAAACCATAAAATATGGTGTTCCAGCTAAGGGAATGATTTCATGGAAGAGCCAGCTCAGTCCTAAAGAGATGCAGCAGGTTTCCAGCTACATTATCACTTTGGAGGGAACGAATCCTCCCAACCCTAAGGATCCTCAGGGGGAGCTTTTTGAACGAACCCTGGAAACTGAAACCAGTGAGGCGGGAATCTAATGGAGCAAGACTTATCGGAAATATACGAGGAGCAAGAGGCGCATGAGTCTTATCGGGATAAGATTGCCACAGTAGACGAATCAGGTAAACGAATATGGATATTTCCTAAAAAGCCAAAGGGTCAATTCACTAACTACCGAGCGCTGACGAGCGTACTCCTTCTGGTGATTCTTTTTGGTTCCCCTTTCGTTAAAATCGGAGGGGAACCGCTTTTGCTTTTAAATATCATAGAGAGGAAGTTTGTGATTTTTGGCCAGGTTTTCTGGCCGCAAGACTTTTTTCTGGCTGTGATCGGAATGATCACAAGTGTGGTCTTTATCATACTTTTTACCGTTGTTTTTGGCAGGATATTTTGCGGATGGATTTGTCCTCAGACCATATTCATGGAATTTGTTTTCCGCAAGGTGGAGTATTGGATAGAGGGTGATTATATGAAGCAAAAGAAGCTTGCAAAACAGCCATGGAATACAGAGAAGATATTGAAGAAGGGAAGCAAGCAGTTGATTTTTATTCTTATCAGCGCGCTGATCATGCATACGTTTTTGTCTTACATCATTGGTGTGAAGCAGATGTGGTACCTTATTGAAAGTGGGCCATCGGAAGAACCTTTGGGTTTCATAGCCATGGTTGTTCTCACGGCGCTGTTCTTTGGCGTTTTTAGTCAATTGAGGGAGCAGGTTTGTACAACCATTTGTCCATATGGGAGATTGCAAGGAGTGCTGTTGGATAGGCAAAGTATTGTGGTTGCCTATGATCATGAGAGGGGAGAAGATAGAGCCAAATTTAGAAAAGGGGAAGACCGGGAAGCTGATGGAAAGGGCGATTGCATTGATTGTGGGCAATGCGTGGCGGTTTGTCCAACAGGCATTGATATTCGGAACGGCACTCAGCTCGAATGTGTGAACTGCACTGCCTGCATAGATGCTTGCGATAGCATCATGGATAAGATCAGCAAGCCGAGAGGGCTTGTGCGATATGCTTCGGAAGAGAATGTTGCGGAGAAGAAAGCATTTGTTTTTACAGGTAGAATGAAGGCGTATAGCAGCGTGCTGGTGCTGCTGATAGGTGTTTTTATTGCACTGCTTATGATTCGGTCTGATTTTGAAACGACGATTTTGAGAACTCCCGGTATGATGTATCAGGAACGTCCAGATGGTAGCATCACGAATTTGTATCAAATCAAAATGGTTAATAAAACAAATGTTGATCAGTCGGTCGAATTCAGATTGGAATCTCCAAAAGGGAATCTTGAATTGATAGGAGAGCCGATTCATTTGGAGAAACAAGGGATCGGTGCAGGGGCATTTTTTGTGGTCATAGATCCGCAGAATCTTGATGGATTGAGCACCAAGATAGAAGTGGGCGTATATGCGCAAGGCGAGCTTATTGAAACAATAAAAACCAGCTTTTTAGGGCCGGCTATTTAAGAGACGAAAAAGAATAATTATGAAATGGAATTGGGGAAAAGGGATCGCTTTGTCATTCGTGCTGTTCTGTGGGTTTGTGATTACAATAGTTGTAATGGCGTTTCAGCAAAATATTGATCTCGTTTCAGAAACGTATTATCAGGATGAGTTGGTTTATCAGGATCGAATCGATGAGCGAAGCAATCTCAATGCAAGTGGAATGGGAATAGAGATCAAGCAAGAGTCAGATCATCTGGTTTTGGGTTTTCCATCGGCGTTTGGCGATGCGAAGGGAGAGATCAAGTTTTATCATCCTTCGAGAGCGATTTTTGATCAGACACACAAGATCAAATTAGATGATGGAAATAAGCAGATTGTCAGCAAATCAAAATTGATTAAAGGCAACTTTAAGGTACAAGTTAGCTGGGAGTCAGCTGGGAAGAAGTACTACGAAGAGCAACAAATATTCCTGAGATGATTGGCGCTTTTTTGATCGGACTTTTTGGAAGTGTGCACTGTGTGGGAATGTGCGGACCACTGATGATTTCCCTGACAACCAAGTCCGGATCAAAAGCTCTTGGGTCTTTTCTACTTTACCACATAGGGCGTATTGCTGTTTATGCTGCTATCGGTGTATGCTTTGGATTGATCAGCTCCTCAATTAGATTTTTCGAAATTCAAAAGTACTTTTCTCTTGCTCTGGGAGTGCTTTTAATTGTTGTTTTTGGTTTCCCTAAAATTAGAAATCGACTTGAGGGTTGGTATTACAACTCTCTTTTTTATCAAACTTTAAAAGGCAGGTTCACTAAACTTTATAGTTCCAAAGTAAAATGGGTTGCTTCTGGTCTGCTCAATGGGTTTCTTCCTTGTGGGCTGATATATCTCGCCGCGGCTGGAGCATTGTTGAGCCACAACGTATGGTCGGCATCTTCTTACATGATTGTGTTTGGATTGGGTACTATTCCTGCTCTGGCATTATTGGGTGTTTCCCGAACGTTAATGCCTACTTTTTTTAAACGAGTTTCGAATCTCACCACACCTATAGCCCTGATCTCAGGGTTGCTCTTGATCGGACGGAGTGTTTTAGTAGAGTCACCTGATTTAAATGCGCTTCTTCAAGCACAAATCTCTAGTGCCATTGCAGGTTGTGGGTTTTGATTGGCAGTTCGACATTTATGACCAGTTACAAGTCAATAAAAAGTGATCGCATTTTCATAGCCTGAACTCGGTTATAAGTATCACTTAAAAAACCTTTAACCGTCACTATGAGTCTTTTAGCTTTAAAATTTTGATAAAAAGACGTGATAGTCCATGATCTCAAAGATTCCCTCAGTGTCTCCTTCGACAGGCTCAGGAAGATACCTCGGATGAACGTTTTTTTTATAATTACAAATCGACCTCAGGTTCATAGGAACTTTTTTTATTTGAGTACCACTTTTCCTAGCCATCAGGAAATAGTTCTTTCTTCCTTTTTTCCATTTCAGCAGCAATCACACGACCATCTTCATTTTGTTCTTTAAGCTTTTGTATAATGTTTTGATAACTTTCTGCATCTCTATCTTGACTCAATTTGAAAACAGTGTCAATTTCCTTAACCTCAATTTCAAAAGCCACAATCATACCCATCACCCTTTGTTTGAATTCTGAAGGAAGATTATCAAAAACAGTTGTTGATTGTTCATTTTGATCTTCGAAATGAAGACTTGTCATTCTAAGCACTTCTTCCAGTGCATTATCATCCAAAAAACGAATCATACCTTTCATCTGTACACTCATGTAATTCCAGGTAGACGGGGAATTCGGATTGCTGTACCAGGTACCGCTAACATAGGTGTGCTTACCAGTAAAAACGGCAAGTACGTTTTCATTATATGAAAAGGCTTTATGATGGTCTGTGTTTTTCATTATATGCCCGCGCAGTACTTTCTTACCATCAATTTTTTCAACAAAAACGGGTACTTGTGTTGCTATAGGTCTGTTTTCTGAATCACACCCCGTTACAAAGGCAAAAGGATACTTTGCCACAAATTCCTCAATTATCTGTTCGTCTTGTTCTTTGTGGTATGGGAGATTATACATAGACTGTGTATTGATGATAGACGAAATTATATTTTTCTGCCTTTTAAATCCAAAAGGAATTTTCAAATGAATGCTTACTTTCTAAATAATCGCTAACATCTCACTTATCAGGGTGTCTACACTTAGATAGAAGTGAGAAAATACTGAATCTGCCAGCGACAGATTCGTGGTGCGAGTTGCACAGAAGTCAGGAAAGATGCATTTTGGCATATAACAGCTATTCTATGTTGAGGAGAGTATTAACGCTGTTAAAGTTCTTCGATATTAAAGCGTTCCTGAGATTTAGATCCATCGTCATAGGAGGTGGTTATTACGAGTTCTTGACTAATAACAGAATAAGACAACTTTTCATCATAAATAGAATTTCGCCATCTCCCATCAGAGCTACCCCAGCTAATGGAGTTATTCATCACTTGAATTTTATACTCAAATTTCTGTCCGTCACCCGGTCTCTTATAACTAACAAAAACAATGTTTCCGTTCGTTCTAACAGTCATAATGTTCACCGGTTGATAAAAAAGAGCTGAAATAGATGCCTTAGCAATTTGTTCGTTAGTTACCTCGACTACTGGTTCAGAAGTTTTAGTTTTGATGGTTTCAGTCGGGATATCAGTTTGAGATTGAGTTGAGGATTCCTTAGGTGTTTGGTTGCACGCGTAACAGAGGAAAACAGATAGAAGAGTTGAAATTAATTTGTTCAAGAGCTTATGGTTACCGGTGAGTTACTTTCCTGGACGTTCATCTAAAAATACGTAGGCTGACCGTCAGTTAGTTTCTTAAAAGTATCGGATTCAAATGCTCTTTGCAAATAGCTCATTAGTCGATGAATATTTGACTGCTGTTAGCCACATTAACCATCTTCTCTACAAACTTCTAAAAACCTTTCTCCTAGTTCAGTAATTCTGTATTCCTGATTATCGAAAGTTCTGTATTCAACATTTAGTTTTTTCCTATTTAAACCTCCTACACCTTTAATTGGATTTAGGGAGAAGGGCTCAATGTCAATTTTCGGAGGAATGGATCTAATCAATCCCAATCGTTGAATGTTCTCTATTTCAAATTCTTCAAGATTCAAGGTGAAAGTGAGTTTTTCAGCAGTAGCTTGACCTAGGGTTTTTCTTCCACTACTGTCTTCTTTAGTGTATTTTTTCAAGGAAGCTTTTCGGTTTTTCTCTTTGGTTGAAAGTTCTTGCAGCTCTTCAAATTCCTGTGATGAAAGCTGGCTTAGGATGTGTGGAAAAATGTTATTTTGAAAATTGAGCCTTGAATCTACCATGTTAGCTAGCATGAAACTCCATTTTTCTTGTAACGCTTCATTTTCTTCTAATGAGGCATTTTCAAGAAGTGGTACAAGAATCTTTACAGGAATCGACTTTACTGTTAATTGACGTTTTTCAACAACTTTTTTCGCTTTTAGTAAGATTTTGACTTGGTTCTTGAATCGAATATACTTGACCTGATCGCTAATCAGAAGTCCTAGTTCTTCAATACTTGGTTTTATTAGTGTTCTCAAGAAGCCTCTTGCAACTTCTAAACCCTTTTCAATTGTTGATGACTTTATGTTAAAATTATTTGATTCCATTTAGAGTAGATCGGGTTGGAGAAGTTGTGGCTAACTATACAAATAACCTCACAAATCATTAAAAAAACACACCTATTTCAAGATAATGGAACTGAACCTTCCCCTCTAAACTTTATCTGCAACCCATGAAGGAAGTTCCTTAAAAACTGGTCTTTGCAGACACGATATTGACTTTGAGTTGGTTTACGAAATAGCGCACTGAGTTCGTGTTTGCCGACTCTCAGGTCTGCCAACTCCATCACGTTTAGTATATCTTCATCCTTGAAATTGAGGGCAATTTTCAGCTTCCTCAAGATTATATTGTTGTTGAGGCTTTTTTCGGGCTTGGGCTGCTCGCCATCACGCTTCCCTCTCTTTTTTATAATGAAGCCATTAAGGAAGGCAGCCAGGTCTTTATCATAGAGCGGCTTTTGCTCCTCATGGTCATCTTTCTTGAGCCAATCGCTTATGGTAGTTCTATCCGTTTCCAGTCCACCAAGAGAGAACAGTTCCTTCATTTTTGAGTCTTCCAAATCAAAAACGTATCGAATGCGTCTGAGGATGTCGTTGTTGTTCATTTTAAGATCTTCCCTAAAAACTATTGATTAAGTAGTCGCTTCCTTATGAGGCAAATAATGTTTTTCGTGAAACTGCTCGGTAGCATTATTTACAGAGACAGCTGCACCTATTTTGCTCAGCAGCCATATAAAGTACCAAGCAAAATCTATCTGAAAAGCCTTGAAACCAGATCTTGCGCTATTTGGGTACAAGTGATGATTGTTATGCCATTCACCCGCAACGATACCAGGCCAAGCTTGGTTTATTGAGTTGTCTTTTCTGTGAAAATCAACTCCATCTTTTTTTAGATTCTTCCCTTTACCATGCCCCTCATAATTGAATGTGCGAATCCCTATTGCCCAGATAAAAGCACCACTAAACATCGCCAGCGAAAGCGCATGTCCACCCATTAGAAAGAATGCACCATACCAAAAAGCCCAGTTAAACAGCCAGTGGGTGATTGTATTTAGAGGATGTGCGACTGAGCCCCATTTCAGGTATCCTGCATAGGAGTTCATCTTAAACCCTGCATGCTCAAGCCATTTGGTCAATTTATTGTATTCTGGTTCGCTTAGTGTGGTTGATATCTTTTGATGATTGACATCAGCCAGGAAACAGTACCATGCACCTGCATGTGGATTGTATGGATCTCCAGGCTGCTCCGATTTTAGATGATGCACATGATGCGATACCACATACGTTTCTTCAGGAAATAGTTTTATTCCAATGTTTCTTGTGAAGGACTTCCAAAACTCATTTTTGAACTTAAACGCACCATGTGTGCAATACCTATGATACCATATCGTGCCATGAGTTCCCAGGATGACCATCCCGTAAAAGAACCCAATGACTGCAAATTGCCATGAGAAGAAATAAACGATAAATATAATGGGAAGAGGAAGTGCACATGCCAGCCAAAACCAAGAGATGAATGAGATCCAGTTTCGCTTACATTTGAAAGCGTTGAGTCTCATGAAAAACTCACTAAACAACTGTTTTTTGTTGGGTTTGATCAACTCCCCTTGATCGTTTTTCCATCCATAGGTAGGAGTTTCTAAAACAAAGTCAAAGAAATTTTTGCTCATTGATCGCGGTTGAAGTTGGGTTGTCATTGAAAATGACCCGACAAAGATACAGCATTAACCCACTTATGATAACCGCCTATCAAACGGGAGTGCACTCAACTCAATGTTGACTTTTTAAATCTCATCCACGATCATGGCAGTTGCCAGGGCACTTCTAATATTGCCGTCGTGAATCAAGTTTTTCGCCAAAGTATGGAGGCCATCCTTGATCATATCCCTTTGAATCTCAAACTCTAGAAAGAGTTCCTTTACTTCATCACAAGCTCGTGCTTCTTGAATCTCCTCCTTAGAAGGTAGTTCATGTACACTGGCTAGCCTTGAAAGCTCATTCTGTGTGAGGATGATGCTGTTTCGTATGCTTTGCGAAAGACCCTCTATGCCAATGCCCATTTTATCATCCAGGTCTGCCATTTTAAACAAAGATTCTCCGCTTGCTCTGTTGTACCAGTCTCCACCCATTCGTGATATCAGGTCTATTTTGGTAGAGTCAGGTAAGCCATCATCACCAAGGTATTGATTTTGAATATGGATCAATTCCACCTTGCAGATCACAAGATTTCCGGCACCACCTTGATCGCCCAGTTCGATTACCTTGTCTACGGTACACTCGAAGGAAGCAGGGGCTTCCATCACCCTCGGAGGTTTTATTTTTTCTGAAGCAATAGGAGTGAGGCCAGACTTTTCAAATTCATTCACACCCTTTTTATACTCAAGACTGGTTTGATACATCTGTTGAGCAATAGGGTAGTTTACTATATTGATAACCACCTCAGCTACGTCTTTTACATTCTCGTAGCTATCCTTTGTGGTATTGTTTTTCCCCCTTCTGGCAGGAGAAAATATCATGATCGGAGGATTCGTGGAAAACACATTGAAAAAACTAAACGGACTCAGGTTTACTTTTCCTTCAGCATCAATTGTACTGGCAAGGGCGATGGGTCTTGGAGCGACACACGAAAGCAAGTGATGGTGAAGATCTTTTGTAGATAAAGAAGAAGGCTCAATAGTTTTGAATTCCTGATCCATGTTTTGCGTGAATTTTACGAGAATATTATGGGAAAGCAAATTGATGAAAAAGGGCAATAAATGCTATGAATGAGAATGAAAATTCAGCCTTGAATGAAAAAATATTATTCGATTTAGAGCTAAACCGTAATCGAGGACTCAATAATCATTCTATTCTTCAACTTCGATAAGCACACCAGAAGCAATCATAGCGTACTCCAGAAGTTCTTTGGTATCATCAAAAGGCTCTCCGGCATCCTCAGCGAAGTGTTTTGCAGATTCAAGATCAAGCTCTTTTTTTGAGATTGTTCCCTCGACTATCACGCGCCTGCCCGAAATATCCTTAGGAACGAAAAAAGCATAATCTTTGAATTTGACCCTTAGAGGAACACCAGATTGAGTATCCAGAGTCATCCAGCAACCTTTAGCCTGGCAGACCTGACTTACCGTTCCAGTCAATTTGATTTTCGAGTCGCTAGCTACATTTACCTCATCCAGTACTTTGATGTCCAGAGCCTTTTTCGAACCTATGACATCACCGAAGCTTTGATACTCTTTTGTCGAGCTTGAGCAGGAGATCAAAAACACAATAGACATTATTCCAACAAACAGCGAAAGCCTCATAGCGCTAATCTTAAGTTTATCAAGTTTATACCTTATTCTTAGCTTTATCAAATTTGGCTCGTCGAAATTCTTTCCATTAAAGACATTTCAGGAGCGTATCGGATGCTACCCAATTTCAAAAGTGGAAAATAAGGAGGCTAATCAAATAAATTTGAACTCAGATATCTTTCGCCTGTGTCACAGACGATGAATACGATTATACCCTCGTCTATTTGTTCTGCAACTTTGATCGCTGCAGTCAACGCTCCGCCGCTACTCATTCCAGATAGAATGGCTTCCTCCTTTGCCAGTCTTTTGGCCATAGATCGTGCCTCATCTTCATCTACATCTATGGTTTGATCAACACGCTCTTTTTCAAAAATCTTAGGCAAGAACTCTGGAGACCATCTTCTGATTCCCGGTATGCTGGAGCCATCTTTTGGCTGAGTTCCCACTATTTGGATGCTCTCGTTCTGCTCCTTTAAGTAGCGACTCACACCCATTATCGTACCCGTCGTGCCCATCGCAGAGACGAAGTGTGTTACTTTCCCATCGGTATCTCTCCATATCTCAGGTCCGGTAGTTTTGTAGTGCATGCCATAGTTATCTGCGTTTGCAAACTGATTAAGCATGTAGTAGCCATCATTGTTGGCCATTTCCTCGGCAAGATCTCTCGAGTACTCGATTGTTTTTTCCGCTGGAGTTAAGATCACCTCAGCACCATACGCACGCATTACCTGTATTCGCTCAGCAGTGGAATTTTCCGGCATCAGCAAGGTCATTCTCAAGCCGGCCGATTGTGCGATCATAGCTAGAGCAATCCCTGTATTTCCACTTGTCGCCTCTACCAGCCTATCTCCCTTTTTGATATCCCCCCTTTTGAGAGCTTCCGAAATCATCCCATAAGCGGCACGATCCTTTACACTACCTCCAGGGTTCTGTCCTTCAAGCTTTCCGTATATTGTTACACCCTCTTTTTGGAATATATTATGAATCTCTACCAGAGGAGTATTTCCAATCAAATCAGCTATTCGCATGCTTACCTTATTTCACTATGATTAAATCAGGCTTGTCCTCGTTGTGCATTTCAGCCTTATAATACACCTTTGACTCAGCAGGGATACTTTTTGTCAACCAGACATTTCCACCTATTACAGAGTGGTGTCCCACAACCGTTTCCCCTCCAAGGATTGTCGCCCCCGCATATATCACCACATGATCCTCGATAGATGGATGACGCTTCACTTTAGCATCCTCCTTATTTACACTAAGTGCACCCAGCGTTACTCCCTGATAAATTTTCACCCAATCACCAATGATGGTGGTTTCGCCAATTACTATCCCTGTACCATGATCGATGCAGAAGTACTCCCCAATTGTCGCTCCTGGATGTATATCTATTCCAGTTTTGCTGTGAGCATTTTCTGTAATCACCCTTGGCAAGTTTCCTATGCCGATTTCCTGCATCAAATGAGCCAAGCGATGTGCTGCAATAGCATAAAACCCCGGATAGCTTCTAATAACTTCCTCCCTGTTTTGAGCAGCAGGATCACCTCTGAATGTCGCATCAATATCCTTCTGAAGCGAATCATAAATCTCAGGAATACGATCGAAAAAAGATTCAACCATCTCAGCAGAACCTCCATTTATTATCAGCAATCTCATTTCTTTTTGCAACGATTCAAAAGCAAGGCTCAAATCCTCAATACTGTGAAATGGCGAAGTGCTAAAGTTTGGAAATAATACCCCCATCAACCGATCAAAAAACTCAATCACCGTTTTGCTGGGAGGGCATTCCGGACACTCCTTATGTGCCTCAAACAATCTATTTATAAATGGGTTGCTCATAAATCAACTTTATAAATGCAAGTCTAAACTGCAACGTTGACAAATCTAAATTTGTTCGGAAGAGAAATGATCAGAAGTCCCATTCCTGAATTTATCTTTCTTTTTTTATCAAAAGAGAAAATAAAGCATTCAGAATCTCACTAGTGCTATGTGGAGTAAAGCTAAGGCTATTCGGTTTTGGAGACAATGAGCAACATCAGCTTCTACCTGTCGTCGCGCTCTCAGCTATATCTTTTCTCCAAACCCTAGGGGACTTTGACCAAACGCAATCTGAAATCGATGTAGTAGCCTTACTCGTTTCTCAGATTATCTGCCGGATTGGAACTAGCCGCTCTAAAAGCATGAAAACCTGTTGTCAAGACTGTAATCAATCCTACTAGCAACAACACTACAATGAAGACAATAAAACTTATTTCAATATGATATTCAAAATTGGCCAACCACTCATTCATGAAGTAATAACCAAAGGCAAAAGCAGGAATAGCTCCAAGAAGCACCAGCCACAGAAAATCCTTCACCAATAAGCCAACCAACTTCGAAGTATTTGCTCCTAGCACCTTTCTAATACTAATCTCTTTCGTCCGTTGCTCCGCTATAAAAGAAGCTAGTCCTAGTAGTCCCAGACACGAAATGAAAATCATCATAATGGAGAAACCCAGAAACAGTTTTCCACGCAATTGATCCGTTTCATATTGCTCCATAAAATCTGTATCCAGAAAAGCATATTCGAATGGCAATTCAGGAAAAACTTCCTTCCAGCTATTCTCAATACTCTTCACAGCCTCTTCCACATCACCTTTCGTTTTGATCATTACATTTCGATTGTTGAGCTGTGGGATAAACATCAGAGCCTCTATCGGATTGTAAAGCGACTGCTGATGGAAGTTTCTCACCACTCCGACTACTCTATGAAAGACGGTACTATCAGCATCAAACTGAAACTTCTTACCAATCGGACTATCCCAATTCAGTCGCTTGACCATGGCTTCATTGACCAATACCGCAGTGGCAGTATCGGATGGAAAATCCCTGGAAATATTTCTGCCAGCGGCCATGGGCACGCTTAGCACATCGAAGTAATCATAATCTACTCCATACATATCGATTCCGTATTCTTCCATCGTTCCGTCGTTGGTTTCAACGGCAATTAAATTTTTCCCAAAACCACCGCCCGGAGTGGTAGTTGAGGTTGATGAATTTTGAACCAATGGATTTTGGCTTAGTACCTTTTTTAAGACTGGCCACTTTTCCCTTGATTGCGGACTGTTTAGAGCCACCTTCAGTATTTTTTCCTTGTCAAAGCCTAGATCCTTATTTCTCAAAAATTGCATTTGCTGATAAATCACAAATGTCCCAATCAACATAAATATGGATAGCGCAAATTGCACCGCTACCAATACTCTTCTCAGTGCCTTGTTGCCGACCTTTTCAGAACCTTTTCCCTTCAAAGCAACTACAGGTCTGAAAGAAGAAAGGAAAAATGCTGGATAACTTCCACTAAGCAAACTGGTGAAAATGAGCATGCCAACGATGATCAATAAGATATTTGGCTGAAACAGATTGTTCGCACTTAAAGAAATGTTCAATTGCTCATTTAACAGAGGAACAATTGCCATTAAAAGAAAAACACTAATGAACAATGCCACAGAAGTAAGTAAAATTGATTCCGATACGAATTGAAAAACGAGTGACTCTCTTCGTGCTCCCATCACCTTTCTGATTCCTACCTCAAGAGACCGTTTGATCGATTTGGCAGTTGATAAATTCATGTAGTTGATCGAAGCAATGATGATCAGGAAAAATCCAATCGCAGCAAATATGTAGATGTATTTCATACTGCCAAGAGGCTCAGGCTCTCCAAGGAAAGTGGAAGTAAGGTGGATGTCCTGAATGTTGATAAGCTCATATTCTACCTTTACATCATACTGATCAAAGATCACATCCACGTACTTTTCCAGAAGTCCATCTAGTTTTTCATCTACGATAGCAACATCTACATTTTCCCTGATCAATACATATGTGAATATATTAAACCCGCCCCAGTGTTGATTGAAGTTTGATTTTCTTGAGCTCGCAGATATCAGCCCTCTTGGAATTATATGTGATGTGGAGGGAAGATCTTTATAAACACCCGTGACCTTGACTGTCATTTCATCCACCTTGATGATTTGGCCAATGGGATTTTCATCCTTAAAAAATTTGGTAGCAAGCGTCTCATTGAGCACAATGCTATTGGGTTCATGAAGAGCTGTTTGGGCATCTCCAGACACAAAATCATATGCAAATACATCAAAGAAAGTACTGTCACCAAAGAATACATTTTGCTCATAAAACAAAATGTCATTGACGATAAAGTCTGTTTTTCCATTTTGGATAATCCTGGTGTATTGCTCTACTTCACTGATTTCCGTCTTGGTAGCTTCTCCCAGAGGGTTTTGTGTCACTGCCCATCGAAAGGTGTTATCAGGTTCGGTGAAGTCGCTGGATATTCGAAAGATGCGATCGGCATTAGGAATATGCTTGTCGTAGCTCAATTCACTATGCAGGTAAAGAATGATTAAGAAAGAAGACAATAGCCCAATCGTGAAACCGAGGATATTAAGTGTAGTGTAGCCTGATTGTCTTCTAAGATGTCTTAAAGTAATTACCAGATAGTTGAAAAGCATATATTTAGGATTGGTCGTACTAAGATACTCTGGATTCAATATTTAGGTTTCACCGCTCATCATCTATTTACCTTTTTTAACCCTTTGGACTTAGACCTAATAGTTGGGCTTTCGTTAATTTCATTGTTGTAGGATTATGCGAGTTTGATACTTGACCATTAGGAGAAACATTACAGTTTAAATAATATTCTAACCAATCGACCTAGTCCCTCAGACAAGTACATTTTAACTTAAGTACATTGAGCTAAACTACTACAGCATGAAACCACCAATACTATTTTTTACTTTTCTCACATCCTTATTTTGTTCATTCGCTCAGGATAATTCGCTCAAAGAAGCTGGAGAAATTATTGGCATTGATTATACCGAAGAGGAGATTGAATTGATGACAAATGGTGTTGAGGAGCAGCTGAAAAACTATCAATCCATAAGGTCAATGAACCTTGCAAACGATGTTCCCTTTTCCATGATGTTTACATTTCCGATGAATGAGTCACGCATTCCAGGAGAGCAACAACCAATCGAGTGGAACATCGATAAAGGAATCAAAAAGCCCAAGAACCTTAATGAATTGGCATTTTATTCCATTTCTGAATTAGCTGCTTTAATTCAAAAGAGGAAAATAAGCTCGCTAGAACTCACACAACTATTTTTAGATCGACTTGATAAATACTCTGATACGCTGGAGTGCGTAATCACAATCACAGACTCAATGGCTTTGGCACAAGCCAAAAGAGCTGACAATGAAATAGCTGATGGAAATTACAAAGGACTCTTACACGGTATCCCGTATGGGGTGAAAGACTTACTGGCTGTAGAGGGATACAAAACGACCTTTGGTGCCAAACCTTATGAGAACCAAGTCTTGAAAGAGACAGCAACCGTAGTAAAAAAGCTTGAGGAAGCTGGTGCTGTTCTGGTTGCGAAACTCACTTTGGGAGCATTGGCTTGGGGTGACGTCTGGTATGGAGGTAAAACTCGCAACCCGTGGAATTTAGAAGAAGGAAGTAGTGGTTCTTCAGCTGGCCCTTCTTCCGCAACAGCGGCTGGGCTCGTTCCATTTGCTATAGGAAGTGAGACATGGGGTTCCATTGTATCACCATCAACCAGATGTGGCAATACCGGACTAAGGCCCACGTATGGCAGAGTGAGTAAAAGTGGAGCTATGACACTAAGCTGGAGTATGGATAAACTAGGGCCAATATGTAAGTACGCAGAGGATTGTGCCATCGTACTGGAATCTATCCGAGGTGAAGATGGGATGGATTTGCAAGTTCAAAATAGGCCATTCAATTATCAGTACCCATTAGATTTCACCAATCTAAAAGTTGGCTATCTCACCGATGAATTTGCAGATCAAGAAAGCAACAATTTTAAAAATGATAGCACCACCTTGGCTTTGCTTAAGGAAAAAGGCATTGAGCTAATTCCAAAATCGCTTCCCAATAAATTCGAGCCATCCATTATTAGTTTTATTCTATCTGCTGAAGCAGCAGCTGCCTTTGATGAACTCACGATTTCGGCCAAAGACGATATGATGGTGCGTCAGATAGAAAACGCCTGGCCAAATGTGTTCAGACAAGCACGATTGATTCCTGCCGTAGAATATATTCAAGCCAATCGGTTGAGATACCAATTGGTGATCGATTTCAATAAGATGATGGAGGATATAGACGTGTTGGTGGCGCCAAGTTTTGTTGGCCATCAATTACTTATGACAAACCTGACGGGGCACCCTTGCGTGGTGTTGCCTAATGGGTCTTATGCGGATGGAAATCCGGGCTCCATTGTACTTCTGGGGAATCACTTTGATGAAGCTAATATTTTGGCTTTTGCCAAATATTTACAAGAAATGACTCCATATGAAGAAGAACACCCTTCAATGTTTTTGGAATGACAACTTTCTTAGCTCAACCATGTTATAACTTTCTATAACTTTAAGTTGAACCATTTAAATCTAACCATAATTATGAATCATCTAACCAAATTATTTGTGCTCTTGCTTGCAATAGGAATGTTTGCATGTGGGCCGGGGAAAAAGCCTAAAGAGTCCGAAGAAGCTAAGGAAGCAGCACCTTCTATTACACTTACGAAAGCACCAGCATCTCCGCAGTTTCCGGATGCCTTACTTGAAAAGTCGGATGTCAATATGATAGCAAAAGATTCCACTTACGCTGTTGATTACTTTTTTGATGTAACAGATTATGAGTTGGGAATCCAGACAGAAGACGCAGCTACACGAGGCATAGCCAATTCTGGAAAAGGACAGCATATTCACTTTATAGTTAACAACGGACCGTATTCAGCACATTATATGCCGGGTGTATCCAATAAGATTGATGAAGGAAACTATGTAGTGCTTGCCTTTCTGTCGCGATCATATCATGAAAGTGTAAAGAGCAGCGGAGCGTTTCACGTTGAAAACTTGACAGTTGGTGATGTGGAGCCGGAAGAAGCTGATTTGACAGCACCACATTTGTTTTATAGCAGACCAAAGGGAACATACAAAGGAGCTGATACGGAGAAGTTGATGCTGGACTTTTATCTTCTGAATACGACTTTATCTCCTGAAGGGAATAAAGTAAAAGCGACTATTAATGGAACAGAATTCTTAATCGACGAATGGGCTCCATATTATATAGAAGGATTGGACAAAGGAGAAGTATCCATCAAACTTGAGCTTATCGACGCTGAAGGAAACGGCGTGCCTGGCCCTTTCAACTCTGTGGAAAGAAAAGTGACGTTGGAGTAAGAAATTCGATGGTGCAATGCATCAAAAATCAAGATCGTAAACAAAAAAAGTGACANNTGTCACTTTTTTTGTTTACGATTAGTCGTCAGATACGCGAAATCGCATGCAAGTCCCAATAATCATCTCCGATTTCAAGGACGCATAGCTTTAAGAGACAGTAGAAATACGCTAAAGAGATGAATAGTTTGGAAGGAAAATGCAAGCAATCCTACAAACACGAGTTGTTTGAAGAAGTAATGAGGAAAATTTGAATTTAAAATTGTCCATTTCTTAACTTTCCATTCGTCTTATTAAAAACTAAAGTGGATGAGTAAGGAGAGAGAGCACTTTGAAAAGATTAGAAACAAGTTTTGCTCCGAAGAACAGGGTGTGAAAGTAGGGAAAATGATGAGTTCCGATGCTATTTTGCTTGGGGACAAAGTCTTTGCTTTTTTATCTAAGAAAGACAAGATGGTATTTAAGCTTGGGAAGAATTACGACATTCGAGAGTTTGATTTTGAAGTTTCACCTTTCAACCCCTTTAAAAAGAAGGGACCCTTGGCAGGTTGGTTTGAAGTTCCGTATCAGCACTTTGATAGATGGGAATCATTGACACAGCTATCATTAGAAATCATGAAGGAATGAAACTGTTAATTCTACTTTCTCGATTTGGCAGAATTATTACTTTGATTTTCAAGGAACCTACTTGCGGAAAAGAATTTCTCCAAGCTTGGAAACGCCCAATTAATCTGACACTTTCCGGTAGTGCTTTTAAACTTCATAACATAGGATTATTAATTCTGATCCTTCTGCTTACACAGTGTAAATCTGCTGATTCAGTTGCCGAAATCTTAGCCAGACATAACGATCAAATTGGAATCTCCGATCAAATCAAAACGATTCAAGCATCTGCTACATGTGAAGGCCCGAATGGCCCTTACGATACCTATACCGCGTCCGCTTTTGCAGACGATTACCTATACTTCAAACAGACATTTGCAGGAAACCAAATCTATAGAGCTTTGATTATGAGCGCTTCGATCGCATTTGATCTTGATAGTCTCCACAACCCAACAGACACCTTGCCAAAGTCAGTCATAAGTGTGCTCAAGTCACACAAGTTTCACGAACTCTCACTTCAGTTAGAAGAACGATACAATGGGATGATCAAAAGGAATGATACCATTTATTTCGATATCCCATGCCATCAATTACAAGCCAAGGATAAACTCAACGAGCCAGTTAGGCTTTTTTTTAATAAAGAAACTGGCCTGATGGCCGGTTTTTCTCAAATCAACCCTTTTAAAAAGGAAGAAGTAATCTCTACATATTTCTATGACTGGGAAAAAGTCAATGAGATGCTTCTATTTGACAAAATCATTCTTCATCAAGGGCAAGAAGCTAAGTATACCTTTGACTACTATGATATTGCAATTAATGCTTCTGATTTTCAAAAAATAACGATTAACTAAACCTCCTTATAAAACCTGTACTATGATAACTCAAGGCTACATTGAATTCTTCAAAGAACTAGAAATCAACAACAATACAGAGTGGTTTCATGCCAATAAGAAACGCTACGAACAGCATGTCAAAATTCCGTTTACAAATTTGGTTCAAGACCTGATCCCAAGACTTCAGCATATCGAACCAGAAATGCCTGATACTACAAAAGAGGTGATGATGAGAATCAATAAAGACATCAGATTTTCCAAGGACAAGACTCCATATAATCTGGCGATGAAAGCTAATTTTACTCCAGGAGGGAGGAAGTCGCCCAATCCGGGATTCTACCTAGGTATCAGTAGTGACGCACTGCATGTGGGAGGAGGAATCTATCATACAAGTCCTGCAGATCTGAAGAAAATACGCAATTATATGATTAATCATACAGAAGAAGCATCCGACCTCATGCAATCAAAGACAATTATAGAAACATTTGGAGGGATCAAAGGAGAACAATCCAAGCGAATAGATAAGGAATTTCAAGCTCACGTGGAGGACATGCCATTCATACTCAATAAGCAGTTCTTTTATATGTCGCAACATCCCATTTCAATGGCTCTTGATGAGAATTTGATCAATGTGCTGGTGGACTATTTCAAGATCGCTTCATCTGTGCATAAGTTCTTGAAGTCAGCAGTGAATAGTTAAATGAACAATGTCCGGTAACGATCATTAAAATACCAATTCCGATCACTTTCCTATCGTTTTCCAAAAGAAGATATTAATCCCTTTTCGAACCTAAGAAAGAAGAAAATATCCAGGAGGCGCTTTAGCGCCTCATTTTCTTAAAGGGCTTTTTGATTTCATGTCTCCGGATTTTTTTGGCATCATATTTTTATAAGATCGATAACCTATAGATAAGATTTATTGAGGAAATGCAACCATTTCCTTTTTTTCTAATCTATATAGTTGAAACCTACTTTACTCTCAAAGAGATATCACCATGCTCAAGAACTACTTTAATGTCTCCTTCCGAAATCTGACAAGACATAAATTCTATTCCATTTTGAACATCCTAGGTCTTACCATTGGCTTGGCTTGTTTTATGATGATTTCACTTTTTGTCATAGATGAGCTTGGATATGATAAGTTCTTTAAAGACTCAGAAAGAATATTTCGAGTAAATTTTTATGGCAAGCTCAACGGTTCTGAAATGGCCTCCGCCAATGTAGGATTCCCTACCGGGCCAGCGTTAAAAGCCGATTACCCGGAAGTTGAAGATGTTGTAAGAATCAATGAAACAGGCAACTGGTTCATCAGAGAGAAAGACAAGATGCAGACTTTCAAGGAAGAGAACGTGATCATGGTAGATTCAAATTTCTTCCAGTTCTTTTCCGTTCCCTTGGTTTACGGAAACCCAAAAACATGTCTTCAGCGGCCTAATACCATAGTCATGGATGTCTCTACCTCGCGCAGAATGTTTGGAGAAGAAAATCCAGTAGGCAAAACATTGGTTTTAGATAATCAGGATGATTATGAAGTCACAGGAGTTTATGAAGACCTGCCTAACAACTCTCATTTCCATCACAACATAATGCTCTCTATGATTACATTCAATCGAGAGTCTCGAAGCGATCAGTGGCTTAGTACTAACTTCAATACCTACGTTCGGTTAAGAGAAGGAACGACCAAAGAGCAATTCGACGCTAATTTCCCTCAAGTAATCCAAAAATATTGTGCTCCACTAATCTCACAATACTTAGGTATGGATATGGAAGAATTCGGAAAAAACGGAAACGCAATAGGCTTTGAGCTATTTCCCCTTGAAGACATCCATCTTTATTCCCATAGCGATGACGAACTTGAAGCCAATGGAGACATCAAGTATGTCTATATATTTTCGGCGGTAGCCTTATTTATCCTCATCTTGGCGTGTATCAATTTTATGAACCTGGCGACAGCCCGCTCTGCCAATCGAGCCAAAGAAGTAGGAGTCCGCAAAGTAATGGGAGCCATCAAAGGACAATTGGTTAATCAATTTATTTCAGAAGCAGTATTGCTCAGCTTGATTTCGGGTGCTTTGGCATTCATTTTAGTATTACTTCTTTTACCTCAATTTGGAAACCTAGCTTCCAAAACACTTGATATTACACTGCTATTTGATTGGCAATATTTATCAATCATAACCGCAATAGTTTTATTAGTAGGGTTTCTGGCAGGAAGCTATCCCGCATTTTACCTTTCGGCATTTCGTCCGGCGGAAGTATTGAAAGGAAAAGTAAGACAGGGTATGAAGAGTGGCCCCATTCGCAGTGCATTGGTAGTATTTCAGTTTTCCATCTCGATCATTATGATCATAGGCACAGCTGTAGTTTTCGATCAACTTTCCTATATCCAAAACAAAAAACTAGGATTTGACAAGGAGCGCATCATCATGGTCAAAGACGCTTGGATTCTTAGAGACAAGGCCAATACCTTTAAAGAAGAAGTAAAGCGAAATCCCAATATTCTGCAAGGAAGTATGACAGGTTTTTCACCCGTGGGAGAAAATGGTAACTCCAACCTTCACTTTAACGGTGCTACTCCCACCACAGAAAATAGCCTTGTAATCAACCAAGGTTGGGTTGATTATGACTATAAAAATCTTCTGGGCATTCAAATGGCAGATGGTAGATTCTTCTCCAAGGACTATGGAAGCGATAGCAGTGCCTGTGTTATCAACGAAGCAGCCGCAAAAGCATTCGGATATGAAACACCTGTCGGAGATAAACTGTATTCACATGGTGGTCAGGGCGAAGATGGGCTGCCAGAGATCGAAGGATACAAGATCATAGGAGTTGTCAAAGACTTTCATTTCAAATCTCTAAGAGACAAGATCACTCCTCTCATCATGCGATTGGGAAATAGCTCCAACTATGCTATGTTCAAAATTCAGGGCGAAGATATTAAAGGTACCATCACCGCTATAGAAAGCACTTGGGATGAGTTCGCTCCCGGCCAGCCATTTTCTTACACCTTTTTAGATCAAAAGTTTGATCAAGAATACGAAGCAGAGCAAAAAGTAGGAGAGATATTCTCAGTTTTTGCTGTACTTGCTATCTTCATTGCCTGTCTTGGACTATTTGGCCTTGCCGCCTTTACCGCTGAGCAGAAGACTAAGGAAATCGGTATTAGAAAAGCACTCGGAGCTTCAGTGACAAACATAGTTACGTTGCTTTCTCGCAATTTTGTGAAACTCGTCATCATCTCATTTGTAGTCTCTGTTCCTATTTCATATTGGGGTATGAAGCAATGGCTCGATGATTTTGCCTACCGCACGGAAATCAAGCCACTCACATTCATCATAGCTGGACTTTTGGCATTTGTCGTTGCAATAGCCACGATGAGTTTTCAGTCATGGAAAGCCGCCAGAGTCAATCCTGTCAAGTCTCTGAGAGATGAGTAACAAGACCTGCTAGTGTCAGAATTTTGTTAGATTAATCTTGTCGAGTTGTGTCAGGTTGAGTTTTTCGAAACCCAATTCGATGCATAAATCTTTAATTTTCGGATTCCTCAGATCGAGAAGTTTCACCATGAAACTAATAACCCAATCAAAACCTTTTACAAACGCCATTATCTGATTTAATATTTTGAGAGACCATTCATCAAAAGAGGCTAAGATCGCTCGCGCTATCGGAAGTATCTTTTTCTCATGTGAAATCCCAATTGAGTCCAAAATAGGCATGGAAATTAAGCCAATTCAAAACAGAAAGCCTTGAAGAAAAAGGATACTTTCCTCTATCCCGTCTAAGTAGCAAAGACCCCTTTTGAAAAAACTTCCCTTTCTTAAAACCCGAAACTTATCCACACTGATTAAAATACAAAGGCAAAGTGAACCATTATGGCCTTAGATTTTTTTATTTTGTAGATTCGACTTTGTAGTACAAGCCACCACTTCATGTATTTAATCTTTGATACCGAGACCACCGGTCTTCCTCGTAATAAGAATGCACCACTAACCGATTTTGAAAATTGGCCAAGGCTCGTGCAGCTCGCGTGGCAGCTCCATGACAATCATGGCAAGCTTATCTCACAAGGCAACCATATTGTAAAGCCCGAAGGTTTTACCATTCCCTTTAATGCGCAGAAAATACATGGCATCTCAACTGACAGAGCACTCGAAGTTGGAGAAGACCTAAAAGACGTTTTAGACAAATTCACTATTGATCTTAAGAAAGCCAAGGTGCTCGTAGGTCACAATATTGAATTTGACAATAAGATTATAGGAGCAGAATTTCTTCGTACTGACACTGACAATCTGCTCGAGGAATACCCCAATATCGATACTGGGCTAGAGACAATTGAGTATTGCAATATCATAATGGGAAATGGGCGCAAGAAAATGCCCAAACTCGTCGAACTCTATGAGAAACTATTCGGACATCCATTCGATGATGCCCATGATGCCGCTTATGATGTAGATGCGACTTCCAAGGCGTTTTTTGAGTGTCTTAAAAAGAGAGTTATCAAGACTTTCGATGAGACCAGTCCATCTAAAATCGAATACGAAGAGCCTGATTTATCCAAAGCAAATTTTGCCTGGATAAGAGAAAAATCTTCAGATCAGCTTTCAGACGTTTCCATCACTGCAGATGACATCAAAGGGAGCTTTTCGCACCTGCACGTTCATTCACAATGTTCCGTCCTGCAAGCTACGCCAGATGTAGAATCGATCGTTTCCAAAGCCAAGGCAAGCGGAATGCCCGCAGTAGCCCTCACCGATCTGGGAAATATGTTTGGTGCTTTCAAATTTGTAAGAAAAGCATTGGCAGAAGACATTAAGCCAATAGTAGGATGTGAGTTTTATGTCGCAGAAGAGCGAACAAGGCTCCAGTTTACTAAAGACGATCCTGATAGGCGATTCCAACAGGTCTTGTTGGCGAAAAACAAAAAAGGATATGAGAATCTCATCAAACTATCTTCCCTTGCTTATATAGAAGGAAATTATGGACTCTATCCTCGTATTGACAAAGAGCTTATCCAAAAGTACTCCGAAGGAGTAGTTGCATTGAGCGGAGGTCTCTATGGCGAAATTCCACACCTTATTCTAAACGTAGGAGAAACTCAGGCGGAAGAAGCTTTGAAGTGGTGGAAGGATATTTTTGGAGATGATTTTTACCTCGAACTCAATCGACACAAGCTGGATGAAGAGAATCATCTCAATCAAGTTCTTGTCAATCTATCTAAGAAATTTGATGTCAAAGTAGTTGCGACAAATGAGCTGTTTTATCTCGATAGAGAAGAATCAAAAGCCCACGATGTTCTCCTTTGTATAAAGGAAAATGAAAAGCAGAGTACTCCTATAGGTAGAGGACGTGGCTTTAGACCGGGGTTGAAAAACGACGAATATTTTTTCAAGTCTCAGGAAGAAATGAAAAAGAGCTTTCTGGACATACCAGAAGCTATAGAAAACATTTCGGAAATTGTCGACAAGGTAGAGTCCTACAAACTGGAGCGAGATGTTCTTCTTCCCAAGTTTGACATACCTACTGAGTTTGAAAACCCGGAAGATGAAAAAGATGGGGGGAAAAGAGGCGAGAATGCCTTCTTAAGACATTTGACTTACGAGGGAGCAAAAAATAGATATCCCGAGCTCACAGATGAAATTATAGAAAGGCTTGATTTTGAATTAAAAACCATCGAGAATACTGGCTATCCGGGTTATTTTCTCATTGTTCAGGATTTCACATCCAAGGCACGAGAAATGGGAGTGGCTGTAGGGCCTGGTAGAGGGTCTGCCGCTGGCTCTGTAGTTGCGTACTGTATTGGAATTACCAATGTAGATCCTATAGCTTATGATCTTCTTTTTGAGCGATTTCTTAACCCAGACAGAGTCTCACTCCCCGATATTGATATTGATTTTGACAATGAAGGCCGAGAGAAAGTAATCGACTATGTTGTAAATAAATATGGCCATACTCAAGTCGCGCAAATCATCACTTACGGTACCATGGCACCTAAGTCGGCCATTCGAGATGCCGGTAGAGTCATGGAGCTGGCCTTGCCGGAAACGGACTCAATAGCCAAGCTAATCCCAGAAAAGCCTGGTGTCAAATTCGCAAAGGTGTTTACTGAAGTACCAGAACTTGACGCTATGAGAAGAGGCAAGGAGCTGTCATCTCAAGTTCTCAATCAGGCAATTGTATTGGAAGGCTCTTTGAGGAATACAGGAGTTCATGCGTGTGGAGTCATTATTACTCCATCCGACATGACCAACTTTGTGCCGCTTGCTCGAGCAAAGGACTCATCGCTTTTGGTAACACAATTTGACAACAGTGTTGTCGAAGATGCCGGGATGCTGAAGATGGATTTTCTGGGGCTAAGAACCCTTTCCATTATTAAAACTGCTATTGAAAATGTCAAGAAAAGGCACGGGATTGAGATTGATATAGATAAGATCCCACTAGATGACCCTAAGACATATGAGCTATATCAAAAAGGTGAAACCAATGGTACCTTCCAGTTTGAGTCTCCGGGAATGCAGAAGCACTTACGTGCACTGAAGCCAGATAAATTCGAAGACTTGATTGCCATGAATGCCTTGTACCGCCCAGGGCCTATGGAGTATATTCCTGACTTTATTGATCGAAAGCACGGACGAAAACCAATTGTCTATGATCTGGACGACATGGAGGAATACCTCTCTGAAACCTACGGAATTACGGTTTATCAGGAGCAAGTGATGCTGCTTTCTCAAAAGATAGCCGGATTTACCAAAGGTGAGGCAGATGTATTGCGTAAAGCCATGGGTAAGAAACAGCGAGCTGTTTTGGATAAGATGAAACCCAAGTTTGTTGGCCAAGCCAAAGAAAAGGGACATTCGGAAGATAAGCTGGAGAAAATCTGGAAAGATTGGGAAGCATTTGCAGCATACGCTTTCAACAAATCTCACAGTACCTGCTATTCGGTGGTTGCATACCATACCGGATATTTAAAGGCTAATTACCCAGCCGAATACATGGCTTCAGTTCTCACGCACAATCAGAGCAATATTGAGAAGGTGAGTTTTTTCATGGAGGAATGTCGCAATCAGGAAATCAAGGTTTTGGGACCTCATGTAAATGAATCGGGACTCAACTTTGAGGTGAACGAAGTAGGTGAAATCCGTTTTGGTCTGGGTGCAATAAAAGGAACAGGTGAATCCGCCGTTTTGGCAATCATTGAAGAAAGAGACAATGCTGGCCCTTTCAATGATATCTTCAATTTCGCCTCAAGGGTAAATCTCCGATCGGTTAATAAGAAATCATTTGAAAGTTTAGCCAAAGCTGGAGGCTTTGACTGCTTTGATGAATATCACAGGAGACAATATGTCGACCAAGATGAGGATGGAAGTTCTCTGATAGAGAAGTCGATTAAATACGCTAACAAGCTCAAGCAAGAAGAGGAAAGCGCGCAAGTCTCAATGTTTGGAGGAGGAGGCTCTTCAGGAGATTCTACAATCAAACCAAGAATTGGGAGAATAGAACCATATGGCGATATTGAAAAACTCAATATCGAAAGAGAAATGGTTGGGCTATACATTTCTGGACACCCGCTAGATCAGTTCAAATTTGAAATGCAGTATCTGACAAATGCAGCAATTAGTGATTTGAAAGACCTGGCTAGTTTGCAAGGAAGAGAAGTGAAGATAGGAGGGATGGTTACCAGCATCCAGCATCGAATGACAAAAAAAGGGAAGCCATTTGGTCAGCTTACCATAGAAGACTATACCGATAGTCATAGCTTTTTTCTGTTTTCTCAAGATTACATTACATTCAAACCATTCCTAGAGACAGGTTGGTTTTTGTACATCTCAGGCATTGTTCAAAATAGATGGCATGGAGATGAACTTGAGTTGAAGATCAATCAGATTCAACCTCTGGATGAAATCAGAGAGAAAATGACGAAGGGTATAGAACTACGGATGCGACTTCAGGATGTGAATAACATGCTCATTGATGATATCGCATCTTTTGGACAAAAGTATCCAGGAGGAAATATCCTTAAGTTGAATGTAATCGCTCCGTTTGAAGATAGAATCATCAATTTGGAAATGCTTAGTCGTAAAGTTTCTATTGAATTAAGTGACGACCTCATCAAAGAGTTGGATCATATGGATGAAGTTCAATACAAGGTTTTGATGTCCTGATGTCCTTAGATCGTTTCTTCAGACAGCTATCAATATGTGATTTTTAGGATACGTGAGTGTGAAGTAATCTGATAGTAAAAACCTACGTTTTTGTAGGTGCATTAGTTCTCGTTTCAGACTAGATGCTTCAATCATTTGTCTTTTCAGAAACAAACTCAAATATTGATCAAAACGAGTCAAACCAAATGTCATACATTTGCGTTACCAAGAGACTATAAAATTAAAGTAAGAAATCATGTCAAAACCATTAGAAATAACCGATCAGAACTTTGAAGAAGTTATAAAATCTGATCAACCAATATTAGTTGATTTTTGGGCAGAATGGTGTGGTCCGTGTAAAATGATAGGACCCCTTGTGGAAGAATTGGCTACTGAGTATGAAGGTAAAGCTGTGATAGGCAAAGTAGATGTCGATAGCAACCCTGAAGTATCTGCCAAATTTGGAATTAGATCTATACCGACACTTCTAGTGTTCAAAGGAGGAGAAATTGTTGATAAACAAATTGGAGCAGTTCCTAAAAATGTTCTAAGCCAGAAAATTGACGCTCAATTAGCGTAAATATTTAGAATAGAATTCTAAATTAAAACCCAAGCTTGTAGGAGCTTGGGTTTTTTTATTGCGGTTGGTTTTTTATTCAAAGAGGAGTAAATTAATCCTATTCATCCCTCAATACTTCTGCTGGGTCTGCAGTAATGGTTTTGTAGAAGTTGGAAAATACAGTTAGAGATGAAATGAGAATGGCAAGCAAACCTGCTACTAGAAACGGAAGCACTCCTAATTCAATTCTATAAGCAAAGTCCGATAACCATTTACTCACGATATAGTATGCCACAGGAGCTGCGATTAACAGCGAGATCAAAATGAGAAAAAACTGCTCCCTATATCCAACGAAAAACAACTTAAGCGTGCCAGCTCCTAGCACTTTTCTAATTCCAATCTCTTTGGTTTTCTGTTGCGCAATGAACGTAGCGAGAGCAAACAATCCAAGGCAGGCAATAATTACGGTCAGAATTGCAAAGATCCCCAGAATTTCTCCTAAGTTATTCTCACTCTTATACATTGCCTTTAATTCAGTGTCCAAAACCTTGTAACTGAATGGCTTTGCTGGTACAAACTCCTCCCAAGTTTTTTGAATGTGAGCAAGTGCATTTTTGTCTACTTCATTTACCCTGATAGCTACGTTTCTAAAAAAGAATCCGCCATTGCGTCCTCTTTGTGGTATGTCTAGAATAAACGGACCTATCTGAGAGTGGAACGATTTATAGTTGAAATCTCGCACCACACCAATCACCTTTTCATTTCCGTTATTAGAAACCATTTGCTTGCCAAGCGCATCCTCTGGATTCGAGTAGCCCAGCGTCTTAACCATTGCCATATTAATAAGCACTGATAAGCTGTCTTCATTGTCGAAGGTTTCGTTGAAATCTCTTCCGGCTACTACTTCCAGTCCCATCGTTTCGACAAATTTTTCATCAATTAGCAGGGCAGGATAGAAGTTATTTTCTCCAGCTGCCATCCCATCATGGTGGAAATCGTGATTGTTATTGTTGGTGCCAATGATGTCACTCATTATGGTGACATCTACTACTGATGCATTCGATTTCAAAGCTCCTTTAAATGCTTTTAGTCTTGGTCCTAACCCTGCATTGACAGCATTGAGAATTACAATATTATCGGAGTGATAACCATAATCCTTGTTGTTGAGAAGCTGTAATTGCTGGTAAGTCACCGAAGTGAAAATGATCAATATAATAGCGATGGAAAACTGACTTATTACAAGTCCCTTTCGGAGAAGCTGTCCCTTGGTGTTGGAGATGAACTTTCCTTTGAAAACCAAAAGCGGGTCGAAAGAAGAGATAAAAAAAGCAGGATATACACCTGAGATTAACCCTATTATAAGAACAATACCAAGCTGTATAGATAGGTTATCAAAGTTGAAAATGTCCTCAATAGTCAATCCCATTAAATCTTTCATCATCCCAACTGAGATGTAGCAAAGGCCGAGAGCGATCAAAAATGAAATCAAAGAAATGATAACTGACTCTGATAAGAATTGAAATACCAGCTGCAGTTTAGTTGCTCCTGAAACTTTTCTTACACCTATTTCTTTAGCACGTAGTAGAGAGAATGATGTGGTCAAGTTGATGAAATTAACCACAGCAATTAGAATAAGAAAGAATGCGCAGGAAATGAATATATAGACATATTTTATGTCACTGTTGGCTGCCATTTCAAACTCCAAATGAGACTTTAAATGCACATCTTCGATTGGTATCAGGTAATGACTGGTCATGTCCTTTGACCTCTCATTGTAATACTTCTGGACAAACTGGGGGAATAAGGTTTTATCCAGTTCTTCCAACGAAGCATTTTCGCTCAGTCTCACATAGGTCCATGCCGGGTTCCAAACCCACTGATTTTTGAGGAATGGCACATTGCTTTCTAGTGTTTGAATGGAAAGAAGCATTTCTGTTTTTATGTGGGAAATACCACCCTGCTCGTAAATACCTGTGATTTCAAAATTATTTTGATTGAAACCCTCAAGAACGAACTTTTCCCCGATGGGATCTTCATCTCCAAAATATTTTTGTGCAAGATCAGAAGAGATTACAGCTGTGAAAGGGTTAGAAATGACTGATTCAGTATTTCCTCTTAGCAGTGAAAAGTCCAACATACTGAACACGCTTGTGTCAGTATAATAGACATGATCTTGGTTGAATTTTCTCTTGTCGTTAAGTTCTATAGTAACGATGGGAGTTTGAAAATTGAAAAACCTAACTTGATTCTCTACTATATCAGGGTACTCTGACACCAATGATGGCCCAGTAGGGTATGGACAGCTTGAGGAGTTCTCTAGATAATTCTCACTTTCTATCAGCTCAGCCAATCTATATAACCGTTCATGATTTGGATGGCTTTTATCATAGCTCAATTCCTTATCTACATACTTATAAATAAATATGAACGCAGACAGGCTAATAGCTAATCCCACAATATTAATCGCACTGATCAATTTGTTTTTGGCCAAATTACGCAGTGTAGTTTTAAAGTATTCTAAAATCATCATGTTAGAGTTAGTGGAACTTTTTAACTCTCTCGTATGCAAGATAAAATTACGAATGAAGTGGACTTGGGTTAAGAAGTTTTATTTAAACGGTACTAAGATGAATTGAGGAATTGCCTTCGATTCACATGTATTCCAATGTATGTAAACGTGAAATCTGTAAGTCTTAATGTAAGATTTACTGTATTGATCGAAAAAACAAAATTTAGAGAAGCGAGGTTATAAACCGCCAAAGACGATTTGTTTATCTTTCTATTATTTCCGATATGTCTGTTACATAAAATTGGAACATTGATTAAACCAGAAATACCAATTAACGAGGATCAACGCCTAGCAGCTTTAAGGTCTTACAAACTTTTAGACACCCTTCCAGAGGACGAATTTGATGATTTGGTATCTATTGCCTCGAGTATATGTAATACACCTATTTCCATCATAAGTTTTATAGACAGAGAAAGATTGTGGTTTAAATCTATTCAGGGAATGTTAGCCACAGAGATGCCCCGTGAAACCTCATTTTGTGGACATGTAATTAATCAAGATGAGGTTTTATATGTGCAGGATGCAACAAAGGATGAGCGTTTTAAAGACAATCCTCTGGTGATAGGCGATCCAAATATTCGGTTTTACGCAGGTACTTCTATTGTAGATGCAGACGGATTTGCACTAGGTTCCTTATGTGTAGCTGACTCTAAGCCACGAGATCTAACCGAAGTGCAACTAAAAGCCCTTAAATCTTTAGCCAGGAGTGTTGAGAATTTATTGAAACTTAGGCAGACAGCTAAGCAACTTAAGAACTCAAAATATAGATATGAAGAGTTGCTCAAAAATGTCGGAGATCTCATTTTTGAGTTGGATGAGAATGGTTTTTATACCTACGTCAATGCAACACTTGAAAAAGCTACCGGGTATAGATCTAGCGAATTAAAAGAAATGAGATTCACAGAACTCATTTACCAACCAGATTTAGAGGAATTATTACAAGCCGCATTAAAAAGGATAAAAGGAAAGAAAAAAGAATCCTACAACGAGTTTCGGATAGTGACGAAGACCGGAGAGGTAAGATGGGTAGGTCAAACAACTAACTTTTCTTATGATGGGGATAGAATGGTTAAGATATGGGCCGTTGCAAGAGATATAGATGAGAAAAAGAAGATTCAAGAAAGCCTCAGTGAGCAAGAGGTAAAATATAGACTCCTATCAGATAACATAAGTGACCTTATTTGTTTACATGAGCCTAACGGTAAGTACACTTTTGTTTCACCCTCGGTAAAAAACTTGCTTGGCTATGATCCTCAAGATCTAATAGGTAAAGATGCATACAAGTACTTTCACCCAGAAGACGTTCGTCATATTTCGGAAAATTCGCATAAACATGTACTTGAAGGAAAAGATGTTCCCAGTATCATTTTCAGGTTAAGAAAGAAAAATGGAGAATACATATGGGCAGAAACCTATACTACTCCTATTAAAGACTCTCGGGGAGAAGTTGTTGCTTTGCAAACGGCGACAAGAGATATTTCGAGACTTATAGAACAGCAGGAAGCACTTAAGGAAGCTAAAGTTCGTGCTGAATCGGCTGTAATAGAGAAGTCAAACTTCCTTTCGACTATGTCACATGAGATCAGAACACCTCTGAATGCAATTATTGGAATAGGCAATATCTTATCGGAAGAGAATCCATCACCCACACAATTAGAGTATTTGAAACTCCTCAAATTTTCTGGTGAGAATCTTATGAACCTTGTCAATAACATTTTGGATTTCAGTAAGATTGATGAAAGTAAGATCAAGCTAACAAGTGAGCCGTTTAATCTCACCGAAATGGTTTCGAGTACTATTGACTCTTTGAAACTCCAGGCAGTCGAAAGTAACGTGCAATTGAAATTGGAAATATCACCTTTGTTGCCAACCACAGTTGTTGGTGATAGGATGCGCATGATTCAAGTCTTGAATAATCTTGTAGCCAATGCCATCAAATTTGCTAATCAGACAAGTGTAATCGTAAGAGTCAAAAGTGAGACTATTCAGAATGGAAATGTCAAAATTCTATTTGAAGTAGAAGACCATGGAGTAGGAATTCCGGCTGATAAATTAGAAAGGATATTTGATAGGTTTGTTCAGGCTTCAGATAATACTACCAGACAATTTGGAGGTTCAGGGCTAGGGTTGACAATATCCAATAAGCTTATACAGCTGATGGGAAGTAAAATCGAAGTTGTAAGCGAAAAAGATCGGGGGTCTAAATTTTTCTTCAAACTATCTCTTCCTGTATCAAGTACAGAAGCTCGTACTTATAAGAAAAGAAACGAACTAACGAATCTTACCAGCCACGACATTAATCTCCTCCTTGTAGAAGATAATGAAATAAACAGGTTGATCGCGATGAGATTTCTTAAGAAGTGGGGGGTAAATGCTAATTACGCCGAAAATGGACTGCTTGCAGTGGAAGCGGCAAAACGATCACAGTATGACATTATACTGATGGATTTGCAAATGCCCGTGATGGATGGATATGAATCGAGTAGATTGATAAGAGAAATGGATGGCTATCAGTCTGTGCCAATCCTGGCTTTGACAGCCAGCACAGAAGCTCATCTCAATAAGCAGCTTATGGAAAGCTCACCGATACAGGGTGTAATAAGTAAGCCCTTTAGCCCGGATAATCTGCATAAGAAAATAACCTCAGCTCTTAAAATAAGTTTTGGGAGCTAACCTGAAATGTTGAGCCTATTAAAATAACTAAGAGCTGACTCGATGGTCTATTGTTTATAATATCACAATACCTACCAAAAAAATCTGAACATGAGATTTGGTGTGATTCCTAGAGAAAAAATGCGCGTATCTATGAGCTCGTTTTCGAGAGAAGGAGTAGTTCTAAACTCACGATTAAGTAGATTTTTTCTATTATAAATATTGAGAACCGAAAGCCCCATTCTATATCGAATGTTGTGATACTTTTTCGAGCGGATTTCGTAGAGAATAGAAAAATCTAATCGATGGTAGAGAGGCAGTTTACTTTCATTGATTTGATCAAATTGTACTGAGATGGGACCCTGACCTGAAGAGACCTCTATCAAGTCGGTGTAAGACTTTCCTGTATGCCAAAGCCATCCTAAAGAGACTTGAAAAGCATTCCACTCGTAGAAGTGCGACCACTTTATCGAATGCTCTATGTTCCAGTTACCTGGGAAGGATCGCCCATCGTTTAGTTCCGAAAACTTATTCTTAGTGTTGATATAAGAGTAGCCCAGCCAGGCCTTATAAGCTCCAATCTTTTTCTTAACAAACACGTCAGTACCCCAAATGGTACTATGTCCATTTCTATATTCATTGTCTATTGGGTTCAAGAAGCCAAAGGTGAGAGAAGTGATACCATTGATTTTTTTGTGATAGGTATCTACATCGATGTACCATAGGTTTTTGCTAAATGAAAATCCAGTAGTCACTTGGTAAGTATCAATAACTGGAAACCGGTCTTTTGAAGCTAAAGTCCATACCTGATTTTCAAGCGAAAGGTCACTTACAATGGACTCTTTGATTTGACTCGCTACCTGCGTGCGGTACTCTGCCGAAGTGTTCAGTTGTAATATTTCGATGGGATTATATTGGAAATAGAGTCGTGGTTCAATGAAGGTTTTACTGAGATTCATATAGTGATTAGCCCGAACTCCAGCCGAGAGAAAGGTCTTGTCTTTGTCAAGCTCTAATTCAGCATATACAGAATGCGTCACGACTTTACCATCGTCTTTATCCAAAACCAAAGAGTAAGCTGGAGTTTCATTACCAAAAGCATATTGAATGCTATTTATTGAAACCTGATAACCGGAATTCAATATGGAATTATCATTGAGTTTGAAACTTGAATTCACATTGAATCCATAGTCTCTAACCAGGTTTTTCTTACTTGCTATTTCAGTGGTGTCCTCCTTTATGCTGGAGAAATTATAGTCAAGAAGGTAAAGCGCATAGTAAGCATCAGCGCTAAAAGAAAACTGATCCGATTGCTTACGATTCCATGCTATGTTGTATCCTTCATTTTCTGTTCTGAGAAAGTCTTTGAATGTAAGGGCATCCTCTCTGTTCAATGATGAAAAACTTAATTCGTTCTTCGCGTACAAAGTATTAACAGAAATTTTGTCTTTTTCAGAAGGTTTAAAAATGATATTAGAAGTATAATCAGTGAAGAAAAATTGATTGCTCTTTTTTTCTATATTGGTCGAATTAGGCTTACCAATCTTTGTGTTTTGGAAAACCCTTTCCGAAAATTGGTCAAAAGTGAACGTCTTAAAAGTATCGGTATAGGCCCTACGACCGGATACCTGAATTGAGAGCTTATCTTTGACGATGGGGATCGAAAGGAGCCCATCTCCATAAAGCATATTGAAGCCAGCCCCACCTGAAATGCGATTAGCTACCTCATCATCCGTTTTAATGTCTATCACTCCGGAAACCCGATCTCCATATTTGGCACTGGTTCCGTTTTTGATGAAGGTAACTTCCTTTGTGATATAAGGGTTGAAAGCTGACAACATCCCAAAAAAGTGACCTTGATTATAGGTCTTGATGCCGTTCCAAAGCACAAGGTTTTGATCAGGGGAACCGCCTCTTACATGTATTCCTGATGCTGTCTCATACGGGCTAATTACTCCTGGAGATTGCTGAATACTTTGCAAAATATCAGGCTCTATGAGTCCGGGTAGAATCTTTAACTCTTGAGGAAGGATTTCTATGTCTTTTTTCTTTTTAGCGATTCCCACTGTCAGATAATCTCTGATGACCAGTTCCTCAAGAAAGGCAACTGTTTCGATCATCTTGATGGACGAGCATTCGGTTTTTAAAAAGTCACTTGCTTTTTGCTTTTTAGTAACAAAGGCAAGGTGTTTGAAAACAATAGTATTCGAGTAGGGCACATCCCTGATTTGGAAGAAGCCCCTCTTATCGGTAATAGCGCCCGTGCTATCCGAAACCATTACCACGATACCTCGGACTGGCTTTCCCCCTTTGTCGTTGACAAAACCACATATGGTCATTCGATCCTGTGCTTCATATGGCCGAGCCACAATATGCTGATCGTCAATCTTTTCAAACTTTATATGGGTTTGCGCCTCAAGAATGACAAGCAGTTCGTCCAAAGAAGCTTTTTCCGCTTCTGTAATCAAAACGGATTTGTTGACTATGTTTTTATCAGCGTAGGAAAACTTTACCTCGCACCTTTCGGCAATGCTGTCTAATGCCATCTTAAGAGAGATGGAGTCAGGTTGATGCTCTTGAGCGTAACAAAAAGGTGTTAGGAAAAGAGCCAATATAATAGCCCAAAGTGCCTTCATATTCAATTTTCAAGGAATACCGTATTATCCTTGATCGTGTAATCTACTTGAAGTGGTTCGAAAACAATTTTTAGTGCAAGTTCCATATCCGAATGCGGAAAGCTTCCAGAAAATAATAAATCTTGATCTAAAACAGCTCCATCGAACTGAATATTAAATTGATTTTCGAGAGCAACCAATACATATTTCAAAGGTAAACTTTCAAATGTGCTTTCATGATTTTTCCAGCCGGGAGCTTTTGATCCAGTAGAATATTCGCTGGGAACATCACCAATCAACCTGAAGGCCTTACCGGGAGTCAGTATATATTCTGTGTCATTTTGGGAAACCATTACCTTTCCCTCATAGCAAACCACTTCAAATAAAGCTTCTATTATTTGCACATTGAATTTTGTGCCAAGTACGGTTACCGCTCCTGAAGTCGTTTCTACCGTAAATCTTTTTCCTTTTTTCACACTGAAGAACGCCTCTCCCTCAAGCTCCAACTTTCGACTATCTTCCCAATCACTATCTGCATAGCTGATTACTGAATTAGCGTTTAGGGTTACTTCAGAATCGTCTGGCAACTGGAAAGCAGTTTGTTCTCCAAATGAAGTGGTAATTGTTGTTTCACTTTTTAGCAGGAAAAAGAAACCTATAAGAAGGGCAAGGGAAGCGGCTATTCCACCGATCCATAGTTTTCTGTTTAGGTTAATTACTGGTTTTTCGTTTTTAGAAGCTTTTATCTTGTTTAAGGCACCCTCGATATCAAAGTCCAGAGTTTCAATTGCATTAGATCCCAGTAATATCTTTTCATACTGAGGATACTCCTTGCTTGATTGAAATTCCTTCAATTCTTCCTCCGAAAGCTCTTGGTTGAGCCATCTTGATAAAAAAGTATCGTCTTTTTTTTGATCCATTTTTTCCTATTCAAGAAAGTAACGTTTTAGCATTCAGTTTACCCTACCCCTCGATTTTACATTCATACTTTGGGTGCGCTGCAGATCGTTTAAGCCTTTCATATATCCCCAATGCTTTCTCTAAGCTTTAATAATGCTTTGTGCATGAGTTTCTCCATAGCTTTTACCGAAACCTCCATTATCTCTGCAATTTCTACGTATGTCTTTTTTTCCACTCTGTTCAGTAGATAAGCTTCTCTTTGTCTTTCTGGAAGGCTTCCGATCGCATTGGTTAACCGATCCATATACTCCTTTTCCAAAACGATAAACTCCGGCGACTCGTTCGTCCCTTCGTTTGAGGTCTGTAGAGTATCTACATGATATTTCAATTTTACTTTTTCATGTCTTTTTATGCTTGTGTTCAAGTTTGTTGCTATGGTATAAATATAGCTTTTGGCCTTCTCAAATGGAACCTTGCTGCAATTGTCCCAGAGTTTTATGAAAGTCTCTTGGACAACATCATTGGCCTGCTCTTCGTCACCAAATTTGTAAAAGATAAAATCCCTTAAAGATTTGGCTTGCTCTCTAAAAAAGGACTCAAAGAGGCTTTCATCACATATCGTATTGTTGAGCTTAGGCATATTTGAAATAAGCAGAAAGGCTAAACTATCTCATTTTTTTTTCTTCCCAAATTATAAACTGCTTAATAGACAGAGCAGGCAGATTTAGAAATTTTGGTTTTCAAAGGATGTATATAAATCTCGTTTTTGAATGGCATTCCTTGCTTAAATGAGAACAGAACCTTCGGCATGTCAGCGGTTTTTTCAGATTGGTCTTGAAAAGTTTTTCAATAAAAATTAAAAAAGGGGGTAGGGTGTGAGGTTAGGAGATGCGTTTCATTCACGAACCAGGGAATTTGACCCTACGAGAATTCACCCAAATGAAAATTAGAAACAAAATGACTTTCACTATGAGATTTTTAAAACTTGCCTCATCTGTTATAACAGTTGCATCTATGCTACTTATGCTAGCATCATGCGAGCCTGAAGCATTGCCATGTCAAGATTTACAATTTACCGTAGATGTGGATGATGAAACCCGACAGTACACTATAAGCGCGGATTTTGAGGGAATTGAAGAATTAGTATACGGTTGGTATGTGAATGATCAGTTGGTAGAGACAGAAGATTTGAATGGAGATAGGGATAATATTTTCAACTTTGAATTAGCGCCAGGAACTTATAATGTATGTATCAAAGCAGAGTCGGCTGAGTGTGACGAACTAATTGAATTTTGCTTAGAAGTGGTAGTAGAAGGGACCTCCAAGTCTGATGATTGTCCTGAGCTGGCATTTGGTTCCGAACAAATATCTGAGAATAAGTACCTCTTCGAAGCTGATTTTGATGGAATGGACTCGGTTGCCTTTGTATGGTATGTAAATGGAGATTCGATTGAGTCAGAACCACTAGGAGCTGATAGATTTCACAAGTTTGATTGGGAGTTTGAAGAAGGAGTACATTCCGTGTGTATAAAAGCTGAAAATGATAGATGTGAAAAATTAGAGTTCTGTAAAGAAATAGTAATTGGTCAAAGAAAATGCCCTGAGTTGCATTTTAGTGCTGAAAAGGAAAATGAATCGACTTACTTCTTCTTTGCTGATTTTGAAGGAAAAGAGAACACTTCATACAAATGGTTGATCGATGATGAGTATGTAGACAAAGAAAATCACGAAGGAACGGAAACAGATCATAAGCTAGTATGGCAGTTTGATGCGGGAGAGCATGTTGTATGCATCATCGTAGAAACTGACGAATGTGAAGAAGTGGAGTACTGTGAAGAGGTAGTGATTGAAGGCAAATGTCCCGAATTGGAGTTCACCGCAGAGCCAGATGGGGATTTTGCTTACCTCTTCACAGCCACATTTGAAGGAAGAGAAGATATCAAATACAAATGGTGGATCGATGATGATCTGGTAGATTATGAGAATTATGAAGATAAGGAGACGGATCACAAACTATATTATCAATTCAATCCAGGAACCTATCAGGTATGTATGGTTGCCTATGAATCAGATTTGTGCGAAGAAGTTGAGTATTGTAAAGAAATCACGATTGAAGGAGACAAGACTTGTGAGAACCTCTATTTCAAGGAGACGAGAACCGATGATGGTAATTGGAAATTCATAGCTGACTTTGAAGGAATTGAAAAACTTGAGTGGTATGGATGGTATATCGATGGAGAGTTGATTGAAAATGAAGGTACCCTGCACGATGGAGATAACTATTTATACCATGACTTTACTGAAGAAGGAGTGTATGAGGTTTGCTTGTTTACAGAGACAGAGGATTGTCCAGAAGGAGCAGAATACTGCGAAAGTGTAGAAGTAAAATTCGGGAGCAATGATTGTGCGGACATATTATTCGATGCAGAACGAGATGGCGAGAATCTAGCATATTTCTTTACTGCGAATTTTGAAGGTAGAGATGATGTAGATTATAAATGGACTGTTTATGCTGGTGACGATTATCAAGGAGGGGAAGAAAGGGCAGCAGACAGCAATGATGATCACAAATTGTATTGGCAATTTGAAACTGGAGTCGAATACACCGTTTGCTTGAAGCAAGAGGGTGGTTGTGAGGGCCGAAAGGTCTGCGAGGAATTTATTATCAATTGATAACCCTTGATACTGCCCGGAAGCCATGTGTTTATTCGCATGGCTTCTCTTTTATTTAAGTTTATTACCTTAACCCTAATTTGTCAAGTTCGTACTTTCCTGCAAAAATGTTAGGTCGACTTGGTACCCTTGAGCTGTTGATGCCCTTGTCTGAACTGCGCTTTGATAAGCTCAATGTGGCAACAGTTTTGACTTGATCGTTGGGCTAAACAATTTAAGTCAGGTAGAAGAAGATATATCGAACAGACTAAATGTTGTGAAACTTAGAAATGCCTAAAGCTCTAATTTGCTTTTTATTTTACACTCTGGCGATTTGCATGATTGTCCTGCAATCCTGTGTAGATAACAATTTGGAGTTTCCGGAAGACGACCCAATCGAAACCACAGAAAGCATTGCGATTATTTCACTCCTAAATTATCTTGACAATCAAAGCATAGATAATCCACAAACCTGCTTTGATTTTATATATCCGCTGCATTTGGGATACAGCAGTGGCTTTTCCATTTCGATCAACAATTTAGACGGTCTTTTGGAGGCTTCCAGAGGACAGGAGATTACTTTTTTCGTCAACAGCTTGAGCTTTCCTATACTCGCAACTTTTGATAGTCAGATCAGGTCCATCGACAATGAGTCTGATTTTGTAAGTATTTTGAAGGAATGCAGCATACCTACATTGAGAGAGGATATGGTTGAATCCTATTTACAGTGTTTTGATTTTAATTTTCCCATTGAAATAATTGAGAATGAAAGCATACTCGAAGTAACGAAACAAGAAGACTATGAGAGCCTTTTGGATCAAGATGAAGATTTTGAGCTAGCGTTTGTTTTTCCATTAAGCATGGAAGTATTTTCAAAAGATCAGGATGTTTCAGCAAGCAATTATTTTGAATTGTATCAGGTGTTGAATGAATGCGATGGATGTCCGGCACTTTCTTTTGAAATCGAACAAGAAACAGACTTGAAGTATAAATTCATCACAGACTTTGACGATTCTTTCCGATTTGATTGGTACATCGATGATAGATTGATTCCCACCGATACTCCACTTGACATACTAGAGGAGGAGTTTGAGCCAGGAACCTATGAAATCTGTATAAAGTCTACTACCAATGAATGCGCCTTAGGTGTTGAGTTTTGCGATGTGCTGGTAGTAGAAGATCCTTGCCCGTTTTTATCCTTCGAAATAGCCGATTCGAGTGATCCTTTTCAGTACGTTTTATCTGCCGATTTTCCGAAAATGGATGAGATAACCTACACATGGAAAGTCTTTGACACAGAAACAGACAAGCTTGAGGAATTTGAATTGGAAGAACCTGGAGGAGATAACAAATTTGAGATTGAATTGCTACCCGGAGAATATGAGGCATGCATTTTTATAGAAAATGACCTTTGTGATGGTCAGGAGTTTTGCAAACAATTAATTGTGGAAGAAGCATGCCCAAGCTTATTTTTCGAAGAAACCAGGACAGAAGAAAACAACTGGAAGTTTATCGCGGAGTTCGAGGGGATGAATGAATTAGAATCTTATGAATGGCGTATAGATGGCGAATGGGTAGAAAGCGAGGGTACGCTTAATGAGGGAGACAACTTTTTGTATTGGGATTTTCAGGAAGAAGGCACATACGAGGTTTGCTTATTTGCAGAAACAACAGAATGCCCTTCAGGTACCGAATATTGTGAACAGATTTTTGTTCAGTTTGATAATCAGGTTTGCGCGGAATTATCTTTTGTTGCTGAGAGAGATGGAGATAATCCTTCATACTTTTTTGAAGCCGACTTTGAGAGTCGAGATGATGTGACTTATGAGTGGCTGGTATTCAAAGGAGATGACTATCAAGGGGGCGAAATGAGAGAAGCTACCAGTGCGAATGACCATCTGTTTTCTTGGCAATTCGAACGTGGAATTCAGTATACGGTATGCTTAGAGCAAGATGGGAATTGTGCAAACCGGAAAATCTGCAAGAGTATTTTCATCGATTGACACGTTCTATAATAAGTCCAATGAAGAGGCTCTATTCATAATGATTTTAAATTACTTGTCGTATCTGGATTAATGGATCAAAAGTTCTGTTCAGTGATTATATGTATATACATTTAATGTATTAATATAAAATAAGAAACAATGGCAACACCTACAATAGCAGACAAACAACCAAAACCAGTAGAATTAGAAGCAGGAAAAACTTATACATGGTGTGCATGTGGAGCATCCTCGAATCAGCCGTTTTGTGATGGGTCTCACAGTAGCACGGAGTTTACACCTGTGGTATTTACAGCGGAAAAATCAGAGACAAAATACATGTGCATGTGCAAGCACAGCTCTTCTCCGACTTTTTGCGACGGAAGTCACAAGGCGCTATAATCCAGATTTTACAAAAACATTTCTTGGAGGCACTTCCAAAGAGCTCCTTTCTCTGCATTATTATCATGAAGTGTAGAGAGAGGAGCAGATACTAAGACTTTTTTGCCACCATCAACATCGGATACTTTGTAGTTTTCCAATGTTCCATCCACCTGGTGTTTGAGTTCATTCAAATAGCCAAAGCTGAGAAGCTGCTTAAAGTTGTTTTTAAATTCAGAAAACGAGTCTACCAGTTTGATGTCAGCTTCGGTTTTCTTTATGGCTTTCAAAAGTTTTTCTAATAACTCACGATCCTTGCTGTTCATAGGCAATACAAGCACCACGATATCATAGATGTTTTCCTGAATATCTTCTTTATCACTTTTGATCAAAACCTCTTCTTTGCCTTGCGTTAAAGGAGCAGATGGCTCTTCCACCTGTGAGCTTTCATTGGTATCCGCTGGATAAACCTTGGTTTTTTCTTCCAGTATGAATATCTCTTCAGAGATGAAGTGCATAAGATTTTCTTCCTCAATCATTGATTTTAAATATTGATTTGAGTTCTGTGGCTTCTTCAGGATTCATTCTTTTGCCCAATACCAATCTGAGTTGTCTTCTCCTCAATGCTCCTTCGTATAGTTCCCTTTCCTTTTCCGTTTCAGGAATGGTCTCTGGGACATCTATAGGTTTCCCCTTTTGATCTACAGCAACAAATGTGAAAAAAGCACTATTAGTTTCTATCTTCTCATCCGCCGGAATGTCTTCTGCAGTTGCCTCGATGTACACTTCCATTGAAGAATTGAAGGAGCGCGTGACGAACGCTTTGAGGGTAACTACATTTCCCAGCTGAATAGGTTTGGTAAAGCTGATGTTGTCAACTGATGCTGTAACCACGATTCGATTCGAATGCCTCTGAGCAGCTATTGCAGAAACGATATCCATCCAATGCATCAGACGACCGCCCATTAAGTTATTAAGGGTATTTGTATCGTTTGGGAGTACCAATTCAGTCATGATGACGTGAGAATCAGAACACATTTTTGTTTTTTTACTCATTAGCTATTTCCAACCTTTTTCTCCGAGCAAAGGTACAAACCGAAACTGGTTATACTCTTTTTTCAAAACCTTGTTTTTTTCCTGCAGTGTGAGTTTTAGCATGGTTTGAGTTTTGCCATCCCCAACAGGGATAATTAGTTTTCCTCCTACTTTTAGTTGTTTCAATAAATCATTTGGTACTGAGGGAGCTCCGGCTGTCACGATGATTCCGTCATAAGGTGCATGTTGTGGAATGCCCTTAGATCCATCTCCGTAGAAAAACATTGGCTTGTAACCTAGTCTTGGGAGGAATAGTCTGGTTTTTTCATATAGCGCCTTTTGGTATTCGATTGTATAAACTCTCGCGCCAAGTTCTACAAGTACTGAAGCCTGATATCCACTACCTGTACCGATCTCAAGAATCTTATCTCCCTTTTTTATTTCTAAAAGTTCCGTCTGAAAAGCAACCGTATAGGGCTGTGAAATGGTCTGACCAGACCCGATAGGGAAGGCTTTGTCTTCATAGGCGTGCGACTCAAAAATCGTATCAAAAAAGAAGTGTCTAGGAATCTTCATTATTGCCTGAAGAACGCCGCTATCCTTTATTCCTTTTTCGGCTACTTCTTTTACGAGTAGCTTTCTCATCCCTTGGTGCTTGTAGGTATCTTTCAAATGTCTATTATTGCGAAGCGTTAAAATTAACCGAACAAAAAGTCATTTCGATAAATGTTTACAGGAATAGTAGAAACTGTAGGTGAATTAAAAGAAATAAAGCGTGAAGGCACGAACGTGCACTTTAAGTTTAGCTCTGCTATTAGCAATGAGCTAAAGGTAGATCAAAGTATTAGCCACAACGGCGTTTGCTTAACTGTGACCAGACAAGAAGAGGATGCTCACTGGGTCACGGCTGTCAATGAGACTTTGGAGGTAAGTAACCTTGGAGAGCTTGAAATAGGGGGTAAGGTCAATCTGGAAAGATGCATGGTCGCTAATGGAAGATTTGATGGCCATATAGTGCAGGGACATGTCGATACTACCGCAAAAGTCTTGAGCATTGAAGATCAGAACGGAAGTTGGATTTTTAGCTTTCAGCTAGCGTCAAATTCTAATCTGATGGTTGAAAAAGGTAGCGTTTGTATCAACGGAGTAAGCCTGACTTGCTTTGATATTTCCGATACAAAATTTAAAATTGCAATCATTCCTTATACCTTCGAAAACACAAATTTTCATCATTTTAGGAAATCTACCTCCGTAAATATTGAGTTTGACATTTTAGGGAAGTACATTAAGGGTTTATTAGAAAAGTCTGCTAATTATGGAGCTTAACTGTTTGCTTGTTGATGATGATGAAATGTCTCGTCATCTTATTAAAAATTTCATAGAAAAGACGGATTTCCTCAATCTAACCGTGGAGTCCAATAGTGCTATAGAAACGTCCAACATCCTAGCCGATGAGAAACACAACGATATCGATCTCATATTTGTCGATATTGAAATGCCGGAGATGAGTGGTATGGATTTGGCAAAGGCGATCAACAATGCCTATCCCATTATTTTCATTACCTCAAATAAAGATTATGCCTTAGAGGCTTTTGAAATTGAGGAGAATGTTTTGGATTACCTCGTAAAGCCAATCGACTATAGCAGATTCCTAAAAGCAGCCAAAAAAGCAGTTGAGCAGCGTGAAAAGGAACTCAAGTATGCGGAGAAAGAAAATCACATTTTTGTAAAATCAGATTCCAGACATATCAGGATTCAGTATACGGATTTAGTGTTTGTTGAAGCATTGGCAGATTATGTAATATTCAATACCACGAAGGGTAAGTTTATTGTGCATCATACCATGAAAGGAATTGAGAAAAAACTACCAATCAGCTCTTTTAGTAGAATTCACCGCTCCTATATAATCAATAGAAATAAGATTAATTACATTGAAGATTTCAACGTGTCGATAGGAGAGAAAATCATTCCTATTGGAGCTACATACAGAGAAAAATTCAACGAACGCATTAATCAGATTTAGCAGCGTACTTGATCCAATCGATATCTTTTTTTAACCACTGAAGAGAATCAGCTTCTGCGCTTCCTGCTTCGGGTTTGTGATCATACACCCATGAGGTATCGGGAGGAAGGCTCATTAGTATAGATTCAGTCCTTCCATCGGTATCCAATCCGAATTTTGTTCCTTTATCCCATACAAGGTTAAACTCCACGTATCTACCCCTTCTCAGTCTTTGCCACTGAGTATTCGATGTTGAGTATTCCCTATCGCTGTATTTGGAAGCATAGAATTTATAAATTGGAACAAATGATTTTCCAACTTCTTGAACAAATTCCCAAAGTTCGTTTTTAGATTTTTTCTCGGAAGATTCGCTTAATCGGTCAAAGAAAATACCACCTACACCACGAGTTTCTTTTCTATGCTTGATATAGAAATAGTCATCAGCCCATTTTTTAAACCTTGGATAATAAGACATATCGAATTGATCGCAGACACCCTTAAGGTGCGTATGAATATGTGCTCCATCCTCAGGCGTTACATAATGTGGTGTTAAGTCTATTCCTCCACCAAACCAATAGGTGCCGTCAGTCATCTCAAAGTACCGGATGTTCATGTGAATAATCGGCATCCATGGGTTTTGTGGATGAAGTACTATCGAGACACCCGTTGCGAAGAAGTTAGCCTCATCAAGCTTCAGCACCGCAAGTATTTTTTCGGGAGTAGGACCAGAGACAGCTGAGAAGTTGACCCCACCTTTTTCTATGATATCCCCCTTTTCAATAATGCAGGACAACCCACCCCCTCCATCTTTCCTTTCCCACTTATCTTTTCTGAATTTACATTTTCCATCCAATGATTCCAGTTCTTCACAAATCTCAGTTTGAAGTGATTGAAACCAAGTTGCTATTTCGTCTTTATTTAACATGTTTAAAATGGATATCCGATACCAATATTTAGATTCATTTTACCTCGTCCTGGGCCGAAGTTTTTAAAGTTAACCTCATCTAGAACAAAGCGGTCTCCTTTTGCCCTTCCAGGATCATACACTTTGTAAGCTCCATCCAGCCGAAGAATTAAGAATGAAAAATCGAGTCTTAAACCAGCTCCAGCCCCGACTGCAATTTCACCTACAAAACTATTGGCTTTGAATCTGCCATTGTCCCTTTGAGGATCTTCATTGTTTTCTATAGTCTTACTTCTCCACAACCAGATATTGCCCGCATCTACAAAAAGCGCATAGTCAACTATTCCTGCCAGCTGGTGTCTTAGTTCTGCACTTATTTCCAGAAGTATGTCGCCAGGCTGTTCTCTGTTGTAGTTGATAATAGGATTTCCACTGTTGTCGAGGCTGTCATAAAGCGCATAGCTACCCGGTCCGAGTCTTCGGGGTTGCCATGCTCTTATACTATTACTACCTCCGGCAAAATAATACTTCTCATAGGGAAGAGCCTTACTTTTACCAAATGTGTAGGCAACTCCAAGATTCGCCCTGTAAGCAAAAGAGGCCTTTTTGCTTAATATAATATTTTGCCTGTAGTCAATATTGGCCTTGATGTATTTGAAATTAGTTTCCTTTTTTACAACCGGAATTAAGTTAAGGAGGCTCTGACCAGTTCCTCCATATTCAAGAGAAGAGTGAATAAAAGATGAGTTTTGGCTATAGATTCCATAGTTATTGAAATTGACATCCAATGACAGGAGAGAGCTACTGATAAACGATGAACGAAACGCACTTACGTACGAAATGTTTCCCGCTTCTTCGAGAGAGATCAGTTGATTGATGAATATCGTATCATTAGGATCGATTTCTGTTTTGATATAACCAATCCCAAGAGGCCTGAAGGTGAATTGGGAGTTGTCACTTACCTGCCAGGTATATCTCATAGCCGAATTGAAAGTAACCCGTTTGTATTCATCAATTCGATTTTCGACGCTGACCCCAGAAGAGATTACAGTTTTGGGGTTATACTGACCTATTTTGGCTTTATAAGCGTTTTTAAGAGGGGCAAGAAACTGCGGGAAGGTAAGTGAAAATGTTCCTCCATATTCAAACCTTGAGTATGTGGCTTTATCTTCTACCTCTTTATCACGTCCCTTAAAATCTTGGATACTCACATTCCCGTCGAATTGTAGTATTTCTAACCCTTTTAATATGTTCCTGTTTTTGAGATTGAAATTCACAAATGGACCCGGTAGCTGAGCTTGATCTAGTTTACTTACTCCGGTTTCGATACCTGTTTGATATTTCTTTAGAGGACTTGTAAATATGTTTACAATGAATTCTCCTCCTGTAGTATCGTAATTAATGTTTACGAATTTGAACATATCCAGATAGGAAAGTTGTTTTTGGGTTTGCAAAGCATTGCTTTTGCTATACAAACTATCTTGATAGATGAACAGTCTCCAGTCAATTACCCTTTCGTAATATCTATTATTATTTAATTGATAGGTTCTGTTATTATATCTGGAAGGTGTCTTTCTTAAGTTGGCTGAACTGTTGGAATTAGTTGTGAATATCACGGAATCTATACGATATTCTTTGTGGTTTTTTCTACCAGGAGGGTTCCCAATGGTTTCTCTAATTATAAGTCTATTATTATCAAGGGCAGTGCTATCTACAGCAAATAAGATATATTGTCTTTTGAAATCATAATATCCATTATTTGTCATTATGTTATAAACTCGTTCTCTCTCAGCCGTGATTAAATCCTGATTGTATTGCTTGCCTCTCAGTAGTTCATCATCAACATTTTGAAAGAACAATTCTTTCACCTTTTCATCTTTGATGAGATAAGAAATAGAGTCCATTACATAATGATCCCCCTCATCTATTTTCAATGTGACTTTGGTTCTTGAATTAGTGGTCTTCAACTTCGAAATATCCACATCGGCATTAAAATATCCGTGCGTAAACAGATAATTACCCATGTTAGATTTAGTTTGAGAAAGCTTAACACTGTCAAATACAGCAAGAGGTTCTCCCCATCTCATTAAGAGATTACCTTCACTCAGCTTTTTCTTTTTTTTATCTAATTTCTTAGTTGTTTTTGATTGAAGCCGTAATTTTTTTTTTCTTGATTTTAGTTCAGAGACCTTCTTTTCAAAGTCCTGTTCAATTTTGTTGATCTTATTTACAATCCTCAATGAATCGAAATGCTTCTCGCCTATTTTTCTGATGTAAACACGAGGTGCAATTGGAAGTCCTAGAAACCGTGTATTTACGGTTTGGGTTGTAAGCGGATCCAACTCGTCTTTATTAATTGCTCTGTCAGCCTTTATCCTCTGTTTTTTTAGAACTGATTCGCCTTCTTTCAAATATCGTGTTCCCAAACACGAAGAAAGGATGAATATTGATGAGATGACTACTAACTTTACTTTCAAAAGTTGTATTTCGATGGTTTCTAAAAATCAGGCAAAATTCATCAAATCGCTCAAGATAAAAAAGTACCGGAATAAGGAAAGGTGCTTTTTGGTAGAGGGTAGAAAAAATGTGCTTGAACTTATTAAATCGGATTTTGAAGTCAAGTGGATTGTTTGCACATCCGCCTTTGCTTCTTCCAATCAAGATCATCTGGTTAATGTGCCAAATGACAATATTTTGATTGCAAGTTCATCAATTTTGACCGATTTAGGAACGTTTAGCTCCAATCAAGATTGTCTTGCGGTGGCTGCCATGCGAGATAGACCCATCTCAGAATTAAAGATAAATAATCATTTGGTAGTCTTGGATGGAGTAGGCGACCCAGGAAACTTAGGAACTATTATTAGAACATTAGATTGGTTTGGGCTTGGAGAGCTGGTTTGCTCGACTGATACAGCTGAATTTTATAATCCCAAAGTCATCAATGCTACGATGGGGTCATTTTCCAGATTGAAGGTTTATTACACAGATATTCATTCCTTTTTGGAAAAGAATAATAATGTCAAAATACTTGGAGCTGATATGGGCGGAGCTGATATTTCCAATATGAAATTTGATGACCCCTCCATAATCGTAATGGGAAGTGAGTCACATGGAATTTCAAAAAGTGTTTTGAGTCTTTTGAATCAGAAAATAGCAGTTCCTGGATCAGGAACCGCTGAGTCTCTTAATGTTGCAATGGCTACCGGTATTATAGCATACCAGTTTACCCGTGTCTAATTTCTTAGCTTTTTATAGGCATTGATAAGGCCAGATGTAGATGCATCGTGATCACTTACAGGAGAATCATCTTCTAGCTTTGGCAGGATTCGCTTCGCAAGTTGCTTTCCAAGTTCCACACCCCATTGATCGAAACTGAAAATATTCCAGATTACTCCTTGTACGAATATCTTGTGCTCGTACATGGCAATCAGAGAGCCTAGTGTTCTTGGATTGAGTTCTTTAAACAGAAAAGAGTTAGTAGGTCTGTTTCCTTCGAATACTTTGAATGGAGTCAAAGATTTGATTTCTTCTTCTGTAGCTCCCGCGGATTTGAATTCGCTGATGACTTCTTCTTTGGTTTTCCCCATCATCAACGCCTCAGTCTGAGCGAAAAAGTTAGCCAGTAGCTTTGGGTGATGATCTCCAAGTGGGTTTTGACTATTTGCTGATGCAAGGAAATCACAAGGAATAAGTTTGGTTCCTTGATGAATGAGTTGATAAAAGGCATGCTGACCGTTCGTTCCGGGCTCTCCCCAAATGATTGGTCCAGTTTGATAATCTACACTCTCACCACCTCGAGATACATATTTTCCGTTGCTTTCCATGTCTCCCTGCTGAAGGTACGGAGCAAACGCGTGCATATACTGATCGTATGGAAGAATCGCCTGAGATTCTGCGCCAAAGAAGTTGTTGTACCATACACCAAGTAAGGCCATTATGGTAGGGATGTTTTCAGCGTCCGGTTGATTCATAAAATGCTGATCCATTGCCTCTGCACCTTCTAGTAGTTTGTAGAAGTTATCAAATCCGATTGCACATGCTATCGGCATTCCGATTGCTGACCAAAGAGAGTATCTACCTCCAACCCAGTCCCAGAACTCAAACATGTTTTCAGGATCTATCCCAAATTCAATGACAGAGTTCTTATTAGTTGAAATAGCTATGAAATGGTTTTTTACAAATGATTCATCTTGAGCCTTTTCAAGAAACCAGCTTTTAGCCGAGAGAGCATTCGTCATGGTCTCTTGAGTAGTGAAGGTTTTAGATGCTATTATGAATAATGTTGTTTCCGGGTCTACTTTCTTCAGGGTGGTGTGAAGGTGACTTCCGTCTACATTGGATACGAAGTGTGGAGTTATCCCTTCTACAGCGAAAGGTTTAAGGCTTTCTACAACCATGAATGGACCTAAATCTGATCCCCCGATCCCGATATTGACCACATCCGTTATTGCTTTACCTGAAAAGCCTTTCCACTCACCAGAGTGAAGACGGTCGGTAAAACCTTTGATTTTTTTGAGTACTGCATTTACCTCTGGCATCACGTCTTCTCCATCAACCATTACAGGAGTATTAGATGTGTTTCTTAGAGCTGTGTGAAGTACTGATCTGTTTTCTGTGAAGTTTATGGCACTTCCTGAGAACATTTGTTTTTTAGCTTTTTCCAAGCCACATTCTTTGGCTAGTTCTAGAAGTAAATCTATAGTCTCCTCGCTGACTCTGTTTTTAGAATAGTCGAAGAGTAAATCCTCAAACTGAAGTGTGAATTTCTCGAAGCGCTTGGAATCTTCCTTAAACTGATCTCTCATCTTTACTTCCTTCTGAGAAGCGTAGTGATCAGTAAGTTTTTTCCAAGAAGAGGTTTTAGTAGGGTCTTGATTTGAAAGCATGTTTTTCTCTAATCTTTGTTCGCAATATAAATGCGAAGATTAGGAAAAAATGCCGTAACCTAACTCTCTGTCAAATAAAAATAACATGTAAACAACAAATCCAATCAGGTAGATAAATCCTTCTGATCTGTCAACTTTGTGTTTCTTAAATGTGAACATGAAAACGAATAGCAGGAATGTTCCAGCCATTACGGTATACAAGTCAATATTAAGTATTGGGCTATATTGAAGAGGGCTGTGGATAAGACCAGTTATACCCAAAACAAGAAGCAAGTTGAAGATGTTTGATCCAACTATATTTCCAATTGCCAGATCTGATTTCTTTTGAAAGGCAGCTACTGCGGATGTTGCTAGTTCAGGCAATGAAGTTCCTGCTGCTAGAATTGTCAAACCTATCAATTTTTCACTAACACCAAAAAGGGTAGCAACTTCAACTGCATTGTCAACTATCATTTTACCACCGAAAATCAATCCAACGACTCCTAGAACAATCATGATTGTCGTTTTGAGACTCCCGTGAATCACAATATCTTCCAAAGACTCAGCCTCATCCGGATGTCTCGTCAGGTTCATGAATATATAAATCAAGAACAACGCAAACATGACCATAAGAATGATTGCATCGGTCGAACTAAGCGAATTAGTCTCTCCGTCAAAAAAGATTTGATCGTTTATTAAAATAAAGAATACAAATGTTGCGATCAACGAATATGGAATCTCCTTCCAGAGCGCATTTTTTTGCACGGTGAGAGGATATATAACTGCGGATACTCCCAGAATCAAAAATAAGTTGAAAACATTCGATCCTATGATATTTCCGAATACAACATCATGTGACACTGATCCGGAAATAATGTTTACCACCAATTCTGGAGCAGAGGTTCCCATTGCTACCACGGTAAGTCCAATGGCTATATCAGAAACATTGAATCTTTTGGCAAGTGACGAAGCTCCATTGACCAGAAAATCCGCACCCTTGATAAGAAGGACAAAACCAACGGCGATTAATATTAGGTTAATAACAACGTTCAAGATGAATTAGTGGGTTAGGGTTAGGCTACTGAAATATAAATTTATTAAGATTTAATTTAAAAATCCCTGAAAGATAATGATACAATGCATTTAAACAAAATGTCTTAACCATCTAAATACCAAGGTCTTTAATAATATCTCCAGTTTTTTGCTTTAATTCCTCAACAGCCTTATCATAATCGTCTGTTGGTTCCAATGTTTTCTTTACAGAAAAGTAAAATTTAATTTTTGGTTCTGTTCCCGAAGGACGTACAGAAATCTTAGAATCATCTTCAGTAATGAACTGCAAAACATTAGAAGATGGGTATTCTATTTTACTTTCCGCACCAGAAACCAAATCTTTAATGGTACCTTTTTTATAATCTATTAGCTGGGTGATAGGTGATCCCGCAAGGTTGGATGGGGGACTTGATCGGAAGTTAACCATCATTTGGTTAATTTCCTCAGCTCCGGTCTTTCCTTTTTTAGTGATGGACTTGAGTGATTCTTGAAAGAGCCCAAAATCTTGATGAATTTTTTTAAGTAAACCGAAGATTGTCATCCCTTCTGATTTGACCCAAGCGGCCATTTCAGCTATCATCGCACATGAAGCAACGGCATCTTTATCACGTACAGCATCACCTATTAGGTATCCGTAACTTTCTTCTCCGCCCCCTATGAATTTTTCTTCCCCTTCAAGTCTTAGAATTACTTCCGCGATGTATTTGAATCCCGTAAGTGTATCGTAGAGTTTTATTCCGTACTCTTTAGCGATATTCGCAATGAGCTCAGTCGTTACGATGGTTTTGACCATGTATTGAGCTCCGTCGATTTTACCGTTCTCTTTCCATTTTCTGGCCAGGTAGTATAGAAGAAGCGAACCAGTTTGGTTGCCGTTTAAAAGTTGAAATTCTCCTTTGTCATTTTTAGCTGCTATACCTACTCTGTCAGCATCAGGATCTGTCGCCATTACCAACTCAGCGTCTACTTCCTCTGCTTTTTTCAATGCGAGGCTAAGTGCTTCTGCTTCTTCAGGGTTAGGATATACAACTGTAGGGAAATTGCCATCTGCTTTCGCTTGCTCTTCTACAATGGTAACGTTAGTAAATCCGAATCTTTTTAATACTGGTGGTACCAGCGTAATCCCAGTTCCGTGTATCGAGCTAAATACTATAGGAATATCGTGCTGTTCTTTGATGATTTCAGGAGATAGCGAGAGTGATGCAAGCTCGTCCAGGTATTTATTGTCAATATTTTCACCTATAGCTTCAATCAAGGAATCATTGGCGTCAAATTTCACGTCATCAATAGATGCGATCTTCTCTACTTCTTTTATAACATTGACATCATGGGGAGAGACCATTTGAGCTCCGTCCTCCCAATAAGCTTTGTAACCGTTGTACTCTTTTGGGTTATGAGAGGCGGTAAGAACCACACCGCTTTTACAACCAAGTTCCCTTATTGCAAATGAAAGCTCGGGAGTAGGTCTTAAGCTTTCGAATAAAAAGACTTTGATTCCGTTGGCCGAAAACACTGCAGCGGTAGTTTCAGCAAAAAAGCGACTGTTATTTCTACTATCATGTGCTATAGCAACGCTTATATCTTTTTGAAAGGTGTTATTTAGATAATTGGCAAGACCTTGAGTGGCCATCCCAATGGTGTATCTGTTGATTCTGTTGCTACCAACACCCATGATGCCCCTAAGTCCGCCTGTTCCAAATTCAAGGTCTTTGTAGAAACACTCCGTTAATTCTGTTTGCGAAGTATCAGCAAGCATTTCTTTAATGATGTTTTTCGTTTCATCATCTACTTTTTGGCTTGCTAACCAGCTATTGGCTTTTGATTCTAGACTCATGATTTATATGTTGTTGTGTTTAACTACGTAGTTGTTTGATTTAGTGGATTTTTAAAATCCCAATTTGATTTTTACTCGTTCTAAAGTTTGATTCGCTATGGCGCTAGCCTTTTGTTCACCAAGTTTTAATTTGGTTTCCAGTTCGGTTTGATTTTCCATCAAGTACTTATATTTCGCCCTCGGTTCCTTGTAGGTATCTATTACCAGCTCAAACAGCGCTTGCTTAGCATGACCATATCCGAAGTTTCCTCCAAGGTATTTCGCCCTTAGGTCAGCTACTTGAGTTTCATTCCCCAGTAATTTATATAGGGCAAATACGTTGCAAGTATCTGGATTTTTGGGTTCTTCCATAGGTGTACTATCAGTGATGATAGACATGATGTTTTTTCTTAGCGGTTTTTCCTCTTGAAAGATGTCAATGGTATTGCCGTACGATTTGCTCATTTTCTGACCATCAGTGCCAGGAATCGTCATCATAGATTCATCAATTCTTGATTCTGGGATTACAAATGTCTCTCCATACTTATTATTGAAAGTACTGGCAATGTCTCTTGTCATTTCTAAGTGCTGTTTTTGATCTTTTCCTACCGGAACAATGTTCGCATCATAGAGTAGGATATCAGATGCCATGAGCACTGGGTAGGTGAAGAGTCCCGCATTCACATCACTAAGCTTATCAGACTTGTCTTTAAATGAGTGAGCATTGGCCAGCATTGGAAATGGGGTGAAGCAATTTAGATACCAGGCAAGCTCACATACTTGGGGTACTTTTGATTGCCGATAGAAGAGGTTTTTATCGGTATCAAACCCAAAAGCTAACCATGCAGCGGCAACACTCAGCGTGTTGTTCTTCCTTTCTTCAGCATCTTTAATGGTTGTAAGTGAATGTAAATCAGCGATAAAAAAGAATGATTCGTTTTTATCGTCTTTTGATAATGCAATGGCTGGCAAAATGGCTCCCAAGAGATTGCCTAGGTGAGGTTTTCCAGAACTTTGAATTCCTGTAAGTATTCGAGCCATATGACGGTTAATATTTTTTGTGCAAACCTAAATAAAATGAACCTTTGCTGCGAACTCATTGAATAAAAGAAAAAAGTGTTTAGATATCAAATATTGGTAGTATTAGTTGGAGTCCTCGTTTTGAACTCATTTGGACAGGGGCAGAGTGGAAAAGATGAATCGATGCTTCAGGAGGTTGATGTAACAAAGTCCCTTCCGGTTAAAATGGGAGCGATTAGCGTTTATTCTCAATATCTCTACTTTGGGCATATCGAAGCTGAAAAGCCTGTAATGCAATCATTTCAGCTTTATAATTCAAGTGAAGAGCCTGTTCGGATCTTTAAGGATTCCATATTGTCTCACTCTTTTGTCGCATTATCATTTGATACCTTGGTTATTCTTCCTAAAAGCATAGCAGAGATGGAGGTCACTTTTGATCCAGTTGCTGCAGGGAGTTTGGGTTTCAATGAATACCAATTCGATGTGATTACAGATGAGAAAGGAGAGGAGAGGGTGAAATCTTTTTTTATTACAGCGACTATTATGGAGTTTTTTCCGGATTCTCTGAGGCAACAAGCGCCGAAGATTGAATTGAATATCAGTAAGTATGATTTTAAATCCGTGCTAGCAGGGGAGTCTGTAAGTGCTAGCTTTCAAATAATAAATACGGGGCTTTCCATATTGAATATAAGGGAGATCAAATCGAATTGTACGTGCTTGACTTGGACTTTAGAAAATAAAAGTATTGATCCAGGAAAGGACTCAGAGTTGAAGGTCTATTTTGATTCCACGGGAAAGCAAGGGAATCAATATAAAAGCATCACAATATTTTCCAATGATCCGAAAAACTCTGCTCAAATCCTGAAGGTTAAAGCTAACGTAGCGAAAAACTAGCTCTGTTTTAATATTAAAAAAGCATTCTATAAAGGTGAATAGGAATCTAATTCGAAGTGCTGTAAGTGTTGTTATTTCTATCGACATCTGCTAGTCTGCCGGATTCATCAATGACGATGCTCTCTATTTCCAGCATTGGGATACCTAAGTCAATAACGTATTCAGGATGCGTCCAAAACCAATCCTCGGCTACAACCCTTTCTAGATTGGATTCATTGGGTTTCTCTCCGTGCATAAGTCCTATGGGAATATAGACTAGAGATTTTGTTCCATCTTTTTTGGTGATGGTGATATCAAGCGGCATAGGTATTCTGCCGATTTTCTCTAAAGTCAACTGAGCTGATGAACCTGTCTGAGAAACGTCTTTGATTGCATAGTCTATCTGATAGGTAGTGTTGATGAAGTCATCAAAAAACCATCGCAATTCTAAATCGGATTCTTTTTCCATTAGTCTAATGAAATCATTTGGATGTGGATGTTTGAACCCCCACTGGTTTCTGTACTTGACAATGGCTTTTTCGAAAGTTTCGGCACCCATTATATAATTCATCTGAGCCAATGCAACTGCTCCTTTATAATAGGAGGCGAAAGCATATCCTCTATTGGTTTGAAAATGATCCGCATGTACCACGGATGGCTCTTCCTGACCTGTATTTGCCCATTTGGCATAATAATTCACTGTTCCTTTTACTGGGTTATCTTCTCCTTTTTCCATGATATAGTTCATTACATGGTCTTCCGCATAGGTTGCGAACCCCTCATCCATCCACCCGTAGTAGCTCTCATTGGTGGCCAGCATGCCTTGATACCAGCTATGCATCACTTCATGAACCATTGTGCCTACTAGTGAATTCAATGATCTTACTCCAGAGCTGCGCTTTTTATTGATAATTAAAGTGGCCATCATATATTCCATGCCACCATCTCCTCCTTGAATAACAGAGTATTGCGGCCATCCAAATTGGCCAAAATGTTCAGAAGCGTACTCAAAACACTTTGAAGTGTAAGCGGGCAATTCCTCTTTCCAAAGTTTGGTTTCGTTTCCTTTGATATAGAAGAACCTTAGCAGAGGGCCATTTGGAACCTTAGCAGTGATGTGTTCGTAATCTCTGTCGGCCGCCCAAACGAAATCATGCACGTTTTCTGCTTTGAAATTCCATGTGAGTTTTTTCCCCTTTCTCTTAACATCTACTCCCTCGTCTTCATATCCGTACCCCACTTCATTTGGGTTTTGTACGATCCCGGTTCCAGCTAGTATGTACTTTTTGTCTAGAGTTATATTGACTTCATAATCACCCCATGGGGCATAGAATTCTCTACTTACGTACGGATGTGCATGCCAACCGTACTCGTCGTATTCAGCCAGTTTTGGAAACCACTGAGACATGGAGTAATCAACCCCATCATAGCTGTCTCTTCCTGTCCTTCTGATTTGTAATGGAACTTGAGATTCGAAATTCATCACGAATTTAGTCTTAGCGCCAGGTAAAAGAGGGTTGGCCAATCTTACCTCTAGAATAGTATAAGAAATTTCGTAGGTTAAATCCGTACCGTCCTGAGTCAACGAATTGATTTTGTGATACCCAATCTCATCTTCTTTTAAGTCCTTCATTTCATCTAGCAATGGGAATCTGGGGTCTGGATTTGGTGTAAGTCTCCTGTTCCAATCCATCATGCTATTGGGTTGGAATGCATTGTAATAAAGATGGAAATAAACTTTGTTTAGCGTGTCAGGTGAGTTGTTGATATATGTAAGTTCCTGATTGCCTTTGAATTGATGATTATTTACATCAAAATCAATATCCATTTTATACTCCACTCTTTGTTGCCAATAGCCCTGACTAAATAGCGATGTGGAAAGTGTGAATGAAAGTACAACGAATGAGAGAAACTTCATTTTTAGTTATGGTTTTCAGGAAAAAAAATAAAAAAAGCCCTAATGAAGATTAAGGCTTTTCGTTTCGAAATTATTAATAATCCGTGAATGTAAACTACAACTAATGATTGATGGTTTTACAATCTGATAAACGGATTTAAGATTTTACACGTCTACTTTCGCGTACTTTGCATTTTTTTCTATGAACTCTCTCCTTGGAGCTACTTCGTCACCCATTAGCATGGAGAAGAGGTGGTCAGCTTCAGCAGCAGACTCTATCGTTACTTGCTTCAAGCTTCTTTGGGCTGGATCCATGGTGGTAGTCCAGAGCTGCTCAGGGTTCATTTCTCCAAGACCTTTGTAACGTTGGATGTTTACAGAATCTTCTTTGCCTTCACCTGCAATCTCTTTGATTACCTGATCCCTGTGCTCGTCGGACCAAGAGTACCTTTCTTGCTTTCCTTTCTTAATCAAATAGAGAGGAGGTAGCGCGATATATAAGTAGCCTTGTTCGATTAGCTGTCTCATATATCTGAAGAAGAACGTCAGGATAAGTGTACGAATGTGACTTCCGTCAATATCGGCATCCGTCATGATGATTACTTTGTGATAACGAAGCTTCTCCATGTCGAGGGCTTTTTCATCCTCTTCAGTGCCGAATTTTACTCCGAGAGCTGTGATCATATTTTTGATCTCATCATTGTCGTAGATCCTATGCTCTTGCGCTTTTTCTACATTTAGGATTTTACCTCTTAAAGGTAGAATTGCCTGGAATTTTCTATCTCGTCCTTGTTTTGCTGATCCACCAGCAGAATCTCCCTCAACCAAATAGATTTCGCATACTGCTGCGTCTTTATCAGAGCAATCGGCTAGCTTACCTGGAAGTCCGGTTCCTGAGAGAACGTTCTTTCGCTGTACCATTTCACGGGCTTTTCTAGCTGCGTGTCTTGCCTGAGCGGCTAAAAGAACTTTCTGAACAATCTGCTTGGCTTCTTTCGGATGTTCTTCAAGGTATTCGTTGAGCATTTCGCTCACACCTTGATCGACTGCTCCCATTACCTCGGAGTTTCCAAGTTTGGTCTTAGTCTGACCTTCAAACTGAGGTTCTTGAACTTTTACAGAGATAACAGCTGTGAGCCCTTCTCTGAAGTCATCTCCGTTTATTTCTATTTTTGCTTTGTCTAGAAGACCAGATTTGTCAGCATAAGACTTGAGTGTTCTGGTTAGACCTCTTCTGAATCCTGCTATATGAGTTCCACCTTCTATCGTATTGATGTTGTTTACATACGAAACAACATTTTCGCTATATGACGTATTGTAGTTTAGAGATACGGCTACCGGTATTCCTGCTTTTTCTCCCTCCATGAAGATAGGCTCGGGAATTAGCTTTTCTCTTGTGCTATCTAAATATTCCACAAATTCTTTAAGCCCACCTTCTGAGAAAAAGGTTTCCCCGATATCATTACCATTTTCGTCTTGTTCTCTGTGATCAATTAGATTGATTTTGATACCTGCATTCAGGAACGACAGCTCTCTTAGCCTTGTAGCAACGGTCTCGTATTTGTATTCAGAGGCTATGAATATGCTATTGTCAGGCATGAATTCAATAGTTGTGCCTGTTCTATCGGTAGTTCCGATTTCTTTCACATCATATTGAGGAATTCCAATTTTATATTCCTGCTGAAATATTTTTCCGTTTCTATGAACAGTTGCTTTCAGGTCAGTGGAAAGTGCATTCACACACGAAACTCCAACTCCATGAAGTCCACCAGAAACTTTATAAGTGTCTTTGTCAAACTTACCTCCAGCATGAAGGACTGTCATAACCACCTCAAGTGCGGATTTCTTTTCTTTTTCGTGATAGTCTGTTGGGATTCCACGTCCATTATCCGAGACAGTAATAGAGTTGTCAGTATTGATCTCAACCGAAATTTCATCACAGTGTCCAGCGAGTGCTTCATCTATAGAGTTATCAACAACTTCCCATACAAGATGATGGAGTCCTTTGATGCCAACGTCTCCGATGTACATTGCAGGTCTTTTTCTTACGGCTTCTAAACCTTCTAATACCTGAATATTACTGGCTGAATAATCTGCTTTACTCATTATAATTTTGGGTTCAAACGTTCGTTATTTCAACTTGTAAAACTACATAAATTCTCGCACTCTGTAGGCTGGAATTTATATGTTTGACATCTTAAATCGATCTACCTATTTTCATATAAATGAAAAAGCCTTTTCTAATTCTTTTTATTGTGATCTGTTGTCTGAATTTGGTAGCTCAGCAAAGAACGAAAGCATATATGGATAGCTTGGCTAAAGTCTATGAACAGCACCATATAGAGAACATGAAGAAGAGGGATTTTTTTGTACGAAAGATGAAGGAGAACCCGAAGGGTGCAATGGATTCTATTGTGTTGGCTAAGAAAAAAGAAAATAAAGCATGGGGACTTGAAAGATTAAAACAGTTGTCAAATAATCAGAGATTAGATACCCTCAAAGAAATAGACTTATCGTATGCCGGGTTGAAAGAGATCCCTGATTTCGTATATGATGCCAAAAATTTAAAAATCTTGGTCTTAGACTACAATGAAATAAGCAAGCTACCCCGAAGGCTATCGGAGTTGGAGCATTTAAAGCGAATATATTGGCGATCAAATAATCTGGGTGATTTGACCAGGGTGAAAATCAGGAAGATCGGGAGTATCGAAAAACTCGACTTAAGCTACAATACATTGACCAAACTGCCCAGGTCGCTTCGCAAGATTGATGATATGGGGGAGCTGGTTTTGGATGAAAATTTATTCGAAGAGGTTCCGATAAAACGTCTTTCCAAAGCTGATTTTGTCAATAGTGTGTCTTTTAACAAGTGCAACCAGATCGAGCTTGGTGAAGGAAGGTATGATAAACTGAGTTTTCTTGAAGTGTTCAAAGCAAATAAGTGTTTGCTCAAGTCTATCGATCCTTCTTTTTTTGAAATGAAAGGTTTGGAGGAACTTCAATTGCAAGAAAATGAGATTCAATCCGTACCTGAGGGAATTTCTAAGATGAGCGGCTTGAAGAAGCTGTCTTTTTATAAAAATCAACTCTCTTCTTTGCCTGATGATTTTTTTAATATCCCTAATCTTGAGGTCATTGATTTGTACTTCAATAAGCTAGAAGTAATATCGGGAGACCTAGGTAACTTCAAGAATTTGAAGATACTTTACCTATCCAATAATCTTATCTACTCATTACCTGAATCACTGGGAAAATTAGGCAAATTGAAAGAGTTGTATTTGCATCATAACCGCCTGAGTGTTCTACCCGCTGAAATTAAAAATCTAAAAAAGCTTCGTGTTTTAAGGGTTAATGAAAATTACCTTTCTGATTTCCCCAAGGAGATCCTCAACTTGAATGGATTAGAGCAACTTGATATCTCAACAAACCAGCTAACAGATATACCTCTGAGTCTTGAAGAGCTTAAGAATCTTAAGTTATTTGCCTATGATGATAACAACGTTGACTTTCATTCTGCAACTGGTAATGAAATTGTATCCATGATCTTGCGGATTTCTGAGCGTGGGGTTATTTGCACCCCTCGAATAAGTCTTATGGGTCAGTAATTTCCTACGCTGAGCATAACCAACGTACAGGCTTCCAGTGTTTGTATCCCTTGTTCTGATGCTCTTTGGGTAAATGCGAGATTTTCAGTGCCTGGGTTAAAAATAATACGTTTTGGTTTTAAGCTAAGTATGTATTCCAGCCACTCTTCTTGATTGGCAGTGCCAATGTACATGGTGACTGTGTCCACATTTTCCACGCTGGGTTTTTCCCTCAGGTTGAGGATGTTCGTACCAAAGACGTTCCCTTTTTTAATACCGATTGGAACAATCTCGTGTTGATTTTCAAGGAGCCTTTGAGCGGCTACATATGCGTATCGCTGTGTATTGGGCGAAGCACCCATAATGACTGTTTTCTTACTCATGCTATAAACTAATAATGGCTCGCTTAGGGCCAGAAAAACCAATGTTGATTCCGAAAATAAGTGGGAAAAACATCTTAGACTGGTCTAGTTTTTCGAACAGCATTTCGTTCTCTTGACTTGAGGCGTATTCCTTGGCAAAACTTCTGGAGGTTATTGAAATACCTAAATGAAAGTCGATAGTAAGACCTGCATTGCCAGCTCTTTGCATCCATCTGTCTCCTATGAACACACCATAGCCAAACTGAGTTTCATTCGCGTTGAGGTTTCTTTTTTCAGGATTGGTTATGCTTATAGCAGAGTCCAGTTTCACAACTTCGTGAAGTAGATATCCAATAGATCCCTGATGCCCAAAATAGAACATCCCGAATTTCTTGTCGTCATGATAAAACTTCTGTCTAAAATCAATGGTTCCTCCCATTGTTTTGATCTTATTTATTTGTGCATTGGAAAAAAATGGATCGTTGTGGAAATTTAATTGTAATTCATAACCAAGTCTCTCTTGAAGGTAATATTCTATTGCTAATGGCCATTTGCCTTCCAGTGTCCAAAGTGGGTTGGTTCCAATGATGTATCCTCGGAATTCGTTTACTCTAGGTTGAAAATAGCGAAGTTTATTGCTTTTGTATCGATACTCTGGTTTGTCAATTAGCGCTTTTTCTTTTTTATCCGCTTTGATAGATTCTGATGTGCGGAAAATGGGTTTTTCGTTTTCATATACGGGTCGGTAAACTCCAGCAATAGTTCCATCCGGATTGTACAATGTCCATTTACCAACTCTTCGCTCATCTTCTAGTTGGCCTTCCATTTTTATAGTCCCATCCGGATAGAAGCTTTTGTAATCACCTAATCCATTTTCATAGATAGCAACTCCATCTTCCACCCCTTGTTCGTTGTAATAAACCCACTTTCCTTCTTTTTTTCCTGATTTGACAGAGCCTCTTGATTTTTGCTTGCCACTCTCATAGTATTCCACATATTCTCCGGTACCGATATTGTATTTCCCTTCCCCTTTGATGATCCCTGACTGATAGTAGAGTTTCCAGAATCCATCTTTTAGATCTTCTTTCATTTCTCCTTCTGAACTGATCGATCCGTCTGGATAGTAGTATTTCCAAACTCCGCTTTTATCACCTTGAGAGAAGTCTCCTTCGGCGGCTATCTGACCATTTTCATGAAAGTGTTTCCAGTGTCCGTCTCTCAACCCTTTGGTGAAATTTCCTTCGGCTTCTATGCTTCCCTCTTCATAGTAATAGGTCCAAACGCCTTGACTTTCCTCATTTACATTTCTTCCTTCCATTTTTATTTTCCCGGAAGGGTAAAATTCTTTGTAGACACCATCACCTTGATCAAAATACGCCTGGGCTTTTAATGAACCCTCCTCATAGATATAATTCCAGATGCCTTCTTTTTTTCCATTGAAGTAAATGCCGCTACTCTTTTCCATTCCGTTCTCGAAAAAGAATGTCCAATGTCCATGCTTGATGTTTTCCTGAAAAAGTCCCTCAGCTTTTACGTTTCCATTTTCGAAGAAGTAGGTCCATTTGCCGTTTTGAGTTCCATTGTCATAGTTGCCAAAGGCTTTTTGTTGACCGTTTTCATAATAAAACACCCAAGAACTATCAGACTGATTTTTGTCGTAAAATCCTTTTGTGGATAATGATCCGTTTTGATAAAAAGACTGATATTCTCCCTGAAGTGTAGAATCCGATTTATTTAGGGATATGACTTCCCTGACTTTCGTTTCTTCTTTGTCGAAGTAGGTTTTTTTAATGATGACCTGTGCTGAGGAGGAAAGCCAAAAGATTGAAAGTGCAGATATGAACAATAACCTTCTCATTCGAGGTATAAATTATGAAAGGTTTTCCTTCTTTCCCCAACCTTCGATTTCTTCCTCTTTGTAAAGTCCAGGGTAGAATACAATCTGTTGTTTCATCGGAGGGAGATACTTTTGCCAATTGGTACCACCAGTAGCCTTAATTACCTTGGTGTCTCGGTTCAAATATCGAGCGGCACTTTTATAGTGCATGAGTGGCCAGGTGACGTTGGCTTTGTAGTCAAGTTGACGCAATTCGTGCTCGACCTCAAGATCGCCAGAGAAATTAGTCAAATAAATTCTCCTAAGGTTTCGATCCTTTGTGGCTTGTGCTTTTTCTAGGAAGGTAGATTTATATTTTTCTTCAAATTGAATAAGCGTAAGAGTTTTTTTGCCGGTAGCTAGTTCAGTAGCTCCTTTTTTCCAATATAGAGAGTTATAAATTTCTTCAATAGGCGTTGCGTCAGACACGGTTTCTCTCTTATCAGGAGCAACTAGCAGGTGAAAATCTGTCGAGCCAATTTCGATCAATCGGTACTGCGCAGATTGAAACCCTGAGGAGGGGAGTAGTGACATTCTAAACTGAAGGAATTGCTCTCTATCCATCCCATCAATCATAATGTCGAAAGAATTGATAAGGTGATCAAAATACCTGTTCATTCTGTGAACTCCATTTTTGAAAGTGTCTCTGTCGGGTTGACCAAATATGAGTTGATCCTGCTCGTGAATGATTAGGTTGAAATAAAGTTCTGTTATTTGATGATAGAGGATGAAGATTTTTTCATCAGGATAACTTGTCTTGGTATTCTGCAAGCTGAGGAGGGTGTCCAGATGTATATAATCCCAGTAGGTCAGGTAGTCGGAGTGAAGCAGTCCGTCTAGATATGAGGATAGGCTTTGTCCCGATGCTTTATACTTAGCTTCCAACTTCTCTAACTGATCTAATATCTCAGGACTAAATGTTCTGTTTCCCATTCTTCTTCTTTAGCTTAGAGCGCAAAATTGATTCAATAAACTGATATTACAAAAATCATGTCTGACACCCCAAATTCTTATGATATTGATCAGCAAAAACGAAATTTTGTTGACAATTTCGAATCTCCCGATTTTTACGAAATAGATGACCTGCTTACCGATGAGCATAAGCTGATCAGAGCTTCCGTTCGTGATTTTGTAAAGAAGGAAATTACACCTTTTGTAGAAGATTGGTCTGAAAAGAATCACTTTCCTTTTGAAATGGTAAAAAAGTTTGGAGATGTTGGGGCTTTTGGTCCTACCGTTCCGGAAACTTACGGAGGAGGAGGGCTGGATTATACCAGCTACGGTTTGATTATGCAAGAGATTGAAAGGGGAGATTCTGGCATGCGTTCTACAGCTTCCGTTCAGGGCTCGTTAGTTATGCATCCGATCTATGCCTATGGTAATGAGGAACAAAGAAATAAATATCTTCCTAAGCTCGCATCTGGCGAAATGCTTGGCTGCTTTGGTCTTACAGAGCCGAATCATGGTTCCAATCCTGCAGGAATGGAAACCCACTTTACAGATGAGGGTGATCACTACTTACTCAATGGAGCTAAAATGTGGATATCCAATGCTCCTAAAGCAGATGTGGCTGTTGTATGGGCAAAAAACGAAGAAGGGAGAATCAAAGGCTTGATAGTAGAGCGTGGTATGGAAGGATTTACGACCCCAGAAACTCACGGCAAGTGGTCTCTAAGAGCTTCATGCACGGGTGAGTTGGTTTTTAGTGATGTGAAGGTTCCTAAGGAAAACTTACTTCCAAACAAAGATGGGCTGGGTGCTCCGATGGGGTGTTTGGACAAAGCAAGATATGGTATTGCCTGGGGAGTAATTGGTGCTGCAATGGATTGCTATGAGTCTTCAAGAAAATATGCGTTGGAAAGGATTCAGTTTGATAAGCCAATAGCATCATTTCAGTTGATACAAAAAAAGCTTGCCGAGATGTTAACTGAGATTACGAAAGCACAGTTGCTCAATTGGAAACTAGGTAAAATGATGGATGAAGGGAAAGCTTCGACCGCTCAGATATCGTTAGCTAAAAGAAACAATGTACAAGTTGCGCTGGAGATTGCCAGAGAAGCCAGACAGATACATGGAGGTATGGGGATTACTGGCGAATACCCAATGATGCGACATATGATGAATCTGGAATCTGTTGTGACTTATGAGGGTACCCATGATATACATTTGCTCATATTGGGACATGAGATAACGGGTGTTTCTGCTTTTAAATAGGAGGAGGTTCTAGGGGTAAATCAAAGCATTAATGTGAAGCGTGCTTTGTTGAATCCTGGATGTTTTGGATTTGAAAATTCAAAGATGTGAAACCGATTCATTAAGCTAGTTTTAAGAGCAGAGTTTGTGTATTAGTTCTCTTAGTAAGTATTTGTGATTATTCTAAATTTTGATTTATAGCTAATATTTTAGGTCTCAACTTCCAAAGTTGAGACGAAAAAGAGTGGCTGTAGTGCTTTCTTGCAGCCAAACTAATATTATGATTAATATGCCCTTTAATTTATATCTCAGTGCCTTCAGTTTTATTGTTCTATGCTTTTGTAGCTGCGAGGAATCAGGTGATACTGCTTGCATTGAAAAAGTGTGGTACTCAGATGAAGATCAAGATGGGTTAGGAAATCCTTTGGATTCCCTTTTAAGTTGTGAGCAACCTGCTGGTTATGTGAGCAACGCAGACGATTCTTCTGAAACCAAACCTGGAATTGGTGAATCTGAGCTTCAAACTCTTCCTGGCGAACAACAAAAATATGTGTCAGGTTCAACGAAAGCTCGATATGGTTTCTACTTGTATGAACCTGCAGAATATAATAATGAGGATGAATTTCCATTATTAATTTTTTTACATGGAGGAGGTGCTAGAGGGAATGGGTCAGATGGTGATCTAAATAAGATTATTTATGATGGCCCACCTAAATTAATCATCTCTAAGAAATGGAATCCGACTCACCCGATGATCATTGTTTCTCCACAGTCTCCACATCTTTGGGATGCAAACAAGCTTCACGATTTTATTGATTATTTAACAGAACAATTGGCTGTCGATAAAGAGCGGATCTATATGACTGGGTTCAGTATGGGTGCGCGGGGATGTTTTGATTATGTTGCCAGACATGCTGATGAATCTCATGTAGCAGCTATTGTGCCTATTGCAGGATGGGGTACTTATACAGGGGAACCTTTCCGGAAAGTAGCTGTGTGGGCGTTTCATGGAGATGAAGACAATGTTTTGCCATGGACGGGTTCGCTGGACATAGTAGAACGGATCAATGCGGCTGACCCATTGACACAAGCCAAGCTAACCATTTTCCCTGGGGTAAATCATAATTCATGGACGCGTACTTATGATGACAGTGGTATGGGTGATGAAAGCGCAACATATGATTCGTTTGACCAATCTATCTATGATTGGATGTATTTGTATACGAAGAATTGATGATGTGTTTTACTTGACCATTTAAAAATTTATCTTGGTTGAGTTTTGTCAATTTGACTATTTTGGATGATAAAATAGACGTTGCAAAACAGCGACATCTTCTAACTATCATATTGTGATTTTATACTGAAATGGGGAAGTTTGATTTGCCAGTAGCCATTGTTCTGGGTGTAGCCAGTTTTCAAGGTTTTGCAATGGTTGTAAATCTGTTTTTTGTCAAAAAAGGATCAAGAATAGCCAATAGTTTTTTGCTGATACTAATTCTTTGTATCACGCTGATCGTCTTTCAAAATTTCATCATTTTAAGCGGGTACTATATCAAATTTCCGTACCTCATATTTTCATTTTATCCTCTCAATGCGTTGATTGGTCCCTTATTTCTATTTTATGTGTTGTATCTGATATCACCAAATAGGAAATTCAAGGCTTATGATCTTTTGCATTTGGGACTGTTTTGCTATACACTTTATAATCATATCGATTTTCTTGCCCTTGAACCACAGTATAAGATTGGTACGGCAGAATACTTCTTTTATCAGGATCAAATTTTCGTTAAGAGTCAAGTCTTTCAGTTGGCATTGAGAAAAGCAATTTTGATAGGTTATGCTGCTGTTTCACTCTATTTGATATTAACTAAGATTAGAGACCTGAAGCACTGGTCAGCAGATACGAATCAGCAATACCTCGAACGTTTCAAATTAATAGGGATAGCTTTTTTTTTGTACTCAATGTCTGGACTTTCAGGCCCGTTGTATTTCTTATGGACTGAAATAAAAATAAACAGATATGAGGTATATCATCATTTGATTAGTTCTGCTGTCATCATGGCTTTGGCCATTGTAGCCATGCATCAGCCAGAAAGGTTGATGTTTCTATTGCAAAAAGGATATAGAAATGTTGAGCCTGATACGCCGGAGAAAGAAGAGCCTTCCAGAGGTCAGGTAGTAGAGAAGGTAAAGACGATTATGAGTGAAAAGAGACCTTATCTGGATCCCAATCTCAAAATTTATGAATTGGCTAGATTAACTGATTCTCCTCCTCATGTTCTTTCGTCACAGATCAATCAGGAGCTTAACATGAACTTTTACGAATTTGTCAATCAGTATAGAGTTGATGAGTTTAAGAAACGAATAGTTTCTGAAGATTATGCTCACCTTACTTTGCTTGCTATAGCTTATGATGTTGGATTTAATAGTAAGGCTTCTCTCAATAGAGTTTTTAAAAAACAAGTTGGTTTGACTCCTTCTCAATATTTAAATGAATTAAAGGTATCAACTTCCTAAGATGAGTCGAAAGTAGTCAATTGATGAGGCTACTTGCGTGGGAACTATTAAACCCACAAACTCATGAACAATTCGCTCATTCGATTGACGTACCTTTTTTCTTCTATTTTATTTCTTATCGCTTGTACAGATGATGAAACAAGTCCTGTGCCAATAGCAGGTGAATCCCCCTTTGAAAATATAAGAGCAAGCGATATAGAAAATAGAGGAGATGCTACTGATATAAGTTTTTCCTTCACGATCAAAACAGCATCTTCCAAGCCGAACGAGATACGAGTACTTATAGCAATAGATAGTCTTACTGAAGAATCAGCTCTAGAATCGATTAATTTCAAAACTGTAACGGAAACAAGTTCCGAATCAATTGTCTTTGAGAGTAACCAACAAGATGTTGAAGGCGGTCTTGTGATAGAAGATCAGCCATATCTCCTGTATTTGCTGGGTCTGTACGATGATGGCGTGTCAACACTTTCAGACCCTGTAAAACTTACCTTGCTGAATGAAATCGTAGTTACCACTCCACATCTGTCATCGGAATTCAAAGCGTCTGAAGACATTGCCATCGCTCCAGATGGAACTCTTTATATCAATGGAGGGAGATTAAGTGAAGAGATTATCTACAAGGTCACCCCCTTGGGAGAGAGTTCGATATTTGCTGAAGGAATGAATCGAGCGATCGGGATTGCCATGGATGATGAAGGGAATATTTATGCTTCAAATATTAATAGCACGATTATAAACAAGGTGACACCATCAGGAGAGGTTTCAGTTTTCATGAATGACGATAGACTACAAGGGGGCGGGGGATTGGCTTTTGATAACTCAGGAAATCTCTACAATACTTTCTATTCTACAACTAAGCTATTCAAAATGTCAGATGGGTCGATTGAAGAGTTTCTTACTCATAATGCATTTGATGGGCCAGTCGGCGTGACTTACGATAAGGCAAGAGGTAATTTGTATGTGTCCAGTTTCAACTCAGGGAAGATATTTCATGTTGTATCATCAGAAGAGGTTGTAGAAGTGGCAGATACTCCAGCGCAGATTGGGCATTTGTCGTATGCAAATGACCATTTTTATATTACAGGATGGAGCAACAACAAAGTCTACAAAGTGAATCTAGAAGGTGAGGTAGTATCCGATATTGGTACGGGTGGAGCCAGTAGTAAGGATGGTTCATTTTCGGAAGCCAGTTTTAACAAACCTAATGGAATAGAAGCTACCCCAGATGGGAAATATGTTTACGTTTCAGAGGGTGGCAATGGTGCCTTGAGAAAGATCATAATGGAGAGAGAGTAGAGATGTTTCACTGTATTTTTCGATTTTAGGATGTTGAGTTTTATTGAATTTTTACTCAACGGCTGGTGTTTTAAAGGGTAAGAATGATTGGTAGAGTGCGTTACACTTGAGTCAAAATGTCATTATTTCTTGTTTCCCTTAAATTTTATTGAAACCGGTTTTCTTACCTTAAGTCAAGGGATTTTTGATCTTAGTGCTAAATCTTTGTTCCTCAATTAATACAAATAACTTAGGAATGGAAAAATCGAAATTAGTTAAAGCACTGCTTGTGGTCTCGGGCATGATTGGAATGGGAATAGGAGGGGCTTTGCTGTTTGCTCCTGTGGCATTTGAGGCCTCCGTCGGAGTTAGCTTGGGAAGAGATATTAATCTATTGAGTGAGTTAAGAGCGCCTGGGGGAATGATAGTAATTGCAGGGGTGTTAATCATGCTTGGAGTGTTTATTTCAAGGATGACTCCCATATCTGTTTTCTTATCATGTTTGTTCTATCTATCCTTTGGCCTCTCTCGTGTCGTTGGTATGATCCTAGATGGTATTCCAAATCAATCGATTCTTACTTCGGCCATCATTGAAATGGTGATCGGTCTATTGAGCTTATTGGTTCTTGTTAATCATGGGACAATGAGAAGAATATTTGCTCCTGAAGATAATGGCTAAACTTTGATCTTTAATTCCTACTTCGTCAGGATCCTTTTTCTAATTCTACCAAACGATTCTGGCGTTATGCCAATTAAGCTGGCTATTTGATGAAGGGGGACCCTGTTTACCAGTTCTGGTTGATGTTGCATCACAGCTAGATACCTTTCTTCCGGACTGTAGTTTTTAAGCAATTCAATATGTTCTTGAGCTTTGATGAAATCCTTCGACATCAGGTTATAAACGAGATGCTCCAGATTGGGATATTGCTGGCGCAATTCTTGTTCTTGCCCTCTCGTTCCAATAGCTAAGACACTATCCTCAACACAAGAAAGGTAATAATTTGAAGATATTTTTTCCAGATAGCTGGAATACAAGACTACAGCTTGCCCTTCTATAAAAAAACCTGTGGTTTTCTCCTCGCCATTTACCAGCTGGTATTGTCGAATACAACCTTTCAAGACAAAATAACATTCGTTGCTAATTTGACTTTCCTTGAGGATTATTGTTCCCTTTTTGAACGACTCTGTTTCGGTATGCTCAACAATGGCATTTACTTCGTTCCTGCTAAACTTATCGAGATTTATGAGGAACTGTGTGAGCATTTCTTTCATTACTAGGTTTTCGTTACAGGATAAAGCTACAGAAACCACAACATCCATTTAAAAAGATACCTGGTAATGCTGAAACCCATTTCTATTATTGGCGTTAAGATTTAGGAGGAATGGAAACATTGGAAAACTTGGTAGACACACTTCCATCTTTGAAGAGAATGACCGATGTAACGGTAAATGCTCGATAAGCACTCACAGGGTATAGAAAATGCTCATTGGAATTTATTAATCCAGTCCTATTCGACAATCCATCAGTGAACATGTACGATACGGATTCTATTTTCTCTAGTTCTTCTTCTTCGGCTAGTATCTTTATGATGACTCGATAGTAATTCCTCTGCTTCTTCTTTTCCTTAAATTTGGTTTCTATCGAGACTTCAACTTTTTGCTCATCTACCTGGCAGTTTTCTACAAGTTTCTCGTATTCCTTTTTCCAGGCCTGCTCGTTGTTCCTATAAGTCCGATTTTCGACAGATTTATCTTCCCTTTCAATATTCAATTCTTTAATTATGGACTCCAAACTTCTGATTTCACTTTGCAAATCATTAACTTTTTGCTGTTTTGATTTTCCTTTAGTATTATAGAAGTTGTAAAGAGATTGTGCTCTTTCTATACTGTCTCCTAGTAAAGAAATTACTTTTTTTTGATTTTCTATTTCATCCTCACTTTGGTTGATCATAATTGTCTTTTCATCTAATTCTCTTTCTTTTTCCGATAGTTCTGCTTCCTTTTCTGATAGTTCTATTTTGACCTTCTCCGCTTTTAAGTAATTGTTTACACCTGTGGCTAAGCCCAAGCCTCCAATAATAATACCGCCAATTATGGTTGATAGCTTACCGAAGAATTCCCATCTTTTGGATTTTAATTCTGCTACTGACTTCTTTAACTCGGCTTCTTTTAAGTAATAGCTTATTGGATTTTTTATTTGACAGATGAGAAGAATTTTATCAACCTCTTCAGGTGTCAAAGACTTTCCGATGTTTTTCGAGATACTCTTTCTAAAAGAATCTTCACCCACATAGATTTCGTTAAGCATTCCCCTAACGGAGGAATTGTTGGGGATATTGATTCCGTCCTCTCGCAGTTGTTTGATTTCAGCTTCTGTGATTTCAAAAATTCCGTGATTCATGAGAAGTGGTTAAGATTATTGTACTGTATTATTCTAATCATCCCAGATAGATAGGGTAGTAATATCTTGTTTCAAGAGTTCTAAGATAACTTTTTCATACTTAAAGTGACAAACAACTAACTACAGGATTGTCAAGCATCGCGCTTGAATTTTAGACAGATCGTCAATTCATTCATTGATTAGCGATATTTTGTGCGAGATACGTTGATCTCCATTCCTATGTATGAGGGATTCAACTGAAAATCATAATTCGGCTTTCTTCGATTTCATCTGTATACTATATCCGCTGTATTCATTGAGTTTATCTAAAATAACTGAAGTCGGAAGTCAAGTTTTTGTCTATTAGAAAAAGGGCTAATATGTATTCTGTTCAAAACGATTTACTTTGAGTTGTTATAAATTGTCATAGTTTAAATCAAAACCACATTTTTTACGAAACTTGATATGAGACTTTATTTTAATAATAGAAAAAAAGAAAATAACACAAGAGCCAATCATTTTTGGAGGTGCTGTCTACTTGCTGCGTTTATCCTTGTTGGCTCAAGCTACAGCTACGCTCAGAATGCGGATGCGAGTGGAGAAAGTGACACTCAGGCGAGGGTTACCGGTTTGAAAAATCTTTGCGTGCATGTACTCGAACTCGAGAAAACCCTGAAGCTATATCGTGAGATTCTTGGCTTTAAAATGTTTGATGCTAAGATTCTTCATGGTCCAGGGCTTGAAGGAATGCTGGTAATGAAACTAAAAGCAGATGACTTGGTGATTAGCCTATCACTCACCGCACCAGAATTTCAGCACACAATAGGGCCAATAGGAAATACCAATCACAACCACTTTATGCTGAAGGTCAATGATATTGGTCCAATCGGAGATAGGTTGAAAGAAGAGGGGTATGAGTTAGAAAATGAAAACTATGTTCGTGACAAGTACACGTTTTTCGTAGGGCCCAATGGGGAGATTATTGGTCTTTCGGGATGGGATTAATATGAACAATGAACGGATCTCTCTCTATGATTTGATGGTCGTTGCAAGCAATCGCGACAGCCAAATGTGAAGTCTGGATGGACTTGCGCCATCCAGCAATTTACCTACCTAATAGCCTGAGCTCTACTTAAGTATCCTTAAAAACCCTTAACCGTCACTACAAGTCTTTTAGCTTCTAAATTTTGATAAAAAAACGTGATGGTCTCTTGATCTTAAAGATTCTTTCTGCTTTCCCTCCAGCCATACTTCTCTAAACCTCTGAATGATGGTTTTTTTATAATTGTGAGTCGAGCCTAGGTTAATAAGTATAGGGTATCAAAGAGCTTGCGTAATCTTAAATACAAGCAACTTTCCCTGAAAACCATAAGGTGTGCTACTACTTATGATGTAGAATTGACAAAATACTATTTTAGATTCTGAATTTATGTTGTTCATGACATTTAGGCAGATTGAGAGTCTTTTTTCATTGGCTGTTTATATTTTGTCTAGTTTTATTTGCCTTCCACGGTCAAACTGGAGAAACTAAAGGATGTTTCCTTTGTTTACCTTTCAAACAAATTAAACGTCATGAGTATTCGTAGTTATCTAGTTAGTTTGAGTTTCATTGGGTTCGCTTCAACAGCGCTAGCCCAAGTACCTGTATACGTAAATTTTGACCTCAACCATATGGTAGGAGGAGAGTCGGAGTTTGACAGGACAAAATGGATCAACGTACATTCCGCCAACTATGAAGGTGCTTGGAATGGTCAGGCAGAGGAAATGGATTATTTGCTCAACGAATTGGATGCTTACATGATTCGAGAAACTGGTCTTGTGACAGGTAATGTTTCAAGCGGTACGGTAGAATCAATCACGAATACATCTGGACCCAATTGGAAATCTTTTTACTCTGGTAAAACGGCAATTCATGAGTTTGAATCTCGCCAGGATCTTATCATAGCCAACCAACATCGGATTTATGATGAGATGGACGCGACAACTACGGCGGAGCGAACCACAGCATTTTTAGATAGCTTTTTTGGTGAGGGAGGTACCGATGGTATGCCCAAACCCAAATATTTTGAAATTCTCAATGAACCTTTATTTCCATTCGTAGATTTCCCTCCTGCGGGTCAGTCACCAGAGCCTATCATCGATATTTTCAATTATCACAAGGATGTTGCCATCAAGATGAAAGAACTATCACCTGAAACGAAAGTGGGTGGATATGTGGCTGCATTTCTGATTTTTGAAGAAAACAACTTCCAACGATGGAACGACCGATGGAAACTATACATTGATGTAGCTGGTGAACATACTGATTTTTATTCTGCACACTTCTATGATTTTCCAGGGATAGGAAATGGAATTGAACAATATAGAAAGGGAGCAAATAATGAAGCGACGCTGGATATGCTCGAGCATTATACACATCTGGTGGATAAGGAAAAGCCACTGCTTATCTCTGAATATGGTTCTCAAGTGCATGACTGGTATGGAGAGCAATGGTCTTCTTTCCGTGATTGGTTGTTTCTCAAGGCAGCCAATAGTATGATGATTCAGTTTATGGAGCGACCTGACCGAATCGAGAAGGCTCTTCCCTTTACAGTGATCAAGGCACAGTGGGGATTTGGATTTACAGGCCCGAATATTCCATACCCTTGGCGTATGATGCGGCAGGATCAAGAACCTAGTAATTATACTCCATCAGGATACTCCGGCGAATGGGTATGGACAGATTATATCAAGTTCTATGAGTTATGGGATGAAGTAAACGGAACAAGAATTGACACAAAATCAGAAGATATCAATATCCAAACGGATGCTTATGTGGATGGAAATAAGGCTTATGTTGTTTTCAATAGTTTAATACCAGAGTCTACGACTGTACAGCCTACAATCGACGGCCTGAATGCGAACGAAATTGAATCTGTGAGAGTCAGACATTTATATCTGGCCTCTGATAATACGGTGAAGCTCGATTATACTGATTATGCATATGATCCCGAACAGGTATTAGCATTGGGCGCGGAGGCAACTATGATTGTCGAATATACATTCAAAGAAGAAATGACGATCGACAACACTTCAAATGAAACTAAGTATTATGCAACAGACTACCTTAAGTCAATTCAGGGAGAGCAACCGATCAGTTTCGAGGTAAATGGGGTGCAAACTTCTGATCATGGTGAAGCAGTGCTTCGAGTTGGAGCTGGGCGTGATCATGCTTCAAGTCTCACACCAATCATCAAGCTAAATGGCACTCGGATCAATAGCCAGATCGCGTACCGCGGCGACAATCAAGATGAGCGACCAAAGTTTTTCGGTCTCCTTGAAATAGATGTACCATACAATTTGGTTGAGGAAAACAATACAGTAGAAGTTACTTTTCCTGAATCAGGAGGGCATGTGAGTAGTGTTGCATTGCAGGTGTTCAATTTTTCTCGTGAAGTAGAGCGAGGCTCGGAGGTCATGTTGAGCACAGGAAATGAACTCAGCAACGAATTGAAAGTCTTCCCAAATCCATTCAAAGGGATAGTGTCTCTGAGTAATATCCAACCCGACAATTATCAGCTTCGGATATTGGGATTGGATGGAAAGCTTATACACGCAGACAGTTTTGAAATAAAAACTGCAGAAACCCGATCAATTGATTTGAGTGCTTTGAAGCAAGGCGTTTACTTGTTAAAGCTGACCGGCTTACAGCGGAATTATAAGCAGAGAGTCATAGTAAGATAAGAGGACAGGGAAATGATCTACCATCTGTAAGTTTTCGAGAAGATGAATTTTAGCTTTACCTGTTGGGAAGACTAATAACCGATTCAGCCTTAGGAGCTCATCTAAACAGATTTTTTTGAATCATAGGTTCTGGTTTATTAGATGGTTCTACGAAGAACTTACTCTATACAACGTTTTAAATATAACTGTAGCCTCCTCTTTTGGAGGAAGGCTATATTGTCATTTCTAATATTTGGCTATTCTAAATCAACTTCTGACTTTTATCTGTTATAATCCTTTATTTAAGGTGCTTTCAATACATTAAAAAATCATTGTAGCGCGATTAATTCCATATGCTTTCCACAATGAATATTGCATTATTATTAAGATCATAAAACCCAAATTCATTTGTATTCCAAGGCGTGTTTAACCTTAAGTTTTCCGATTGTACAGTGTCCCGTTCTACCAATTCTTGAAAAATGGGGGTTAGATTCTTTACAAAGATTTTAATAACCGAGCCACCAAGCAAGGGATCGTCAGCTGTATCTGCATGCCATTGTAAATGAATATGTATACTTTCTCTCTTAAGAACGGCATACATATCGTCTTTGTGTAAAGGCTTAAATCCTACAAACTTTTCGTACCACTCAACATCACGATCAATATTCTGACTTGGGAGTACTGGTGATATTTCTAACAATTCAGTTTTCATATTTAAATTCTAAATAAGCTAAATCCAGTTATTATTCACAAGACGGACTTTTAATAAAAGTATCTGTTTTATCATATTTGGAAGACTTTCAATATAGAGAAATAACTCGTTTTCACTCTTTTTTTGGAGTTGCGCAATGTCAACGTTTGTTAGTTTACGTCTTTCCATTTGGTTATCTTTGGATTATGAGTTCGATAGTTATCAATCCAAAAAGTTCACAGGAGTTGAAGTTCATATCTGAGCTTCTAAAGAAGTTAGGTGTTAAGTCAAAGGTCATTTCTGATGAAGATACTGAAGACTTGGGGTTGTCCTTACTTATGAAAGATGTTGACCGTTCGGATGTAGTCTCGGAGGATGAAATTATTGCAAAACTAAGGGGTTAATGGAAGTTGTTTTCCTTAGGAAGTTCAGTAAGGATCTCGACAAAATTAAAAAACCAAAAGACCTTGATTCCATCGCTGACATAATTGAGATGGTTAGATCGGCTGATTCTTTGGAAGAGGTTGCTAATGTTAAGAAATTGACAGGTTTTGAAGATGCCTTCCGCATTCGTTCAGGAAATTATAGAATTGGAGTTTTCGTTGAACGTGATGTTGTTCAGTTCGCAAGAGTTGCTCACCGAAAAGATATTTACGAAATATTCCCTTAATTAATGCTCTAAGCTAAGATTTTGATGGAAACCAACCCAGATAAATTTCGTAAGCTTGAACTTTCAAAAAACTTCTAAGGCTTGACTCTTGACTAAGTAAGGTCATGCGCTATATCGTATGTGCTTGTTGTACAACTCTAATTCCAACATGACTTGGAGATTTGACGCAGCAAAACATCTTTTTATCGTATTTAGAAGACTTTCAATATAGAGAAATAACTAGCTTTCACTCTTTTTTGGAGTTGCACAATATCAACGATTGTTCTAGTGAGATTTAGTAGTAGATTTCCACTACAAAGACGTGAAGATCTCCTTCCTTGTGGTAATTTTTTAGAGTTATCGAATAAATTCCAGAAGAAGTGTGGAGAACTGTAGGTTTATTCTTGTAAAAGTCCTCAACAAAAGTATCGTCATATGACTTAAAAGAAATATAACCTGGAGTCGCTTTCAAACTAGAATTATAGTCGTTAGGAGTGATAGTTAATTCCGGAAGATCTAATTCATCTCCAGTTTTAACTGAATAGCTTCGCCTTTCTGATAATTCAATATTCGGTTTTCCAATTTGCTTTTCAATTGTTTGGAGTTGTGATGTTTTATTGGCTAGTAGTTTTTGGTTTTCATTTACCTTTTCCTCAGTGTTTTTAAGTTCCTTAAGAACTTCGTTATAGTCATTGTTCTTCTTAGTTAAGTTGTTCTTAATGAGTTTTAAATCCTTCGACAGTTTACTGTTTATATTGAACAAGGAGTCTAAGATATCCTTGGCATAGGACTCTTCCTTTCTAAGACTATCCAATTGTTTACGCAGAACCGAGTGAAAATTATTATAAAGTGTTCTTGTTTCTTCAGAATGGCTTGCATAGCGCATAAAATCAACAAATTCAAGCTTTTGAGCTTTTCCAGTACTAACATACCTAGAAATGAATTTGTCAAGATACTCCATTTCCGACTTCTTTACTTCAAGTGCTATTTTATTCTGTTGGATATGAAGGTTGATCAAATGAGCTGTCAAACCAAGTCCTACAGTTCCGAGAATGAACTTTATTAAATCAAAGTTCTGCTTTCTTCGTTCGATATGTTTTTCTGCTTCATCCATTCACTATAACTATCAGCTATCGGTTGTATTCCCACAGCTTGTAAAGGGCACAATCTAGTGAAATCTACCGAAGCTCACAACGGTTCAAAGTGGCACTGTGCCCCAAAAAGATAAAAAATCCTGCGAACTGGACTCAATAGAAATCACAAAACTTTCCTCAGCGGCAGATTCACGGTACAGTCCCCCTGATGTTTGCTAAAAGCACTCAAGCACATGCCTTATACATAATGTGTCTGTTGCACAACTCCAATTTCAACATGATTCTGAGATTTGATGCTCCTAAACATCTGTTTTATCGCATTTAGAAGACTTTCAATATAGAGAAATACCTCGTTTTCACTCTTTTTGGAGTTGCGCAACATTAACTAATGTTGTGCGTAGTGTTGCTCACTTTGATGATCTAGCTCTTCTCTAATCTGGAATCTTGTAGCTTTTTCTTTGTTATGAAATCAAATACCAAACTAAAAATTATTAAAACCGGAATAGCCATCCATCCTGTAAATGCGAATTCAAGTCCATTTTGTCCATCAGTTACATAACAAAGTGTATTACTAGTTGTAAATAATGAAGCTAGACTGCACTGGAGAAAAAAGTATTCTATTATGTTGAAAATTATCAATTCGTTGGAAGTCAAATTGTCTCCTGCATTTAATTTCTTAGTTATTAGATGAATAAAAACAATTGGTGTGATGACTAGCCCTAAGCTCGTAATTGTCCAAAGTGTTTTTATAGCTGTGGAACATTCTATTCCAAGAAAAGAAAGTCCCATTTGAAGTCCTAGAAACAAAATTGCGCCTAAGGCAGGTAATAAGAATCCTGCAATCGAGAATTTTAATGTTGAGTTTATGTATTTGAATCGCTTATTCTTTGTCATCTATTTGCTGGAGGCATTACGCACAACGTTAATTTTAAAATCAGTCTGTTGCTTTAGCTTTCAGCATTGAATTTTACATGTTGTGTCTGTTGCACAACTCCAATCCAACATGATTTGGAGGTTTGATGCTACTAAACATCTGTTTTATCGTATTTAGAAGACTTTCAATAGGCCACTCCTGATAAATGCATATTTGTTTAGGTTTTGATGGACGGATTTAATTTACAGTCTCTTTTTTTTTTAGAAGTTGGCTTTGAAGTGCATCTTATTGAGCTTTTACAATCTTATAATAATACAATTCACCTCTGTTGA
>JAGDZQ010000005.1:0-30207 GCA_049115715.1 Cyclobacteriaceae bacterium
GCTTAACTAAACGACATTGATTCAATAATGTTGGAAATAATTTGGACTTGTGAAATAGACTTGAAGTGGAGAGAAAACACACTTAAACACCATAATTTGAGGATGACTGATTGCAGTTAGATGTTTGGGATTTCTTCATCTCGTTAGGTTATATGCAGACTACTCAAGGTTTGGAGAATAATTTTCAACAATATGCCTGAGATCCTTTTTTTGTAGCTATATATGCGTTCGTAGACAAAGGAGTTATTTACACTATTCCAGACGATAATGATTTAACCTTGGTGTTAGAAATATCAGCGTAAAAGATTAGTCTGAATTGGAAGAATGCGCTTTAACTCTTTCAAGAGTTTCGCGTCTCTTCTGGTCAAGTTGTGCCTTAAGTTCCTCATTCAATTTTTTGATCTCTTTTTTATTGTTTTTAGCTCCGATGCTGCTAACCACTCCACTTAGCAAAGCTTTTGACCAATAGTTGAAAATCGCCTTGTTGAGATCACGATGATGAAAAATATCCCCTTGACGGACGAATAAGAAGTGAGGATTTTTTTTGTTAACCACAAAGGTGTTGGCAAAGAAAGATTTGATAGATGCGGCGTGCCTTTTATGAGCCTCGTCATTGGGTTTTAAAACCCGTATTTTCAAATCATTGTAATAGAACTTCATGTCGCCAATTGCATAATCGTGGTTTGCCTCAAACTGAAAAGTAACCCTTCTGTTGAAGCCATCTTTGATTTGAACGAAAGCCGTATTTTCCAGCAACTCATTTAACTCCCTCAGATCCATGCCATTCAATTCCCCTTCAAAATAAAAAAACTGGGTGGTATCCATTAAATCAAAATCAACATCTACCTCATATTGACCTGTATTCATCATAGTGCCTGTTGTATGCAAGGTCATTACCCTGTTTTCTTCAAGCCTTTCATGATCATTCGAAATGTTTGAAATTTCAGCGTTCATGTTTTGGAAAAAGATCAAACCAGGGAGGGTTCCGGTTGGTGAAAATTCTGAATGAGATATGTAAGCAGAGTCAATTCCTATATTTTTTACATAAAAACGAATAGGAACCTTACTAATCAGTTCTTGAGGTAGTGGTTTTTCATTTTCTGGCGGAAGAGGAAGCCTTTTATCCTTATGAGTATCCAAATGTAGTTTTGATAAGACAACCGAGTTGAATTCTAAGTAGTCGTCAGTCAATAATTTTCTGATATTAATACCTTTTAGCTGTATTGAATCAATGGTCATGCTGAGCCAGTCTTTTTGATAGGTGATCTGGCTTTGGAAAGCATCTTTGCTATAGATTGGGTTCAACTCAACTGACTCTAATAGAATCTTATTTTCTGTTCCAGAATAGCCGACTTTACTGGTTTTGAGTTGATAAAGACTATCAGGTGTGGTTATGAAAAAGTCATCCATTGAAAATTGACAGTTTTTCAGATTTTCAGAGATAGTTAGTAGAGTGCTGGAAGAATCTAATGAAAGATTATTTACCGAGAAATCTATGCTTTTGAAGTTTATAGTATCACCAAAATTAATATCGGGGTTAAGAAGCTTCATATTTCCGTTTCTAATAAAAATATTGCTTGCATTGAAAGTAGGTATTCTTGTTTGCTTTTTCTGCGAAGCTTTTCCCTGAGAATTAAGTGTTATTTCAAAAAAAGGTTCCTCGATTTTGATTGAGTCAAGATCGATTATATTTTCGGAAGCAAGTGTTTCAGGGTTAAATCCAGTGATTTGGATTTTTGGTAGGAAGAGATGACTATTTTCATCTGGGTTCATATTGATATTCGAGACATCTATGGATCCAGATTTCGTATTAATAAAGGCCTTTTCTACCGAAATAGAATCCTTGCTTCCAAATCTTCTTAGTGTGATGCCTCTCAGATCTCCGAGATAATTCTTTGCAAAGAAAATAGAGGAGTCCTGTCCTAGATCGAATCCATTAATCAGCATATTCAATTTTTGAACATTGATCATTAGACTACTATCTCTAATATGATTTTCGAAATGGAGGTAACCATTTGATACATTTAGGGAATTGAATTTTAAAATATCATTAGCAGTTCGCTTTTCCGCTCGTTTTTCTTTTCTCAAGAAAACATCTGCTTTTGGTGATAAAATGTGCCCGCCATGAAAGTGAAGCTTCTGATCGTTTATGAGCTTGTGAAAGTCAATCCTTCTTAGTTTAAGTTCATGAGTAGACACACTGATTCTTGTATTAGCATCCTGGCTAAGTGGTACCATGCTTAGCCTTTTTATTTGTAATGTTGAATCTTTTATAGAAATGGAGAGGTCTTTTCCTGTGATCTCATGATTGAAGTTTTCCAAGTGGAGATAGACAGAGTCTGATTGATATCCAACCAAAGTGTAGTATTCGTTTTTAAGGGAGTCAAAATGGAATTTTGAAAGCTCTACATCAAAATTTTCCAGATGCACTTGCACATCCTCATCTTTGTATTGAGTAAGAGAACCATTTCTTAGATGCACCTCTTTAAACGTGGTGTGATGAGCCCATTTTATAATATCTACATTATCCTTTTTTCTGTCTTGTTGAGAATGAAATTTCAACACAGGTCTATCTACAATTAGAGAATCAAAGGCAAGCAGCTTATTGTTAAGAAAGTGATCTAGGTCAAATTCAGTGACCTTTATCTTTTCGAAGGTGAAAGGAGTTGTCGAGGTATTCGGCTTCAGTGAGATATCACTTGCCGTTAGATCCTTCCAATTACTGAGATTGAGTTTTTTCAGTTCAAGATTCATTTTCTTTGACTCTAATGACAAGGATCTCAATTCGACTTTTGATTTTTTAGCAAATTCATTGAACACAAATTCTTCCATAGAAGAAGGCTTGAACGCAACACGTCTTAGATTGACATCTAGTTTATCTATTTCAAGATTTGAATCCTGCGACTCCAACAGTAGACTAGAGTTGATAAGACTAAAATTGCCAATTGTCAATTCCTTTACAAAGCTCTTTTCGCGACTCTTTTCATTAGACTCTTGACGTGGGAGACTTATCTTAAGATCGGGGTTCAGAATCGACAAGTCTTTGGTGGAGAGATGGCCTCTACTCAGATCAGATAAAGAAGCTAAGCCAGATGATTCTATAGCTTTTAGTTGTATCCAAGCTTGAATTCTATCCTCTTTGTAATCCAAAGGCTTGATAAGTAAATCGTAGAGGCCTACTTCAGACTCAAACGATGAGTACATGAAACGACCAGCCTGTAAGAGGTGCGTGCTATCCATGAGAAAGGTTTCAAAATTGTTTCCTTCGACCCTTATATTTTCAATAAGTTCAGTCCAGCTTTTGGAAGCTATTTTAGAGGAATCTATTTTGATTTTTTCTATTTCAAGATTTACTTCCTGACCAGTATAGCTGTGTTTGTGATCGGTTATTATATCAATTGATGCATCGTCTACATACAATTTCTTAATCTCAAACTTTTCAAACAATCGTGTGCTCAGATCGAGAAGATCAAGGTTTTTTCCTTTTGGGCTATTATTTTTCTTTGTCTGAACTTTTACAATGGGGTTGAGGATTCTGAGGGAGTCAAGATGAAGTTCATTTTCCAAGTAAGCTCTGCTAAAATCCAGACCCCTGAAATTGAATTCTGGAATTTGAATCTCATAAAAGCTGTTGATTGTAGAAAGGTCAATTTCTTCACGAGGCAGCAGCTCCAGATTCTTAAAAAGGATATCACCTGTCCCCGTGGAGATATGAAATTCATCAAATGATATATAATGAATGCTGTCAGGCAATGAGAAGTTTTGATTAGATATGATCAGCTCTATTTTATCAGTGTAAAGGAATTTAGATGTATCTGCAGATGCCGTACTATCCACTAAAAAGTTATCTATTGTAAAATCGATTTGATTGACTAAAACCTCCAAAGGGTTCTTTAGATCACTTTTAGAAAATTCAACTGAGGCATTTTCAATAGCGAGATCATTTACGCTAAATGCGTTGATGTATTCTGATATTGAATTGTAGAGAGATCCTGCTTCGAAAGAGAAGGAACTTTTTTGTCTTGATTTGCTACTCGAGATTGATATTTCTGGATCATGAATACTGATTCCTTTGATCTCGATCTCTTTCCCTAGATAAATAGACAGGATTGACCCTATTGTAAGTTCTAATTTAGGAATGGAAATAGTATAAAGTTGACTTGAAGTATCGGTGTTCAGATGTTGACTCTTAATTAGCTCAAGGTCAATGATTAGAATTTGTTTTTCTACAAAAGAGACATTGATCTCCGAAAAGTCTAACTCATACCTTCCTTTAGATTGCTCAGAGATAAGATTTTTTAAAATAGTCCCTGCTAAATCTGATCCATACGTTTTGACAAGAAAGAATATACCAATAAATAGAACAGGTAAGACTCCTAAAATAATCGGCCAGTATTTTCTTCGGGTTTTGATTTTCTGCAGATTTATCAAAGGATGAAATTAACGAATAAATATTTCAAAATCATTTAAGGCATTCTTCATAAATGGAAATCGATTTTTTTGGTTTTATCGCAGGGTAATTTATGCTTCAAATTACTTGTTTTTGAAAAACGCAAAAGCTATCTTGAGTACGATCATTAAGATCGGCGGTGGAAAATAGGGGCTGTGCGTTATGCACAGCCTTTTTTATTCTCATTTGATATAAAAATTGTAGACATTGTTTGGATATACTATCAATTGATAGTATCATTGCTACATGGATAGTGAGTACTATTTTCCATAGCTGGTTCTTAATGAAGAAGGGTTACCTAGCGTAACCCTTTCTTTTTTGAACAATCTTGCTGATATTCGTTAACTATCTTTATAAATTTGATAGGATGGAAATAAATGACAGAATTTCGGATCTCATTAATAAATTGGAATTAAATCCCAATTCATTCGCTGATGCAATTGGCGTAACGGGAACGGTCATTTATAATATTATCAAAGGGAGAAGAAGTAAGCCCAGCTTCGAGGTACTTCAAAAAATTCTACTTGCCTACCAAACCATCAATGCCAACTGGCTCTTAAATGGTGACGGAAAAATCTGGAAGGAAGAAGTTAAAAATCACGATATTGAACCTGGTTATATTAAAGTAGAGAAAAAAATATCTGCTCTTGTTGCCAGTCTAAAAGAGGAAGTAGGGGATTTGTATCAGATCAATGAGATTGAAGAAGTTGTAGCCACACTTCTTGAGGAGAATGTAGAGCAGAAATTTAAAATCATTTCCCTCTACGAGAAACAAGATCAAATTCTTGATGTCATCAGGAAAAAACTAAGCCTAGATTTTTAATAGCCTTTAGCTGTAAAAACTTTTCTTTTTCTTCTTTACAAAAAGAAGCTTAAAATAATTTCCTGTCAAAGCACCCAGCCCGCCTGATATAGCACCAATCAATCCGGAAATTATAATGAGGTAAGAACCCTCACTGACTTGAGGTACAAGCCCAACAAATTTATCTGTAAATACAGATTGAGATTCAAAGTCCAGATACCAGGCAAAAGAAATCCAAACCAGACCTACACCTAAGAATCCGGATATGAATGAATTGATTGATGATCCATGTAGAAAAAACGATACTCCGAAAGTGATAATGAAAAGTATCCACCATGGACTGTAAAACGATAGGATATAGGTAAGAATCCCGATTAGTATAAGTCTAAGAAATAGCTTCATTATTCTGGTTTAAACTTCTGTATACTTTTTACTTTTTCAGATTTGGAAATGTCTTGACCAAAGAGTAACTCGAAGTATTCTCCTTTTGCCCATTTTTCTATCATGTGCCCATAATCACCACTTCCTGGATTCCCTGTTTGGCTTCCTGGGTATATCCCCCAAGCTTTGGTGCCCTCTGGATCCATTTCTACAACCATTCTCCATGAAGGTCCTGCAAACCTGCTAGCAGCATTGACGATTCCTTTTCCACCTCCAATGATGATATTCTCTTCTGAGAATGGTTTAAGCCTGAGGAGGTGTCTAATACCTGTGTTCTTGTAGTTGTACCAATCTATATTTCCTTCATGTTCCTCACTCCACCTTTTCAGTGAATCAACGGACTCATTGAAGGCGGATTGATAAAGATCTCTCGCGGTTTCTGTCTTGTTAGTCTCAAGGATATCAAAAAATGGAAATTCAGGATTGTTGATTAGCAGATGATTAGTGATGTATCGATGAGGCTTGTTTATGGAAATACTTACGGTATCGTACTCGTCCCAGATTTTTTCATATAAAATATCCCACCACAGTTGATATAGGGTAGGCTCCTCTATTTCTGGGCTGTTAAAGTAATCCCATTTGCTAAGCGAATTGACATAGTCTCTATGCGAGCTCTGAAACAGTGAAGTATCCAGTGCATTTAGCATAGCTGGTAAGCTTTCAGAAGCATGGTAATTAAAGTTGTCATTTTGAAGTTTCATAAAATCATCAGGCTCAATGTTCTGAATCGTTTTTAGCCTGTCGTTTATTCTGCGATTTCGATAATATTCATAATGATGATCATAGGTATAGTAAGGGTAGAGCGAATCAACGGGATGTTGATTAGCCGAGCTGAGAAAACCCTTAACTGGATTTTTATCTAGCATGCGATGCTCAAATGGGATGTGGTCATTCCATTCTTGATTTATATCAGCACCGTCAAGAAGAAACTTGCCCATGCCTTTTGGCTTGATAGGGAATGTGCCAGGGAGATTCACTGCAATATCACCAGCGGATGAACCAAAAAGAAAATTCTGAGGAGGTCCTGTAAAGCTTTTCAGGGCAGTCTCAAACTCTTGATAGTTTTTTGACCTGTTAATTTCATATAAAGAAGGAAAAGTGTTTCCGCTACTATGAGCGATCCACTTCATGGCATAGTTGCTTTTTTCTTTATCTCCATAAAAGTTGCGATCATATACCAAAGGTCCGTGATGGACATAAACCACAGTGTCGAATAGACTTTTTTCTCCTCGAATTTTTATTTCTTCAACCACCTTTTCGGTCTTGAACCATTGATTGTTATATCTGTATTCCTTTCTGCTTTTATCTCGAAATTCAATCTTATACCAATCGACCTGATCTCGTGGAGAGTTCGTTACGCCCCAGACAATTGAGTCGTTGAAACCAATTAGAATGGTAGGAGTGCCGGGGACAGTGACCCCCATCGTATTAATTTTATCGGTGTGCAAGTGAATGGCGTGCCATATTGAAGGCTGTGTCAGTTGTAAATCAGGTTCGTTGGCAAATATGACATTCCCATTTTTCGTTTTCGATCCGGCTGCTACGAAGTTATTGCTGCCGTAAAGTGGACTTGGCTTATCAATAGTGGCCAAAGTCTTAGAAATTTCACTTCGGAATTGAGAGGCAACTTCTTGTGCTATGAAGTCCCACTTTTTCCCTTGGGGAATAACCGGATCCAGATTTCCTAGTTCCTCAGGAAACATGAGGTCGTACATTTCCTTTCCAAACAAAGCCATTGCATTTGTATTTTCAAGATCTGCCTCGCTTCTGCTAAGCGTGTTGCTTAGCAGCGCATACGCAAGACATGATTTCAGGGGAGACCAGGGTTCTGGCTCATAGTCTAATATCTTAAACTCAATAGGGTAGTCTGGGTATGATAGTTCCTCAATGTAAGCGTTCACACCCTTTGAATATGATTGAAGCGCAATTCGAAGTTGGTCGTTTTGTTTTGCGTTTTCCCAAACTTCATGGGTCATCTTTTTGAGGCCAATTCTTCTGTTAAGCTTGTCGAAATTAGCAGCTCTCTTTCCGATTACTTCTGACAGCCTTCCCATTACTACTCGCGAGAAAAAATCCATCTGCCATAGCCGGTCTTTTGCTGTCAGGTACCCTTGTACAAAGTAGAGGTCTTCGTCATTTTGAGCATAGATGTGAGGAAAGTTAAGCTCATCGAAATACACTTTGGTTTCGCTTTTGATTTCACTGCTCTTGAAACTTTGTATTGTACCTTCTTCTGAAGTCTCAATATTCTGCAAATAACCATGCCAGGGGCTGAGCAGTTTTGCAAGTGGAGGGATTTCTCCGATCTTCGTGTTTAAGGCAATAGCCAGAGCAATTGTCAATACAAGGGAAAAAAGAAACTTGAAGGTTTTCATCAGAGGGTGATAATAGCTGGGTTTTTTAAAAGATAACTGAGACCACAGATGTGGTCATACTTACTATCTTTTTGAATCTCTAAAAATATTAAGAAATGAGCATATTGTCATATTTTTGGACTTTATAATGACGAATGGCAAAAAGCACTATATCGATATAGTAAAACCCTTATTTGATTGGGGGCTTGCTTTAGTATTATTCGTGTTTCTAATGCCTCTATTTATTATCATTCCACTGTTTAATTTTTTCCACGGAATACCAGTTTTATTCGTACACAAACGTCCTGGGATTAACGGAGAGGTTTTTTCTATGTATAAATTTTGCACGATTAACCCATTCGACAAGACCATTAATTCATATGGTAATTTTCTAAGAAAAACTTCACTGGACGAGCTTCCTCAACTATTCAACATACTCAAGCTAGAAATGAGTTTTATTGGACCAAGGCCATTGCTCATAGAGTATTTGGAGATTTACACCAACGAACAGAAAAAGCGTCACCAAGTGAGGCCCGGTATTTCTGGTTTAGCGCAAGTAAATGGTCGCAATTCGCTCTCTTTTGAAGAGAAAATAGAATGGGATTTGAAATATGTTGAAGAAGTGTCTTTTTGGATTGACTTAAAAATCATTTTCAATACAGTAAAGCAAATGTTCAGATTCGAAGAAGCAGACGGGCACGTGAGCATGAAGAAGGTCGTAGTTGATTCCAATGTCTGATCAGGAGCAAATATATCTAACACCTCCATCGGTGGATGAACATGAGGAGAAGTTCGTTGTTTCTGCTTTGCGAAGTGGTTGGGTAGCTCCTGTAGGTCCGCTTATCAGCTCTTTTGAAGAAGCACTCAGGAAGAAGTTTCAATATCGAAATGTACTAGCATTAAATTCAGGTACAGCAGCACTTCATCTTGCAATCAAGCTTTGCAATGTTACGGAAGGGGACAAGGTGCTAGTGGGAACCTTTACTTTTGTCGCAGCAGCTAATTCTATTTTATATGAAAGAGGCACTCCAGTATTTATAGATAGTGAACCTTCTACGTGGAATATAGATCCACTTTTATTAGATAAAAGGCTTGAGGAGGCAAAGTCAAAAAAAGAGCGTGTAAAAGCAGTTGTTGTTACTCACATTTATGGTCGGCCTGCGCAAATGCACATGATCAAGTCTATCTGCTCAAAGCACAATGTGAAACTGATTGAGGACGCGGCTGAGGCGGTGGGCTCTAGATTTAAAAATCAATTTGTGGGGAGTTTTGGTGATTATGCAGTTTTGTCATTTAATGGCAATAAAATCATTACTACGAGCGGGGGAGGAGCGCTGATCTGTCGTGATGAGAAGGATCATAGGAGGGCTCTGTTTCTTGCTGAGCAAGCAAAGGAAGAGGCAGGCCACTACCAGCACGCAGTGGTAGGTTTCAACTATCGCATGAGCAATCTTCTCGCTGGGGTGGGGATATCGCAGTTGAGTAAACTGGATTCTTTCATAGAGCGAAAAAGAGAGCTATTTTTTAGTTACAAAAAAAAGCTTGAAATCTTGGATGTGTTTGATTTTCCTGATGAGGAAGAACAAAGTGAATCCAACTATTGGCTGTCAACAATTCTTATTAAGAAAACATCGCTCGACACTATATCTCCTCAGGAAGTAGTTGAGGTGCTTCAGACTAATCTCATTGAAGCGAGAAGGTTTTGGAAGCCACTTCATTTACAACCTTTGTTCGAAAAATCGGAATATCTGGGAGGTGACGTAGCTGAAGACTTTTTTACCAGAGGGATATGTCTGCCTTGTGGAGTTGGGCTTTCAGATAAAAATCAAGATAGAGTTGTAGAGGCTTTGAAAGAATTAATTGCCTCCAGAGCCCTTCTTAAATAATGGACGCTCTCCGCTAAAAAGATCTGCCGGCAGGTAAAATTCTATTTGAAAGTTCAGAAAAAGATAAGAATCATAACTTGAGGAATCTCCTCTTTTGCCTCCGGGTACAAGAATATTGTCGTATGCTTCTTGATTGACAATAGCGATTTCATCTTTCCTATTGGCGACAAGTTCACTTGTGAAATCAGGATAGGAATCTGCGTAATTTTGAGAAACATCATCCAAATAGTCAGTAAAAGTAAATCTATAGGATGCTTCTAGATTGAAGTTCATGAATGTGTTTAACTTGAATTTGAGTCCCATTCCCACAGGCAGTGCAAGTGCCACTGTACTGTATTTTTTACCTTCGTTTTTGAAATCTGAAAGTGAAATGGTTTTTTCGGCAATTTTAGTTTTTGGGTTAAAAAAAGTAGCACCTATTCCTGCAAATAGGTATGGTTCAATATTTAACCTACTGTAGTAGTTTCCTCTATATTCGTTGAGATAAAAAACTCCATTGAAATTGATCTCCCAGTTCTTAGAGTAGAACGAAAGGTTTCGCTGTTGTTCAAGAGTACTATCCTTAGCTGTGGCGTCCGAGCCGCTAATATCAAAGTAGGTTGCCTGAACTCTTGCAGAAATTTTACTCAACAATCTGGCTTCAACACCAAGGTTTAGATTAGAAAAAGATCTACGAATATTGTTGGTGTGCTTTAGATCACCATAATAGGTGGAGGTGCCGGATCCTACCTGGACGGAAAAATATCTGTCACTCAACTGCCAGGATAAAAAATCCTGAGCAAATATTGAAGCTGAGGAGAGTACAATTAAGACAATTACTAGTGTAACGCGTTTCATACAGGCCCAAAATAAATAAACCTAACAAGCTTTCAAATATTGCCCGTTAGGTTTATTGAGGTTCCAGGCGGATTCGAACCGCCGTAAAAGGTTTTGCAGACCTCTGCCTAGCCACTCGGCCATGGAACCTTGAGATCGCTAATTTAGCGAATATTGAAAGAAAACAGAGAAGAGAAACCTTCTCTGTTTTCAGTTTTGTGATATTATTTTTCTTCCTCTTCGGAATCTTCTTTCTTAGCTTTAGAAGCAGCCTTTTTCTTAGGAGCTTCTTCAGCCGGAGCTTCCTCCGCCTTTGGAGCTTCAGCTACAGGCGCTTCCTCAACAGCTACTTCCTCTTTTTTAGGAGCGGCTTTTTTCTTTGGAGCAGGAGCTGCTGCAGGTTTAGATGCTTCTTCCATCTTGTCTTTCAATGCAGAAAGTGCTTCCAAATCTCCTAAAGTTGATTTTTCTGCCTCCTTATTGATTTTGTCAAGTGTATTGTTTTTAGCACCTTTCTTCTTCTTAGCAGTAGTGGTTGTAGTCTCTACAGGTTGCTCAGCACCTTCTTTCCATACTGAAGTGTGGGATAGAACAATGCGTTTTTCCTCCTTAGAGAATTCCAATACTTTGAAGTCGAGCGTTTCACCTTCGTTGGCCATTGCTTCGTCTTCTTTTTGAAGATTCTTACCATTAACCTGTCCTTCTAGTCCATAAGGAAGTTCGATTAGTGCGCCTCTATCATTCTTAGAGATAATAGTACACTTATGAACAGAACCTCTAGTGAATACAGTCTCGAATGTATCCCAAGGGTTTTCTTCAAGATGCTTATGACTCAAGGCTAACCTTCTGTTTTCACCATCAAGTTCCATTACGACAACTTCAAGTGTTTCACCTACTTTCACAAACTCAGAAGGATGCTTGATTTTTTTCGTCCAGCTAAGGTCAGAAACGTGAACCAATCCATCGATTCCTTCTTCTAGCTCTATGAAAAGACCAAAGTTGGTAAGGTTTCTTACGATTCCAGAATGCTTACTTCCAACTGCGTATTTTGTAAGAAGATCTTGCTTAGTCCAAGGATCTTCAGTCAATTGCTTGATACCAAGAGACATTTTTCTCTCGTCTCTATCAATTGTCAATACCACTGCTTCAAGCTCATCAGTTACATTGATGAAATCTTGAGGATTTCTCAAGTGCTGAGACCAAGACATTTCTGAAACGTGAATTAGACCTTCAACTCCAGGTATGATTTCAAGGAATGCACCGTAATCAGCAACATTTACAATCTTACCTTTTACTTTAGATCCAAGATCGATTTCTTTATCAAGCGAATCCCAAGGATGAGCAGTCAACTGCTTCATACCAAGTGAAATTCTTTTCTTGTCATCATCAAAATCGAGAACGACAACATTGACTTTTTCGTCAAGGTTAAGAACTTCTTCAGGATGGTTGATTCTACCCCAAGAGATGTCAGTGATATGAAGTAGTCCGTCAACACCACCCAAATCGATGAATACACCGAAGTTGGTCATGTTTTTGATAACTCCTTCAAGTACTTGACCTTTCTCAAGGTTGTTAAGAATAACAGCTTTTTGTTTCTCAAGATCTTTCTCGATAAGTACCTTATGCGAAACAACAACGTTATCGTTAGTGTAGTTGATTTTCACAACTTTCACTTCCATTTTCTTACCTACGAAAACATCAAAGTCTCTGATAGGCTTAACATCTATTTGTGATCCAGGAAGGAAAGCTTCAACACCATAGATGTCCACAATAAGACCTCCTTTGGTTCTTCTCTTAACCATACCTTCGATCACTTCATCGTGATCAAGACCGTTTTGGATATTCTCCCAAGCCTTGACGATTTTTGCTTTTCTTCTTGAAAGTACAAGCTGACCGCTTGCATTTTCTTGTTCTTCAACGTAAACCTCTACTTCATCACCAGGCTTTAATTCATCTAAATCCCTGAATTCTGAAAGAGCAACCAACCCATCGGACTTGAAGCCAATGTTTACAATTACGTCTCTGTCGGTAATACCAACTACGGTACCATTCATTACTTCTTTCTCTGTGATAGAGTTCATAGTGGAAGTGTACATGTCTTCCATTCTCTTCCTATCCTCATCAGAGTACTCTTCACCAAAGCCATCATCCGAAGCAGTATCCCAGATATCAGTTTCTTCTGGCTCTACTTCAGGAGCTGCTTCCACTTTTGGAGCTTCTACAACTTCCTCTGCTTTAGGCTCTTCCTTTACTTCTGCTTCAGGAGCAGCAGTCTCAGGAGTCGTTTCTTCAACAGGAGCGGCGGCCTCTGGAGCCTCCTCTTTAACTTCTGCTACAACTTCTTCTGTTGGAGTTTCAGCTTTTTGAACTTCAGTATTTTCTGTTTCCTGAACTTCTTTTTTTTCTTCTTCTGCCATAATAAAAATTAACTCTCAATACACCTTACTCTTAGAGTTATCAGAAAAGGCGTTTTTTGTTTAAAAACTTTCTTCTCAAAAGAGAGGAAAGACCATTCACTCGAATGGAGGCGCAAAGCTAATTGTTTTGTCTAATTTTTTAATAGTATAATCTTAATTTATAAGCGTGAAGTGGTTTTTCTGCTCCGTGTAAGAATTTGAAGAGTTGATTAAAATCTGATTTAGGACTTATATGACCGCCTAGTGGATATATTGAAGATTTTGAGAATTCATTTCCCATTGATTAAGCACTAGATCATCATTAATTCCAAGAGTTAAAATAGGGATATTGAATTCCAGGAAATGGTGAGAAGGGGTCGCTTGTTTGAGTTTCATGAAACTGCAAAGTTCAAACCTATACTGATGTGATGTTTATCATGATTTTGGCAAGTACTTTTTAATAATTATGTGATACGTTTGCTTCTTACCCTTAACTACCTGTTTGAAGTGCTAATTGAGAAAAATTTCTCCCTCAAAAATCATAACACGTTTCATATTGATGCGCGTACGGATTACATGGCTGTTGCTACCAGTTTGGATGATCTTGAGGAAATTTACGGGTCATATAAATATCGATCCAAAAAGAAACTTGTGCTAGGTGGAGGTTCCAATGTTTTGTTTACAAGGAATTTTTTGGGGATTATACTTAAGATGGACATCCAGGGGATTTCGGTTGTCGAAGATTCTCAGGATTCTGTAATCGTCGGATTTGGTGCCGGAGAAAACTGGCATCAGTGTGTGATCTGGTGTATAGAGAATGATTTGGGAGGGATTGAGAATTTATCCTTAATCCCGGGAACGATTGGCGCAGCTCCTATGCAAAATATAGGGGCTTATGGAGTGGAGATTAAGGAGGTATTTCATTCTTTGGAAGCCTATGAAGTCAAGACAGGAAAGACAGTTAGATTTTACAAAGAAGATTGCAAGTTCGGCTATAGGTATAGCATATTTAAAGGGGCGCTGAGGGACAAGTATATCATAACGAAGGTTTTTCTCAGGCTTACAAAGAAACCTGTCTTTAATGTTTCTTACGGCAATTTAAAAGAGAAACTTACTGATATGGGGGTGGATCAACTGTCCCTGAAATCCGTGAGTCAGGCCGTCATAGATATACGGCAATCAAAGTTGCCAGATCCGCTTGATATTGGGAATGCTGGTAGTTTTTTTAAAAACCCTACTATTGAAAATGAATATTACGAATCACTCAAAGCTGCGTTTGGGGATATTCCGGGTTACAAATTAGATGACGAGAAAACCAAAGTTCCAGCGGCCTGGATGATCGATTTTTGTGAATGGAAGGGGAAAAGATTTGGCGATGTGGGTGTTCATAGCAAGCAAGCCTTGGTATTGGTTAATCATGGAAACGGTTCTGGAAAGGAAATTTTGGATCTTTCCCATGATATCCAAAAATCGGTATTTAAAACCTTTGGGATTCAGCTGGAACCAGAAGTTAATATTGTCTAATCATTTCTGGGTACAATTATTAGTCTGCTTAATCGATCTTAGATCATTTCGGTAGCATGGTCGATTTGACCGTGGTACTTTTCTACTTTTACCCCAAACTTGCGCAGGAAATCAACACCCTCATCGTTGGCTATGCCTTTGTACTCGGCATATGATTTTAAGAAAATCACCTCTTTGATACCTACGCTATAGATAATGCGTGAGCATGCAAGGCACGGAGATAGTGTTACGTATAGTGTAGCTCCTTCGATCTCAGTCTTGTTTTTAACAGCATATAAGATTGCGTTTTGCTCTGCATGAATGGCTAGGGAGCACCCTCCTTTGGAATCTCTGGGACATCCTCCATCTGGGAATTCTTGATCACAATTATGAGTTCCCGCAGGAGGCCCATTATATCCTATGGAGATGATGCGAGTATCTTTAGTAAGAACCGCTCCTACATGTCGTTTGATACAATGACTTCTTTTAGCAAGGTTAACTGCCAAATCCATGTAAATATCCTCAAACTCTGGTCTGTTCATACAATGGCTAAGGTAGTGGCATTGTAAAAAAGAATGCTAAGGGTAATCGTTTTTTTGGTGGTTTACAGGGAAATTTAATTCGCATGAAAAATCTGATCCTAATTTTAATTTTTGTATCCATTTCGTCAATACTAAGAGCACAAAACCTTCAATCACTAGATTCTGCACAGTATTTTGATTTTTGGGTAGGGGAGTGGACTGCCAGCTGGGATGAAGGGAATGGTGTACAGAAGCTGGGGACAAATACGATTACCAGATCGTTGGATGACAAAGTGATAGTCGAGAATTTTAGAATTGTCGAAGGTCAAAGTAAAGGATTCAAAGGGATGAGCATGTCCGTTTTTCAACCAAGGTTTAATAGATGGAAACAAGCCTGGTCAGATAATCAAGGTGGATATTTTGATTTTGAAGGAAGGTTTGATGGTGAGAAAAGAATATTCCAAACTCAGGTAGTCAAACGAGGTGAAAAGAAAGTACAGCAACGAATGATTTTCTACAACATAACGGAAAAATCCATGACCTGGGATTGGGAATCTTCGATTGATGGAGGAGAGAGTTGGACATTACAGTGGCGGATTTTTTATAATAAGGTACAATAGAGGGTGGAAAACTTGTTTAAATAGAGAATATTTTTTTAATTATTTGTATTAATTATCGTTTTATTTGCGCTTTTAAAGCAATAAAAAAATCTGTTGTTTCTTTAGAAATGCTGATTTGAAATTTAATATGAGAAGGGAACATGAATATTTCTATTAAAACGATTGCTCTTCTTCTCATTTCGACTGTTTGGAGTCATCTGGCGGCAAGTCAATCAACGTCTAATTCTGATGGTGTATGGACTGATGGGAGCGCTAATATTTGGAATCAGGCAGTTTCCACTAATTGGACAACAGTCAATGTAGGGCATGTTATAACTCGTGCTAGCGGATGGGATGTGAAGGGGACATTTAATGTGAACTCGGGAGGGGATTTAACTATTAATGGAGACATGACTGTTACTGGAGGGTCTACGCTTACTATTAGTGGTACACTTAGAATAACAGGGACGGTTACGTTAAATTCCAATTTGATTATAAACCCTGGAGGACAACTGATTATTGATACAGATATAAATGTTGTAAATAGTAATTATCTGAATGTGGGAACAGGTGTAGCATCACCGCCTCATGCAGACATGATTGTCAAAGGGGATCTTAACAGCGTAAGCAGCGGAGATATAATAGTCAATCAAAATGGTAGACTGGCGGTATATGGGGATGTGACATCTTCTACCAGCGGTGGATCTTTTATATCACTGAATGATGGTGGGCAGATGTACATTGGTGGAGATTTGATTTTTCCAGGAGGTAGCGATGCTGTTGTTAATAATAATACAGGAGGTGGTATTGGCTTATATATAGATGGGACTGTTTCTGTATCGGGTGATGGTTCATCGATTGGTGGTTCTGAGGCCATTGGGGGCTATGCATCGAGTAGTTATCTATTAAGTACTGAAGGTGGAGGAGATGAAGATTTTTATGATTTTCTTGAGACGTCTGAAGATAGTCCACTCCCGGTAGAACTATTATCTTTTAACGTGGCAAAAAGTGGGAAAGATGTTCTTATAACCTGGGTGACCGGCTCAGAGATTGATAACGAGTTTTTTACAGTTGAAAAATCGATCAATGGGAAAGATTTTTCTGCAATAGCCCATATAGATGGCCATGGAACAACTTCTGATATCAATTCTTATTCTTTGGTTGACATTAATAAGAACGGTGAATTGACTTACTATAGACTATCGCAAACGGATTACGATAAGAAGACAGAAATATTAGGTCTTAAAGTGCTTAGTCACGCAGGTTTAAAAAAGGAAGTGTCCTTTTATCCAAATCCAGTTCCATATCTCAAAGTAATTACTTTTGATGAAGTTGTGCCAGAACGAGTAACTGTATTTAATCAAACTGGACAGCTTGTGTTTGATCAAAAAGTCACACAATTTCAATTAAGATTACCTGCAAACCTTGAATCTGGTGTTTATCTCCTGAACGCTTATTTCGGTGATAATTTTTTTTCAAAAAGGCTGATCATAAAATAGGTTATTGACTTTTATCAGGTCGAAAACGTATTTTGGTCAGATTACTCTACATTCATTAAAGTCACTTTTGATGAATGAAGACAGAGCTAATCAAAAAGTATAATATTCCAGGCCCCAGATATACAAGTTATCCTACTGTACCATATTGGGATACTGATTCGTTTTCTAGTCAGGGATGGAAAGACTCTATTCTAAATACTTTCTGGTCAAACGGAAAGGAGATCAGTATCTACGTTCACCTTCCCTTTTGCGAGAGCCTTTGCACCTATTGCGGATGCAATACAAGAATTACTAAAAACCACAGCGTAGAGGAGGTTTACATAAATGCCCTATTAAAAGAATGGGAAATGTATCTCTCGATTTTTCCGTCAAGACCAATAGTCAAAGAACTACACCTGGGAGGGGGAACTCCGACTTTCTTTTCTCCTGCGAATTTGGAGAAACTTATCGAAGGTATTCTTTCAAAATGTACTGTTTCATCTAACCCGGATATGGCTTTCGAGGGACATCCAAATAATACTACTCCGAAGCATTTACAAGCTCTATTTAATTTAGGATTTAAGAGAGTAAGTTTTGGTATTCAAGACTTTGACCCTCATGTTCAAAAGTTAATTAATCGAATACAGTCTTTTGAAAATGTTGAATCAGCTACTCAAGCTGCCAGAAAGATTGGATATGAATCAGTGAATTTTGATCTTATTTATGGTTTGCCGGGGCAGACGAACCGGAGCGTTCAGGATACTATTGCAAAGACGCTTGGATTAAAACCTGACCGGATTGCATTCTATAGCTATGCTCACGTTCCTAACCTGAAACCATCACAGAGAGCTTATGAGTCTTCATTACCAACCGAAGATGAAAAGCAACTGCTATATGAAAGCGGGAAGTCCATGTTAATTGATGATGGTTATCAAGATATAGGTATGGATCACTTTGCTTTGCCACACGATCCGATGTACAAAGTATGGAGTGAGGGTAATCTCCATCGCAATTTTATGGGATATACTACACAAAAGACTAATATGGTTATTGGATTGGGAGTAAGCGCTATTAGTGATACCTGGACTGCATTTGCACAAAATGTAAAAAAGATAGAAACGTACTACGACTTGATTGAAAACGATCAAATGCCGATACTGAAAGGACATGTTATGACCCGTCAGGATTTGGTAGTACGGAAGAAAATTCTTGATCTTATATGTAAATACGAAACTGAGTGGACAGAGGAAGAGCTTCTTTCTTTTGGTTTGGAAATCAACTTCGAATTATTGGAAGAACTACAGGCTGACAATTTAATCTTCCTTCATGATAATGGCTTGAAGGTGCTAGAAGCAGGTAAGCCTTTTATAAGAAATACATGCATGCCATTTGATGTAAGAATGTGGAATACCAAAGAGAAGGAAGTATTTTTCAGTAAAACCATTTAACATCCTTATTTAATCATAATTTTATTTAAAAACAGGTATTTGTAATGTTGGGATATTTGTAGTTAGATTACATAAATAACCGTTATTTATAGTAATTAGCTACTCACCAAACCTACAACATGAAAAACCTACTACGAAAAAAATTGCCATTCATGATGGTAATGTTAATTCTTATGTCCTGTGGTGGGACAAATAATAAAACCGAAAAGCGTCCTCGGGCAAAAATATCCGACCGACTTCAATCAGAAATCCAAAGTATTAAATCCAATTTCAAGAATGCGAGTGGAAATGAAGATCTTATTCATTTACCCTTCGAAAACCCCAAAGAAATTGTTTCTTCAAATGGAAAACTGGATACTCAATTCGACATTGCTTTTGCTACCAATGAGCTTTATAATACCGAGGTAAAATCTAATATCTCGTTGCGTCATCGATCTTACAATGGGAAGTTAGTTGGACCTACCCTTCGTGTGAAGCCAGGAGATTCGCTTTTAGTTAATTTGGTTAATAATCTTCCTGCCTATGGGAAACCAGAACCGTGTGACCCGTATGTGACTCATAGTGATGGCGTTGATCCGAATTACATCGATACGATGCGTTTCAATAGGATAAATCTGCATACGCACGGATTGCACGTATCTCCAATGGGACAGGGAGATAATATTTTCGTAAACCTAACTCCCGGTTGCTCTTTTCAAAATAGGATAGGTATCCCAACCAATCACGCGACCGGTACATTTTGGTATCATCCACATGTGCATGGATCCACGGCGATTCAAGTTTCATCAGGAATGGGTGGAGCTATAATCATAGAAGGTGGGCTGGATACTCTTGACTTGATAAGGGAGATGGAAGAGAAGATCTTCGTACTTCAGCAGATGCCATATATACCAGATTCTGCTAGCGGCAATCCTGATAGATATGCGATTAAATTTCTTGAGGATACAACTTTTGGGCCTGGTTCATGGGAAGCAGGTATTAAAAATGGTACTGGATGGAGAACTACCGTCAATGGTCAGGTGCTGCCTGTTATAGAAATGGAGTCTGAGGAGGTACAGAGATGGAGATTTATTCATGCCGGAGTTCGTGAGACGATCAATTTACGCCTTGCTCGTACTGTAGGTGATAGCATAGAATTCAGTCTCATATACGCTATTGCTCAAGATGGTATTGCTTATGGCTATCGAAGTGATGTAGACAGTATGATCCTACAACCTGGCTACAGAGCAGATTTATTGATACAAGAATTCTTAGGTGATGTTCCTCAGGATACATTGTATTTAGTCGATGGATCGTCTACAGAGCTCTACGGAGAGAATAATGAGAGTTCGAAGGTATTAGCTGTGATTGTGTTGAAACCGAAGAGTGGTAAGCCTATTGCAACGACCCTTCCATCTTCTGAGATGCTGACTCCCTACGCCCCGTACCCTTCATTGGTAGATAAGGAAGTCACGGATTTGATGGAATACGTGAATTTCGTCATTATACCTGAGAGCTGGCCGGAAGCGAATGACACTACCAGATTTCAAATTAATGGAGTTGCATTCGATCATCTCAATCCTCCAAGAACGCTAACGCTGAATAAGATTCAGGAATGGACACTTACTTCTTCTTTGGCTGATCATCCGTTTCATATTCATGTCAATCATTTTCAATTGATGAAAAAATGGCACAGAAGTTCTCCGACAGACCCTTGGATAGAGCAAGAGATTAGTCACATATGGAAGGATACCTATTTTGTTGAGCAAAATGACTCAATCATAATTAAAACAGTCTATAAAGATTTCATAGGAGACTTTGTGATTCACTGTCACATATTGGATCATGAAGATCAGGGGATGATGCAGTGTGTTCGGGTAGATAGCGCAGGGGTCATAAATAACTATCTTCTTGATAATGGAATCAAGTTTTGTGGACCAGAGTATAACAATTCCCTTTCATCTCTTACTAAATAACCATCATGCTTATTAAATCGAATACAACTGCAAGGTTGGTGCTTGCTGCACTTGCCATTGCCATAGGATCACTTGGCTTTGCTCAAGAATTGGCAGTTAGAAAAAATATTGACGAACTCTCTCCAGTAGAGCTTGCTACTTATGAGCACGCAATCCAACTTATGCAGGATAAAAGTGCTGAGAACCCTTACTTAAAGGATGGATATGCCTGGCAAGCCTGGGTGCATAATCTCAACAGAGTAAGTGTCCCTAAAGTAAATGAGTTGAAACAAGGAGACATGAATCCTACTCAGTTCTACAAATACGCAGGAGATACTACTTATATCGATGGGACGTATGGATATCCTGGTATGTGCGAGCATGCCAAGGATTTGTTTTTCTTCTGGCATAGGGCTCAATTTTATTATTTCGAAAAAGTACTTCAAAACACAGATCCTGACGGGACTATTGTAGATAGCAAAGGGAATGTATATCCGACTAAAAACCTTGGAGTTCCATTTTGGAATTTTACGCGCAAGCCAACGGGAGTAAGGTTTCCAGAAGTGTTTGAAGATAAAAGTTCAGTCCTTTATCATACTGGAAGAGATACAGCAGCGATCGCATATCCATTTACTTCCCCGTATTTGCTGGCTTACCTTTCTAACAATCCCGATTGGCCAACTTTCGGAGGATCTGTAAATGCTGAATACGGTGGGTATGGAACGTTTGAGAGTATTATACATAATCCTATGCACTCCATCTATATAGGAGGGCCAATGAAAAGCCCACCCACAGCTGCATATGATCCGATATTTTATTCATTTCATGCCTACATCGATTATATCATAGAAGCTTGGATAGAAAAATTCGGTACTGAGAACATCACCTCTCTCAATTATTATTTACGTGGTGAACAACCAGAACAATTTAATCTGCCTGATTATAATAAAGGTTTGGGAGATCGCCCAAATATGGGGCAGGGAGAGCTTTACCTTGATATGAAAAAACTAGGGTACACTTATGATATGAGCGAAGATGATAAGCTTATTTCCGAGGAAAGAATTTCGGAGTTGCTGAAAGATAAGCGAGACAAAGAATTGGTCTTTGGCAAAAGCAAGGTTAGCCCGTTTTATAAAATTTACACCACCGATGCAGCCTTTGGTCCTCAGGTAAAAGTAGGCAAGATTTCCAATGATGAAATTACCATTGATAAGTCTAAGGCTGATGAGCAGGACATCTATATATACCAAACAGATAATGTAGCGAGTTCATACCAGGTAGATGTCTACATCCATCCTAAAAAGGTAAAAGCAGATATTGCTTCGTTGAAATTCAGGGAGAGATACTTTGTAAATCTAGGAGTCGCCTGGCTCGGAGGAGGACATGCTCATCATGGCAGTATGATGAATCACAAGCTGAATATAAACCTAACTGAAGTAATGAAAGACCTCTATCAATATCACGACGGAGAGACTTGTGTAATGACTTTTAACATGACTAAACTTTAAACGAAATGAGTAATATAGCTTTTGATCCGGATATCAAGAAGATGTTTGCACCTTATGTTGCACCCATGCTTAAAGTTTCCATTGCGACTCCAGAAGGGACTTTTAGTCTTGACTTATCCAATTATGAGTCTGTTTGCAGATTGAGTAATAGAATCAAGATCGCGATTGAAGGATACCAAAAAGATGAGAATGGTAACTACGTATATGATGAAGATGGAGATCCAATTTCTACCGTAGGACATCCCATGCCTCCAATCATTAAAGACAGTGATCTGAGCGGTCCCATGAAGATAGAGGATATTGATACTTACAATAAGTGGCTTGCGGATGGAATGCCTGAGACCGTAGATGGTACTGCGTATTCAGGCCCTATTGTCTGATTTGTGTTCTAATTGATTAAGTGAAAAGTTTTTCGCAGAAAACTAAGCACCTCAAATTTTATTTTGGTGACTTTTGGAACCCCACAAAAGTCTGTTCCTGAAGCTGGAGCTTCAGGAACATTTTTTAAAGAGTAAATCAGTCTTTATATGAGACTCTATAAATCGTGCCACTAAGATCATCGGAGATGAGGAGGGAGCCATCTTTCATTGTAAGAACATCCACTGGGCGTCCCCAAGCTGTTTGAGATTCTTCGTCCAACCAACCGTAGATAAACGGTTCATAACTTTTGCCTGATCCGTTTTCTTCCGTCACTATGGATATTCGATACCCTATTTTCTTGGAGCGATTCCATGAGCCATGCTCCGCAATGAAAATCTTATTTGAATAGGACGATGGGAACATGCTTCCTGTATAAAACTTAAGCCCTAGTGGTGCAACATGAGGACCAAGCGATTGAACGGGTTTTACAAAATCTGAACATGGACGCTTGTCTCCAAACTCTGGATCCTTGATTGTTCCGGCATGACAATACGGGTATCCAAAGTGCTGGCCTTTTTCGGTAGCTCTATTGAGTTCGCAAGGAGGAGTGTCGTCTCCTAGCATATCTCTACCATTATCAGTAAAATACATTTCATCTGTGTCAGGGTGCCAGGTGATTCCAACATTGTTCCTGACGCCACTTACATATACTTCTCTATCTGATCCATCGGGATTCATTCTGGTGATAGAAGCGTACATTTCGTTTTTGCTTTCGCAAAGATTACACGGAGCTCCCACTGGAACATATAGTTTACCATCCGGGCCAAAAGCGATGTATTTCCATCCATGATGGCCGTCCGTTGGATAATCATCATAAATAAGTTCTTTTGTCGGACTGTTTAGGTTCTTTTCCACATTGGGAAATTTCCAAAGTTTACTCACTTCTGCCACATAGAGGTTGCCGTCTTTAAAAGCAACACCATTGGGCATGCGCATTTCTTCCGCGATTGTGAAGATTTTGTCTGCTTTGAAGTCGTTATTGGAGTCTTCTACGGCATACACCTTATCTCCTCCACGATTTCCGACATAGAGTATTCCAGAAGGGCTCATAGCCATAGATCTGGCATTATTTACTCTCGCGTAAACATCAATTGTAAAACCCTCGGGCAGATTTAGCTTATCGAGTTGAAGACCATCATCATTTGCAAGCGAATTGTTTGAGTCATCTTTTTCTTGAATACTTGCTCCTCCACAAGCAATCAACAGAAGGAATAGGTAAGGGAAAATATATTTTTTCATAGCACTAAAGATACAAATCATTTTTCCAATGGAGATGGAAGTGAGGGTGAGTATCTACTGTAGTTGTATCCACCGTTTCTTGAGTTATCATGCTCAAATCCATCTAATAGCATGGCATCTGGTAGAATGATAGATATAGGAACTCCAGATGCTCCATAGCCTCCGCTCCCATACATTTCATTGCTGATCAGGGTTTGGTCGGACATCCCTGCTATTCTCATAAGTGAGTTGCTACTCGTAAAGTTGATGTTGTTTATTCGAACTTCAGTCTCTTCTCCAGTATTGATATTCACTTTATAAGCTTTGTATAGGGACGAAGAACCTGCCTGAAAATTTACTGGAGCAACTCGCAATACATATTCCAATTGCATTTCCGAACCCTCATTGATGAGGTCTTTTTTAAGTTTGGATTTGTTTACTGGATTTGCCCAATTGATAGAGAGAACTCCTGGCGCAATAGCACCATAAGCATTCATGCCGTACCCAACATTTAGTCTCTTGTGCCCATTAGATTTTGGAGCAAGTACGGATGGAGTACGTCCATTCAGTTGAGTCAGAAGTTTGCCTTTTTCTATAAGTTTCAATGTATCTGGAGGCACAATACCTTCTGCATCCATAGAAAAGTGCCCCATCAACTCTATTCCGTTTAGATTTTTTAAGTGAGGTATTTCATATACAGACAGATTGGGTTTGGCTATTCTTCTCGGATCCCTTTTGATTTCCTTTTCCAAATCAGAAATGGACCCTTTGGTGATTTCTTCTGTTTCGCGACTTAAACTACTTCTTCTAGCTACAATTGTTTGGTTATTTCCACCCATAAGGTTGCTCATGAAGAAATCAATGGTTAGCTCACCTTCAATTAAAATAGGGCCGAAGTAAAGATCCTCGAAAACAGCTGTTTTGGATTTGGTATCAACCAGATGAATGAATTTTTGTATGTCTCCTTTTATTTGCTCAAAATCAGAAATACCCTCATCTACTTGTACGATTGCATTGTATTGCTCAAGTAAGAAGTTTTGATCCTCGTCCAATAGCTGCATTTGGGTTGATAATAAGCCCAATTCAATAGGAATTACAATCTCCATTCCCTCCGAACTAAGGAAGTAGTAATCACCTTTTACATAGTGAAAACCGACTGAAGGTCTGATGGGTGAAGGGGCGTTCAGAAAAAGACTACTCAACTCTGCTATCTGAGCTTCTATTTTGTTTTTGTCAGGCATACCAGAGGAAGCATAATCGTATTTTTTGACTATGGCTTCTCTTGAGAAATCACCAAGAGGGAGTGAGTCAAGCTCCAATTCGGAGAGCATTTCGTTTTTGCTCTTATAAAGCTTAGCCGCAGACTTATATATATTGTTGGTCGACAGCCAGAGTGATCTTCTTATCCCTTCGTAATTATCATCGATTGGTATTCTGCTATTGGGGTTGGCACCATTGTTTATAGAAAGCGCTGCGTCGTAATAGTTCTCATCATTGGTGTGATAGCCTCCAACCATTACTCTTGTAGACCAACCTCTTGCACTGTCAAGTGAAGAATTAAAAACTCCACCGAGCATTGCATTGATATTGATTTGCTTCATATCTGTGACAGCATAGCTGATGAAGAAAGGTTTTTCATGATCTTCTAGTTGAAGTTCATTCATGTTGCGATCAATCTCATCGCGAATGGCCTTGAGTATGATCTTTTCGCTACCATCTTGAGCAAAAGTGAAACCAGAGCTCATGGATAGCAGAAGTACTAATATCGTTTGTTTCATCATTTTTCAATATGAAAATTAGGATCTTCGAGAATAGGCTCATCGATGTTCCGTTCAAGTCTTTTTTGAGTTTCGATCTTTCTTACGAAGATGGCAGGCGCAGTAGCAGTTACGGGTATATATCCTGACTCAGCTCCACAGTATCCGTAGAATATTTCATCACTATTTCCTGTTGCCTGAATCTCAGAAAACATGGTCAATGGAGTCCCTATTAAGTCCACGCCTCTAACAAGCTCATCAGGTCGCCCGTCTGCGTATATTTTATAAACCTCAGTCGGAGTTATGCTAAAGGCATTGGGTCTGTACCGATCTGTCATGGTATATCCGCCAGCGACGCTTTTGATGTACAGCCCAAAAGAAGCTTTTTGCTTCTTGCATGCTTTGATGAGCATTTTCCTTAAGTCTTCATCGGGCACTCTTTTTTCTGAAGAAATAATTAAGTTGGATTGTCTGGATACCGGACTTAGTCCAGTTTGTGCTCTTGAATGCCCATTTGATTTTTGACCCTTAGTAAGCGGTTTTCTGGATCGTAAAAAATCCTTTAAAATGCCATCCTCCACCAACTCCACCCGCTGAGATTTTACCCCTTCTTCGTCATATACATATGTACCGGATAAGTAATAGTCCTTGTAGGAATCAAGTGTAGGATCGGATGTAACATCAATAAATTTTGGTAATACTCTCTGACCAATCTTTTCCTTGAAAGTCTGCGAATCATCGTTTTTACTCAACCTATCAGCTTCTATTCTGTGACCAAATATTTCATGGAAGAAAACACCTGAGGAGCTTCCTGAAAAAATAGCCGGCCCAGCATATGGCTCAGCCAGCGGAGCAGTTTTCAATTGCCCAAGCTTTGTGATCATATTTTGAATATCCGCTGAAATGTTTTTCTCTAAAGGCAGGTCAGATGGCTTTGCTGCGAAGTAGCTTTTGTGAAGCGGTATGATATTCCCATCCTCAGATCGGATGCTAGCAGAAATCTGAATTTCTGCATTGGCTTGATTTTGTCTTATTGTAGTTCCTTCTGTTGAAATAAAATACTGCGGTCCGTACGAGTATCTCATTTGGACAGTTCCTTCTACAATATCATCATTGTCAAGAAATGAAGAGGACCATGCGGTCATCTTCTTTGACCATTGCATAGTTAAAAGGTCTATGGAATCTTCGCTGATGGGTGCTTCCAAATACTCTACTATTTCTTCCTTGGAGAAATCAGCCCTATCTGTTTCACTCTCCTTGGCCTTATCAATCATTTTGTAGGATTCAGAAGAAATCTTATAGGCTAAATCTGAAGCAAGCCATAATGATTGCTGGATAGATTCTTTATTATCATTAAGCGGAAGCGGTACCGTGCCTCCGTATCGGGATTGAAACCTTGTTCCTTGTTTTGAACTATGCGAATTGTCTAAATCATAGTCTCCGACTCTTACAATTACGTTGACTGATCTGGATCTGCTTTTATTCACATCTACCAAACTCCCAAAACTTGAGGTAAGATTAAATGTGTGGTTATCCGACGCTTTGTAACTAATGAAATAAGCTGGGACGGTTTTCTTGGAGAGAATCTCATATTGTCTGTTCATCTCTTCCTTCATAATGTCTACAAGAGGGTCGGATTGTGCCGACAATGTGGTAATGGAAAGGAGAAAAATCAGAGAGGAATAAAAAGGTCTGAATGACATGCATTAAAATTTTGCTCACGAATATAACGACTCATGCCTGATATAGTTGATAAGCGGCACAGATTAATATTACATTTGCGGCCATGATCAGTATCAACAATCTATCGTACTTTATTGGGGACCGTCCACTGTACGATGAAGCGTCATTATTTATCTCTCCAAAGGACCGAATTGGCTTAATTGGATTGAATGGAACCGGAAAATCCACCTTACTAAAAATGATGGTGGGGGATGTGCAGCCATCAGGAGGAGAGATTAACAAGAGTAAAGAAACAAGCATTGGCTTCCTGAACCAGGACTTGCTGTCATATCAGACCGATGACTCCATTTTAGAAGTGGCCATGCAGGCATTTGGAGAAACCCTGAAACTCCAGCATCAGATTGATGATATCCTGAAACAGATGGAAACTGATTATAATGATGGATTGGTTGATAAGCTCTCCAAGTTACAGGAGCGGTTCGAGGCAAATGACGGATATGTGCTGCAGGCAAGAGCAGAAGCTATTCTTGAGGGCATTGGCTTTACTACCAAAGATTTGAAGAGGCCACTAAGGGAGTTTTCCGGGGGTTGGAGAATGCGGGTAATGCTTGCAAAGCTCCTATTGGAAAAGCCTTCTCTATTGATGCTTGATGAACCTACCAACCACTTGGACTTACCCTCTATCAAGTGGATTGAGAGTTATCTTCAGTCGTATGAGGGTGCTATCATCGTGGTTTCTCATGATAGACAGTTCCTCAATAATACGGTCAATAAAATTGTAGAGGTCTTTGGAGCTCAACTTCATTCGTACACAGGGGACTATGATAAATACGAATCTGAAAAAGAGCTCAGAAATGAAATTCAACAGAGCGCTTTTGAAAATCAACAGCAAAAAATCAAACAGGCAGAGCGCTTCGTAGAACGCTTCAAAGCAAAAGCTACTAAAGCGAAGCAGGCTCAATCTCGAGTCAAAATGCTTGAGAAAATGGATCGGATAGATGCTGTAGTGGACAATACTCAGCAGGTGAATTTTAAGTTTAGTTTCAAAGTGAAGTCGGGAAGGCACGTAAAGACTTTGAAAAACATCTCAAAATCGTATGGCGATCTGGATATTCTGAAAAACGCTGAAGGGTTAATTGAGCGTGGAGATAAGATTGCACTTGTAGGAGCAAATGGAAAAGGGAAATCTACACTACTTAGAATCATCACTGACAATGAGTCTTATGATGGAAAAGTGGAGACAGGACATAATGTAAATGATGCCTTCTACGCTCAGCATCAGCTGGAATCTCTTGGGGTTGAAAATGAAATCCTGGAAGAGCTCAAGCAGGCTGGCAGTGGAAAGACAGACATGGAGCTTAGAGGTGTTCTTGGGTGCTTTCTCTTTTCGGATGATGAGGTCTTTAAGAAAATAAAAGTGCTATCTGGGGGTGAGAAATCGAGAGTGGCATTAGCTAAGACGTTGATTTCAGAATCCAACTTCTTGCTTTTGGATGAACCTACTAACCACCTAGATATACTTTCGGTAAGTATATTGGTTCAGGCACTTCAGCAGTATGAAGGTACATTTCTTGTCGTATCTCATGATAGAGATTTCGTAACTAAGACGGCCAATAAGATTTGGTGGATTGAGAATAATGAGCTTAAGGAGTATCCTGGTACATATGTAGAGTGGGATAGATGGTATACACGAGAGCAGGAAAAGAAAGCAGATCAGCTCCAACCAGCGAAAAAAAAAACCAACCAGTCTAAAAAGGAGAATACCAAACCTAAGACCAAGACAGTTGAGCCCAACAAAGAGTTGAAAAATGAGATTGCCAAAGTAGAGTCTTCAATAGAGTCTCTGGAAGAAGAGATTGCTACTTTCGAAGCGAAGCTTGCTGACCCTGACAACTTCAATGACCCTCAAAAGATGGAAAAACTGAGCAACAAGTATCAGAGTAAGAAATCGGAGCTTGAGCGCATGAACAACAAATGGGAGGAGCTGGTAGAAAAGATGGGGTGATACGCTATCGGATGCTACCGGAATAGCTAGGGTTGAGCGCGTCTTCAGCATTATTATAACCGAGCTTAATCATTAAATTAAGTTTTCTTTGTGGAGACATTGCTGCTATTCTTCTTTCTGAAATTGAGGAATGAATTTGCGGCAAATAAAATGGTGGCTCCTGCGAATACACTACCGGTAATAATTTGATTAGCTTGAATCAAGATGTACGAAAAGATCATTCCGGACATTGTGATTATAAATGCAGAAAGAATAGCGATTATGTCAACTCGATAGCTCATTTTTTGTCCCTTTTCTAAAAGACCCATTTTACGATCATTAAAATCTAATCGAGCATCTTGTTCTTTAGCAGTTCTCTCTTTGATCCAAGACATTACGTCAGGGTCTAGTTCTTTTAAACTGGCTAATTCATTAGCTTCAGGTAATAGACTGTCATCAATACTCTCTTGATGTTCATATGAAACCCCTTGACCGTGACGCCCAACAACATTTGACTGTTTTGTTTGTCTGTGATGTTTAGCCATTTACGAATTGTTCTTCCTTGTATTTTTTTACTGATTTTTTAAAATCAGATTTAACGTTATTCACATCCTGTTTCATATTAATGCGGTCTTCAATGGGATGACTCATCTCAAGATCCGAATAAATATGATCTTGAAACTCTTGTAAAGACTCATCAATGTAACCGTCCTTGGGAAGGAAAGCTCCATTCATAGCAAAGAAAATACGTTTGATGACTTCTGGCATAGCGTGATAGATGAACAATTAAATGTAGCCAATCGTTCTTGAAAACGCAAAGAGACTCCAAATGTTATTAAAATGCAAAAGAAGCACACCCTTATAAAGTGTCTACTCACCTAATGGCAAATTCTGTTATCGTTTTACGGTGAATTTATTTTCGTCAAACGTCATTTCGGTATCCTCGGTGTGTAGCGAAAAGGAATCAAGCAATATTGTTGGGGAGGACACCATAGCCTTCAACTTAAGC
>JAGDZQ010000006.1:0-650390 GCA_049115715.1 Cyclobacteriaceae bacterium
AAACCGTCTGGTTGTCCGTGCCTACAGCTGAGCTGAGTGTTGCGGTATTATCAGGGGTTACGGCAATTGTTCCCGTTGCACTCACTGTACCACAACCGCCTGTTAAGGGAATGCTGTAATTGAAAGTACCACTCGCTGAAGGTGTGCCACTGACCGTTATCGTATTTGCTGAAAAAACTGCATTCACTCCTGCCGGTAAACCTGTTGGGGTGCCAATGCCAGTTGCACCAGTCGTCGTGTAAGTAATATTCGTGATGGCAGTATTGATACAAACCGTCTGGTTGTCCGTGCCAACCGCTGAGCTGAGTGTTGCGGTATTATCAGGGGTTACGGCAATTGTTCCGGTTGCACTCACAGTCCCACAACCACCTGTCAAAGGAATGCTATAGCTGAATGGACTGCCAGTCGCAGTAGTCGGCGTGCCACTGATCGTAATCGTATTAGCACTGAAAGCTGCACTTACTCCGGCGGGTAAGCCTGTTGAGGTGCCAATGCCAGTTGCACCAGTCGTCGTGTAAGTAATATTCGTGATGGCAGTATTGATACAAACCGTCTGGTTGTCTGTGCCAACCGCTGAGCTGAGTGTTGCGGTGTTGTTTGGATCAACGGTGATTGCATCCGTATTACCCATCGTGGCGGTTGTTGAATTACCTCCTACGGTAAGAGAATTGATTGTAAGATTAGTGGTTCCGGAAGAAGTCAATACGGGAGTATTAAACGTTCCGCTATTAGTACCACCACTAATTGTCATTGCAACATCAGTAGCAGTTTGGGCATTGGCTCCAGCCAAAGTATAGTTTACGGTGTAAGCTCCATCTGCCAAACTAGTGGCACTGACGGTGACAGTTGATGCCGTATTGATACACACGTCTGTCGCACTTGTAGATAACCCTGTCAGGTCAGGGCCAGACGGTGGATTAACCGTAATCGTAACGACATTACTTTCATCGGAGCATGAATATCCACTCACTGTATTTGTCGCTTCTCTCTTGTAGTAGGTAGTGACTGTGAGAGCCCCAGGAGCATAAGTATCAGAAGTTGCTCCGCTGATATTGCTAAAGCTAACATTATCTTCGCTAGACTTCCACTGGTAAGTGATTGATGATCCCGATGCTCCGCTTGAAGAAGTCAAAGCAACCGGGGTTGCCCCTGAAGAGATGGTCTGATCAGACCCGATGCTACCGGGAGTCAGAGAAATTTCAGTTAGTGTTGCAGAAGATGAAGCAACCACACCAGCATCAAAACCAGTAACGTTGACACGATATAAAAAGGTGCTCAATCCTGAAACATCAGATATGGACAAGTTCGCTGATGTAACTCCACTATAAACCCCACCATCGGAAAGATTAGTAAAACCAGATCCTGAATCGACCTGCCATTGATATGATTGGGCATTGCTCGCCACTACAGAAAAGAAAGCACTTTCTCCACTGCACCTCGAAAGGTCTGTTGGGTTAGTGTCAATTGTTGCTGCTGCTCCAGCGGTATATATTTCTATCGAAAAAGTGTTTTGGCTTTCACATAAAGAAGCACTTGTTATTGTGAGTGTTGCAGGATAAGTACCAATGGCTGCAGATGCCGGCACGACAATACTAATGGGACTTGCGCCAAGAGCGTTAGAAGTGACATCCATAAAACCCTGATTTTCAGCCAAAATCGAAAAATCTATTTCATAATTAGTTGGGCTATTTTGAGCATTGGTATAAGCGAGATCAGCCGAAGTACTTCCACCAACCACTTGTAAGGTGCTTGAAGTCAAATCGATAGTAGGTGATGGGTCTGCCGGGGTAAAATTGAAACTAGAAGCAGAAGTACTAAAACAGCTTGCATCGAACAAGCTAGTTGCCTTGATGAAAACATTGGACAAATCAGCGGTCAAGGCATTTGATAACAATGTGATAGATGATCCGGTACCAATCGCCTGAATTCCAAGGGATGCACCTGTATTATCAACCATCTCATATAAAACCAGGCTTTCAGAGGTAGTAAGCATGTACTCACCACTACTTCCGTTACAATACGTAATATTAGCACTAGTCACATTTGGCTGTGTAGGTGCCTTACATGATACTTCAACACTCGCTGACTGATCACTTTCACAAAGACCAGTACTGTTTGCGGTCACGGTCACCTGCGCTCCGGAATAAAGTACAAAAGTAGCGAGACCTGATATGGTCCACTCGCCGGATACAGAAGTTCCAACTGTAGGTTCGGTTATCGAAATTTCAATTCCATCTACATAAAGAGATATTACATCACCATCCGTGCCGGTACCAGAGATGGTAGTCGCTCCCTCTTCTATCGGGCTAGTCGTAATTGCCACTGCATTGGCCGTTTTTTCCTGGACGGTTATACTCGATGAAGCAGCACTTTCACTGCCACCTGCAACAGTCGCAGTAGCTGTTATCACATCACCCACTGAAAAAGAAACTCCGGTATTGATTGTCCATGCGCCAGAAGACACAGTAGTTGTACCACCTTCGACTACTCCTCCCTTGTACAATTGAATGGTAGTCCCATCAGCCTCCACGGAAGTCCCTGAGACGCTCGACACAGTTCCTGCACTTGCGATACAAAATGAATCTGTGATTACTGGCGGATTATCGGAAGTGATTGGATCCGTTTGAACTGTTTTAGAAGTAGAAATGGCAGGACAAGAGGATCCTCCACTATTCACAGCCACAACAGTTAAAACGTCTGCCGAAACTAAGTTCAAAGTTGAAATATCAATATCTTGAGCCGATCCAGTACCCGTTGCAGTTACTGATGTAGGGCTGTCGTTCACCCAAACACGTACCGATGCTCCACTTGCAGCGGTTACAGAGATTGGTGAAGTCGATACTTCAATTGTGGCTGTATTTATGGTAGGCGTAGTAGAGGCGGCACAGGCATTATCAGCAAAATTTGAGGCATTTGATTCACAACCACTACCTGATGTAGCTACGGTTGCATAATAGGAACCATCAGGTACTTTTCCTGGATTACCCGTCGCAGTAGAATAATCCCATGCATAAGACGTAACCGACCCCCCGGTACTTTGTGGGTTAGTCACACCCGAACCAGGAGTTAAAAGCGTACCGTCAGCATTGTAGATATAAACATCATAAACTCCAGCCGGAGACATATTGACCGTGATTGTACTGGCCCCATTGGTGATAGTTCCCACTGTGGGTGCCGTTCCCGGTATACATGAATCAATAACAGTTTTGGTTGAACAATTATTGATGGATTCACTTTTACCGGGTTCAGTAGCTGATGCTCCTATCTCATCACCTGTTGAAACCGCTGAAATGGTGACGCTTCCTGAAAAATTATCTACTGTTGTTGTGAAAGTCCCTATTTCCGTTGGTCCAGAAAGGTCATATACTTTGATCTCCGTACCTGATAAACCTGTAGTAGAAACAGTAACTGATGTAGCTCCATCCGTGACAGCCCCCGTGATAGTAGGACACTCAGACCTGTCGAGAGGATCTGTTCCATTTTCCACATCATCAGGACTGGTAGGTGTGTAGTTATCTATAATGTCTACCAGGCAACCAAAAAGGCTTCCGCATGCACTATCATCTATACCCCCAATATCAGAGGTGCCATTGCTACAAACAGTAGGATTAGGGCTGATATTGGTAGCAATCACCATGCGCATAGGGGTACTACTCATAATCCCTAGTCCTGAAAGTCCGGTTAAATCAGTAAAAGGGACATAAAAATCATAAAAAGAATTAAGATTTCCCGTAATAGAGGAAAGGGCAAAGGACTTTTGGTAATGAGAGGCACCAGCGTGAGATACCGCCGGAGTACCCGGGCAGTTTTCTCCGTCGATGTTATATACAAATACACCAAAATTGGATTGAAAGCTTATCTCCACTTCAAACCCAGGATTATCTACCGAGGCATCAGGATCGGCGTTATCTCCTGTAAAACCAAATTTCTGATCTGTGTCAATTAAAATACTGTAGCCCTTTGAGTTCGGGGCTCCAGAGCCAATTCTGAGGCGAAACAAGAAATTGGTGCCATCGAAATAATACTGCGCAGGATCTTCAGTACCGCTATCCACAAAATCGCCAAACCCGCCCGTCGGTCCTTTTGCTAAATCTCCAAAAGGCTCTGCTCCTGGGAAGATCATCTTTACAAAAGGGATTTCACTTTCTGATTGATCGTTGAACTGAAAGCCTTCATTGGTCAGAGAAGTATAGCCGTCTCCGTTAGGATCCAAGACAGAACCACTTGAAGGTTCATAGATAAGACCTGGAGTTTGACTAAACCCGTGAAGACATGCTAATAGCAAGAAAAAGGAAAAAATTGCTTTCATAAATGCTGGTTCTTGATCTAAAGATGATACTTCTGATCATTTGAACCCTTATTTATTCGGCAAGGGATAAGAATACCTAGATGAAAGGCAATGATACTACGGTATTTGAATGTTTGGGTCATGGGGTTAGGTGTTGCTGGTTGATGAATAAAAGAAGGCTAAAAATCAATTAGTCAATTTTAAAATTACTGCCTCCTTTAGTTCTCAAAATAGGAATTATTTTTCGAATAACGCCATTAATTGTAAAATTAATCAGGGATTACCCCCCACCCTAAAGGAAGCCAAACGGATCTTTTGCTTTTTCCCTTTAGCTATTAAGGGGTGCCTGGCAATGGTAAGAAAAGCAAACTTGACAAAGATCGGATTACTCGTTTTTAAGAATTTTAATTTCGGTTCTCCGGTTTTCCTGATGCTCTCCTGCCGAACATCTCACTCCATCTGAGCACCTATTGACCAATTTTCGCTCACCATAACCTTTTGGTATGATCCGGTCTTTTTCAATGCCATGATCAATCAAATACTGTGTGGCAGACTCTGCCCTCTTTTGCGAAAGTCTTTGATTATAACTCGCTGATCCTCTGGAATCTGTATGAGAACTTAGTTCTATCTTGATGTGCGAATTGTCTTGCATGAAAACAACCACTTTATCAAGCTCGACTTCTGATTCCAATCGCAGGTTAGCACTATTTACATCATAGTAAATATGATCCAGTCTGATGCTCTCTCCTATCACGATCTTTTTGAGCTTAGCAGTGAATCGTTTTGTTCCCATGAACGCTGTATCTAGTGAGACGGTATCCCTTTTCGTATAGAAACCTTCCTTAGCTGATACGATAAGGTACTGTTCACCGGCCAACACATAATACAGATTCTTCGACTCATTCTTCGCCTCTGCCAATTCACTATTTTCTAAGGTCGCAACAACCTGAAATGCATTCGAAATGAGTTCTCCTGATTTTTCTTCAGCAGCATTTACTTCGAGAATATTTTCCACCATTACGAGAGGGTCAAGTACAATACTATTCAAGGTTGAGTTCAAAGCCACTTTCAACTCACCAACCTGAGAGAAGTGGTTTTTCTTAGCCGTTATCAAAACTCCGGCAGTTTTTGGCAGATCCATTTGATAACCACCATTTGAATCACTCAAAATCGAACCTAAGGTATCCCCGGTACTGTTCATCGCAAATACTGTAGCCTGCGGAATTGATTTTCCTGTCTCTTTCTCTTGTACCTTTCCAGTTATCGTTAGATACTCTTTTGTGAATTGAAATATATCATCATCACCATCCCTATCTGAAGCGAAATATCCACTCCTATGATCTTTATTGGTAATAAAACTAAAATCATCCTGGCTACTATTAATTGGGGCACCCACATTTTGAGGTTCTCCTTTAGTGGTATATTGATCCATTTCGATCATGTAGATATCAAGCCCACCTAACCCATCTAATCCATCGCTTGCAAACCAAAGATATTGAGCATCCAAGAAGGGAAACATCTCGTTTCCTGCCGTATTTACAGTTGCTCCAAGGTTAATCGGAATCGACCAACTGGTATCTGACTCAAGAACCGAGTAATACAAATCCGTACCTCCAAATCCACCGGGCATATCCGAAGTGAAAATCAAAAACTTGCCATTTGAGGAAATGGTGGGATGGCCTAATGAATAATCTTTGTTGTTGTGCCGAAAAGGTTGAATATCATTCCATCGGCCAATTGTATCAAGTGTTGCAAAAAACAATTGAAGCCTCGTCACGCCTTTTTGATCTTTCCTTAGTCTGTTTTGATTGGTATTATTTCGGGTGAAAACGATTTTGTTTCCTTGGTCATAGACCTCTGCCGGACCCTCATGATATTTTGAGTTAAGGCTCTTTATTTTCCTTATTCGAAGGCTGGTATCATTAGCATCATAATAGTAGAAATCAAGGTACTCTGATTCATCCCAATTGTAAGTATTTTTGACCCATTGCTTTTCCTTTCGAGCTGATACAAACCCGAGCTTAGACCCTAAAAAGAAAGGAGCAAAATCACTCTCTTCAGTGTTAAATGGCAATTTCTCGACTTTGACTTTATCGTTATCCAGGAAAAAATTTTCAAGGTTATTGATACCATCAAGCTTAATTTCAGCATTCAAAGTACCTCCATTGTTTTTGTATACTTCATACCAATATTTTGCTTCTTCATATTTTTTATTTTCTGACAAAACCTGGCCGTAGATATATGCCATATAATTGTCATAGTCTACATAATCTGAAGTGAGCGTTTCAAGCCAAATCTCAGCCTTATTTGACTTATTGAGTTTGACATAGCTTTCTATGATCTTCTCAACATAATAAATGTTGTTGGTGTCCTTTTTATGAAGAAACTCATACTTTTCAACTGCTTCAGAATAGGCGAAATTTTCAAAATCTCGATCCGCGCTTTTAAGAATTAGTGACTCTTGTGAAAACACCAGAAATCCGCTGAAAAAAATAATGGTGTAAAGGGTACTTTTAATCATCTGCTGGTTTGGGTACTGGAATAAAATAAATTTCAATTTATCATTTATCATTGATGTTTTCGGCGAATGGTTTGAAATTATAGGCGAAAGACTAAAAGTCAAGATGAACTCTCAGGATTTTCAACTTAATTGTTGGTATGAATACGGGTCGATAAGGTCAATTGACTGCAAGCCGAAACCCAATTAGCATCTTTGGTAGTGACCAGAGACTGATGATGATAGTTTTTATCTATGCCTAAGACAATCTATATGGAATTATTGAGCTTGGTTCAAACATTGGTGCTAAGCTGGGTATTGAGTTTGCTTGAACAGCTACCCTACTTTAAGTGATCAAATAATTCTTTTATCAATCATCCACTTATAAGCAGTCAAAATTCTTTCCCTAGGAAACCTGAGCTTAGCATCATGAAAGAGATAAAAATTCTCAATTAAGGATTCTTCTGTTAGCTTTTCTTGCTTTTCCTTCATTTCTAGATAGCAAAAATGTATAGTTGCTACAATTTCAACTCGATCTATTGTGGAATTTCTAAAAGTGTGAATTAACCATTCTATAGTAGACATTATCACGGTTGATTGATTATGAAAGGATTTCAGTTTTCAAATGAACTACAATTCTGCGCTGATTTCTAAAGAAATTATCTTGGCATTTTGCTATACAAAATCAACCGTGATAATCTTTAGTATCTAATTCATTTTTGAAATAATTGGGATAATATTTCTTGTATTGATCACATTTAAGTGATGGCGAATACGAAAACTGACCTGAATTATTATGCACAGTAAACCATTTTAATCTCTTAAATTGTTCATCAATGGTATGCATGAACTTTCTATCAAAAGGACCCGCAGCTTGTTTGTCATATCCATCGGAAATCTTTGAAACTTTCACATGCTCACATAAATACATGAGTTTTTGGAACTTGACATGACCAAAATTCTTATCATCATGCAATTCATCAACTATTTTACCGGCAAGGACAACTCTTTTGAAAAAATCACTATTCCTCTTTCTTTCGACCAGACCCAACTTTTCTAATTCTGTAAGACCTTTTTTTGCAAGTTTTTTTGCGTCAACATTATTCTCTTTTAAAAATTTCCTAGCTGATTTGTCATCGTTGCTGACTTCAATTGCAGCATCAAACAACAGTTGATTATAAACCCGTTTATTTTGATTGCTCATGTCAATGAGGAATTTACATTATTAAAGATTCTACGTAATCTTTTCATTCTGTTATTATATTCATTGCAACTAATATCAAGCTTTTCACATATTTCGGATGGCGAAAGTTCTTCATGATATTTAAGTTCAAAGATGCTAAGCAAATCATTCTTGTTTTTTATTCTTTTTCTCAATTCAGAAACAACAATCCCTACATCTATACTTTCATCTGAATCATACTCATCAAAGAATAGATGTTCAATTAAGCTATTTCCATTTTCATCCTCTATTTAAATGACGAGTACGTTTTTAATTGAGATCTTTTAGATTCTGCTTCTAATCACGGTGTTATATAATTAGACGTTATTTTAAATAGCCATGCAAGCCCATGTCCCAGTCCATCTTCCAGCGCACAAACCTTACGCGTTTATACAGACTTTCTAATGAAGATTCGTTTAACTATCTGTGCAATATTAAATTTCTTAACTAGCCTGATTAATTACTCATAAGAGCCTTTTCCAGTTTTCTTTGAACTAAAGCTTTTTCGTTTTCTTTTTTTACCAGTTTTAAAGCCTTATTGAGGTTGATGATTTCTTGATCCGTATTGTGGTTCATTCGGTACAATTCTGCCATTAGACAGAAGTAGTGTGGGTCGTGCTCAAGATTTAATTTTAGCGTTACTTCAATGGCCTTTTGAGGTGAATGAGCTTTTGCTAAAGCAAAGGATCGATTCATCGCAATTAATGGTGAGTATTCTAAGGTGAGGAGCTTATTATAAAGCATGAGTATTTGATCCCACTTTTCATCTTGCTCTTGCGTATGCCAAAAGGCTATAGAGGCTTCCAAATGATATTTGGATACGAGCTTTCCCTTTGCGGAGAGATTAAGATATTGTTGGCCTTTTTTGATAAGTGCCCAATCCCATTCAGCTCTGTCTTGCTCATAGTATAGGAGATTTCCTCTCTCACCCGATTGGCGGGCTTTGAGCCTTGATGCATGAAAACACATTAAGGCGATCATCGCATGAACATTACCAGCCTGGAATTGCTGTTGTTTGGATAAAAAGATCCCCAATCGCATGGCTTCCCAGCATAGATCATGTCGAATGTTTTCCTCGACTGTACTGCTGTAGTAGCCTTCATTGAACAGCAAATAAATCACCCTCAGTACATTATCTAGCCTTTGCTGATAATCTCTTGCTGACAAATCTCTATCTACCGATAGTGAGCTTTGCAGAGCCTTTTTGGCTCTAAACAGCTTTTTATTTACTGTCTCCTTGTTGGAGAGAAGCGCTTTGGCAATTTCCTCAGTACTGAAACCACATAAAATGCGCAAAGCAACGCATAACTGCGCTTCACGATTAAGTTGAGGGTCACAAAGCAAAAACATCATTCGGAGTTGACTGTCCTCAATGCGTTTTTCTGTGATTTCCAGTGTGACGATAGTCTGATGGTCATGAAGTATTTCTTTGCTGATATTGTCCTCAAAGTTCTTTTTCCTGCGGAGGTCTTCGTAGAAGAGGTTTTGAGCCACCTTCCTTAACCATGCCCTCGGATACTGCGGTATGCCCTTATGTGACCAGGCTTTCATGGCCTTAACAAAGGTCTCCGAAACAATGTCTTCGGCTAATTGCAGATCATTGATTCCGTAATAATTACTGAGTACAGCAATCAGGTTGCTGTACTCAGTTTTGAAAATTTCCGAAAGCTTTTGCTGATCAGTCACTCGGAATATCGTCAGTAGGCATTATTTCTCTGACCTCAACTTTTCCTCCATTGGACAACCCTGGGCATCCTTTGACCAACTCCATGGCCTCATCGATATGACCTGCTGAAACAATAATAAAGCCTCCTACGATTTCTTTTATTTCAGCATAAGGACCATCAGTGATGGACCCATCGGCGTGCATCGTCTTACCTTCAAAGCCCAGTGCTTCACCCGGATTCTTCAATTTTCCTTGTGCACCAATTCCTCCTATCCAATTCATCCATTCGTTGATCTCTGCCTCAATTTCGGCTGGAGTGGGTTCCATGTTGGGATCAGGTTCACTGTGGAAGAGCATCATAAAATCTTTCATTTTTTTTTGTTTTAATTTATAAAATCTGATTGCTAATTCCTTAATGATCGAGATCTTCTAAATGGGACAAGTTGAGAAGATTCTTTTTTAAATAAAATTAGAAATGCTCCTTCGTTGTATAGTTTATGGCCCGTTATTCTGTAGGCCAACCCACCTTGACGTAGATCGGATTTCACATTAGCATTCAATACATCTATTGATTGTTCTCCCTAAAAAACTATCCGTCAATCTATTATCTTGCGGAAGTTTTTAAAAAAGATCATTTGATTATGAGGCGAAAAATTCCAGAATCAACACTTCCTAAAATTATCCGCTCCCAAATGATTACTCCCGAAGGCCTGCAAAAACTAAGGGATGAACATGATCACCTTACACGAGTTGAACGTCCAGATGTTACCACTAAGGTTACATGGGCTGCAAGTTTGGGAGATCGTTCAGAAAATGCCGATTATCATTACAACAAAAAACGTCTTCGAGAAATTGATAATCGTATTCGATATCTGTGTAAGTGTATTGACGACTTAAAAGTGATTAATTACCATCCTAACCAAGAAGGCAAAGTGATGTTTGGTGCATGGGTAGAAATTAAAAACGAAAAGAAAGGTCTTCAAAATCGATTTCGAATTGTTGGTTACGAAGAGCTCATCGGTAATAAAAATTACATATCTATGGACTCCCCAATGGCTAAAGCGCTTCTTGATAAAACTGTTGGAGATGAAGCTATAGTTAAAACCAAAATGGGTGATTTTGTGTGGAAAATTCTTAAAATAGAGTATCAGAAGTAGCGTATCCAAAATAGATCTCGGACTATAATTCAGGCTCTTGAATAAACATCATTTCTCAATCGTGAAGTAGAATCCTAGCTAGCACACTTTTTTCAGCTTCTTATTCACCCACTCTACCGAAGCTTCAAAACCGTGGACTGGCCGTCCGTCCCTAAGCTAATAATGCAAAGCCAGCCGTCCGCCAAAGCGATATTGACCGGCTCATGCTGTGACAATATGAGACGGTTGATTTCAGTAAGTTCTGTTTATTGAACTAGTTCAAGATTTTTGGAAATGGCGTCTTGCAACTTTGCCGTCACATCAAAACCTTAAAATAAGTGAATCGAATAATCGCTATTGCCGTCATTTTGATCTGGTCTGGAATGTTTTCTGAAGTCTGGGGTCAAAAAGTAGGAACCTATGTTTTTGCCAGGAATCCGCAATTAATGAATTACAATTTTGAAAGCGGCAAGGCGAGCTATAGTGAAGGTGTTTCTGCTGGAATCGGGCTGTATCGAAAATCGATGTTTTTGGAGTTTGCCACTATCATATTTGAAGGAGATAGTTATGGTTATTACACCTTTTTTGGTTCTACTATAAAATCAACGGATTTGGGCGGTTCGTTTAAACTTAATACCAATGTATTTGGTGAGATTGCAACTTTACCATCTCAACCGGAAGTATCTGACGCACTATGGATATTTACTAGTGGGATATGCTTTTTTCCCAATGTCCAGATCCAGAAACTTAATGCGGGGATAGCAATCTGCTCTGGTATTGCTTATCAGGATAGTTCCTTCAGTTTCAATAATAGGTTTATAATGAACCTTTCCTATTCTCTGATTTGGAAGAAATCCAAGCAGTAGAGAAGTTCTAATAAGAGAGGAAGGCGTCAGGTAATTTATCTAAAACATGAACTTCTCGCCTTGTTCGCACAATAAGAACGATATGGTTATCGCTTTTTAAGTATTGATAATATTACTGCCTAATTGGTAATAAGAGAGAAACAACAATCTAATTACAACCCGAACCTTAAACTGTAGTGTGCCTTTGTCTGTAGTATTGGTTAGGTTGATGGTCATAGCGATTATATCGGAGATTTATTGAATGCTATTATGTTTGATGATTTCTACAGGGATTTGAATGTTGAATGAATGCCGAACATTGTTTTGATCGATCGAGTCGGCAGCAAACAATATTGCGGTGGGCACACCGTCTTCCTGATACACTTGTGGACGCTCAAGATGCGCAAATTGTGTTTTGGTTCCGTCTTCCCATGTGACCGATCTGTCCGAAACCACAAAGTATTTTGCTTCAGTCCAGTTAATGCCGTCATTTGATTCATACTGGCTTAACGAAAAATCTCGATTTCTGGTCGCTAGATTCATGCTTTTGACCACCGCTCGATATTTCCCGTCTTGGTACCAAATGGAAGGATCTTCTGCAGGAAACATTTCTCCGTCAATCGTAAAAATTGGGTCAGAATATTTCTTAAATGGCCCCAAAGGTGAGTCTGCTATAGCTACCATATGTACAACAGGTCCTCCGAATGGCATTTTGTATTTTTTTCCGACTGCTTTATATATCATCAAAAACCTCCCGTCTTTCATTTGGCAAATAGCAGGGTTGGAGGTCATGAGTGCATCATGTGCTGTGGTATCTCCTTTGGTTATGTCCAGTACAGGTTCGTCAAATCGCTTCCATGGCCCATTCGGATTGTCAGCTACAGCAACGCCGATTCGTTGATTGTTGCGATGGATCCAATTGATTTTTGCTTTTCCCGGGTTACTGACTATGTTTTCATCACCCGTATTACCCATGTAGTACAAGTAGTACTTATTGTCGAATTTATGAATGGTTGGGTTGTGTGTACAAGAGCCGTCCCAATACTCTGATCCTCGATCGGGCAAAGCAACATCTTTATGTTCGAAAGGACCAAAAGGCGAATCGGAAACCGCATGGGCAATAACAGAATTGGTTACCCACTCCCATCCTATTTTCTTCGGCCAAAAAGAATAATACATGTGATACAAACCATCACCTCCTTTGACTAATGATCCACCCCAAATGCTCATAGAATCATTTGCAAAAACTGATTCGCGGGAGACCTTTCCCAATTTGATTTCAAAATCTGGAGACTCGGTAAAAGCATTTTCAGACTTAGCTGATTGATTGCATGCGATAATCATCACCGAGCATAAGACCGCAAGTGCTATGCTAAATTTAAGTTTCTTTTTCACATTCATGTCTTAAATTCTGAAAGCCCCAGGTTTATTCATTAACTCTTTTAATTCATCAAGATATTCCTGATATACTCCTCTTGGAGTTGTATTTCTCTTTACACAAATGGATGCCGCTTTTCCGACCGTTTCACCCATCATGCCGCATGTTTTCATTACACGAACAGGCCCCAGACCTTCTCTTGTCACGCTAATGTCACGACCTGCCATAAAAAGGTTTTTGATGTTTCTACTGTACAAAGTCCGATATGGAGCCCAGTAAGGCCCTTGATAATCGTAACCTTCTCCATGTGTGGCATAAGAGATAAACTCCTGCCCCTCTAAACCGCCTTTAAACTTTTCGTGAGGATCATGAATGTCAATACCCCAGGAGCATGGAAATGCAGGGTCTTCAAACTCTCTGCCTTCTCTAAAATCATCAGCTGACAATAAGACATCACCCAATAGTCTTCTGGACTCTCGTTTGCCAGCGATGAAAGCGGACCATCCCAATCTGTGATTTGGGTAGAGGCCATCTACATTTTTCAGTGCATCCCAGGCACCATACATTGCTCGAAAATTAAGGTCTCTGATTTTTTCAACATCGGTTATGGGGTTCTTATCAAAGCCACTTTCCCAAAACCAGCCTCCAAGATTCGAAAGTGGATCGTCAGTAGCCCACTGTGCCTTGTTTGATTCGCGTCCGGGAAATGGTTTGTCCGATAGGTCAATAGCCCATGGACAATGAGGGAATTTTTGCTCCACTTCTCCAATCTCACAGGAAAGGGTCAGGGCTGTTTTGTCTTTGCACTCGCATTTCAAAACTTGCTCCTCTTCGGAGGCATCCAAAACGTTCCATAAGTTGGACATCCCCATAATGCGAGATTCAGAAATCTCGTAATCAGCACCTGCCATAAACCCAATCGCCGCATCGCCTGAGCAGTCTGCAAAAAATCTAGCCTTAATACGGGTTTGGACGGCTGAACGGGTGTTTTGAATAATGACAGCATTTATTTCCTGATTGTGATGTTCTACTCCAATTGCTCTTTGCTCGGTCAATAAGGTAATTCTAGATTCATTTGAAACTACGTCTGTTTTGCGCTCATCATTATAATCGCTACCGTACTGAGCGTTTCGTGTGCCATATTTACTTCTTTCGATTGCGTCAGGTGAAATTTCGTCTACTATTTCTCCAATATGAGGAAATGGATCTTGCCTGGTGTGTCCTTCAGGCCAAACACGAATTTCTGAACTACCATTGCCGCCCAATACCGGTCTATCTTGAATGAGTGCTACACTCAATCCCAAACGCGCTGCAGAAATAGCTGCACATGTACCCGCAAAGCCACCACCAACTACACATAAATCAAAAGAGCCCCCCTCCTCTGGTTTTTCAGAAAGTTCCAAAAGGTTTCTTCGAAATTTGGTTAGAGCATTTACCTCATTCGTTGGTTCAAAATCCAGATCTCGACAGAACAAAATTGCTTCGCACCTTCCTTCAAACCCGGTCAGATCGTGTAGTGCCAATTTTGCATTTTTTCCAACTCTGACTTGTCCACCATCATGCCAATGCCACTCCGCGTTCTTAGTTCCAAAAGTTTCCTTTAAAGGCTTCCCATCCACAAGCAATTGAAACTTACCCGGAGCTCCAGGTACATTCCATGGAGCTACCCAATCTCTTGTTCGCACCCAGACTCTATACTTCCCTGTCTTTGGAAACTCAATTTTTGTGGTGGCGTCTTCTACCGGAGTACCTAAACCATGAGCCAGCAAGTATGGTGAGCCCATTTGATCCATGGACTGTTGGTCAAGATCCCAACCCCCATGATCCATAAACTGCTCAGCCTCTACGAAGACGAAATCTCCTGTAACTTTATTCCGTCCTTCGCCGAAGGCAAATCCTGGTGTGGCTAATAAAAGCAAACTGGCTTTGGAAGCCGATCCAATAAATTGTCTTCTTTTCATTTTGTAGAAGTTAATAATTCAGATTTCCAATTTTTACTTTTCTCGTAAGAGCACTTAATTCAAAAGTAGCGATTGAGATGAAAGGACTTTGCTTAAATTGTGTTCATTCTCTGATCAAAACTATGAACAGGATAACAGGCTGATTAACTGCTAATTATAACTTGGAAAAAAACTCTGGGTATTGAAATGAGTAATAAGAAAATTAAGATATTACTTGTGTTGGTTGAACGTAAGTTTGGTTTGGGTTCTTCGAGAAAATGGAAAAACGGAGATTTTGAAAAACTGAGCTTTGACATTAATCAAAAGACTAAGACTTTGATTAGTGTAGCAACATTGAAACGAATTTTCGGGAAAGTGCAGGTATCGGAAGGTTATCAGCCAAACATATCCACTTTGGATGCATTGAAAGATTTTGCAGATTATGATATTTCGATAAATAAATACGAAAAGCAAAAGAGTAATAGAATCAGAATTGCTGTTGTGACTTTGGCAGTGATTATCGTAACAGGCATGTTTATTTTCCTGGGCAGGTATAATGAGCCTAAAAATATCAAGGCAGTACTTAGTGTTGAATCGATTGAAGGAAAGTGTCCTTCTACGGTGAGTTTTAGCTTTAAAATTCCTAAATCAGAAAATGATGTTTTTTTAAATCCCGGAAATGGAAATAACACGATAGCAGTTAGTAAGGTCAATGAGGCATCAGTTTTCTATCCTTTCCCCGGCTTGTTTGAGGCTAGATTATCACAAAATGAAATGACCATTTCTAAACCTGCCAACGTACTTGTTCAAACTGATGGATGGCAAGCTTTTGCTTATTACTTTGAAAATATCCCAGACAAACGATATCATCCAATCCCTTTACAAAAAGCTACCACCAATGGATATTTTCACCCTGAAGCGCGTTTGTTGTATGGATTAGGGCTTGACACGACAAAATTAATCTCCACTCGATTGGACAATTACAAATTGACCGACTTATCAGTCGACAATTTCGTATATGCCTCCAAACTGAAGAATGACTCGTTTTGGCCAGGAATGCGCTGTTATGCTGCAATAGTAACCGTTCAAGGTACTCTTGGGAAAATTCAATTCAAGTTGGTAGGAAATGGGTGCAGCGTTTACAGTCATCTAATTTATGGTGATAAAAGAATTTTGAAGCAATCTGAACTGAGTAAGTTGGCTGTGGATATAGGGGACTGGCAGGAAATCGAATTGACCAATGCTCATAAAAAGATGTCCTTGATGGTCAATCAAAAGAAAATATTTGAAGACTCATACGAGCAATCGATGGGCAAATTGGTAGGTACAAGCATAGAATTTCATGGTAGTGGTACTATTGAATCTGTCGACTTACATGCTAAGGATTTTGCGGTTTTTCAGTATCGAAATTAGGGAGTTTACTCTGGTTTAGGATATCGGCGTTGATCTATAACCTATCTCCCACCTCCAAATCTTCGCTCCCTCCTTCAGTGTTTTAATATCATAGTCTCACTCAGATATCCATTCTTATGCCAAGTAATCTGCTGGTCTTCTGCTAAAACGCTTGAGAAGTGGTATGAATGAGTTCTAAGCCTGTTGCTGAGCTGATGCAATCAAAGGCACCATCAAGCCTTTGCTTTTATTTTCATAGAAGAGTATGGGAGCCTTTAGTCTTTTGATGGTAGCTTCCAAATTGGTGAAGTTAGACTTTGGTATGTGCAAGGGTATTTTATACAACCTAGGGTCGCTCTTCTCAAATGGGCATTTCACCTTCGATTGATACAAATAAGGATTCAACGTTGTATTGCAATTGAGGGCTATGCGGTCGATATCATACATTTCAAAAAGCTCCGTTAATGTAAGGTTCAATTTTTCAAAAAACTCAGTGGTAGATGCTAACCTCACTCTGGATCCAGCTCTGGATTTCCCTTTCTTATTCAGATACTTAATCTGACTGAATCCCTGCTTTTTGCGAGTCATATAAGCTCCAAATGTGGTGTGATATAGGTTCTCCTGGCCGTGCATGATACTGATGGCTGCATGGCCGGACTCCAAACTTAAATACAGTACCTGCGCCTCGTTGGTGTTAATGGAAAGATCCTGATTCAATGCAAGATGCAACGGCAGGCGAATCGTCCCAAGAGGATTGTGATCCACATCTTTCAATAAGATGACATGCCTTTTGAAATTGTACTCATATGTTGGGAAATGTTGATTTACTAACTCGAAAAGCTGTGGGAAGGATAAGCGGTATAAGTTGGCACTAAGTTGATTCATAAATGAATATGCTAGACGATAAAGGTAATTGAATCAGTGACTTAAGAGATTCATATGATCCAACATTCGCTCTTTAATGATATTCACCATTCGCTTATTGATGGCTTTATTCATTTGACTATACAGCTCATATTCATCCGTAGTAAATTGTCCAATGACGATACCTCAAAGTTCGCTTCTGAGTGTATGATCTTGCTCGAAACAAGAACTTACATAATGGTGTTTCTTTTCCAGATTTAACACAGTGAAATCGTGTTTCTTATTCGAAACATACTGCCTTGTATACGCAATAAGCAAGTCGTGCTTCATCTTGATGATGGATCTCAGCGCAGTGTTTTGAAAGGCTTCTTCCTGACTGATGTCAGTGTTTACTTTTGCTTTTCTAATTGCTGGTCTTTGTTTCATGTATCAGAGAACATCTAATTGTTGATGCTTGTTCAGTCTTCACTAAATCAGGATTGTTAGCATTCGGAGACTTGACGACCCATTTCTATGATAAACTGTGATAATGCTGCATCAGTTGTATAAACAATACCCTGATCATTCATAAAAGTGGTTTGAGGATTATTTAAATGAAGCGTACTGCCCGCCGAGTTTGTCACATTCAATCCCAACTCCTCAAAAAACAACCTCGTGGAGGCATAGTCCCAAATGCTGCCGCCCCCGTTTCGTTTTTTTGAAAATTTGAAGTAGCAGCTTTTATTTGATGACATGACACTTACGGCATTTCTTACACCACCAAAATCAGCATGATGTTGAATTTCAGTAATTTCTTTTTGACCTATTAACTCCTTCATTTTGAATTTAACAAAGTCGAAGTGCTCTTCCGATTGAAAACTGAGATCCATGTAGAAATGTAGCGAGGTATCAGTTTCTGTGTCGTTCCGATCGAAAGGTTTATCGTTTAGAAGCACGCCGTTTCCTTTTATAGCCGAATAGCATGCTTCTATATCAGGAATATACACAACCCCGATTATAGGATCACCCGCATTCGAAATCAACGCAATAGATACTGAGTAACCTGTTCTACGCTCGGTGAAAGGTAGTGTGCCATCCATGGGATCAATGCACCAGAAATAGTCTTTCTTGGTTCTAGACTGATCGTCCACCGATTCTTCTGTTAATAATCCTAGATCATACGTTGCAATGGTTTTTTGCAAATGACTGAGAATAATTTCTTGTGCCTTTAGGTCTACTTCCGTAACTACTTGAGATGCTAATGAATCACCACCTTCCTTTACTTTTTTGATATAGTGTTTATCAAATTGCGATTGGATATATGAGCCTGCTTTTATTGCTGCAGTTTTAGCTACTTCTTGCAGTATTTTAAATTCGGTACTGGTGAGATTCATAGTTTGTTTAATTTGTCAAGGACTTCCTGAGTAATCCGTTTACTATATCTGTGCATTTTCCAATGACCCGGATTCCACCCATCCAGAAATCGGTAGAAATCTGCCCATGCATACTTATATAATGAACACCATTCTTCTTTAAGTGATTGATAATCAATAGTATTATCTAGGCTTATTTTAAGTTGTTTAAAGTAATGTTTGAGCAATTCTTTTTCATACTTTTCGCAGGTTACTTCATCAAAACAGCTGCTGATAAAGTAAGCAACATCTTTTATTCCACATCCTTTTCCTACGTATTGAAAATCTACTGCTGCTACGGTTTCATTATCGCTAAAGCAGAAGTTTGCTAGCTTGGCATCTCCGTGTACAAGTGTTTGATATGTAGCTCCTTTCAGTCGATTGTCTATTCCTTTTGCTGCTTGCTTGAGTGAGATATTTTGCATCTGTTCGCATTCATCAGGCCGTGTGTCCAGATGCCAGTAGGTACCTTCTGTCCATAAGCCAGTGGGTACCACATCCATGAATTTTGCATGAAAATTTGCTAGCCAGGCAAGACAATTTTTGGCATTTTCTAAGGAAATAGTGTGTGGTTGTAGTCGGATATGGAAGCCAATGGCATCTAAATCTTCCATGATCAGCAATAGTTCCGATCCCACCTCTACCGCATGGTAGCTATCTGGAACTTTGCATGAGGCATTCGTCTGTTGGGAAAATTGTTGATACCATGTTCGCTCCACCTGGTAAGACATGAGCTTCCGCTGATGTGATAATAGGGTGTTCCATCCTCTGGGGTGTCGGCTATTATCAGGTAATCGAATGTGCTTGACAATGACACTTGGGAACTTCCCTCCTTCTAAAATATACCTCTTAATTTCTCCATATCCACTCCATAGCGTCTGAACGGATTGTGTGCGGATGATTGCTAATGCTCCAGTCTTTTCAAGTATCTCTTCATTTAATTCCAACATGCAGGGTCAAAACTGATCTTTTTTGATTGGATCAACAAAGGATTTTGGGATTCTATAATTGCGAGTGGAAGAAGAGATTATTTTCAATGATCATAAGGTCAAGAAATATTCCGCACATCTGGGAAAACAGAGATACATTGATGACCTTCTAATACTTACGAAAGTCTCCAATATAAGAGGTTTAAACACATTAAATTTTTCGCTTACATCGAGGGCATTGCAAACCACCGTCTCCCTTTTGCAAGTGAATACCATCCACATGATTCACCACAAAATCCTGAATAAAGGAGTGTCTGGATTCATGGTTATTGACAGCAACTTGCTTATCTTCAATCATGTCTCTGACAATGTTGTCGTATTCTTGCTCTCCCCAGCAATTCGGACAAGCGCCACCTTCGACTAGTTCCTTTTTGCTAAATATCTTTGAAAATAGATCCATATTAACTTCAATCGTTTGATAGCTCTGACACCAAGAACATGATAACAAGTTTCTAATTCAGAGCCTTTTCTACGGACAATACTAATCTAAATACATTGGTAATAGAAAAGTATTGTTTTTTCATTCACACCCACTCTGGTCAAGTGTGAATGTTTTACCTATTCACGGTTTTGGTGATATACTGAAAAGTAAGGAAGCGGAGTGACAGTGCTTATTTAAGTTGCTTATCAGCCTCTCTTAAAAGACAACTTAGTATCGGTTGAATTTTTACTGTCAAAATAGTAGCCTTCATAGTCAAACCCTTTCAGGTCTTCAACAGAAGAAATTTGATTTTTGATTACATATCGACTCATTAAACCACGGGCTTTTTTAGCAAAAAAGGAAATGATCTTGTATTCACCATTTTTAAAATCTTTGAAGTCAACGTCTATGATATTTCCTTTAAGAGCTTTTCTATTCACTGATTTGAAATACTCGACTGATGCCAGATTAAGTAATGTTCTATCACCCTGCCTGGATAGATCATTGTTGAGTGCTTTTGTGATGGTGTCTCCCCAGTATTGATAAAGGTTGGAGTACCCGTTGACCTTTAGCTGTGTTCCCATTTCTAAGCGATAGGGTTGTATCATATCCAAAGGACGCAGTAGACCGTACAACCCTGATAGCATCCTGAAATGCTTTCCAGCATACATAATATCTTCCTCTGTGAGTGTTTCTGCATCCAAGCCTAGATAGACATCTCCTCTAAACGCGTATATGGCCTGCTTGGAATTCTTATCCGTATGTCTCGATTTGAAATTCTGAAAGCGCTTCACATTCAGGGAAGACAAGCTTTCGCTGAGACTCATCATCTGGCTAATGTCATTTACGTCTTTTGCCTTTAGGGTCTCGAGAAGCCCTTTGGAACGGTCAAAAAGACGCGCATTGGTTTTTTGATTGATTGGTGATGGGGAATCGAAATCCAATGTCTTGGCTGGTGATACTACTGCAATCATGCTTGTTGTTTTGAATCGTATTGGGGTGCAAATGTATCTAGCTTGGAGGACTACAAATACACTTGCGCAATCAAAACTCTGAGTTTTTTGTTTACTTCATTGTCATGATCCCGGAAAGAATTATTGGCGGCTACCCTTCTTACTTAGATCCGACAGCTAAATAGATATTGGACGATTCATTTGATCATTTATGGCGAACATCAATCTCTTGTCACGAGCTTGTTGGCGAAAGTGGTTAGATGAGCGGCACTGAAAGCCCACATGATGTTTTCGAAGTAATCGCACACCAGTTCACTGTCATCATATCCCTCAATGCAATCAATACCTCCATTGTCAATCACTGAATCGAATATGACCAGAGGCAGTGGTGCTGATGCCATGCTTTTGAAAACCTTGTCATTACTTAACAATACGTTCATATAAGCCGTGATCCTGTTTTCATATCCATCAGTATCAATGAAAGATTCTTCTGAATCCAACGAGATGTAAGCGATTTGATGATAATCATCCACTTCAATGAAGTAGCTTCTTTCTTCATCAACAACCATGGTTACTCCATAGTTACCCTCATAGCTCTCTACAATGGGCTCAATAAGATCTAAATAAATGTCGTTGATATGAACTCCATTAAAGTCTCCCTTAGCAGCAGAGTAGCTCAAGGAGGTATATCCGTCCTCGAAATCCACACTGAAGTAACCTTCATCCTCGTAAGCTTCTATATTGAAAAGATCTGGAATCGCAATTACCACACCCTCGACGATATCCTCATAGATATCAAACTTGAGGAAATCATAGTCTACCTGAATATTCAATTCTCTAAAATCAGACATGAACGATTCCATGTTATTCTGATCTACGGTGGTCTCTAGCATCTCTTGAAAAGACCGTTTTTTTGTACTGTAAAATGAAAAATCTTCAAATTCGAAACCCATATGAGATTCTGCGTACACTTCCTCCATATCTTCAAAATCCTCCAGTGTCTCAATTTCACCTTGCGTGTCTATAGTCACCTCAGCAGAAAATGCCTGATCTGCTTTCGCAAAACCTGAAGGTAAATTTGAGGTGCTGGAATTCTCAAGGTCGCTTATAAATTTGGCAGGGATAACCCAACTTACATTGGAGGCACCATTTTCAAGCCCCCCATCTCCTATTCCAATCAACTGACCCAACTCGTTTACGACGGGTGAGCCTGAATATCCGGGTAGCAGGCTTCCGTCCAAATACAGGATTTCCAAATCAATAGCAGGAACTTTGGCTGCACTTACACTTTCCAAATCTGCCGGAGGAAGTAGCGATTCCAGTGTTTCGGGGTTTACATAGCCTTTCTTGAGCGTGCGCGTTGTTTTGCCTCTTTGCCCATTGTTATAGCCAAGCGCATAGATAGTCTTACCAAAAGGCACCTTTTCGGTGACATAATCCTTCAGGGGAATAACCGATTGAGGAAGAGGTGTGCCTTCTATTTGTAACAATACCAAGTCTGAATCTTGATGCGTTTTTAAAATACTTGCTTTACGAATTCCGGACGGGTCTCCGAGCGCTCCTTTCGTTCCGAAGAGTATGGTGATGGTGCCCCCTTCTTTCATTCCATGCAATGAGGTGATAACCTGACTTCTATTTCCCCATACAAAGCCAGAAAACACACCGCTTTTGGAGTCTTTGGTAACAACCACTTTGATCAAGGATTTACCAAGTTGATTAGGGTCAAACTGAGCACTGGAAATTAGGCAAATAAGGATGAAATTAATTGTTATTAGTAGTCGTTTCATTACAAAATGTATTAGATAGTGAGAGCAAGAATTTGCTGAAGTCATGTTTTGAGAGTGTGTTTCTTGCAGATGAAATAAGCGCAACCCATGGTTTGCCGTTTTCCTCAAATGATATAGCCATTGAGTTCGATTCTTTTTGATTTACGAGTTGTTCGCAGTTTGAGATTGTGAGCTTTTCTGAAGAGCCTTGCTCGCAAAAGGATTTTTTGCAGATCAGGAGGCTTGTTTTGAGCGCATCCGATTTCATTTCCTTTTGTAGATTTTTGGCTAGCTCAATCCATGTGCCTCCTACTACCTCGAAAGAGATCATTATTTCTGGCATTTCGGTGGATTCGTCTACATTATCTAATAGATAACAATCTGTGGTCTTTAGTTCAGAGGAAAAAAGAACGCTTGATTTTCTTGATTGAAATGCATTGGAAGTAACGATCTTTTTTGTTGACTTATTGGTCTTGGGAGTCTTTGTGTCTGTCTCAAGAGTGGCAGGTTCAGCTTCAGAGGTCTTAGAGACGTCTGCTTTTGAAGTATCGTAATCTACTTCCTCTTCAGCAATAGAGTCGTTTTCAGGAGTTGAAACGAAAGTCCAGTGATCTGGAACCAAACTAAACTCTTGATAAGAAATAAAATCTAGAGCCTCTTGTTCGGAGTACCCTAGTTTGATATACTGCTCTTTCCGACTTTCCAGTTGCGGAGATAGCAAGTCGTGTGTTCTGGTAAACATTCCAAAAAGAACACCTGCGACGCAGCTCAAGCCGAATGCGCCAATTCTAAGACTTTTTAAAGTGCCTAGGAATTTCTCGTTTAGTCCCAACAGCACAGCCAGAAGTGAAGAGAGTGTGGCTATGATACTGCTCACAACTGGTGAGACAGCCAATCCAAGTAATAGACCCAGCAGGAGTCCAACTCCTATTCCATTAAACAATGCTGCAAATATCGCGGTACCTGATGGTTTCTTGGTCGGAGTGACGGTATTGGTATTATCATTATCTCGTTCATCATTTTGGACTTCACTATTTTTTTCTAACATAGCTTCCTTGATTCTGCTGATAATATTGGCAATATCCAATTTTGTAAAGTTTGTGTGTGTGTGTGTGTGCCGTATCGGCCATTCTAAGTAAAAGATCCATGTGTTAACAGGGATTTACTCATCAAATATGAATATAAATGCTTAACCTAGAAATACCCACTTAGTGGTAGTTTCTACGATTGTGATCTTGAAGAAATCCTCGCTATAATTCTGCTTACGACATGTTCCATAAGAAACGTACTAATCTTTCTCAAGCCCATAGAGGTCAATCTTAGGATGCGTGGGATGAGAAAGGACATAGCAAGGGAACCTAATATCTGGATGTTGCTAATTTGATCGAAGTAATTAAGCAATAAATCTATTAGCCCTACGAGAGAAAAAGAGCCTATCCTTTCTACGTCCCTTCTTAAAGCAGTTAAGGACTTGATCTTTTTGCTAATTTTCTCATAGTGCTTTATCAAAAAATTAAACTTTTCTTCGTTGATAATATTGCTAGGATTGTAAATGCTGATTGTAATATCACCGTCAAGAAATAGTTGAGTCTTTACTGCAAACTCTAACGACGGGTGATTATCCGGAAAGGACATCTCTCCTTCACCCATTAATTCATTTAGGAATTGAAAATATGCAAATCGGTCTGTGAATGAAAAGTTACCCAACTTTGAAATACTTAAATACCTGACCAATGATAGAGCCAACGGTAGTGACTAACTCTTTCCAGTAGCTAAGTGATAGATTGGTATGTTGTTCGTGAATTTTGAGAAGCATCTGCTGATCCATATCTGCGAATTCTGAGGCAATTCTCGTCGTGACGTCACCATCTATACCGAAACGTGTTTGCATCACGACCTTCTCCGCGTTCATATCATATACTCTCCTGAATCGTGCCTTTACTCTAGGGTTTATATGCTTGAAATCGTAATGCTCTGTCTTTATATTTCCAAATTCCATGGAATACAGGACTTTGGCTTCTCCCTGATTCTTATGATTAACTTTCTGGCCTGACATCTTGAGATAATCCAGGAATCGATTGATACGCAGTAAAATAGCATAATCATGTTCATCGATTCTTAAATCACCTTGATCCTTCATATGCTTAAACAATTCATCCAAATTCTTATCGACCTGCTCATAGCTTTGCGAAATGTCGAATGTAAGTTTTGTATCAATTGAATTGTCTTGGAGAATTTTTACTATTCTGGTTTTATATCGATCAAGTAGTCTGACGACAAGGATTTCAAATTCTGGAGAAGTCTCTGCTGTGATAGAGTCTTTTACGATTGTGTTGATCTCAAGATATGTGAGATCATCATAAATATCTGCAAACCAGTTACTTTTCTCGTCCTTAGAAAGTGATTTATTAGCCAAAGCAGATTAAGATTCTTTCTTACCCAAAAAACTGTCTATTCCTGTGAGTGCACCCACAATGCTTTTCAAAGCGTCCATGTTTGCTTCTATAATATCACTACCCTTTGCCTCTCTTGACTGATGGAATTGAACCAGTTCTGGATAAGTTTGATAGAATGTAGGAGAAATGTTGGTAGTGATATCTCCATCTATAAGGTCTATTTTGCTAGTCATACCGTCTATATCGGTACCAGCTTGCAGGCCTACTTTTCCGTCTTCTTTTATTTCCAGCTGTCCCATTACGGTCTGGATGTTCAGTACGGTTAGATCTTTGATTCCGTCGTTAAGTTTTGTTAGGATTTCGTCTACTTTACTCATGTTGCGTAAGATTGATTCGTTTTACTAATTGAATTTTTAAAATGTTTGAATTCTTCTGATAATGACCGAAATACTTTGACCAAATTGATAAGCAATAGTGGCCAACTGATCATATTCACGGCATTAATAAATATTTTTAAGACACCTCCTACTACTTTCAGCGCAAAATTCATTGCTCCAAATTGATAGCGCGTTTGATGTCGGTGGTTGGCGATAAGTTCTTGGGAAGGGTTTTGACAGATGTTTAAGCAATCTGCATCAAGCTGAAACTTTGATATTGTAAATCCAGAATCTTGACTTGTGATGATTTCCTTTTTACCGAAGAGAAACTTTACCCCTTCAGCAAAGGCTCTAATTGCCATTTTCAAGTTTTCGAAAAAGGTTTTGAAGACACGTTTAACAAACCCCCAGGCTTTTTTGATAAGCGATCCCAGGTTTTTCACCATGCTTCTTACAAAGTTCCAGGCTTTTCTCATGACTTTCTTCACCCCACAATAAAGCCTTTTAAAGAAGCCTTTTTTTATCTTGGATTTTTCTTTTTCTGCTTTTACTTTCTTCTTTATTTTCTCAAGATTAAGCTGATATTCTTGGCGTTGTTGGTCAGTGGCATTATCAAGTTGACTACCGATTTGCTGCCATACAGCAGTTTCATCTATGTTTTGTTTACCATCTTCCAGCATATACTTTGTGAGGAAGTAGTAGCCGTTAATCATGCAATAATCATTTCCTAAATAGGCTAGCAGCTCTTCTGACTTAAGTCGCTCTTTTTTGTTAGTGTTTGCTACGTCTAGTTCTACGGCATTTTCAAGGCTTTGCAAAGACACATTTCCAATCTCTCCATCGAGCAAGCCCTCGTATAAACCCTCCTGCCACTGATGAACCTGAATCAATCTTAGAACGAAGTGTTTGAATTCATCTCGCGATTCTCTGGAAAGGAATTTGTAATTGATCTTTTTCCCTTTTACTTCCATCACATTATTAGTGAATTCTTTCAGAAATGGGTTTTCAGCTTTCAGGTTCTTGTTGAGACGATTGAAGAACTTTTTCGTAGCGTTTTTCTTATACCGATCGCTAAGCCTTCGACTGTTAAAAGTCAAAATAAAATCGTTTGCTGGACGTGTATCAATCAAGTATTGAGTAAAGCCCTCTATATCAGCCAGACGGTTGATAGCAGTCAATTCATCTTCTTGAACATATTGAGCCAATCTTTTTAGTGCTGTAAGGCTTGCGGTATCGAATACATGATCTGCGGGCATCTCATAGAGTCCAAAAAGATCAAGGCGGTAGTGAATTATTCTACTAATAAGATTCAATTCTCCGGTATTGGGTAGTTTGTGAAAAGTAAAACCTTCATCAATGTCCGCTGAGCTTCTTGTGTATTTCAGTAGTAATGAGTCTCGGTCATAGAGGAAACTGGATTGGTGTTCTGCCAAATCTATTAAGCCTGATTGCTCGGCCTCTGTTATAAACAGCTCCTCTGCTTTGCTGACTTGATCAGAAGTAAATACCTCAGGGTTGAGCATAGGAAGATAACCCAGCTCTATTAGATGCTGAATAATCTCATCCTCCACTCCAGGAAGAGTTGAGTACTCCTTTTCGAGTTGATCAATAAGCAGATTGGACTCCATGAGAGATTGTTACTTCTTGGTGAGGCTACCTACAAGGTCTTTTACTGTATTAATGATTTCTTTTCGTGCAGCTCTTGATTCTGTAAGCATTTCCTTGTGGAAAGCAAGCAGGTCTTTATCGGTCTCTGTATTGATATCAGGCTTGACAATGCTGGTCACATCAGAATCAATTTTGATACTGGTAAAGGCAAAAAGGTCTAAATCCACGCTCCCATTCAGTGTCATTTTTTTAAGAATTTGATCAACCCGTGCTCGATCAACTTCGTTTTTTATAGTTTCATTTACTTTGTAATTAAACTCCCCAGTAAAGGTAGAAACCTCCAAAGAAGCAGCATCCTCAATTGCACTGCCAATATTTTTCAAGAGCTTCTTGAAGCCTTTGTTTACACTTTTTTCTCCAGAGTCTGAAGTATCTATATTGCTTTCGTTTGCCATCTGCTTTTTAGAATTATTCTACTAAATTGTTTTCCATGTAATCATAGGTACTCTGATCAAAAATCCCTGTTGCTTCTAAGCCTTCTTTACGTTGAAAAGAGGCAAGTTGCCTACGTGTATTTTGACCATAGACGCCATCGATTCCTCCCGGGTCATACCCCATTTCGTCTAGCTTGAGTTGAAGTAATCGTACCTGCTCTCCTCTGCTCCCAACTGTCAATGTAGGAGATGGAAGTTCTGGTCCAGAGCTTTGTGTTAACCTTCTGAATCCTAATACTTTGCGAGCGTCATAGCTAGCTACACTTACACTATCACCTTGATTTCCTCCAAGTACAAATACCTTTTTGAAGTCTTTAGAATATCCAAAAAATAGACCAACGTGTCCTTTCCAGGAATCTGGACTCTCTCTCCATAAAACTATTACATCTCCAGGACGTGGATCATCGACAGGACGACCTACATACATCCAGCTCCTTGCATTGGCTTTATTGGTCATTTGCAATCCAGCCTGCTTCGCACACCAGTTTACAAATATGCTACACCAGGGGGTTTCATCTCCGTTTACATTGATTTTGGTCTCTTTGGCGTAATTGACAATCTGTTCGTTGTTTTTCTTGCCTTTGATTTCTTTAATGCCTATTTGACTTGCGGCAATCTGAATAATGCTTTTTTCCATATTAGGTAGTGATAAATGGTGATGATACTCTTTTTTAACATTGTTAAATTAAAGGAAATGATGTGATAATGCAGTCTAAAATCTCTCTTTTTTTCAAATGACTGTTTGACATAAAACCACTACAAATGAAGAACTCTTTAGTGAGAGATACGGAATCAAATGAAATTTATGATTTTGGTTTTGCTTCTGAGCTTCAGGTTTACCAAATTATTTCATAAAAAGAACCAAAAATCTTTAGCCATCTTTTTCTCCCATAGGTCTAATTGAATTTTGATTTTGTCTCGTTCATTGGGTGAAGCAACCACGATAAGTATTTGAGGATTAGTTAGTTTTGGTATGCTATTGCAGTGAGTAAGTCGGATTTCGTAGATGTCCTTTCCAATCTTTTTTTCATTGTCGCAGACCCAATTGATTTCACTTTCGTAACCCTTTATTTCCTTTACCAGATCTTTTCCATTTCTCCCTGCTCCCCATACAACCAAAGGTCTGGATAAATTCCTGTCGAGTTCATAGAAATATCGGAGTTTGAGGTCAAAGTACCGATTGTCTTTGTATTCTTCCCACGTTCTTGAAATGCGATTGGATCGGTCTCTCCAAAAGTGAAGCACTTTATCAATTCCTACAACCTGCAATTTTTGCTTGTAAAATCTGAAGCATAGATCGTAATCTTCTGGGTATACCACCGGATCAAAGCCTCCAACAGAAGCAAAGTCGTCTTTGTGAATGATCCAACAATGCGAAGGAATGACGCATTCGGTATAGATCTCTTGATAATGAGAGCTGGATTTTGCGACACCATTTAGCCATTCTTCATATTTAATAAAACCTCCACCAACTTCTCCTTCGTCTACAAAGTGCCTCGTCCCTCCCGCTATGATGGTTCCTTTGCCATACTTCTTCCACTCATCTACTAAGACTTCAAGTTTATCTAAAGGCATTTTGTCATCAGAATCCATTCTGTTGATGAGATCACCTTTGGCTTGTTTCATTCCTACTTGTAATGTTGGGATTAAGCGTGGCTTATCACTATTGAAAAATCTTACTCTGGAGTCTAACAAGGTATACTCCTTAAGTATATCCGGGCTCTCATCAGTGGAATGGTCATTGACTGCAATCAATTCCCAGTTTTGATATGTCTGTTTCAAGATTGATTGAATGCAGTCCCTTAAGTAAGGTGCTGTGTCCTTTACAGCCATCACGATGGAAACCAATGGATTATCAGTCATTTAATTGAAAATAGAAATTGATTAAAATTCGCACAAAACTAACATTGTATAGTTACCATCAGAGATTCTAGATTGAAATTAATTACGTGCATCAAAGTGTTTTTATTGACCTTTTTTTTGGGTATGTTAGTAATACAACCAGCAAGCTTATGATTAGAGAGAATACCAGAATTTATAGATTGAGAATCTTAATTCTAACCTTGATACTTTACACACCCTGTATAGGAGTGTTAGGACAGACTAGTTATAAAGGCTTAGAGATGGATTTCCAGAATCTGTCTGAGGGACTGTCGCAAAACAAAGTAGCTGATATTATACAGGATTATCAAGGCTATATCTGGATTGCTACTCATGCCGGACTAAACAGGTATGATGGATTAAAATTTAAAATTTTTGAACACATAGAAGGAGATTCTACTTCTCTATGCTACAGTTATATAAATGACCTATTTGAAGATAGTGATCATAATATATGGGTGGGAACTCATAAGGGGCTGTCAAAATATGATAGAAGTACCAATAAGTTTACATCCTGGAAATCTGATTTAGAGGGCGATAGTCATTTACCAAATGATCAGGTAGCAAAGGTTTTTGAAGATTCTGAGAATAATCTTTGGGTAGGAACGGCTTACGGTTTATTTAAATTCAATTCTAAGCGAACAGCAGTCGAAGAAGCATTTTCGCCCGATTCTGATCAGCCATTGCCAAACTCTGATATACGATCTCTTATGGAGGATGACAGAGGGAGATTATGGATATTGACACAAAGAGAGATTTGCACATATAATTTAGAGACCAAAGAATTAGAGATAGTTAAAACACCTGACGACAACCCATTCATCATTGACGCTCATGAACTTGTGCAAGATGCTGAAAGCAATTTTTGGATCGCAACTTTTGATCAGGGTGCCTGTGTCTTAAGTGAGAGACTTGATGGCTATTTTGAAACTAAATATTTCAGACATAATTACAACGATCGCAATAGCATAGGAAATAGAAAGGTCTTCGGAGTTTCACGTGATAGTAAGAATAGAATATGGTTATCTACAGAAGGTGGTGGATTGAATCTGTTTCTTCCAGAGTCTCAGAGTTTCAAGAAATACAAGAGGGTGCTCGGGAACCCGAACTCCATAGCAAGCGATAATATAAAGACTACTATGGAAGACAATCAAGGAAGATTGTGGGTGGGAACTTATGATCAGGGAATAAGCCTTTACGATCCTTACCGATCAAAATTTAGGATTAAAAAATTTAATCCCTACGTAAGAGAGAGCTTGAATGGGATAAATATTAGCAGTTTTTTACAAGTCAACGAAGATGAAATTTGGATTGGAACTTCTCAGGGTATTACGTCATGGAATCGCACACTTGACACCTACTCTTACTATGAACATGATGCGAAAAATCGCAAAGGAATATCGAATGGTGAAATACAGAAACTATTTAAAGACAGCCGTGGTGATATTTGGATTGGTGGGTTTTGGGAAGGAGGACTTGATCGATACAACAAGGAAACCAATAGTTTCACGTATTTTAAAAATAAAGCATGGTACCCTGGTTTACCACCCGGAGCATGTGTTGTCGATATAGAGGAAGATAAAGACGGAAATCTATGGCTAGCTGTGTATGAATTAGGGTTAGTTAGGATGAACCCTCGCACAGAAGAATTCTTCACAATGAAGCATAATCCACATAATGGAAATTCGTTGCTGGATAACTATGTCCGAAATATTGAGATAGACTCTAATGGTTTGCTTTGGGTGGGATCAAATATGGGATTAAACCTTGTAAAAATGAATCCTGATGATTCTTACGAAATTACAAGATTTGCAAGTGGGATTGGCTCAGAGGCAAACTCCTTTTCTGGATATGTTGTCGATGGACTCTACATAGATAGCAAGGACAGATTATGGGCAGGAACCAATGAGGGGATTAACCTATTTCAACCGCAAGACAGCTCGTTTATTTTTCTCTCAGTAAAAGATGGATTAAAGGGCGAAATCTCGAACAGTTTCATTGAAGACTGGGAGGGCAATTTATGGGTAGGTACTAATAAAGGATTGAGTAAATTAATAGTATCTGATGATGGCGAAATGTCTTTTAAAACCTACCGGAAAAAGGATGGGTTGCATGGGGATGTTTTTGTCAGGATGTCTTGCACGGTAACAGACGCGGGCGAGGTTTTCTTTGGAGGCATAGATGGTTTTAGCTATTTCAACCAAGAGACATTACAAGACTATTCTACTTCCCCAGTTGTTAATTTGGTTGATTTTAAGATATTCAATAAACCCGTAGTTCCAGGCGATGCTAGTGGTGTACTCAAGGAGCATATCAATATGACCGAGGAAATCACACTAAACCATAATCAATCTGTTTTTTCAATAGAATTCTTTGGAGTAAACTTTACTCATGCGGACAGAAATCAGTACGCATATATGCTTGAGGGTTTAGAAAATGATTGGAACTATGTTGGAAGTCTCAATTCTGCTTCTTATTCAAATCTGGATGCTGGAAAATACTTATTTAAGGCAAAAGCTGCCAATCATGATGGAGTTGATGGTGAGTTTGCTTCCATGAAGATAACTGTACTCGCACCGTTTTGGGAAAGATGGTGGTTTAGAATTGCAATAGCTCTGTTTATTGTGATAATTGGTATTGTGATTAATCGATTTCGTGCAAACAAGATTAAGGAGGACAAAGAGAAAATGCGTATCAAGGTTGAAGAAGCTACTTCTGAAGTAAAGTCTAGAAATGAAGAACTTCAAGCGCAACAAGAAAGCCTCAATCTTGCTATTGCAGAGACAAAGACCGTGGTAGGAAGTGCCGTGGAATCAGGGAATTTTGCTGAACGAATCAGTGTAGATGACAAAAGTGGAGCTTGGAAAGATTTAAGCCTATCAATAAATGAACTTTTTTCGACCGTAATGACCCCTTTTGATGCTTTGAACAAGATCATTGACAGAATAGCTCAGGGTGACCTTACTCCGCGCTATACGGATGAAGCGCATGGTGATGTTTTAAAACTTGCTGAAAACCTTAATATGGCCCTTGATAACCTCTCTTCTCTTCTAAATGAAATTACACAACAAGTTGAAGCGATTGGTGATGCGACTACAGAAATGCTTAAGTCCAATGAGGAGATGACTTCAAGCTCTTCCGAAATTTCTTATGCGATAGCTGAGATGAGCAATGGTGCAAATGAGCAGACACGTAAGATTGATGATTTTTCTGAGCTCATTGAGGCGGTACTGCGCTTTTCAAAAGAGATTGGAGCTCAGGCCAATTCGATTGATCAAATGACCATAATGGGCGCTGAGAAAAGTAGTGAAGGAATGGAGTCCATGGAAAACCTCTACGGCAGCATGAATGATATCACGGAGCTTTCTGCTAATACCGTCGAATCGATTACCAACTTAACCAATAGGTCGGAGCAGATTTCAAGAGTAGTCACAATCATGAAGGAAGTCGCCAATCAAACGAATTTGCTTGCTTTGAACGCTGCAATTGAAGCTGCACAAGCGGGAGAAGCTGGACGTGGATTTTCTGTTGTGGCGGATGAGATTCGCAAGTTATCTGAGAGCTCTAAGCAATCGGCTAAAGAAATCGCGGATCTAATAACCAACGTACAACAAGACACACGATCCACTGCCAGCTTAATTGAGCAAATGGGTGCTTTGGTCAATGATGGGCAAGATATCTCTCAGAAAACACTTAGCACGTTTGGACAAATATCTGATTACTACAAGCAAACACTTGAAAAGTCGGAAAACATTGTAAACGCAACTAACCGACAGACAAATGATGTATCCGATATAGCCAGTGCAATACAAAGCGTGGTTACAATCGCTGAGGAGACAGCAGCCGGAGCAGAAGAAATTGCCAGCTCAGCAGCTCAGTTATCTGCAGGCATGAATGGGTTTTCTGAAATGAATAAGAGTATTTTAGGTATTGTAGAAAACCTAAATGAGAAGGTATCTGCGATAAAACTATCAAATCATGCGAAGGATGATGAGGAATAATGTATTGGAGGCTACTTAATCTTCGCTATACCCTTTTCTTTTCTTTTCTCTTCTCCAGAAAATTGTTCTGATAAGATCGATTTCTTTCCGAACGGCGCGAGAATTCTCAATAAGCTTTGAAGAAGAATCGAGACAATTCCTGGTGAGATTAGACTCATGCGATCTATTTAATCCATCAATTAAATACTGAAGTACTCTAAGGTTTGACTCATTTGTGGAATCGATCAGGGTCAATTGGTTTTGATAATTCTCTTTTTTCATCCTTCGTAGATTTTCAAAAATATGATAATCCCTGATAGGCTCACCGAAATGCTTCCAAAGGTTTTTATAGGGCGCTGAAGAAGGATTTGAGATCGATTTTAGCAAAACACTATCACGTGTCAGTACTGGTATTGGTATTGGGAGTAGTGCATCATAAGGATTTTGATTCCGAAGTGCATTCAAAGTGCTGCTAAGGTCTGATTCAATAATTGCAAATTGTGGAAAGACTGTTCCTTTGTTCGTTTTTAAAACAACAGACAGTTGATCCAAGTGAGCATCGAGTGAACTGTTTAGATTTCTTAAAGTTTGATTGGCTTTTCTTTCCCTTATTTTCTCCCGATTCTCTATTCCTTTAATCTTAAAGTAGATTGACTGAATGCTTTGCTGATAATTTTGCAAAGCCATGTAAGTATCCGAAATAGCCTGAGCATCATAGCAGTTAAGAGTTGATAGATGACTGAATTCTATTTCTAAGTCACTCAGTTGCACAAGCAAGGAGTCGATCGCTTTTTTTTGCCCTACGGACGCATTTATGATCAATAGGAAAAACAGAATTGAAAAGGAATTTTTTTTCATTTATTTAGCAGTTTATCCATCAGTATATTTGCCTTTTCTTGCTCCGTGTTTAGGTTTTTGAGCTCTTTCACAAGCCCTTCAAGGTTATCATTTTCTTCTTCTATTTCATGTTCCACTGCGCCAATTCCAACAATTTCTGTTTCATCATCTGGGTACCCGGTAAACTTATCCAGAGTTGGTGCGGCCCATGTATTCATCATGATAATCCAGGTTGGATGTTCAGGGTTAATTAGTTCTGCATCTATTCTTCTAACCATTGGAAGTAGTAGAATAAAGATGACAAGACTCCATATAAATAAGGATCTATGTGGCGCGTCATAATCCGTCTTTTTGGTAACATCTCTCCCATAAAAGTCCTTTTTGTTTAGATAGGCAGCACATACCAATATGATTAGGGAGCTGAGAAGGATAAATATTCCAACCCTTTGGGAATCAGTCAGGTAAGGAAGGAATATTTTTTGAGATCTCTTATATCTACTCACATAATCATCCAACTTATATTTCTCAAGATTCAGTGCTTCAGCTCTCAGTTGAACTACCTCTGCTTTTGTAGCATTGAATTGCATCAGGGTATCAAACATATGTCTGGAGTAGAACTTAGTTTTCTTCTTCACCAATGCCTCGATTTCTTTCTTCACCATATCGCTATCTGGCTTACTCTTGGCTCTGCCAAGATCTTGTTCAATCTTCTTCAGTTCAGCATTGAGCGATTTTAAACTCCAGAAGAGCTGATTTGAAGTCAAAAAGACGGAATCTGCATTTAGTGGCCTTTTTCTATACTCTCGAATTTGTGCTGCGATGGAATTGGCCTTTTCCGCTTCTGTTTTCAACAGGTCAACTAGAATGGGGTCTACATGAGGCTTAGATTGTATGAACTTGGTTAGTTCTACACAGGAAGAGAGTACAGAACTTAATTCTCCTGCCTTCTTTCTTTGAGAACTGTAATATTCAAGATTGGCTCCATAATAGTTTATGGGATGGTAAAACTCCGTCAAGATGCTATTGTTTATTGTATCAATAGTTTTATTTGCTCGTGTCAAGGTGCCTTTCACAATCGAGTTTTCTATATGATCATAGACATCTTCATAGAAGCGGTTAAGATTCTCGATCTTGCCAAAGGTTTGTTCAACTTTGGCATCTAGATCTTCCTTTAATGATTTTTTACCCTCAAGATTTGATTCCCAAAAATCACCCTCTTCCAAATAGGGTTTAAAGAAAAACGATCTCATGGCAAACTTGTCTTTCAGTTCCTCATAACATGGGGTTCTGACTAGTGTGTCCCCACAGATTGAATCAATGAATGTAGTCGTTACGAGATTCTTCTTTCGAAATAATTCTTCGATTCGATCCTGAATTTTACCCGACCTGTATTGATGATTGGTCTTGTTGATCTCACTTACAAAAGAGACCAATTGAGCCTCCTTTGCACTTTTATCCAAATCATATTCCTCATTAAACATGAATAAGGGCAATATTTTGCTATTAGAAACAAGCGCCGACGCGGTAAGTTTATTTTTGAAGTAGTTTCTATTAAGGTATAAATAGCCTTTATTGAGAGAGAGATAAAAGCCTCCTATTGCTAAGAGTAACAATAAAATAGGCATAAATTTCACGGAGATTTTTGCGATATGAGCGCGAAGTTTTTTCCCATTCTCGAACCTTCGGTAATTGAATGACAACAGGTAGAGAATAAAACCTATGCCTGTCAACACAACAACTGTGGTTAAGCTTGACCATATTTCCCAATAAAGCATAGGAAAAGCACCTAGTACCCCAGAAAAAAGAATTAGGAAAAGAAGAAGTTGATAATTGATCCTCCTAACCTTTTCATCTTGACCAGTCCAATAGAATTGGAAAGCATAGATCGTCAGAAGTGCTCCAATGGAATAAATAAAAGCACTCAATGCTATTATTTTAGCAAAGTAAGGGCTGTAAATTAACCAAGGTTTCATAATAGCCAAAGTACCTATGCTTAGCACGATTCCTAATGAGTATATGATGGAATTCAATCGAAAATGTGAAAGAAATGCTATTGGGTATTTTCTGGCTTCAGTATCTCTATATGTGAAATATGATGAGTGAAGCAACATTAGTAGGCCAATGCCTGCATGACCCAATAAGATATACACATAATGTATGTCCTCTATCAGAAATTCATTTACAAAAAATAAGGCAAGTGGTGAAGCTTGAAGTAAGACAAGAAGGAAGGCAACAATCTCTTTCAATGCAATATCCAATCTTGTGAGTTTTTTATATAGTTGTACTACGGCGGATCTTAAACCAAGTAAAACTCTTTTCAACCACCTTTGTCTTTTGCTATCTAGTAAGGAAACCGTAGCGGTGTTTTCATCAGCCTTAACACTCCACCCTTCCTTATCGATATTTTTCTCTTTCATATAAAGGCTATTTCCTCGAAAAAGCCAATACCAGATAACGAAAAAGCAAGCCGGAAATAGGAAATAAAGCAAAGAGAAGGTTCGTAAAGACTTAAAAGTTTCTAAATCTACTATTCCCTCAAAAGCACCAAGAAATCTTGGAAAAACCTGACCAAATCCACCAAAAGCGATAAATCCGCCTACAACTATTTCTGTTATAAGAGCTATGAGTATTGATTGTTGGTTGTTTGAGGAATCAGGCATAAGAATGAGAAATAATTATGAATGATCATTCCAAAAGAAAATATATGATTTGTATTTTGTTAGATGTTATTCAGTCTTACAAGAAATCATTTGGAGAGATCGGATTAATAAATTGTTTCAGAGCAGTCAAAATTTATGATTACAATTTCTGCTAGTTCATGACGACCATCAATACCTACTTATTGGTATTTTTCGGTTAACTGTATGAATAATTTTAGAAACAATTGTTTAGTGTGCAGTTTCAGTATAACCAATTCTCGGTTTAGTTATATTTTGAAACCTGAATAGGAAGGAACGATGCGATTTTTATGGATAGTGGAATGATGCAATAGATACACCATAAACCAAAAGAGTATCAAAGACTCTTATTCACACCCGAATGGATGTTCCTATTGCCTTTGAAATACTCTTTTGAATCACTAAATCCTATCCGATGGATATTTCATATTATTCCACTTTGAGTCCATCTACAGGATTTGCTTTTGCGATCTTTCTGATTTGAGTGGAGATCACAAGCAATAGAACGATCACAAGAATAACAACAGCGATCGCCACTCCTGAGTAACTATGAGGCATTGGATGAGGAAACATCATATCAAGGTTTGCCTTGATCATCAAGTAGCTAATTGGCGCACCTATCGTAATTGCTATCAATACCAATACTGTGTACTGCTTAACTATGATACCCGTGAGGTTTTGCAGTTGGGCACCAAGAGCCTTTCTTATACTAAACTCACGTGTTCTGCCAGACACATTAAGTGTCACTAATCCATATAATCCCAGACTGGCCAACAGTACAGCAATAAATGCGATTGATCCCATGAATTTTTTCATGACTCCCAATTCTTCATAGAAAGAACCCCAAACATCTTCCTGATACCCTCCTTGAAATGGTGTCTCAGGAAAAAGAGCTGACCACCGGGTTTGTAGGGCTTCATATGTCTTAGCTTCCGCTCCTTCGCGTATTTTCATAGAAAGGAATCGATAATCTTCTTCCTCTGCCACTTTGAATATCGTCGGTCTCATTTTGGAGTAAAAGCTATATATATAAAAGTCTCTCATCACACCAATAATCTCATAATAAACCTCACCGATTTTAAGCGTCTGGCCTATCGGTTGGGACAATTTTAAGTTTTCGACCAAAAGTTGATTAACGACTATTGTCTGCTTATCACTTTCAAAATCTTGTTGAAACACGCGCCCTTCCTCAAGCTTCAAACCCATTGTCTCAAAATAGCTCGCATCTACAGATAACTGACGTACCTCATATTCTCTATCAGGAGTACGAACGACGGTAGATATAACATCTCTACCCAAATGGTGTTGAGACCCTGATGTGGTGAGGATATCCGGATTTGTACCCATTGCGGCATTGAGTTGATCATAAGAAGATCGATCAGATACTTGAGCGTAAAGCGCTCTTTTCTGTTCATATCCCCAACTCTTAGCCCCTTGATAATTAGAGTTTTGTGTGAACATAACAGAACCTGTGATTCCAATGCAGGCAAAGATTAGTTGAATACCCAAAAACACTTTTGTTAGCCGGTTTTTCTGACCAAACTTAACTGAGCCTTTAAATATCTTGACGGTCTCAAATTTTGAAATATAAAACGCGGGATAAATGCCCGAAACGACACCAGTGAAAAGTAGAGTAGAAATAAAAAATATCCACAGTTTAGCATCAAAAAAACTAAGCGTCAATTCCATTCCAGACAGGTCAATAAACGAAGGAAGCAGAATGGATATCGTCAATAGAATGCCAAGTACAAGAGCGAAAAAAGTAGTGAAAATGTTTTCGGTCAAGAACTGAACAACAACAAGTGACTTATTTGCTCCTATTACTTTCCTGAGCCCAATTTCCTTGAGCCTCTTTGTCGCAGATACGATTGCAATATTAACATAGTTGAAACAAGCCAAAATGAGCATGAATAGCGCAATGATAGGAAGCACCATGCGACCCTCATAGTAGTTGTCATGAGAGATATCTCCGATTATATCACGAGATTTGAAATGCAAACCAGCCAGCTGTTCAAGCTTAAATGAGCTAATGGCCCAATCCCTTTCTACTTCGTTTTGAAGGCTTTTATACTTTTCCATTCCAGCCTCAATATCATAGAGATCCTGAGGGTTATCAATTTGAATCAAAGTCGCGTTTACAAATCCACGCCAGTCATAAATTTCTACCTGCGGGTCTGAGAATCGTATATTTTCGAAATTGATAAGAAAACCAAACTCGATAGCATGAGCTGTAGGAAATGCTTGAGCAACTCCACTTACAATGAAATTCTTGCTTCTATTTTCGCCAAATTTCACAAGAATATTTTCTCCTATTGGGTTCTCATCTCCAAAGTATTTCAGAGAGTTTTCTTCACTAAGAATGACGCTATTCATGTCATTTAATGAGCCTGCAGTTCCCCACTTTAAAGGAAAAGTGAGCATCTCTAGAAAGGTAGGATCGACCAATCTTACACTTTCCTGAAACACATTGTCACCATGCTTGATCACAGCGTTTTGATCCCTTACTCTGCACATCTTATTGATATGGGCAAAATCTTCCTTGAGCATATTGCCAAGTGGCATAGGTGAGTTTCCATATTGCAGCTCAGTGCCATCTCTGTTTACAAAGTAGGTAGCCAGATATACTTCATTTTTGTTTTCATGAAAAGCATCAATGCTGAAATCCAGATCCATTACAGAATAGACAACCAAACAGATCCCTATCGCTACGGACAGTCCAAATATGTTGATGAACGAAGTGAGTGGGTTTCTCTTCATCGTTCTAATCGAAGTTTTCAGGTAGTTTCTAAACATTATGGTGTGATTAAATCTTGGGAAAATTTTAAAATATTGGAATACTGAAGGGCGAAGCATTTTAATCACTTCTTTTCTGTAAATGGATTCGGCTTTTGCTTGTCCAAATAGAGTCACGTTCTCTTCGAACGCTTCCTCCAGGTCTCCCTGAAGCTCTTCGAAAAGCTCAGGTTTGCAAAACCAACGGAAGAATTTGTAAAAACGAGATGGTATTTTTGACATGTTCATGAAAGGCTAAACTTGGGTACAAGACTCCACATTTCTTCTCTAAGTTCTTTGGCCTGCTTAAGAGCAGATTTTCCACTATTGGTCAGTGTATAGAATCGCTTTCTTCTTCCTCCACGCTCTGCAGTAGCACCACCAGTGCGCGAGTCTATGAAGCCTTTTTCTTCTAATCTACTTAGAGCCGCATGCAATGCTCCCCTACTCAGCGAGCGATCAAGTCTCTTACTGAGCTCCTTCTGTATCTGCAGCCCGTAAGCTTCGTCATCCAAAATGAGGATGGATAGTAAAACGATCTCTTGAAATTCTCCCAGGTTCGATCCTTTCATAATTCTGATTTGTTTCTTGTTTGAAGACCAAACGTATCGGAAATTTATTTGTTTCACAAATGAAGACCTAATGAAAAATTAATCAGCAAATCAATGAAATTCATTTCCGTTTCACTTGCGTTTTATTATTCAAACTCAGGTTTTTACCTTGCATGAATATGTACATTTGCCCCGATTTTGAAATCATGAAGTTTATATGAAAGAGAAGTTGGATTCGGATTTAAGTCAGGAAGAAATATCTCAGTGTATCACCGTGTTGGAAAAACTTTTGGATGATACAACTCAATTCTTTGAGCTTCCAGAGCACCAGCGAGTAGCCCTGATGAAGGCTGCCGGCAAGCTCTCGAGACCTAGTAGAGAAGAGTTTGAGCAGCGCAAAAAGGATGCTAAGAAAGCTGCCAAACGAAAGATGATAGAGCGGGATAAGCACGCTAGAAAAGAAACAGGAATCAGAAGTGCAAGAGAAGCTGTGGTGTTCGAAGCTCCTAAGTTGCTTGAAGTTTCGACTGTCAAAGAAACCAAAGAATTAGAGTCTCCAAGGAACTGCTATGTGTGTAAAAAGGTATACACCAAAGTGCATCATTTTTATGATTCTATGTGTACCGAGTGCGGAGACTTCAACTATGCAAAGCGCTTCCAAACTGCAGATTTGACTGGTCAAGTGGCGGTTGTTACGGGTTCTCGGCTTAAAATCGGCTATCATATTACATTAATCTTACTTCGTGCAGGTGCTACTGTGGTAGCTACCACCAGATTTCCGGTAGACTCAGCGATTCGATTTTCTAAGGAAGAGGATTATCACAAATGGAGTCATCGCTTAAAAATCCATGGATTGGATCTCAGACATATTCCAAGTGTAGAGATCTTTTGCAACTTCATCAGCCTTCAATACGACCGACTGGATATTCTGATTAATAACGCGGCACAGACAGTAAGAAGGCCTGCTGGTTTTTACCAACACTTGATGAAGAATGAAGCGTTGCATTTGGATTCCATCCCGTCTGAAGCGCGTGCACTCCTGAAGGATCATCACGATTGTCTCAACGAACTTGCGACCCTCTCAAGTGGAGCTGCTAATAAGCAAGCGAAGAATCTTCCTGTAGCGTGGCATTCTCCTGAGCCTGGGATTGGCTTGAGCGCTTCAGCTAAGTTATCTCAGATTCCATATAGCTTTGATCGATCGTTGCAAACAGAAGAGGTCTTTCCCGAAGGGCATCTAGATGCGGACTTGCAACAGGTTGACTTAAGGAAGACGAATAGCTGGAGGTTGAAACTCGGAGAGATAGAAACACCAGAGATGGTGGAGGTTCAGCTCGTCAATGCAGTGGCTCCATTCGTGCTTTGCAATCGACTTTCGCATCTCATGCGAAAGGAAAATACAGGCATAAAACACATCGTGAATGTATCAGCTATGGAAGGGAAATTTCATCGCTTTCATAAAGAAGACCGTCACCCTCATACCAATATGGCAAAGGCGGCATTGAATATGATGACTCATACTTCTGCATTGGACTTTGCCAAAGACGGTATCTATATGAATGCAGTCGATACGGGCTGGGTGACTGATGAAGACCCTGCTGAACTATCTAAGAAAAAGGAAGAGATTCATGACTTCCAACCACCATTGGATATTGTAGATGGAGCTGCTAGGGTATTGGATCCACTCATCGATGGAATCAACAGCGGAAAACACTGGTGCGGCAAATTCTTGAAGGACTACCACCCTATCGATTGGTAAAACGCCAATGGCAAACTGGACACACTTTTACTTAATAAGAATAGAGTTTTTGGGCTTTCGCTATCATGGGTGGCAAAAGCAAGCAGGGCTCAAAAGCGTCCATGGGATGGTGGATAAGACTCTTTTGTTCATTCTCGAAAATGAAAACTTTCGAACTTTGGGGTGTGGGCGCACAGATGCTAAAGTCTCCGCCAATGATTATGCTTTTGAATTATTTACCAAAGAAGAGCTAATTCCGGAGCAATTGCTTCACAGGTTAAACAAAAACCTACCCTCTGATATTCGTGCCAAATCCGTGGATATCGTTGATGCGACCTTTAATATCATACAACACTCCAAGGTCAAAGAATACCGCTATTACTTTTCTTCCGGTGAAAAGTCTCACCCTTTCAATGCTCCTTTGATCAGGGACTTTGGAAAACCATTGGATATCGAGAAGATGAAAGTTGGAGCACAGTTTTTTGAAGGGATTCACAACTTTAAACGATACGTAAGCAAGCCATCTCCTGATACAGTGTTTGAGCGGGAGATCATACATTCATCCATAGAACTTAATGAGATGCTTACCGGAAGTTTTATGCCCAGCGAATCCTACTTTTTCAAAGTGATTTCAAAAGGATTTATGCGTTATCAGGTTCGACTGATGATGGGAGCACTGGTAGAAGTGGGTCGAGGTACCTGGTCACTCGCTGACCTCCAGAATTCATTGATTGATTTTGAAGGAACTCAAGTAAAGCATGTAGCCCCATCTTCGGGACTCACGCTTCATAGAGTTGAATTTGAATAATTTCTAACTCTATAGACTCTTTCTTCGATTACCAGCTAGAGATACTATCGGGTTGAGATTATAATTACCTGAAACGTATTTGATTTACATTGAACAGGAACCCATTTCCTCCTTTGAAGATTAGGTATAGTTTTTCATCAGAAGAAATAGAGCCTGACAATGTACTTGAGATATCCTCCCAGTTTTGCCACCCTCCTGTTTTTCCAACTTGCAATTTTGCAAGCATGGCTCCTTCGGTACTGCCTTTGCGCACTTCTATAAAACCTCCTTCATTTTGAGAGGCAACCGAGATCACGATTTCCTTAGGTTCTTTGGTATAATCAATGTTACTAAATGATATGTAATCATTGTTCTCAATGTAAGCGACGTTTTTCCCTCCAAGCGAGCACTTTTCAAGAAGTACCCCACTTTGGCCACTATGAACGGAAGCTGGTACACCTTCAAATGCATCGTACCTTTTGATTTTCTTTATCATAGAAAAGTTCATCACTTCACCAGATCGGACTTTAGTTTTCGGAGTTAGTGGCTGGCCGTTTACAGTAGCAATGATCGCTCTCTTATCTAGTTTGTTTTCAACGCTTAACTTGTTCATTTTGAATGACTTTTGATCAATGATCCAAATATTGCTTCCCTCGTCCATTACATGCTCATCTTTGTAATGTACATGCAGATTGTAATCACCGACAACCACCGCTTTTCCCTCAGGGATAAACTTTATCCAGTCGACTTTTAATCCCTCTGTCTCTCCTTCAAATTTGAAAACCAGACTTTGGTTTCCAGACAGTTGCCTTTTCAATTCAGCACCCACTCCTACCCATTCTCCTCTTTTAATTTGAGGTAAATCAATAGAGGCTAATAGCTGATCATCTTTCGTATAGATCAGCATTTTACCATCAGCATTTACCGAACTCACGTATGCGACGATGCTGGTATATTCCTTCCTGTCACCAAAATCAATATCGTGATATTCCAATACTGTTTTTGGAGAAATTCCTTTTACAAACCAGTTAATGAAATCATGCTCTGACCTAACTATAGATCCGTTTTCCAGTTTGCTATATCTATCTACTTGAATAATCTCATCGGAGCTTACATATCCGATACCACGAAGCGTAGCTTTGATTTCAGGGATGTTGCCTTCCTCATCAAAGTAAACTCGATCGACACATACAGATCTTAAATGCTTGTCATTCGAAATATCGAAATGATGATAGAATAGATACCACTGATCTTTGTATTCTACAAAAGAGTGATGATTGGTCCAGCACCCATCTTTCCAGCGTTCTAACACTTTTGCCTTATACGTGAACGGCTCAAGCGGGCTATCTCCTATCGCATACGAGATTTCTTCTGAGCCGCTAGGAGCATGAGGAAAGGTGAAGTAATAAATTCCGTTTCTTTTAAATACAAAAGACCCCTCTTTGTATTTAGCAGGAAGACCCTGAATGATTATAGGCTTCCCTTTTATAGAAACCATATCATCATTCAATTCAACTCCATACAGGTTTTCCCCACCTCCATAGTATAGGTATGATTTGCCGTCATCGTCGGTGAAAACATTCGGATCAATTCCCTCTATGCCTTCAATATAACTTTCCTCGGGAGTGTACGGTCCTGTAGGCCTATCCGCGGTAGCTACTCCTATTCTGCGAAACGAGCTTCCATCTTCAGGTACTGCGGGAAAATAGTAATAATACTTATCTCCTTTTTTGATACAGTCGGGAGCCCACATACCATAGCTGTTGGGCTTTACCCAAGGCACATTGTTGTGATTGATAATCTCTCCATGATCGGTCCAATTAGTGAGATCTACTGTAGAGTATACGTGATAGCTATGCATGCAAAACCCATTATTTCCTTTTGCCTGAATGCAGGTGGTATCACTAGATGGGAAAACGAAAAGCGTGTCGTTATAAACACGAGCTGTAGGGTCAGCCGTGAACCGGTCTGTGATAATCGGATTTTGAGCACTAGCACAAAAGCTGAAGAAAGTAAAAAGAAGCGCAAGCGTAAATAATACTTGATTTAATAAAAAAGAAAGCTGTTTCATCCGTTTTGGGTCATTATTGTGGGTAAGAAAGGATAAGCAAATTATCACAGTTTTCGGGAACTACCATCTTTTATAAACCCAAGTTTATCAGGTATAGGGATGATTGTTTTCAATAATCCAAGTGAGGAAAAACAGCCTTTGGATCATCCATTAAAGATGATTATCATAATTCATACTCTGACTTAAGATTCTGATAACTAATATACTCTCATCGGCAGTAACTAGATAAAAAATCATATGAGATTGATAGGAAAATCGCTTCAACATAGGCGCAAATTCCGACGCATCACGACCCATATTTAAATTACTCGAAAGTATTTGAAAAAGATCATGTAAGCCCATTAAGTATTTCTGAGATTGATTTAAACCAAATTTTTCTATTCCATATTCATAAATATTTGCAAGATCAACCTTGCTTTTATTAGAAAGGCTATAAACGCCCATCTGCTTTCATTTTGCTCTCAACTTCTTTCATGATGTCAGGAATCGTACTTTCGCTTAAGCCACTATCTATACCTTCTTGAATCGCTGTTTTTAATGCAATGAATTTACTGTTTTTAGATTGGTCAATTCGCACAAGGTGGCGCAAATACTCACTGTCGTTTGTGAATTCCCCAGCGCTAATTTGAGCTTTAATCCATTTGTCTTGTTGATCTGTGAAAGTGACGGTTTTTCTAACTGTTCCCATATCTACTCTACCTTTTTGAGATGTAAATAATCATACTATTGGTGTAAAATAGTTCATTATAACGATTAATAATAAACCGATACGAGATAATGTGACATAAAGAATCGTTGAATGAAAAGGAGCTGGTTTTCATCCCATCATTTTGATATTAAAAAACTAATATATTTAGTAATACTAATATTATTAGTTAAATTTACTCCATGTCTGAGCAATCAATCGTTCACATGGATTTGGATACGTTCTTTGTATCTGTAGAGCGGTTGCGTGACAGCCGCTTAAACCACAAGCCTATACTTATTGGGGGAAATAGTGACCGTGGTGTAGTCGCTGCATGTAGCTATGAGGCGAGGAAGTTTGGCGTGCATTCGGCCATGCCTATGAAGCTCGCTATGCAGCTATGCCCTGAAGCTATATTGATCAAAGGAAGCCACACGGATTACTCTAAGTTCTCTCATTGGGTTTCAGATATTATTAAGGAAGAAGTCCCTGTTTTTGAAAAGACATCTATCGATGAATTTTATGCAGATCTCACAGGTATGGATCGTTTTTTCGGTTGCTACAAGCTGGCTTCTGAACTAAGAGACAAAGTCATAAAAGAAACAGGACTGCCTATTTCCTTTGGATTATCCAGAAACAAAACAGTTTCTAAAGTTGCTACAGGAGAAGCCAAACCCAATAATAAGTTATGGATTGAGACCGGAAAAGAACGTAATTTCTTAGCTCCTCTGTCTGTTAAGAAGATTCCCATGATCGGAGAAAAGACTTATCAGACATTGATCGGTCTAGGTGTGCGAAGAGTGAGAACGCTGCAGGAGATGCCTAAAGACATGTTGCGTCAGGTGTTTGGTAAAAATGGTGTGATGATGTGGGAAAAAGCCAACGGGATTGACAATTCTCCCGTGATCCCCTACTCAGAGCGAAAGTCAATTTCTACAGAGCGGACGTTTGACAAAGACACAACAGATGTCACACGATTGAAAGAGATCATTCTTGCAATGACCGAACATTTAGCCTTTCAGCTACGTGATGAAAGTAAGCTGACAGCTTGCATCGCAGTAAAGATTCGCTATTCCGATTTTAACACCTATACACAGCAAGCCAGAATCCCTTACACTTCAGCAGATCATATTTTGATCCCAAGAGTTTCGGAGCTATTCGATAAACTCTACGACAAACGACTTCTCGTTCGATTGATTGGAGTGAGGTTCAGCAGCTTGGTACATGGAAATTACCAAATCAATCTTTTTGAAGATACAGAGGAAGTCATCAGTCTCTATCAGGCTATGGATGTGATGAGGCAAAAGCATGGAGATAAATCGATCGTGAGAGCAAAAGCTTTGGGTGTAAGTGCTGTTCGTACCTTCAATCCTTTCAAAGGAGACATGCGAATATCTAAGACTTCTTAACTCGAATGAGATAGACTGATTAACTGAAAATGTATCTCAACACGCATACCTATTACAGTTTCAAGTACGGGACATTATCTCCTGAAGAGCTTTTGGCGTTGGCACAGAAAAATGGACTGGGAACGTTCGCGTTAACAGATATTAACTCAACGGCTGGGAGTTTGAATTTTGCTCGATTGGCTTCTAAATACGACATCTCACCTGTACTGGGGATTGATTTTAGAAATGGCTCAAAACAAAAATTTATTGGGATTGCGAAGAATAATACAGGCTTTCAAGAACTCAATACCTATTTATCGGAGCACCTCCATGAAGAAAAAGAATTTCCCGAACGACCTCCACAGTTTGAGCACGCATTCGTCATTTACCCGTTTCATTTTTCATGCGATTATGAGTTAAGAGAAAACGAGTTTCTGGGTGTTCACCCGAAAGACATGATTAGGCTGAACCTTACTCACTGGAAAGATCGATTAGATAAACTAGTCATGCTGAAAACGGTTTCTTTTAAATCCGGAGAAGCGAATAAAATTGACTTCAACATACATCGATTACTAAGAGCGATTGATAAGAACACACTCCTGAGCAAATTATCAAAAGAAGAAGAGGGAAACTCAGATGATGTGATGGTTTCTATTGGCCATCTTTTCGAATCTTACAAAGAACACCCTCAGATTATTGTCAACACAAAGAACCTTCTAGAACAGTGCGAAATACATTTTGAATTTGACAACCCTCAGGATCATCAAAACCTAAAAAACTATTCTGAATCTGAAGAGGAAGATGTCTCAATGATCACACGACTTTGTTATGAAGGGCTTCCCTATCGCTATGGAGATAACCCTGACAAAGAAATCATCGAGAGACTGGAAAAGGAGCTGGAGCTAATCAAATCGAAGAAGTTCGTTTGCTATTTTCTCGTCAATTGGGACATACTCAACTATGCAAGAACACAAGGGTATTATTATGTAGGCAGAGGCAGTGGAGCTAATAGCATCGTTGCTTATTTGCTCCGAATTACGGATGTAGATCCGGTAGAGCTAGACCTTTACTTTGAGCGATTCATCAATCTATTTAGACAAAATCCACCGGATTTTGATATTGACTTTTCGTGGAAAGATCGTGACGATATAACGCGATATATATTTGAACGCTATGGAAAATCAGGGCAAGTTGCTCTTTTAGCCACGTATAGTACATTTCAACAACGTGCTATTATCAGAGAGTTGGGAAAGGTATTTGGATTACCTGCTTATGAAATTGAAAAGGTAGGTCAGTCACCGCTCGAGGAGCTTGATCATATCGGTAAACTGATTCGCAGGTATGGAGATCGTATCACTAATTTCCCCAGTCATCTAAGTATACATGCTGGAGGCATATTGATCTCAGATAAGCCAATTCATTATTTTACAGCTACGTCGCTTCCTCCTAAGGGATATCCCCTTACGCACTTTGATATGGTAGTTGCAGAAGATGTAGGGCTCTTTAAGTTTGACATCCTGAGTCAACGAGGTTTAGGAAAGATCAGGGACTCGCTTGAGATCATCAAACGAAACTGCCCAGATGTCACCGATATTGATATCCATGATTTTAAGAAGCTTCGCTACGATCCTAAGATCAATGCTAAGCTGAGAAATGCGGATGCTATTGGCTGCTTCTACATCGAATCTCCTGCTATGCGCATGCTGATGAAAAAATTACAAGTAGATGAGTATCTGGGACTTGTAGCAGCCAGCTCAATCATTCGACCCGGAGTGGCTAAGTCGGGTATGATGCGCGAGTACATTCTTCGCTATCGCTATCCCGATCGAAGAAAAGATGCTCATCCTGTATTATGGGACATCATGCCCGATACCTATGGAGTCATGGTCTATCAGGAAGATGTAATCAAAGTGGCACACTACTTTGCAAAATTGACATTGGGAGAAGCGGATATGTTGCGAAGAGGCATGTCGGGGAAATATAGATCAAGAGACGAGTTCCTTAAAGTAAAGGATAAGTTCTTTGAAAACTGCAGAGACCAGGGACACCCTGAAGCTCTGTCTGTGGATGTATGGAGGCAAATCGAGAGTTTTGCTGGTTATGCATTCGCAAAAGGGCACTCGGCTTCTTACGCTGTTGAAAGCTATCAGGCGCTTTTCTTAAAGACATATTATCCTCTGGAATATATGGTGGCTGTTATAAATAATGGAGGTGGATTTTACCGTCCGGAGTTCTATGTACATGAAGCTAGAATGTGCGGAGCGGAGATAGAAGCTCCATGCGTGAATCACAGTGAGGTACTTACTGTGATTCTGGGAAAGACGATCTATCTGGGATTTAATATGGTCAAAGAACTGAATCATTCTGTGATAGAATTGATATTAAACGAAAGAATAAAAAATGGACTATTTCTCGATCTTGATGACTTTATGGATCGAGTACCAATATCTCTTGAACAGATTAAAATATTGGTTCGAATGGGCGCTTTACGGTTTTGCGGATTATCTAAGAAAGACACGCTATGGCAAGTACACTTTATGCTGGGGGCTGGAGTAGACCGATCGGGATCGACAGGCTTATTTCATATCCCACTTAAGCAATGGGCACTTCCCCCACTCTATCATGATCGTAGGGAAGATGCTTTTGATGAAATGGACTTACTTGGTTTTCCTTTGTGCAACCCTTTTGATTTGGTTGATAAAGGGAATATTGGAGTATTGAATAAACAGCTGTCGGGTTATGTAGGACGCCAGGTGATGATGATGGGTTATTTAGTCACGATAAAGAATACCGGTACTTCCAAAGGCGAGCGTATGAACTTTGGGACTTTTATTGACTATGAGGGGCAATTCATTGATACTGTTCATTTTCCTCCTTCTGTAAAGAAATGCCCTTTTAGAGGAAAAGGAGTCTATCGATTAGTAGGCAAAGTGGTTGAAGAGTTTGATTTTCTATCTCTTGAGGTTTCACGAATGGAAAAACTCAATTTTGCAGAAATCAGTGATGAATCGGATCAAGTGGAAAAAGGGCTCCACTTGACCTAAACTGTAAGACATAAAAAAAGGCCTTACGGCCTTACTCTTTATTTTTCGCCTTCTTTCTTTGCAGGCTCTTTTTTCACAGGTATTTCTTCTGGTTTTTCAGAGACGATGTTGCCATCAGCATCTATGTAAGCAATCATGTCTGAAAGATCGCCACCTTTCAAATTATTTTCCTGACGTTCTTTTTTCTTCTCTTCCTTCTCTTTCTTCTTCTGAAGTCTCTTCTTCTCCTTCTGCTTTTTTATGAAACTATTCTGCGATCTTCCCATGACAATTATATTTAAAGTAAATAAAACGCGGCGCTAAACCTCTCTTTCAACACCCAATGGATGGACTAATCAGACTACTTAAACCCGAAGAAGCGAATATATCGAGAGTAGTGGAGCACTAATAGTGAAAATCAATGCTGCTTATTATGTTGATTGAGAAATGAGAATCATAAAGATTTCAGACATAAATGAATAAAATCCAATCATCAGACCGCTTTCCAGCCACAAAGATAAGGCATTACGAAGAACTAAAATTATTATCCTTTAAACTAATTAGTGAAAGAAGTTCAATGTTTTGATCAGTATGGCAATTTCATTAACCTATTTTGGCCAATTCTCGGGTTTTACTCTTGTTGCCGTTGGGCCATAAGACAAGCAACTAATGCACCTCGCAGGAATACAGCCAGCTTCATTTGCAGTACAGTCTATTGGATCAAAAGTATTGCTATATTCTTCTACAAAGACAGAACTTTCGGTTACTGCAGATACTTCAAAATATCCCAAAACCAATTTTGTAGGATCTTCTTTTTCTCTAATGTTTCCTTTGATTTGATAATTACTGCTCTCAAATATAGATCCAGTATTGCCTAATTGATTATCTATTGCATTCCAGTATTCGTAAGCACTCTTAGTCAATGAATATTGCTTGATAGTACCCAGGTAGCCAATATCAAATTTTCTTGTTAAATCTACTTGATAAACTTCTTCTCCTGTTCTTTCCTTACCGTCAAAGAGTTCATCCGATTCAATTCGTAGCAGCTCAGCATCGAAATCTGTTACCCAGCAAGTAGGAAACCTGTTTTTATTGATATTTGCGGGATAGCACCTTGAGGCTCTTCCCAATGTGCCACTACCACCCGATGACTCTGCCATAGAAGAGAATACTTCATAGATTCCTCTATAGCCCCATCTGTAATAATTTTCAACACCAGGCTCATCTTGATAGTCGACGGTGAAAATGATAGTACCATCTCCTTTTTTATAATCAACCTTTGAAATACTTGGGACATCTACCATTGTCTCTGGGATAGACTCATAAGCGACATCCGAAGGAAGGGTAATCTCAAGATGATAACTTCGTCCTATAACTGCAGAAAAGCTTTCTGACGTATTAAATCGGCCAAAACTATTATAAGTAAGAATCTCTTCATTTCCCAGATCGTCCATAATTTTCACGACTGATCCTTCCACCAAATTATAATCTGGCAAAATATTGAAGCCTTCTTCAAACACTAGTTTTACAGTATGAGGGCCAGGCTGATTTGTGATTCTACCTGTTACAATAAGTGGAGTTTCAGATGATTTTCCAAATGGCTCAACTTCCTGAACGCACCCTGATAAACCAGAAGTGATAACTATCGCCAACAGGATGTGAATGATATAATTAGATCGGTTTTTCATTTCCAATAATTTATAGACTAAAGTTGGCAGTGAGAGATGGGAATGGACTTCCCAAAATTGAAAGTTGATAGGCTTTTGGCGGGCTGCCATTCTTATTTTCAAAAAATACAGAATAAGCGTTTTTCCTTCCGTAAAGATTATAAATAGCAAATGTCCAGCTCATTTTCCATTTTCGGTCAACTTTTGGTTTGCTATTGATCGTCATGGAAACGTCCATTCTGTGATAATCGGGAATGCGCTCTTGGTTTCTTAGAGAGTAGCTAAAGACATTGGTTAGATTGGACACATCATATACTCCTAATGGAACTGTGGAAGGCCTTCCAGTGCTATAGGAAAAATTGATCCCATATTTTACTACTGGGTTTTTACTGTAGTTTACTGCCAGTGTGAGATCATGCGGCTTGTCGAAGTTGGCAGGAAAGGCGTTTCCATTGCTTATTTTCTCATCTTCATATGTGCCATTTACCTTTCTGAATATTCTTGAATATGTATAACTCGCCCACCCAGTCCAGTGTCCTGTTTTCTTGTTTAAGAATAATTCCAATCCGTATGCTTCTGAAGTACCTGTAATCAAATCAGATTCTATGTACTCATTCATGAGCAAAGTAGAACCATTTTTGAAGTCAACGATGTTGTCGGCTACCTTGTAATAAGCTTCAGCTGATGCTTCGATACTGTTGTTTTTGAAGTTACGGAAGTAGCCAGCAGAAAATTGATCTCCTATTTCAGGCTCGATATAAAAATTACTTGTCTTCCAAAAATCCGTTGGAGTTGTTGCAGCAGTATTGCTTATTAGGTGGAGATATTGACGACTTCTATTATAGCTGACCTTAATTGAACTTGTTCGATTCATCAGATATGTAAGATTAACTCTGGGTTCTAAGCCTGAATAGCTTTTGAATATTTTTCCATCTTCATGAAAAATAGTGTCTATTACATTTTCAATTTTCTTCGAATCGCCTGCTTGGAATATATAATCCGTGCCTGGTCCAAAGTTGTGATAAGTACTGAATCGGAGACCCGCTCTTATAGAAAGTCTAGATGAAATTTTAAAGTCATCTTCTATGTAAATCCCCGTTTCTAATGCCCGCTCGTCTTCCAGCTTTATAAAATCGACTCCTGAATCAGAATCAAGAGGTTTTTGTGTGCCAGGACTGAATTCGTATAAGGTAGCTTCCGCTCCTATATTGATTTTGTTTCGTTCATCCCATTCATAGGTAAAATCAGATCTTAAGGTATGATTTCTTATTGCTGAGGAGATTTTGAATGAATTGATACCTTCTGGATCGTCGATATTATAAGCATACCTTCCTGTTACGAGGTTAAAATCTAATACGGCATCTTCACTAATGATGTGTTTCCAAAGAAGTGAGTGATTGAAGGTGCTCCAGTCGAAGGTGGTATCTGAAGCAAACCCAAAACCATCTTTACTATAGTATCCTGAATAGCTTATCTTGTTCTTTTCATTAGCAATCAATGAAAGCTTAAGGTTCAGATCGAAAAAAGAAGCTGTACTGTTTTTAAATTCACTTGCTTTTGCCGTTTGAAGCAACCAGTCTGAATATGAAGCACGCGATCCTATTAGAAACGACAGTTTATCCTTGATGATAGGACCATTAAATGCCAGTTTACTTGAAACGATTCCAAGTCCGGCATCCATGTGATAATCTTTATAATCTCCCTCTTTTAATTCTACGTTGAGGACTGAGGACAACCTTCCTCCATATTTGGCAGGGACCCCACTTTTGTAAAGTGTGGCATTGTTAACCACCGCAGGGTTGAAAACAGAGAAGAATCCAAAAACATGTGAAGGGTTAAAAATCAAACCTCCATCTTGTAGGATTAGGTTTTGATCGACTCCACCACCCCTAACATTAAAGCCAGAAGAGCCTTCACCTACCGTGGATACTCCTGGAAGGAGAATTAGGCTTTTAATAACGTCCGTTTCTCCCATGAATGAGGGCAAAGAACTGATTCTGTCAATACTCAAAGTCTTTTTTCCTACATCAAGACTTTTTACTTGTGCGTCTTGTTTTTGGGAATAGACTGTGACGGCATCCAGGTTGTAGATTTCTTCTTTCATCTCAATGTTTAGTTTAATGTTTTTAATAACATCAACAAATCGAGATTCGTATTTTAAGTCTATTCTGCTGAATTGAATTTTGAAGGTGCCCTTTGGTATTACCATCTCGTAATAACCTTCAGCATCGGTCACTGTGCCCATCTGCAAGCTGGGAATGAAAACATTCACGGAGAAAGCACCCTCCCCTGTCCAAATGTTGGTTACCCGACCAGAAAGTTTAGCTGTTAGAGAATTATTTGATTGCGCAGATACTTGCCCATATAACACAAATAATACCATAAGCACCATGAGCCTATGGAAAGTAGTAGTAGCAGATGTCATTAAGTTCTATTGTCCTTATTTGGCCGCAATAAACGGCATAAATATTAGAACGTGAACAATTGACTTTTGCGTTACCCTAATTATTTTCCAGTTGGATTTATGGTTATTTAAACGGCATCATTTTTTGTTTCAGAAGGTCTGAACCGAAATCGTTCTCTTCGGATTAGAAAACCCGAGCCTTTACCTTCTGCTTCGTCTTCCTTTTCTAAAATCTGGTTTTGATTTGGATCGATTTCCTCCGCCTTTATAACTTTTCCTGAATCCCTGATCTTCGGAGCGGCGGTCTCTCTTATTCCCCTCATCGTCGCGATTCACACGAATGCTTCTTCCTTCAACTTCTCTCCCTTCGAATTTCCTACTCATTTCAGAATCCTGATTGCTATCTACATCGAAGTAAGAGCAGTTTTTTTGTAAGGACAGATCCCCAAAGTACTTTCTATCTACACCTGAGGTATCAGATAAGAAGTGAATCAAATCCGCCTTGGTCATCCCATCGATAGCTCCAATATTGACAAAATAACGATTGAAACCACTATTACCACCACTACTGCGATTGCTACTTCTGCGATCTTTGGAAGAACTCGATCTTGATTCGGATCTGTCGTTTCCTCTTCCAGATGTCTCATTCAAATCAGAATTGTTGCTTCCTTGAATCATAAGGTGATCCAACTGCGTCGTGATGAGACGCTTTAGAATGTCCTCTTTGCTTAAATGCGCAAACTGCTCCTGAATGTTGTTTAGAATATCTTCTGATTGCTCGTCTACTTCAGTATTGATAATCAGATGAGCCCAATTGTTTATTCTACTGGACTTAAGTTCTTCAATACTAGGTACTTCAGCTTTTTCAAATTTGACTTTTATCTTTCGTTCCAGCTCTTCTATTCTACGTCCTTCTCTTGGATTGATAAAGGCAAGCGAAACTCCTTTTTTTCCTGCTCTCCCAGTACGGCCACTTCTATGTGTATAACTTTCGAGCTGATCTGGAAGTGTATGGTGAAGAACATGAGTCAAGTCGTTCACATCGATCCCACGAGCCGCTACATCTGTAGCGATGAGCAATTGCATGGATCGTGTTTTAAAGCGTCGCATTACTGCATCTCTTTGAGATTGAGATAAATCACCGTGAAGAGCTTCTACTCCGTACCCGATGTTTGCCAAATCGTCCGCTATTTGTTGTGTTTCGCGCTTTGTTCTGCAAAACATAATTCCTCTCATATCTGGCTGGATATCAAGAAATCGTCTCAATGCAGCAATCTTGTTTCCCATTTTAGTAATGACGTACTTATGAGAAATATCTTTATTGCTTTTTTCTTCCGTATTCACAGCAACCTCAAGCGGTTGATCCATGTACTTTTTGATAATTCTTCTGATCTCTCCAGGCATAGTGGCAGAAAAAAGCCATGTCACCCTTCCCTCTTGTGTATGAGATAAGATTTCATCTATATCTTCCTTGAAACCCATGTTGAGCATCTCGTCAGCTTCATCTAGCACGACATATTTCACATTGTCTAGCTTGATTGCTCTACGCTTGATAAGGTCAAGCAATCGACCTGGAGTAGCTACTACTATCTGAGTTGGCTTTTTCAAAGCCTTCATTTGATTTACTATGGCTGCTCCTCCATAAACAACCTCAACGTTTATGTTTTTATTGTTTTGCGAAAAACTAATGAGTTGCTGACCTGTTTGTTGCCCTAGCTCACGTGTAGGAGCCATAATCAATGCTTGTGTAGTCTTATCTTGATCATCTATGAGGTCGATAAGGGGAAGACCAAATGCTGCGGTTTTGCCTGTTCCGGTTTGGGCAAGGCCAATGAAATCGACAGGATCTTTGGAAAGCAACATTGGAATTGCTTTTTCCTGAATTGGAGTTGGGGTGTCAAACCCTAGATTATCCAGAACCTCAACAACTGAAGCTGAAAGTCCTAGTTTTTCAAAATTATTCAATGGGAGTATTTTATATGAGCCGCAAAGTTAGCTGAATCACAGGGCATAATTCATTCAATTCAATTATTTAAGTGGGTAACTCCCTGATTTAGGGTCGATTTTGGAAAGAAAACCTAAATATGATAGTTTCTAAATCATTGTTTCTTCCTTTCGGAGATACGTTTTAGTAAGTTTGCGGCTCAAAATTCAAGGAAAATATGATTTCAACAAGTAACGTATCCCTCAGATACGGAAAAAGGATCCTTTTCGATGAGGTTAATGTCAAATTCACACAAGGCAATTGCTATGGTGTGATTGGCGCTAATGGTGCCGGAAAATCAACGTTTCTTAAGATTTTATCTGGAGACATTGATCCTAATAGTGGTTCTGTTGCACTTGATCATGGTAAGCGAATGGCTGTACTAAAGCAGAATCACTTTGAATTTGATGAGATATCTGTATTGGATACTGTTATGATGGGGCATACTACGCTATGGAAGATCATGCAGGAGAAAGATGCTATCTATATGAAAGAGGACTTTTCTGAGGCTGATGGTGTGAAAGCATCTGAGCTAGAGGCGGAGTTTGCAGAAATGGACGGATGGAATGCTCAGTCTGATGCTGCGGCGCTTTTGAGTGGTCTAGGTATTGTTGAAGCGGATCACTACAACCTTGTGAAAGACCTGGACGGTTCTCAAAAAGTAAGGGTTTTACTTGCTCAGGCTCTTTTTGGAAATCCGGATTTGTTGATTTTAGATGAGCCTACTAATGACTTGGATATCAATACGATATCTTGGCTAGAGGACTTTCTTTTAGATTTCAAAAATACGGTAATCGTAGTTTCTCATGATAGGCATTTCCTTGATACAGTATGTACGCACATTGCCGATATTGATTTCGGACAGTTGAAGTTGTTTTCAGGAAACTATTCTTTCTGGTATCAGTCTAGTCAGCTTGCTTTGTCTCAACGTGCGTCCGCTAATAAGAAAGCCGAAGAGAAGAAAAAGGAACTACAGGAGTTTATCGCACGATTTAGTGCCAATGCATCTAAGTCTAAGCAAGCAACTAGTAGAAGAAAGCTTCTTGATAAAATCAATGTAGAAGACATCCAGCCATCTAGTAGAAAATATCCAGCCATCATATTTACTCAGAATAGAACTGCAGGAGATCAGATTTTGGAAATAAAAGGCTTAGGTAAGTCGTCAAATGGAGAGACGCTATTTTCTGGAATCGATCTTTTTGTAAATAGAGGTGATAAGATTGCCATCTTATCTGATGACAGCAATGCCATCACTTCTTTTTTCAAGATTCTAAACGATGAAGAAAAATCATATTCAGGGGAATTTAAATTCGGTCAAACAATTACCCCCGCCTACTTGCCAAATGAGAATGCTGAATTCTTCGATACTGACCTGAACTTGATTGATTGGTTAAGGCAATATGCTGAAGGCGAAGCGGATGATGTCTATATAAGAGGATTTCTTGGCAAGATGCTTTTCTCTGGTGAAGAGACTTTCAAAAAGGCGAATGTGCTTTCTGGAGGAGAGAAAGTCAGATGTATGATTTCTCGAATGATGTTAAAGGGTGCAAATCTCCTTATGCTCGATGAGCCAACCAATCACTTGGACTTGGAGTCGATTACGGCTTTCAACAACTCTCTAAAGGACTTTCCTGGAACTGTGCTATTTGCAAGTCATGATCATGAGTTCATCCAAACTGTAGCTAATCGAGTGCTAGAGCTTACTCCTGATGGAGGTATCGACAAACTCATGACCTTTGACGAGTATTTAGAGCATAAAAGAGCTTTGGTAGGTTAATCTGCCAATCGAATTGGTATATTCAATTTTACATCTGAAAAAGTAACGATCAAATCCACACCATCAACTCCGCTTTTTTGTAGACTGATGGTGTGTTGTTCTACATGAGCGTTCTTGATCACGGGAGTTTCTGTTGTAAGGATATCCATCTCATAATTTGGTTCTGAGTAGCCCCAAAAGCGATCTTCGGTATTAATTCCAATTGTGAAGCTGGATTCATTTGGAACAGCATAAAGCTGATAAGTCCCCTTTGCTAATGCTTTTCCATTGAGGGTTACATTTTGATTGATGGTCATGGAGGTAGGTTCGTTTGCTCCCAATCTCCAATATTGTCCCCAAGGTTGAATAGCTCCATTTTCGGCTTTACCAAAAACTATGCGACCTCTAACAGAAGGTCTGCTATAATTCACTGAAACGGTTAGTGTGCCATTTGTGAGTTCAGCGCTTCCTGGTGGGCTCAGGTTCCGGTTTTGATAATTGATGTAAATAAAAATAGCTCCAAAAAGCATGATTACGATTCCAACCCCTATCAAAATCCTACGCCCAATTTTATTTAGTTTCATGGTTAGTTTTGTTTTTTGTTCGAACAATCTACTTCAAAAAAATAATTCAGAGAGACCATAAAATTAATCTTCTTACTGATATTGATCATTAGAATAGCACGACAAGGTTTGTATAGCTTCAAAGTCATTTAAAAAGTTATATCCTGATACCGAAGTATGGCCTGAAAAATAATTTGACAGGTTTCACACCTTATCAGCTTGCTTTGAGGTTGATGATTCAATCATTTTGTTTACAATTGCAGTTTTTGAGTACTATGGAGATATTAGGAATTGACATTGGAGGATCAGGCATTAAAGGCGCGGTGGTAGACATCAAGAAGGGTGAACTTGTTTCAGAAAGAGTTAGGATCCCAACCCCCAACCCTCCTACTCCAGAAGCGATGTTGGATACGGTGGCTGTGCTTGTAAGTGGCTTTAAGTGGAAAGGTGTAATTGGATGTGGTTTCCCTGCTGTGGTTCAACATGAAATTGTGAAGACAGCAAGCAATATTGATAAGACATGGATTGGAGTGAATGCGGCAAAGCAGATCAAGAGCTTAACCGGATGCCCAACGCATGTGGTAAATGATGTAGATGCTGCTGGTCTCGCTGAAATGAAGTTTGGTGCAGGCAAAAAACGTAAAGGGGTTACCATCATGCTCGCCGCTGGTACAGGAATAGGGTCTGCGATTTTTATAAACAAAAAACTTGTGCCTAATTCGGAACTAGGGTTTATTCATGTAAATGGAATGCCAGGAGAGCACTATGCAGCTAACTCGGTTAGAGAAAGAGAAAACCTTTCTTTGGAGGTTTGGGCTAAGAGATTCAATGAGTATTTGGTTCGTTTAGAATCACTTTTTTGGCCAGATCTTTTCATCATTGGTGGTGGGATAAGCAAGAAGTTTGAAATGTTTTCGGAGCATATTAATCTGGATACCAAGGTGGTGCCTGCGATGACTCGCAATCATGCCGGGATTATAGGAGGTGCTCTCGCAGCAGAGTCAATTAAGCTTAAAAAGAAATCTAAGTGAGAATCGTAATTCTTGAAGCCTTTCATTCAAATCCGGGTGACCAATCATGGAGTGAGATCGAAGCTCTTGGAGAGTTAACTGTATATGAGAGAACATCTCAGGAGCAGTTGGTCGAGCGAGCTATCGAAGCAGATGTCCTTGTAACAAATAAGCTTAGAATCACTAAAGATGTAATTCATAGTCTTCCTAAGCTTAAGCTGATTCATCAACTTGCAACTGGTACAGACAATATAGATATAGAGGCAGCCAAAGCGCGTGGTGTTGAAGTTAGAAATGCTGTTGGGTATAGTACCAAAGCTGTTGCTCAGCATGTTTTTTCATTAATCCTAGAGCTGAGCAATCATGTATCAGTACACAACACGGATGTGAAGTCAGGTGGCTGGTCTGATTCTGGTGATTGGTGCCATATGATTAAAACACCTTTTGAGTTGGAAGGAAAAACGCTTGGAATCATTGGGTTTGGACAGATTGGACAAGCAGTTTCTAATTTAGGTTTGGCTTTTGGGATGCGCATTTTGGTAAACAGCAAGCATGCAACTCCTGAACGCTATAAGGATGTCTCCATCGTTTCTCAGGATAAACTAATCGAAGAGAGTGATTTCATATCAATTCATGCTCCCCTGTCCTCACAAAACATGGGAATGGTAGATGAGTCTTTTTTAAACAAAATGAAGACGTCAGCCTTTTTGATTAATACAGCTAGAGGTGGACATATAGTAGAGACTGATTTATATAAAGCTCTCAAAAACAAGGAAATAGCAGGTGCAGGTTTAGATGTAATGTTGAATGAACCTCCTCAAAAAGAACTCAATCTTTTGAGTCTTGATAACTGCATAATTACACCTCATATTGCCTGGACTGCTATCGAATCCAGAAGAAGGTTGATTTCAATTGTTGCAGGCAATATTAAGAGCTTTATTGACAACCATTCTTGATCATTTGATTATCGTAAAATAACCATTGATCACTTTTCGATCTATTCTTGGTTCGTTTAGCTCCAACATAAAATAGTAGGTTCCTGCGGGGTGATTATCTCCATCCCAGTCATTTTGATAATTCTTTTTCTCAAAGACTCTGTTGCCACTTCGGTCGGTGATGGTTAATCGACTGTTTGCGAAAATCTCCACTTTTTCTATTGTGAAAAACTGATTAAACGGGTCTCCATTTGGGGTGAATACATTGTGGGCGTGGAGTTTTGGTTTAAAAAATACACAGACTTCATTTGACCATGAGAAACTATCATTCCCTCCTTCTTCGGAAGCTTTTACTCTAAAACAATGGTCAAATCCAAGGTTGTCATTGGTGTAGTTAAATGTCTCGTCAGATGTTGTGCCTATGAGAGTGGCTGGTTTCTCATCTACAGATAGATATACTTCATAATTAGAAACTCCATTTTCCCATCCTGCATAGGGAGTCCATTCGATTTTGGCTTCATTTTCAATCTGACTACCTGCGCTTTTGATTACCATGTTTGAATGCAATGCGGAAGTGAAAATTTCGGTACAACTATCCTCTTTGACAGATAAACCATATGTATATACCAAATCTGATTGCGTATTTTCAGTGACCGAAAATTGATCAGGAGTCAATATCGTTGAGAGCTGATTTCCTCTTTGAGACCTGACCAGTGAATATGTGTAATTACCAAAATTATTATTGGATACGGCACTATTTATAATGATCCGATTGCTGACACTCGTATCATTGGTCACATTGATGATTTGAGGTTTAGGCGGACTCCAATTGATATTAATTGTATTTTCTGCGATCTCAGAACAAATCCCAACTGTATCGAAAGCTGCTGCTTTTATGACGTATGTTCCTGGACAAGAGAAGTGAAGGTTAATGGGCTCATTAAGCAGCGCTGAGTCTATTTTCACGACATCATCTACCAGCCAATTTACCAACTGATAGAGTGTATCTGCTTTAACCGACAGTGTGGCGCTTTCGTTGATCTCATAACTTGTTTTATCGTGGATGATTTCTAAGTCGGTTTCCGGGACTCTTTGAACAAAAACGAAAAGTGTATCTGAGGTACCCTCACATATATCTTTTCCAGGAACCGATTGGAGGTACCAGAGCTTGTTTATACCGGATGCATTCCAATCAACAATCACCTCTTGTTCTCCCTGTCCCTGTAGAATAGAGCCGCCCTCAATTTGCCACTCATAGACTGATTCTTCAAAATAATAGGCAAAGTAGGCCTGATTTGAAGCCTCATTGGCACATATGGAATCATTTCCAATGGCTGCTGCTGGTTCTAATTTTAGATTGATTTTTACTGGAAATGTGACAGTATCTCCGTAGCAGAGGAATTTATCCTGAGGTAATAGTTTCACCGAAGACACGTCACTGGTCATACCCCAATTGACCCGTATGCTATCCCGATAGTTTGCAACGATAGTCCCCCCTTCTACAAACCACTCATTATTTAATTGACCTGGGTTTTCTGTGACGTACAATACATTTTCAGTGAAAGGGCAAACCGACCTAGCCCCTAAAATAGGACGCTTCGGGTTGGTCAGATTCAACACTCTCACTTCTGTTTGTTCACTCCCTCCCTCACAATTGAAGTCCGAAGTAATACCTGTTACTTTTAGCACGAAGATGCCTTCTTTACCGTAGTTGTAGAAGACGGGATTTTGATCAAATGATTCGATCGTCGTTCCATCTCCAAAATCCCATTCGTAAGAGTCATATTCAAAATCTGCTATGGGAGTAAACTCAAGAAGATCGTTATGACATAGGCTGTCGATAGGTACTTTGACTCCATGGGAATTACGTATATCTACACTCAAAGACAGATTGGCCAAACTTGCTCCAGCAGAATACCCAAAGGACTCATTGCTTCCATATCCATATACGTATGCGATAAATCCGTTTTCTGATTTTATAGTATGATTCCCTCCTGTGATTGTAAATCGAGCATATACAAAATCCGTGTTATTGGGGACCACTTTGAAACTCCCACCTATGCTTCCTCCATCAAGCCTTAATGCATCTATTCTTTGTCTCGGCGCAATAATATTGAGTGAAAAAGTTGAGGTGGTAACTATTCCAGGCGCGTTGAATGTGATATCTGAAAGCAACTGTTCATTTGGGCTGAGCAATATAAGAAAAGGGTCTCCAAGCGAGTTGTCACACCCTTGTGTTCTGCTCAGTTGCCCAACAGTTACAGGTTTATCTGCAATGATATTGTTAACCCCATCTAGTTGACGCTGAGCGTATTCCCCTCTGTCGAGTATAATGGTCTCATTGGCTATGTTGATCGTCGTATTATCATCTCGAGCCAATACTTTGACAATGTCACCTCCGCTTCTAGGCTCATAATTCACTGTTATGAACTCACGTCCCCAGGTTTTCAAGGGAAACATCTGAGCAAACAAATGATCGTGACCATTGGTCACTCCACACTCCCCTACCTGAGTATACTGGTTTCCTGCGAATACTGCGATATCCTTGCAAGAGTTGTTGTCGCTGCTGGTCGCTTCCACTCTTGATCCAGTCAAATCACCTCTGGCCATTAATAAATAGGTGTCGCCCTTGTTTAGATTTACTTTAAAAGGTGTATTCGCAGCAAAACCATTGAGAGTCGCGACGCTCGGAGTAATTTCCACCACAGTATTATCATCAGTGGCTACTACGTATAGTTCAGAATTTGAATTATTATTATTGTTTCTGTTTCCAGATTCCCAGTGAGACATCACCAGATATTCATTACTTAATGAAAAGGTTGGTAATATGACCGTTTCGTCTGCACTGTATTGTCTTTTGTTGATACCAAAAACACTGACTTGATCTTCTGATGTAAGGTGAATTCCTCTATTATAAATACCACTATTGCTACCAGCCATTGCTGTACTTGCACTTAGTTGAATCAAAGTGGCTTCACCAGGAACAACATCAAACGTTATAGGCGAAAATGAACTTATTCCGGGCATTTCCAATTGACCAGATGTGCTATCCTCAGCACTTATATACACTTCCAGAATGATAGGATTGCTTGCCGCATCGAAACCAACCCAATTGTTCATGAAACCAAACCAAAAATCTGTACCCTCTGTCGATAAGTTTTGGGAATTTGCTATCTGAGTGGACAGAAGCAATAATAAGAGAGATAAGACTTTGAAGCAGTGAGTCATGAAATTAACTTGAACAAAAAACTAACTGACAATATACCAAATATTACAGGTAGCAGGGGGCAATAAAGGTTTACCAAGTGTTAGAAAGTCCAAGTTTTTTGGAATGTACCAATTAAGTGAGTCAATGGAAAGTTTGTGTAAAAAAGTAAAATGTTCTCGACGAAAACGCACGACCTAGCGCTAATAATAAATTGTACTATTTTTACCTTTAGTTGAATAATCCATAGCAAAATATGAACAGGTCAATTCTACCCTTAATTATTACTTTAATAACAATCACATCTTTTTCATCTTTTGCTCAGGAGACTGATGATGATCTTTCAGATTATTCATATCTATGGGAAGACACAAAAAAGAAAAAAAAGAAGAGCAAGAAGAATGGGAAAAAACAGAAAGAGCCTTCTTCTGTTACGATCATATTGGCTGATTCTACAGATTCACTCAAGACAATATACCAAGTCCCTCTGGACAGTATAGACAGCACCCTGCAGCAGCCAGAATCTATCATCCTTGGACAAGACTCCATTCCTCCCACAGAAGAAATATTAGTGGTTGATTCCACTCGACAGGAGGAAAAAGAACCCAAAGAAAGATGGAGAGATAAAGAAATAGAACCTGTGGATGATTTTAGGGCGAGTATGGGGGCTGGCACTAGTGGAAGTTTTACAGGAGGAGTTACCTACACCCAAATTGGAAGTAAAGGGTACGTAGGTCTCGTTCTCTCACCAGAGTTTTCTATTGGTAAAGTCGGAGTTGGCCTTAATGTTCCAATCCTTTATGGTTTGGATGATCAATCGATTCGAACTGAGATATTCAAAGGTGGAGTCGGTCCTCTTCGATTGGTTCGATATGTCAGGTATGGAGCTCAAAAAAAGGATCCAATTTATTTAAGAGTAGGTGAATTGAGTGGAACCATGATAGGATTTGGTGGTCTTGTCAATAACTACACCAATACTACGAGCTATGAGAAACGTAAAGTCGGTTTGCATTTTGATTTCAATATAATGCAAGGACTCGTTGGAATGGAGGGACTTTACAGTGATTTTGATCCGTCCTCTCTAAACTTATTGGCAATACGTCCGTACTCAAGGCCCCTTATTTGGTCTACTATTCCAATTGTGAGGACGCTGGAAATCGGTACTACTTTTATCAAGGACAAAGATCAAACTTCTAGGAATGGCGAAAAATATACCTATACAAAAAATGGAATTGGAGCATTTGGAATTGACATGGGATTGGTTTTGGTCAAGGTTCCTTTTATTCAAATCGATCTATTTGCGAATTATTCCAGTTTAAATGTATCAAAAGTTTCCAATGAATTTACATTTTCAGACTCTGCAGATCGCCTCATTGCTGCCCCTTCGGCTATAGATGCTGGAAGTGGTGTATCGGCTGGTATGAACTTCAGGTTTCACTTTATAGCTGATGTGTTCAGTACTGATGTAAGAATAGAACGACTGAGCTATAGCGATGGCTATTTGCCTCAATTTTTTGATGCTGCCTACGAATTGAATAAGGATGCTAAAATAGCTTCCCTTGCTAATGTTGAAAAGATCAAAGGCACTTATGGAAGTCTTACCGGTCATATCCTTCAAGTTGTGCAATTGAAGGGAAGTCTATTACTTCCAGACAAAGTATCAGCCGAAACTCCTGCAACCGTACGAATTAGCGCTGATTTGGAGCGCTTAGCTAATAAGTTCTCCATGCATGCAAGCTATGTAAAAGGAGGATTAGACGATTTAGGGGACGCTTTCAGTTTTGATGAAAGGTCATTGGCTAAATTGAGGTTTATTTATCATTTGAATAAATTCTTGGCTACTGGAGTAGATTACTACTATTATTGGGAACCAAATGAGGAAGGGCAACTTAAAGCAACACGATACGTGATGCCTTATTTTGGAGTCAGCATTCAGTTTTAAAGAGCATTTGAGAACTTATAAACAGGCTGGTTTACCATTCGAAGAAAAGCCCCCCCTCATAAGATGGGTTTGCCAATACTTGTCTTCCTGAAAAAGCAGTGCCTATGGATGCAGACACCCCAAATTTGTCGGTGATCTTATAAATCAATTCAGGAGAAAGGCTCATAAATTCTATGTTGTTCCCGAAAACTCCCTGTTGCGCGTTGGGAGTTGAATCTCCATTTCTCAATGATTCGATTCCTGCAAAACGAGCAATAATTGTGAATTTCTTGATAGTGTAGCCAGCCTCAAAACCAAATCGAACTTCATCGGAAAATCCCTTTGTCCTGTTGTTAAAGCCAAGAGTAGCAGTTGCATATATTGGGAGCGGGTAGAAAGACTTACTTGCGTCAACTGATAACATCTGATTGAATTCCCCATCTCCAGTTTGCAAAGTGCCTGTCCTGCCTCCCTTGGCATTGCCTAGAGGAAGGCCAAAAGTTATAGTGGAACTTAATACTATGGATTTGTTTTGAATGATACCGTATTTAAAACCTATGTCAGTATCACCGATCGTTGTGATTGCGTCCCCTTCTACCAACTGACCATTCCTTTGTCTTTGAGCATTTAATACTGAGCGCGATAGAAAAGGAAGATATGCAATGCCCGTTATTCGATTTGATATCCCATACTCCATGTAAGCGGCCGTTCTATATACACCCAGATTTGGGTTGATATCAATGATATTTCCCTCTGGATTGAAATAACTATCCGCCAAAATAAAATACTGACTAAGTTTCAGAAAGCCCTTACCTTTTTCTTTTGTCCACCCACCACCAGCAAGTAACGAAGATGCGTTTATAAGAAAAACACATACTATGATTGATCTTTTTAAGCTCATATAATTTTTAGTTTTCAAACTGTCCCACACCTAGTCTAACACCAAAAGGCTCGCACCATATCATTAAATAATTAAATGAATTAATGGTTGCTTCTGAGTCTGCTTCTGATACATTTATTGTGATATCTCCAGCAATTTTAGCGTCTCCAAGATTCAGGGCATTGGCAACATTGGCATCTGAGTTTGTCAGGTAAAAATAGGGGCCAGGTCCCGCTGGAACATATCCTTCAATCGTTAGGATTAAGTCCCCAGTTGCGTTTATACCGAGAGTGAAATCACCAGAGATACTATACCCGGTACCCATGAGTGTCCCTGTGCGAGGTGTAACGTTACTTGCATCATCTACTGTCAACATTATAGATGTATTAATACCTTCGAATGAAACACCTATATTTGTTGTCCCCACGCTTATTGCTGTCACAATTCCCTCATTTGAAACTGTTGCAACGTTGGTGTTTGAACTCGTCCATATAAAATCTGGCGAATCAACAGGTGAGCCATCGGATCCAGTATATTGAGCAGCAAATGTGAAATTGCTTCCCACTGTTAGGAACATTGCAAACTCCGTGATTTTGATTTCCGGATCCACTTCCTCACCTGATATTGTAACAGTAAGTTGAACAGTATCAGATAAATCCATATAAGATGCTGAAATATTGGTGGTTCCCTGGGAAATAGCCGTTACTAGACCGCTCTGAGATATACTTGCAACTTGAGTGTCTGAGCTTGTCCATACAGGATTTATATCAACAGGAGTGCCTGAAATATCATTGTATACAATATCGAATGTGAAAGTTCTATCTATTTGCAATACAGAAACAGATTTGGAAATATTAAGAAGTTCTCTCGATCCTAAGACCTCAACGGTCATTTCATCTTGCAATCCATTGGCTTCAGCTGTGATTTTAACACTTCCTTCGGCATGCGCAAATGCAACGCTATCCTCAAAAGAAAGAATACTCTCATCTGAACTTGACCATACGATTGATGTTGGCACAGGCTCGCCTGATATATCAGTGTATTCTCCTTTTAGATTATATGTTCCACCTACCCTGAATACAAGATCTTTACCATTTACGATCCTTATAGTCTCTGGAAAAGCATCTTGTAAGTCTGTTTGGATACACGATGAAAACAAAATCAATATCGTAAACCCAAGTTTGTGAAAATTATTTAGAACCAGTTTCATCTATTTCAAATATTTAAGAGTTGCCAAAATTATATGCAAATGTCCTCTACTGATAAATTCTTTGTGGCCATTGGTAGCATTGCGACAATTTGCTCGCGCGTTTAACAGTGAATTAACTTACGAAAAAAGCTTCTGGTTTTGATAATGTCTTTTTCAGAACCAAAAAGATTAGTTGCTGTGAAGCTAATTTAATATCAAATTCGGATCATTATAGAATACAAAAATACCCGAAAGCCTAAGCTCTCGGGCACTATTTACCAATCAACTATAAAATTTAGAAAGATACCGATCCAGTAGGCAATGAAGACAAATTCAAGCCAAGTGAATGCGTAGAAGGTGCAGTTTCCTGCCCAGCTGTACCTAAAAGAGGTTTAATCGCAAATGGTGCAGGTGAATTATCTGGAACTGGTTCCACTGAAATTACAACTGTTCTTCCTCTAACGTCAAGTGGGAATGTCTCTCCACTAGGAGCGTTGTTGAAAAAATCCTCACCCGGTACTGGAGGTCCTGGGTTAGTTCCGCTATATGGAGCCGCTGCATCAACTGCACTGAATCCTGTGAAAGTACCTGTTGTCAAAGGACCTGACTCTCCAACAACCCATCCTTCATATGCCCATCCTTCTGGAAGTGTCGGCAATACAAAGTCAGCTGTAGGAGGAGCTCCTGGTAGACCGAACCATACGCCACTTTCATCATTTTCATTATTCACGCCATCAGCTTCATCAGTTGGAGTTCTCAAGAAGAAAGAACCAGATGCATTGGAGAAATCACCGATTAAACCAGTGGTAAGAGTAGCTTCGTTGTTTGAAATGGCACCAGCTAGTACTTTGGTAGCTGCAGGATCTGGATCAGAATCTGGAACAGGCTCAATAGAAACCACGAACATAGTAGCTGAAGACAAATCAGCAGCGTCCACCTCAAAACTAGACTTTGATAATGCTCCGCTAGCAGAAACTGTAAAAACGCCTGTGCTAACAGGGCTTCCTCCAACTATAACCCACCCTTCGTAGGCGTAATCTGATCCAAGGTCTTCCAATCCCGAAATATTTAAGGTTAGAGAACCAGTAGTGTTTTCATCATCGTCATCGCTACAGCTTACTGCAAAAATTGTGACGGCCAGTAATGCTAATAAAGAAATTTGTTTCATTTTGATTGTTTTTGTTTGATACAAATCAACGAGCGAAACATTGCCATAAGATCACAAAGAATTAAAGTTTGTGTCACAGTCTGAAATTCGGTATTTTGATGCTCATAAAATGCTTTAAATCAAGTGTTTATGTTTTTTATCCTGTGCTAATAATCTGCCTTAATTAGTGGAGAGCGGTTGAAATGATTCGATTTTGTTAAAATCAAGACACGATAATGTGATGGTTTTGTGATACTTTCTCCTTTATATTGAAATAAGAATGAATACTAAGAAGGTAATTATAATAGAAGATGATGTTGAAATATGTCAACTTCTCGAAATACATCTAAAAGATTTAGGTTGTGAAGTACAATCTTTCAATGATGGTTTATTAGGGCTTCAAAACGCTATTAAAGAAACCTGCGACTTGATCATACTTGATTTGATGTTGCCAAGTATGGACGGGATTGAGATTTGCCAAAAGATCCGTGCAAAGGAAATCCCCACTCCTATTATGATGCTCACGGCAAGGTCGGAGGAAATCGATAGAGTTCTGGGGCTTGAGGTTGGTGCCGATGATTATATGGTTAAACCCTTTAGCGTGAGGGAGTTCATAGCACGTGTCAAGGCTATTTTCAGAAGATCAAGATTGAACGCAGAATCTTTGGTCGAAAACACCTCCAAAGAATTGATTTTTGATGGGTTATCAATTGATCTTGAAAAACGGAAGGTTTTAGCTAGAGATAAGAAAATTGATCTTTCACCCAAAGAGTTTGAACTATTGGTTTTAATGGCTTCAAACCCAGGGAAAAGTTATAACCGATCCAGACTGCTCAATCTTATTTGGGGATATGATTTTGAAGGATATGAGCACACTGTGAATTCCCATATTAACAGGCTTAGAGCTAAAATAGAACCTGACATGAATAATCCAAAGTATATCTTGACGACTTGGGGTGTTGGGTACATGTTCAATGAAGAATTAGAAAAGTTATGATCAGAAACACGATATCTTTTAAACTCATTCGGAAGATTATCGTCTCTTTCGTACTGATTATTCTATTAATCGGAGTTAGTTACGTCTCTCTGACCTTCTATTTTACAAATAAGTATTTTGAAGAAACGTCTCAAAAGCTAAATGCTCATATCGCAAAACATCTGATCGACGAAAAATTTCAAAATGAATCTCCATTTTTAGGGGATGGATCGGTCAATAAACCACTCTTTGGTGATATCATGCATGATATGATGGCGGTAAACAGAAGTATTGAGGTCTATTTACTTGATACGGTTGGCACTGTCAAGTATTCTGTGGTACTTGATCATAGCGATGCAGCCAGCCCCACTACTCAGATTGATGTACAACCAATTAGAGACTTTTTGTCTTGTGATGGAGGCAGGTATATTTTAGGAGATGATCCCAGAGATACCAACAAGCAAAAAATCTTTTCTGCAGCACCATTTTCCATTGAAGGGAACGATGGCTATATCTATATAATACTTGCAAGTAAGCAGTTTGAAGAAGTCACTTCCAGTTTAATAGGTTCTTACTTTTTGCGATTTGGTTTAGGAGCCTCTATCGCGACCATTCTTTTTTCTGTTTTGGTAGGCATTATAGTTATTTGGTACCTGACCAAAAATTTAAGGCAAATTATATTCGCTGTAAAGCGATTCAAGGAAGGTGATCTAAGTTCAAGAATATTAGACCCTCAAAACACCGATTTGTCTATTTTGTCTGAGACTTATAACGAAATGGCAGATACCATTGTCGCCAACATTGATGAGCTAAAGTCAGTCGAAGCACTTAGAAGAGAGCTTATTGCAAATGTGTCTCATGATTTACGCACTCCTCTTGCAATCATGCAGGGCTATATAGAAACCCTCCAGATAAAAAGTAAAAATCTGAGTGAAGATCAACGAGAAAAATATTTAAGTATCATCCAAAAAAGCACTGAGAAATTGACTCAAATGGTTGCACAGCTATTTGAGTACTCGAAACTCGAAGCGAAGCAAATAGAGCCTAATAAAGAACCTTTTCAAATTTCTGAATTGGCCAACGACGTATACAATAAGTATCAGACTTTAGCGGAGCAAAAGAACATTGAGATTAAACTCGATGCGGAGGATCAGCTACCTGTAGTATTTGGAGATATCAGTCTTGTCGAGAGAATTATTCAAAACTTAATGGATAATGCGTTAAAATTTACACCTCAAAACGGTGAAGTACTTATTGAAATTAAATCGTCTGCAAAAGATGTACTGATATCCGTTCGTGACAATGGCCCTGGAATACCAGAGGCAGAACAATTACACATATTCGAGAGGTTTAAAAGATCTTCTACGTCAAAAGATTCTGCTTCCGGAGCTGGGCTTGGACTTGCAATAGTTAAGAAAATAATAGAATTGCATGAGTCTACCATCAATGTGATAAGTATGCCCAATCAAGGCACTACTTTCCAATTTAATTTACCAGCCTATAGCAGACTTGCCTCGGTGAATTGATATTAATAATTTTCATTTTTCGGGTGTGAGTTTATTTGATTTATGAACTAAATCAAATAAGATCGTATCATTGTTATTGAAGAAATGAATATTTATTTATTAAGAAAGTGATTTCATGTTTGTAAAAAAGAATTTCAGTCTTAGAGAAGTCTTTATTTTCTCAGGAGTTCATGTCATATGGTTACTCATTTGGTCGTCTATTGTGACATGTATTTATCACTTTACTTCTTGGAATATAATCAGAATACCATGGTTGCCTCTTTCCGTTATTGGTACCGCAGTGGCATTTTATATTGGATTTAAGAACAATCAGGCATATGATCGCTTATGGGAAGCGAGAAAAATTTGGGGAGGGATTGTTAATAGTAGCAGATCTTGGGGAAGTGTAGTCAGAGCCTACGTTAGGAATCATTTTGATCATACTCATATTGAGGATGTCAAAGTAAAACTAACTTGGGAAAGGCTCATCTATCGACATATTGCATGGCTCTATACGCTCCGTGAGCAGCTACTGATCCCAGCTCCTTGGGAACATATCAATCAAAGTGTACATATCAGAAGGATGGTTGCAAAACGCATGACTAAATATGGCACTGGCACCCTTGATGGTGGTTATATAGAAGATTTGAAGAACCTACTCTCTGCAGAAGAACTCAATAAGCTTCCTCATTTTAAAAATGCAGCCACTCAATTAATCGATATTCAAAGTCAGGAATTGGCTGCCCTTAAAAAAGAAGATCTCATTGAAGATTTTAGGCATATGGAAATGCAAAATATACTCAATGAATTTTATGCCTTGCAAGGGAAATGTGAGCGTATCAAAAAATTCCCCTTACCCCGTCAGTATGGAAATATGAGTATGATTTTCGTGGGTATATTCATCTTCTTGTTGCCATTTGGAATGATCCCAGAATTTCAAAAACTAGGTGAATACGGGATATGGGTATCTATCCCTCTTACTGCGCTAGTAAGCTGGGTTTATTTGGTTATGGAACTTGTCGGAGACTACAGTGAAAACCCTTTCGAGGGCTTAGGTAATGACATACCTATGATGTCACTTTGTCGAACGATCGAGATTGATTTGAGACAAATGCTCGGGGAAGATAACTTACCCGAGCCTATTGAATCTAAAAATGGTGTGCTGATGTGACCTGTTAAATATGAATCTGGGAGAAACCAGAAAGATACTAAACAGGCTAATTTCTCCAAATATGTGAGTAAAATGGTGTCACACTCACAGTTAGGAATCAACCAGTGTTCCGCATTGCAGAAGCAATTCCATTAATTGTTAGCATCAATCTAACTTGGGTTTTCTCAGCCTCAGGACTACCTGATTTCTTTTCCTCTCTCCATTTTTTAAGTAACTCAACCTGTCTTTTATGCAGATAAGTCATCAATGATGTACGAAGCAGGTTTGAATAATGATGGTTTTTCCTTCTTGCTTCAATATCTTCTCCAAGCACATCAAGTAGCATCTCTCTTGTTAGAGCCAGCTCAGATAAGAACATGCCTGAGAACTTGTTTCTCAACTCCTCATTTGTGACCAGAGAAGCATACTGTTTCATGATCTCCTCATCCGTAGCTGCAAGGCTCGTATCTACATTTGTAAGCACGTATCTGATAAAAGGATCAAATTTCACAGTCTCCTTAAACGTTTCATACCCTTCAGCGTTCTCTTCTCTCAAGTTTTTGAGAGCAGTACCTACACCGTACCAGGAAGTCATGTTGTATCTTGATTGAGCCCATGAGAAAACCCATGGAATGGCTCTCAAATCTTCCAATGAATTTGCTCCTGTTCTTTTGGCAGGACGAGAACCTATCTTACTAGATTCAATAGCATCTATAGGAGTTGATTCTCTAAAATATGGAACAAAGCCTTCTTCATGCATAAGCGCCTCGTAGTGAGACTTGCTATCGTTGGCCAGTTTTTCGAATATATCTCCTACAGGATGATTGCTCCTTTTAGTGAAATTGTTTCGAATGGTCTTCTCTACTGTTGAAGACACAAGCAGCTCAATGTTATATTCAGCGTTTACTTTATTTGCATACTTCTGTGCAATAGTCTCTCCCTGCTCTGTAAGTCTAAGCGTTCCGTCAAGACTCGAATGAGGCAAAGAATTAATGAAATAATGAGTTGGCCCTGCTCCCCTACTGATTGATCCACCCTTTCCATGGAAAAACTGAACCCTTACATCAAACTGACGTCCGGTCTCATACAATTTCGTTTGAGCTTTGAACAAATGCCATTGGCTGGCCATAATTCCACCATCCTTGTTGCTATCGCTATAACCTACCATGATTTGCTGAAGAGGCTTTTCCATCTCTTCTCGCTGCTGGATAAACTGTAGGCTTCTTTCCGTAAATGGATGACTCAGAAACCCTTTCATGATGTCTGGTCCATTCTCCAAATCATCAATAGTTTCTAGAAGTGGGACTACAGGTATTACACAAACTAGTCCGCTATCTGTATGCTTTACCAATCCGCTTTCTCTTGCAAGAAGGTAGACTACCAGAAGGTCTGAAACAGACCTTGTCATACTTACTATCAAAGAACCTATAGCATCCGTACCAAACACATCAACATGATCTGCAAGTACACGGAAGCAATCTATCACAGCTTTCGCATTGGGGCCTAATTCAGCTTTCTGATGCGTAAAGGGTCGATTAGACTTTAGCTCTTGATTGATAAACTCTATCCTTTCTTCTTCTGACCAATTTCCGAAATCTGTCTTGGCAAAACCCGCCGCTTCAAGCAATTGCTGAACCGCTTTGTCATGGAAATCACTGTTTTGTCTAACGTCAAGATGTGCAAGGTGAAACCCAAAAGTCTCTACAATTCTGATCGTTTCGTGTATATCATCATTTGCTACCGTCTTAGAACCAAAATCTCGCATTGCCGATTGCAATATCTTAAGATCCGAAACCAAGGCTTTAGCATCGATGTAGCAACCCTCAAATTCTAATATTTCAGTAGCATGGCCTCTGCGTGTATCAAGAGGGAGTTTTTCAATCAATAATGATAAGTATTGTCTGAAGGCTTCTCCTCTATTTCTTGAGAAAGCTTCATCTCCTTTGATACCAAGTTCAGAGATGATCGCTCTTGCTCTATTCTTAATTGAGTCGTTTAAATCGTCAAGCTGAGCAGTGAAACTAAGTTTTCTCACAAGTTTGGTGAGCTTCCTTCTGATCACGACCAAAGCATTTAACCTTAAGGTCTTGAGTGTGTCTTCAGTAACTTTGGCCGTTACCAAAGGATGACCATCTCGGTCTCCCCCCACCCAGTCTCCGAAGGCTAGTCTAGGCCATGCGTCCAATTCGAAAAGAGTCTCCACATCAAAACCTTGGTCTTCCCATGCTTGAATCATACGACGATCCATTACGGAGATTACTTCAGGAAAGACGTTGGTCAAATAGTGAAGAATATTTCTCAATTCAGAGGGAACGTCAGGTTTTTCAAGAAATATTTCACCTGTTTTCCAAAGTCTGAAAAGAGTCTGCTTAATGTTATGTCTGATATTGGCCAACTCCTTTTTTGTGTACATCTGGTTCTCCATCTGTACGATCAAAAGGTAAAGCTCTCTATGATGCTCAAGTACGGTAGCTCTTTTAGCCTCTGTTGGATGAGCAGTTAGAACCGGCTCTATATGTATGTTCTTTAATCTAACGGCAATATCCTTTTCATCAATATTGATGTCTTTCAGCTTTTTGAAATTATTTGCCCACAGTCCGTTTATCGATGAAAGTTCTTCATCTTCTAGCGTACGCCTATGCTGAACTGCACCATTTATTTCAACCATATTGACAAGTTGAAAAACCAAAGAGTAAAGTTGAATATGCTTTTCGGTGAATTCTGTTTTATCTAAATCCAAATCATTGATCCACGGAATCTGACTTGCGATCTCATCTTCGTTGTTTTCAATAAGAATCTCTCTTAGTGCCTCCAATAGGAATTTTAGATCCTTATAAGGTTTGTCGAGAGTTTTAATAAGTAGCTCTAATATCTCTTTCATTGTTTTTCAATCTACCAAAACGGCAAAAATGCTACATAATTCGCATTTTTTTCATGAATATGTTGAATATTTAACAAATAAATATTGCAAGGGTTTTTTACCAAATAAAGGTTGTCTCGTATTAACTTTACGAAACTCGTAGAACTAAAACCCACAAGATGAATAACAAAAAATTTCTCCCATTAATAGTGCTGATTATCGTTGGCCTGATTGTGGTTCTCACCTTCTCCAATAAAATGTTTCTAACGATCGAAGCTGGTGAAGCTGGTGTTCTCTTTAAACCATTTGGTAAAGGTTTAGATAAAGAAACAGTGTATGGCCAGGGGTTTCACATGATTGCTCCATGGAATTCCATGTATAGATACAATGTCAAAGAACAAACTGCTGAGGAATCAATGGATATCCTTGATAAAAATGGCTTGTCTATAAGTGTAGATGTCACTATAAGATTTAATCCAATACCTTCTCGCATAGGATATTTGCACGAGCGGTTTGGAAAGGCATATATTCACTCATTAGTGGTTCCTGAAGTACGGTCTGCAGTTAGACAAGTAATGGGAAGGTTTACGGCAGAGGAAATTTATTCAACGAAGAGGGCTGAAGTTGAGACAACTATTATTGATGAAACAGGGATTACACTTGGAAGTGATAAAAACAATATTTTGATGAATGCTTTATTGGTTAGATCCATAAATCTTCCTGAAAACATCAAAAATGCAATTGAGAATAAATTGCAGCAAGAACAAGAGGCGTTGGCTTATCAGTTCAGATTAGATAAAGAACTAAGTGAGGCAGAAAGAAAGCGAATTGCCGCAGAAGGAGAAGCCGCCGCTAATAAAATTATAAACAGTAGCTTGACAAAAGAGTTGTTAAAAATGCGTGGGATTGAAGCAACAACACAGCTTGCAAATTCTCCTAACGCGAAAACCATTGTAATTGGAAGTGGTGGAGATGGACTTCCTCTTATTTTGGGCGGAAACTAGAAATCAATTAAAGTTTAATAGTCTATATAGCATAAGTATAAAATAAGTAAGTTTAAGAATGTCGGATAAAGCAGAAATTAAGGTCAACGGGGAATCATTTGACCTTCCACTAGTAAAAGGTACAGAAGAAGAGGTAGCAATTGATATTAGCAAGTTAAGAGCTCAAACTGGTATAATAACAATCGACCCTGGCTTCAAAAATACGGGCTCTACTAAGAGCGCGATTACTTTTTTAGATGGTGAAAAAGGGATTTTAAGATACAGGGGTTATCCGATAGAACAACTGGCAGACAAGTCTTCTTTCATCGAAGTTTCATACCTACTTATTTATGGAGACCTCCCTACCCCAGAGCAACTCTCCAAATTCCAAAACAGAATCACTACTCATACTTTGGTTCATGAGGATATTAAAAAGCTATTAGATGGTTTTCCATCAACTTCACACCCTATGGGTGTTCTTTCCTCTCTTGTAACTTCTTTGACAGCTTTCTACCCTCAAAGTCTTGATCCGAATAGATCAGAAGATGAAATAGACTTGAGTATTATAAGGATTCTCGCAAAGATGCCAACCTTCGCTGCTTGGGCTTATAAGAACCAAATGGGGCATCCAGTTAACTATCCTGATAACAAGCTTGATTATTGCTCAAATTTCTTGAGAATGATGTTTGCTTTGCCAACAGAGGATTACAACAGTGACCCAGTGGTGACAGCTGCGCTTGACAAATTACTTATCCTTCATGCTGATCATGAGCAAAACTGCTCTACTTCGACCGTAAGAGTTGTTGGAAGCTCACAAGCAAGTCTGTATGCTTCTATTTCTGCTGGAATAAATGCACTGTGGGGGCCACTGCATGGTGGAGCCAATCAGGCCGTGATTGAGATGCTTGAAAATATCAAAAACGATGGCGGAGACACAAAGAAGTGGATGGCTAAGGCAAAAGATAAAAATGATCCATTCAGATTAATGGGATTTGGCCATCGTGTTTATAAAAACTTCGATCCGAGAGCAAAAATAATTAAGAAAGCGGCGGACGATGTATTGGAGAAATTGGGAGTAAATGATCCTGTACTTGATATTGCTAAAGGCCTTGAAAAAGAAGCTCTTGAGGATCAGTACTTCGTTGATAGGAAGTTGTATCCTAATGTAGATTTCTACTCTGGAATTATTTACAAAGCTTTGGGTATTCCTCCTGAAATGTTCACTGTCATGTTTGCCCTTGGAAGGCTCCCAGGTTGGATCGCTCAGTGGAAAGAAATGAGTGAAAACAAAGAACCTATCGGTCGACCAAGACAGGTTTACGTTGGAGAAAATGAACGCGACTACATTGATTCATCCAAGAGATAACTTTTTAAATTCTAACCCTCGCTTGAGGGTTTTTTTTTAATAAATGCGTGAAACGGTGGGGAGAACATCTAACCTATAAGATTTCATATTGTTGTTTTTTAAGGGGGCATTTCTTCATTCTCTGATCGTTTCATTCTATATATTTATGGTTCTGTCTAATTTCATAAGTCTATTTACCTAGACCAATTAACTCAATAATATTATCATGAAAAATCTATATCTCTCGCTGATTGTTGTTGCGATACTTTTCTCTTGTTCACCAGAAAAGAAACCGGTCAGTCAAGACCCTGTAAAAAAATATGAATCCAATTGGGAATCTCTTCAAGCCTACGAAATTCCAGAATGGTTTAAAGATGGTAAGCTTGGTATTTTCATTCATTGGGGAGTATACAGTGTGCCTGCATTTAACTCAGAATGGTATGGCCGAAATATGTATATGGATACGGCGACTTTTACAGCACAATTGACACCTGGTGGAGATGGGCCTCATATAGTAAATGAGTATCATAAGAAAACCTATGGCAGTTTAAAAGAATTTGGATACAAGGATTTTATTCCAATGTTCAAAGCAGAAAAGTTTAATGCAGATGAATGGATTTCTATTTTTAAGAAGGCTGGAGCAACGTATGTAGTTCCTGTTGCTGAGCATCATGATGGCTTTGCTCTTTATGACTCAAAGATCACCAAGTGGAACTCAGTCAATATGGGCCCAAAAAGAGATATTCTTGGGGAGTTAAAAACTGCCGCCAAAAAAGAAGGCCTAAAACTTGGAGCCTCATCACACTTTGCTTTTAATTGGACTTTCTTTAATAAAAAGCCACACTTTGATACTTCTGACCCAGAGTATGCAGATTTCTATGGAACAAAGACCACACCTCTTTCTGACACTGTCATAACAAATGAGTTTACAGAACTTTGGTGGAATCGAACTCAAGATTTAATCGACAATTATGAGCCTGATGTCCTTTTCTTTGATTTCTTCGTAGATCAAGAAGAATTCGTCCCTTATCACGCTAAACTTGCATCATATTACTACAACAAAGGTGAGGATTGGAAAAAGGGAGTAGTTCTTCAAAACAAGAACTTCCGCTTTGAATCATACCCTCCAGGAATAAATGTATATGATCTTGAAAGGGGTAAAATGTCAAGTATTAAGAACAACTATTGGCAAACAGATACTTCTTTAGGTAAAAACTCATGGTGTCATGTATCCGATTGGGATCAAAAAGACATGAATACGGTTATAGATGATTTGGTCGATATTGTGAGTAAAAACGGGAACCTTCTTTTGAACGTGGGACCCAAAGCAGATGGTACGATTCCAGAGGATCAAAAACAAGCACTTTTAGAGCTAGGGGATTGGTTAAACGTAAATGGAGAAGCCATCTATGGAACTAGATATTGGAATACTTTTGGAGAGGGGCCTACAAGCGTTTCTGAGGGTTATATGTCAGAGCACCAAGGTGACGATGGATTTACAGCCAAGGACATTCGATACACTTCTAAAGAAGGAAATGTATATGCAACAGTTTTAGACTGGCCAGAGGATGGAAAGGCTTCTTTTACTGCTCTTGGAAGTTCTTCAGAATTCAATACCAAAAAAGTGAAAAGTGTTAAAATGCTAGGGGCAGATGAGGATGTGGTTTGGTCACAAAAAGAGTCAAGTTTAGATGTTGGTTTCCCTTCAAAGCAATTTGGGAAATATGCTTACTCATTCAAAATAGAATTTGAATAAGACATTTAGTTAAGTAACATGCATAAAGGCGACTTTCTTCCGAGAGTCGCCTTTTTTATTTCTTAATTGTCACCTTTGTTTGAATAGATTTTATAAGCACAGATTTGTTATTCGAATTAAACCTTTGTTGATAGCACGCGCACCTATTCTTTCTAAGGTAAAATAGTGGTCAATTACAATTATCACTCCTATAAGTACTCATGTCACAATGAAGCTATAATCCCAGAGACTACAAATGATGAGATTAGGGTGAGAATGAGGGCTATGAAAACAAAAAACCCTGACAGATTAGGTCAGGGTCTCACTCAACAAGTAGTATTTTTTGGAATTTATTTCACTTTATCAACAATCGCTTTGAAAGCTTCAGGGTGATTCATTGCTAAATCAGCCAAAGCTTTTCTATTGATATCAATATTTGCAGCTTTAAGCTTACCCATGAATTGTGAGTAAGACATATCGTATTCTCTTACTCCAGCATTGATACGCTGAATCCAAAGTGCTCTAAATTCTCTTTTCTTAGCTTTTCTGTCTCTGTATGCATATTGCATACCTTTTTCGATAGCATTTTTAGCTACGGTCCAGACATTTTTTCTTCTACCAAAGTACCCTTTGGCTTGCTTCATCGTCTTTTTGCGACGTGCTCTTGAAGCAACATGATTTACTGATCTTGGCATTTCTTTTTAATTTTTAACGATTGGCGTTTGAATCTCAAAACTTAATTTGACCAATCATCGGGTTGAATAATAAAACCTATTTAGATATTAAGCATACGCTTAACATTCGGAGTATCACTTTTGTGAACAAGAGTGATATGAGTCAGATTACGCTTCTGCTTAGTCTCCTTCTTTGTAAGAATGTGACTTTTGAAAGCGTGCTTTCTCTTAATTTTTCCAGTACCGGTCAACTTGAACCTTTTCTTTGCACTGGAATTAGTTTTTACTTTTGGCATTTCACTAAATTTATTTTTTCTTACTACTACTTGTTGGTTTCGGTGCTAAAATAATCGACATCCTTTTTCCTTCTAGCTTTGGCAGCAACTCAACCTTACAAAGGTCTTCAAGTGCTTGCGCAAATTTCAGTAAAAGAATCTCTCCTCTATCTTTGAAAACAATCGTTCTTCCTACAAAATGAACATAAGCCTTAACCTTTGCTCCTTCTTCTAAGAACTTCTTAGCATGATTCAATTTAAAATTGAAATCATGTTCATCTGTGTTGGGTCCAAAACGGATTTCCTTAACAACAGTCTTTTGCGCCTTAGCTTTTATTTCCTTCTGCTTTTTCTTCTGCTCGTACTTGAATTTCGAGTAGTCAATGATTTTGCAAACAGGTGGGTCAGCTTTTGGTGAAATCTCGACAAGATCCAAACCTTGATCCTTAGCCATTTGAATAGCTTTAGGTACAGGATAAACATCTACTTCTACGTTTTCACCTACAACTCTGACCTCTCGAGCTGTTATCTTATCGTTCACTTTATAGGGTTCTTCAACGCGACCCCTGAACGGTTTTCTGTATGGTCTACTAATTGCTTTCTATCTTTTGGTTATACCATTTCTTAAAACGAACGCAAATATCATCAATATTTTGACATTATTGAGTTCAAAAAATTAATTATTCTAAAGCTTGCTGATTGTATCCTTAAACATGGAAATAAAATCGCTTGTCTTCATGCTTCCTTTATCTCCTTTTCCATGTTCTCGTATGGAGACAGTGCCCTCTTCAGACTCCTTCTCTCCTACTATAAGCATGTATGGGATTTTCTTTACTTCAGCGTCTCTGATCTTCTTACCAATCTTTTCATCTCTCTCATCAAGAATACCTCGAATGTCTTCTTCTTGAAGGTTTAGGTAAAGTTCCTTAGCGTAATCGTGGTATTTTTCTGAGATAGGTAAAATAGCTATTTGCTCAGGAGCTAGCCACAGCGGAAAGTTTCCTGCAGTGCTTTCTATCAAGATTGCTACGAATCGTTCCATAGATCCAAAAGGAGCTCTATGAATCATTACTGGACGATGCTTCAGATTGTCACTGCCTGTATAGTCGAGCTCAAATCTTTGAGGCAAGTTGTAGTCTACCTGGATAGTTCCAAGTTGCCAGCTTCTTCCCAGGGCATCCTTAACCATGAAATCAAGCTTAGGCCCATAAAAAGCAGCCTCCCCGGTTTCTACCACAGTATTCAAATCTTTTTCGGCTGCAACCTCTGCAATCTCTCTTTCTGCTCGATCCCAATCCTCAGTTTTTCCAATATACTTATCCGGGTTATCAGGATCTCGAAGTGATATCTGGGCAGTAAATTCAGAAAACCCAAGTGCATTAAATACATAAAGTACCAAATCAATCACTTTTGCAAACTCTTCCTTGACTTGATCTGGTCTACAAAAAATATGCGCATCATCTTGAGTAAATCCCCTTACTCTCGTGAGTCCATGCAATTCTCCACTTTGCTCATATCTATACACGGTACCAAATTCCGCTAAGCGAATCGGTAAGTCTTTGTAAGATTTAGGACTGGACTTGTATATTTCACAGTGGTGAGGGCAGTTCATAGGTTTAAGTAAGAACTCCTCGTCATCATTGGGCGTTTTTATGGGTTGAAAAGAATCAGCACCATATTTCGCATAGTGACCTGAAGTCACGTACAGCTCTTTACTTCCTATGTGTGGAGAAACTACTTGATCATATCCAGCTTTGACCTGAGCCTTTTTCAGGAAATTCTCAAGCCTTTCTCTTAGAATAGCTCCTTTTGGTAACCAAAGAGGAAGTCCTTTTCCTACTTTCTCAGAGAAAGTAAACAAGCCTAGTTCCTTGCCAATTTTTCTGTGGTCTCTTCTTTTAGCTTCTTCGAGAAGTTCCAAATATGCTGTTAGTTCCTTTTGTTTAGGAAAGGATATGCCATAGAGACGGGTTAACTGTTTTCTGTTTTCGTCCCCTCTCCAATATGCTCCTGCGATATTTAATATTTTAACTGCTTTGATAAACCCTGTATTTGGGATGTGCGGCCCTCGGCATAAATCGGTGAAATTACCCTGTGTGTAAAACGTAATACTGCCGTCTTCAAGACCTTCGATAAGCTCAAGCTTATATTCATCATCTTTTTCAGTGAAGTATTTAATGGCATCAGCCTTACTCACGTCTTTTTTGAGATATTGATTTTTTTGACGAGCCAATTCAAGCATTTTATCCTCGATGGCTTTCAAGTTTTCTCCATCAAATTCCTGATCACCGAAATCCACATCATAGTAAAACCCATTCTCTATCGCAGGACCAATTCCTAGTTTTACACCTGGATATAACGCTTCAAGTGCCTCTGCCATTAAATGAGCAGATGAATGCCACATGGTAGACTTCCCTCCTTTATCGTTCCATGTCAATAGACTAAGCGTACTGTCTGATGTTATTGGGAGGAATGAATCCACTGTCTCACCATTAACTTCTGCTGCCAACACATTCCTTGCAAGGCCTTCACTTATACTTTTCGCTACATCTAGAGCTGTTGATCCCTTGGGATAAGCTCTTACACTGCCATCTGGCAAAGTGATTTTAATCTCACTCATTCTACTAATTTCTTTGGTAATATTTGAGGAATCGGAATATCTCTTTTCGCTTCCCTTAAATTCCGCAAATATGCAATTTTTCGAGCAACAATAGCGGCTTTGTTTGTTGCAATTGTATCAAGGGAATCTCGCTCAATTAAAATATTGAAAACGGAGAACGAAGAATTGAACCAACCACGCTCATCTAGGATTTCAGCTTTTGTCAATAAAAGTGATCTGGAAGAATCATTTACAATCACTTTGTCCAAATAAAAGATTGAAGAATCATATGTTTTTTCAAGACGATACCAATTTGATAATTGCAAATAAGACTTTTCATTTTTATGATGTGCAAGCAATGATTTGGCACGATTAAGACTATCCATGCCATACAGAGCTTTCGCCAAAAACAAATCGGATTCTGAGCTTGGTTTATTATTTTCCAATGTTAAAAGCCCATAGCACTTATTGTAATGCTGTTCCTTTAATAAAATTGGGATGTACGTTTTTAAAATCAGGGAGTTATAAGGATCAAGAGAACTAAGGTCTTCTAGAAAAGACTTTAACAAGACCGTATCCCTCAATGCCTCTGCTCTCCCTACTGCAAATTCATAACTTTGAACAGACTTAAACTTCTTCACATAATCCAAAATCAGGTCTCTTGTTCCTTCTGATCCATTTGCTTTAAAATTGGATAAAACCCTGTACTGAGACAGTTCTTCATCTAAACCATTGTAGAACTCCCATTTATCCAGTACCTCAGTGAGTTCTGCATATCTATCATTGTTTAAATAATATTGCAGGAACAGTCTCACCAAGCTCTCGTCTAATCCATTTTTTTCAAGTAGTAAATTGAGATCAGTAATGGACTCTTTAGGCCAATTGAGTTTTTCGAAGTAATAGAGTTTTTGCTTCAGAAGCCTGTTCGTTGGTTTCTCCTCATACTTTTTTTGAACTTCAAGTAATGAACGATTATAGAAATCTTCAGAGAAATCAGGCATTTCAATCTTCTGATCCCGAGGATTGTTACATGCAAAAGCGAATAGAAAGATGATCAGAAAATAATGGCGCACTATAGATTTAATTCCACATTAAATTTGATTCCAAATTTATTAACATCTGGTTGATCTAAGTAGGTTATTCTATGAAAAGCTTGAATTGAGATTAAACGAAAGATATTTTCAACTCCGTAACCAAGTTCAATGTAAGGTCTGTTGTCAAGAGATGTGAAGAGAGAAACCGGATTGCCTTCAGTATCCAAAGGATCAACTGTTAGTCTGGCGTTACTCTTTTTTATTCCTCCATACAAAATATTGGCACTCGCAAGCGTTCTTAGCTTTAGTCTTTTCAGAAGAGGTATGCCATTCAAAAGAAGGCCTTCAAAGGAATGTTTGTACCTCAATTCAATAAATCGATCCGTCGAAAACTCGAAATAATCCATCAGATTATATGCGAAATCAACAAATACAGGAGTTCTATTTCCGATTGGGTTATAGAGCAATGGATAAGGGACTTCCCCTAAGACGACCCCACTAGTAAGTTTAAATTCAGAGATTCCTAAGAATGCCATTTTTTGTCGCTTTTCTGCGGAAAATTTAAGCTTGTGATAGCTAAAGTCACTTCCAAGTACATTGTCTAAACCCAATGTGTAATCAAAGTTGAACGCCGGCCAGCGTACCGTTCCCAAGCTTACGCGATTATTGTCATCGATAATAAAAAGTTCGTCTTTGGCGTATCTGGCTGATAAAGAGACTTCACTCACCGTATAATCTGAGCTGGTAGATAGATCAGTACTTGAGCTGAAATACTGAAAATCAAAAAGAGAATTGAACTGTTCATGCTTTAGTGCAACATTTGCCGATAACCCAGTCCCAAGCTGCCGGCTATAATTCCAACGAGTCTTCCGTATTCTAAAAGGTTGGGTTAAATTTCCAAAACGACTCAACGTATAGAAAAGCCCATTTGGGTCAAGATTCTCATTAAGCAACCAAATCTGTTCGATCTCATCGACATATTCTAGCCTCATTTTTGCCCAAGGTTGCCTGCTAGTAATCCACTCTGTATAAACTCTATACTTCCAATTTTTATCTCTAAAACCGTATCCGAAGTGACCTCCCACCCCCCATTTATTACTAAGAGCTATGTTGCTTCTACCACCAAAACCCAGCCTTAGTCCTTCAATATTGTTATTACCATAGAAAGTGGTGTAGGGACCCAAATCAACTTTTCCAACTTTGTAGTATCCATTAAAAGCGAATTTGGCGAGGTTGACACTGTTCTTTACTATCGGGAAACTTTTCAGTGTGTCGATCATATTGAAAACATTGACTTCCGTACTGCTAAGAGAATCATGCCTTGCTTTGCCCCAGTACTCGTCATCATACTCACCTACGTCTTCTGCCATTGAAATGGGGTTTAAGTAGAAGTTCTTATCCAGAGGCTGGTTGACCACATGGTCTTTGGTTGAGACGTAAAACTTAGCCAGCACTCCAGGTGTGAGGTTATTTACTTGGGCGGCATCCACTACCACTCTTGTTTTATGTGGAAGCCATGCTCCAGCTTCTGTCCGAATCAGGTCTTGTTGAATTTTCATTTTTTCAATGAAATTCAAATTGGCGCTTCTTGGAATGGTTGCATCAATCCTCATCAATGCATAATCACTTTTTGCAATCCACATAGTCCCTACGAAGGCCAGATCCAAAGGTCTTTTAGGATAAAAATCAATTCTATAGCAAAATTCATCTTCTATATACAGGCTATCAATCAAATCAAAGTCATAATAGATCCTCCACCCATCTGCTATCGGAGAAATGAATTCTTTAGAAATGATATTAACCCAGTTTACATAGAAATTGTACTGTTGAAAGGATGCGCCGATAACCTGCGAAGAAGTGGTACCATCGGTTATCCCCACTCCGCTGACCTTTGTTTTTAAAACTTTCTCATGCTTGTAGGTTGGGTTTTTTCTATAGTAATATTGAGAGATAGCTTCTGACAGAAATACTGGCAAAATTGGAGTTCCGTCCTCTCCTGCTATTTGCTCAATACTGTCCATTACATGAGTGATTTTGGATACTATTTTCCTTTTACCAATCACATTCGGAATCTTGTCTACATCTATTTCAATCTTAGTATAACTCTCATACTCATATGCCTCCAAAGAGCGCAAATCATTGCTTTTTTTATTCTTGACAACATTTCTAAGAATTGGAAAAGCTGGATTTTCTCCCGGATAAACAACGACAGCTTCCAAAGTGACCAAATCTTCCTGCATCTGAAAGTTGATGACTTGGCTTTTTCCGTACTCTAGAGGCTTGATTCGTTTTACAAATCCTATATATCTAACTTCAATTGAATCAATCTTTTGGCTTGTGGATGCAGAAAAGTTACCATCAAAATCCGTTACTGAACCATCTTGTGTACCTGTGAAAATGACATTGGCAAAAGGGATGGGTGTTCCGGTTGCTGCTTCTGTTATTTTTCCTTTTACAGTAGTTACTTGTGCGTAAACTCCAAGATTAAGGAAGAGAACCAATAAAATGAGGAAGACTTTTTTCAATGCTTTTGTATCAGTCGGCAAATCAAGATAATAATAGACAAACTCCGAAATAATAATGGATTTGTTAAAGGACACATGTTACTAGCAATTAGTTTCGCAATATGGATAATGTAATTAATTGGGGCATAATTGGGTGTGGTGACGTCTGCGAGGTGAAAAGTGGGCCAGCATTCAACAAAGTCCCTAATTCCAAATTAGTCGCTGTTATGCGCAGAGATTTAGATAAATCAAAGGACTATGCTTTACGTCATAATGTATCAAAAGCTTATTCTGAAGCTCAGCATCTAATTGAGGATCCAGAAGTTACTGCTATATATATAGCTACTCCTCCAGCTTCACATGAGGAATATGCGATAAGGAGTATAAATGAAGGTAAACCAGTTTATATAGAAAAACCTCTTTCTATCAATAGTGAATCTACAAGGAGAATATTAGAAACTGCTCAAACTAAAAATGTTAAGGCTGTTGGAGCGTACTACAGGAGAAGCCTTCCTCTTTTTATAAAGGTAAAGGAGTTAATAGATCAGAATGTTTTAGGTAAAATTGATTCAATCAACATAAATCTTTTACAATCAAGGTTTTATGATCATATAGCTAAGACAGAATCCAATTGGAGACTGGATTCTGAAATCTCCGGAGGAGGGCTCTTTCATGATTTAGCTCCTCACATGCTGGATATTATTTATTGGATATTTGGGAAACCCTTGGAAGTTATAGGAGGCTCAGAAAATAGAGGAGAGTATAGCAAAGTTTCGGATTACACTTTTCTTCGAGCAAGTTTTCAAAAAGGTGAAAGGTTAGAAGGAGTTTGGGATTTCAATTTCACCGAAGGTTTTCAACAAGATACATGCTTAATTACGGGTGAAAATGGGTATATAAAATTTTCCTTTTTTGCTCTCAATCCTCTTGAAATATGCATTAATGATCAAGCTCATGAAAAAATGGAATTTCAAAACCCACAAAATATTCAGTTGAACATGATCTCTGATGTGGTAAAATACTTTCTAAATAAGGGAACCAACCCTTGCTCTATATCAGATGCTCTAGTTTCAATGGAAATGATTGATGCCACAGTGAATTGAGCACCTAATCATTCAGAATCCTTCTTGAGGTCATTGACTTGTTTTTGAAGATCTGCAACTAAACCTGCAATCTTGTCAAGAGATAATTCTGATGCAGATTCAGGGTCTGGAAATTCAATGCTTATGTAAGCTTTGGCTTCCCAAATCTCCATCACATTGCTTGGTTCTATTTCGTATGGAGAGAAAGATTTGTTATCTGAAACCAAGTACAACTTCCCTTTTTCCTCTACGTAATTGAAAACTCTCTTATAGACTACACCTTCAGAGGTGGTTAGTAAGACATATGTTTTCCCATTTTTTATGTCACGGACAGATTCCACATATTTCCCAATAACAATAGAGCCTGATGGAATTGGAAGCATGGAATCCCCATTAATCTCAAATGCTCTATAGGTTGCATTTCCTGGCAACATTGGCAAATGAAATTTAGGCAAATCTGTTAGGTACTCTGGGTCTGAGTATCCATTCAGGTACCCTGCTGCTGCTTTTTGAGGAACCAGCTCTATATTTTCATTGTCTTCTTTATCTACTGTAATTGAGAGTACTTTTATTTTCTCCTTCGATGGAACTTCAGATGGAATGTCCGTAGTTAGATCTTTGGAAATCAAATCATCAGATGTCACATTCAAAACTTTGGCAATGCTAAGCAGTGTCTGTAATCTGGGTTCTGCTCTCCCCTCTTCATAAGCTCCTACCAGAGATCGCTTAATCCCAACTTCATTAGCAAATAATTCTTGAGTATACCCTGCCTTCTTTCTTAGGTACTTAATATTCTCTGCAATACTGGACATTTTCAAAAGTCATTTATGATATTTCACTACGAATCAAAGATGATAAAATTCAAATCATCTTTCCCTGTTTTACCTATAGAATAGAGATGGAGGTTATGAAAATCTCTCGTATGATTTATGGTGTCCAGTTTATCTCTGATACCGGAAACAACATCTTTGAGCGTCTTTTGGGCATCAACCAGTACATACCCATACATGTCTTTTCTTTCTCGAATGGTCGCAAAAAATTTGACTTGACATTTACCAGATTTCAGTTTTTTGGAAGTTATTTTCAGTTTGTAAAAATTATCGAAAGTCACGTTGGCTTCAGATAAGCTTAAGTCTTCAACTCTAAAATCATGGGTATTCATATCTTTCCAATCTAATTATGTTAGTAAATATGTTAATAAAATTAGTATTTTGCAAGAAATACTAAATATTTTAGTTTTAATTAAGAATATATTTTCATTTTTTATGGATTTATCGGTGTTAAATAGCTTAAGTAAAAAAATGTGCCGAAATACGATAACTGAATAATTTCAAAGACCTATTTTAGATTCATATTTGTAATAAAGGCTTCTGGTATTCGTAATTAAGGAGTCTTTGGAAAACCTAAGAGTAAATTCTACAGGGTTGTTTTCTGTTTCATAAATGAAGTGTTTCGATGATTAAATCTCTCATTCTTTCCTTTTTCATAAACCCCTCCCCGGTTACAGATTCTTTAGAATTTATAAGCCCTACCAAAATTATAGAGCAGACTACTTTGCTAGAAGAGGAAGAAAAATATCAGGAAGCGATAGAAATGTATCTTTCTGTATCTGAAAATGATACGAGCTATTTGGAAATCATGACTTACTTGCTTTCTACTTATCAACTTGCTGAAGAATATGATAAAGCCGTCGAAATTGGAAATAAAATAAAAGATGTTCCAAGTGAGTTTAGGAAGTCGATTTATATAGAACTTGGCAACACATACTTGAGCAAAGAAGATTTTGAGAAGAGTATTGAAACTTACAAGCTGGGACTTGAACTATACCCTTATAGTCATGTTCTGTTATATAATCTGGGAATAGCATACCGCCAGCAGGAGAAGTTCGACTTAGCGCTAGAATGTTTTCAAAATAGTGCCCTAATCAGTCCCTTTTATTCCAATAATCATATCATGCTTGGATATATAGCTATGCTTCAGGGTCATCGAACAAAGTCCATGCTTAGTTACCTTACTTATTTAGCAATTGAGCCAGAGAGCAATAGTATTCTTCTCTTTTTAGAAAACATGGTCAATAATGCAGCAAGATCTGAAGGCAGCATCACTCCAATTACCAACAATGATTCGTTTGAGTTTTATGACAATCTGAATAGATCGAAAGCAGCCCTTGACAGTAGGTTTGAACGTAAGGTTGATTTCAATGCTTCGATCTCAAAGCAAACTGAACTCTTGCTATCGAAACTTAAGTTTCAAGAGAATACCGATGATTTTTGGATGGAATTTTATGTTCCATTTTATGAAAGCATTGAAAAAAACCAACTATCTGAGGCATTTATTTACCACGTTTTATCTTCTACCAAGAGTGAAGGTGTAGTTTCCTGGATAGAAAAACATGATAAAGAAAAGTCTGATTGGGTTGACTTGGCAAATGATTTAATATCTAAAAACAGAGAACGTCAGGAAGCTGAGATACTACAAGAAAAAGCTGAGTATTCTTTCTGGTATAATTCTGATAATGCTCTCACTGCCATTGGAAATCAGATAGATGATGATACAAGGATAGGTCCATGGGAATTCTACAGTGACAATGGCCAACTGAACGCTGTTGGGAAATACAATGATCAAAGTGAGATGATGGGCATCTGGAGGTACTACCATGATAACGGTGTTCAAAGCAGAGTGGAATACTATGATGCTCAAGGGAATTATATCAAACCAGCGGAATACTATAGTGAAGATGGAGCACTTTCCATCATGGCTCATTATAAAGGAACAAAGCTTGATAGCATGGTGGAGTATTACTACGATTGTGGGCAAGTAAAGGAACGCTACCCTTATAAGTTAGGGGAAGAAGCAGGAAAAGGAAGTGTCTTTTTTGAGACTGGAGAAAAGAAGACAGACTACACAATTGAATCTGGGGATATCGTAGGCGGATATACCTACTATTTTAAAAATGGGCAAGAGCGTAATGAGTATCAATATGAAAGTGGCGCATTGGAAGGAGCATTTAAATCCTACTATATAGACGGACAAGTCAATGAAGAGGGTTTCTATTCTAAAGACTCCCTTGATGGAGAGTGGGTTGGACACCATGAGAATGGAACGATAAGTTATACAGGAGCATTTGATAATGGCAAGAGGGCCGGCGAATGGATTTTTTATCATACTAACTCCAATATCAAGCAAAAGGAACAGTACAATGAAGCTGGCAAACTCTATGGGAAAGTGCATGTTTATGATAGAGATGGTATATTAAGTGAGACGACTGAGTATGATAATGGAAAAATTGTGGGTTATAGCTACTTCTCCAAGGACGATAAAACGCTCTCAAATGCCTATGACGCAGAGGGAAATATGCCATATGAAACCTACTATGCTACCGGAGAAATATTGGCAAAAGGGTCATTAAAGAACGGGAAAATAAATGGCTCATACTCTAAGTATTTCCGAAATGGGAACCTATTTCAGAAAGGTGTCATGCTTGATGATTATTTCAATGGGAATTATGAGGAATTCTACAAAACGGGAAGTATAAAAATAAAGTGTGGTTATAAAAAAGGAGACCTGCATGGCTATTATCAGTCTTTTTATAAAAACGGGCAAGTAGAAAACGAAGGTTGGTATGTAGATGGCTCAGTAGAGCAGCTTTGGACCTACTATCACCCAGATGGCTCTAAGAGCGGTGAAAGTTATTTTATTTCAGGAGAAATTAATGGTTGGTCAAAAAGTTATGCAAAAGAGGGTAAAACTCACAGAGCATTTAAATATGATATGGGTACACTTGTTGCCTTTCAACAATATGATACGTTGGGGAATGTATATCACGAAGCAGATATTCCAAATGGAACAGGATGGCGAGGATACCTGACAGTTGAAGGAGATACTACTTTCGTTGCACACTCAACTTGTGGGAACTTTGATATTAAGGTTGAGAATCGGTTTCCTAGTGGGCAAACCGAAAGCAAATACCCTTTTAAAAATAGCAGCTTATATGATGGTGAATATGTGGGATATGATCAAGATGGGAAAGTAGTATCAGTGGGTCAATATATGAATGACACTCAGCATGGTTCATGGAAATGGTTTTATGATGACGGACAAATACAGTCTGAATACAACTACATAAGGGATAAGAAGGAAGGTAAATCAATTAGATATTACTACAATGGACAGGTCGAATCGGAATGTGATAACGTTGAAGGCGATACTCATGGCACTTGCAACTTCTACGATCTATCGGGCAACCTCCAACTGATTAAAATTTATAAGAATGATATCAATGCAGGATATCTTGACATCCAAAATAAAACGGATACGATTGCCTTTATCAATAGTGGTGTTTTTAAGGTTGAGTCCCATTTTGATAATGGGAAGTTAGCTGCAGTGCAGAACTATGTTGATGAAGTTCTAGATGGAACAACCTACTATTATAACAAGGATGGAAGTAAAGTAGAAAGTATCGAATATAAATCAGGAGATAATCATGGTAAATGGATTCGATATTATAAAAACGGGAACGTCCATATTGAAAAAATCTATGAAAACGACCTGCTCAATGGAGATGAAAAAGAGTATTTTCCAAATGGCAAGTTGAAAAGTATCACCCCATACATCAATGGAGAAATAGATGGAACACAGATTATTTATAATACAGATGGCTCCATTAAGTACAAAAACTTTTATTGGAACGGATATATATATTAAGAATGGCTAAAAGTGTTGTTGGGATTATTTGCTTAGTGGTTTTATCCATTAATTGCTTTGGACAACAGAAGGCAATAGAAGAGTATGAATTCTTTAAATCCAAGTATCCAGACGAGGGTGCTATTTATATCAAAAAAGAGCAGATAGTAGACTATGCAATCAAAAATGATTCGATAGAAACTGAAATCACAGTTTATGAGGAACTTTTGCTTCTCGGGGAAAGCACAGCCAGATTCGCAGAAGACCGAATATACTCTTCATCTTTTGTTGAAATATCAGATATAGAAGCTTATACACTTGTTCCTGGAAAGAGGAAATACCAACGTCTTGAGGTTACAGAATTTAATGAATCATCAGGGAAAGACTCTTATGTGTTTTATGATGATAGTAAAGAAACCACTTTCACCTATCCTGCAGTTCAAAAAGGAGCAAGAATCGTTTTGAAGTATAAAAAAAGAATTAAAGACCCACGTCTAATGGGAATGTTCTTTTTTGATACCTATACCCCCGTCTTCGAATCATCTTACACAATTAAGCATGACAAGAATATCACTATAAACCCTCAAATATTTGACAACTCAGGTCTGGATATAAAATTTGAGAGTACAGAAACCGAAGATGGAAGAATGGTTTCAAAGTATGTCACAAAAAATGTTGATAAGATAAAATTTGATTATGACTGCCCTTCATATAATTATCTGGCAACAACCATATATGCTCCCATCAAGCAGTATGAAAAATCAGATGGATCAACATATCATGTAATCTCATCCGCTGAAAACCTACATCAATGGTATCGCACCTTTATAGAAGGCATACAAGGTCAAAACGAAGAAGTCAAATCACTAGTGAATTCAATTGTGAAGCCTACAGATTCTGTACTAGAAAAAGTGCAAAAAATCTACTATTGGGTTCAGGCGAATATCAAATACATTGCATTTGAAGACGGCATGCGCGGACTTATCCCTCACCCCGGAAACTATGTGATCAGCAAGAGATATGGAGATTGTAAAGACATGGCAAGCTCTATAGTAAGTATGTTGAGGGAAGCTGGTATCGAGGCTCATTATTCGTGGATTGGCTCGAGAGACCTCCCCTACCGATATTCTGAGACTCCTTCACCTGTTACAGACAATCACATGATTGCAACGTTCATTCATGAAGGGGAAACATATTTTCTCGATGCAACTGGTCAATATACCCCTATCGGATTCCCAACTAGTATGATTCAAGGAAAAGAATGCTTAATATCTTTAGACAAAGACCATTTTGTAATTGAAAATGTGCCTGTCATTCCCAAAGAGAAGAATGTAATGACAGACAGTATGCATGTAAGCATTGCTGATGGCACTATTACTGGAAAAGGGTTCTTAGATCTGACCGGATATGTTAAGACTTTTAATACATATAAGTTGGTAAAAGCAAGTCAAAAGAGCGTTGATAAATATGTGGAGAGACTGCTTAGCAAAGGCAGCAATAAATTTGAGATTGATAAATACGAGGTGAGCAATTTGGAAGACCTTTCTAAACCCATCAAGATAGATTATGATTTTAATATTTCTGATTATTATAGAGAAGTGGGCGATAACATTTACATAAATCTGATTTTGGACAAATCTCTGACGGATGCTAAGTTGGAAGATCGCACTGTTCCAATCGAAAATGATTATAAATATATCAATAGGAATATTGTCAGGTTGTCCATTCCCGAAGGCTATAGTGTGAGTTCACTTCCAAAAGATGTCGGTAGAGAGACCGAAAATTTCGGTTATCGAATAAGTTACGATCTGCAACAAAATGAGGTTGTTGCCACAAAGGAATTCTTCGTTGACTATCTGCTAATGAAACCCGAAGAGTTTCAGTCCTGGAACGAAATCATATCTGAATATTCAAAAGCTTCTCGTAAAGCTTTAGTATTAAGCAAGAAGCCTAATTAACATGAAAAACACTTTTATCAAATCAACTCTAATCCTTTTGTTTATTGGTGCTGCTACTATTGTAAAAAGTCAGCAATATGAGCCTTATGAGTGGGACGTGGATCGGACGCTTATGGAGTTAAGCGACGATGAAGCAGCCTACCCTCTTTACTATCTTAAAAAAGCGGAAATACATCAGTATGAATATGATGCAAGCAAAAGGTTGATGTGCTACATCACCAATCACCAAATCATCAAAGTAAACAATGATGAGGCTTTAAGCAGAAGCAATCAGATTTACATTCCGATGTACAATACCATTGAACTCGTGGCAATCAAAGCGCGTGCAATTACCAAAGATGGTTCAATTGTTAATTTTGATAAGAGCAACATTAAAGAACTAGAAGGAGACAAATCTGGATACAAAATATTTGCTATTGAAGGAGCTGAAGTCGGAGGAGAAATCGAATACTTTTATACAAGGAAGACATATAGTTCTAACTTCTTTACCAATTTCTTCCAATTCACATACCCGGTAAAGTCCTATGATTTTTCGTTGAAATGCCCTGAAAATTTAGAGTACGATTTTAAGATATATAACTATGACCAAGGTCAAGTAGCACAAACAGATACCACAAAGGATTTTAACCTGTATCAATTTTCAGCTTCTCAAATAGCAGATTTACAGAGCGAGAGTTTTGGGGCATATGAAAATAGTAAAATGAGAATGGAAGCCAAGCTTGCTTATAACAGTGAGTCAGGGTCTGGAAGAAAATTCACGTGGGGTGATGCCGGTATTCGAATTTATCCAAGGATTTATGAATTGACTAAATCAGAAAAAAAGGCCTTTTCTAAATTAACAAAGCAGCTTGATCTTTCTGGCAATCCCTTAGATGCTTTCAGAAAAGCAGAGCATGCCATTAAGACAACTTATTTTCTTCAAGAAGATGCTGGCGATGAAGGGTATCTTCTGGATGCTGTGATTCAAAACAAATACGCAACCTCATTTGGATTCACAAAACTATACGCAGCGCTACTAAATCATCTCGATATCGAGCATGAAATCGTGCTAACTTCTAATAGAATGAAAAGAGCATTCGATCCTGATTTTGATACTTGGAATTATCTGGATGAATACCTCATTTATGTCAATAAAGCAGATCAATTTCTATCGCCAAAAGACACTCCGTTTCGATTGGGCACCATTCCTTCAGACTATATCAACTCATACGGGCTGTTCATAAAACAAGAAAAAATCCAAGACTTCACTCACCCTGTGAGTCGAACTGCTTTCATACCTCCACTGAGTTATACAGCCAATTTTGACAATATGGATCTGAGCGTTTCTTTTTCAGAAGATTTGGATGAAAATATAGTAACCGTTGAAAGAGCTTTTAAAGGATACGGAGCAGAATACTATAAGGCTGCAACGCTTTTTCTTCAGGAAGAGCAGAAGAAAGAGATGCTCGACAATGTAGTGAAGTATTTGGCAAATGATGCAAATATAGAGTCAGTGAATATCAAAGAATCCAATACGGGATATGATGAATGGCATGCTCCATTTGTTGTTGAAGGCAAATTTGAAACTAAAAGTTACATTGAATCAGCTGGAGATATTATACTTTTCAAAGTTGGTGAAATGATAGGAGCTCAATCAGAGCTTTATCAAGAAAGAGAGCGCAATACACCAATCGCGAATGACTTTAACAGAGGGTACCTTCGAAAGATAAGAGTAGAAATTCCGGATGGTTACGTAGTTAAAAATCCAGATGATATTATCATTAATGAACAGGTAGTTGAAGACCGATTGATATATGATTTCGAATCTTCATATACGATTAATGAACAAACTTTGGACATTGAGATCGTAGAATTCTATGATCAAATCGACTACCCTGTAGAAAAATTTGAACCATTCAGAAAAGTAATCAATGCTGCCGCTGACTGGAACAAAATCGTATTGGTTATAGAAGAAGACTGAGCATACTTAGCCAGCCTGCTTAGCTCCATTTTAAATTGACTACTTAGCTTGTCTTACGTACCTTGACAAAGGGTTCTGTAGACTTAATTTGGCATATTTGGATAAATATAGAGACTGGAAAAAAACAGAAATCGTTATTAATATACAGACTCACCTAAACATTATTTTTCTTAACTAAAGGGCTTTTTTCATACCCTTATTTCCTCTCATAGTATAGTTTAAATAGCAAGAAACCATTATTCGGAATAATAATCTACTTTTTGCTCTTCCATTATATAACAATTATTAGATTATAGTAGTTAGCAAATAGTGGCTTAATAAAAAAATAATATTCTTTTCTTGGTTACATCAAATCTTATCTACGTATTTTTACGTAAAAATTATGGCATGATTACTTAAATTACTTACAAACCACTTACAGCTATGAAGAACTTATCAAAAACTTACCTAATTGCACTCACAGTCATTGCACTGGTTATTGGCATAAGTCAATATCTGGTTCAAGACTCAATCAGAAACGGTAGCTCCGATTCGAGAATTATCAACATCTCCGGACGACAAAGAATGCTATCTCAAAAGATAACAAAGGCTGCACTGGCTATGAGTATCGCTCATGAACAATCCGACTTTTCAAGCAGAAAGAAGGAATTGAGTAAAGCTTACGAGCTGTGGACCAAATCACATGAGGCTTTACAATACGGTAGTGAGGAAATGCAGATGCCTGAAGTCAATAACTCTCCTAAGATCATTTCTTTATTTAGTGAAGCTCAAGTGCATTACGATATTATCAAAGCTTCGGTAGAGCAAATATTAGCAGCATCTAATATTGAAGAAACTCAACAGGATTCGTTTAAATCTGATTTACAGAAGGTTCTTGGCAATGAGGCCAGTTTTCTAAAGTTGATGAATGATATCACGTTCGAATATGACTCAGAGTCTAATGGTAGAGTACTTGCTTTATCTAATACAGAATACATTCTTTTTGCAATAGCTCTCCTATTATTAGTTATGGAGGGACTTTTTATATTTCGTCCAGCCATTCGTAGAATTCAAGCTTATACTAAGCAGCTTTTAGAGCAGGGTAAATCTCTGGAAGAGTCACTTAAGAAGGAAGAATTTCTGAATAATCAAGCCAAATCCATTTTTGCTAACGTAAAGCAGGGAGTTTTTCTATTGGATAAAAATCTCATGATTAGTGATTTCTATTCTGCGGAAACGGAGAGCATTTTTAATGTGTCCAACCTTGAGAATTTCAATTTCTTAAAACTAATGAGTCCGAGATTAGTAAAACGAGATCTAAAAGCCCTGGAAATGTTCACGGAACATTTGTTTAATCCTCAAATAAGAGAGACGGTGGTCAATAAGTTGAACCCTGTTGAGCGAGTGGAGATTTATCCTGAAAAAGGTAATGTTGAGGACATGGATCCAAGGCATATTAGGATTTCATTTTCGCGAATAGTGTTGGAAGGTGAAATCAAGCAGGTTTTAGTTACGGTGCTTGATGAGACAGAAAACGTAATTATGAAAAAGCAGATCGAAGAGTCAGAGGAGAAGAATAGAATTCAATCGACTCAACTTCTTGCTATTCTCAATATAGACCCTATTCAATTGGATGACTTTTTGAAGCAAGCCACCACGTCGCTTAATTCTGTTTCAGAAAGGTATGAGTTGCACAAGAGTGATGATTTCATGGATTTGATTACTTACACATTCAATACTGTTCACAATGTGAAAGGAAACGCGACACTTATAGGATTGAACTTAGTTGAAAAAAGGCTCCATATACTCGAAGAATCCATTGTCACAATAAAACAACAGATTAAGATTGAAGGAAAGGACTTCCTCAAGATTATTTACATGATAGCTGAAGTATTGACGATGCTGAAAAGCATGAGCGAACTTCAAGTCAGAATTACAAGCGTTTACAATAAATCTAAAAATGGGGTATCAATGCGTCCGAATAGCTCGCTGAAAGAATCGCTGGAAGAAGGTTTGAAAAAGATGAGTATTGCAAAAGGTAAGTTGGTTGCGCTGAATTTTCAGAGCAATGAAGCACTCATTCCCGATTCTTATTACGAGGGAATTAAGGACATCTCAATCCAGCTGATGAGAAACTCACTTGCACATGGAATTGAATCACCCGAAGTAAGAGTTGGTTTAGGAAAAACAGCAACAGCCACTATCAATATTTCTATTAAGAAAAATGAGAAGGGTGAGATCGTTATGGACTATGAGGATGATGGAAAAGGATTAGATGTTAAAAAAATAGTTTCTAGAGCCCTTGCCAATCGTCTTATCGAGAAAGATGAAATACGAAACTTTACTTCTCAGGATATTACCAATTTAATTTTCCAGGCCGATCTATCGACTTCAGATGAAACAGATGAGTTTTCAGGAAGAGGTCAGGGAATGGGTTTAATAAAATCAATCATAAGCCAGCATCAAGGTTCGTTTAAGCTTGGATATAAGAAAAATCAATTTTTTAAAATGAGAATCAATTTACCTCAGGACGAGGGATTCGTTACACTTGACAAGACAGCCTAAGACTCATGAAGCTTTTAATTACAGATGACTCTTCTATGATGAGAATCACTCTAGAGCGCCATATCAAGGAGTATGGACTTGAAATCATTGGCAAAGCAAAGAATGGAGCCGAGGCTATCGAAATCGTGAAAAGAGATAGACCGGACATTGTCACACTGGATATCACCATGCCTGAAATGGACGGAATTAAGTGTTTGGAAGAGATAATGAAAGTAGCACCTGAAACCAAGGTGATGATAATTACGGCGCTTTCTGATAAATACACGGGCTTGGAAGCCTTAAAAAAAGGAGCTAGAGAATATCTATATAAGCCTGTGACTCCCGAAGACCTGAAAGAAGCTTTTGACTCATTAATCAAATCCAGCTAATATGAATACCAAACAAATAGAATTTGAAAATACGGTAAACGTATTTATAGACTCGATTAGCAATTACTTTAGTCGCTTAACGTTGAAGCCAATCAAGACCTTCGCCCCCTTTGTGAAGGAGCCATCTCAGTTGATTTTAAAAGAATGCACAGGCATGATTGGTATATCAGGAAACAGGAAGGGACTAATCTATATATCGGGAGATAGTGGCATGTTCAGTGATATTATAAGAATGTATGTTGGCCTTGAAAGCCCCTCAATAGACGATATGCTTGATATGGCTGGAGAGCTATCCAATGTGGTAGCAGGAAACGTAAGAGAAACTTATGGTCACGAGTTTATGATTTCGATTCCGGTGGTTTTCCAGGGTACTCCAAGTAAGCTTAAGTTTCCTAATGATGTTCCTGTATACGTTATTCCATTTGAGTGGAATAAGCATGAAGCATTTATGGTAGTCGGCTTGCAATAATCAGGATGCGTTAAACAGATAGAATAAAGTAGATTGGGAACTCATCAGAGTTTTCAATCTACTTTTCATACGATCATTCTTACCTCCATTGGAACGCTGAAAAGCGCAGGTCTCCAGAATCACTTCCCGTACCTTGATGATTCTCTATGCTAGAACATCCTCTACGCTATAATAGCTATTGATTTTCCTGCATCTTATCCAAAATCATTCAGCAATTTCAATTTTCATTGAATACCTATATCGATTCTTTTTTGTTAAAAAAGAAGAAAAATTATATGGGCATGCAACCTTTTAGGGAATTGTAATTCTTTAATAGTGTCCGAATTTGTGAACGATTTTGGTACTATCACTTTTCACTTAATCGGACAAAATTTCCCTAACTCACTGATTTAGTGCAACTTATTTTTTTTGGCATAGTCTTTCGAAGTAGGGGTATCAGTTCCACAATTCTCAAAACATAAAAACGATTACTATGAAATCTTTAACAAAAATCACTCTTGCATCACTCATGATGATGTTTATCACAGTTCAAACTTTCGCTGGCGATGACCCAAACAGTAAGTTGGTTGAGAAGGCCAAAAAAGCAGTAGAAGAAGCCGAAAGCAATGACTGGGAGACTTTAGCTCAAAGTGCTGAGATCTGTTTTATTAAAAAGGAAAACCTTGAGCAGGCTGTTCAGTGGATCAACAAATCTATTGAGATAAAAGAAACCACATACAATCTTGAAGTACAAGGAGACTACTTGAGCAGTATTGGTAAAAGAAAAGAAGCTAAAAGTGCTTATTACAAGGCGATTCTGATAGCTAAAGAAAGTGAATTTGATGCAAATACGGGCAGACTTCAAAAGAAGCTCTGGAAATTAAGATAATCATTAAATAGAGTAGTAGAATCCTCTGTGGGGTAGGTTTGGTTAGGCCTACCCTTTTTTATTTTAATTTATCTGCAAAGACTTTTTTGAATTTCTCAACCTTTGGTCGCACTACAAACTGACAGTACGGTTGGCTGCCATTCGCTTCATAGTATTGCTGGTGATAATCCTCTGCAGGCCAAAATTTCTCAAATTTGGTGATTTCTGTTACAATTGGGTTCTCCCATGCACCAGATTGGTCTAGCTCATCCTTTAGATGTATAGCGGTGTTTTTCTGATCCTCAGTATGATAAAAAATCGCAGATCTGTACTGAGTGCCAGCATCATTGCCCTGTCTATTGAGAGTGGTTGGATCATGTGTTTTCCAAAAGACTTCCAAAATCTCAGAAAATGAGATTACACCAGAATCAAAAGTAACCTGAACTACTTCGGCATGGCCAGTAGTTCCTGCGCATACTTCTTTGTAAAAAGGATCTTTCGTTTTACCACCTGAATAACCTGAAACAGCTGAAGATACTCCTACCAGCTTTTGAAAAATGGTTTCTGTACACCAAAAACACCCAGACCCTAAAGTAATTTGTTCCATACGACAAGCATATTTAAAGACTCAATAACCCAAATGAGTGGCAATTGGTTCAAGAAAAAAAGAGATGGCAAAATACGATAAAAAAAGCAGACATAAGAATACTCAAATTGAGGCTAGGATGATAGATTATTAGATATCTTTCAAAGTTGATAAGCAACCTCAAAGAATGGAATATTATATCATCATTGCAGCATCTGTTATTATCATTTTAAGTTACTTCTTCAATTGGGTTTCTGATAAAACCAATTTCCCCTCCGTCCTATCGTTGATCATGCTGGGAATAATCATTCAGCAGCTGATTTCTATGTTTGGGATCGACTATGAATATGTTTTAAATACATTTCATGAAATCAAGCTTCTCGAGCTACTTGGCACACTTGGATTGATTTTGATTGTGTTAGAAGCTGCTCTGGATCTGGAGATCCGACGAAGCAAGTTTCCATTGATATTGCGGTCATTCTTCACAGCTCTCGCCGGGCTTCTGATCACAGCTCTTGCAATTGCCTGCGTATTTCAGCTATTTATTTCTAATCTCACATTCATCAATGCGCTGATCTATGCCACTCCATTGTCCATTCTGAGCAGTGCAATAGTAATTCCAAGTGTAAGCAACCTCGCTGAAACTCAAAAGGAGTTTCATATCTACGAAAGTACGTTCTCGGATATTCTGGGGATTATGCTATTCTATTTTCTGATCAGCTTAGCAGGAGAATCAAGTGATATTTTAGCTGTTGGTGATTTTTCAATCAGTCTTGTCATCACGATTATTGTTTCGATCTCTCTCTCCTACTTACTCCTTTATGTATTTCAAAAACTAGAAGCCAAAGTGAAGTTGTTTCTGATGATAGCGGTGCTTATTCTACTATTCAGTGTAGGTAAACTGATGCACCTTTCGTCTCTTATCATCATCTTGATTTTCGGAATCATATTGAGTAATCATAGAGTATTCTTCTCAGGCAAATTCAAAAACTTGATTAACAAAGAGGTCACGGATCAGATTTATGATTCTTTTCATCTTATTACAATGGAAAGTGCCTTTGTGGTCAGGACCTTCTTTTTTGTGATATTTGGGTTTACTGTATTACTTGGCTCCCTTCTCGACTTAAGCGTAGCACTGATAAGTGCATTGGTTCTACTGAGCATTTATACGATTAGGATCATTAGCTTGAAGTTATTGCTTAAAAGAGAAATCAAGTTATCTACACTTATTGCTCCGAGAGGGCTTATCACCCTACTTCTTTACTACAGCATACCTTCTGAATTTAAGATCCCTGATTTCAATGAGGGTATCCTCTTGTTTATTATCATAATATCAAGCCTATTAATGACTTACGGCTTGATCAAGTTTGGCAATAAAGAAGGCGAGAAAGAAAGCAGTGAGTCAGAGGAAAGCAAAGCAACAGAACCTGCTCCTGAGGAAATTACAATAGAAAATGACGATGATTCAATCTTGAATATTCCGGATTAATGAAGTTACCCCTATCGATTTTGAAGTTAGTCTTTCGTTTCGTCTAGAACATAGTTCCTTTCTGAACTTGTCTTAGCGATGAATTCGGATCGATAAGTGGAATCTATTTGTTGAATAAAGACTGCATAGCTTAACAAAGAAGGCTCAATGCACAGAGGGCAATGATTGCCTAAAGTTGGTTTTAAAAATTATCAGGAACTTTTCTTAGCATTAACACGAAGGATTCGCATAATTTTTTGTTAATTAAAGGTGTCAATTAAATAACCTAAATCTACCAATGGAAGCATCGAATAAACTAGCATCACAAGGACGGATCAATCAAAATGCCAGCCTAAGAGATAAGCAAGCTGTTATTGTCAATGCAGGGATTGATAAGATTTGGGAAATATTAATTGATTTCAGTAAATGGAATGAGTGGAACGATCAAATCAAACCTGTCAAGATTGATAAAGTCGAAGAAGGAGCCCAATTTGTATTGAAGTTGAATGGCTCTACCATTAAATCTTCTATTCAGAAAATATCCAAACCAGAACTACTTACATGGACTGGAGTCAATAAAGGTTTGAAATCCATTCATATCTGGAGGCTAGAAGAAACAGATGGAAACCAAACCATAGTGACTACAGAGGAGTCCATGCAAGGATTCTTTACCATATTTGCTGGGCATAGAAAACTACACGAAACACTTGTCTACTGGCTCAATAAATTAAAAGAAGAGGCAGAAAAGTAAAGTTCGTTTATTATTTATTCAGAGCAGCCAGTTCATCTTTCACAAGCTGAAACTCAGGTTCCATATCCAAAGCTTTCTGATAAAAATCTTTAGCCAGAGAAATATTTCCCTGAGACTCCTCTATCAGACCTTTCAATCTATATGCTGCGGCTTTTAGAGAAACCTCTTGATTTTCCTTATCGTTCTTAGGGAAAAGCAGCTTGAATTCATCTGATTTAGTACTTTCTATAATGCCATCAGCATTCGTTGAAGCTTCAACAAAATTCTTCGATTGCATCTGTAGGAAAGCCAACTTATAAAGTGTATTTATATCCAGACTTGAAGTGTAAAGTTTTTCATAAAAGGGAATGGCTTTTGGGTATACTCCTAGTCTTTCAAAAGCAACTGCTGCGATCTCTGTAGCAAAAAGGTCATTTTCATTTATAGTAGCAGCATCTTGAGCTGTAAGTGCAGCTGAGGCCATTTGATTATAATCAAAATACATAAGGGCAAGAGTGTCCAATAAATTCGTATTGGCCGTATTGTACGATAGCAAGTTGTAAAGCGCCATGCGAGCAATTACGGGATCGTTATAGCCTTTAGCTAGTTGGTAAATATATGCTTGCCTATTAAACTCATAAGGGATTGAATCTTGTGCTTGCTGAGCTTCATCCTGAGCTTGTGCAGTGAAAATCGTCAAACCTGCAATTAGAATAAGTATGTACTTCATCTTCCGTTGTTATTTTAAATCCTCGCAAAAATAGAAATTACTTTCAATTAGGCACTAGACCTTTCTCCTTTCCTACTTCAATCATAAATTGAAAGGCCTCATCTTTATCATTTTTTATCTTTCCTTCAAGTATTGCCTCTTTTATTGCCACTTTTATTTCCCCTACTACTCTCGATGGTTCGATATTAAAAGTCTCAATTATCAATTCGCCCGCTATTGGTGGTTGGAAGTTCCTGATATGATCACGATCCTCTACCTCTTTGATTTTATCTTCAACCTTGCTGAAGTTGGATAAGTATCGCTGAACCTTATTGGCATTTTTCGAAGTTATATCGGCTCTGCAGAGCGTCATCAGATCATTGATGTCGTCTCCTGATTCATACAACAATCTTCGAATTGCCGAATCAGTCACACGTTCGTTTACCAAAGCGATAGGTCTTAAATGAAGCCTGACTAGTTTTTGAACAAACTTCATCTTATCATTTAAAGGCAACTTCATCCTTTTAAAAATCTTGGGAACCCATCTTGCGCCTAAATCCTCATGTCCATGAAACGTCCACCCCACTGATTCTGAAAACCTCTGAGTCGCAGGCTTGGCTATATCATGTAAAATAGCCGCCCACCTCAACCATAAGTCATCCGTGTGCTCACTTATATTGTCGAGGACCTGAATAGTGTGATAAAAATTATCCTTATGAGACAACCCATTCTTTGTCTTTACCCCCTGAAGTTTATTCATTTCAGGGAATATAATAGCAAGTATTTCTGACGAGAATAGGAGTTTAAACCCATAAGAAGGAGTCTTAGAGAGGATGATTTTATTTAACTCATCTGTTATTCTCTCCTGCGATATGATCTCAAGGCGTTCTTTATTTTCTACGATTGCTTCCCAAGTATTCGGTTCAATGTCGAAACCGAGCTGAGATGCAAACCGAATAGCTCTCATGATCCTAAGAGGGTCGTCAGAAAACGTAATATTAGGATCTAAAGGAGTTTGTATCGTTTTATACTCAAGATGCTCCAAGCCTTCAAATGGATCTATTAGAGCACCTAAATTCCCCTTATTTAAACTAATCGCGAGCGCATTAATAGTAAAATCCCTTCTATTCTGATCATCTTCCAAAGTGCCATCTTCTACTACCGGATTTCTCGAATCAGATCTGTAGGATTCCTTACGTGCACCCACAAACTCTAATTCCCAATCACGATATTTTATGGCAGCAGTTCCAAAGTTTTTATAAACCGATAGGCTGGCTTCCTTTCCCAATTTTTTACTAACTCCCCTTGCCAGATCAATTCCATTTCCCAGACAGACAAAATCAATGTCCTTGGAATTCCTTTCCAGTAAGAGATCCCGCACGTAACCCCCTATTACATATACTTCCACACTTAATTCCCTAGCTACCTCACTCACCAATTTCAGAGATGAGTTGGATAAAATATGCTCAGAGAAATCTCTCTCCTGGATCATTAAATGAAAATTTGTGATTCGATTTTGGTAAAATTAGAAAGATCTTAATATTTTATTTGAGAAAGATATTGATCCAGTTCTCTCTCAGATTCTTCAACAAGAATTCCTCGGAAAATAGTAACCAAAGCCTCACAAAAAACACTAAGAGGTTGTTTTACATTCACTCCCTCAGGGACATTTTTATTGAATCGCATATAGATAAAACTAAAAATCGCATCGCGATAAAGTAAGATCACACTATCAACTCCAACATTTGATTTGATGTCATTCGATTTAATACCGTCTTCTATGAGTGCTCTAAACCTATTGAAAACAGCATTTTCAATATACTGACCCAAAAAACCTTTTACTGCAGGAAGCCGCCCTTTTGCATCAGATATCAAAGCGGGCGTGATTATGTCGAGTTTGTCTGCAGCAATTTTCACAATACCTGCAAGCTTGTTCGGTAGTGATTTGTCAGAGTTAGCAAGCTCTTCCACTTGATTATTAATCCCCCATATTAGGGAACTATATACCTGAAGTATTAAATCTTCTTTACCTTGAAAATGCTTGTATATCGTTTTTTTACTCATTCCTGCACTTTCAGCTATATCAGAGATTTTGGCTTTTTGCAACCCTCTTTCAGCAAAAACTCTCAACGCCACATCTAAGATTTTCTCCTTTCCGTCCACACTGCAATGTTAATCCTTTATTAAAAAAGGATGAGAAATTAATGATCAAAAAAAACCATCAAGTTAGATTTGTATTTGGCCTTTCGAATAATGGATAAAGAAGAAGCAAAAAGCAGAGTTAATCAACTGACAGACCAGCTCAATTATCACAGTTATCTCTACTATCAAAAGAGTAGATCTGAGATCTCTGATCAGGAATTTGACTTTATGCTTAAGGAATTGGAGTCACTGGAAAATCAGTTTCCCGAACTCAAGCGGGAGGATTCCCCTACTCAGCGTGTAGGTGGCACAGTGACAAAATCATTTGATACTGTTCAGCACACTTATCCCATGCTTTCTCTTGGAAACACCTATTCAAGAGAAGAATTGATTGATTTTGACAAAAGGATCCAGAAAGGTTTAGAAGAAGAAGCATACGAATATTTCTGCGAGCTCAAATTTGACGGAGTAGCTATAAGTATCAAATATGAAAATGGCATAATAAAACAGGCTGTGACTCGTGGAGATGGCCTCAAGGGGGACGATGTTACCGAAAATATAAAAACCCTTCGTACGCTCCCTCTGAGTGTGAGCAAAGATCATTTACAAAACTTCGAGGTACGCGGAGAGGTCTTTATGTCAAATGATGTTTTTAAAGCACTGAACCAACAGAAAGAAGAATTAGGTGAAGCTAAGCTTGCCAACCCAAGAAATACGGCCTCAGGCACACTTAAAATGCAAGACTCTTCTGTAGTAGCAAAACGCAAGCTAGACTGCTACTTATACTCATTGTTGGGTGAAAACCTGGAAGTTCAATCTCATGAGGATTCAATAAGAGCCTTAGAGCAAATGAGATTCAATGTATCTCCTACCTATCGAAAATGTAAATCTCTGGATGAGGTTTTTGAATACGTAGAAGAATGGGAGCACAAAAGACATGAGCTTCCATTAGAAACTGATGGTATTGTTATCAAAATCAATAGTCTGGAGCAGCAGCGCAATCTAGGTTTTACAGCTAAGGTTCCAAGATGGGCCATCTCTTTTAAATATAAAGCTGAAGGAGCAAAAACTGTACTTAATAAAATATCCTATCAAGTAGGGAGAACAGGGGCCATCACGCCCGTAGCAGAGCTGGAGCCAGTGCTCTTAGCGGGAACTACCGTTAAGCGAGCATCGCTGCACAATGCCAATGAGATAGAGCGGTTGGATATTCGAATTGGAGATACGGTATCTGTAGAGAAAGGTGGGGAAATCATACCTAAGATTACAAATGTAGATCTATCAGAGCGCCCTTCTGATTCACAGCCTACAGCTTATATAACATCATGTCCTGAGTGCGAGACTCCCTTGATAAGGAAAGAAGGCGAGGCAAACCATTATTGTCCAAACGAATCCAACTGCCCCCCGCAAGTAAGAGGTCGAGTGGAACATTTCATTTCGAGAAATGCAATGGACATTAGTTTTCTAGGACCGGAAACTATTAAGGCTTTGTTTAGCGAAGGACTCGTTAATGATTTTTCTGATTTATATTCTCTTACCTTCGATCAGCTTAACGGATTGAAATATGAAGTTTTTGATCCCGAAACAGGAAAGACAAAAACCAGATCAATAAAGGAAAAAGGAGCTGAAAATATTATAAATGCCATTACTCAATCAAAAGCAGTAGCATTTGAAAAAGTTCTTTTTGGTTTCGGAATTCGCTTCGTTGGGAAAACCGTAGCTGAGAAGATAGCAGAGCATTTTGGTGATATAGATCATATAATAGCTGCATCACTTGAGGATATCTTAAATGTGCATGAGATAGGAGAACGAATTGCAGGAAGTCTTACCGACTTTTTTGGGCAGGAAGCTAACCTTCAGCTTGTTGATAGACTTAAAGCCGCAGGTCTTAAGATGAAATCTGAGAGAGAGCGGGTGGAAGTGATCAATATCTTGGATGGAAAGACATTCGTAGTATCTGGCGTATTTGTTGAGTATGAAAGAGAAGAGCTCAAAAAACTTATCAAAAAATATGGAGGTAAAGTCGGGAGCAGTATTTCCGGAAGTACCAATTACTTGCTGGCAGGAGATAAAATGGGGCCTTCCAAACTAGAAAAAGCTGAAAAACTAGGGACGACCATACTAAGTGAAGCAGATTTTAAATCGATGATCTCTCAATGATGTTTAGAAAACCCTGGATCAAATACAAGATTAAAAGAAACGAGAAGAAGCGCGGTATTCCAAAAGCTGTTGATTTTAACAAGTCCACTAAGATTGGGTTTATATTCAGTGAGGATTCTGATTCATCTTCCGTGAAGAATATCCTCGATGACTTAAGTGCAGAAGGGAAAGAAATAAGTACTTTAGCGTTTTGTAAAAATAAGAGCAAAATCACCCTCAAACATCCTGTTTTTGATACCAAAGACGTGAGCACTTTCGGAGATTTTAAGTCAGAGGAACTCGATGCTTTTATGAAACAAAAATATGATATAGTATTCTGCCCCGATTCTGATGAACACTATCTTATTCATTATTTGCTCTCAAAAGTAAATGCGAAGTGTAGGGTTGGGATTACAGATAAGAATGAAAAGAACCATTTTGAAATGATTCTAAGAAAGACAAAAGGAGCACCATTAAAAAGTAGAGAAGTGCTGAAATACTTAAAAATGATACAGAGCAATGAGCATTGAAAAATTGATTGGTACAGGAGTAGCGCTTGTTACACCATTCAAAAAAGATCTTTCAGTAGATTATGATTCCCTTGCTAAGGTATTGAAGCATATTTCGGATGGCGGAGCAGAGTATTTGGTTATTCTAGGAACCACTGGTGAATCCGCTACTATAACTCCGGAAGAGCGTTTCCAAATAATAGAGTTTGTAATCGAAAACAATACTAAAAACCTTCCATTGGTTTTAGGGTACGGGACAAACAATACTGCAAAGCTTAAAAAAGCGCTTCAGAGCTTCAAACAGTATCCCTTAGAAGCTATTTTGAGTGTCAGTCCGTACTATAACAAGCCTTCTCAGAAAGGCTTGCTAAGACATTATCAGGAGGTAGCGGATGTTAGCCCCTTCCCTGTTTTGCTGTACAATGTTCCTCCAAGAACTGGCTCAGAAATTCATGCTGAAACTACCATAGAGCTGGCAAAACATCCAAACATTATTGGGACTAAGGAAGCTTCTTCTGATTTGGCACTTTGCTCAGAAATAATGGCTAATACTGATGATGATTTTCTAATGATTTCTGGTGAGGATGGCTTGACATTACCTATGATTTCACTTGGCGGACATGGTGCTATTTCTGTGATTGCAAACCTGCAACCGAAGCTGTTTGGAGATATGGTCAGATTGGCCTTGGCTGGTGATTTTAAAGAGGCATCTAAACTTCATTTTCAGCTTCTAGAAGGGTATAAGTTGGTATCCAAGGACGGGAACCCTGTTTCACTTAAAACAGGTATGGAGGCGCATAACTTGATGGATAGAACAGTAAGACAGCCTCTTTTCGAAGGTTCAGCGGATCTTTTGAAGGAATTTCAATCTTATCTTAATTGATTGCTTTAAAAACTTAAGGGTATAAAAAAAGACAACCGATTGGTTGTCTTTTTTTATGATATCTTGAATTTGCTAATTAAGCTTTGTTCTTGATGTCTTGAACTTCAATTCTAATCTCTTGAGAAAGATTTTTCAAATCTTGCATACCTTTTCTTACTCTTGTTCCGGCTGCAGAGTTTTCTTTGTCATAAAATTTACTGAAGTCACCTTCTAGAGAAGTTAATAATTCTTGAAGTTGTTCGAATCTTTTCATGTTGATATCTTTAAGGTTACTGATAATTATTCGTTGGGCAATTTATACAAAATGTTCAAAAATCAAGCTTAAATGTAGAAAAAAGCTATATATGAGTTGCTGTTGCTCCTTCTACTCCTGCTCTTTGATACACTCCTTCATCCAATTTTGTTTTTACAGCCTCAAAAGCCGTAATCGTTTCCTCAACATCACTTAATGAGTGAGATGCAGTTGGAATAATTCTTAAAATGATCGTTCCTTTAGGAACAACAGGGTATACAATGATCGAGCAGAAAATATTATGCGCCATCCTGAGGTCTTTAACCAGGTTGACAGCTTCCAAAGTATCGCCGTTCATTACTACAGGCGTTACAGGAGATTGTGTGGTTCCGATATTATATCCTTTTTCCCTAAATCCGTTTTGGATAGCATTTACGATTTTCCATAAGTTCTCCTTATGCTCAGGGTTATTTCTTAGTAATTCCAATCTTTTTAGATTACCAATTACGATAGGCATAGGTAAAGATTTAGCAAAGATTTGCGATCTCACCTTATACTTAAGTACATCAATTATCTTCTCATCACCGGCTATAAAAGCCCCAATACTAGCCATAGATTTGGCAAAAGTAGAGAAGTAAATATCTATACCATCCTGGACTCCTTGCTCCTCTCCTGCTCCTGCACCTGTTGCTCCCATAGTTCCAAAACCATGTGCATCATCTACGAGCAGTCGGAAATTGTATTTGTCTTTTAATTCAACGATTCTTCTCAAATCGCCCATATTTCCAGACATTCCAAAAACCCCTTCGGTTATAACAAGGATACCACCACCAGTCTCAGCAGCTAATTTCTCAGCTCTTTTCAACTGTTTTTCGAAGTTATCCATATCATTATGAGGGAACACAAATCGTTTACCCATATGAAGTCTTACTCCGTCGATAATACACGCATGCGACTCTGCATCATATACAATCACATCTTTTCGGTCTACCAGAGCGTCTATAACTGACATTACTCCCTGATATCCGAAGTTGAGTAGCATAGAATTGTCTTTCTTAACGAAAGAAGCCAATTCTCTTTCAAGCTGCTCATGATACTTCGTATTCCCTGTCATCATCCGAGCTCCCATAGGATAAGCAAGTCCCCAATCTGCAGCAGCTTGTGCATCAGCTTTTCTTACTTCAGGGTGATTCGCTAGACCTAAATAGTTGTTTAAGCTCCAAGTAAGCATCGTTCTTCCTTTGAACTGCATGCGCGGCGAAATTTCACCTTCCAACTTGGGAAACATGTAAAAATTATCATCATAATAAGAGTGCGATCCAAGTGGCCCTCTATCCTGCAATATTTTTTCGAATAAATCCATTTAAGAATGTTAATGAGACGTGTTAAAAACGAAACGCAAAACTAACATTAAATAAAGATTGAGCCAACATACTGCATCATTTTCAGCTTCTGACTATATTTATATCTGTATCATTTCTCACCCCGAAAATCAAAGTTTTGAAGAAGATAGAAAAAATCCTTGTTGCAAACAGAGGAGAAATTGCGCTCCGCATCATGCGTTCTGCCAAAGAACAGGGAATTAGCACTGTTGCCGTTTATAGTGATGTTGATGCCACAGCACCTCATGTAAGATATGCTGACGAATCTGTTCACATAGGTGCATCTCCTTCATCAGAGTCGTATTTGATTGGAGAGAAGATTATTGAAGCTTGTAAGCAAACTGGAGCTCAAGCCATACATCCTGGTTATGGTTTCCTCTCGGAAAATGCAAAGTTTGCTGAACTGGTAAAAGCAGAAGACCTCATTTTCATTGGCCCTTCATCTGAAGCCATTACCATTATGGGGGACAAATTGGCCTCAAAAAATGCTGTAAAGGCATTTGATGTTCCATTGGTGCCAGGAATGGAAGAACCTATCAATGATATAGTTAAAGCAAAAGAAATAGCGCAAACAATCGGTTATCCGATCATGATTAAAGCGAGTGCTGGAGGCGGAGGCAAAGGAATGAGAATTGTATTCGATGAGAGCGAGTTCGAAGATCAAATGAAGAGAGCGGTAAGCGAGGCAAAAAATTCCTTCTCAGATGATACTGTTTTTGTTGAGAAATTCATAACCAACCCCAAGCACATTGAAGTTCAAATTTTAGGAGATCAACACGGAAATCTGCTTTATCTATTCGAACGTGAATGCAGTGTACAGAGAAGAAATCAAAAAGTGATCGAAGAAGCTCCATCTGCTGTTTTATCTCCTGAGCAAAGGGTCAAAATTGGCGAAGCAGCTGTGAATGTGGCCAAGTCTTGTGATTACTATGGAGCAGGTACAGTTGAATTCATAGCAGATGAAAATCTCAATTTCTACTTTCTGGAAATGAACACACGGCTTCAAGTTGAGCATCCGGTCACAGAGCAGATTACGGGATTGGATTTAGTAAAAGAGCAGATTAAAATCGCACAAGGTGAAGCGCTTTCTTTTACTCAAGATGATCTGAAAATCAACGGGCATAGCATCGAACTACGGGTTTATGCAGAAGACCCTGAGAATAATTTTTTACCTGATACTGGAAAACTGGAGAGATATGTAAGGCCTCAAGGACCTGGTGTTAGGGTTGATGATGGATATGAGGAAGGAATGGAAATCCCCATTTTCTATGATCCTATGCTTTCCAAATTGGTCTCTTTTGGAAAAGATAGACAAGAAGCGATTGATAGAATGCTCAGAGCGATTTCCGAGTATCAAATTATTGGGGTTAAAACGACTCTACCTTTTGGGGAATTTGTTCTTAATCACAAGGCATTTATTGATGGCTCATTTACCACCAAGTTTGTTGAGGAACATTTCAAACCTGAATTTTTGCAAAAAGAAATATCTTCAGAGATAGCTGAAGTAGCAGCCTTATTTGCTTTCCAATATGAAAAAGACAAAAAGGCTTCTGTGATTCCACGCGCATCTAACGGGCAAAAGTCTAATTGGCGTCAAAGAATCCGCTACTAAGAATGGCAGAAATAAAACCGATCAGACCTTGGAGGTATAACACCCAAAAAGGACTGGAAATAAGCAACTTATCGGCTCCATTGTTTGATGTAGTTTCTGACGAGCAAAGAGAAAACCTCTATTCAGATCCATTCAACAGCATTCACTTATCCGTACCAAAGGGTGAAAATCCTTCATTGTCAGCTTCAAAGACTCTCGATAAATGGAAAAAGGAAGGTATGATCCTACAAGATAACCTTCCCGCGATATATGTCTATTACCAGTATTTTTCTCTTTCAGGAAGCCCGAAAGAATATTGCCGTAAGGGCTTTATTTGCAACATCAAGATTCATGAGTGGCACGAAAAGGTGATACTGCGCCATGAAAGCACTATGCCTTTTTCTGTCAAAGATAGATTGAGCATTTTGGAAAAAACGGAGCTCAATGTGAGTCCTACACACGGGCTCTATACCGACGCTCAAAAGGAGATTGAAAGCTATCTTGATGAAAGCATAAAGAGTCCCTTATACGAAACAGAAGACTACCAAGGAGTACGAGACGTGATGAGCGTCATACATGACTCGACGATTATTCAGCGTATTCAGCAAATCATCTTAGACAAGCAGATCATCCTAGCCGACGGTCACCATAGATATGAAAGTTCACTTATACATATGCAAGAGAGACGAAGCTCCAATCCGTTGCATAATGGCAATGAGGGATATAACTATCATCTCATGTACTTTACCAACACTGAGTCGGAAGATTTAAGAATCCTCCCTACCCATCGCTTGGTAAAAAACGTGGAAAATTTTTCAAAGGAAGATTTATTGCATTCGCTCAGCGAATACTTTGATGTGAAGCAAATAGAAAATGTATCCGATATCAACGAGATCATTCAGGGAAAGAAATGGACTTTTGGTTTACTTGCTGAAAATCAAGCATATAGAATTAGTCTCAAGAAGGATAAATTCGATACTATAAGCTGGAATTTCCCAGATCAAATCAAGCAACTTGACCTGACGGTGATGCACTATTTTGTATTTGAAAAAATCTTAAATATCAAAGGAAAAAAGCAGACGGAAAGCAATAACATTTCATTCGAAAGGAATTTTGCTAAATGTGTGAGTCAGGTAATTACTGGCAAGGAGCAGTTTGCTTTAATCACCAAAGACATTTCTATTGAGGATGTTAAACAAACTTGCTATTCGGGCTATACAATGCCACAAAAATCGACCTATTTTTACCCCAAAGTAATTTCTGGATTTTTGTTTAGTTCTATAAAAGAAGATGAATTCTATTCACCATTTGATACTTGCTTCAAATAGTCCTCGTAGAAAGGAACTCATGTTGCAAGCAGGCTATGAGTTTCAAGTAGTCACTTATGATTTTGAAGAAGTATTGCCCGAGAATATTCTGGCTCAAGAAGCTGCAGCTTATCTGGCTGAGGAGAAGAATAAATTTTACAGATCCAAATTAGAAAATCAAACCATCATCACATCGGATACTACTGTTATCTACAACGATGAAGTTTATAATAAGCCCACGGATAAAGCTGATGCATCCAGAATGTTGCAAACACTATCTGGAAAAACGCATGAAGTGATTAGCGGCGTATGCATTTCAAATCTCCAAAAGAACATCTCTTTTTCAGTAACTACAAAAGTTGTTTTCTCAGAAATGATCAATGAAGAGATCGATTATTATATTGAAAAATTCAAACCATTTGACAAGGCAGGTGCTTACGGAATACAAGAATGGATTGGACTTACCAAGATCGAATCGATAGAGGGATCATATTTCAATGTGGTGGGGTTACCGATTCAGGAAGTGTACGAAGTACTTCGCAAGGAATTTGGGATTAGCCCATTAGATTAATTGACACATCTCCAGATTGACTAAGATCCATTGCTTGATTCAAAGGTGAAGCTTCTATCTGCTCTTGGCTATCTCCTTCTCGATCCTGAATAAGTCATGGCCTCTCCTTTCCCAAAACCATAACTAAACCCAAGCGAGATAAATCTCCCTCTTCGACTGAGGTTGTATAAATCAAATTCTGACTGTTCGGTTATACTTTCTCGAACCCGTGAAGCAAATACATCTCTAACGCTCAAACTGAGAACTGTTTTTTTCTTTAAGAATCCTTTTCTAACCCCAAAATCCATGAATGTTGTCCCTGAAATATTGCGCTGTACTGTTTTGTAACTGGATTGATGATTTCCTGTGATTTCAACATCGAGATCAGCTGGTAATTTGAATTTGGATGTGAGTCGTGCATTTGACTGATCCGCTTGGAAACTGAAGAGTTGACTTTCGAAGCTTCCAGTTCGCCTAAAGTAGTTATAGTTAAAATCACCATTTAAATTCATCCACTTGGTTACGTCATACTCAGCATTAAATTCAACACCGGTAGTTTGATTACTTCCGATGTTCACAGGGGTTGTTGTATTTACATCATCCTCAAAAAACGATACTCGCTCTATAACATCTTGGGTATGTCGGTGATAGACTCCTGTATTGATTGCCATTTTCCCAACGATAAAGATGCCAGTGATTTCGTATGAGTCTGTAAATTCAGGTTGCAAATTTGGATTTCCTGCTCGAATATTAAAGTTGTTTCTAATATTGAAAAATGGATTTAGATCCCAAAGCCTTGGACGATAGACTCTTCTCGAATAACCTGCCTGTATCGATATGGCTTCTGAAAACTTATAAGAAGCATGAGCGCTTGGAAAAAGGTTTGTGTAATTCTGAGTGTTTGTCTCATTGGTATTTGTTAGCAACGTACTCAAATTTGTGTTCTCAACCCTCAGTCCAAGTTTTACTCCCCAATCCTCAAATTTGTACGAGCCTGTACCATACATTCCAAGTACCTTTTGATCGTATTCAAAATTGTTAGTGAGGTTGCTATTAATTACAAAATCATCATCTAACTGATCCAATACCGAGTAGTCATTGCCAACATCGTTTATGACATATTGCGCTCCTGTTTCTAACGTTACCTTGTCATTGATTGGGTTTGTGTAGTCCAGTTTGAATGTGAAATCTGCTTGTTGAAAATTGGTTTTCGTTCGCTGGTTGGGATATTCCTCAATACCTAAAGTAGTTTGGCTTGTAAATTCAGAAGACACCTTTTTGCCAAAAAACCTCCCTAAGCCACTTAGTATAAGGTCGTGATCTTTATCATCTTCAAAATCCTTCTTATACTGAAACTCATATTGCCACTTCGGATTAGTGGCGTCCGTCACTTCCTTCCTGTTCCACTGTGACGTCAAGGCATTGGATGAATTAAAAGAGTTAAAACTTGTATTGGATGGCTGTCCCTCTATTTCATAGGCGTAATTTCCTGAAAGCGTCAGTACATTGTGTTTGTTGATATGGTAATCAGTTCCAAGGATGATGTTATAGAATGTTTCATTCCTGTAAGACTTTCCATCGCTTTCAATTGTAGTATTGTTAAGCAGGTTGCGATTGATATTCTCTGTATATCGAGGTAATGAACGATAACCCACACCCATCTGAGTGAATAGGTTAAACTTTTGAGTTCTTCGGTTTAAGCTTACTCCAACACTATGATTGTCAGGTATTCCCGTATTGATTGAAACCGAACCATTCAAGCCCTTTTTCTCCTCTTTTTTAAGCACTATATTCAATATTCCAGATGTCCCTTCTGCATCATATTTTGCAGACGGGTTGGTAATGACTTCTATTCGCTCAATCATATCCGCAGTAATGGTTCCAAGTGCATTACTCTGTTCGTCAGCCAAAATAGAGGGCTTACCATCTATTAAAATTTGAACTCCTGTACTGCCTCTTAAGCTCACTTCCCCTTCAATGCTAACATTGACAGAGGGAACATGATTCAATACATCTAAGGCTCCCATTCCCGTTGAACTTAAATCATTCCCGACATTGAATATACGCTTATCTACTTGAAACTCAGTTGTCGATTTGTCTCCAACGATCACTAGATCTTCCAGTATCTGATTGCTTTCAGGTAAGAGAATGGTTCCCAAGTTTATTTTACCTTTTTTGGCAGAAAATGCATCTATCTTCTTTGACTCAAAACCAAGAAAACTTACTTCAACATAAAAGTTAGAATGAGTTGTATTTAAGCTGAATTTGCCATCTTGATCAGTGGTTACACCGGTTATTAGTTCATGCGTTTCTTTATCCAAAATCGATATTGTTGCATACGGAACTGGTTCCTTACTTATATCCTCTAACACTAATCCCAATATCTCAATTTCATCCTTGTCTTGGGCGAAAAGGTCATTGATCCCAAAAAGTAATGGTATTAGAATTGATAGGTATTTAACGTGGATTTTCAAAACTTCTCAGACGCACTCAAGTAAAATAATTGTCAAAGTAACCAAAGTATTAGTGAAGTAGTTCGATTCAAGCTGTTGAAAGTCAAAACTTTTCGACTCCCATTTCGAATCATTTAAGCGATCAAATATTTTCCTTATTTTCTTGCGGTGGAAATGTAAAAAGAGTCTATAAACAGATTGTATCTAATCAAGTCTGTAAGGTTTCTGGATTAGCAGAGTCAAATACCATCGCCATTTGATAAATTTGTAAAGTGGCATTTTTGAAGTATTCAATTCTATTCTTTATCGTAGCTTTTACGATTAGCGGGAATTCTTTCGCGCAAAAGCCTAGTAACCTTCATTTTCATCAACTCCCCTTTGATAATTTATCCTATCCAACTGTAAACTGCATCTATCAGGATGAAACAGGATTCCTTTGGTTTGGTACACCAAATGGTCTTAATAGATATGATGGATATGAATACAAAGTTTACCAATCTGATAAAAACTCCCAAAACGGACTATCCAGTAATTACATCAATAGCATCAATCAAGATAGTAAAGGAAACCTCTGGATAGCAACTAAGTATGGCCTCAATGTTTTAATGAAAAACACAAATGAGTTTAAAACATACTTACCCGAAGAAGGTAATATTAATTCCATTGCAAATCCGAATGTTGAAATTATTTATAGAGATAGTAAAGACCAGATGTGGGTTGGTACTTGGGGAGGGCTCAGTCGATATGAGCATGCAACGGATAATTTCATAAACTATGTTCATAACCCAGAGGAAGAAGGCAGCATTAGTGGAAATGTTGTCACCTCTATTTTAGAAGATGGCCAAAACAGGTTGTGGGTTGGCACTGCTTTCTCAGGCTTAAATCTTCATAATCAATCAAGTGAAGATTTTCGTAGATTCAAAAAAGAGCTACGAAAAGAAAGTTGCATAAGTGGTAACAGCATCAGTACCATATATGAAGATAAAAAAGGACAAATCTGGGTAGGTGTAGAAGGTGGTGGGTTGAATCGATTTATCGAGGAATCTCAAACTTTCAAATGGTATATGAAGAAGAAAAAAGAAACCAGTATTGCCAGTAGTACTGTGTATTCCATTGTTGAGGACAAACATGGTAGTCTCATGATAGGTGGGATGAACGGAGGCATAAGCGTGTACAATGCTACTAATGATAACTTCACTCGCTTTGACACCTATGGTAATTACAATGCTTTTGGAAACAAAGCCAGCGTGTTTTGTCACTATAAACTCAAGTCGGGGGAAGTACTAATTGCTACGTCAAATGGAGGTGTTAAGATTCAAGATAATTACCCAATGGGTATTGAATTATATCAACATATCGATGGAAATGAGACTTCTCTCCCCGTCAATAATGTGTCTTGCCTAGAAGAAGATCATCTTGGTAATTTCTGGATTGGAACCATTGGAGGAGGGTTAAGTTATTTTAATGCAACGACTAAAAAATTCGATCAATATTCAGCCTTTGATGATAAAACCATTAACGCTCTTTATTTAGATAACAAAAGCGATTTATGGATAGCTACACTCGAAAATGGTCTGTCAAAATATGCTATTGAAGAAAAACAGTTCCAATATTATCGACATGACCCTGATGATGAATCAACGATACTTTCAGATTTCGTTAATCATATCATCGAAGATCCAAAAGGACTATGGATAGGCACTGATAAGGGATTGTGTCTTTTGAATCAAGATAATCAATCCTTCTCTCGGTTCAAAGAATCTAAGTCTGGTACAGAAAAAAGACCTATTGGTAGAGTTAACCAATTGTTGATTGATTACACATATAAACTCTGGGTGATTTCAGAATATGGCCTTCATTATTACGCTCCTGAAAAGAACACACTCTTCAATCATGGATATGATATAGGTAGCCAAGATCTCCAAAATAATTGGATATCATATATCCATGAGGACAGTCATCAACATCTATGGCTAAGTACTATTGATGGTAACCTAAAGCTATTGGATGTAAATAGAAAAATAGTTGAATTGGATTTTGTGAATCCGAAGCAGAAAATAACAGAGGTAACCAATGTCATGGAGGATAACAATGGTTTTTATTGGATCACATGCCGTCAAGGTCTTCTAAAATGTGAAGTTGATCACAAAACCTATACAGCAATCATTTTGAATTCATTCAATCAGTATGATGAACTTCAAGACGAACCTTTCAATACGAATGCTGGATTGTTCTCAACCAAAACAGGTGAAATCTTAATAGGAGGATTTAACGGATTGAACGTTTTCAATCCAAATGATATTAAAATAAATCCTGTACCCCCTCCTATTGTTTTAACTCAAGTGAAGGTTAACAATATGGAAATAGATACTCGCTCAGAAATGAAGGAGATTACTTTACTTAATAAGGAGTCGTCATCTATTGATATACACTTTAGTGCTCTGAATTACGTAAAACCTCTAAAGAATCAATACGCATATAAATTGGAAGGATACGACGACAAATGGCAATTTACTGGTAGTAAGCGTGTAGCATCATATGGAGGGCTTCCTACTGGCAGCTATGAGTTAAAAATCAAAGGCTCAAATAACGATGGAGTTTGGAACTCACAAGGGATCAATCTTAATATCATTGTAATCCCACTTTTCTGGCAGACAGCCATGTTTAAATTAGGACTTTTGGCTACTAGCTTAATGTTGATAGTCATTTGTCTTATTGTCTTTAAACGTTATAAAAGTAAATGGGCAGTTTTTGCTTACATAACCAATTCTCTGGTTCGGAATCATCAGAATACAGATCATCATATGGTTCTGTCGAATGAAGCTCATGATGATGATTTCATTAAAAGAGCGATCGCATTTGTAGAGTCTAATATAGATAATGAAGAACTTTCCATTGAAGAAATGTGTGTTGCTCTGGCATCAAGTCGTGCGCAAATTTTCAGGAAAATCAAGAATCTCAGTGGGAAAACAGTTTCTAATTTCATTAGAGATATTCGATTAGAAAAAGCCAAGCTTTATCTAGATTCTAATCCTAAAAACATCAGTGATGTTGTCTACGCAACTGGGTTCAAGTCGCATGCACACTTTTCTAGAGCATTCAAGGAAAAATTCGGGAAATCTCCCTCAGCATACATCCAGCGTTAGTTTCTAACTCATATTGTACGTTGAATCAAGAGTTTGAGACCATTGGTCAAATGAAAATGCGATCAAATATTGACTATTGAGGTTGGAAATATCATTTCACCTCGACACAATGACTACTTTATTTAAAATCGACAAATTATATGTGCTATTCACATTGGCTCTAGGGTTCTTGCTTGGCTCTTGTGACGAAAGAAAGGTTGATTTTAATACTGAAGTAAGGCCCATTCTGAACAAAAGCTGTATCAGTTGTCATGGAGGAGTGAAGCAGTCAGGTGGTTTCGGTTTGGTATTCAGAGAAAATGCCTTGAGTGAATCAAAGAATGGGAATTTTGGAATAGTACCTGGACATCCTGAAAAAAGTGAGATGATATCAAGAATCAATCACAAAAATCCAGAACTGAGGATGCCATTGGAAAAAGATCCCCTAACTCAGGAGGAAATAGATCTATTGACTACTTGGGTAAAGCAGGGAGCTCAATGGGATGATCACTGGGCTTACCTGAAACCAAAGCACCCAGAACTCCCTCAATCGAATTCAGATTGGACGGAAAATGAAATAGATCATTTTATACTAGAAAAAATGCAGGTCAATGACTTAACTCCGTCGGAGCAGGCTAATGCACATGATTTAGTCAGACGGGTATATCTTGACCTAACTGGACTCCCTCCTACATTGAATCAAGTCAATAATTATGTATCAGACAAATCGGAAAATGCCTACGAGAAGTTAGTGGATGATCTATTGACTTCTCCCAACTATGGGGAACATTGGGCAAGTATGTGGCTTGATCTTGCCAGGTATGCAGATTCCAAAGGTTATGAGGCGGATAGAAAAAGAGTAATTTGGAAGTATAGGGACTGGGTAATTAAGGCATTCAATAATGATATGCCTTTTGATCAATTTACAATTGAGCAACTGGCAGGAGATCTTTTACCTAATCCAACAATAGATCAATTGATAGCTACAGCTTTTCATCGAAACACTTTGAATAATTCTGAGGGTGGTACAGATAATGAAGAATATCGCATATCATCCGTAATAGATCGTGTGAATACGACTTGGGAAGTTTGGCAATCTACTACCATGGGATGTGTACAGTGCCATAGTCACCCTTATGATCCGATTCGGCATGAAGAATATTATTCTTCTTTTGCTTTTTTCAATAATACTTCGGATTGGGATGTCAATACAGATCATCCTCTGCTGAAGGAACTCAATGAATCGGATCGTGCTCAATTGGATGAGGTTAAAAAATACATAACCAACTTATCCTCAAATTCTGAAAGTAGTAAATGGGAAAAGTTTCTTCTAACAGGAGAGCCAAAACTACGACCTGAAGATTTTGAAGAGGCCAAGAATATCGTACATCACAATAGAGGAAATCAAGATTATATGGTCATTCATAATGAGGCGTATATCAAAATAAAGGATGTTCTATTGGTGGATGTGGACAGGATTTACCTTAGTTATTTTCAGCGCTGGAGTGCAAGCGGGGAACTAATCATAACTACTGATAGCTTGAATGGCTCTATAATAGGAAAGAAGACACTGAAACAAGTCGATTCATTCCTCAATGTTCCCATAAAGTTATCTACCGAAAAGAAAGCAGCTGACCTATACTTTCAATTTAAAAGCAAAGTCAAAAATTACAGCTGTGTTATCGATGGCTTTTTGTTAAGTAAAAGGCTGCCAGAAGAAGATCGTCAGGTAGCTGATCGCATGTATCAAAAGATTGATGAGTTAATCAATGCACCGTACGAAATCTCCACTCCAATAATGGTAGAAAAGCCAGAAAGTCATAGTAGGAAGTCTCATGTATTTGTCAGGGGAAACTGGTTGGTAAAAGGAGACGAGGTATCTCCGGGGGTTCCCAAACTATTCGATCAAACCAATCGAGAACTTACCAACCGACTGGATTTGGCAAACTGGCTGATCAGTGATGAAAACCCACTTTCTGGAAGGGTAATGGTTAATCGATTTTGGTCAAAAATGTTTGGTATTGGTATTGTTAGAACTGTAGAAGATTTTGGAACACTGGGAGACTATCCATCACACCCTGAATTACTTGACTGGATGGCGATTAAGTTTTCGGGAGAATGGAAATGGAGTGTAAAAAAGCTATTAAAAACAATAGCCATGTCTGCCACCTATAGACAAAGTGCTAAAATAACAGCTGAGAAAAGAGAAAAAGACCCTGACAACAAATGGCTATCAAGAAGCCCAAGAGTCAGGCTATCGGCAGAACAGATAAGAGACCAGGCACTTGCTGTTTCTGGTTTATTGAGTGAAAAAATGTACGGTCCCAGTGTTATGCCACATCAGCCTGAAGGTGTGTGGTCAGTAGTTTATAACAGCGATACATGGTCTACTAGTGAAGGTGAAGATGCTTATCGAAGAGGTTTATATACTTACTTGAGAAGGTCTAGCCCTTATCCTTCCTTTATATCATTCGATGCAGCCAGCAGGGAGTATTGCCTATCAAGAAGAATCATCACCAATACACCGCTTCAGGCTCTGATTACACTTAATGACCCTGTCTACTTTGAAGCTGCCAGAAATCTCGCAAAGCAAATAACCGAAGTAGATGGAGACAAAAAAAAGAAAATTACAACAGCGTACAATCGTATTATGGGTAAATCTCCAAATAGTGAAAAAACGGACATTTTACTCTCTCTATTTGATAAAACATCGGAGTATTATGAAGCTAACAAGCGGGAGGCATATGAAATAGCCAAAGCAGAAAATTTAGAATTGGCATCCCTAACTGTAGTTGTCAACGCACTCATGAATATGGATGAGTTTACAGTAAAAAATTAAAGAGAAAATGGATTTATTTAACGAGGCAAGAAAGAAAAATCTTGAATTTACGACAAGAAGGCATTTCCTTAAAAAGTGCAGCACAGGATTAGGGGGTGTTGCCCTTGCTTCTTTGCTGGGACCACAACAGGTTTTTGGGAAAAGTTTAACCGAAAGTATATCATCTGGTTCACTACCTCATTTTCTACCTAAAGCAAAGAGAGTAATCTATCTTCATATGGCTGGTGCGCCATCACAATTGGAGCTTTTTGATTACAAACCTAAATTGAAAGAATTAGACGGTTTGGATTGCCCCAAATCGCTTCTTGAGGGTAAAAGATTTGCTTTCATCCAAGGTACCCCAAAGATGCTTGGACCACAGCACGGTTTCAAACAATATGGTCAATCAGGCACATATGTATCTGATGTGTTGCCACACTTCAGTACCATCGTGGATGATGTCTCCATCATTAAATCGATGCATACGGATGAGTTTAACCATGCTCCAGCGCAGCTTTTCTTGCAGACGGGAAGTCCTCGTGCTGGTCGACCAAGTATTGGTTCCTGGGTTACTTACGGACTAGGATCAGAAAATGAAAATTTACCAGGCTACATGGTGCTGGTTTCTGGAGGTAAAGTTCCCAGTGCTGGTAAGAATGCTTGGGGAAGTGGTTTTATCCCTTCAGAATATCAAGGTGTACAATGCCGCAACTCTGGAGACCCTATTCTGTATGTCTCCAATCCTGACGGGATGAGCCGTAATGTTAGAAAGCAATCTATCGAAGCAATCAACGCTATCAATAAAAACCAATACGAAGAATTCGGAGACAAAGAGATTATGTCACGAATAGCACAATATGAAATGGCATTTAAGATGCAGATTTCCGTACCTGATGCCATGGATATTAGCAAAGAACCCGATTACATCAAGGAAATGTATGGGGCAGAACCAGGAGAAGCTTCATTTGCTAATAATTGCTTGCTAGCTCGTCGCTTAGTTGAACAGGGAGTCAGGTTTGTACAGTTATATGACTGGGGTTGGGATATGCATGGAAATGTTATAAATAATTCTGTCAATGAGGGGATAAAATACAAATCTCAACAAATCGATCGTCCTATGACTGCTCTGATAAAAGATCTGAAGCAGCGCGGGTTATTGGATGATACCCTAGTGGTCTGGGGAGGTGAATTTGGGCGTACCCCTATGAGAGAAAATCGGGGTGGGTCTATTATGCCATTTCAAGGTAGAGATCATCATACAGAAGCTTTTTCGATCTGGATGGCTGGTGGAGGAATCAAAGGAGGATTATCCTATGGAGAGACAGATGAGATTGGCTATTATGGCATAAAGGATCGAGTACACGTTCATGATTTACAAGCTACTATACTGAATCAGCTAGGACTGAATCATGAGAAATTGACTTATAAATTTCAAGGAAGAGATTTCAGACTAACAGATGTTCATGGACATGTCGTCAAAGATTTGATTGCATAAAGGTGAGAATTTCAGAATTCATGTTTTGGAAATGGAATGCCAGTCTAAATACGTCACTACTTTAATCTTATTAAAACCCTCTTAAACTTTACTATGAAAAAATCAAGAAGAGATTTTTTGGCTACCGTCGGTGTGGCTTCTGCTGGCTTGGCACTTACGGGTATGAATGTAAAACAAGAGCTTATGAAAGCAAAAAAAGGGTTTGAAACTAAAATCTATGCTACTAAATGGGGCTTTAAAGGCTCATCGATAGATGAATTCTGCAAACAAGTGAAAGTGGAAGGCTATGACGGGGTGGAGAATTGGCTTCCTAATGATGAAGCTCAAATTGAGGCATTTTTTGAGGCCTTAGAAAAGTATGATCTGAGTTGCGGAATCTTATGTAGTAGTTCAGGCAATACTTTTGAGAAGCATCTAAGCAGCTATTCAAAAAAACTAGAACAAGCAATTTCGAAAAACCCTGACTTCATTAACTGTCATACTGGTAAAGATTTTTTTTCATTTGAAGAAAACAAACAACTGATCGATATAGGTATTAAATTATCTGAAGATTCCAATATTCCAATCTATCAGGAAACTCACCGGGGGCGTATGCTGTTTGCGGCCCATATTTGTGAAAAGTATATCGATACTACTCCTGAATTGAAATTGACTCTGGACATCTCTCATTGGTGTGCAGTATCTGAGTCATTGCTGGGTGATCAGCAAGAGACTGTATACAAGGCATTGACTAGGACGGGGCATATACATTCCAGAATAGGTCATGAAGAAGGGCCACAAGTTCCTGAACCCCGCGCACCTGAATGGAAGAAAGCCAAAGATGCACATTATGCCTGGTGGGACAAGGTAGTGGCTCTCAAAAAAGAAGCTGGAGAGGTACTGACGATGACAGCTGAATTTGGGCCACCAAATTATATGTGGACCAATCCTCATACTTACCAACCCGTTGCTGATCAGTGGGCGATTAATGTTCATATGATGAACGAATGGAGGAAAAGATATCTATAAACTCAATGCATGTAAGAAGAAAGTATTGGGTTCATACTTTTTTTAGGACTGTCTTTACCGAAGAAGTGAATCTAATTTTGACTTGTATTTAGTAACACATTAACATATGATAATCTTGCTAGAAAGCCAACTCTCCCTATTCATTGGTAGATTTCACCCACTTGTTGTCCATCTTCCTATAGGCTTTATCATCATTGCCGTATTTTTCGAATTAATCTCATGGAGAAAAAAAATTGAGTTAGATGTTGCTATTGCATATGCCTTAATTTTAGGAGCCACTTTCGGAGTAATCGCGATTGCATTAGGACTCCTATTAGCCTCTGACGATGGGTACAATGTAAATACGCTCAATATACATAAGTGGACAGGAATAGCCACTGCGGTCGCATCTCTCCTTGCCTATTTCTTAAAGATAAAGTCCACGCCCAAGCTTCAAAAAGCTTACCCGTACGTATTAGGAGTGTCATTTCTGTTGTTGTCAGTGACTGGGCACTATGGTGGTAATCTCACACACGGATCTACCTATTTGTTAGATCATGCTCCGAAACCAGTTAGATCGCTTGCAGGTTTGAAACCGTCTAGAGAGCGAGTTACCTCTCTGGATTCTGCGATTCTTTACTCAGATGTTATCAATCCGATTTTCGAATCGAAATGCTTGGTATGTCACAATACTGATAAAGCAAAAGGAGAGCTTTTATTAATTGATCCAGAGTCAATCATGAAAGGTGGAGAAAGTGGTGCTGTGATCAGTGTAGGGAATGCCTCTGAAAGCGAGATTTTCCGAAGAGTCTCCTTGGACCCGCATCACAAAGAATTTATGCCAACTGATGGCAGAGATCCTCTCTCCAAAGAAGAAACAGCATTGCTTGAATGGTGGATAGAAGAAGGAGCTTCTTTTGACAAAAGAGTTATAGATTTTCCTCTTACTGAAAGAATTAAAGGTTACTTAAAAGAAGTCGGTATAGGAATGACAAAATCATTTTTAGAAAGTCTGAATATTCCTCATATAGAACAACAGACTTTTGATGCCATACTGGGGCACGGCTTTGACATTGAGGCTATTTCAGATAATACTACCTTGCTTGATGCCAGTTACGCAACGTACAATTTGGAGGAATTGACAAGCGAGAAACTCCAAAGTTTATTGTTAGCAAAAGAAAATATCACCTGGCTCAAACTTTCAAAAAGTAGCATAAAAGATGACTGGCTAGCTCATATTGGCCAATTACCCAACCTGACTAGGTTAAGTATCGATCAAACCATGATTACCGATGAAGGGCTCAAACATTTGACTTCTCTTAAAAATCTCGAGTACCTAAATATATATGCAACACCACTTTCAGACCGTGCTATTGAGAGTATTCAAAAACTTAGAGGACTGAAAAAGCTATTCATATGGCAAACTAATATCACAGAAGAAGGGATCGCAAAACTTAAAGAATTATTGCCTGATCTGGAAATTATAGCTGGAACATGAAAATACTTTGATTTTGTTATGTAGATCTTTTTGCACAGAAAAGGAGGCTTATTGGAAGAAACTTAAACCTTAGTTTATCAAAGAATTATCATAAGTGTAATAAGGTTCTTTTGGGTTCCAAGGCTCACGAAACTAATTTCCCTTCTCTTCGTCTTCCTCCTTTTCTTTTACTAAATCATCGTTTTTCAAACGCTTGGAAACGACAAGGAATGGCCCTTTAACTACTTTTTCGTCCACATTAAGTCCCTCTAGAATCTCTATGTTGTCAAAATCGCTGATTCCTGTTTTGACTTTTGTTTTAATTGCTTTCCCGTCGATATCAACTACAAATACGACTTCCTCTATCTCTTTGTCATTTAGGGAAATTTTTTCATTCTTTCCTTCTTCTTCATCTTGATTCGCTTTTCGTGTGGTAACGGCTGCCAATGGCACTGAAATTACGTTCTTTTTTCTTTCTGTAATGATATCCACACTTGCGGTCATCCCTGGCCTGAATGGATATTTGAGCCCTTTTTCTTCTACTAAATCTTTGTAAGAAGAGTTCAGAATTTTGATTCTTACTTCAAACTCGGTAACAGCATCAGCCGACATTTTATTATTGGCTGAGTTTGCAATTTGAGTTACAACCCCTTTAAACTTCTTATCCATGTAAGAATAAGAATCAACATCTATTATGGCAGTATCTCCCTGATTGATTCTGATGATGTCATTTTCATTTACATCCACTCGCACTTCCATATTGGACAAATCAGCTATTCTTAGCATTTCTGTTCCTTGCATTTGGGAAGTCCCTACTACTGTCTCCCCTAACTCAACCGAAAGCTTCGAGACAATCCCACTCATTGGAGCTTTGATCTCTGTAAGTTTTAAATTCTCCTCAGCTTCTCTTACGGATGCGGAAGAACTTTCAACAGAATATCTAGCAGCTTCCACATTCTGTGTGGCTGATTCCAGATCTTGTTTTGAGATCTTGTAATTGGCTTCTGCCAACTCAAAGTCAGAGTTGGAAGTTACCTTTTGATCAAAAAGTGTTTTTTGCCTTTTAAACTCCAATTCAGAACGAGTGAAAGTAGCTTCTGCTCGTGCCTTTCTCGCTCGGGAATCAGCCAAATTAGCTTTCTGCTGATTCCAAATTGCCCTTTGCCTCTGTAGTGCGGATTCAAAGTTGTCGGGTCGTATTTTTAATAGAAAATCATTTTCACTAATAGAGTCTCCTTCTTCTATTGTTAATTCAATGATCTCTCCTGGTACTTCAGGACTTATTTTAACCTCGACCACTGGCTGTACAGCACCGGAAGCACTTACTTTTTCTATAATGGTTGTGGTGGAAACCATTGCAGTTTCTACTTCAATTTCTTTTTTCTTCCCAACCCATCCCTGAGACTTTCCTACCACCACCACGATGATCAAGAGTATTACTATTCCTAATAGTATGTAGAGAACTTTATTGCTTGAGCGTTTCTTTTTAGCCATGATTTAGAAGGAAAGTGTTTTGCCTTGATAGAAATCGAGAATTTTAACTTTGAAAATGTAATCGTATTTCGCTCTCACCAGATCAGAGCGAGCACCGAATAGGTTATTAGAAGCTACTTGATAATCCGTAAAATTGGCCGCTCCCAAGTTATATTGGTTTTCAATAGAGCGATACGTTTCTTCCAATGCCTCAACTTGTCGTTCTGAGGCTGAATATACTTTTGAAGCTGCTTGTGCATCATAATGAGCTGACTCGACTATTCGACGAAGTGTATTTTTTTGCTCTTGAACATTAATCTCTGCTTGAGATAAAGCTATTTTCTGTCGTTGGACATTACTATTCGTTCTGAGATTATTAAATATTGGAATTGAAAGATTTAATGAAAGCTGCTTGCTTAGGTTGTTCTTAAATTGAGTGTTAAAGCCAACTGTCTCCAAAGTGCCATTGGGAGTAACTGAAATCTGTTCAATTGCTGTACCTGTAGTCGTTTGAAAAAGTGTTGGTTCAGTGATGATATTCCCATTATCATCACGATCTATTGTCAATGGGTTATTAGGATCGATATTAAAAGTTTGAAATGCATCTGAATAATTGGTACTGAAACCTGCATTTAACGATAAAGTAGGTGTATAGCCCGAACGAGCCACGTCGATACCCAGAGCAGCTCCCTTGGCTTGAAGTTCTGCACTTTCTATTTCAGGCATATTTTTGAGAGCTGATTCATAGACAGCATTGACTGGACTCAAAGACGAGAAGTCTCCTCCTACTTCTAACTCAGGAATAACAATATCGATGGCTTGAGTCGATGGAAGCATCATCGCCTGCTTGAGGCTTAAAAGTGCCAAGTCCAGATTGTTTTGAGTGTTGATAAGATTAACCTCGCTGCTGGCAACTTGAGATATTAATTCTAATTCGTTGGTTCTTGGCAATGCTCCTGAAGCCACCAGCTTCTTGGTGCGATCCAATTGATTCTGCCCACTCTCAAGTTGATATTCTGCATTTTCAACCAATTCTTTATTAAAAATCACATTGAGATAAAACGTGACAATATTTAAAGAGAGATCATTTTCGGCTTTCTTGGCATCATATTGAGCAGACTCCAGAAGCAATCTATTTTGCTTTACGGTATTTGCTAATCTAAACCAGTTGAAAACCACCATGCCGGCATTTCCATTAAGACCAGTGAATCCGATCTGTTGGGAAATAAATTGGTTTGTGGTGGGGTCAATAGACCTTCCCCAGTTAAACCCATAACTACCTCCAAGATTAACTGATGGTAGTTGAGAGGCACGTGACTGATCAAGGTTGATTCGAGCGTTTTCTTTCTGAAGTGTACTTCTTCGAACGATCAAATTGTTTTCGAGAGCAATCCTTACACATTCTTGTAGGTCAAGGATGTAAACTGAGTCTTGTTGTGCCGAAAGGGTGTTGGAAAGTAGTATTCCAATAAAAGCACTGAGCAAAAATTTCCGCATTGAGCAGGACGGGTTTTGGTAATTTAAAAGAGCATTTTAAGCGCATTCAAGAAATGTCGTGTAGAATACTCTTCCTACTGTACGGTAAAAAATGAATTTTGATACTAAAATATTTTAAACTGCTACAGCGGCCTTTATATGAGGATGCGGATCATAGTTTTCTAGTGTAAAATCCTCGTAAGTAAACTTGAATAAATCCTTAACCTGAGGGTTCAGTTTCATCGTTGGAAGCGGTCGCATTTCTCGTGAAAGCTGCAATTCGGCCTGCTCAAAATGGTTTGAATACAGATGCGCATCACCCAGTGTGTGAACAAAATCACCAGCCTCCAGTTCACAAGCCTGAGCTATCATCATCGTAAACAAAGCATATGATGCAATGTTGAAGGGAACACCAAGAAATACGTCTGCACTTCTTTGATATAACTGGCAAGAAAGTTTCCCATCTGCTACGTAAAATTGAAACATGGTATGGCATGGTGGTAAAGCCATATTTTCTATCTCTCCCACATTCCAGGCACTAATAATCATGCGTCTTGAATTTGGATTGTTTTTAATGGTATCGATCAGCTCTGCTAATTGATCAACCGTAGCTCCATCACCCCTTTGCCAGCTTCTCCACTGTACTCCGTATACAGGGCCTAAATTACCGTCTTCATCTGCCCATTCGTCCCATATGGAAACACCATTATCCTTGAGATATTTGATATTGCTATCTCCTTTGATAAACCAAAGAAGCTCATGAATAATGGATCTGAGATGCACTTTTTTCGTGGTAACAAGTGGGAATCCTTCACTTAAATTAAATCTCATTTGATGTCCGAAGATGCTTTTGGTTCCTGTTCCGGTTCGATCTCCTTTTTCCACTCCATTGTCAAGAATGTGCTGCATCAAGTCGAGGTATTGCTTCATAGTAATCGGTCTAATAGTTGATCCTGCCTTGTCAACTTAGCAGAATTGTCACATTAGAACTGTCGAGGCGTTTAATAATTAAGAATTTCGACATGCTCAATTTGACAATTTAGGATAATGCGTTAAACTTGACAAAGTAGGGTTAGTATTGCGAAATTAACTAAAAGCCTAAACTCTGGAATCTCTCATCCGTAAGTATTGCCAAAAAATTGAAAGTAAGCCCTACAGGTTTTTGGTGATCTTTGTTTGGCTTGCGCTGACGACCTTCTTTGGTTTTCATGCTAAAGACTTGAAACCGGATTTTGAGTTTGAAAAGTTATTCCCTACGAATGATCCAGACATTGTTTTCTATGAGCAGCACTTAAAGAAGTTTGGGTATGACAATGACTTTATGCTTGTTGTTTTGGAGGCAGACCCTTTGTTTGACCAACAGTTTCTTGCGAAAGTAAATGGTCTTTGTGAGTCTATTCGATCAATACGGGGTACTGAAAGCTTAGTGTCTCCTCTCGAAATTCAGCAAGCAGTTTCTGGACCTTTGGGATGGATGAACATCCCCATCTTGCATGCATCTCAGGAAGAGAAGTATCAATCAGATAGCATCAAAATCTTCTCTCACCCATTTTATTCTTCCTTTTTCGGAGAAGACAAAAAGTCTTTGATTCTGCAAATAGTGCATCGACATTTTACATCTCCTGAAGAGGCTTCAGCGTATCAAATGGATCTGAAAAATGCTTTAGGGGTTAATTCAGTTGATGACAACAGATTAGTAGGAAAAATTAGTGCGCAGGAAGAATTTGTCCACTTTATTCAAAAAGATTTTGGGGTGTTTATCGCTGCAGCGTTGATAATAAGTCTACTGGTATTGATTGTGATTTTTAGATCCTTTAGATCCGCTATAGTGCCTTACTTGATTGCAATTAGCAGTTTAGTTTGGGTACTTGGCATGATGGCATTGACTGGAAATAGCATTACTATTTTAAGTTCTTTGATCCCTCCTATTATTCTTTTCGTATCCACTTCCGATGCTATTCACTTATTGAATAATTACAAAAGGACTAAAAATGAGGTGAGTTCTAAAAGAATGGCGGTTGCTATTTCTAAAGTTTTCGTTCCTACGCTCCTCACTTCAGTCACCACCGCTATAGGCTTCTTTAGCTTGATATTCATTGAGACAGAACCTGTGCAAGCCCTGGGAGTATTCACAGGCGCAGGAGTAGCGATAGCCTTCATTATTACCTTTCTTATATCTCCAGTTTTGATATACGGATGGAAAACTTCTTCTTCGGGTGAAACTAGTTTCAAGAGATATGCTATCTGGGTTTTAAAAAATCAAAGATTGGTTTTCGTGCTTTCATTTGTCTTCATAACCATCTCTATCTATGGTCTTTATAGGATTCAAACTGATGCTACATTACTTGGAGATTTACCTCAGAGCTCAGATGTGAGGCAAGATTTTGAATATGTTGAAAATCAATATTTTGGATACAAACCTTATGAAATAGCTTATTGGCCAAAGTCATCCGAATCTTCTATATGGGACGAAGATGTAATGGGTGAGGCACTGAAGATTCAAAAATATTTAGAAAATGAATTTGCAGTTGGACGCATCTGGTCACCAATCAACGCGATGAAATACGGCAATCAAACGATTAATGGAGGTATAGGGTCATACTATCAGTTTCCAGATCCTAAATCATATGATCGGGCTAGAAAGGCATTAAAGCCGATGATCAGACAGGATAGTTCTATTGGAGGCACTTTGAGTAAAGATCAAAAGTATGCCAGAATCAAGGGCTTCATACCGGAATTGGGGTCTAAGGAAACTATCGAGAAAAATGATCTTCTCCTGAGCTACCTTGAAAAGAACATTGATAAATCAGTCATTGATTACAGGATTACTGGGACTACCTATTTGATTGATAAGAGCCATGAGTCTCTTTCCTTAAATCTTATCAAAGGATTGCTGATTGCAATTCTATTGGTTTCACTGGTTCTTGGTGTGTACTTCAAGTCATTGAGACTCTTGCTGATCAGTCTTGTCCCTAACTTGATTCCGCTATTGATTACAGCCGGGTTCATGGGACTGGTTGGAATCCCGCTTAAGCTTACCACATCTATCATTTTTGCCGTGTCTTTTGGGATTGCAGTTGATGATACCATTCACTTCATAAGTGCTTACATTAAAGCGCCTTATATTAATCGAATTTATTCGATGATCTATGCATTTCGGTCTGCTGGAAGTTCTATCATTATTACTTCTGTAATCATACTTGCCGGATTTGGAATTTTCTTGTTTTCGTCCTTTGGCGCAACTTATTTCTTAGGGCTTTTTATCTGCCTGGCCTTAACCTCAGCCGCAATCATCGACCTTACACTCCTTCCATTATTGTTAAATCTTTTGAACCAAAAAAGAAACTCATAGTTTCAGGTATTATGAGCAAAACACTAAAGATTGGAGATTTGATTCCATCACTATCTATGCCGAATCAAGATGATGAAATTATCCAACTCCATGATTTGATAGGAGAATCACCTCTTGTGATTTACTTCTACCCGAAAGATGAAACTCCCGGATGCATTGCTGAAGCTTGTTCTTTTCGAGATCAATATGAAGACTTTGAGGCTGTCGGAGCTAAAGTGTTTGGTGTAAGTGGTGATTCGGTGAAATCACATGCCAAGTTCGCCAAGAGACTCAGGCTTAACTTTGATTTACTTAGTGATAAGAATCGAAAAGCTGAAAAAGAGTTTGGGGTTGAGAGAAACTTGTTTGGCCTTATTCCAGGCAGGGTCACTTTTGTGTTTGATAAGGACGGCAAGCTTCAATATGAGTTTAGCTCTGCTACAATGGCTACAAAGCATATCTCAGAAGCGCTTAAGGCGCTAAAAAACATATAGTTCGAATCGAACAAAAGGATTCAAGTTTATTCCGAAAAATGGGATTTTGCTATTTTTTCAAATGTGCAGGAAATACCAAATCCTTTTCTCTAGACTCAGGAAAAACGCTAACCTCTTTTATTGCCCCATTTGACACAACACATTCAACAATAGTGTTATCAGGCGCATTTAGCTTATAATCAACATCCCAATCATCAGGCCATGCCGGGAGAATACGAATTTCTTCTCCATCATTGGCAATAGTTTGCAAGAGCATTTCCTGAACGGCTAGCATACCGCTACCTGCCCAGTTCATATCAGGCATCCAATCAAAAATTGGTCCATAAAAGACAGGAAACCGCATGCGTTCAGTTGATTCAAAGTCAGTATTACCACGTGAATTGGAAAGCTTTTTTATGACATATTGTTGAGCTTCATCAGTCAATCCTAACCGGGCAAGCATGATGGCTTGCTGTGTCCAACCCCACCATTCTATTTTTTGAGGAAATGAATCTTCGGGGTGTATATTGGCAAGCCAGCTACCTTTTGCTCTATCTAATCCATGTTCCCAGGTATTTATTGCTACGTTTAAGTTAGGAAGCCCGAGTGCGTACATCCCATATGGAAAGACAGGATAAAGCTGAGGAATCTCTCTATTGCGTAATATTTCTGCTTTGTCAGCCTCGGCTACCGGTGAGATAGCTTTTTCTTCATTTCTAATCCGAAAACTCAGCTCTGGCACTCTCTTTTTCCATTCTTCAAATTGAACTCTTTCTTGAGAATTAACCCACTTGTCAGGTAGATCCAACAGGCAGTCGATATTCTTATGAAGAGCAGCTACAAGATTTGAGGCGTTACTCCCATGATAAGTTTCACATGCATGTGATGGCCTAAGTACCAGCTTGCCATCATCTCCATAATCCATCCCATTTCTTCTTCGCTGAAGTAGCTTATAATATTCAAAATGAAAAATGACTGCATCCTTTAAAAAAGGCACGTATCTAGATATATCAGTTCCAGTAAAACGATACATCTCGTGAATCATAAATGTGAATTCTAATTGGGTAGAATAGTAGTGAGAATGTGCATTTGAAAGCCCTACTTCTTTGTTAATAGGACGATTTCCAAAAGGGGGTTCCCATCCATAGTGGCTTCCTATAGGCAAACCACTAGTTCCGATTTGTTCACAAAATGAGCAACCTTTAATACCCCAGGCGACCTCATTTCGATATTTTGCATTCACAAGGTTTTTCCTGTAAAACTCAAATTGAGGAAGCATCACATCAAAATCACCGTTTTTCAGCATAGGCCAGTAAACGAGTCGTTGATTTTGAGCGGTCCACGCCCCCCATGCTCGATAATCAGGATTATAAAATGACGGATCTTGAATTTCGAGTTGATTTACATGGTAAGGGTCAAACGTGAATAAACCACCATTGAATCTAGTGGGCCACTCTCCATATGCATTGCAAGCAAATAGATATCGGATAAGCTGATAATTGCGTCCTACTTGCCATCCGGAATCCTCTGTTCCTTTATCTTCATTTATAATCACATGACTTCTGTTCCAAAACTGGGTCCACCACTGAGTGTTTTGTATCCATGCTTCTTCAGTACTGATTGATTGTGAGCTAAGTTTTTCAAGGTTTTTTGTCCATTCCGCTATACTTTCTGTTTGCTCAGTATGAAGCTCGATGGTTAAATCAAAAGTTTTCGATGGCTTTACAGATTTAAGGTTCCATGCCTTAAAAGGAGTATTTGTGTAAACTCCTTCGGAGATGCTCGCAGTAGCTAAATTTTCTCCTCTTACGATTCCTCCGTATGTTCTATTTAAGGTAGGGTGAGCAAGTTCTTTTGCCACGGTATCCATTCTCATCAGCTTTACCATCTTGTCGAATACGAGATCACTATTTTCGTTCTTATGATAAAAGAGAATTGAATTCCCATTTGAATATGAAATATGATCAGGATAGGCCCATACTTCTCCATTATATTTTGTGTAGCTGTAAGCTGACCATCGATTATAATCTCTTCCTGATCCAACATGTCGTGGTATGGAATCCATTGTAGTACGCCATGATTCATACGCCAAATTAATTTTTGAAGGTTTGCTACTTTCTATTTCTAAATGAACGACCGGACGGTTTACCTCAACCCATAATTTTATAGCAGCCTCTGCCTTCTTTGACTTACCAGTAATAAAAATCGAACCGGTTTTTAAATCCAACTTCTGTTCAAAAATTAAATCCTTGCCATCTTGTGAAAATGGGTTTGGGGTGAGATTGACTCTTATGCGACCACTTTTCCTCTGTTGATCATTCTCATCAATATTTCCACTTCGATCAATGTAGAATAACAAGTCACCTTTTTCGACCCAAACATTCATGCCTATATCTCCGCCACCGCATGGCATAGATTCTTTAGAACTATTGCTTTGGCTCTTCCAAGTCACGTTATAGTCATCAAGCCATTGAATGGGCTTTTCTTGAGCATTGACCTTAGGTGTAATAATTGAAACTAGAAAAGCGATGAGCAAAAAAAGCAGCTCAGTTGGTTTTTGCATAGTATTGATTGTGCAGACTAATGAAAATATCCTATCAAACCTCAAAGTAGGGGCTCTATCACAAAAGTATACTTCATTGGCTCAGGGATAATCAAATAAGGCTGATATGGTAGTATTCCCCAACTGGTATCACCTCCTACTCCCATCTGTCTGTAATCGATATTTAGATTCACATGCTTGCGTGGAATCAAATCAAGGGTATGGCGGTTTTGTGTTCCAGGTTCAAAGTCCTCATTATTGAAATGGTTGATATTAAAGTTGAGAAGGTTTTGGCTAGAAAATCTCAATCCTGTTTTGTCTTCATTGGTGACTTCAAGCCATCTGTTTTCTGTTCTGTAACCATTTTCCTGTGGTCTGATATACGGCACATAAAAGTCGGTTACCTCTGCCTGATAAATACCTAAGAAGGCTGATTCTTTGCGGTCTGAATAGTTTTCATGAGGGCCTCTTCCGTAGTATCTGACTTGGTTCATGCTCTCGACCAGCTTCATATTCATACCAATTCTTGGAAGAAGTGAGACACCTTTGTTCAGTCTTTCAAAAACGTATTGCACTTTGATCTTACCAGAACCATCGATTGTATAGTTTATGTAGAAGTTGGCAATGGATGGGTTGAACTTATGAATTTTGACCATTATTTGATCATCTTCCAGTATCTCCCAAGCAACCGTCTTGACGCTTAGTTTTGACTCTATATCTTTCCAAGTCCCGCTTTTTTCAGGAATAGATGCTCCCAAGTCATTATCTATGGGCGCTCTCCAAGTGTTCAAAGTCAAAGGAGCGGTTAACCAATTTTCACTCGCTACTTCATATGTAGTTAGAAACCCATTTGCTTTATCGAATATTATATTGATATTCTTTCCACATTTTATCTCGATTTGCTCATCAGACTCATTGACTTTTATTTTTTCAGTTGAGATCATATTGTTGAAAACTAGGGTGGTATTAAGCACATCCAACTGTTCTCTGGCGACTTCATGTCCTTTCGGAATCAATCCCTTTTGAGCTTTTGATTTGAAAAAGAAGTTGACTAAATACTCATTGTTAGGTTTTAGGATAGGAAAGGCCTCTTTTAAGCTGATTTGAGTTTTGGATTGAGGAATACCTTCTACTGGCAAAATGCCATTGCCAACTGATTTACCATTTTCAAGTAACTCCCATTCTAAATCGAATTCGGATAGGTTGGAGAAGAAGTATTCATTGTAGATTTCAAACGTCCATTCTTTCCAATCGACTTCTTTGACATGAATGTTTTGGTATTGTTTTTTGACCTCCCAAAGTGCAGGCTGTATCGTCCGGTCAGGAAAAATAAGTCCATTTAAGCAAAACGCTCCAGAGTGCTTGGCTGTTTCTGGTTCAAAATCTCCACCATATCCCCAGTAGGTTTGTCCTTCTTCATTGGTGATGGTTATTCCTTGATCTACCCAATCCCATATAAAGCCTCCTTGAACTCTTGGCTCGCTTCTTACAAAATCCCATAGCTCTTTTAAGTTACCTGTACTATTGCCCATTGAGTGGGAATATTCAACCCAAATAAAGGGACGATCCGGATTGCTGCGGAGATGCTCTTGTTGGATATGGGTGATAGGTGCATACATATATCCGATAATGTCCGTATGACGGATATGATCAAAATCAGGATCCACTTCTGCCCTATCATATGAAACCAATCGTGTATTATCTGTTTTCTTAAGCCACTGATAGCCATCAATAAAGGGTTGGCCTGTTCCGGCTTCATTGCCCATGGACCAGATGATTACGGATGGGTTGTTTTTGTCTCTCTGAAATAGGCGCTGGATGCGGTCTACGATGGGTTTGTGATAATCTGGGTCTCTTGCTACTTCATTCACAATCCAGCCATATCCGTGTGCTTCGATATTGGCTTCATCTATGACATAGAGTCCGTATTGGTTGCACAACTTGTACCAGTAGGGATCATTTGGGTAATGGGAGGTTCTGACTGCATTGATATTAAATTGCTTCATCAACTGAATATCCTTTAGCATCATTTCCTTGGACATTACATGACCTAACTCCGGATCGTGCTCATGACGATTGACTCCTTTTAATAAAACTGGTGCTCCGTTGACGAGTAGCTGTCCTCCTTTTAATTCGACAGTTCGGAATCCTATTGGATGCGACGTGCATTCTAAGAGTTGATCATTGTCATCTTTCAAAAGTATAGCCAGCGTATAAAGGTTTGGTTTTTCTGCTGACCATGGTTTTACTTTAGGAATGGATGTTTTGAATGATAGGGTCTTGGTTTCGTCGTTTTTAAGTGAGGCGCCTTGATCGCTCTCGAAGATCAGCTTAGAGCCATCATATAGCTTTATGGCTAGATTTGAGGAGTTCTTTTGGCCAAGATTTGTAAGCTTGACGGTTAGATCCAAAATGCCATCTGTCAATGATTCGCTGAGCGTCGTTTTTGCGAAGAAGTCCTGAATCATCAGTTTCGGTCGAGCATGCAAGAATACATCTCTTTCGATTCCCGCTAGACGCCAGAAGTCAATGTCTTCGATATAGCTGGCGTCTGTAAACTGATAGACTTCTATAGCTACTTCGTTTTTTCCTTGTTTTATGTACTTTGTAATGTTGAACTCTGAAGGCAATTTGCTTCCTTGACTATAACCAACTTTTTCACCATTGATCCACAGGTAGAAAGCTGATTTGACTGCTCCAAAGTGAATGTAGATTTCCTTATTGCTCCATGAGTCTGTGATATCAAATGACCGCTTGTATTGTCCTACTGGGTTATAGTCATGGGGCACGAATGGCTTGTTCTTTGGGAAGGGGTAAGTAATATTGGCGTAGTGAGGGTAGCCGTATCCATGCATTTGCCAATTGGATGGAACCGGTATGGTTTCTTCCATTTGACTGTTTAGTTCATAGAATGCCTTGTTACGTGTATCAGGATTTTCGCTCCAGTTGAATTGCCAGTCTCCGTTGAGTGATTGGTAGTTTGGGGAGTTCGAATTGTCTTGAATGGCGTCTGCTTCTGAAGCATAGGAAATGAAATAGGTGTGGGCTTCTTCTTTATTGATGCTAATAACGGATGGATTTTCCCAATCTGGCTTCTGCGCGTAGGAGTTGATTTGCCAAATAATGAATAAAAGAGGGACGAGAGTAAGCTTCTTAAACATGGGAAGGGTTATAGTTGTTGATCTCGCTAAATAATACAATGCGCACCGTTAGAACTATTATTCTTTCAAAAAAACTGCTGTTGATCATTTAGTGTCTAGATTGTTTTCTTAGAAACTAGAGTAAATCTTAAGTCAGGGTGGTGATTGATAGCGAATAGACCTGAACGGATTGGTTAAAACCTGAGCTTACAATTTTAAAAATCGAAGGATTCATTAAGGTCATGAGACTACCACGTCTTTTTATCAAATTAAAAGGCTAAAAGACTCATAGTGACGGTAAAGGTTTTTATCTGTTCGGTTTACCTTATTTGCTTTGTTAAGGTCGAAGTAAACTCACTTTCGAACTAGACGGGATCGCAACGGCATCCTCTGGCCTTTTGGCCAGAGATATAGTGGAGAGCGCGACGATTTGGAGGGGCTGGTGATGCTTTTTGTCTCTTAAAAGTTTTTAGAGGTTTTGAATTTCTTCAAATCGAGCGCTATGATTTATGTTGATGGGTTTTTAGAATTTACCCAACTTCAAAGTGACAAAGAAGTTGAGGTTCTCAAAGTCTGAACTGCTGGTGTTGAGAAGATCTAAATCCTGAGTAATCCTTTTGCTTAGTCCAAAAGCCATTCTGAACGAACGCGAAATGTTCATCTCAAGTGAGACGCCTGGTTCTACGTACCAGAAAACATCCTGATCTGAGAGAGGCCCATCTTCATTTATTCGAGGTTGATTCAAGTTTTCGTCTTCCCAATCTTCGTGATAGCCTAACCATCCCGCACCACCAGCCACAGGGAAGGTAACGTGCACCACTTGGTTAGAAAAGGCGATGAATTCCATAAACATACCTCCATATCCTCCAAGGAGGATGACGTTTCTATTGGGATCGACATTGTCAAACTTGGCGGTAGGGATAATGCCATGCCCTTCTAGTCCTATGCCCAGGGTTCTGTTGATGATCCAACCGGTTCTAAAGCCAGCCATGACTGCTGTCTCATCTTTGAATTCGGAGGCTCTAAAGGAGACGCCGAAAAATCCTCCACTGTGATTCATGGATCCGGAAAGGGTCTTAATGTCTTTTCTCTTGTCTTTGTATTGTGGTTTGGAGTCTTGGTAATAAATGATCCTTGGCTCACCATCTACTGGTGCTACTACTTCAGGAAGTCCGGGAATCGAGTCTGGTTTGACGATCTTCACCGGTGGTTCATCACTCGTCTTAATTGAATCTTGTGCTTGTTCAACCTTGGGAATTTCCTTCTCTACGACAGTGCTATCAGATTCTTGTGCGCTTGAAATGATGGTCAAAGCGAATATCAGCGGAATAGAAAGAATGATCTTTTTCATATTTATCTGAATTGTTTTTTATTTAATTCGACCTAATGACGCCTTGCAATAGAAAAGGTTTCTCTTATTAAAGCAAAATATTCTTCATCTTTTACCTTTGCGCCACTTTAGAAATCTTCAGAGAAAGAATGGCAGAATATAATCACTCGAGTATTGAATCAAAATGGCAGGATTACTGGACTAAAAACCAGACTTACGAGGTATCCATTGATCAATCAAAACCTAAGTACTATGTGTTGGATATGTTTCCTTATCCTTCTGGTGCGGGGCTTCATGTGGGGCATCCTTTGGGATATATCGCTACGGATATTATCTCACGATACAAGAGGTTAAAAGGGTTCAATGTGCTTCACCCTATGGGTTTTGACGCATTTGGATTGCCTGCAGAGCAATATGCGATTCAGACGGGACAGCATCCAGCGAAAACGACAGAGGAAAATATAACCAGATACAAAGAGCAACTCAAGAGGCTTGGGTTTTCTTTTGACTGGTCGAGAGAGTTTAGAACGAGTGAGCCTTCTTATTACAAATGGACGCAGTGGATATTCAAACAGATATTTAATAGTTGGTATAACAAGGAAGCGGATAAAGCGGAGCACATCGATGCGCTGATTGCTAAGTTCGAATCTCAGGGAAATGGGGATGTAAATGCTGCTTGTGATGAAAACATCACAGCATTCACCGCAGATGACTGGAAGGGTTACTCTGAAGCTGAAAAACAGAAAATCTTACTTGGGTATAGATTGACTTTCATCGCGGAAACGACTGTGAACTGGTGCCCTGCTCTGGGGACGGTGCTATCTAATGATGAGGTGAAAGATGGCTTTTCTGAAAGGGGCGGTCATCCGGTGATCAAAAAGACTATGCCGCAGTGGAATATGAGGATCACTGCTTATGCGGATCGATTGCTGTCTGGGTTGGATAAAATTGATTGGCCGGATTCGATTAAAGATATGCAGCGCAACTGGATTGGTAAGTCTTTCGGTGCGGAGGTAGATTTTAGCGTAGAGAATTCTGATAAAAAAATAAAGGTATTTACCACTAGGATAGATACTATTTACGGCGTGTCAGTAATGGCAATTGCGCCAGAGTATGAATTGGTAGATGAGCTGACCACACCGGAACAAAAAGTAGCCGTGGATGAATATGTAGCTGTAGCGAAGAACAGGTCTGAGCGAGACAGAATGAGTGATGTAAAGACGGTATCGGGCGTTTTCACAGGGAGTTATGTAATCAATCCTTTCAATGATGAAAAGGTGCCGATCTACATTGCGGACTATGTGCTTGCAGGATATGGTACTGGCGCTGTAATGGGTGTGCCTAGTGGTGATCAAAGGGATTTTGATTTTGCAACTCACTTTGGCTTGGAGAAGCCTTTGATACTGGATGCTCAAAAAGTGTCGGATACTGAGGCTGATGCTACCAAGGAAGGTAAATATATCAACTCTGGTATCTTGAATGGTTTGGCCTTTGCGGAAGCAACTGAAAAGGCTTTGCAATTTGTAGAGGAGAAGGGAATTGGTCAGCGAAAGGTTAATTACAAAATCAGAGATGCGGTGTATGGTCGTCAGCGTTATTGGGGTGAGCCGTTTCCTGTTTATTATAAGGATGGCGTACCTCATTTGCTAGAGGAAAATGAGCTTCCGCTCAATCTCCCTGATGTAGATAAATTTTTACCTACCGAGGATGGCGAGCCTCCTTTGGGGCGTGCCGAGGGTTTCAAAACCTCCGATGGACATCCGTATGAGTTGACTACTATGCCTGGCTGGGCGGGCTCTAGCTGGTATTTTTTCAGATACATGGATCCTCAAAACGATTCTGAATTTGTAGGTGAAGAGGCTTTGAAATATTGGCAGGATGTAGATTTCTACATGGGGGGATCGGAACATGCTACGGGTCACCTACTCTACTCGCGCTTCTGGACCAAGTTTCTCTATGATATGGGCTATATCAAGGTAGATGAATATGCCAAAAAGTTGGTGAATCAGGGGATGATAACTGGAAATAGCGCATTAGTAAATTATGCTATTGTTGATTATGCGAATAGAAACGAAGTTGGAGAACTAAATAGTGATAGTAGAAAAATAGCCATAGAGGTACCTCGCCCAGAGATAATCTATATTTCGTCCGATGTTTTAAAAGATCTAACATTTTCTATTGAAACATGGATTCGAAACAAATACACGTTATCTGAAAGTATAAGCCTTAATGTTAGGCTAAGTATGGTGCACGCTGATATTAGTATGATTGACTTATCAGATAATTTAGATATTGAAAAATTTAAGCAATGGAAAGGCATTTCTAATCAGGCTCATTTTATCTATTCCGAGAGTTTCAAGTGCTCCAGAGAAATCGAAAAAATGTCCAAGTCAAAATTCAATGTCGTTAACCCGGACGAGCTTGTAGAGCGATATGGAGCAGATACATTAAGAATGTATGAAATGTTCCTTGGTCCGATTGAGCAAAGTAAGCCTTGGAATACGAATGGTATTGAGGGGGTTTATAAGTTTTTGAGGAAGTTCTGGGGCTTGTTTCATAATAAGGCTGGGGAGTTTCAAGTTTCTGAGGATCAGCCTTCCGCAGCTGAATTGAAGGTTCTGCATGGTACGATTAAGAAGATCGAGGATGATGTAACGCGACTATCTCTCAATACATCTGTTAGTAATTTCATGATCGCCACAAATGAACTTGGCGCATTGAAATGCAACAAAAAAACTGTACTGGAACCGTTTGTGATATTATTGGCTTCCTATGCTCCTCACCTTGCGGAAGAACTTTGGAATCAACTGGGACATAGTGAAACGGTGTTTGATGCTTCGTTTCCTTCTTTTGATGAGAAGTACCTCAAAGAGGAAAGCAAAGAATATCCGATCATGATCAATGGCAAAATGAGGGCTAAAATCTCCTTTGCTTCTGATACTCCTAAAGATGAGATGGAAAAGGCTGTGATTGAAAATGAGTTGGTTCAAAAGTGGCTAGAGGGCAAGGCTCCCAAGAAGATCATTATCGTTCCTAATAAGATTGTGAACGTGGTTGCGTGATAATCACGAAGCTTTGGGTTATAAATCGTTTTGCAAGTAAGAGGGTGTTTCAAAAACGCCCTCTTAGATCGAGCGTATTGAAACCTTATTAGAAATGCTATAAGTGGACATTTCGACAAGCTCAATGTGTCACACCTGACAGTTTTATCGCTTTTGAGGCACTTTGTTATTAATTGGTAGAATCAAAAACTCACTTAAAATAGAAGTGGTATTTCTTAATGAGTTGACTTACAACCAATTTTTCTTTTTGAGGATGTAGAAAATAGTTCCCGCAACTAAAAGCATAAGGCCGAGTACCGAAAAATAGCCATATCTCCAGTGTAGCTCTGGCATAGCTTCAAAGTTCATACCGTATATACCTGCAAGAAAAGTCATTGGAATGAATATCGCGGATACGATTGTGAGTGTTTTCATCACTCTGTTCATTTCATTACTTTGGTTGGTCTGATGCAAATCCATGATGTCTCGAAGCATCTCTCTGGAGGTATCGCAAAACGATAGAATGTACCTGACTTGATCTTGCAAATCATGTAGATAGGCGTTGTTGGCTTTCTTAAGGTATTGCTCGCCTTCCGTCTTCATTGAAGTAATGGCATCAAGAAGTGGAATAGCGTATCTCCGGATCATGTTTACCTTTCTCTTGATGGTGATGACATCTTGCATGACGTCATAGTTATTGTCAGTCAAGAGGTTATCTTCCATTTCTTCGATTTTTGTCCTCAATCGCTCTGCAATATGAGAGTAGTTGGAAACTATCGAGCTGATGATCTGATAGAATAGATAATCTACTTTGTGATTTCGAATGACCCCTCTCCCATGACTTATCTTCTCTCTTAGATCGTCAAACACATCTCCAGGGATGCCTTCTTGATAAGTGATTAACACGTCCTTTTTTAAAGTAATACTGACCTTTTCCTGACTTATGGTGTCGTCATCTTCCCATTTCAGCATATTGGCTGAAAAGAAAATGTATTCGTCAAAAACTTCAAACTTGGGAAGTAGCTCAAGCGTGACTATATCATCAACAGTGAGTGTATGAATATCAAAATTAGAGGTGATTTCTTGGAGTGTCTCTCTTTCCAGTCCTTCTTTGTCTATCCAGGTGATGTGACTTGATTTGACCAATCGAAGCGCTTCGGCGGCTTTCAGGTTTTCTTCTACAAAATACTTGCTTTTGTTATACTGAATAAGGGTGATCATCTGGGTAATGCTTTCTTGAGGTAAAATCAGAATTCAATTTAAAGTGAATATTGAATATCAAACGAGTAAAATCAAATTTACCCCACAGAAAGATTGATGATTACGATAAGAAAGAAGTGCTTATTTCGATTGCTTATAAAAAGGAGAATCTGCTTTTTTGGACATGACTTTGAAAACCATTTTATCCATAAACGAAGGAAAAAACTTACCTACTCCTATTGCTAGCTTGCCTTGGGTTGTTAAGATTAAATCTCGTTTCTTTTTGATCATGGAGTTGTAGACCTTTCGAGCAACTGTCTCTGCACTCATCATCTTAGATTCGTTGAGTTTGGTTTCGCCCTGCTCGTTTCCATCGGGCATGATTGCAGAACCACGCATGTTGGTTTGGGTAAATCCGGGACAAACCACCATTACATGTATATCCTTTGGCTTAAGTTCCATTCTAAGTGACTCAAGAAAGCCTTCAAAAGCATATTTAGAGGCTGCATAGGCTGTCCTCGCTGGAGTTGCGCGTCTTCCATTGATAGAAGAAACACCGATGATACTTCCCTTGGTTAGCGTTATATACTTGAGTGCATGCTTAATCAATGAAACTGGCCCAGAGAAATTGATTGCCATGATTTTATCAAAGACTTCAAGCTCAATATCTTCGAATAGCACCCTCATCGAAATACCTGCATTGCAAATAAGTACATCGAGTCTTCCAAACGCACTTATGGTTTCCTGAATCAGGGTCTGATTATCTTGATTAGAGGCAGCATCCAATTTTAATCCCAAATGCTTAATGCTCTTTGATTTTAGTTTTTTCGAAACAGCATCAATTTTATTTTGATCTCTACCTGTAAAAACAATGGTATATCCTGCCCGACCGTATTTCAAACACAAAGCTTTTCCAATCCCGTCCGAACCTCCTGTGATGATTGCAACTTTATTGTTGCTTGCTTTTCCCTCCATAATTGAAGTGCAAAGCTATTAGAAATCCTGATTTTAGCTTTAATAATGTTTTAGGAGAATTTTATAAAGTGGAGTGCTATCAATATTTGATAAGTGGATAAAAACATTTCATTATCCAACGTATCTTAATCACCTCATAACCGCAACTATAATGTCCTCCAATCTTAACCAACAATCACGCATTACTTCCATAGACCTGCTACGCGGAATAGTTATGATTATAATGGCTCTTGATCACGTGCGAGATTACTTTCACAATGAGGCTTTTCTGTACAATCCTTTAGATCTCACGCAAACAAGTACACCTATTTTCCTGACGAGATTTATCACTCACTTTTGCGCACCTGTATTCGTTTTTCTTGCCGGTACTTCTGCTTATTTTGTTGGTAGAAAGAAGGGTGTTAAAGATCTCTCGATTTGGTTGTTAAAGCGAGGTATATGGTTAGTTATCGTTGAAATTACCATTATCAAATTTGGCTGGATGTTTAAGCTAGATTTTTCTTTGGTGGTGCTTCAAGTTATCTGGGTGTTGGGAATATCTATGGTTTTTCTAGCTGCTTTTATTCATATTCCCAAGAAACTTGCCATTGCAGTTTGTTTAATTTTTGTGTTTAGTCACAATGCATTCGACGAATTCCAGCCTTCTGATTCTTTCTCTACGATATGGGCTTTTCTCCATCAATTTAAGGTTGTTTCTGTTGGAGAGATCAATGTATTCGTAGGCTATCCTATTATTCCTTGGATATTCGTAATGCCTCTTGGTTATCACTTTGGTAGATTTTATAATAGTGATGTTTCTACTGAGATAAGAAGGAAGAGACTTAGGCAAATTGGATTTACTACCATCTTACTTTTCGTGATACTTAGATCTTCTAATCTCCATGGTGATCCGGTTGCATGGAGTACGCAAGAGTCGACAATATTTACAATGCTCTCTTTTATAAACGTGTTTAAGTACCCTCCTTCCTTGCTTTACCTGCTTGTTACCATTGGGCCTGCAATTCTGCTTTTGGGGTTTTCAGAAAACTGGAATGGACGAATATCAAAACCTATTATTACTATCGGCAGAGTACCTATGTTTTATTATATCATTCATATCTATATTATTCATGCTGCAGCTGTAGTGGCGGCTTTGCTTACAGGTTATAGCATATCTAATATGATTATAGATGTGTGGATTACAGAGCAACCGGAGCTCAAAGGATATGGGTTTGACCTTTGGGTAGTGTATCTGATTTGGGTGGTTTTGCTAACTGTACTCTATCCCATGAGTAAATGGTACGAAAACTACAAAAGGAATAATAGGGATAAATGGTGGCTAAGTTATTTTTAATAATTAATCCAATATCAAAACATGACTTAAATCAGGTTTTGACCTTTTATTAGCGTAAACCATAGTGAGTCTATAAGCGTGACCTTTGCCAAAAATTAAAGCAATGAATATGAGTAAGTCATTAAGGCTTATTATTCCAATTGGAATTCCACTACTAATACTTTTACTTCCGACATCCATATTTGCAATGCCGGGCATGACCGTGGTTGAGCATCGAGTCATTGCCATTTTCTTCTTTGCGGCTCTTTTCTGGATTCTTGAGCCCATCCCTATTTATGCAACTTCTCTTGTTATCATCTTTCTAGAATTGGTATTGATCTCTTCCAAAGGGCTCAAGTTTTTAACACAAGTGACCGATTCTCAAGAGCTGGGAATACTCATTAACTATAAAGACATCATTGGCACATTTGCTTCTCCAATTATTATACTCTTTTTGGGAGGCTTCTTTTTGGCGATGGCTGCAACAAAATACAGGTTGGATCAAAACCTTGCTAAGCTTCTACTCAAGCCATTTGGACAAAACCCAAAGTTTGTGATGATGGGCATGATGATAATAACGGCCATATTCTCAATGTTTATGAGCAATACAGCGACAACAGCTATGATGCTGTCGATTTTAGCTCCGGTAATGACCCTCTTCCTTCCCGGTGATACAGGTAAAATCGCGTTTATGCTATCTATTCCCGTTGCTGCAAATATCGGTGGTATAGGAACACCGATAGGAACTCCTCCCAACGCTGTTGCATTGAAATATCTTACTGGCGAAAATGTAATTTCATTTGGTCAATGGATGACTTTTTCCATACCATATGTAATCATCCTATTGCTAATTGGGTGGCTTTTGTTATTGATTTTTTATCCAATAAAGACAGAGAAAATACAACTAACGATTAAAGGATCATGGATCAAGACCACCAAGGCATACATCGTTTATGTCACATTTGGATTGACTATTCTTCTTTGGCTCACTGATTTCATACATGGAATGAATGCTTACATAGTGGCTATGATTCCCATTGCGATTTTTTCCAGTTTGGGTATTATCACTAAAAATGATCTCAAAAACATAAGTTGGGATGTACTTTGGCTTGTTTCTGGCGGCATAGCATTGGGACTGGCACTGGATCAAAGTGGACTAGCACAGCGATTGATAGCAGCTATACCGTTCGGTTCTCTTCATCCTATTTTTATTATTGGTCTCATTACGTTGGTAGCTGCGACTATGGCCAACTTTATGTCAAACACAGCCACAGCCAACCTGCTGCTACCGCTGGTGGCTGCATTGGGAGTTTCTCTCTCTGGAATGGCTTCTTATGGGGGGAGTCAAATGATGATTATAGCAGTAACAATTTCTTGCTCTATGGGGATGGCATTGCCAATAAGTACACCACCAAACGCATTAGCATTTGCTACAGGCGCGCTAGAGACAAAGCATATGGCTAAACCAGGAGTTGTTATTGCGCTTATTGGTTTGACTTTGAACTATGCATTGATGTACTTCCTCAACCTTTCAGGATTTTTTAATTGAGTTGAAAATGATAGAAGCAATTGATTTTAAATGGATTAAGGATAACTACTTCTCCAAACCAGAGAAGACGATTCGTTTGAAAAAAGGAGAGATTCTGATTGATTATCATAAGCACAACTCAAAGCTGTTTCTAGTCTTGGAAGGGAAGTTCTTTGGTTTTCTTGAGGACAAAAAATTTGAAGATTATCCCATTTTCGAGGCGTCAAAGAATAAATTCATAGGAGTATATAGCTACTTCTCAAGGGAAAACCTGAGTTACTCAAGAGTAGTGGCGGAAGAAGATGCAGTGGTAGCTTACTACGATAAAGCATTACTAGATCATGATAGCAAGGAGCTGGAGAGACTTATGCCGTTCCTTATGTCAGTAGTTGTAAACGAATTATACGCACGGCAGCATTTTGCTCGCAAGATGGCAGAAGAAAAACAGCAAGATGTAAATAAGCTAATGAAAGCCGAGAAAATGGCAACTCTTGGGCAAATGGCTGCAGGACTGGCCCATGAGTTAAACAACTCAATTGGAGTGATAAATAGCAACCTAACATCGCTAATTGGTTTCATCACGGAAAACCTCAAAAAGAATAAGGACAAAACGATCGACTTCTTCCTTAATGGGTTGGATAACGGAAATGGAATATCAACTTTGGAGGCCAGAAACCGTAAGTCTCAATTAGAGAAGAAGTTCAAAAAACTTGATCAGGTACAAGTCAAACGCCTTTCTAAAACCAATATTGACACTGACGAGCTGATCGATTATCTAGAAGAAGACTTCAGCAAGATTGAAGAGGTTCTAGAACAATGGAAATTAGGACGCATGCTTCATGATACTATGGTAGCTGCCAGACACTCGGGTCATGTGGTCAAATCGGTCAAGCAACTGGGAGTAAGTCAGCATCTCTGGAGCAAGCATGTTGATGTTAACGAAAGCATAAGAGAGGCGCTGATCATTACGCAGAACCTCACAAAACGGGTTAAGACAAACATAAACCTGCAGGAGCTCCCTCCTATTCAAGCGTGCTTGGGAGGGTTAACTCAAGTTTGGATCAACCTGATTAAAAATGCCATTGAAAGCATGATTCACGGAAAGTCTGAATCACCTCAGCTTCAAATAACTAGTCAGACAATTGATGGATTTATTCAAGTAGAAGTGTCTGACAATGGACCTGGGATTCCAGAAGAGATTTTATTTAAGATATTCGAACCCAGTTTCACTACCAAGGTGGATGGACTTTCATTTGGCCTTGGGCTAGGATTATCTATCGTCCAGAAAATCATAACAGAGCATGATAGTACCATAGAGGTAGAGAGTCAGTTCCGTAAGACTGTCTTTGTTATAAAAATACCCTTAACGCATTAGCATGGAAAAGATTCATATTATCTGCATAGACGATCAAAGAAATGTGCTCAACGCACTTGTTTCAGATTTACAGTTATTAGAAAGTCATTATTCCATCGAGGAATGCGAATCCGCCACAGAGGCATGGGACTTAATAGATGAAATCTATGATAAAGGAAACTTCGTTGGGCTAATTATCACAGATCATGTTATGCCCGAAAATACAGGAGTTGACTTTTTGAAGAAATTGAAAATGGATGGAAGGTTTGAGTCAACCAAAAAAGTATTATTAACAGGTCAAGCCACACATCAGGATACGATTGAAGCCATAAATAGTACTGGACTCAATCACTATATAGAAAAACCCTGGGATAAGGAAAAACTTCTACATATCGTAAAATCTCTTCTTACTACATTTCTCGTGGAGGTCGGGCTTGAATACAAAGAGTACCTGGAAGTAATAGATAGTGATACGCTCTATCAATTACTGAAAAATACTACTGGATAACTCAGAACATACCAATCATATAGAACGCTAATTAGGGAAAACTTAAAAACTACTGGTCATAATCTTCACAAAGGCTTTTGGTAATGTTTTTCTTGAAAATATGAATTGCATATTTTCCAAATTAATTGTAATTATTCTCACCAAAACATAAAATTTTTCACAAGTATTCAATCGAATAGCAATATTTTATGCCTTTTTTATAAAATTAGCACTTTGATAATTTTAACGCATATAAGAATTGTGAAGAAACTCTACTCCTTATTATTTCTCTTTATTGGTTTTCAATCCTTTGCTGGCGAAGAATCTGCCATAGATGCTGGTGCAACAGCATGGATGCTAACTTCTACTACGCTCGTTCTACTTATGATTCCAGGTCTTGCGATGTTCTATGGAGGGCTGGTTAGAACCAAAAATGTGTTGGGAACCATGATGCACAGTTTTGCAGCCATGGGCATCATGACGCTACTCTGGGTAATCTGCGGATACAGCATGGCATTTGGTTCAAATGTGCTTGGCGGGTGGTTTGGCTGGAGCTCGGATTATTTTCTACTTCAGGGAATTGATGAAAAAATCACAGATGGAATACCTGAATATGTCTTTGCAATGTTTCAGGGAAAATTCGCCATCATTACCCCAGCTATCATAGCTGGAGCGTTTGCAGAACGTATTTCGTTTAAAGGCTACTGTATTTTCATTGCACTCTGGGGGGTGTTGATTTATAACCCTCTTTGTCACTGGGTGTGGGCATCAGATGGATTTATATTAAATCTGGGAGCTGACGGAGCTATTGACTTTGCAGGAGGTACTGTTGTACATATCAGCGCTGGTATAAGTGGTCTTGTTGCTGCCATTTACTTGGGAGCACGTAATATGCACCCGCATATTCCTATTCAGCCAAATAACCTTGTGATGACAATGATTGGAGCCGGTTTGCTTTGGGTAGGTTGGTTTGGTTTTAACGCAGGAAGTAGCCTGGAAAGTGGAATGAGTACCGCTCAAGCACTTACCATGACTCAAATAGCTGCTGCGGCTGGAGCCATGGCCTGGATTATCATAGAAGGAATCCATCAGGGAAAAGCCACTGCTTTGGGATTTGTTTCTGGTATTTTGGCTGGACTTGTTGCTATTACCCCTGCTGCTGGTGTCGTACAACCTGTTGGAGCAATCTTGTTAGGGATTTTCTCTAGTGGGGTATGTTACCTTGCCATCACTATGAAAAACAAGCTCGGTTATGATGATACGTTAGATGCATTTGGAATACATGGTGTCGGTGGGATTGTAGGTGCTCTTTTACTAGTCTTCTTTATCAGAGATAGCTGGATGAGCGATGCGGCTGAGCTAGCCGGAGGTTCTTGGTCTATTTTGGATCAATTCGGGATTCAGGCATTTGCAGTAGCAATTGCATTGGTTTATGCTGGAGCTGGTACACTTCTCATACTTTTCGTCTTAAATAAATTCGTTCCTCTACGTGCTAACAAGTCGATAGAGATGAAAGGCTTAGATAGCTCCTATCACGGAGAAAAAGGATACGGAATGAATAACCCTAGCTAACATGAAATTAATTATTGCAATAATCAGAGAGAATCAACTTGACCAGGTCAGAGAATCTCTAATACAATCAGGAGTCGAACGAATCACTGTAAGTAATGTATCCGGACATGGACGAGGTGCAACAGAAGAGATCTATAGAGGACAGAAGGTAATTCCGACAATGGTCTCGAATATCAGACTTGAAATCGCTGTTAATGATGATTTCAAAGACAAAACGATAAAAGCCATCACAAGTGCTACAGAATCAAACGATGGTGAAATGGTTGGTAGTGGAAAAATATTCATCCTACCTATCGAGGAGTGCATAAGAATACGAACAGGTGAAAAAGGGACAGAGGCTATTTAAGTAATCTTTCCTTAATGTTCTCATTCTGAAAATTCTTAACTTTGAGTATTCATTAAAAGGTTGCTCCAGGTTTCTACGACGGTAGTTATTCTGGGGCAACCTTTTTTAATGTTTCTTTTTTGAACCCTTGGTTAATCACAATATTCCTGGCAGAAAGGTCGTTATCTGAAACCAATCTCTATCTTTTAAATGAAAAAATATCTTATCATTTTTTCGCTCCTGCTTCTGATTTCATCAGCTCAGGCTACTCATATTAAAGGAGGAGAAATCACACTGAAAAAAATCAGTCATTTGAGTCTCACATATGAGATAACCGTAAATGCATTTAGAGATAGTGGTTCTTCAATAGATTTTGGTGGGGGTACTTTGGATATAAACGGAATAAATATAAATGGTCCGTTTCAGCCAGAATCTCGGCAACTAGAGAATGGTATAGACTTAGTTTCTTTCACACACACTTATACTTTTAGCCAACCAAATGGTGCTGGATATTTAATTAGCTATCGAGAAGAATATAGAAATGCAGATATAATTAATATAGATAATTCTGTTGGCACTTCATTTTATGTGGAAACACTCTTGGTTATAGACCCATTTCTTGGCTCTAACTCTTCCCCTATCCTCACCTATCCAGCCATAGATTTTGCTGTAGTTGGTGTAGTCTTTAAGCACAATCCAGGAGCGTATGATCCAGATGGAGATAGCCTTTCCTATAAATTAATAACTCCAAAACAGGCAAGTGATTTAGACGTTGAAATTTATAGATTTCCAAACGATCCCTCATTCTATTCTAATTTTGCAACGGGAAGTGAAAAAGACAATCCTCCATCGTTTAACATTGACTCTAATGGAAATGTAATCTGGGATGCTCCAGGTGATGCATTCGTAAAAAGTTCAGACTTTGAACAACGGGAGTATAATATTGCCTACCAAGTAATAGAATGGCGTAAGGTCGAAGGTGATTGGTATAAAATGGGTTTTACAACACGTGATATGCAGATACAAGTTTTTGAATCTGACAATTTATCCCCCCAAATTCTTAGTACAAGCATATTTTGCGAACAAGCTTATAGTAGCTCTAACATCACTATAACCGCAAATGACCCTGATAGTGATGAAGTAAGTCTTAGTGCCCATGGAGAGCTTTTTGAGAAAGAATTGGCCAGTTTCTTCTCTAGTTCTTTGATATCTCCCGCCCGTCTTTCACTCAACTTAGAAACAAGTTGTTCTGATGTCAGATCTAAACCTTATCATACGCTAATTAGAGCTATTGATAATCCAGAGTTTGGACCAGGCCTCACAGATTTGCAAAGCATCTGGATCAACATCAATGGCCCCTTAGTTGAAGGAGTTCGAGCAGAATTGACCGATAATCGATTCATTAAGTTACAATGGGACAGCTATAGCTGCTCAGAAGCAGAATCATTACAAGTCTGGCGCAAAAGAGGATTTTTCCTTGCGCAATCTGATAAATGTCGACTTGCGGATCTATCAACCTTTTCTGGATTTGAGTTAATAGATGAGGTGGATATCGGAGCATTGGAATACATAGATGATAATCATAGTTCAGGCTTATCTCCAGGTAGCCCTTATTGCTATCGCTTAGTCGCGCTCTTTCCTGAGCCATACGGAGGAAGAAGTATTGCTTCTGATGAAGTATGCTCAAGTCTTCCTATTGATGCACCTATCATAACTCAAGTAGATGTACTTTCAACAAGTGAAAGCTCTGGTGAAGTACTCATTCAGTGGACTCCTGCATATGATATTGATAGTCAGTTACATCCAGCTCCATACTCGTATGACCTGTACAGGAAAGGAAATGATGAAAGCTCATTTACCAAAATCAAAGAAGGGTTGACCGACGTTAGTCATACTGATAATGAATTGAACACCAAAGACATAAGCTATGCTTATTATGTAGCTATTGTGGACGCGAATCAAATGATGGCTGGAGTCTCGGGTGAGGCAAGCACAGTCAATTTAACACTCACACCGAGTCACAACAACAGTATTTTACTACAATGGGAAGCAGAAGCTTCATGGAATCAGCAATCGCGTAATCAACCATATCATTATGTCTATAGAGGAGATTCTGAAGACATCAATAGCTTTGAATTAATCGACTCAATCGATATAAGCCTCAATTCATTCGAATATTGGGATGATGGAACATTCAACAATGAAGCCTTAAGCTCAGATGAAGAATACTTTTATTATGTTGAGACTCGTGGCTCAATGGAAATCCCTGAAGTAACCGATGTGATTATTAACACATCCCAAGTTGCCAACGCCTCACCTCTTTCTCCTCTTTCCGCTCAAAAACCAACATTGGAACTTAACATATATCCAAACCCATTTACATCCGAGATTCATGTAGAATCTAATATAGGTTTCAGTTATTCTGTGTTTGATATATCAGGAGTCGCTTTGGATAATGAAGTGTTTAAGCCTTCTGGAAAACATCTCATTGAGTTGGCAGTAAAATCGGGAGTCTACTTGATTATAATCACTCTGGAAAATGGGAATACGATTACAAAAAGAGTTGTAAAGGCAGAATAAAGCTGATTCAAGGACAACACCTAATCCTAGGTTATTGATCTACTCTCAGAATTAGTCGCTATCAGCCAAAATATTCTGGTTACCTTTATTATCTAATTTGAATAATATGAAAAGGCTTAAGCTAACACTCCTTTCCGTTGCGTTCTTTTTAATCTGCTATTCTTCTTTCTCTCAAGATGAAAAGTCTGTTGAAATACAAAGGCTTAAGGATAAGATTAGAACGCTCGAACTCACAGAAATCGTACAATCTATGTCTCAGCGATCGCTTTTGATGCCAGGGTATCATCCTGAGCTGAAAGCACTTGTCGCATGTCAGGCCTTTAATTTTTGGGAGGAAAACCCCGATGAAAAATTTGTTTCTCATTTGAATGTGTATTCTGCGCTTCATTACGCCAACAAGTATCTTACGTACGATTCCACACTTCTAGATTATGCCTACAATCAGATATTAGGACACAGTCAAATGGTTGTTTCTGTGGAGTTGGGTTCTGGATCGTATTTCTACTCCGCTGGCTCTGATGGACGAGTTCTCAGGTGGAATATCAATGAACCGAAAGCAATTCCATCTACTGTCTTTGAAGGTAAAGACCTGATACGATCAATCGATATCAGTCATGATGATCGCTTTCTTATGATTGTGACAAAAAACACGGGCACGGTGATTATTGACTTACAAGAGAACCCAATGGGTGAGATGTCAGCTCCGCTTCTCGATAGAGAAGTCTTGATGGCAGCCTCATTTCTTCCAGACAAGGATGCCTACCTAGCTGTAAACAGAAAGGGTGAAATCAAATTGAAGGGATATGAATACGATACAACAGCTATTGGCCAATCCACATCCAAAGTGCTTTCCATTGCAATCAACCCTGAAGATTACAAATTCTATCTAGGTACTGAGGCCGGTTCCATCATGAAGATGGATGAGTGGGGCAAGGAATCCAAAATCATGTTTGAAAAGGCATATGCAATCAATGCAATGGACATTAGCGATGATCACAGTATGATGGCGATTGGAAGAGAGCTTGGAGATGCTGTTATTTGGAATTTGAAAACCCGAGAAGTTATCCGAATCATTTCAGGTCACCAGTCCGCAGTTACGGATGTAGAGTTTAGTCCCGACGGTCACACTTTACTCACCGCCAGTCGTGACGGCACGGCAAGGCTTTGGGATATCAAGAACACACGAAAATTACCAATTGTACTGGACGATCATTACGATTGGGTAATGACAGCTGCATTCAACAAAGAAGGTGACCAGATAATAACCGGTTCTAAGGATAATTATCTCAGGATATGGGAAGTAAATCCTGCTATGCTCGCCAAGAGGATCTGTGAGCTTACAGATCGAAACTTATCAGAGGAAGAGTGGAGAGAATATGTAGGAGAAAACATCCCCTATCGAAAAACTTGCCCGTCCGATTAACTAATTTCGTGGCTTACAAAATTGAGTAAGCATTGGCTTTTGATTATCAACAAATTGATCTTCCTATAGTAGAGGTTATAGATGAAGTAAAAACACACCTATCCCAATCAAACACCCTAATCGTAAATGCACCTCCTGGGGCCGGAAAGAGTACATTGCTTCCTATCACGTTATTAGAAGAATCGTGGCTAAAAGGGCAAAAAATCTTAATGCTTGAGCCAAGACGATTAGCTGCAAGAACCATTGCCAGTCGCATGTCTCAACTTATTGAAGATCAGGTTGGTAAGACAGTTGGCTATCGGGTTAGGTTTGACAACAAAGTTTCGAGCCAAACTAAGATAGAAGTACTAACTGAGGGCATCCTCACAAGAATGATTCATTCTGATAATGCCTTGGAAGGAGTTGGTTTGGTGATATTTGACGAGTTTCATGAAAGAAGTATCCATGCTGATGTGGCACTCGCGCTTTGTCGTGAAGCACAGCAAGTTTTGAGACCCGATCTTAAAATCATGATCATGTCGGCAACTCTGGACATGCCGCAACTCACTTACCTGCTCAAATCAAAATCTGTCGTAAGTAAGGGAAGACAATATCCTGTAGATGTCAATTATGTAGGCGAACAGGATTTGATGTTACTTCCTGAAATGACAGCAAGAACGATCATTGATGCGAGCAAAAAGCATGAGGGAGATATTTTGGCTTTTTTCCCAGGTGAAAGAGAAATAAGAAACTGCGAAGAGATTTTGCGAAAACAATTGAAGGGTTTTGCTATCCATCCACTCTATGGTATGCTTCCTCAAGGCAAGCAATTTGCCGCCATTACTCCAGATAGAGATGGCAAACGCAAAGTTGTTCTGGCTACTTCAATAGCCGAGACAAGTCTTACTATTGAAGGAATTAAAGTAGTGGTGGACACTGGGTATGGACGTACTTCCAGGTTTGACCCTAAGTCCGGATTATCAAGACTGGAAACAGTTCAGATATCCAAGGATTCCGCCGATCAACGAGCAGGAAGAGCTGGCAGACTTTCTCCCGGCGCTTGCTATAGAATGTGGTCAAAAGCTACGCAAGCACGATTAGATGATCACAGGACACCTGAGATTATGGAAGCTGACCTTACATCCTTGGTTTTGGATATGGCACAATGGGGAATCGTAGATGTAGCACAACTAACATGGTTAAGCCAGCCACCAAAAGGTGCTGTGGCTCAGGCAAGTGATACACTACATCAAATCGGTGCTTTGGAAAATGGAAAGATTACTGACCATGGAAAAAGTGTTCACAAGCTTCCCTGTCATCCTCGCATCGCTCACATGCTATTGGAAGCCGAAGAAGATGAAATGCTGGCTCTGGCCACTGATACCGCTGCTTTACTTGAAGAAAGAGATCCGCTACCCAGAGATTCTGGTGTCGACATCAACCTTAGAATAGAAACATTAAGGCGTTTCCGTGAGGAAAACAGGCTTGGGAAGAAATTCAGCAGAATAGAGAAAGTAGCAGAATCCTATCGCCGCATGTTTGAAATAGAAGCTGAAAATTCGCCGGTTGACCCCTATGAAACGGGTTTAATTTTGTCGCACGCATACCCTGAGCGAATCGCTTTTGCACGACCTGGAAACAACGCTCAATTTCAACTCTCCAATGGAAAATATGCCATGGTTGGTCATCGGGATGATTTGGCCCATGAACCGTGGTTGGCGATTTCACATATAGATGCCCGAGATGGGATGGGAAAGGTTTTCTTGGCTTCTCAACTTAACCCCAGAGACCTTGCTCCTATGGTAAAGGAAAAGGAAGTCATTACTTGGGATACCAAGCGAGGTGGTTTAATTGCTACGAAAGATTTGAGAATTGGCAGTATCGTCTTGCAGTCTAAACCATTACCCGATCCTGACGAATCACATTTAGTTCAGGCGATCTCAGAAGCCATCAAAAAAGAAGGGGGCTCACTCCTTGACTTTAACGAAGAAGTGGAACAGTGGCAAAACAGAGTGCTTTCATTGCGAAAGTGGAATCCTCAAGATGCATGGCCAGATGTAAGTACGTCCACGCTGCTGATAACCAACTCGGAATGGTTGACTCCCTATTTGGATAAAGTCAAGAAACCGGAGGATCTTAAAAAAATAAACCTAAAGGAAGTACTCCAAAGCAGCTTAGATTGGGAGCTTCAGGAAACGCTTAATAAATTGGCACCTGAGAAAATCGATGTTCCAAGTGGTTCATCCATTAAGCTTCTTTATCGTGATAACGCCGAACCACCATTTCTTTCCGTAAGACTTCAGGAAGTGTTTGGACTTTCGGATACACCAGTAGTTAATGGAGGTAAAAACCCTGTTTTGATGCAATTACTTTCCCCTGGATTTAAACCGGTGCAAATTACGGGAGACCTTCGCTCGTTTTGGGACAATACATATTTCGAAGTAAAAAAAGATCTAAAGAGGCGTTATCCGAAGCATTCATGGCCAGATGACCCTTGGAGTGCGGAGGCGGTAAGAGGTGTCAAAAGAAAATAAGTAGTATATACCTACTTAATGCTACCGATGCATATGCGATATCCAACTAGTAAAAATAAGAGTTCATCGAATAGACCAGATTAGTTATCGCTTTATCGATACGTTTGTTCCATAGATTAAGAGCCTATGAAACTATTAAACGAGCTTTTCAACGTAAGGAGCAAATCAAGGTATAAATTAAGATTCAGTAAGGAGGGTAATCACTGGGAAGTGTATGATGAGAATGCTCTCATTTATATTGGGAGTAAGGATGATTGCAATAAATTTATTGATAGCCTCAAATTCTCTTTTTAACCAGTCTATAAGCCTCACCTAATTGAGTCAATAAAACTGAGATTCATTTTCGAACTCCATTCTTGCCACAATTTTGGCTTGAATTTTCTTAATTACTTTCTTCCGACTTAGCCACCTGTTAGAGATCAAAAAGGGATACTCCTTTTCAAAAATATCTATCATATCACTGTTAGATATACGTCGATCTGATAAATAAGTAAGCCCGGCACCTGCTAGTGAAATAATGGTTCCAGAACCTAACAATGCTGCATTTTCCTTAAAACTTGAGTCTTCAACACAGTCATCTTCGTCAGACGTAGAAAGTGAAACTAGCCCCTTACCTACTGACGCAACCCCCACCCCAATCCATTTGACACCTATAGCTACTCCATGACCTATTCCAGGTTTAATGTAGCTTATAGCTTTAATCTCATCTAATTGATAGTAATGATTGTTTAAAAGAAATTTCTTATCAACGAGTCTTACTTCTCCTTCCAAAAAGGTGTTGTTTCTAAAGTAAAGACCCTGAATCTTTTTTGGAGAAACTTTCATAACCTCGTTATCATAAACTACATATAAATGAGACTTTTTAAGGTTCTGCGAAAGAACTGTTTTGGTATACAACGAAAAGAAAATAGTCAAAAAGCAAAGGATGAGTGTTTTCATGGCTGAGAAATGTTCTTCTTTTATCAATACATTTTTCAAGCCAAAAAATGTAGGCAACAGTTTTTTCTTAAAGAATAGATATTTTTAATAACGAATTACGTCATATGAAAAATAAAGACTAAATGTGAGATTTTTATAGTTGGTCTTGTAAATACACTAGTTGAGCGAATAGATCATCGAGGTTGATATTTTGATAAGTATGTTTAAGTATAAACATCGCAGCTATGGTACATCCAACAAGAATTACACAGACAAATCACAAAGCTATATGCATTGGACATTGTCAAATATCAATCGATCACTGGAGGTTTTCTAATCAATCAGAAGAGCGTTCTCCTTTAGTTGGATTAGATTCAACATATGCTATAAAACCAGCACCCAATTTTCAGGTTAGTAGCTCATTTCACGTTTCCACGTTTCAATACCACTTAACTTCTGATTTCCAATTCCTTCGGTTTTAGTTGTAATTAATTGAATAGGAAAAATTCGACTAAAAATAAAAGTCGGAATCAAAGGTTGAACACGCTGGAAACAAGTCCAGTTAATAAATGATTTACGAAAAGATCAGATATCCCAATCGGCTTTTAAACCCTCGATTGCGGAATAACCTGTAAGGTCAAATTGGCAAGGCACTACAGAGACATAATTGTTAGCAATCGCCCATTCATCATTGTCTTCTCCTTTATCATGATTGACGAAATTGCCGACCATCCAAAAGTACTTTCGACCATTGGGATCTACCCTTTGATCAAAATCTTCCTCCCATCGGGCATTAGCTTGTCTGCAGATTTTTATTCCTTTAACAGCCTCATTTTGTTTAGTAGGAATATTGACGTTCAGGGCGATACCATCAGGTAAGCCTTGATTCAAAACTGATTTACAAATCTTTAGAATGTATTGATCCACATGTGACATTTCTGCATTGGTGTCAAAATCACAAAGAGAAAAACCAATAGCGGGAGTTCCTTCAATTGCGGCTTCTATTGCCGCACTCATTGTACCAGAGTACAATACACTGATTGAAGTATTACTTCCGTGGTTTATTCCACTTACCACCAAATCGATCTTTCGGTTTTTAAGAATATGATGCTTTGCCAGCTTAACACAATCTGCAGGAGTGCCACTACAATCATATGCATCGACATCCTTAAAAATGTCATTCTTTGTAATCCTGAGCGTATCTCCAACAGTAATAGCATGCCCCATGCCTGATTGAGGGCTATCTGGTGCGACCACCACTACTTCGCCCAGTTGCTTCATGAGCTCAACTAATTTTCTTATGCCAGAAGAAGTAATACCATCATCATTGGATATTAAAATGAGTGGTCTTTTCATAGATTGTTTCTAATTAAAGGGAATTGTAAAATGCAGTGATTCGAATGATATCTCGAAGATCATTGGTATCCAGCTTGTTTTTCTTGATGAAACTTTTCACCTGACTTTCCTTTTTTGACATAATGATTAGCAGATCTGCTTTTCGGCCAGAGTAATATTGAATTTTACCTTTTGTATCAAGAAAAAAATAGGAGTGCTTCAAAACAGTTTGGCTATAGCTAGGGCCATATATATCAACACTGTTTACAGTTTCTGTAACGATCTGCTCCCTTGCCAATAGAGAAAGAGGGCCTTCATACAACAACTCAAAAAGAACCGGAGACTTGTAATCGGATTTGATATTGTAAGGTATGGTGTAGAACTGTCTGTAGTTCTCGACGAGTTTATCAAAGATCTCTACATAAAAGATCTTCTGACTGCTAAAAGTTTGAATCACCCCATTTCTTAAGACTAAGATGGTATTCGTCTCTATGCTATACTTTACTGAGCCTCTTATGGTGTCTTTGTTTGTAGTTACAATAAAACCTTTATGCCATTCTTCACTGGAGAATTTTTGAGCCTGCACATAGGTAGAAACTATCAACAATAATAAGCATAGCGTAAATATCCGCATGAGTATCTAATCTTTTAAAATTTCGTGTCCCATTTTATCACGTTTCGTTTCAAGGTACCTTCTATTGTGAACGTTTGGAGTCACTTCAATAGGTATGTTCTCTACAATTTCTAAGCCATATCCGATTAAGCCAACCCTCTTTTTAGGATTATTCGAAATCAGTCTCATTTTGGTAACGCCCATTTTTCTCAAAATCTGGGCGCCAACTCCATAATCACGCTGATCCATTTTGAAGCCCAGATGCTCATTTGCCTCTACAGTATCCATACCTTCTTCTTGCAATTTATAGGCCTTCAACTTGTTAATAAGACCAATACCTCTTCCCTCCTGATTCATGTAAAGTACAATTCCTTTACCCTCTTTTTCAATCATTTGCATAGCACTGTGTAGTTGGTTTCCACAATCACATCGATAAGATCCGAAAATATCACCCGTAACACATGATGAATGTACTCTTACCATGATCGGCTCATCTTCCTTCCATTCACCCTTGAAAATCGCTAAATGTGTATCATTGGTATGAGTCTGATTGAACGCTCGAAGCATAAACTCACCATGTTCGGTTGGCATTTCGATTGTAATCTCTTCTTCTACAAGAGATTCATGCTGCATCCTATATTCAATAAGATCTTTTATGGAAATAAGCTTGAGGTTGTGCTCATTGGCGATCTCCCTTAAGTCAGGAAGTCTGGCCATTGTTCCGTCTTCTTTTAGAATCTCAACCAAAACTCCAGCAGGTTTTAGTCCAGCGAGTCTTGCCAAATCAATGGCAGCTTCAGTATGGCCTGCCCTTCTAAGTACTCCTCCCTTTTTTGCTTTAAGTGGGAAAATATGTCCCGGGCGTCCCAATTCTGCTGGATTGGTGTTCGGATCTGCCAGTGCAATGATCGTTTTGGCTCGATCTGAAGTAGAAATACCTGTAGTCGTTCCATGCCCTTTCAAATCTACGGACACTGTGAAAGGAGTCTCATGAACTGCAGTATTTTTACCTACCATAAGGTCAAGTCCAAGCTCCTCACACCGCTCTTCTACCAAGGGTGCACAGATAAGCCCACGCCCCATTTTGCTCATAAAATTGATTATTTCGGGGGTTGTCTTCTCAGCAGCGCAAACAAAGTCTCCTTCGTTTTCTCGATCCTCATCATCTACTACTATAATAACTTCTCCTCTACCTACTGCAAGAATCGCTTCTTCTATACTGTCAAGCACTTCGTTTTCCTTGTTCATTGGATACTGTTGTCTATTTCACTGTGACATTGCCAAGATGTTTGGCTATGTCCATTTCAATCTTTTTAAGTTCGTTGATTTCATCCAATATTTCATCCACTTTATCGTCATCTTGGATTTCTTCTATCAGCTTCTTGTTTTCCTCTTCGATCAGATGCTGGACAATTCTGAACTTTAACCTCAATATGTTGGAATAAGTTACATCTTTTAAAAGTTCCTTTTCTTTCGGAATATAAATTTTAAATTTTTTCTCCCAATTTTCACTTACCTCATATCTTGGAGTCATCAAATCAACAACAACGCTCTTGATCTCTTCAGATCCATGGTTGATTAAATACTGGCCATCTACGAGCTCTCCAGCAGCCAATTTTTCTTTTATAATCCTCAATATTTCCTTGTATACAGGATTGACAAATTGAATCTCCTCTATTTCAGAAATGAAGTAGGAAATCAGTTCCTCATCGTTGAGTTCCTGATTTTTAATGCTTACGCTTCCATAGTTGACAAGTACTCTTATGCTTTCTCTTTCCTGAAGCTCTATGTTTTTGAGAAGCCGAGGCTTTTCTGTACTGGCTGGTTCCTCAGTCATCAGCTCCTCAGGAATAGGAGGCAATTCTTCCTGATTGCCCCTCTCACTTTGACCTTCCTTACCTTTCTGAATCAGAATTTTGTTCTGCTCACTGATAAGCACTCGCTCATCTATTTCTAGTAGGTCACTACATTCCTTGAGATAAACAGCCCTTTTAATGGGGTCATCAATCTTGGCTATGGAGCTAACCAGATCCTTGATCACTCCTGCTTTCTTTACAGGGTCATTCTTAGAATCTTCAAGAAACAACTTGGTTTTAAATCGAATAATATCTTGAGATTCACTTTCAATAAAGTGCTTGAAAGCACTCGTTCCCAGTTGCTTAGCATAGCTATCAGGATCCTCACCCTCAGGCAATGCCACGGCTCTTACATTGAGACCTCCTTCAAGAAGCATATCTATACCCCTGATACTCGCCTTGATTCCAGCCGCATCTCCATCGAAAATGACTGTGACGTTTTGGGTAAACCGCTTGATCTGTTTGATTTGATCAGCAGTAAGTGCAGTCCCAGAAGACGAAACCACATTTTCCACTCCGGTTTGATGCATGCTAATTACATCAGTATACCCCTCTACCAGATAGCATTTATCATCTTTCCTAATTTCCTGCTTGGCTTGATAAAGCCCATATAGGATATTACTCTTGTTGTAAAGCTCCGTTTCGGGAGAGTTTATATACTTAGGCTGTTTCTTATCAGAAACTAGAATTCGGGCACCAAAAGCAACTACTTTTCCTGAAACGTTGTGAATCGGAAACATGACTCTGTTTCGAAAGCGATCGTAGGTTTTTGTTTCTTTGGAAATCACCAACCCAGCTTCTTCAAGGAGGGACTTTTCATAGCCCTTTTCCAAGGCTGATTTCATAAAATGATCCCACTGGCCAAGACTGTATCCCAGTTCAAACTTTTCTAGAGACTCATCGGATATCTCGCGCTCCTTTATGTAGCTCAATCCTACAGACTTACCTTCTTCCGAGTTGAGTAATAAATCATGAAAATAATCCTTGGCATAGTTGAGTACGATATGAAGGCTTTCCCGCTTATTATAAGCCTCTTGAGCCTCATCGGACGATACCTCATCCTCTTCTATCTCAACATTGTATTTCTTAGCCAGATATTTCAGCGCTTCTACATAGCTAAGTCCATCGACTTCCATGACGAAAGTGATTGCATCCCCTCCTTTTCCTGAACTGAAATCCTTAAAAATCCCTTTAGAAGGGACTACATAAAAAGATGGCGTCTTTTCGTTTGCAAATGGACTTAGTGCCTTATAGCTTGATCCTGAACGCTTGAGTGTGACGAAATCACTCACTACTTCGACAATGTCGACTCTCGTTTTTATTTCGTCTATGGTTGCAGGACTAATCATAAATTATTGAAACACTTCGACCTCCCCCATCAAGTTTATAACTCTCACCAGAATTTGTCAAGGTCTCGATGTTGCCAAATAGATCAATGGAAATCGCAAAGCTAAATTATTCGATGCAAACACCTGCCCATTATCTAAAGCTTACTCTGACAAATTCGTGACTAATTAATCATTCATAATCTCCTTGGGTTTGCAGTCTAAGCTCGCTTAGCTAACATTGCACTTGATTCGATAATACTATGGAAATAACAAGAGAAAACGTTTTAAAATCACTCAGTAAAGTTGAGGACCCTGATCTTAAAAAAGATTTGGTTTCACTCAACATGATTCAAAACATTTCCATTAAAGACAATCAGATTAGTTTCACCGTAGTACTGACAACTCCAGCTTGCCCGCTTAAAGAACTAATTCGAAAAAATTGTGAAGAGGCCATACAAGAATCTTTCGGCACAGAGATTTCTGTTTCTATTGAAATGTCTTCTTCCGTCACTACTATTAGGAATAACACCCCTATCCTTCCAGGAGTAAAGAATATCATTGCTATTTCTTCAGGTAAAGGTGGTGTAGGTAAATCTACCGTAGCAGCTAACCTAGCAGTTGCGCTTGCTAAGACTGGAGCTGAGGTTGGGTTGATAGATGCTGATATATTTGGCCCCTCCGTACCTACCATGTTCAATTGTGAGTTTGAACAACCTTCGGTAACGGAGCAAAATGGTAAAAATCTAATTATACCCGTTCAGCAATATGGAGTCAAATTGATGTCAATAGGGTTTCTTTCTCCTCCGGAAAATGCTGTGGTTTGGAGAGGGCCTATGGCAAGTTCAGCTTTGAAACAGTTTTTAGGGGATACGCTTTGGGGAGATTTGGATTATCTCTTAATTGATTTGCCTCCTGGCACAAGTGACATTCACTTAACTTTGGTACAGACTGTCCCGGTTACAGGTGCTATTGTAGTTACAACGCCGCAGAAAGTGGCCCTGGCAGATGCTAAAAAGGGTTTGGCAATGTTTAAGCAGCCTCAAATTAACGTTCCTGTTCTGGGAGTAGTTGAAAACATGTCATATTTCACTCCCGAAGAGCTCCCAGATAACAAGTATTATATTTTTGGTGAAAACGGAGGAAAGAACCTTGCTGAGAAATTTGATGTTCCTTTCTTGGGGCAAATTCCGATTGTGCAAAGTATAAGAGAAAGTGGCGATTCAGGCTACCCAGCTGTGTTAAAGGATGATACTTCATCTGAAGCATTCAATAATCTGTCGGAATCACTGGCTCAGCAAGTAGCAATAAGAAACGCTACACAACATAAAACTGTGAAAGTAGAGTTAAATTCGTAACGAAACATGAATATGGAGTTACTAGATCGAATAGAAGCAGCCTTAGATAACATTCGTCCATATCTGGAAGCAGATGGAGGCAATGTCAAGGTTCTGAGTGTTGAAGACAACATTTTGAAACTTGAACTTCTTGGTAGCTGTGGCTCTTGTCCTATGTCAACCATGACTTTGAAAGCTGGAGTCGAAGAAGCAGTAAAAAGAGTGGTTCCTGAAATAGTGGCAGTCGAAGCTGTCAATATCACAGCTCCTGATGATCCAAACGCTAAGCTGCCACAAACCATGATATAGATGAGGTTTTTCTTAGCCTTACTAATTATCGCCCCAATATTCATTTCAGCACAGGAGAAAAGATGTGCTGCAGATCATATCATATACAATAGTCTTAGAAGTGAAACCCATTCAGATTTCAACACTTGGATTAATAAAAAAATCGAGCTTCAGAAGACAAAAACCCATTCTTTTGGCAGCAATAAACGGCAACAATCTGATGTGTATGAGGTTCCTGTCGTATTTCATGTAATTCATGATGGAAAAGCAGTAGGAAATGGTTCTAATCTTTCTGAGGAAAGAATCCTTGGGCAACTAAAATCGCTTAATGATGATTTCCAAAGATTGAATGCAGATACAGTTGATACGCCTTCTCAATTTTTGCAAAATGCCGTAGACACAGAAATCAAATTCATTTTGGCAAAACAAGATCCTGAGGGTCTTCCATTTTCAGGAATTACTAGAACTACTTTCACTTCGCAATCGGGATTTTCCGACAATGATGGTCCAATCATGACTTCTATCATCCAATGGCCTCCAGAAGATTATATCAATATATACATAGCCAACCTTACTGAATCTTTGGGATGGGGAATATTCCCATTTTCGGATTTAGATGGACTAAGTAGTGAGATCAAAAACTTTAGAGAGATTGACGGGGTTTTTCTCAACTATAAATATACTGGCTTCAATGATGACGAATCGTTAGCATTCACAAGCTATGGACGTACTCTTACCCACGAAATGGGGCATTATCTTGGGGTGCTTCATGTTTTTCATGGAGGATGCTCCTCCAGTGGTGATTACTGCTCAGATACTCCCTCTCAAAGCAAATCAACATTAAATATTAGTTCCTGCAGTTCGATACCAAACACAGCTTGTGATGAAGAAGAACGACCGATGATAGAGAACTTCATGGATTATACAGATGATGGGTGTATGAACCTATTTACACTGTGTCAAAAAAACAGAATGAGAGCCGTGTTACAACAAAGTCCACGAAGAAAAAGCTTACTCACCTCTCATGCTTTGCAAGAATCTGCAATCGTTGAAAATGATTTGGGAATACGTGAAATTCGATCTCCATTGAAAACAGATTGCTCGACCTCATTTACTCCTTCGATTCAAGTGAGGAATTATGGATCTAATGAAATCTCTGATTTTCAAATCAACCTTAAAATCAATAATCAGATTGTAGAGACCGCAACATTTAATACTCCTGTCCCTGTGGAGGAAAGTGCAGTTGTCAGTTTTGCCAATGTCAATATAAATTCAGGAATACTATCAGAGGTTAGTTATGAAATCGTTCAGGTAAATAATGGTCTGGATATGAAGGAGCAAAATAATGCTAAAAGTATTCTTCTCAATCCTTCTGAATCTAGCATAATCCCGCATACAAAATCTTTCAACGTCGATGATGATTTAATTGGGCGTACCGAGCTTGGAACAAGTTCAAAATGGGAAATTGCTGTTGCTTCAGATTCAGTTGCTTTAAATAAGGCAGCAGGTATTATGTTTTACGAGATGAGTGATTCGATAAACTATGGTCTCAAAGATATTCTACTCACAAAAGTGATCAATGTTTCTTCCGTGAGTTCCGCTCTGCTTACGTTTAAATATGCATATTCGGGTCGCAATTCCGACGAATTTCTGGATGAATTAATTGTTGGTATTTCAACAGATTGCGGTAACACCTTTCCTTCCAGCAACTACATATACAGTCGAAAAGGCAATAGCTTGGTTACCACCTCTAAAACTGACAGTCGATTTCTACCAAGCTCCGAACTAGACTGGAACCAAGTAGATATTAACATCACACCTTACCTGGATTTTGATGAAATACAAATAGGTTTTATAGGAGTGAATGGCGGAGGGAATAACCTGTTTATTGACGATATTCAAGTTACTTCAACCAACCTGTCTGCTTTTGATCTTGGCATTCGAAAAATCACAAATGCGTCTGTTGTTACTTGTAACGAAAACCTGTCCCCAAGATTAAATGTCCGCAATTTTGGTTTTGAAAGAATCACAGATATGGAGCTTTCTGTTTCTTTAAATGATTCTCTTTTTATTAAATCTTACTCAGGATTAAATATCCAATCCGGAGAATCTGACGATTTTATATTCAATTTTGAAGATCTCAATGAAGGAAATAATGAACTGGTCTTCGACATATTATCGATCAATGACACCACAGATCAGGAGCTTAGCAACAACAACCTCGCCTTCAATATCTATATTGACAATAGTGCCGATACCATTCCGATCAGGCAAACATTTGAAGACAATATCGATGATTGGGTCATCAACGAATCAAGTGGATCCCCTCTTTTTGATACAAAAGAAATCACAGGAAGAAATACAGTTATAAAAGCTCATGCTTACGACTCTGGCTTGGTCGGATCTCAAAGCTATCTTGTGAGCCCAAACATCAGTACATCTACCGTGAAGTACGGAGCAATTAGGTTCAGACTGGCACATGCAGAGCGACCTGACTACACGGATAATCTTAAGATTTTACTATCGGAAAATTGTGGAAGAAGTTATAATATTGAAGTCTACAATAAAAATAGCTCAGATATGGCCACTTCAGTTTCTACTGAAGATTGGACTCCCGAATCAGATTCTGACTGGATATCGGAATTCGTTGATATCTCGGATCACATGATCTGGAGCAACTTGAGAATCGCTTTTGTTTTCACTAATGGACAGGGAAATAATCTCTACTTGGATGATATCGAATTTTTGAGCTCAAATGATCCTAGTCAAATAATCCCCGAATTTAATTTTTCTATGTACCCTAATCCTGTAGTCGGTAAGCATTTCAATTTGTCTTTCAAATTACCTAAAAAGCAGACAGTCAATGTCAAAATCATTGACATGGCTGGAAAGATTGTATTGAACAGAGATTTGGAGAACATCCTTAATCAAAAGTATGACTTTGGTACTCCAACAGAAAAAGGGTTTTATTTGTTGGTAGTAACCGGGCCGGACATCAATCAAGTCAAAAGATTGTACATCCAATAGATAAAAGACACATTCGAGCTATTTTTGAGGGATATGAAAATTGGGATCATTTTTGGTGGCCAGTCACGTGAAAGAGAGATTTCTTTTGCAGGCGGCAGGACAGTTTATGACAACTTAAATAAGACACTGTTCGAGGCAGTTCCTATTTTCATTGATAGCCTTGGCAATTTCATACTACTAGATTGGCAATACCTGTATAAGGGGACAATTCGAGACTTTTATCCGGACAGTGCCTTCACTCCCGAAAGCAAGCATTTCTTTCAAGTGTATATTGAGTCTCTAGCTGAAGACAAGGAATCAATACAGAAATGTATTGATAGGGTTGGTCGAAAAATTCAACCAGAAGAACTTAGTGAGTTGATTGATTTTGCATTTCTAACGCTTCATGGACCATATGGAGAAGATGGTAATATTCAAGGGATTCTGGAATGGTATGGAATTCCGTATTCTGGAGCTGGGATCTTGCCCGGAAGTATTGGAATCGATAAGAAGATTCAAAAAGATATTCTCAAAAAATCGGGTTATGATGTATTGAAGAGCGCAACGCTTAGTAGAGAATCATGGCAACAATCATCAAAAGAAATAGTAAGTGCTATTAAGGCGGATTTTGGTTTTCCAATAGTGATAAAAGCGCCTCATCAAGGCTCTTCAATTGGGGTGAGTATAGTCAAAAATGTGACTGAACTGGAGGAAGGGATCAATCGCTCATTATTCATCGAGAGGATTGATGTTGAATGGTGGCATTCACAAAGTGAAGATGATAAGAGGAATTTCTTAGTTTCATTTACTGATATAAGGGAAGGCTTAGGTTTTCCTGTGATTGCAAACGATCAACTAATTTATCACCCAGAAGTGCTCTGGGAATTTTTAGACAATTCGAATAAGGATGTACGTCTCGAGTCGATTGATGGTGAATCAACGTTGCTTATTGAAGCTTTTGTGGAGGGAAGAGAATTTTCATGTATTGTAATCGAAGATGAAAATGGAAACCCGATAGCACTCCCTCCCACTGAGATAAAAAAGTCTAACGACATTTTCGACTACCGATCAAAGTACCTACCGGGAATCTCTCGTAAAATAACGCCCATTGATCTTCCCGATAATGAAATAGGAAGAATTCGGCAAGCATCAGAGAAGTTGTACAGGGACCTACACAGTCAGGTATACGCTCGAATAGATGGATTTTATACCCACAAAAGGAAGATAATTTTAAACGATCCCAATACCACATCAGGAATGTTGCCTTCCTCTTTTTTCTTCCATCAGGCAGCCGAGATTGGACTCAATCCTTCTCAGTTTTTGACTTATATCATTGATGCTTCCCTAAAAGCAAGACTTAGTTCTGGAAAAAACATCTTTCGTATAAATAGTTTGATACAAGACCTTGAAGATTCCTTGTCAAGGGAATCTCAAAAAAGTACGGATAAGATCAAAGTGGGTGTTTTCATGGGAGGATTCTCTTCAGAAAGACACATAAGTGTGGAAAGTGGTAGAAATATCTTTGAGAAGCTTTCGTCCTCAAACAAATACCTACCAATCCCTATTTTCTTAACTGGAAATGAAAATAGGCATGAGCTCTATCAGCTCCCTATTAACATCATGCTTAAGGACAATGCAGATGATATTAAGGCGAAGGTTTCTGATTCGAAATCTAAAGCACACCCTGTAGTTAGTTCTATACGAAAGAAGACTGAGACCATCAAAGACAAGTTCGCTTACGAAGGCACCACTGAATTGGAATCGCTTACTTATGAAGACCTAAAATCTAAAATAGATTTTGCTTTTATTGCGCTTCATGGACGTCCCGGTGAAGATGGAGCAGTTCAATCAGAGTTGGAAAAACTTGAGATACCGTACAATGGATCTGGAGTCGAGAGCTCGCAAATCACAATCAATAAGTACGACACGAATGAATTGCTTTCTCAACATGGAATCTTAGTTGCTCAGCATGATCTGATTCACGAAAGTGATTTCATTGCAGACAAAAATGGCGTAATAGATAAAGTTGAAAAGGCATTTCAATATCCCCTTATAGCAAAGCCAGCAGATGATGGATGCTCGTCGGCAGTAAAGAAAATCAAAGACAGAAATGAGTTTGTGGCTTTTTGCGAAATGATGTTTCGAACGTCTGCATCATTCCCTGAAAAACCGAAAAAAGTTCTAAAGCTGCTCGATAATGAAGAATTCCCGCAGAAGAATTTTTTCCTTATTGAAGAGTTGATTTCTTCGAATGGTGCGGATCGTTTTCTTGAAATAACCGGTGGCATGCTTACTAAATTGGAAGAAGATGGCCAGCTTAGTTATCAGGTTTTCGAACCCTCAGAAGCTATGGCTAGTGGAGAAGTGCTTTCATTGGAAGAGAAGTTTCTAGCTGGGGAAGGTCAAAACATCACCCCTGCACGTTTGGCATCAGACCCTAAGGATTACCCTCAAATAGTCGCTGAGGTCAAAAAAGTTCTGGAGAAGACTGCAAGAATCGTGAATGTGGAAGGCTATTGCCGTATTGATGCCTTTGTTAGAGTCTTTCCCGACAGGACAGAAACGGTTATTATTGAGATCAATTCCCTTCCAGGAATGACGCCAGCTACAGCCATTTTTCATCAAAGTGCTCTTAGTGATATGAAGCCGTATCAATTTATTGATAAAATCATTGAGTACGGGTTTGCAAAACAGAAGCGAGATTCAGTTTCTGTCTAATGAAAAAAGTAGATATTTGACGCTTGAATATCGATTAAACGAATAAGCTATAAATCATGGCCAAACAAAGAACTTGGAAAGACTTGCTGTTGCACCTTCTTGTAATTATTGTGCTGAGTGTCGGTGCGGTCTTAGGTTTCTTTTACGTCTACTTACCTATTACTACCAATCATGGTGAAACGCTTACTGTTCCAGATGTGAGAGGCATTACTTTAGGAGAATTGGATGATTTTCTTGGTAGTAGAAATTTAAGATTTGAAGTCACAGAAGACTCAGGGTTTTCGGCCAATGAAAAACCACTCGCTGTTTTGCAACAGTTTCCACTCCCTAATGCCAAAGTGAAAGAGAATAGGAAGATTTATGTGACATTGAATTCTGAAAATCCACCGCTAATAAGAATGCCGAAGTTGACAGGATCTTTGAAAAATGCAGCTTTAATTTTACAGACCTATGATCTGGTAGTTGGAGAGATTATCTATGTCCCAGACCCGATATTAAATACCGTTTTGAAACAACAAATAAACGGTCGTGAGGTATTGGAAGGTGAGAAAATACCTAAGGGTTCCAAAATTGATCTTGTGGCTGGGGATGGACTGGGACAGCAAAATCTCGAATCACCAGATCTGATAAGTCATGATTTAGAGAGTGCACAAATCGCCATAATAGGATCAGGTTTGAAAATTGGTGAGATTGTACACGAGAAGACCAATGTTGCCGTTATTGAAACGATTAATAATGATGGTACTATAGAAAAATCTGAGCTGGAAGTCAGTCCTGGGAGTATTTTTAAACAAAAACCAAAACGAGGAAGAAACATGCGGTTGGGTCAGAAAGTGGATTTATGGGTATACTCACCAGATTCAACAAGTATAGCTCCTACGTTATTAGATGACAATCAATGAGAATTTCGGCGATCATATTCCTTCTTTTCTCTGGAGTCATAGCTCATGGACAGTTAATTACTGTGCCATTAAGTTCCAAAAGGTCAATTCAGACTACTCAAAAGCTTAAGCAAATTGAACTCCCGTTTTGGGATGACTTTTCCAGCAGTGGAGATTCTCCGGATACATTGCTCTGGAACGGAGGGTTCGACATATTTGTCAATGACGCGCTTAGTCTCAATACCCCCACGTATAAGGCAGCAACTTTTGATGGATTAAGGGGAAATGGAACCGCATATGAAATTGAAAACGATCTTGCTGGAATCACCGATACACTTGCTACACATCAAATTGACCTTTCCGGTTTAAACCTTGTAGATAGTGTCTACTTGAGCTTTTTCTGGCAAGCTGGAGGTCTAAGTGAGCTCCCTGATGAAGAAGATACTCTTTCGCTAGACTTTTATGGAGGAGATTTGGAGTGGCATAGAATATGGGCAAAGGGAGGCGCAGAAAAACGAAGCGACTTTTTTACTCAAGAAATGGTACATCTGGATGACCCAATCTATTATCATGATAAATTTCGCTTCAGGTTTCGCTTATTGGGTAAAAGAAACGGCCCTTTTGACACTTGGCACCTAGACTATGTCTATCTCAATAAAAGCAGATTTTCCACAGATACACTTCACTTTGATCGATCCCTTACCGGAAAACCAACTGCTTTATTTGGTATCTATAGAGAGATTCCTGCCAATGTTTTTTTTAGCGATCCGGGAATGTTTTTGAATCACCAGTCAATCGAATCAAAGAACTTGGACAATACTCCTCACTCCGTTCAATACTTCTACAAGCTGGAAAATCTCACCACCTCTGAGGTATATATCGATAGTGAAATTCCCGGTGCTTCCGTGGATTTGAGCCCATTGGAATTTGATGTCATCTCAACCTCTTTTTCTTCTTCGATTTCAGCGCAGACAAATCCTTTGGATTCACAAGTATTGCAAACTACTTTTTCAATGTTTACCGGGGATAAAAACTTGTTCGAAGAAGTAAATGGTACCGACACTGTTTTTCTCAATCCTGATCTCAAAATCAACGATACGATTCGTCAAACCTATACACTCCAAAATCACTATGCCTATGACGATGGGATCGCTGAGTTTGCTGGAGGGATAAACGAAGCAAATGGAAAATTGGCTGTCAGGTACGGTATCCCCCAGCCTGACACGCTTACGCATATCGATATTCATTTCCCTAATATAGACCCGGGTTCTGAAGGTAAGTCAATCAATATCATGGTCTGGACGAATGGTGGAAACACACTCCTGACGAGTCAGTCTCATACCATTTCGCTCAACACGAAAAAAAATGAGTTCCAAAGAATCAAACTCAACAAAACACAGCTAATAAGAGACACAGTCTATGTCGGTTTTCAGCAGCTAGATGATGATTATCTTCCTGTCGGTTTTGACAATACTAGTCCAGAAGCAAAAGGTGAAATTTTCTTTACCAAAAGTGGAGTATGGACTCAAAACGAACGATTAAATGGGGTTTTCATGATACGTCCGGTTTTTCAATTTGATAGCACGTTTGTTCTATCGAATAAGAAACAAGCTTATGATTTGATACCACATCCAAACCCGTCAAAAGGAATCATTCGATTCAATGAAACGATAGATTTGCTTACCGTTTATAGCTTGGACGGGGCTCTTATGTATAAAAGCTCTTCAAAAAATTCGTACGATATTTCTTCACTTCAAAATGGTATATATTTATTAAAAGTTAAAAAGGGCGATACGATCATAAGCTCCAGGTTAATTTTAAATAAATGAAACTACTACATTTTGCCATTTTTCTTGGCACTGCTACCCTTTCCCTAAGCATAAAAGGGCAAACACCCTGTGTCGACGGACTGGTTAATGATACATATCCTTGTAACCAAACCAGACTCATGTCACACCTTACTCCCACGGAACTTGGAGGAGAAGAACTCAACGATATCTGGGGTTGGACTGATACAGAATCTGGCAAAGAATACGCATTGGTAGGCCTTACTGATGGTGTCACTTTTGTTGATATATCGGCTCCAACTGCTCCGGTCGTATTGGGCAAGTTAGAAGAACCAGAAAGTGCCAATAACTCAAGATTAAGTGGGATTCAACATGGCAAATCAGCATGGAGAGATTTGAAGGTCTATAAAGATCACGTTTTTGTGGTTAGCGATAATAATGCTCAACATGGCATGCAAGTCTTCGATCTGACGCGACTTAGGGAATTTGATGGTTCTACTTTTCAAAGTTTCGATGCAGATGGATTCTATTCAGTGATTGGATCTTCTCATAATGTTGTAATCAATGAGGCTACAGGGTTCGCTTACATAGTAGGAACTAAACCAGACGCTAGTGTTTGCGGTGAAGGTGGTTTGCATATTGTAAATATTCAAGATCCGAAGAACCCAATATACGAGAACTGCTTCGATGATGATGGGTATACGCATGATGCACAATGTATTATCTATGAGGGACCTGATTCAAAATACAGCGGAAGGGAAATTTGTTTCAATTCCAATGTAGACACTTTCACTATTGTTGATGTGGATGATAAAAACGACATGAGCATAATAAGTAGATCCAGCTACGATCGTGTCGAATACACTCACCAAGGCTGGTTGACTGAAGATCAGCGCTTCTATCTAATGAATGACGAAAATGATGAAGATGCACATGGATTCAATCCACGAACTCTCATTTGGGATATACAGGATTTGGAGAATCCTGTCATGATCGGAGAATATTATAACGTCGCAGTGTCAATCGATCATAATCTATATACACATCTGGGAATGGCTTTCGAATCGAATTACACAAGTGGATTGAGAGTTTTAGATTTAAGCAACGTTGATCAGGGTGTCATGCGTGAACTGGCGTTCTTCGATACTTTCCCTTCCGAAAACTCAATTGTCTTTGCTGGAAACTGGAGCAACTATCCCTATTTCGAAAGTGGTAATATTATCCTTTCTGATATTGAAAATGGATTGTTCGTTGTTCAACTTGATTTGAAAACTGATCCTATTGCTAACCACCCAAAAGATACAATGGTCTGCGAGGGAGCTCCTGTTACCTTTCGCATTAATACCAGTTCAGACGATCTTGAATACAAATGGCAAAGACTGGGGAACAAGCGTTTCGCGGATATGGGTGAGAGTGTCGAGCAAGTCGGAACAGAAACGAACACACTTCAATTAGATGCGACAGATGTATTTAATGGTGCTCAGTTCCGATGCAAAGTCACCGATTCGGAAGGGAATATATTTTATTCATTCCCATCATCTTATGATACTGATGGTATGGGAGCTTTTCCAATCGCAAGTTTTTCGTCTAACCAAAACGATCAAACCGTCACATTTACAAATGAAAGTACGGATGGAGAAACTTATCTATGGGATTTTGGAGATGGAAATGTCTCTTCCGACGAAAATCCTACACACATCTATGCCAATATAAATACGTTCGTTGTTAAACTGACTGTTACCAATGACTGTGGCTCTGATACTTTTAGTTCAGAGCAGAATCTACTTACAGGAGGAACACTTGCTAACATATCTCTAAAGAACTTTGACTTGTACCCAAATCCAGCGAGCGGCTTTTTCACCCTTAAAAACCACGATCATCATACTCTTGAGCTGAAAGATTTATCAGGTAAACTTGTATTAAAATCTTCTCTCAGCATGAAAGAGACCACAATTCCATTAAAAGAAATCAGTAAAGGGGTTTACTTAGTTACTCTAATCGGCATAAAAAGTAAGGAAACCCTCAGATTGATAGTCAAATAAGGTTTTACATACTCATTGCGAAAGGTTGAGGACTGAAGGATAGAGCAAATATGATAAGTGCAAATACTCCCAGAGCAATCCTTTTTGTATCTAGCGGTCTATGATCAGCTACGGGAGGATGGTATATTCCGACAAATCTCCCGATAACCAATGCAAACAAAAGATATCCTTCATACCCAGTAACTCCAAATAAAGTATGTACGCCAAACTGCAGAGCAAGCATTACTGAAGCATAAGTCCATCTATCCCGTTTTTTCTCAAAGATGGAAAATGCACATAAATGAAGAAAGTACAAATAGACAATCAAGATAAGCAGGAAGTTAATTGCTCCATCAAAGGAAGTATCAGTCATCAGATCTGCGCTTACAATACCTAGACCGGCATAAAAAACGAAAATTGAAAATAGTACTGCGGATATTTTCTTACTCAAGGTATCTCCAAAAAGCCCGAAGATCACATGACCTCCATCAAGTTGTCCGATGGGAAGAAGGTTAAGTGCCGTGAAAAATAGTGCCAAAAGTCCAGCCAATAAATAAGGATTATGCATTATTTCTTCCTTGTTCGGAATCCTAGCTTTATCAACTACAAAGTATTTTTCTACAATAAGAAAGAGCAAAGGCTTACTAAAATACATATTCTGATAGCTATCCATGGCTTCAAATTCTGCATAATACCACTCCCCTTCCTTTCCTTCTTCTATAAACGTTAATGAATCCTGCTTTCGCGACTCTTGATAACTCAAAAAATGTTGTTGTTCGCTAAATTCCTGAGTATAAACATGATCCGGGTAATCCAGTCCAAACTGCTCGTATTCAGGATGAATTTCAAAGACATATTCTGGTTCTGGTAGATTCGCATAACCGTAAGCAATAACGCCAACCGCGACCAAAAAGCCCGCAACAGGTCCGGCGACACCTATATCAAAGTAATGAATGCGAGACTTTATTTTATCCTTAATGCGAATAAAGGCTCCCATGGTCCCAAACGAGGGCACTAGAATAAAGCCTAACCAAAGTGGAATATAAAAAGGAAGCGTGATTTTCACTTTATGAAATCTGGCAGTCAGATAATGGCCAAACTCATGTACAGTTAGAATCAATAGAAAAGGAATTGAAAATTTGAATCCGTTCAAAAAATCCCGCCAGGACATCAAATGGTTCTCTTCCACAAAGAATAGATACTTAGAATGCATCCATTCTGATCCCGCCAAAGTGGTCGTTACAACGGTTGTTAATAACAAACCAATTTGGATTAATCGGGTCTTTTGTTCTTTAATCATTCGATAGGATTTCAAAAATTTGATCTGGGTATTCTACTTGAATGGACTGCATGCCCGAGTTAATAGCTGCATCAACGTTTTCTATTTTATCGTCCAGAAAGAGAGCCTTAGAGGCGTCTTCAAGAAAATTGTCGATTACATATTCATAAATATCTTTCTCCGGCTTTCTCCTATCTATTTTATGAGAATAAAGAGGGTGATGTACATAATGAGACAAACCCTCAGTTTGTTGTTCATTTCTGATTTTTCCCTCAAAGTATAATTCGTGCATCTCATTGGTATTGCTTAAAACAAGCACTTGATGAGTTGCTTTGAGACTTCTGAGAAGCGTTAATCGATTACTGGGGATATCTCCTATCATTAGATTCCAAGCTGCAATGAAATCTTCTTCGGGTATTTCTGACTTTAGGAAGTCATTGCTTGCCTGAATAAATTCACTGGTTGACATTCTTCCTTTTTCGTATTCGATGAGAAGATTCGTATCTTTTATTAACTCGGGGATGTTACTTCGAGTTGATCCCAATAGTTCCTCAAAACGCTTTAAAACAAGGTTAGGGTGAAGATCGACAATTACTTCACCTAAATCGAAAATTATTGTGTTTAATTCTGATAGTCTTACTGACACTTCGTTGTATTATTTGCGGCAAATATCTAATATTGCAATCCCAAAACAAAAGCAGATTGAAAGACTGTTTTTAGGGCCTATAGCTCAGTTGGTTAGAGCACCTGACTCATAATCAGGTGGTCCCTGGTTCGAGCCCAGGTGGGCCCACAATGTTAGGCAGTTACATTAAAACGTAACTGCCTTTTTTTTGTGCTATATGTTTCGCTGAAGTGCTATTGGTTTTGGATCAAGCAATATTGTTGATCCATGATTGTACTATGCATAGGTTTAAGAAGCAGAATAATTAATCAGCTTTGTTTTCATTACCCTAGTCACGCCAGTATGGCGTCTGTGAGAAGATAGATTCCATCTGGGCGCACGGCTAGTGAATGACCTTCAGCGTGTAGATCGAGGGGTAAAATACTTAAGCGCTCCAGATAAATGGGCTCAATATCAAGAACTCAACCCTTCAATAAAACCTTGTAATTGAATTATTTTAAGTCCCTCTACAGATATTCTGCTTGATCCTTGGTTTTGAGTCAAGCATGAAACTTCTTTATGTGGAAAGTAGCGAATGCGTTAAATTCGATTTTCTTTAAATTGTTTGAAATGATGATGGAAAAGATCAAAGAAAAAAAATGCATCAGATGCAAAGAACTCATAGCAAATGATGCAGCGATTTGTAAAAACTGCGGTTCATTGCAGACTTGGAAGAGGCATCTGAATTCTGGAAACACCTTTCTTTCGTTACTTCTGGCATTAATTGCCATTTTGAGTTTTGCCATTCCTGTGTTTAATGAAATGAGTATTTCTGAACAGTCAGATATTTCGGCCGAATTTACGTTTGCAAATGACAGCTCAGCGCACATATTAATATCTAACAATGGAAAAAGACCCGCTTTACTCAAGAATATCTCTTTTTTTCTGGGCGATAATCAGCTAGTGCTTGAGATATACAAAATTCACTCAGATGAGAGTATTGCTATGATTGCACAAAAATCTACGTCCATTGTTCAAATCAGAAATCAATTTGCAATACAAAACGATTTCACAAACTTGAGTTTTGATATGGGAACTCCTCCCAAGGACTATGAGCGACTTGACAATTGGTTAGATGAGTTATCTGATCTGGCCAAGGATGAAGTGTTAGATGAGAATTTTGTAGTGCTAGGGATTATGAGCGCTCAGTCAAAAATAGGAAGTATCGATTTTGACTTATTGGATAGAATACAGGATGATTTGATCATTGAAGATAATTATGAACGAATAAACTCATTTTTAGAGAGTGACGTTTATGGACATTATGAATTAGAAGAAACCGAATATGACCCAGCTTTACAATCTTTCAAAAGATACCACGAGGCAAGGAAAATACTAGAGGTCGTTGAAAAGTACTTTGAAGATAAAACCTCTATCAAGGTTGAGTTCTATAATTCAGGAGGTGATGATGGAGAAATTATCCTGAATTTAAATTATAATACGATTCGTAAATTTATTTTTAGGTTTTATTTTGACAACCAAGATTTTGATTTCAGAGCGATTTCTTACTTTTATCCTGATTACTTCGAAGAATCACCTATCATCTACGTGAGCTTCTAACCAATTCGAATTTTATCAAACCCAGGTTTCTTGAATTGAGAGGGCACAAAAAAACCCACCGAAGTGGGTTTTTAATGTGATCCGCCCGGGACTCGAACACGGAACCTACTGCTTAGAAGGCAGTTGCTCTATCCAATTGAGCTAGCAGACCAGCAATCTCCTCAAAAAAAACAGTGCGGAGAGAGGGGGATTCGAACCCCCGGTACGGTTTCCCGCACGCATGTTTAGCAAACATGTGGTTTCAGCCACTCACCCACCTCTCCGTGTGCTCAGCCTTCTTTGAAAAGGACTGCAAACTTAGATAAAAACAATTATTTCTCAAACAGTAACTTTCGTAAAAAGCCACTTTTCTTACTTCTTTTAGAATCCTCAATCACTAAAATCAACAGGCTCAATCTATTAGCTTTTTTAATTATTAATAACTTTTCGAAACATTGGTGAAGTTGCAATCTGCTTTCTGGTTTCAGCATAGCTCTCGAGCAAGTGTACATCGTATATCAAGATATTTAATTCCCTATCTCTATTCTCTTGAAAAACTTCGTAGCTACTTTGCATTTGCAATGCTTTACTCCTCTACCATATGTCGATTAAACATCTTTTCAAAAGCTTCTTTTTTCAATCTTCGCCCTATGAAAACAAGCTTACCTTCTCTATTTGTTAAATCTTCCCAAGGGGTGCCATCTGTAGCTATAAATGTGCTTCTTGCTGATTGTAGAATAACTCTATTTGGATAGTTCGGAATGGCGATAAAGCCTTTAACTCGATATACCTGATCTCGGTACAGGTGAACAATGCGATTAAGCTCTGTTTGCAAATGATTTAAATCGAGTGGTCTAGGAAATGTAAGCGTGAATGTTGTGATTTTATGGTTGTTGTTTTTCCCGTGCTCGTGATGGTGATGCTTAGATTCAGCTGATTTAGGTTCTACCGATTCTGCTTTCACTGTGCCAACCGACATGATTTCTTTCGTTGAAAATTTCCCCTGACTTCCTTTCAGCAATTTAGATTGAGGATTTATACCTTCGAGAGTGGACTGCACTTGTCCAAGTTTTTCATCCGAAACTGAATCAATTTTATTAACGAGAATAACATCTGCTATAGCTATTTGACGAAGTGCCTCTTCTGCATCTCGAATCCATTCCTCTACTTGATCAGCATCTACCAGACAAATGACCTGCTGTAGTTCGTATGATTTCTCGACAGCCGGATTTTCCAAGAATACTTGAACAATAGATGAAGGATCGGCAATACCTGTAGTTTCAATGATCATTCGATCATATTCGCTGCGACGTTTATGAGCTTCTTTAAGAATATCCAAAAGACCATCAGCCAAGGAACAGCATAGACATCCAGCACTTAGTTCTATAACTTCCTCTACGCCATCCATTACCAGTGCTCCATCAACATTGGTGTCTCCACATTCGTTTTCGATTACAAAAAGTCGTTCCGATAAACGTTCTTTAATAAAATGGTTCAGGAAAGTGGTCTTACCAGCACCTAAAAAACCAGTGATTATATGGACGGGTTTGCGAGTCATATATCCACTCTTAGAATGATTCGCTTTTCTCCTTTATGATTGATCTCTGGTGATTTATGAACTATTCCCTTCGATGGTTGTCGCTCATTAGGAAGTCCTCCTTTCAAAATTCCAACTTCAAACTGCCTCATTTGCTGAATTTGCGAGACATCATTTACAATCAGTTCGTTGGTCTTCCCAAACGCATTGCGATTCGTCGCTCGCTCAGGAAGCCATTGAGTTCCCGCGCCACTATATGTTGTAAATAATCGAAGAGAGTAGCCATCAGTATGGAACTTGGCACATTGGTTGTCGACCACTTTTTTCAAATGGATTGTAGCAGACTCGGTTTCAACCAGTACCATAAAATCATGAATCAAACGATATGCGTCGATCCAAAAGACATCAGCTCGAGAGCTATGATCTTGATCCCACAATTTTCTAGCCTGACTCAATTTCTCAGGCAAGTCATCTATGTGAGATGTAAATGTGATAGGACTCAGACTTTTACTTGACAAGGTTTCCAAATAACTGATAATAGCCGTTTTGACAGGACGTTTCCAGCAGAATAGATTAACATCTTCATCTAGAATTTGCATTCGATCGACCCAAGAACTGCTAAATACTTGCCGTGGAATAACAGATCTTGATTTTAAAAACGGAATGGACGCTAATAGACTCATATTGGCCAATCATCTTGAAATCCATTGCCTGCTTCCATACCTACTATTTCAATGTCTGTCAGCAAGCATTTGTCAAGATCAGCAGCGATCTTTTCTTTGTCCATATCCTGACCGATGAGCACCAGTTCATTCATTCTATCGCCCCATTTTTGATCCCATTTTGACTGGATCTCCTTTTGGTTTTCCATATAAGTTTCGCTCATCGCCCTTTGCTTCATCGGTACACTTGCCCACCATCGACCATAGCTTTCAGCCTTCAATGAACCACCTGCCTGGCTCCAAAGAATGGCTTTATCCGGTCTGGAGGAAATCCAGAAGACACCTTTGCTACGGATGATTGTCGTAGGGAAATCGTGACTTACATATTCCAAGAATCGCTGGGGATGGAAGGGTCGTGAATTTCGGTAAACAAATGAGCTGATGCCATACTCCTCAGTCTCTGGACTATGCCCTATACCCTTTTGTGCTAACTCTAGCTCCTTTTGCCAACCAGCTGATTGCTCTGCTACTTCAAAATCAAAGCGTCCAGTATTGAGTATTTCCTTTGGATTGATTTTGCTATGAGAGGTCCGAATGATCTTAGCAGTAGGATTAAGCTTGTACAACATATTTTCCAAGACTCCCAATTGGTCTTTAGTAACTAGATCAGATTTGTTGAGAATAAGCACATTGGCAAACTCTACTTGATCAGTCAACAGATTCACAATAGACCGATCATCTTCCTGATCATCGGTCATCTTCCTATCAAGAATCGTATCGGCAGTTCCAAAATCTTTGAAGAAATTGAAAGCGTCTACTACTGTTACCATAGTGTCTAGTGTACTGAATTGTGTCAAATCAAATAGTTCGTCACCAGAAGCAAAACTAAAGGTTTGAGCTACCGGAATAGGTTCTGAGATGCCCGTACTTTCGATAAGCAAGTAATCGAACTTGTTCATCTTGGCGAGCTTTTCTACTTCAATCATCAAGTCTTCTCGTAGGGTACAGCAGATGCAGCCATTGCTCATTTCTACTAGCTTTTCCTCCGTTCTGGAAAGCTTGGCTCCATTAGCAATGAGCTTTTCATCAATGTTCACTTCACTCATGTCATTGACAATGACGGCTACCTTTAGTCCTTCACGATTGTTAAGTACATGATTAAGCAAAGTGGTCTTACCAGCTCCCAGAAAACCACTAAGTACGGTCACAGGTAGTTTTTTCTTTTTCTTTAATAGGTTCATCAATATCTTTTTACTTAAATTATTTAGTATTTTTTTGAGCACCTTCACCTTTTTGCTGAAAGTTGGGCTCTCAACTTCAGCACCAAGTTCTTCTGCCCACTGCCATTTGAATTATGTCTCTGCAAACACCTCCCAACCTGATACTAGATTGGTTGTGGCTAGCGAAAGCAATAATCTAATGAGCAAGAGCATGGCGTTTCCATTTTAGGTTTTGAGTATGAGCATAGGCAATTACCAATGCACCACCTATCGAAAGACTCACTGAAACCCATGCATGATCGACTGATTCGCCATTGACTAATAATAGAAATCCTGAAACAAAAAGCACAGGTACAAAGTGCTGTCTGTGTTGAAGATACCCTCCTGCAAACGAGATCAAACCAATCATTAGCGAAAGGCTAATCAGAAATAGCTCCAGGGATTCCTGTTCGATCCACCATAACATTGATTCAACTCCTAAAATCAATAAAACAGGAAGAGCTATGCAATGAATGATACATAGTGCCGAAGCGCACATTCCTAATTGATCCATTTTAATTTTTCTATTCCTGAAGAGTATTTGTTTCATCCATTTACATTTTTAAATTTTTCTTTGATAGAATAAACCTGAAAGCATAAGAAAAGTCAGCCCCCCTATGCTTCAGGGAGAAATGCTTTTTAAGGAAACCATCTGAAGTTCTCCCTCCTAATCAAATACAGGTTTTAAACTGGTCTCAGTTCACTTCTTCCACTGGAGTCTCTGAGAAAACATTTTAATACAAGTATTTTTTTGATAGATTGATTGCTTCTAACATTAGAAAGAATTTCATACAAAAAAAGAGTGAAATGCGTGACTATTACCTTACATCTCCACTGTATTGAGAGGTGGTTCTAATCAAATAATAAGAGCGAATGTTAATTATTAGACTTCAGGTGGGCCTCTCAGAAAGATGAAGTCTATGGAAAGCTCAGCAAGGGTAGCAATAGTCTCTGTTTGGAAAGAAATCCATTGAATATTTGCCTCATAGAAGTTCAGTGTCTCAACAGTAGCAGCTTGACTATGATACAGATCACAAAGCTCACAATCAGGAGTTAACTGCGTATACTCCACACCATTATGATAATCTTCATCACAATCATGTACATGATGAATAGCATGACATCCAAACAGTATTGGAAGTGCAATGAAATACACTGTTAATATCCTGGTCGCTATGTTTGCTACGCGCTTCACAGATGCTAAAGTATGTCAAATAACATCTTAATGCAATAATGTTGCATTAATTATTTAATTTCTGTTGATTTCACCCTATGACGTTTTTCAGCTTAATTAGTATCATCAGGCAACTTCTGAAAATGAACTTCATTTTGATTAAAGACAACTCTGATTAATAATGATTCTCGCAGAGTAAAAAGTCATTTTGATAATAGTCTCTGCAAGTCGATTTAACATAAAAGGTGAACTAAGAATAAGCCGCTAATAGCTGATTTCTGGTTTAATAAAATATGACTTCATTACTTTTCTTAATGCCGAATTGTTAACTACCAAAATCGTATTAAAAAAAGTTAAATGAACTAACCGTAAATTGGGTTAGACCACACACTTGGTTAATTTAGCCGCTGGTTATGAATTGGTCGCAAAGCTTAGGGACGTTTGAAGTAATAGTAATTTCTTTATTCGTCATTTTTTATTTGTTTTATGCAATCCGAATGCTGCGGATTTCTCGAAAGGCAAGCACTCCTATTCATAGAACTATAATCAAACTCTTACTCAGAGTAAGCTATTTCACCCTCATCATCATAGCGCTATTGGGGCCTTCGTTTGGAGAAAGCTCTCGGGAAATTAAATCTGTCGGCAAGGATATGTTTATCTGTGTAGACTTGAGCCAATCTATGAACGCCTTTGACGTTCAGCCAACCAGACTTGAAAGAGTAAAATTTGAATTGAAGAAAATAGTTGAGGCTTTTAGTTCGGATAGAATCGGACTCATTATGTTTTCCAATGAAGCGTTTATGCAGTGTCCGCTCACCTATGACAATAACGCTCTTAATATCTTCATCCAGTCGCTTAATACAGATTTAGTTCCAAATACTGGAACGGATTTTGGCCCTCCACTTGAGATGGCTCTAGACAAACTCCAAGACGAAGAATCGGGTCCATCAAGGGAAAAGTCTAAAATCATAGTCTTAATCAGTGATGGAGAAGACTTTGGAGAAGAAACAGATCAAATAGCTGAAGAAGTGGAAAACTCCGGACTGAAGCTATTCACACTCGGAATAGGTACTTCCAAAGGCTCTAAAATACTACTCAAAAGAGGTTTTAAGAGAGATAGAGGTGGAAACGATGTGGTAAGTAAACTCAACTCTTCTTCATTGAAAAAAATAGCGGTTGATACCGGAGGTAAATATTTTGAAATCAACGAAAATCAAAACGATGTTGAAAGGCTTATTAATACGATTAACCAAATAGAAGGAGAATTAAGAGATGCAAAAAAAGTGGATGTAAAGTCTAACAAGTATTATTACTTTCTTGCGTTTGCACTTGGACTCATGCTAATCGATCTACTTGTTGGGATTAAAGTAATTAAACTATGAAGTACTTCATATTCATGCTACTTTTAGTGTCCACCGACCCTCTCAAGGTTACTAAAATCAATTCCATCAAAAGCGATGCTAATGAAGCTTTCAAAGCTAAAAATTACCAAGAAGCTGCAAAGCATTATTCGCTATTGACAGACAGCCTGGGAATCGAGGAAGATGAAATATTGTTAAACCTTGCTCATAGTTACTTCAATCTTAAAGACACAACCAAAGCAAAGTATAACTACCTGAAAGTATCAGGAAGCAATAAAAACATTAAATCCATTGCGCAGCAACAGCTGGGAGTCTTGGCCAAGGATGGCAATAAACTAGAAGAGGCACTTCAATATTTCAAATCTTCCATTAAGAGTAATCCTAAAAACGCTGATGCCAAATATGATTACGAAGTAATTAAAAAGATCTTGGAACATCAGAAAGAAAATCAAGACGAAAATCAGGAGAATAAAGACGATAAAGAAAAAGAGGATATTGAACCTTCTGAGTTCGCCAAACAAGTAAAAGCAAAGTCGGATATTTTGAGAAGAGATGGCAATTTTAAAGAGGCACTTGTTACGCTTCAGGAAGGTCTCAAGATAGATGAAACTGTTGCTGCATATAATCAGTTTATCAAAAGGTTAGAAAAAATCACAGGAGAATGAAATTCAAGACTATAATCTCAATTGCATTTTTCTTCACAACCAATTTGATACTTGCTCAAAGTGCTGATGACTATGGTGTGACTGGAGCCAATCAATATGTGGATGGAAACACTCCTCTTGCGTTAAAAACGATTGATGAAGGAATTCAGAAATACCCGAGCGATGAGTATTTGCCTTGGTTGAGAGATAAGATACTTGAAGATCAAAATGATCAACAACAAGATCAAGATCAAAACCAGGATCAAAATCAAGAGGATCAGGAGAATCAAGAACAGAAAGATCAGGAAGGAAAAGAGGGCGAAGAATCTGAGGATAAAAAAGAAGAAGGTAAAGAAGGAGAGCAGGAGGAAAAGAAAGAAGGTGAAGAGTCTGAAGAAGAGGGAAAGAAAAGTGAAGAGGACAAGAAAAAAGAGATGGAAGACGCCACAAGACAAAAACTTGAGGAGATGAATATAAGCCCTGAAAAAGCTCGAATGATTCTTGAGGCATTGAAAAACAACGAAATTCAATTTATTCAGCAGCAGAGAAGAGAGCCCACTAAGCAAAAGGACTCCAAAAAGCCTGATTGGTAATCAAAGAACAATAATCAATAATCTACCCATAAACACCCCAACATGGAAGAAGTATATATAGTATCAGCAGTCCGAACTCCAATAGGAAGTTTTGGAGGAGCATTGTCAGGATTTACTGCAGTGGAGTTAGGAAGCAAAGCAATATCAGGTGCATTGCAAAAAGCAAAAGTCAGTGCAGATCAGGTAGAGGAAGTCCTTATGGGAAATGTGGTTTCAGCAATGCTGGGTCAGGCTCCTGCCAGACAAGCCGCACTTGGTGCAGGAGTGGGAATCAATGTTCCTTGCACAACCATAAATAAGGTATGTGCTTCCGGTATGAAGTCCGTCATGTTTGGCGCGCAATCCATCATGCTGGGCATCAATGATCTTGTGGTTGCAGGTGGTATGGAAAGTATGTCCAATATCCCCTACTACATCCCAAAAGCTCGATTTGGGTATAAATATGGGAATGCGGAATTGATAGATGGACTTCAGCATGATGGACTCTGGGAGGCTTACAATCAATTTCCTATGGGTAGTTGCGCTGATAATACGGCAAAGGAAAAATCTATCTCTCGTGAAGAACAAGATGCTTATGCGATCGCTTCATATAAGAAAGTTGCTGCTTCTACCGAATCGGGGAAGTTCAAAGATGAGATTATCCCAGTAGAGATTCCTCAGAGAAAAGGTGATCCGATTGTGATGGATAAGGATGAGGAATTCAAAAATGTGAACTTCGATAAGATTCCGTCACTAAGACCTGTTTTTAACAAAGATGGATCTGTTACCGCGGCAAACGCTTCTACAATTAATGACGGAGCTTCCGCATTGATTTTGGCTAGTAAGAAAAAGGTTGATGAATTGGGGCTGACTCCTATTGCAAAGATTAGAGGGTTTGCAGACGCTGCTCAAGATCCGCTTTGGTTTACCACAGCGCCATCTCTTGCAATCCCAAAAGCAATAGAGCATGCTGGAATTGAAAAATCAGACGTTGATTTTTATGAAATAAATGAAGCCTTTTCTGTTGTTGCAATTGCAAACAATAGAGAATTAGCACTTGACCCTGATCAAGTAAATGTCAATGGTGGAGCTGTTGCTCTCGGGCATCCGCTTGGCGCTTCAGGGGCAAGAATCATCACTACCCTGTCTTCCGTTCTTCAGCAAAATGATGGAAAGTTCGGCGTGGCAGGAATTTGCAACGGTGGTGGCGGTGCTTCAGCAATAGTCATTGAGAAACTTTAAACTGTTAGCAATCTGGATGTTTGACTTTCGTTCATAATCATCGGTAGATCTGATAAGCTGATGTTCGCATCGTAAAAGAAGTATTTTGACCTATTTCATGCCTCCGGCACATACTCTGAGGTTATTGATTAATTCAGAATTTTGAACGTAAATGAAAATTATAATCATACATCTATCCTTTTTTCTATCGCTGACTGTACTAGCACAAGAACCTGTGACTACTTTTTATAAAAACACAGGCTCTATTAAGGAAACCTATCAAGTAGTCTGGGAAGACACTGCAGTAGTGCATGGCGACTACAAAATGTTTAGTCAGAATGGAAAAGTGATAGTATCTGGCAAGTATGATAAAGGAGTTCGTGAAGGATACTTTTTCAACTTCTATGAAGATGGCAGTGTACAAAGGGAGACTTTCTATGAACGTGGGTTAAAGCAAGGTGTCACGAAAATATTTGCCCCTAACGGGAAAATCGTTCAGGAAGCTGTCTTCAAGAATGACACGCTAACAGGAAAACTTGTGTTGTACGATGAGGCCGGAAAAATCAAAGGAGAAACGGATTTTCGAAACGGTAAGCCTAATGGAGCTGTAATTTCCTATTTTGAAAATGGAAAAGTATCTGAAGAGGTTATTTACAAAAACGGTAAGCCAAATGGGCTTACCAGACAATTTTATGAAAATGAAAATCTAAAGCTTGAAGCAGAATATAAAAATGGGCTCCTAGATGGTCAATACAAGACTTATTTTGAATCAGGAGCCTTGGAAATGGAAGTGTTAAACTTAAGAGGTCAGCGATCTGGATACGTAAAGTACTATCATGAAAACGGGCAGCTCAAGTCTGAAGGTACTTACTCAGAAGGAGCACTTCAAGGGAAATTCACAAGCTTTTACTCAGATGGAAGTCAGAAAGCAGACTACAAATACAGCAATGGAAAACTGTCAGGTAAAAACATCGAGTATCATCAAAATGGGAAGATCAAGTTAGAAAGTTCCTACTCGAATCGAGGCTTAAATGCCAAAATCAAAGAATACTCAAGCAAGTCTAAGCTTATTTCAGAAAAAACACTTGTAAACGAGTTGCCAGATGGCACCTGGTCTTTCTTTGATGAAAAAGGCAGACCTTTAAAAACCGAAAACTATCAAGCTGGAAAACTCCATGGAGTAAGAAAGAAATATGAAGGAGGAAAACTCGTGATCAGCGAAATGTTTGCCTATGGAAATCAACAAGGCCCCACTTCTGAGTATTACCCAAATGGAGATATAAAAGTCACATCTCTATGGAAAATTGGATTTCTAAACGGCATGTATGTGAAGTACCATAAAAATGGCCAAGTAGAGTATGAGGGAAATTACATTAGAAATAAACGAAATGGGGCTTGGACCTTTTATGATAAAAAAGGGAATGTAATTGAAACCCTAAAGTATCAATCAGGAAAGGTCATTGATTAAAGGAGTATCTATGAGTTCAATCGAGATTGGAGGGAATCCTATCCACCAGAATGCTTTAGCATTTGACTTTCCAGCATGATGATAGGATATTCGCATGTATAAACACCCTATCATTAATCTATTTCAGGATTACTTATATGATTCGAGCAGCAGTGGTTAGAATAAAGAAAAATACTACCAAAGTTTTTAAGGCTATTCTCTTTATTTCCAAGGCTTGTAATTTTTATAAGCAGGCCCTTTCAGTTTAGGCTTGGCAGTGGTGATAGGTATTGCCGTTGTACGTTCTTTTTTGTTTTTCCAAGGCTTATAATTTTTGGCAGCTGGCCCTTGCAGCCTTTCTAACTTCTCAAATGTCACTGTAGTAATCGTGGTTTTATCTTTGTTCAGCCAAGGTTTATAATTTTTCGCTGCTGGTCCTTTTAAGTGAGTTGGTCTCTGAGCCTCTGCCTCACTTAGTGTGACAATGAAAAAAACAAATAATGCTAACAAATATTTCATTTCTCTGAAGTTTAAGTGATTAATCCGGTTAATAGATTTAACGTCTGGACTGATCTCCGTTTACTATAAGAAAAATGGTATTTTATTATACAGCAAATACCTATGAAAGGCATCCGTATAAATACGGATGATAAAATAAGAGCTTACGCAAGAAGCATATTATTGAAGTTAATTAAACAGACCTAATTCAGAAGCTTTTTTAATTAGTTGAGCTGTATTTTTCACATCGAGTTTTTTTATCATGTTCGTTCGATGAGTTTCTACTGTTCTGGTACTGACAAATAATTTGTGAGCTATTTGCTTGGTAGTTAGCCCCTCTGAAATCAAACCTAAAATCTCGCTTTCCTTTTTAGAAATCGTATTAGTCCCTTCGCCTTCAACTGATATCATATTGATCATTTTGGAGGAAATGCTCTTATTAAAATACTTCTTCCCATCATAAACACAGTGAATAGCTTCAAAAAGCTCTTCTTCATCAGCGTTTTTAAGCAAATAACCATAAGCTCCTGCTCTAACACATTTGACAATATAATTGCCGTCATCATGCATCGAAATGGCTATCGCTCTGGTCTTAGGGTATTTTGATTTTAATTTTTGAAGCACCTCGAAACCATCCATTTCAGGCATAGTCAAGTCTAAGAGTAAAATATCCGGATTCCCATGTATACCCATAAACTCAAAGAGTTCTTTTCCATTGTTTACACCAGCTTCAACTATAATATCATCATCTTTCGAAATTAGAGATATTAAGCCTTCTCGAAAAAGCTGATGATCATCTGCTACAATTAATCTTATACTCATTTAAAAACGAATTTCAACCTCTACATGAACTCCTTCTTTTGAAGGATTAATTAACAAAAATCCATTGAAAGCACCTACTCGATCCTGTATGCTATGTAGCCCCAAACCTTTGGTAATCTTATCCTTTTCAAACCCTTTGCCATTATCTTCATAATAAAGGCTGATTAAATTCTCGAATATAGAAACCGACAGCCTGATCTGACTTGCTTTTGCGTGCTTCAGGGTATTATTTAGTAATTCCTGAGTAATCCTGTAAATAGTTTTTCCAATTTCATCAGGAACTTTACCTGTATCTAAGTCTCTTTCATAATCAATATTTATGCTAGTCGAATTTTGAATAGAGACTACAAGTTGAGCTATTGCATCTCCAACTCCAAAATCAACTAGTGATTGTGGCATTAGGTTTTGAGTCATTCTACGGACTTCTATAATCGTATCATCAAGCATGTTTTTTATTTCTGACTTCAAAGGCAACTCTATTTCTGAAGATTGTATTTTCAGTTTTAAGGTTGTCAAAAAAGGACCCAAACCATCATGCAACTCTTTGGCAAGTCGCTGACGTTCACCTTCTTGTCCCTTAATAAGAGATCGACGTATTTGCAAGTCACTTTCTTTTGCCTTCTGGTTGAATTCTACCAACTTATTTCTCATCAGTAGTAAAGAGTGCCCAAGCGCATCAAAATCACTACGTGGTTCGAAGCTTGCATTTAGATTCATTTTCCCGATTTCTACAGAAAAATTCACGAGCTCGCCAATGGCATCTTTAAGTTTTTGCAATGTCAGAAATGTGTCATTTATTTCAGAAACACGGGAATGTTTCGGAATTTCAATGCTCTGACTCCCAATAGCTATCTGCCTCAACTGTCCTTGCATAAGTTTAACCGGGCGTGAAAGAAACAGCGCAATGAATATGGAAGCCAAAACTCCCGAAGTTATTACAGCAAGTGCTATAGCTATTAGCTTTTTATTCATTGATTGAATGGGCATTGAGGCTTCATCTACATCCAATTCAGTAAGAATAGCAAGCTGCAATCCTTTGACTGTGAGACTATGAAAAGCACTGTAAACAGGAACCTCACGATAATCATCGATAATGGATCTTCCATTGATCCCATTTAGTGCTTTTACAGCACCTTCTGTCCTGGCTATTATATTGTAGGGTAATGAGTCGGGAAAAAAACGCGATTCGGATCGCATTCGGTAATCTGTCCCAACCAAGTAGGTTTCGCCGCTCTGACCCAACCCTGTCCTTTCCATTAAGATATTCTTGATACCTTCTGGACTTAGCCAAGCTATTTTCAGTAAATCATTATTTAGTGTATCTAAGAATAACAGGGATAAATCAGCCGTCCTCAAATGCGGAGTGATGTCATAAATGCCAGGAATTATTTGACGCTCTACAAGCATTTCTTTGAATGTAGCTTTATTGTAAACTCCAGAAGAGTCAAAGCTTTCCACATACAAGTCTTGTTTTTGCTGGAAAGAAACCCATTTTCTATTTAGATAATCTTCAATTTGAACCCTCTTTAACCTCTTTACAGAAGTTAACTGCAAGAGTATTCGTTGATCTAAAGCTCTTTGAAATTCACTGTAAAAAAAGAAAGAGAGCATCAGCACTATTGATACGCTCAAAGAACATACTATAATAATTGTCCAGACCCTTATGCTCAATTTAATGATCATAACTCATTTCAAGGTATTAAATGTTTTACATCATTTAATAACAACCTCTTTGAAAATGAGTATTTTACTGTCAATTGTATAATCATCAAATAAGAGCTCACCATGGAATTGCAAATCACACAAGGCAGTGAAATTATCAAACCATGTTAACTTGGTTTAGATTTCAATGTAATCAAGGTTATTCAACAATCAAAGCACCTCTCACCACTTGAGAGTGCTCAAGAAAAGTACAGACGTATCGATAAACTCCAGGTTCTGGTGGTGCTTCAAAGTAGATTCGCTCTACTGATTCTGACTGAGTCATTCCTGTAAGGAAAATTGGATTTCTAAACGGCATGTATTCAAAGTACCATAAAAATGGTCAGGTAGAATATGAGGGAAATTACATTAGAAATAAACGAAATGGGATTTGGATCTTTTATGATAAAAGGGGGATATAATCGAAACCCTGAAATATCAATCGGGCAAGGTCATTAATTAAGGGTAGACATATACAGCGTCCGTTGTGATCTCCGAGGAAACAACTCCAGTCCCATCCCAATCACTGAGATCATATTTGATTTTGAAACTGGTAGTAAAAGACTTATCTAGTCTGCCATTGAAATTGATTACGGAAAACATATTGGCGTAAAGACCAATATCATAAACCGTGTACCAGCCTTCTTCAGAGAGAATTTCTTGATATAATTCCGTTTCGGGAGGAAAAACAACCCCATCAAACCAAATTGAGTCGCTTGCGACGATGGATAGATTGGTAATTCCATTTGAAACGGAAGGTTCTAATGGCGAACATGCATAAGCAGAGGAGATGATGCTAAAATGTTGGTTCTTAATTTTTGAGGAAGAGATTCTTACAAGTGTATCTGCTTCGATTTTAATAGCAAACTGGTTAGAAGATAATGTATCGTTCGTTTCGAATAAATCGTTTCCTTGCAAATCTTTGTAGTCCCTACCTACATAAAAGCTATAGCTATCAATTCTGAAGTTAGTGTGAGAACCACCTCCACAGCCATATGGATCACACGACATTGGTATTCCTGAAATAAACAATGTGCAAAGAAACAGTAAGCTTGGGAACCTTAAGCTCATATGGGTATAGTTTTAAAGTTCCAATACTAACCTTATTGGACTATCAGACTACCCCTCATCACTTGAGAGTGCCCAGGAAAAGTGCAGACGTATCGATAAACGCCAGGCTCTGATGGTGCTTCAAAGTAAATTCGCTCTACTGATTCTGGTTGAGTCATTCCTGTATGGAACAAAACAAGTTTTGAATCTGGCACATAGTTTAACGCCGGTCCATCAAGTCCCAGATTGGCAGCCATATTGCCTACTTTGTCGATGGCATCTCCAGGAGCTACAATCACAAAGTTGTGAAGCATATCATCGTTGTTATTGAAGACCAATTCAACTTTGGTTCCTCTTTTGACCTTTATAACTTCTTTGTCGAATTTCAGCCCGGGTTTAGTTCCAATACTCAATGTAACATCTGGTTTTCCATTCCAATCTTCAGGCATTTTTATAACTCGCTTAGTCTGAGCCTTGGTTGTTACACTAGTTGTCATTTGAGGCATAGCAGCAAATTGACCTCCACCAGGAACCTCATTTACAGTATAGAACCCTTTGGTGTGTAGAAGGGACAACCCGTCTATATCCCTAAGTGCATCTCCTTCAATGGAATGGATATACCCTTTTCTCATACCATGTAAGACTAAAGAAACTGTTTTGCCATCCTCGGATAATTTCACTTTGTGAACCATACAGGTTTGTCTATCTATAATATCGCTACCGTAAGTTTGGTGATAGTTATAGGTGAATGTATTGAACTTATAGGAGGAAGGATTCAATGCTATTTCTTTGTTAAGTGGCTTGGTAAATTCGATATCAAAACCATCCTTTTTCAATCTCATTTCCTTTATCTCAAAAGGCATTTTCTTTGTCCAGACAAGACGCTGGAGTCCATACAGATGTCCTCCAGTCGACCACCATCCCCTACTTGTCATACCTACAAACATAGAAGCATCACTACCCCAGATCATCCTCAATACACCGGAACTAAGACCTTCCCTAAAAGGAAAACAAGCGCCCTGATAAACGCCATTGATTTTTTCCATATACACCCTCATTATTGTGCTATGACCTTGATCACCTACAAACATTTGCCCCTCAAATGGCCCAAACCCACCCTTCGTGGTATCATATAATATATCAGAAGTGGACACTCCCATCAATGTATGCGGGAACCAGACAGCAGGGGCTTTCATCTCAGGTATTAATTTTGAATACTGATAAAGAGTTAGTCCGGAGAAAGGATCTATTGATTCTCTTTTAAGTTTAATGGGAGATTCTGGTTCTCCCGTCCAATTGAGACCAGCGACATTTCCAGCAAAGTCACCTTTTTCCAAATGTGTTATCCTGCCTGACCCAACCCAATCTCCTTGGTTTTCTGCATAGAAAACATCCCCTTCCGGATTTAATCCATAACCAGCTGGCGATCTCAGGCCAGTAGCGATTGGAGTCATCTCTCCTTCTTCTGTGATTTTAATAAGCCATCCTCTCCACTTGACAAAACTTCTTCCTCCGCCTTGCCAAGCTAAATTAAGTGTGACCAACATATCTCCGTCAGCAGTGAATTTTGGCCCATACGAGTACTCATGATAATTTCCAGACAAGTCCCAAGAATAGATTGTCTTAAAGGCATCAGCTTTTCCGTCTTTGTTTTTATCCGTCAGCTTGGTTACTTCAGCTCTTTGAGACAGATAAAAGCTTCCGTTTCTAAATGCCAAGCCCAAAGGTTCGTGAAGTCCACTGGCGAAGAGGCTATACTTAGGTTGTGTGCTGTAGGGTTCGTCCAAAACCCATACTTCTCCACGACGAGTCGAAACTCCAAGTTTATCATCATCTGTCAATGCCAATCCTCCTACTTCGAGCATAATTGAATCAGGTATGGGTACAGTTATGATTTTGTAGTAGTTGTCCTCATCAACCGTATCCGCTAAAACGATAAATGTATTGGATGCCTTCGCAAAGAAGAGTGCAAGACCAAAAACGAAGAATAAAGTATATTTCATCATTTAAATTATGCTTAATATTTAATGCCCTTACCAGATGAATTGATAACTAATCTCACCATGAATCCCGTCAAGAGCCACCAGTAATTCTTGTTTTTCATTCACGGTTCGAATCTTGAATTCGCTACTTTCTACGTCACTCAAAACGAGGTAGTAACTCTTATCATTTATAGCAAAAGAACCATCCTTTAGTTGTTCTATTTTAGATCCATCCGCCACCTTGAGCCAACTATCACCTATATCCCCGGACAAAGAAATCGTACGTATTAAACTTCTTCCCGCATTGCCTGGGGTGGTTTTATCTCTTATTCTCAGTCTATTGGTATGATACTCGAACAATGGGAGTCCCTTCTCGTCTAATTCATAACCTTTAAAAACAAGGGAGTTGTTCTTATCGTCAATCGAAGGCCATTCTGAATTGTCATTAGATAAGTCGGCTATAAGTGGGCTTCTGCTAAGTTCTACTAGAGGCCCATCCAAAGCAATACCCAATTGGTTTTGCCCTCTGGAGTGCCACATCGATGTTGCATCAATAAATCTACCCGCCCACATTCTTACAATCGAGCCTGAGAGTAAATCGACTGTATAGTGGTAGCCACTTGGTGTTCCGACGGAAACGCAATGCGTTAATTTATCCCCTTTGTGCATTACAAATGACCGTAGAATTTCAGCTTCATTGTCTAAAGAAACATGTATTGGCTTCACTGATTTATCTACTTTGAAATTGGATGAAGGAGCATGAAGAGGATGTCGTGCTACTTGCGGACCCTCAACATATAGTTCAAATCCACTACTATAAGCCCATATTTTTCTTGGGTGATTATAAATTAACTCAAACGAATGATCTCCCGCTTCTAAAGTTATTTTGTAAATGCCTCTGCCCTTTCCTCTTTTATTGTCAATGATTGTTTTCCCATCAATGCCGAATCGACCTGCCGTATTGCCGTGTTGTACCAAATTGAACAAGTAGTCTCCTGAATTGGGTATCGTAAGGGAACCTTTATAAACCATCATGTACTCGTGAGGAACAATTCCTTGCAAATAGGAAATGGAATCTGTTGATTTCGTATACTTAGCCTCTTTATCAGCATAAGCTCCTATTGCGTAATCCTTACTTTGATATTCAGAAACAACTACATCTTTCAATTTTACCTTTGATTCATTGTAAAGCTTATATTTCACATTTCGAAACGCCATTGGACCATGATCGCCCTGAATCATAATTGGGCCTTTTCTCTTTTCTTCTCGCAAAACAGCAGCACGTGTTGGGCCCGAAACTTCCACATCCTCTTGTACGAGATGTCCATTCAATCGCACGCTTTCAAATCTTGCGTTTGCTAATTTCTTCCCGTTTTCATCAAACCTGGGAGCCTTAAAACTTATTTTTAGGTTTTGCCATAAGCCGGGAGCATATGCTGCATTGATTTTTGGGTTCTTCCCTTCATATCCTTTCTCTCCTTCAGGCCTATTTTCATCCCACCGTTGATAAATCCCTCCAATATCAGAAAAAGTCGCTTTATCCTTACCCCAGCTATCCAATAGCTGAACTTCATACATACCATGAAAGTATATTCCTGAGTTAGAACCCTTAGGTAGCATCACATCAATTTCAAGGTCAATGTCCTCGTGCTCCATCAAAGTAAATAAGTGTCCCCTATTCTCTTTTGTCATTAAATTGAGAACCGTTCCTTTTCCTGAAATCAACGTCAGGTTATGTTTGATTCCTCTTTCCGATAATGCATCTCCTCCTATTTGCCAGTTTTCAGAGGTAGGTTTAAACTCTGACATATCATTCAAGAGCATCTCCTCCATTGCAAGTGTTGGTACTTCGGGAGCAGACTTTTCTGGTTTGGAATCTATTTCATCTTTCTTCTCTTCCTTACAAGAGAATAAAATCAAGGAGAAAGATAGAAGGATGTATGATACATTTTTTCGGGATAATAACAACATATTGTTTTCGATAGATCAAGATTCGAGAATCAGGGCGAATATATTAATTGCAATATAAGTTTATGTACCCAAGAGTATATTGATAACGTTTGCGCAAGTATTTACAGAATGAAACCTTTTTATGAGTTAATCTTTATATAAAGACCTGCTTTATTAAACCAGCATTTTATTCAAATCCGATCAATAAGACTTGAGGAAATTATTTTCTTAAATTCATTTGAGAATCATAGGAATACCAGGATAGCGGTACAATCCTTAATTAATTGGCAGAGTAAGGAATGGTTCTCTCTATCCAATCATGAAAGACATACTCAAGCTCACATTAATTGGCGACAATTATTCGTTCATTTTATATCTTTGCTTGCTATGTCAAAAAGCGTAAAGCAAACCGATTTCGACTTTCCTAATCTGACTGGTAAGTATATTGGAAAAGTTAGAGATGTATATTCTTTTGGAGAACGACTCGTAATGGTGGCATCAGACAGAATTTCTGCGTTTGATGTGGTATTACCAAAAGCCATTCCTTTTAAGGGACAAGTTTTGAATCAAATTGCGGCTATATTTTTAGAAAAGACAAAGGATATTGTTCCCAACTGGGTTTTAAGCGCTCCCGATCCCAACGTTACGATGGGGAAAAAGTGTGAACCTTATAAGGTTGAGATGGTCATACGTGGATATCTGGCAGGGCATGCGTGGAGAGAATATCGAGATGGGAAAAGATCAATCTGTGGATGTGCTTTGCCTGATGGACTCAGAGAAAACGATAAACTCCCCGCTCCTATTATAACTCCCACCACCAAAGCAGATATGGGACATGATGAGGATATATCAAAGCAGGAAATCCTCTCACAGGGTCTAGTCAGTGCCGAAGATTACGAACAATTAGAAAAATACACTTTCGCTCTATTCGAAAGAGGAACTCTATTGGCTAACGAACAAGGCCTTATTCTTGTGGATACGAAATATGAGTTTGGGAATTTTAATGGAGAAATTACGCTTATTGACGAGGTGCATACCCCAGACTCTTCGAGATATTTTTATTCTGAAGGCTATGAAGCAAGGCAGAGTGCAGGGGAAGCTCAAAAACAATTATCAAAGGAATTTGTAAGGCAGTGGTTAATTAGCAATGGATTTCAAGGAAAAGAGGGTCAACAAGTACCTGAAATGACAGATGAATTAATCGATTCCATTTCTGATAGATATATTGAACTTTTTGAGCATATTACTGGAACTCGTTTCGTGAAAGATGAAAGTGACGATATTTTAAATAGAATTAAAAACAACATACATAAAGTACTATAATTCAAGCAACATGAAATTTTCAATAGATAGACAAGATCAATATACAGTTCTCACAATAGATGAAGAAAAGCTTGACTCAACCATAAGTCCGGAGGTAAAGTCTGAGTTCGTAACACTTCAGGCTGAGGGTGTTCAAAATGTAATTTTGAATATGGAAAATGTAAAATATTCCGACTCATCTGGTCTTAGTGCTTTGCTTGTTGGAAATAGGATTTTCACTGAAACTGGTTCTTTTGTCATTTCTGGAGTGACAGAGCACGTAGCTAAATTGATTTCGATCAGTCAATTAGATAAGGTGATGGAAATTTTACCAACCGTTAAGGAAGCTATTGACACTGTATACATGAATGCTTTGAAAAGAGGATTGGAAGAAGAAGGTGGTTTGAACAAATAATCTCAATAATTTGATCTTATTTTCAACCAGATATCAATAGGTGGCTATTGAGTTACAAATTCTTGGGTCTAATTCAGCAGCTTTTGCTCATAACCGACATCAGACCTCTCAACTTCTGAGAGTACAGGAAAAGTACTTCCTAATCGATTGTGGAGAAGGAACTCAGCTATTGCTGAAGAAACATAAGATCAAACTATCAAGAATAAATAACATTCTCATTTCGCACCTGCATGGTGATCACTACTACGGGTTAATAGGCTTACTTTCTACTATCCATCTTTATGGTAGAAAAACTGACTTGAAGATCATAGGCCCACCTGGCCTTTCAGAAATCTTAACGCTGCAATTGAAGTATTCTGAAACCAGGTTGGGTTATCATATTGATTTCAGAGAGTGGGTTCCTAATAAAGATGAGGTTATTTATGAAGATGAAAAACTGACCATCGAGACTATTCCGCTCAATCATCGTGTACCCTGCTCGGGGTATTTATTTAGAGAAAAAAAGAAGAAAAGGGGATTGAATCGTCGGATGATTGATAAAACACTCACTCCGATTCAAATCACTCGCCTAAAGGATGGACATGATTTGCTGGATGATGAAGGTAATTTGATAATCAAAAATTCAATAGCCACCTTCCCTCCTAAGCCACCCTTTAGTTACGCCTATTGCTCGGACACAAAATACATCCCGGAGCTATCTAAACGTCTACAGGGTGTGGATATGGTCTACCATGAAGCTACGTTTATGGATGATATGAAAGAGCGTGCAGCAAGTACCTTTCATACTACTGCTAAGCAGGCAGCACAATTTGCATTAGATGCTAATATTGGTCATCTTTTGCTTGGCCATTTTTCAACTCGATATAAAGAGCTCGGACCTGTATTGGCTGAAGCTCAAGAGACTTTTAAAAACACCTCATTAGCCATAGAGGGTGAAAAATTTCTGATTGCCTAGCAATATTCGTTATGAGCGGAAAAAGACAAAATCTCTTTATTATTCTCACAGCTATTTTTCTAACGAATGCCATATTGGCGGAAATAATCGGTGTGAAAATATTCAGCGTACCGATGGTTTTTGGGGCAGAGCATCTTCCTTTCCAAATATTTGAGGGTTTTAAGTTAGATTTTAGTCTTACTGCTGGAGTTATCCTTTGGCCAGTGGTCTTTCTCACTACGGATATAATCAACGAATATTATGGCAAAAAAGGAGTCAAAAGAATAAGCTATGTTGCCATTGGATGCATTTCATTCGCATTTCTGGCCATATACATTGTTACTTTATTGCCTCCCGCCCCATTTTGGCAGGATGTAAACAAGGTCGATTCCAATGGCAATGCATTTGATATTGACTTAGCATTCAATACGCTATTTACTCAAGGGCTAGGAATTATAATAGGATCGATAGTAGCATTCCTTATCGGTCAACTACTGGATGTATTTATTTTTCAAAAACTAAGAAAACTGACGGGATCCAAAATGATCTGGCTGAGAGCCACGGGTTCTACATTGGTTTCTCAGTTGATTGATAGTTTTGTGGTTCTTACAATCGCATTTTACGTTTTTGCACCGGAAGGCAAAGCTTGGAGTTTTGAGCAAATCACATCTGTAGGAGTTACCAACTACATATATAAGTTCTCTATTGCCATTCTTCTTACTCCTCTGATTTACTTGGGACACTATTTAATTGACCGATATCTGGGCAAGGAATTATCAGTGCAAATGACTCAGGAAGCTAGCGACAGTTCCGAAGGGTTTTTCTAAACCAAATAGTTTTCAGTCAAATAAAAATTAGTGGTATGATATGGTTAACATCATTATGTTAACTGCCTCATCAATTAGCTGTTATCCGACTTGTATGTCTTTGACAGCATAATCTCTATGGTGGTAATCAAGACAAGAAAGTATGAAATCAAAAACACGATCTGAGGCACTCTCATATCATTCTTATCGAAAACATCAACAATGAAAATGAGCGTAAAATAGATTATCCCAAGTGCGATAAGCCCCGAACCGTATATTCTGTTTGCGTATGCAAATGACTTGTGAGTCTTGATCGCTCTGGGAGATCTGTATCCAAAAATCCAATTTCGATTCTTTCTTAACAAAATGTTAAGAATACCCACTCCAATAAAGATGATGATCAGCTTATATTCCAATAACATATTGTATCTCTTAAACCCTAAATTTAAAGGTCTTTGAGGAAAATTTCTAATTGAAATTGGTCTATAAGGTTCTTAGAAGAATGGTTCTCTAATTGTTGAATTAAGAAACCAGTGCCCCGTCTTCAAGTTGAATGATGCGACTTCCATACTCAGCAAACTTTTCATTATGCGTCACTTGCACGATAGACATACCTTCCTCGTTGAGTTGTTTTAACAGACTCATCACTTCTTCACCTTGTCCGCTATGCAAGTTTCCTGTAGGCTCATCAGCAAGTAAGAGTTTAGGCTTTCCTATAATGGCTCTTGCGATACCAACCAGCTGTTGCTGCCCTCCGGATAGCTGCTCAGGAAATAAATCTCTCTTTGCAACCATATTGAAGCGATCGAGCATCTCAGCTACAAGGCTCTCACGCTCTTTTCTTTTCACACCTCTATACAGCAGGGGAGTTTCGATGTTTTCATACACATTGAGTTCATCTATGAGATGATAAGCCTGAAATATAAAGCCAATATGCTCCTTATGTATTCTGGATGTTTTTCTCTCGTTGAATTTATGAACTGGTTCATCCAAGAAGTAATACGAACCTTGAGATGGTTTGTCCAACATCCCGATGATGTTCATTAGGGTGGATTTACCTGAACCACTTGGCCCCATGATACTGACAAACTCTCCCTGCTCTATTTCTAAATCAATTCCTTTTAAAATAAACGTTCGTTGATATCGCGACTCTACGTATTTATCAACTTCCTGAAGTTTAATCATTCTTTTAATTTTACTTTATCCCATCAAAAGCAGTACCAAATTCACAAAGAACTGAGGCTCTGCTATATAGGTTTTGCTATATCAAATTATGTTCTCAATTTAAGACAGTTCTTGTTCATAAGCGAACAATATGACTTTGAAGTAGATAAAAATTAGGGGGATACAGTTTGCATAAGCAGTCCGCATAGATATGCGCCATATGTACCTAATACATATCCAAAAACGGCCAATAAAACACCAACAGGGGCTAGCGAAGGATGGAAACTGGATGCAATAACAGGTGAAGAGGCCGCTCCACCCACATTGGCAGTACTTCCCACTGCAACGAAAAAATAGGGTGCCTTTATAAGTTTCGCTACCAAAATCAATAGTCCAACATGAAAAAGCATCCATGTGATGCCTACCAGAAAGAGTCCAGGGTTCTCGAAAATGGACATAATATTCATGTTCATGCCTATTGCAGCAATCAAAACATAAAGGAAAGCACTTCCTATTCTAGAAGCTCCGACTCCTTCAAGGGTTTTTGCTTTAGTAAAAGATAGTATTACTCCAAGAGTTGTAGATATCACAGCAAGCCAAAAGAAACCGGAGGTCAGACTGTATTTACTTAGAAAAGGGAAATTTGCAGCTAAAGCTGGAGCTATCAAGTCGCTCAAGAAGTGTGCAAGACCAGTGCTACCAAAGGCTACCATCAGAATTTTCATTATATCCAGAAAGGTGGGCATCCTCGCTATGCTTTGCTGATATGCATCCATTTTGTTTTTAAGAGACTCAATGGCTGAGTTATCTGCTTTTAATTTCCTATCGATAATCGTTGAAAACCCAACTCCTGCCAAAAGAACTCCGAGCCAGGTATTTCCTACGATAACGTCAACTGCGACCATCTTTGAAAATAGATCACCGTTTACTTCAAAGACTTCTTTCATAGCTGCTTGATTGGCGCCACCACCTATCCAGGCACCAGCTATGGTAGTCATTCCTCTCCATACTTCATTGGGCGCAGCAGAGGTTACTATATCTGGAGCAATGGCTGAGAATACTAAAATAGAAATGGGTCCTCCAAGCACGATTCCTACGGTTCCTGTGAGAAACATAATTAGAGCTTTGGGTCCCAATTTTATAATCTCTCTCAAATCAACGCTTATAGTGAATAAGACCAGACTAGCTGGTAATAAATATCTGGATGAAACAAAATACAATTGTGATTTTGAGGTGTCAATAATTCCCAAAGTAGGTAAGAGCGATGGCAAAAAGTAGCACATCAAAAGCGCTGGAACGATTCCATAAAACTTCTTCCAAATCTTATTATTGCTTTGTGAGGTCACAAAAACTAACCCCAAAATCAACATCAGCAAGCCAAGAATTACAGCGTCGTTTGTTATAGGCTTCATTGTTTCCTCTCGTTTAAGATGTCTACTAATTCACTTAACATCATGGCTGTGGCTCCCCATACCACCTTGTTTTGTAGTTCGAAATATGGTGATCTGAGTTTATATCCACTGGCTGCCTCAATCTCCTTTTCCTTCAAAAAAGTGGTGTCAAGTAGCTGTTCAAGAGGCACTTCTATTACTGATTCGACTTCTCTAGTGTCAGGTTTGAAGTTGGGCACGCCTTCATAAAAACCAACCACAGGCTTAACCAAGTGATTGCTCACCGCAACAAAGAAATCACTTAATGATCCTATGACATTGATTTTAGAGACTTCTGTACCAATTTCTTCGTGACTCTCTCTAATCGCTGTTTCAAAAAGGTCAATATCTTGTTCTTCTTTCCTTCCTCCTGGAAAAGCAACCTGACCACTATGCACTCCTTCATACAAAGGCCTCTGTATTAGCGGAAAATACCATTGATCTTCCATCTTGTAGAACAGAATCAACACAGCTCCCTTTCTTGCTTTCAAAGGATCTAGTGGTGGAAATCTATCTCCGTTTGGAAGAATTGGTTTCATCTTTAAATGAGCACCCCTTCCCGGTAATGGTTTCAGTAATCTATTCTTCAACCAAAGTAAAAGCTCTTCCGACATGGCTTAAAAATATCTATAAAACTTTACAGTAAAATTTAATAACTTCATCTTCTCTCTCGTAAAAATCATATGAACGACCTCCCCATTTATATCAGCATCGTATTTATAGCATGTATAATAGCAGCTTTTAGTTTCTTATACTTTGCGATTAGGCAAACTACAAAGAAGGGATTTACCGCAACAATAGTATTGACTTTTATGTCAGTTTGGATTTTTGTAATTGCATTATTGACCTTCAACGATTTTTTTAGCGACAGTCAATCCATGCCACCTAGAATATTCATGTTTGCAGGCACTGGATTAATAATCATAATTGGACTTTTCGTATTTAAAAGAACACGGGATTTCATCGGTAAAATGCCTATTACGACGCTGACTCATATACATATCATTCGGGTTCCAGTTGAGATTGTATTGTGGTGGCTTTTTTTGGAAGAGGTGGTTCCTCAAGTCATCACTTTCGAAGGAATGAATCATGATATTTTGTCAGGTATCACAGCTCCATTTGCAGGGATTTTTCTTGTAGGGTTGCGAAGCAAAAGCAGAATTGCAGCAATAATATGGAACTTAGTTGCTTTAGGTCTACTAATAAACGTAGTGTCGAGAGCTATTTTAGCATCTCCATATTTCTATGATCCTACCGTGCTGGATACGCCTAACATCGCCATTCTTTACTTTCCTTTTGTATTTCTTCCTTTGTTTGTTGTTCCTGCAGTTTTGTTCTCGCACCTGACATCATTATATCAGCTATTCTTTATTAAGAAGGAAGAATATTAAGGACAGTGTTTTGATGAGAGTTTGATAGATTTTTTCTCTAACACATTTATTCCTTTTGCCCATGCTTCGCATGCAAGATCCATTTCCTTCTTGGCTAAATAGGCTTCACCCATATATGCGTACACTTCATCTATGAATTTATTCCGTTTCAAAGCATCTTCTAGTAACAGAAGAGCCTCGTCATATTGCTTCTGACTTATATAGTAAATCCCTTTATTTCGATAGGCCCAAGCGTTTTGTGGGTCAAGCAAGATGCTTTTATTGATGTCTTTTAAAGCACGCTCATAGTCTTTCATTTCCAAATAGACTTGTCCTCTGTTGTTGAGAAAATAGGGTTCTTGAGGAACTATATTGAGTGCTCTATTGATAGCGATTAGTGCATTTTGCTGATCTCCTTCTGCCAAATAAATTTGACTCATGGTGTTGTACGCGTTTGGCTCGTTGGGACTTACCTTTAAAACGTGCCTTAACCAATACTTGGATGAATCAATTTGCTCGTTGAAATAATAAAGTGTTGCCAGATTTACATATGATTCCATGTTGGATGAGTCCAACTTGATAGACTTTTGGAAGTTTCGGATTCCGTTCCTATATGCTCGGTTGGTCGTTTGAAGAATTCCCTTGTAGAAATATATATAGGCTGAATCAGGGTAGATAGTTTCAAGAAAATCCATGTCTTTCAGTGCACTCTTGATCTTACCCACATTCTCATAGGCATAAGCTCTATTGAAAAAAGTCTCATAATAATCTGGATTTGCTGCTATGGCTTGATTGTAATCTTGAATCGCTTCGTATGGATGACCATCTTCTATCCTCGCGACTCCCCGATTGTTATATGCGCTGGCAAATTCAGGATCATTTTCCAGAGACTTGGTATAGAAATCAACTGCCTCGTCATATTCTTGACTGGCCAATGCGTGATTCCCCTGTTGAAAGAATCTATCTCGCTTGGTTTCTTTGCTATCAACACAACTAAGTAAAACAAGGGGAATTAAGTATTGCAATAATTTCATACCGCAAATAAAACGAAGCTGCCTCAAACAAGTCTGAGGCAGCTTAAAATCAATTAGAATATTTTCTTAACTAGCGTCCGCGAACAGATCCACCACTGCTTGATTCTTTATCAGTATACTCCGGGTTTCCTTTGTAGGAAATAGAACCTCCGCTGCTCGATCTTGCTTTGAGCTCTTCCTTAACTGTGATGGTGATCGATCCTCCACTACTGGCTCTCAATTCGGCATTATCACATACTAAATCATAAGCGGATATATCTCCTGAACTACTTGCTTTTGCATCAACAGATTTGGCGATACCTTCAATATCAATATCACCGGCACTAGAAGCCGAAGCGTCTATGCTACCGGTTCTCACTCGAACATCAATATCGCCTGCACTAGAGGCTTCCAAATCCAAACTATTGGATTCTAAATCAATCTCTACATCTCCGGCGCTGCTTACATCTATGTCAAAGTCACAATCACAGGTTACTCGATCCTCTACCTCGATAGAACCTGCAGAAGATGCTTTTAGAGACTCTAGATTAACGTAAGTCACATAAACGCGCACGTCTACATTGCGATAGTTGTTTCCTTCAAGGTGAATCTTCAAATGGCCGCCGTTCACTTCTGTAAGAACTTCCTCAATGTCTATATTCCCATCTACTTCTACACGCGCTGACTCACTGGTACCTTCGGCAAGAAAAGCTTCAATACCCTGTGATACAGATACACTTTCAAATGATCTAAGCGTTCTGGTCTCCGTTTCTTGAGCGTTCGAAAAGAAAGTAGCAGAAAGGAATAAAGTGATAATGATGATTCTATTCATTTTAAAGAGTTTTTTATTCAAAGACTCCACAAAATAAACAGGGTTGCATCAAAGTACAGATTTAAAATTTTTCTGATATTCTGGCCAGGGGGTGCTTTTGAAGGCATCATCTCCGAAGTAGGTCAATATAGGTTCGATTGATTGCGCGTTCATGTAGCCTGGAACTGGCTGAATGATTTGAAGTTCTTCATTCATAAAGACGGTAGTAGGATAGCTGAGCTTGTTATTGGTAAGTGCTGCTGCAAGTTGATGTACTCCTCTCCTTCCATTCGCAATAAACTTAAACGTATGACCGTCAAATTCTACTTCCTCTTTTTGCTCAGCGTTGAATTTCACAGCATAGTAATTTTCATTGATGTATTTTACAAGCTTCTTATTCTCATAGGCATCTTTATCCATCTTCTTGCACCATCCACACCAGTCTGTGTAGATATCGATAAGAATCTTGCGTGGTTCATCTTTGGATTTCTCTATGGCTTCTTCAAAAGTGATCCACTCGACGTGCTCTTGAGAGAAACTCTCGTTAACTCCAAGAAACAAGATGAATACAAAAACTGAAAAAATCGCTCTCTTAGTCATATTGCTAATTTAATGATTAATAGGAAAACGTGAGAAGGAAGCTTTTGGTTCGTCACCACAACGACTTCAAACACATTACAAGATGATAAAGGAACGCTCCTTTACAGGGCTGAGTTAGATGACCTAATCATTTGTCTGACAAGAATTAACCAGGAATAGCGGCTGTCTATAGATATATCGTCTTAAGAAAATCAGTAACAGATTAAAAAAGGCGATTCTTATCACTATTTCAATAAAATGCTACTCACCAAAAGACTTAGTATAACTTTCATCCGCACTGATTTTATTCTTTTCAGGCTTCTTTTCCCAGTGTGTGTATGCATTAAAAAAAGCTTTTACCTGAAAGAAAAGCAGTTCTCCATCCTGTATCTTATACATGCTATAACTCGGGATAACGAAATTATTATTGATCATAGCTGTAGCACACCACCCGCCATAGGATGGTAAATACTTATCAGGATCGCTTTTAAATTTATTGAGATTGTCTGTATCAGAAAAGGACAGCTTCAATCCATCGTACTCGAATGTGATATCATCAGAGCCCTTTAGTGGAACCGGACTATCAAAATAACTCACTAAATCATAGCCATCAAATGCCACCTCCCCCGGAGTGGTATTGCGTTTCGACTGACCAAATACTTCTGAGGAAAATAATACTACAAGCCCCAGCAAAATAAACTTACCAACTCTCATTCAAAAACAATTTTTATCTAAACTTAGAAACCAACAATTTCATATGAAAATTAATTTCATTCATTTTCATTCTCTCTATAATAATCAAAATTCAGAAACGGCCTCAGTGTAAGGATCCAAGAGGAAAACGGTTAACAAGAGCCAAAGTATCCGTAAAAATCAACGGCCAATCTTTCGAATGGCAGTTGATCAATTAGACTCTCATTATATAGGAAGTCTATTGTTTAACACAAAGTTTATCTGTTTATCTATTGTGCTGTGAAGTATTCTGGGGTTTTGAATACTTTGTCATAGTTAGACTTATCATTAAAATATTCTGCATCGTTTGTAGATGAAGACAAAATAGATTCTCCAAAGGATTTGATACTGATATCATCTTCACCATTTAAATGAATGATGACCTCTTTATCTGAATCGCCGACTGCTCCATCTTCGAAGTTCTTACTTGAGACAAAAGCAAGTCCGTTAAGGAACTGTGCTACATTGGCAGAATCTGCTTCTACTCCAGCCATCGACCATTTGCCTTCAGCTAGCTTAGATAAAGTGTATGTACCCTCTGGGTAACTAAAATCAACAGAACTGATTGAGTCTTTTTTCAATCTAAGAATTCCGTTATTGCGATAATCTTTATCGGTTTTCCCTACGCTCATCCCCATGAAATCATTGGCAACATACACATCTACATCTTCCTCAAGTCGCACATAGTTGTAGAAAGACCTCTGCCCTTCTACTCCAAATCTTCCTATAATCAAATCCAGCACCTCACTTGACCCTTCATACACGATAACTCTAGTACCCGTAGAATCAACCTGAAAATCTTTCCATGAATCTTTGGATCGAGAAGCCAGTCTGGAAGGTTTGGCTCCTTTCAAAGTATTGAGCATACTTTTCACATTTGCGGCTAGAGCCTTCTTGTCTCCATTTACTGTCCATGAGTCATCGGACTTCTCAAGAGTAGTTTTAGTTCCCTGACTTAAGATTTCGACTTTGGTCACTTTAGCTGTATCTATCTCAACCAATACCTCTCTGTAAGACTTGCTCCTACTACTTCCGGAGGTAAGTTTGACAATGGCGTAAGCTCCAACCAATACGCCCAAGACAACAAAAAGTAGTAGTGTTTTATTTCCTTTTAACATTGTTTTAATCGTTTAATTGTAATTGCCCTGCATCCATCTCTGACGTCTTCTGCTATTCATTTGCCATCTCACCAAGGCATATATCAGAATCAATAGAATGGGTGCTAAAACATTCCCCCATTTAATCAAAAGTTTAGTACCATCTTCCACTTCATCTAGTGGTCTGGAAGTAATTCCTTTCGTTCTTAAGGTAACCAAACCGGTATCGTCAGCAATCCAATCAATTGAGTTTGCCGCAAGGTTAATGTTGTCTGCGCTCTGCTGCTGCGGTCTTTGTCCTTCTCCATTAATCACGAAACTACCGTTTGTTACCAACGCGATCTTGGCGTTTCCTTTTTCTAAACCTGCAGCTATAAGTTGTGGGCCAGATGGAAAATCACTGTCCTTCCATTTCTTCTGTACATCAAAATAACTTGGAGGATTAATCAATCCGGACTGCTCGGAAGTATACACCAATGGCACAAAAGACGAAGATGTATCTGCTGATGTAAATGTGATATTACTCACAAATGGAAGCATAATTGATTCTAACCCGTTCGTAATGGCGTGATCTTCAAACTTAGTGATCTCAGGAAAATATGGAAACATCACCTGGCTATTGATTGTGAAGAACCCTTGACGTTGCTGCACATTTACATTGGCACATTTAGCATCAATCACAAAATTATCTCCAATAGAAAGGCCTTTCCGAGCCAGCCATCCTTTTATCCCAATATCCGTAGCTCGCGAAAGCCTGCCTTGTTGAAGGTCTCCTTCTACATTGGAATAGGCCACAAATAGACCGCCACCACCATTAAGGTATCGATCTATCTTATTGAAATCCGCTGCATTGACAGAATCTGATGGATTAATCCAAATCAGAGATTTGTAATGGCTTGGTACAGTTGAAGTATCCTTCAGCGTCAAAGGCTCCACATCGTACAATACATTGAGTTGTTCGAGTATCTGTGGAATAGCCTGAAGAGAAGGTTCTCCATATCCTTGTATCAACCCTAATTTTGGTTTCTCTACAATGGCTATTTTCTTAATTGCTGTGGTAAGGGAATACTCCAACCCTGCACCAGGCTGGATCAAAGGAATGATCTCCGTACGGTCATCCATCTTCAATACTGCTCCCATATAGGCTCTCAACTGTTGTACCTGATCTCTCTCTTGAACATTGATCATCACAGGGCTAATGCCCTGCTGTTGAGCTTCCTGCTCCATCTCCTCACTTTCATTCGGATTGATAAATTCGAAAACTACGTTTCCGTCAGACTGATTTTCATACTCGACCAACTGGTCTTTGAAATCCTGCTTGCTTTTAAGCAGCTGAGCGGGTAAGTCCTCCGAAAAATATGCTTTTATGGTAATAACTCCATTGAGTTCGTCCAACACATCCTTAGTGGCGTCACTAAATGTGTATCGGTCATCTTCTGTAAAATCTAGTCTAAAATAAAGACTGTTTGAAATCAAATTGGCTACTAGAACTATGGCCAAAACGATTACCAATTGTAGTATGATATTCTTTTTCTTCATCTTTCTAATATTTTATGATTGCCAGTTTCTCTTAGAAAGCATCATTTGCGATAGCAAAGTGCCTAAGACCACAATAGAAATAAAGTATATCAAATCTCTACTGTCTACCACCCCACGACTGATTGATTCAAAATGAGTGCTCATACTTAGGTACGTGAGCGTCTCACCAATTCCGCCTCGGATTGTATTACCCAAAACATCGAATAATAGCTGAAAACATACTCCTATGGTAAGGGATAGTAGAAAAGCTACGATTTGATTTTGGGTTACGCTACTGGCAAATAGACCAATGCTTATGTAGCTGGCAGACAGGAGTATCAGACCGAAGTATCCTCCGATGACTGCTCCATCGTCTATGTTTCCTAATTGACTTATGGTTACATAATATGGAATCGTGCAAAGCAGTGCAATTACAACCAAAATCAAACATGCAAGGAATTTCCCCCATACGATCTGGCTATCAGAAACTGCTTTGGTTATCAAAAGCTCAATAGTTCCTGCTCTATTCTCTTCTGCTATCATTCTCATCGTAATAGCAGGAATGAAGAAAAACAAAGACCAAAAAGCGATATTATAGAATACTTGCATAGTAGCCTGACCAATGAAAAAAACATTGCTTCCTGCCAGCCAGGTGAACAAGCCACTTAGTCCCAGAAAAAGGACGATCATGACGTAAGCGATGAGCGAGTCAAAAAATGACGCGAGTTCTCTTTTTGTAATTATCCAAATTTTACCCATCTCTTTATTATTTAGTTAGTTTTTGGAACACATCTTCAAGTCTGGTTTCCACTCCAGTCATTTCCATTAAATACCATTTGTTCTTCACACAGAGGTCAAAAACCTCTTTGCGAGAGGACATCTCAGGCTTGCTTTGTACGCTAAACCAGCCATACTTGCCATCAACTGCCGAGACTTTCTCTACTGAGCCTAATCCCAGAATTGCACTCTCTACTTTTGATGGTTCAGCTTCAATATTAATTGTGAGAAGTTCTTGTCCTTGTGATTGTGATCGAAGATTGTCAGAAGAGCCATCAGCGACTATTCTACCTCTATTGATAATCAAAATACGATCACAGGTAGCTTCTACTTCAGAAAGAATATGAGAACTCAAAATGACCGTTTTCTCCTCACCCAATTCTTTGATCAATTTTCTAATCTCTACGATCTGATTGGGGTCAAGTCCGGTGGTAGGTTCATCTAAAATCAAAATCTCCGGATCATGGATCATGGCCTGAGCCAGACCTACTCTTTGTCGATATCCTTTAGATAGTTCGTTGATGTTTTTGTGTTTTTCCCTGTCAAGTCCACACTTGTCAATCATCTCACCAATTCGAGAGGAAATCATGCTCTTTTCAACTCCTTGAATTTGAGCAGAGAATCTCAGATAATCCACAATTGGCATATCCAAGTACAATGGATTGTTTTCCGGGAGATACCCGATCTTTTTCTTGATTAGCTCCGGATCGGTATGAATAGAGCTACCATCCAGTTTCACATCACCTGATGAAGGGGCCATGAAGCAGGTTATGATCTTCATGGTAGTACTCTTTCCAGCACCATTGGGACCTAGAAAACCAACTACCTCCCCTGTCTTGATCTCAAATGATATGTCATTAACTGCTTTCTGCTCACCGTATTTCTTGGTGAGGTTCTCTACTATTATTGACATAATATATTGATTATTAGGTTACTTAAGGCCGCAATAATACAGGTCTCCAGATTCTTTTTCAAGTAAATGTCGATGTTAAAAAAAGTTAAAGCCAAGAGCCAGAGAGCGGTAAGCTCAGTCATGTAACCTCAAGCCTGATAGGCAGTGTTTATTCAAAAATATCATTTGATGACATAGATTAAATGTGCAATTGATTTCCATCATATTGAGCTATAAAAGTGTTGGATACTTTGCACCTATAAATAACTAACAGCAATCATCATGAATACGTCTTCTTTAATTGAGAACATCCATTACTCTGAGGATAAACCCAACATCCATGTTTTGTTTGAAACCGAGGGAACTAAAGAGTTAAGAATTGTGATGAGAAAAGGGCAAGCAATGAAAGCTCACCAATCTCCTCATCCAATTACGCTTGAAGTGTTTGATGGAGAAATAAACTTTGGACACCCAATGGGATTGAAAGTTTTAAGGAAGGGTGATTTGATCTCCATTGATGGAGGCATTATTCATGACCTAAAAGCAAGTGTAAATAGCATCATGAGATTGACTCTCTCAAAGCAAGATGACCCCAAAAGATTGGTAAAAGCAGCTTCAAACTAAAAGTAGACTTAAAGACCCTTAAGTGCTTTCAGCCTTGCTAGAGACATAAATCAACTTTTTCATTTAGAGAATAATAACTGATAATGCATTGGCTTGAGTATTTTCACTCTTCAATCAAAGAATCATCCAAGCCAGGAATAACTCTCAACGCGTTTTTGTAATATACTTTTCTCAAGACATCATCGGATAAGCCAAGACCGTACATTCTCCAATAGGCATGGTATTTCTTATAGTAGGGAAAGTATTCGTCTTCGGTTTCCAGTACTCGGAAGTAAGTGTAAAACTCTTCAGGGTTATAGGCATCTTTTGCGAAGAGTATTCGATCCTGATATTTTTCAAAGAAAACCTTCGCTGCTCTCGGTTGCCTTCCTAGTTCTGCAATCACTGCTCCTATTCCTACATTGACGTTTGGATAAGTATCCAGATGCTTTCCCAATGAAGCTAAATCATTAGCCATCCACCCCATATGAGCATTGATAAATGTGGTCTTGGGGTGCTTGGCAAAAATACTGTGTTGTTCTGCAATAATTTGCTCCCATGGAGCCGGGTCGTTGGCTTCTCGTTTCCTTCCCGGACGTAGCTTAAGCTCCAGCCATCTCTCGTTTTTTTCATCATGTGAATACCAAAATGGTTTTGGGTCAGCAGCATGAATCAGCACCGGAATGCCTAACTCTCCACATTTTGCCCAAATGGGATCAATCCTGGGATCATCTATAGCCACTCTGTTTCCATCAATATCATTGACTCTCATTCCAAGGCTTTTATAGATTTTTAAGCCTACCGCTCCATTTTCTACATCTTCCTCCAGTTGCCTTACTGCCTCTTTTGTCCAGTTTTCCTTTCCTATCTCCTTGAAGGACACATTCGTAAATACGGCGATTCTGCCGCTAGCTTCTCCTTCGATCCTTTTTGCCATTGAAGCCAGATACTCCTGACTTCCTATATCTCCAGCTGCTCTGTCATAACCTCTACCACTGAGATTGACCATGATGGCCATATTGAGTTCATCCATCTCCTTCTGAATGGTAGCAAGCTTCTCCTTTGTCAAATTCCACTGGTGACTGTGCACATCTATGAATGGAAATTTCGCTTTGGTGACTGGGTTTTCGGTAACTACCAGTGTTGATATCGGATCATAGGTTTCAAAATCCATGATTTGCTCTGAATCATCTTGAGCATTGATGTTGAAGACAAAAAAGAGTGAGAGCACTAGTAATAGTTTGTTCATTTTATTGGATTTGGAATGTCAAAGCTATACATACGTAGATAATGCAGTATGGATAAGAACAATCAAGATTTATTCTGATTTCAAGTTATTTGACAGTTAGGTTAAAGATCCAATCGTAAATTATTTGAACACTGGTTTTAAACGACTAATTCATCTTGTGTTTCTAAAGTCATTTTTTCAAAAATGTGCATCTTGTTTTCTTTGGCAAAAGTCAGTGCGTTTTCTAAAAAGTCTCCGGCAATTTCTACCTCTCCTATTTTGATATTTGCAATTGCAAAGAGTCTTAGCAATTCGGGATAAAACAGGTGCTCTTTTCTGGCTTCTGCAAGAAGTATTGCTGCTTGTAGATTAGTAAGGGTAGTCTCAGTGATTTGACCAGATTCTAATGCCACTTCGGCTTTAATAATGGCATAGACTGAATTAAAGAGCAGTCCTCCATTTGCCAAAAAGTCTTTTTTATACCCTTCATCTATAAGCGCTTCATCTTTGGTCAAATAGCCTTGAAACATTTTTGCCATACCTAGGTAGAAAGTAAAACCATTTTCTTCACTGATTGAAAAAAGCTCATCGTTGTACTTCTTGAGTTGATCCTTGTCTTTTTGGTGGTAGGATAACCAGGATGCTGTGCAAATAATAATTGCCAACGAAAAGGGATGATCGAGCTCCTTCATCAAATCGTAGCTTTCACTTAGTTTGTCATTTGCTTCATCTGATTTACCAGATACCCAGAGGGTCATAATTTCAAACATGTATGTCAGTGACCTTGGATCCTGACCGTGCGAATGTTTCATTTCATGATGCTTGGTTTCATCATACATCTCATTTGCCATATCCAAATACTTTTTGGTTTTCAGCAAATCACCAAGCCAAAAGTAGGTATTGCAAAGCGACACATATGCTTGAATGGTAAGCTGCTCATCGTCATTTTTCTTTCCTAGCTCTACCAGTTCTTCACCATTGGCCAGCGCCTTGTCCAAATCCAGATGAACCAGATGAACAACCCAAAGTCCGAAAAGAACGGGGGCCGTATCTGCCACATCATTTATTTTAATACCCAGATTCTTTGCATCCGTATAAATACGAACCACGCGCTCGTTTGCCCACCCATCTACCGCTCTTAAAGCAACACTTAGGTCGATCATGAGCTTCAATTTATCATGTAGGGTTTCTTGATTTTCATCTAACCTATCATATTGATCAAGTGCCTTTTGATACAAAATAGAAGCTTCTCTATACGCGCTTATTCGCAAAGCATGATCAGCGGCCATTTTGTAATATTCAATTGATTTCTCTGCATGATCGGCAAATTCAAAATGATGCGCCAGCAGATGTGCAATTTCAATCTTATCATCCTTATAAAGATCCTCCAGAGCATACGCTATGTCTTCATGCATGTACATCTTTTCACTCTCTCCCAGATCGTTGTACAAATACTGACGTACCATAGCATTCGAAAAGTTGAATGAACTTAGAATCTGTCTGCCTTTTCGTTTTGGTTTTTGTCCCAATACAAGTCTATGTTCTTGCTCGAGTTTCTGAGTGAAATTTTCTACAAGACTTCTTTCTATTTCTCTTTCAGCACGTTGTTCTCCACCACGACCCTTCTCCATATTGGATATTACCTGAACCAAAAATTCATATCCCTGAACACTGGCTTGTGATAGTAGAGACCTCAAGGTTGTTTCCAGACGCTCCACCCGCTCTTCAACTACTGCCTCTACCCTGGCCGGCATCTCAGTCCAATCGATCGTTCCGTTTTCTACCCACTTACCCGAGTCGTCTTTGATGAGCTTAGAGCTGCCCTGAAGTGAATGAATAAGCTCTGTCACAAAGAGGGCATTTCCATTTGTAACTTGAATCAGGTTTTCTTTAAAATCGTCATCAAGATTGAATTCATCTTTGCTTAACAACTTACTTACAAACTCAAGTTTTTCGTGGTTAGATAGGGTATCAAGGTCAAGAACAATATCCCCCATTCTCTCTTTCATGAGATTGATAACCGAAACAAGTGCTGCTCGTTCCTGAGCATTATCTTTTATTCCATAATTACTTCTGAAAGACAGTAAAAAATAGACAGGCCTTCCTTTCAAATGGGATAGCAAATGCATGAGAAGGTTAGCGGAAGCTTCGTCTGTCCATTGCAGATCATCTATAAAAATCACAATCGCCTTGGACTTAGATAACTCAGTAAGGAAGCTCAGGTATTGCGAATAGACTTCAGCATCAGAAAGTTTAATTTCTTTGGATTTCCCTTCGATAGATTGCTGAATCTTTTCCTGCAAACCTGACTCTGATAAGGCATACTTCCCTATTTTCTTGAGCAGTCCACCTCCTGGCATAAACAAATCAATTAAATCCGGAGCATGTTCAAAAAGAGCTTTGGATACAAATAAAGCCGTCTTCTTTAATGAGCTGGTTTCTATTTTTTCACCCTCTTTTGCTAAGTCACTGAGAAACCCCTCTATTATTTCTTTGAACGGTTGATATGGATTACCCTGACCTATCTGAGCATTGCATTTGGCAGAGGAAACAAATACATCATCTCTGTCTTCCAAATCTGCTAAAAACTGTTCAACAAGGAAACTCTTCCCTGTCCCAGGCTCTCCTCTCACAAGGGTTAGCTGAAGGTTATTTTCCTTGCTAAGATTAAATTTTGAATGTAAAGCATCAAGCTGAGCTCTTCTTTCGCACATCGTGGTGAATCGGTGAATTTTAATGAAGTTATGAAAAATGTATGTACAATATTATTGTTTTATATTGTAGCTAAGTAAAATAGCTTAAATCTATAAATAATGACAAATACATCAATCATTGGCAACTGGCAAAATTCATACAACTCTATACTGTCAATAACTCAGCAGGATGAAAACGGACTTTTTCAAGGGACCTATTCTTCTTCTACAGGTTCTACAGGTGTCTACAAAGTAGTTGGTTTTGCCCCACCATCTTCCTCAGTTAATTATCCTGTTTCTCTAAGTATTTTTTGGAAAAGCATGACTGGAGGTGAACCCGATCCAACATGGCACTGGGTTTCTATGATGTGTGGAGAAATGATTCTTGGAGAAGATCCAAGAATTGAGGTTCTTCATTCCATGATTGCCAATGGTCCATATCCTGCTGTAGACATTTATGGTCCTGGTTTATACTCAGAAACTCTAGTGTTTACTCCCTCGGATTCATCTCTTGGCTCTACAGGTACACCTCCTAATGGGAATATGGATATTTCAGGGAGATGGTCGAGTCAAGAAGACTGCTTTGGATATCATACACTCAATATAAAATCATCAGATGTTGCTGCTTTCGGAACTTTTGAGGGGTCTGGTAAATCAATAGAAATCGCAGGACTATTTGATGCAGATGCAGAAGCTTTAACACTTGCCACTACATCATTTTCCGGTATATATATAGACGACAATAAAAACGAATCCGGTATTACATTGGGAGGTTTTATATCCGTAGATAGAACCGAAATGGAACTAACTATTTTTAAATCGATTGGAACCAGCGAGGCAGCTAAATACGCTAGTACTCAAATTCTTAAAACCCTAAAATTCGCGAAAGATGCTTAGATCAAGAACATACTCAACTCGACTTTTCTTTTTGTCATTAATACTGATTGTAGTTGGTTGTGCAAAAAAGAGTACAGGTACCGAGACCACAACATCATCTACGTTAATACTACCTCTTGAGAAAGGCCCATTTCAGGACAATGGTGCTTCACCCTGGTATTCAATCATGGGATTTGGCACTCCGGCGCAGCAATTAAAATTCGGTATGGACACAGGAAATAATGGTGTTTGGGTTACGTCCACTCAATGCACTACAGAGGCCTGTACTCAATCAGGGCGTGTACGGTTCGATCCAAATGCAAGCTCTACTTTCTCGTGGATTACAAAGGAAAGCGATACGCTTAGTTTTGGTCCATGGGGTGATATGCTCGTCAATCAGGGTCAAGATTATTTCTCTGTTGGAGAAACCTATTTCAAATCAACATCTAAAGTGTTGCTTTCTACGGAATACGACTCGGTAAAATTTGAGGAACTAAACTGGGATGGCGGTATCGGTTTTCCCTCACAAAATTCTGACAAACGCATTTCCTATTTTGTAGAACAATTGATAAACGATGGAGCGATCGATACAGCCGATCTTCAGCTGAGCTTCTACTGTGACCTCAAAACAGGCACAGGTGAAATCAGAATAGGTAACATAGATTCATCAAAAGTGGATCTATCCAGTAAGCTGACTTTCCCTTTCGTTCAATACTCTTCAGTGGTTCCTTCCATGCAATCGCTAGACTATCTATGGACTACACCTATTCAGGAAATTAAAGTAGGACATTCTGTTATTGCAACGAACAAACTATTCTGCTTTGATACGGGAGCCTCTGATTTTAAAGGAGATACAAGTGTTGTTTTACTTGCCAAACGCTCCATTGAAAACTTCAAAGCTAAATATGGATCATTTCCTAAAATGGAGTTGAACTTTGGAATTGATATCAATGGGCAGGTAGGCAAAATTATTCTTGACGAATCTCAATACCAGAAAAAAATAGAAGCCGGTGAGGGGGCTGGAGAAGAGATTCTAACCTTTGATGATTTGGAGCTTGAAGATCTAATTTTGGTAGGCTCTGTGCTATTAGATAATACTTATACAGTATTCGATTATTACGTGACTGGGGAGCAAGGAAATTACACTCTTCACCCAAAAAACATGGTTCTATATAATAAAAAGGAGGGCACAAAAGTCATTGTAACGAACTGACACATAAGTTCAGCATTCAAATAAGAAATTCATAAAACTATGTAAAACCTAAAAATGAAGTTCCTTTTACGAACTGATCTACCAAAACTGACCTGAACCATGAAAACGTATTCACCACTTATTCTATTGATTATCATTATTTTATTGACCTCTTGTAACTCCTCAACGAAAACAAACAGTACTGATGAGAGTATCAAGCTTTCGCCTGATTCAGTAGAACTGAGCTTCATCTTTATGGGCTGCAATCGTATGTGGTGGAAGGACACACTTCACTCTGATAAATCGATGGCCAATATAAATGCTTTGAAACGTTTAGGAGATGAAGTAGCTGAACTTGAGAATAAACCTGATTTGTTCTTCTTCTTAGGTGATATAGTTTCAGGAGAAGCAACAGCAGACGTTCTCAACACTCAATTGGGTCAGTGGGTTGATGATTATAATGGTAGCACATTTGGCGGACTGAAAAGTTCGGGTATTGAGCTAATTGCTGTTCCCGGCAATCATGAAATGCTAGATCAACAGGAAAAACCTCTAGCTGGAACAACTGATATCTGGATGAAACATATGAGACCATATATGCCTAACAATCGAGATTCTATCACAGGATCTACCAGTGCGGTCAATCAAATGACTTATGCCTTTAGACGGGACAATGTCGGATTCATTGTCATGAATACGGATACTTACAATACTGAGGATAGCATAGGTCTGGAAGGACAAATCCCCTATGACTGGGTGAAGGGAAAGGTAGCGGAATATTACAATGACGATACTATTGATCATGTTTTCGCACTAGGTCATCGTCCATTTTACGTGAATTGCCAGAGAGACACTTCGCATCAAGGGATGCCAACACCATCCAAATCCACACCTGTATGGGAAAGCTTCGAAGCATCGAATGTTGCTGCTATGCTCTCAGCTCATGTGCACCAATATCAACGAATGCAACCCAATCAAAAAACATATCAGGTCATTGCCGGGAATGGAGGAAGTCCTCTGGATCATCACACACCTCCACCGTTTTTCGGATACACCCGAGTTGATGTATGGTCAAATGGTGAAATCAAACTCTCATCTCATGGATATGATGCTCCTACTCCTTATTTTGAGCCAACCACCAGTCCATGGTCAGTAAGAGATAGTGTAGACCTTAACTGGTATAGGCAGGGAGCTCAGAACGATTCAATTTGTAACACAGTAACTGGCGTGCAATAGTCTAAAATCAAGGTACCCACTTCAAGTTAGAGATGGTATCATGTTGCAACTCTAACGAGGGTTTCAGCTCAAACCCTCAAACTTAGATAAGAGACGCAAACTTGGAAAGAGAAAGTTTGGCACAAACCTACATTATGTCACTGCAAGCATACTTCTTGCAGTGACATAACTTCCAATTAACCCTTCTCAATCAACTCCGCTTCTTTCTTCAGGTCGGCAGCAAACTGTTCGAAGTTTTCATCAAATGGAGGAATCTTACTTGCATACATTGGGAACATCAATCCTCCCATTTTTTCTCTCATAGAAAAGACAACTTGTCCATCTGACTTTTGATCCAGAGTAAATACTCTCGTGCCGGCACCATCTCCCCAAACCATGCGTGTAGTTGGCACCATTTCTTTGATTCCTATTTTGAAAACTCGTTTGTCATCCAATACAGATTTGAGCTGAATTTTTTCCTTCACCTTGATCTCACCTTTGATATAAACAATGGTTGAGTTCCATCGTGAGAAATCAGAAGCGTTTGTAAGCAATGCCCAGATAACCTCCGGGCTTGCATTGATACCAATGCTTACGGCTGTTTCTCTGCTAAAAGTTTTCTTAATGGTTGATGCTTTCCCGTCTTGAGCTGAAAGTGATGCTGTGATAATTGTCATAAAAAGTACGTTTAAAAGAGTTTTCATAAGTTTTTAATATGTTTCTCTTTTTGACGACTGGGCAATTAAAAACGATAGCTACTTTCTTATTTTTCTTTCAAATATTTTTTCATCACGCCATGATTATGCTTTAAATGATGAAGTTGAAGTTCTGATGCTGGAGATTCAAAAGGGTCGATGGCTTTCACGATTTTCAACCTTAGATCAAAAAGCTGATCCTTATCCTTGTTTTCGGCATCACGAGCCATCTCAATTTTCATTAACTCTTCTTGGGCTTTTTGATCTGGATTGAAGATTCCATTCAACTCGGTGCACTGATGGCAAACTCCCTCTTTGTTAATCAGTGCGCAGCGATGATCGAAGATAGTAGTCATCTTACTTCTTCCTGTATGAAGATAGTACTTGACCATTGCCTCCGTATTGGCGATAATCTCTGCAATTTCTTTGACCCTAAACTCATACACTTCTTTGAGCAATAGAACCAACTGCTGCTCGATCGGGAGTGATTTAGATACACATGTAAAACAAAAGGTGATGTGCTCCTTAATCTCAAAGTTTCCCTGATTGGACGTATGCCTGATATTCATCATTTCACCGAAAAACTCCTGATTACTCATTGCGGCTTCTTTGCAGATATCTGTTACATTTTCTGGCCAGCGCTTCTTTGATCTCAGCAGATCTCTGGCTGTGTTCGAAGCAATCGTAAAAAGCCAGGTCTTCAAAGAAGATTCTCCCTTGAAAGTGGAGAGTTTGTCAAGTGCTTTCAAGTAGGTGTCTTGAACAATGTCTTCTGTATCATTTGTATCGGTTGTCATCCTCAGGATGTATGACTTAAGCTGAGGCTTACATTGTTCAAATTGTTCCGTGAGTTCGTTGACACTTGGCATTGGAGTTGTTTGTTTGATGAAAGAGAACAAGGTTAAGAAAAACGTTTGGAAGCAGCAATCGAAACCACTTCTTATTGGTGCAAACACTCCTGAGATATCGTGTTGCAGTTCTTTAGCGACGGGCTTGTGCCAGTGATCGCAACGGCATCCTTTTTTCTGTTTTTCACTGAAAAAAGATACAGTGGAGAGCACGTATAGGCACCCAAATATCAGTCAAAGAAAAGCATATGATCTCCTTAGGATTAAGCGTGCATACCAAAAATCGACAGGCTAATGCCAAAAATCTAAAACCTGGATCTTGACATGAGTGGCGTCTCTACTTTCGAATAAAAAGAAAGACATGAAGACGATCTACATAGTTGACGACAACCAAATGATGAGGGAGTTTCTAAGAATCTGCTTCGAAAAAGAATATGGAGTAAAAGTGTTTGCCTCGGGGGAAGAAGCACTTGCTTATATGACAAGTGAATCTCTTCCGGATATGCTACTGCTTGATTATGAGCTTGAAGGCCTCAGCGGTACAGAAATACTAAAGAGCATAAAAGCATCCGGGTTTTTAAGAGACGTTCCTGTCATGTTTCTATCAGGTAAACAAAAAAGCGAAATACGCATAGAATGCCTTCAAGCAGGCGCGCTCGATTTCGTATGCAAACCCTTCAACCCCAAAGAACTATTCCTGAGGGTGAACAAGCAACTATCCCTACACAATTAAACAATTCGCACATGAAAAGGTCTGAAATATTACTCGTAAATGTTGATCTCAAGATTCAAGAAAGAGTCTTCTCCAATTTTCAGTTTTCTATATACGATCACGAAGCAGAAGCCATTCAGGGCCTGAAATACAGAATAGCTAAAGGAAAAAAATTACCCTCACTTATCATTACAGGGGCGAGCAATCTGGAGCCCAATGGTTATCAGGAGATGGCAGGTTGGTTACAGGGGCTTGATACAAACATTCCTTTTATCGTCTGCTCAAATGACCTAAGTGCGAACAAAATAGAAGATGCACGATATTTTGGGGCCTCAGACTTCATCTTAGAAGATATCTCTTCTGAAGACTTATTTATTAAGATTAAAACGATCTTAAGTCATAGAGGAACAATAAGGAAAGCACCTCAGACAGTCGTTAAGACTCCTACCAGCAAAAGAATGTTTGACATAGTCATCTCTTCTATGCTCCTACTGATGCTTTCACCCCTATTTCTCATACTCATAGTAGCGATAAAGCTTGAATCAAGGGGTCCTGCTTTCTACTGGCAACCAAGAGTTGGTACCAACTATCAGATTTTTAAGTTTTTCAAATTCAGAAGCATGAGTCAAGATGCTGATCAACTTGTAGATCAGCTGAAATCTCAAAATCACTACTGCGCTACACAAGAGCAATCGTTGGCTGAAGATTCGAATGCCGAAGGTGAACTTATGAGCGACGATGGCTTCATTTCTGAATCGGATCATATTACAAAACAAAAAAGGGATACCGCCAACTCATTTTTTAAAGTCAACAATGACCCTCGTATCACAAGAGTCGGAGCATTCATAAGAAAGACGAGTATCGACGAATTACCCCAACTGCTGAATGTACTCATTGGAGATATGTCAATTGTAGGAAACAGACCTCTCCCACTCTACGAAGCAGAAAAATTAACTGATGATAAGTGGGCCGAAAGATTCATGGCTCCAGCAGGCATTACAGGACTGTGGCAAGTCACCGAACGCGGAAAAGCCAAAACATCAGAAGACTCCAGAAAACAACTAGATATTGATTACGCAAGATCATACTCTTTCTGGACGGACATCAAAATATTAATCAAAACGCCGATGGCGGCATTACAACATGAAAACGTATAAGAATATGAAAAACACAATCTACATTATAGCACTATTTCTCCTGTGCCAAGCATGCATGGAGCGCATTGGAGATGAAGCTAAGGGCACATCCGAGCCAATTGAAATCCCACAAGATTTCGAATTTAATACAACCACACAAGAGCAAATCTTGATAGAACTGCAGACCTCAAATCAAGAGCCAATGAAGTCAGTCATGATAAGATTCTGGTCTGATCTACCTGAAAATAATGGTGAAATCTTTCTAAAAATGGTTACAGATAGTTTTGGCAAAGCCAAAACCAACTATCATCTAAATACTGCTTCTAATTCAATCGTAGTTGAAATTCTTTCCGTTGGATTTCCGCAGTGGACGCAAGTAACACGAGACCAAGTAGCTGAAGGTTTGCTATACAAGGGATTCGATCACAGCTATAGCGAGTTAAGCATTGGGCAATCTATTTTACAAAGTCAATCCTCTACATCACACGAACCTTCATCCGGAAGAATCACACAGGCAAGCATCAGTGCCTTAGGCACTTATAATGGATCAGGAGTTCCTGATTACCTCGAACCAAGAGATGAAATCACAGCTGAATTGCTCGCATTTATCAATGCATCGTTACCCGAATCGAAACCTGTTCCAATCTATCACCCTCGATTCATTGCCGATAATTCTCAAACCAATCTCGACATCCTACAAACAGCTGATGTCTGGATGACCTTTGTTCATGAAGGGGCAGGATACAGAAACACCGTAGGTTTTTACACCTACGAAACAGGTAATCCTCCACAGACAAAAGCCGATATCACAGAAATCAAGGTTGCATTCCCCAACGTATCCTTCAACAATAGCGGTGGAGGATTAACATCTGGAGACAAAGTAAATTTGGGAAGATTCGAGCCAGGAATATCGATAGGTTTTGTACTGTTTGCCAATGGCTGGAACGGTAGTATAACCACCGGAATCCGTCAAGTATATAGTCACGAATATCTTAATCCAGAAACAGACCCTGATCTCCAAGCGCACAACGTGTTGCTATGGGACGACACCAATGAACTATTCTTATTAGGGTTTGAAGATCTCAATAGAATGGAAGGAAGCGACGATGACTTCAATGACGCCATATTCTATCTTACCTCCAACCCTGTTGAAGGCATAAGCACAGAAAATGTCAATCCAATCGACAAACCTCAGGACACAGATGGCGATGGAGTAAACGACACCTATGACGAATTCCCCAATGATCCTAAATACGCCTATCGATATAGCTATCCTGGTGAAAGCAGCTTTGGAACATTTGCATTTGAGGACAACTGGCCAGGATTTGGAGACTATGACTTCAATGACCTGGTAGTCGATTATCAATACCACCAGTTTGCCAACGCAACCAATAAAATGGTAGAACTAAGACCTAAGTTCGTAATTAAAGCTGTAGGAGCTGGATTCAACAATGCATTTGGTATAGAGTTAGATATCAGTCCATCCAAGATACGATCAATAAGCGGCTCACAATTAAGCACAGGGCTGTTCAACATGTCCTCAAACGGAACAGAGAGCGGACAAACCAATGCCGTTGTAATCGCTACAGATCAAGCACATAGAAACTTCAACACTCGAGGATTTGTAAATACAGACCCAACTTTAGAATCTCATACTCCGGACACCATCTCCTTAGTCATCCAATTCAACAATCCGATTGACCTCTCGGCAACAGGAAGTGCTCCGTTCAATCCCTTCATTGTCATCAATCAGACCAGAGGAAGAGAAGCTCATTTGCCCGGATATAACCCTACTGATCTTGTAGATACATCCTTGTTTGGAACAGGCAATGACGCCTCAGCCCCATCAAGAGACGTCTATTATAAATCTCAAACAGGATTGCCATGGGCCATGAACCTACCGGTAAGCTTTGACTACCCCGTAGAGAAAACGAGTATTCTAAATGGCTACAACCATTTCAATCAATGGGCCAAAAGTTCAGGATTTAGTTACATGGACTGGTATCAAAACAAAGCAGGCTTCCGAAACAGCGATAAGCTTTATTCAAGATAATATTTCATAGTTAGGTTAGATTGATAGAAGGGTTTAGATTGAAAGATCCAGCCCTTTTTTAGGTTTAAAACTAGGAGACAAAGTATAGCGTCCACACCCAATATTGCTCTGGCTATCCGTTATATCTCCCTCGCTTTCAGCTCAGGAGGATGCCACTACTATCCAGTCTAGTTTGCATATTGGTTTACTTCGAGCCTATTGGAATAGAATCTTCTTCCCGTAAGATCACTTCGATACTCTCGTGATGACGATAGAGGGAGTACCGTCATTGCGAACTTGCAGGCTGAAAGCTGAAAAGTGAAGCAATCTTTAGGCTATGAAATATCACTCCTTGTCCTTAGAAATAGGTCACGCAATCACAACAATTGAAAATTGTATTGGTAATGATAAAGCCTTACACACCTAAGTCTTATTAGCATAGAATCTTCTTTTCGTAAGATCACTTCGTTGCACTCGTGATGACGGCTTCTTGAGTATCTCGTCATTGTGAACTTGAAGGCTGCAAGCCGAAAGTGAAGCAATCTCTTGGCGATAGAATACTACTCCCAGCTCTTAAAAGAGCACCTAATTAAAGTAGTTGAAAGCTGCATTGATACTGAATCAAGCCATACACGACTAAGTCTTCTCAGAGTAGAATCTTCTTTAAGTAAGATCACTTCGCTGCTCTCGCGATGACGATCGAGCGAGTGCCGTCATTGCGAACTTGAAGGCTGCAAGCCAAAAAGTGAAGCAATCTCTCGGCGATAGAATACTACTCCCTGCTCTTAAAAAGAGAGCACCCAATTAAAGTAGTTGAAAGCTGTATTGGTATTGAATCAAGCCATAAACGCCTAAGTCTTCCCAGCGTAGAATCTTCTTACGTAAGATCACTTCGCTACGCTCGTGATGACGGTCGTGAGAGTCTCGCCATTGCGAACCTGAAGGCTGAAAGCCGAAAAGTGAAGCAATCTTCGAAGGAAGGGTTATGTCGTTTTACTTCTCGAAACAATCAATGCCAACCCCACAAAAACCAAAGGTCCCGTAGGCAGCTGCGTGAGTAAACCATTCGTATAGCTAGCAAAGCAAATCCCGATGAAGCCACAATAGAATGCCACCAAAATCTGCCTCATAAAGGAAGCAGGCATATTCCAGAGCAACTTTCCTAAATAGAGAGCAATAACAGCCAACATGAGATAGTATAAATACAGCCCTATTTTACCCGTTTCCATCCATATGCGTGTATAGTGTCCATCCGTTCCAAGCTCTGCAAGGAAGGTTCCAGGGCTAAATCTCTTCCCCCAATATCCTGCACTTCCAATCCCACCTCCTATCGGTTTATCCGACATGTAATTCTCTAAACGAGCTTCACGTTCAAACCTCACTCTTAGAGATGGGTCGTCCGTATCAAGTGCCGACCTGAGTCTATTTATCTGATAGTTTGACTGCAACAGCGTGGTATATTTAAGAAAGCCAAAAGCACAAAAAGCAAATACTAATCCTGCAATTACAACTCTGAAATTCTTCGTCATTACGAAATAAGCAAAGCCACCAGCAGCTAAAATAGCCAAGGCACCTCTGGTTCCAGATATAAGCATACCATAGAGAGAAAGCACTGATATAGCCAGAACCAACAAACGATATTTAAACTTGCCACTGAAAAGTGCTAGAATTCCAAAAACCAAAGCTGTATGAGCTTGATTAGCTCCGAATTGTGCAGCATCACTGAAATACGAGAATACCCTCAGTTTTCCAAACAGTATATGCGTACTCGCAGCACCAGCATTAAGCCAAGCCCTCTCTACCTCGCTTACACCTATGAAAAGCTGCTTCATTCCCCAAACAGTACCCAAGACTGATAAACTCGCCCATATGATTAAGAAAACTCTTACATGATTCTCCGATTTCAAAAGATAGGGAGTCAATACGACAAGAAAGAAAGGGTAAAATGAAAGTCCCCTATTGGCATATAACCAAGCCATTTTACTTGGAGCTATTGGATTAGCAATTTCCACAAATGTGAAAACAATCCACCCTATCAGCGCCAATGCAAGAGGATTAGAAAAATGATCTTTAACAAGTGAAACACGTTGATCAAAAATCAAAATAATCGCAATCAAAAAGAAGATCGCATCTACACTAAGCCCAAATGGAATACCAGGAATATACCGGCTCAACAACGAAATCAAAAAGGCTAATATAAGAACACCATAAAGTAGCACAGTAGGCTTATCAAAAGCATAAATCAAAAATGGTATCAGCGGAGGAGAAAGTAAAAATACAAGCGAAAGCTTGACCCCACTTGATGCGAAAGCCCATCCAAAAGCAATCGATATGATCAATGCAATTACATACTTACCATAACTGCTACTTACGCTCATACCTTAGGAACTTCACTGGTAAACCTTGCTCGATCGAATGAGAAACGCTCCTTGAATTTCAGAAAAGGCTTTTCAAAATATCGATACGATAAATGCGCAACTACTACTGTGATAATAAAAGAACCGAAATGTAAGATCACATTTACGCCCGTTGTAAGTTCAAATGCGTCCATGAATTTCATTATCACAACAATGACAATCGTGTGCCACATATAGATGCCGTAGGAAATATCTCCGAGGTGTTTGAATAGCTTAAACTCAAGCAACTGATATAAGAATCGATGATGACATATGTTCATAATCACAACTACAAATAATATAGCATCCACATAACTGAAATAGAGCAAATGAATTTCATAAATAGCCAAAATCGGAATCAAAACTGAGCTTATGGTTAAGGTTATTGGATGATAGATGATTCTCAAAAACCAGTCTTTCTTTAGAAAGATAAGCGAAGCTCCCACCCCTCCTATGGCCATTTGCTCTACAGGAAACAGTTCATAGAGTTGAGTGATTTGACTTATGCGTAGCAGTATTTCCTTGTCCTCCAAAAGATGAAAAGAAACATCTAATCCTATGTTAATCAACAGTTTCAGTAGAATGAAAGTGAATAAAAAAGGAAGCATACGTTTGGCAAAAAGTCCAACCAAAACTGGCCAGATGAGATAAAACTGCTCTTCTATTCCCACAGACCAAAGCTGATTCGCCCCTATCACTCTTGGCATGACGATCCTTAAAAGATTAGGTAAGAATAAAACAAAACTCAAGACAACAGGAAGTTCGTATGGTTTGACATCAAACATATCCGATGCAAATAATGGCACTACCATCAACGCCATTAACACGATCAAAAAATACAGCGGCCAGATACGCAGCGCCCTTCTCAAATAGAATCGACCCAAGTGAATGAACCCTTTCTTTTCACGTTCGCAGAGTAAAAGATAAGTAATCAGGAAACCACTCAGTACAAAGAAAAATGAGACTGACTTATGCCCCATACTATCGATGATTGAAGTCCCCCAAAGACTTGGCATATCAATCCAATATTTGTACTGCTCCACATGATGAAAGATCACAAGACTTGCCGCTATAAACCTAAGCGCATTCAAACCTGGGAAGTATTTGATAGATGTATTCGTTTCCATACTTCTAAAATGAAGCAATCAGCAGAGACGAAGGATCAGGATTCGATAGTTGGTTGAGATGTGTCGATGGTTGGTTTCTATGAAAGTAGTTCCGATGTTTTAGAGACATCAGATTGCTAACTCCATAAATAAAACAGACTCTATAAAGAATGAGATTAATAATTTAAAATCGTATTTTTGATTCAGTATTGGAAGTTGATTTTATCCTTAAGTGTTAAAAAATGAAGATTACTCTTGATATAAAAGATAGCCAATTTGATACGTTTCTAAACTTTATTGAGACTCTGGATTATGTATCTGTGGACAAAAATCAAAGTATCCCAAAGTGGCAGCAAGACGAAACGAATAGACGTCTTGAACTTGTATCAAAAGGTGAAATGCCTACAAGAAACTGGTCTGAGGTTAAAGAAGAGATATTCAAAAAATAGTGAGTTTTTCTATTGAGCTGGCAGAAGCAGCAGAAGTAGATATTAGAGACAGCTTTCTTTGGTATGAAAATCAAAAGAAAAACTTGGGAAGCTCCTTCGAAGAGCAGCTCACAAAAGCTATTGATAGTATTCAAAGTAATCCATTTAAAACACAAATTCGATATCAAAACATCCGTGTTTTCTTTTTGAAAAAATTCCCTCTTGGAATTCATTTCCAGGTAAATGAACCTGAAAACAAGATTCTTATATTAGGGTTATTTCATACTTCTTTGGATCCTGTAAAATGGAAAAGGTAAGATAAGTTCTTTAAAATCAATTCAATTTCAAGTAAGAATTCAAGTCTCTAAGTCGGTTCCAAAAAGCGGAATTTATAAGAATTTGATTTTTTTTCTCATTCCAAGTAAGAACTCCTCTATTGCTCAATTCCTCAAACATCTCTATATCATCATCATCACAGTTTTTTGTTGGCACAAAACAATCTCCATTATAAGCTACAGTAAGTTTATTCGGGTCATTTACAATCAAATCAAAAACTTCCTCCATTCTTTTAACATACTTCTTTCCCTCATCGATATAGTAGTACAATACTAAATCGTCTTCTGGATTGTTGGTAACTCCATTCTTTAACCGATAAACCCTTAAAACACGTTTCCGAATCAGTTCACTAGTAAATTGAAATAGTAGCCACAAAAGGACAATAACAAAGAGAAGGGCTAATGGAACAACAATTGCATAAAGGAGAAATCTAAGAAAATGAACCATTGCACCGCCCGATACTACATTCTCCCAAACATTGTCATCCTTATTAATGTATAATTCAATTAATTCAATATCATCTATCTGCGCAATTTTACCTGTAGTATGAATAACTGGAATAATTTCTTTGTCATGGATTATCAGAATATCTAGTACGATATACTCATCACTATCTATTATTAACTTTGGAAATTGTATAGAATCTTCCCCAAACACTTCAGGTTCAAAATACTTTTCCAAATAACCATTTGAAGCATCCAAAATTTCAGGCTTCTTCAACACTTTTGCATTTTCAAAATACAAACCAAATGGAATTTCTTGATCATATGAATTTTGCAAAATACTAGAAGAACCATTATTTATAACAATAATTCTTATTATGCTCAAATTTTTATCTGACTTGATTATATCATTATCCTTATAAAAAATTTGCAACTCACCAATCTCTTGATTGACTTCTAATACATTGGTCAAAGACTCAATTCTAAACTCAAGATTAGGGTTGTTTTGTCGAAAAAAAGAAGCGTAAATAGATATTGCCCCAAGTGCTACGGTGATAACTAAGCCAATGAAAGTCAATGCATACTTTTTTTCTACGTTAATTAGTTTCTGTCCTAAATTCATACTGCGGATGGTTAAGAAAATGATTAATTCTACTTAACGCTATCCAAAAATGTTGCCAACTATTAATTAATATCAAATTAGTTCCTTCCTTAATAAAGTAACTAACCAATCTCTATCTTCAAATTTCAAACCACCTTAATGATACAGAATCGAAGTAAATCAATATGCAAACTAGACTGGATCGAAACGGCATCCTCCTAAGCTGAAAGCGCAGGAGATATAGTGTAGAGCCAGACTACTAGTAGATGCTGGCGATACTCTTTGTCTCCAAAATCATCAAATAAAGTCAAAAGCTTGCTTAGTACTTGATACCAATCAAAAGGTGTAAGCAATGACTCATTTCTAACTTTTTGGTATAGTAAACCAAAAATCGACACATCCATGCCAGTTATCTAAATAGCTCCTATAAGACTTAAGTTCTTCAACATTTTTACTTCGGAAATGAAAACGAAGAACATGAAAAATTTAATAGTAATTGTCACTTGGCTCCTTTGCTATCAACTAATGGCTCAGGAATCAATACGCATTCAGTCGGAAGCGCAGTATCAGTCTGAAATACTAAAGGTCACTCAAATACTTGATGACGCACACGTGCTGGACTCTATTGTGGAAAGGGCTTACCGAAATGCACCGGTCGTACAGGCGTTTGATTCGGAGATTGAGATGTACGAACAGGAGTATATCCAAAAGAAGAGAAACTGGGTCACGGCGTTTAGGCTTGGGGTTAATATCTTCTCCGCCAATACTTCCATAACTCCAGAAAATCAAAGTGTAACGACTTACGGCGTATTGCCAAACCTTGGACTAAACCTTACAATTGATCCTGAAAGATTAGTCAATCGCAAGAGCTATATGAGACAGGCTGAGGATAAGAGAAATCGGTCTTATCATTTGCAGCAAGATCAGAAAATGATCTTGAAGCGTAAGATCATGAACTTATATTATGAGTACTTAACGTGTCTGGAGGCTATCGTCATTCGACAGCATTCGCTGGATGCTCGCAAACAATACTTAAACGTATTTGAGGTGGATTTCAAAAATGGAAATCGAACTTTTGACGAGATACTCGTGATTCTGCATCAGGTGCATCTGGCTGAGGAAAGCTTGATGAAAGCACATGTGCAGTGCTTAAAGATGAAAAGTGAGATAGAGGTTTTACAGGGAATCAGATAAGACGGACATGACACTATTTGACTTCATTCGATTAATCTATAGAAACGGGAGAATCATCTCTTTTGTAGCTGCTAGCCTGGCAATCTTCGCGTTTCTTTTTGTTCGCAATCAAAAGAACCAATACGTAAGCGAAGCGGTTATTTACACAGGCATTGCTTCGGGTTTTAGCATCGAGTCTGGGGAGCAATCTAAGTCTGATTATCACGCAATCAACAATGCGTTTGATAATTTGATGAGTGTAATCAAATCAAGAGTGACGCTGGAAGAAGTCTCATTGAGGCTTCTGGCGACACATCTTCATCAAGATAAATCTTCTGCTGATATAATCGGCGCAGATGCCCTTGAAGCTCTGGGAAACTCCTTCCCTTCTGGACTTAAGGAAAAGGTCATAGATTCTTCAATCATATCCACTTACAACAAACTGAGGGTTTTGTATGAAGCCCGAAACTCATATTTACATGACTTGTTGGAGAAAGGTACGAGTCACTACGCCATCAAATCGCTGAAAGAGATTGCTGCTAAGAGGAATAAGTCGAGTGATATGGTGGAGTTGGCTTACATTTCCTCGGATCCAGCTATTGCGAAAATGACTCTTGATTTAATGCTTGAGGTGTTTTCGAGAAGATATAGAGGAATCAAGGAATCTGAGACTGGAGATGTGGTTGCTTACTTTCAAGCAGAGCTGGCTAAGGTCAAAGTAAACCTTGTGGATGCTGAAGATAGATTGACGGCTTTCAGAGTAAAGAGTCGGGTGATCAACTACGTGGAGCAGACCAAAGCGATTGCTTTTAAGAAGCAGAACGCTTTAGAAGATTATGCTTTGAAAAAAATGAATTTGAAAGCTACTGAAGCAGCTCTTTTGCAGCTGGAAGACAAATTGGAGATTAGAGAGAAGCTCCTTTCGAAAAATGTTGAGCTACTTAACAAAAAGAATCGTCTGACGGCCATTACGTCAAGTATTGCCTATTCTGAGGCGAATGCTGATAGTTCATCCAATATGCAACAGCTTATTGCAGAGCAGGATTTCTTGAAAAAGGAAATCGCAACTGATGTAGAGATGCTGTTTGACTTTAAAAATACGCGCGAGGGAATCCCAAGCAGGCAGCTCCTCGATGATTGGCTTAACAACTTGATTCAGTTAAATAAGGAGCAGGTCAATGTGAAATTATATAGCTCCAGATTGAAAGAGCTTGATGCAGAATATGATCGTATGGCGCCTATGGGGTCCACGATATCAAGATTAGAAAGGGAAATCGATGTTTTCGAAAGGGAATATCTGGAGGTACTTCATGGCTTGAACATGGCGAAGCTGCGACAGCAAAATATTCAGATGTCGAGCAATCTGGAAATATTGGATAATCCAAAGTATCCAAGAGAGCCTCTATCATCAAAGAAAAAACTGATTGTAATTGCGGCGTTTCTATTTGGCATTATCGGCACTTTGTCATTGCTAATCGCAATGGAAATGCTTGATAAAAGCTTGAAAACTCCTAAGAAGGCGAAGTTATATTCTGGTTTGGAAATAGCTGGTGCTCTTCCTGTGACTAATGATTCATTGCAAGCAAAGTATCCAGAAGTTCTTGAAAAAGCTCAAGCTATGTTGGCGAATAAGGTAATGATGGAAAAGGAGTTTTTAGGAAGGGAGAAGCCAACACTCATTCTGGGTGTAAGTACCAAAGGGGAAGAAGGTAAAACACATACATTGAGGGCTCTTTTTAATGAGTTGAAAAAACTGGGCGAGAGGGTTTGCCTCATTATTCCGAGGGTAGGTGATTCGAATGATGGAGATGATATCTTCTCATATGAACTGTCTCACCTTACATTGGTGAAGAATCTGAACACAATCGTTTCACATGATCTCACAGACTATGATACGATCTTATTTGAGGTTCCTGCCTGGGTCAATGGTCAGGTGCCTACACATTTGATTAAACAATCCAGCATGGCACTTTGGGTAACTAAGGCAAGCGACTCATGGTCTGTCACACATCAATCAATGCTCGCGGATTTCAACAAGTTTTCTCCTACACCACCCCTACTCATGATCAATGGAATCAAACCATACAATCTGGATCAAATTATTGGAGAGGTTCCTTCTAAACGCAGTGCTCTTGTAACATTGGTTCGGAGGGTTGTCAAATTCGAGTTTTCGTCTGTTCAATTCCAAAAGCTCTAAACTACAACGATGATGGACACAAGAAAGAAAAGTATCGTTTGTCTAAGCATGACAACTTGGGAAGGAGATTATATGAAAACAATCGTTCATATGATGAGCCAGTTGGCTAAGGATTATAAGGTATTGTTTGTCGATTATCCGTTCACTTATAAAGATCTTGCTTTCTCAGCTTTTGGAAAGTCAACTGCTCCAGCTGGTAGAATGCTTGGATTGAAGCCAAGGTTAAGAAAGCTAAGCGTTCAGGGAAGTGTTGTAAATCATCTTACGCTTCCTCCTGTTTTGCCAACTAACTGGATTGGTAACTTTGAGATGTATCGGATGGTTATGGCTAGTCAGTCTTCCATAATAGCTAAATCGATTAACAATGTGTTGAAAGAGCTTGAAATGCATAACCCCATCATAATCAATGCTTTTAATCCTCTTATCGGAGTTGGGCTAAAAGGTAAGCTCAACGAGATTGCGAATATCTATTACTGTTACGATGAGATTAGGGCTGCACAATGGTGTGGTAAGCATGGTGGCAAAATGGAGGATATTTTGATTGATCAATCGGATGCGGTTGTCACGACATCCACACAGCTTCAGGCAACCAAATCCCAACTCAATAGTCATACTCATTTGATCAAAAACGGTGTAGACTTTTCCTTATTTAATCAAGCTTATAATACGTCTCGCTTAACCAAAGTGATTAAGGTAGTTGGCTACCTTGGTTCGATAGATTTTAGATTGGATTATGATTTACTTACAAGAATAATAGCCAGCTTCCCTGATTACGAGTTCCACTTTGTAGGGAGGATATCGAATGAAGTGGGAAGATCTCGATTAGAGAAGTTTGATAATGTCAAATTTGTAGGAGCCCTTCAGCCAAATGAGATTCCGGGTGCTTTAAGCAAATTTGACATTGGACTTATCCCCTTCGTGGAAAATGAATTTACGAGAAACGTTTATCCGCTTAAGATCAATGAGTATCTGGCTGCTGGTATTCCAGTGGTGACAACAGCTTTTGCTGACCTTTCGGATTTTTCAGAAATGACCACCATAGTCGATAAAGATGATTGTTTTGAAAACGCCATCCGATCTGAGTTAGAAAATGACTCAGTAAAGAAAATGGCCAAGAGGGCGGAAATGGCAAGCACAAATGATTGGTCGAAACGTGCAGAACAAATGAAAGAGCTCATAGAAGAATTAACTACAAGCCATGCTTCGTAAGCTTACTAAAACGCTCAAGTCTGACAATATGGTAGTACTACTGGGCAATCTACTTGCTTCTGCTTGCGGGCTGGTTTCATTCATGTTACTAGCTCGATTTCTAAGTAAGAGTGCTTTTGGTGAATGGGCAATTTTTATTTCGGCGACAGGACTTGTAGAGTTAATGAAAACGGGTCTGGTTCGTCAGGCTCTGGTAAAAGAACTTAGCTCAGGAAAAAGTGATCAGGAAAATAAAATAACACTTAGCTCGGCTTGGTTCTTGACAATCGGCTTAAATGTTTCTCTCGCCGCTATAGTGGCGTTCGTTGGGTTATTCATTGACAATAAATCACTCGTTTTGTTTTTTGACTACTACCCGCTCTTTTCTCTTTTGGGAATTGCTGGAAGCTTCTCGACATGGTTGGCTCATGCCAAAGGGCTCTTTTGGGAAATGAATATCATAAGGGTGATCAGTAATGTCTTGTTTTTGTTCTTCATTGGTTTGATCTACTTCTTTGGTTTGGAGCTTCGGCAAGTTGTATATGGCTATTTACTTGCAACGTTTATTTCCTCAATATATGGCTACTTCAGGTTTCTTAGTACTATCCGGTTCAGTGACTTTTCTAGGGAGAGAATGCAACAATTACTCGCATTTGGCAAGCATAGTTTTGCTACGTTGACTGGGGCCAATTTACTCAAGAGTGCAGACAGCTTAATTATTGGTGGACTGATGGGAACCGAAGCTGTTGCTATTTATGCGATCCCCTTGAAAGTATTGGATGTACTTGAAATTCCATTGAGGGGTTTTGTAATGACTTCATTCAGAAAATTGGTCGGATTCCATTCCCAGCAGAACATCCGGGCTTTCAGACATGAGATAGTCAAGAATATCCGATCACTCAGCATACTTTTCTTTAGTGGGGCTTTGGTTATATTCTTCATGCCGAGATTGGTCATAGAGATGCTTGGTGGTGCTGGATATGAGGAAAGCGTGGCATTACTTCAGCTGTTTCTGATCCCCGCGATATTGCTTCCTCTCGACAAGTTTATTGGGATTTCTCTTGATGCAGCTAATCTCCCAAGACTTAATGCAATCAAGGTCTGGATCATGGTGCTTGTCAATGTCATTGGTGACGTAGTGGTTATTTACTTGTTTGATGCGCTTTGGGCTGTTGCTTTGGTGACGATACTGAATATCGTGGTAGGAATCGCATTTGGGGTGTTTGTGAATCCTGTTTTTCGCATGGGTTCAAACAAAATTTATACTATTAAGAGCATGAAAGCTCAAAAATTTGCTACTGGGTACGAGCGTTCTTGATAGTAGTGAAAAGCCCACAGTCCGACGAAGGAGGACGAGGACTTGCAACGGATAGCAAGATAAAACGCCCAAAATCCAAAAATCGACAGCTCCCTACCAAATATCGAATACCTCTCTAGTTAGCTTCAACTCCCTGTTAGTTTTAAATAAAAAACGGGATGAAGAAGCAACCAAATTTTATGATTGTCGGCGCGGGCAAATCAGGAACGACAGCCTTGTACGAGTACCTCGCAGAGCATCCTGAGGTGTATATGAGTCCAGTGAAAGAGACGAATTTCTTCGCTCTTGAGGGCACTCAAATGGTTGACGCTAAAGATGATCCTGAACAAATGTTTCATTATCCATGGTCGGTCACGAACTGGGGTGATTATCAAGCCTTATTCCATAGAGTGACGGATGAGAAAGCGATAGGAGAAGTCTCTCCTATGTATCTCTACTCTCCTGCCGCGGCTCATAGAATTAAGGAACTATTGCCAAATACAAAGATCATTGCGATACTGAGGGATCCGGTTGATCGTCTTTACTCCAGATTTATGCACTTGGCAAGGGAGAATCGTGTGCCGAGTGAAAATTTCGAAGATGCACTTGATCGAGAGTCCATATGGTGGAAGAGGAATGATTTGGTTCAGGAGGGTTTTTATCACCAACATTTGAGCGCCTACTATGAGCTATTTGATGATAAGCAGATTAGGGTTTATCTCTATGATGACCTGAGGAAAGAACCGCTCAAAGTCATACAGGATATTTACAGTTTCATCGGTGTGGATGCTGCTTTCACGCCTGACTTTAGTGCTGAGTATAATGTCTCGGGTCGTATTCAAAACCGATTGCTGGACAGATTGATTGGTCAAAATAGTATGATCAAGTCTGGCATCAAAAAGTTGAGTCCTGCACTATCGAATCTCCTTTCTAATAGTGAGAAAATAAAGAAATATGTGAACCGACTGAGAACGGCTAATATCAGAAAAGAGCCTCTTCAACCAGCCATCAGAAGACAATTGATCGATCAGGTTTACTCCCAGGAAATCAACGCTTTACAGGACTTATTACAAGTCAATCTTTCGAACTGGCTATTAACTAAATAATCTTATGGAATACATCATATATACTATCCTGGGATACTTGACCGTATCGGTCATTTATAACACAATTTTTAGCATCGCCTCGGTTTTTAAAACGAGACAAACACCCACTATCGAGCATGAGAAAGAAAATCGCATTGCTGCTTTCATACCGGCATACAAGGAAGATGGGATCATTTTTCAGACGGCTAAGAATGCTTTGAATCAGGATTACAATCCCAATCAATATGATGTCATTGTGATTGCAGATTCATTGCAAAAATCGACCATGGAAAAACTGGGAACGCTTCCTATTAAAGTGATGGAAGTCGCTTTCGCTAAAAGTACCAAAGCGAAGGCAATTAACAGGACTTATGAAGCAATAGATACTGAGTATGACATCACGGTTGTATTGGATGCGGATAATGAAATGGCTTCTGATTTTCTGACGAAAGTGAATCGGGAATACAATGCTGGTTATCGTGCGATTCAAGGGCATAGGGTTGCTAAAAATAGAGAAAATAGTCTGTCGATACTTGATACGATAAGTGAAGAAATCAACAATAATATTTACCGAAAGGGTCATCAAAATCTTGGGCTGTCTTCTGCTTTGATTGGATCAGGGATGGCTTTTGACTTTTTGCTTTTCAGAAAAGAAATGAGTCAGATTGACGCTATAGGTGGGTTTGATAAGGCGTTGGAGCTTTCGCTACTTAAATCCAACATAGCAATAAAATACATGGAAGATGGACTGGTTTATGACGAGAAGGTAAGTCAAGCGGATGTGTTTACCAATCAGAGGACTCGATGGATAGCGGCTCAGATTAGATATGGAATGAACTCATTCGTTGACGCTGGTATTGAATTATTTAAAAATGGAAACATCAATTACTTTGACAAATCCCTACAGTTTCTTCTTCCACCAAGGTTAATACTGCTGGGAGTGTTGTTGCTAACTGCTTTTGGTAGTCTGCTTGTATCGTATGAAGCAGCTGCTTATGTGTTCACCTTGTTTTCGGTTTATTCACTATCCCTTATTGTAGCTACGCCCAGAGCCTTATTCAATAGAGAAAGCTTGAAGGCTTGTCTCCTACTTCCAAAAACATTCGTGCTGATGTTGATCGCCATTGCAGGTTTTAAGAAGGCAAAAAACAATTTTCTCCACACTCCACATCAAACTGTACAATCATGAGAATAGGAATAGAAGCACAACGCATTTTTAGAGAAAAAAAGCATGGTATGGATATTTATGCCGTGGAGCTCATTAAAGAACTACAGCAAATCGATCATGAAAATGAATATTTCATTTTCGTGAAACCAGATAAGGATTGGTGCATCGAAGAAACACATAACTTCTCCATCATAGAAGTATTCGGTGTTACTTATGCAGACTGGGAACAGATAAGCCTTCCCATTGCAGCAAGTAAATACGAGCTAGATGTATTGCACTGTACTAGTAACACAGCTCCCCTATTCTGTCCGGTTCCAACGATTGTCACATTGCACGACATCATTTACTTGAATAAAAACTTTAGCGGAGGGTCTCTTTACCAGCGACTCGGGCACTACTATCGTAAATGGATAGTGCCTTTGGCCTATAAAAAAGCAAAGCAAGTGTTTACTGTCTCAAATTTCGAACGAGATCGTATCACTGCTTTGCTTGGTCATGAAAACAAGCTACAAACAGTTTACAATGGTGTTGGGGGTAAATTCAAACCTCTGAATTCAGAAGAGCAAAAAGAAACTCGTGCAAGACTGAACCTACCCAAACAGTATCTTTTCTTTCTTGGTAATACTGCTCCCAAAAAGAACATGAAAGGAATGCTGGAGGCATTTTCCAGATATTGTGATGAAAATAAAGATGCCCTACCCCTGGTTATAGCTGAAAGCAGTGAAGAGGATGTTATATCTATTCTTTATGACCTAAAGAGAACGGATGTGATTGAAAAGATTCATCTGACAGGTTATCTCTTTCACCATGATCTGCCATCTGTCTATGCATCTGCCGCATTGTTTATTTATCCATCGCTAAGAGAGAGCTTTGGTATCCCAATTATAGAAGCGATGGCCTGTGGTGCTCCTGTGATCACTTCTCAGGCGTCATCTATGCCTGAAGTGGCTGGTGAAGCGGCTTGTTTGGTCAATCCAAATAAACCAATTGAAATTGCTCAAGCAATCTCGTTAATACTGGAAGATGAAACTTACTATCAAAATTTAAGAGCCAAAGGAGCGCTTCGAGCCGTGGATTTCAGATGGAGCAGTACTGCAGAGAAGGTAAGTGCAAGTTATCTCGAAGCTGAACTAGTCAAGGTTTGATTGCCAATCTGTATACCCTATAGGGTATAATTTTCCATAAATCACCCATTCTATACCCGAAAGGGTATAAAAAAGAAGAAATCAAGCATTTTATACCCTTTCGGGTATAAAATCATCAAATTCTCTATCTTTGTACCCGAAAGGGTATAAAGATGAAAAAACTTCCATTATCTGTTTTTGTAAAGGAAAGACGAAATCAAGCCGGAATGAACCAGCAAGAGCTTGCGTTTGCTGCTGGGGTCGGCTTGCGATTTGTTCGTGAACTTGAACAAGACAAATCTACTTTACGAATAGACAAAGTTAACCAAGTGTTAAACCTGTTTGGGCATGAGCTAGGCCCTGTCGAAATGAATAGAGATGAGGAAAGCTAAAGTAAAGTATCAGAACAACTGGGCAGGAACTCTTACGGAGGATGGAGATGGTTATCGCTTCCAATATGAAGATGAGTACCTTTCAAACAATGGGGAATCTGTAAGTCTTACACTCCCTTTGCAAAAAGACGCTTATCACTCATCTTTTCTATTTCCATTCTTTGATGGACTCATCCCGGAAGGTTGGATACTGGATATTGTAGAAAAGAACTGGAAAGTAAGCGACAAGGACAGAATGGGCATTTTGCTTGTAGCCTGTCGTGACTGTATAGGTGCTGTATCTATAGAACCAATGCAATGAGGTGTCTTTACTGTTATAAAAAATCTGATAGCGATTTTCACACTGCTTGCAGTAAGAAAATCTTCGGTGCTCCAGAACCACCGCAGGTGCCGTATACTGAATCAGATCTACTAAATCTTGCAGAGCAAATGATCAAGGGTAGCGCAACTGTAACAGGTGTGCAACCAAAATTGTCGTTGCATATCGAAAAGCCTGACAATCAATCTCAAAAGCTAACCATCGTAGGTTTATGGGGTCAATATATCCTTAAACCTCAATCTCACATATGGGGTGAATTACCACAAATAGAGGATTTGACCATGCATCTGGCTCGGTTATCCAATATCCGAACTGTCGAGCATTCTCTTGTCAAACTAATGTCCGGCGACTTTGCTTATATCACCAAAAGGATGGACAGAGAGAAGGATACAAAGCTTCATATGGAAGATATGTGTCAACTGGCAGGGCGACTAACCGAGGACAAATACAAATCGTCTTATGAACGCATTGCCAAAGAAATTTGGGCTCATAGCACCAATCCAGGACTTGATGTAGTCAGATTTTACGAACTGGTTCTGTTTAGCTTTTTGACAGGAAATGCAGATATGCACTTAAAGAATTTCTCTCTGTTAAGAAAGCTTGACGGCTCTCATCACCTTGCTCCTGCATATGATCTTGTGTCATCGGAACTTCTAGTTGAGGATGATGACGAAGAGCTTGCACTTACCCTCAACGGAAAGAAAAAGAAACTAAAATATACCGACTTTCAAAAGGCGATGGAGACTTCCAGAATCCCTCCTAAAGCAGCGCTCAACATTCTTACTAAATTCTCCAAGCTACAATCCATATGGTCTGAAATGGTGCAATCTTCTTTTCTATCCAATGATATGAAAGAGGTATACAATGAGATGCTTATTCGAAAACACGATCAGCTCTATCGGTAAGCAAAACTCAATCCTTTTTGGATTCTTTGAATGATATGAGCTTCTCCAATATATCTTCTCTTATAATGTAAAGTGAGGTTTGCTCAAGGTACTTGGCGGAGAATTCACAGTAGGCAATGAAATACGTGAGCTCATCGCCACTCAACTCAGTAACCTCAGAAACCCACTCTCTGGTAAATTTTCGATCAACCTTATTCCGGTTGATTTCCTTTTGTTCTATCCTGTGAAATTCCCTTTTTTCTTTCTCTTGCTTGCTAAACTTATAGTAAAACCCTGAAAGTGGATGGCTAATTAGAAATAAGGGGTTACTTACATTCTTCTCCTCTAAAAGGGGGTTTTTCCAATTTTCATCTGGTCTCTCAACGCCATTGTACCAGAAAGACTCCTCTTCATCTTTGTGATTAAGGACCATGTTTTTAAACTCCTCTTCTGAAGGTAAAGAGGTAATAATTATTTCATCCAGCTTTATGGTATCAGATGTTAGATAAAAGATACTCTTTGCAAGAAAGTGTTCTTCTACGACCAGACATTTTTTGACTTTATAGTTTAGGACTGAAAAAAGTAGCGTGTCCCCTATACTTGCCGATAGACTGAAATTCCCATCTATGTCACTAATAGCCAGCTTGCGTTGATTTAAGTTTAGGACATGTACGCTTTCAATTGATTGCATAGATGCCGAATCAATTACTGTCCCCATGCATCGTTCTTGAGCACAAGAAAACTTTGCTAAACCCGTAAGAAGAAGGAAGAACGCTAATGTGGATCTTGTCAAACCTGAAGCTTTTGTTTTGACAAATAAAACGACTCAAAATCGGCTATATTCCAATTTCACATTCTTTAACGCAGTGTTGGGCATGTGTTTTGAAGGAACTAGCAACTGCTGGTTCAACATTCTTTTCTATCAAATGACCTGAAAGAGTCGTACAATCAGAGGCTTATTTTCAAAGTAAGATCAGCAGCATTGGAAGTAAGAAATTCGGTCTAGCTGTTAAGAAGCACTTTTAGCAATGGGTTTTGAGCGGAGTGGTAAGGAAGATAATCTCTCAATTATTACTATGTAAAATAAAGGCTATTACGAATAACCAGCTAGTTTTTTAAATATGGTTCTTTCCTTTCTTTGATTTTCATTTTTTCAACATTCCTGATTCCCCATTCTTCCTCCAAAACTATAGCCACAACTTCTACTGCAATGTGAATTCCATCTAGGCGACTTGGGTTCCTAAACCCTAAATACAAAGTTTGATCATTGCCAACTTCAAGTTTAATTATTCCAGATTTGATGTTTTCTCTGGAGCCTATGGGATAATAAGAAAATTCTTCCTTGGCTTCAAATAGTCTACTATCATCATATTCAAATAGGTAAACATCACAAATATCACCACCGGGTGGTTGAGTCAACATATCAACTGCAATATTTAGCACACCTGATTTATCTATTAACTTGCTCAAATCTCCAACTAGGTCAAATGTCTTCCTTACAGTTTGAATGGCCTCATCATCTCTAAAAGCTGCAAATTCATAATACCACTCTTGAGTGTTTTTTGGTAAAGTAACTGGAATGGAAATTCTAGAGTCGCCTCCCTTTATCGCCGCATGTGTCCCACTATTTATGTAATGCTCTGAAACTGGGACTATTGTTTTAGGAACATATTCTCTTCTAATTAAATAATCTTCTTGCTGAGAGGTATAGGTAGTATCATAAAACGTTCTCCAATAGACATTGGAGTCAAAATCTAAAGTTTCAATACTGCTAGGGATTCGTTTAATTGTGTATTTACAAACACGGTTCCCTATTGCTGAATTTACAAATCGAAATCTATAGATCCCTGAGACAGAAACTTCAAGAACCTTGTTCTCAATTTTTTTTACTTTGAAATCTTTGAATTTTGAGCCAGAAGTTATTTCACTCACCTCCACTTTTTTTAATTCCTTTCCTTTTACTTCTTTAAAGGAGAAGACGATTTGATCTCCTTCCTTAAAACCAAAATAGACTTCTTTATCATCCAATCCGTTTATTTTTATAGATGATTCTGAAAGAAGAATTGATTCTTGTCCTTTAATTTCAAGAACGAAAATTGCAGCAAGCATAAAAAGTGAGATAAGCTTCATAGTTAACAGTTATTTCGGTGGTTTTCCAAACATAACTGATTAATACTAAACCACTATTTATAAAGCACAAAAAAGGCCGGGCTCTCACCCGACCTCTGGAAACGAAAATCTTATTGATAATTATTGGGTTAAGACGTCATTGCGAAAAACCGAAATGAAATGGAGGTTTTGAAGCAATCTATAGTATAAGACTGCTGTCTTTGCAAAGAGACTACCGCGCCTTTTATAATTTTTTTTTCACCAAAAGGCTCATAGTGGCGCATTCCCCATTTTATCAATCTCTCAACCCATCATAGATATATCCAATTTGATTGCTCTGACGATCATTGAACAGGTTCCACTTCACTCCTGCTTGAAATGACCTAAGATGCTGCCACTCCTTTGCTCGAATAAACTTGAAGATACTTTTGGGGATTGCTAGCAATCCAAAAAACACAAAGAATAGTAACAGACTAAATCCTTCATAGTTTCTACGCATAAAGAGTAATCGATTTCGAGTTTGAAAGTACGTTTTGAGTGGAGAATCTTTACCAGTAGAAATGGATTCCTTATGTAGGATTTTAGATCGATGAGAAACGCACATCTTATATCCAGCGTTTCGTATTTGCTGACCCCAGTCGAGCTCTTCATAGTAGAGAAAATAGTTTTCTGGCATACCTCCTACATCTTCAATCACCTCTCTTCTCACCATCATGGCAGCTCCATGCGCATAGGGCGTTTCGATCACCTCATCACACGGTTTTAGCTTTTGACCATAGCCAATGGCTTCATTTCTACCTGTTAAACCATTTATAAGTGTGTATCCTGCAAACTGAACCACATCAGGTTGGTCATAGTAGTAGATAAGCGGGTTCACCACTCCAGCTTCTAGATTACTATCAAGCACTGACGCCAAGTCTTCAATCGTTCCTTCAGGAACCTCTGTATCGTTATTAAGAAAGAAAAGATAATTCCCTGTTGCGTATTTGATACCCAGATTATTACCTCCTGCAAATCCTAGATTTTGATTACTTCGAATCGCTTTTACCCAAGGAAACCCGTCTTGTAAGTCTGAGATGGGGTTTATCTCAGATGCATTATCAACTACGATTACCTCTAAGTTCGCAAGTCCTAGTCGTTCGATCGATTGTAACAACTCTCGAGTTACCTGGGCCTGATTGTAGTTTACTGTAATGATGCTAACAGAGCGATTCATGATCTTACCATTGAAAGTTCAGCGATAGCTGGCTTAACACCTGAAGCCACTCTCCTACCTGCTTTTTCCCACTTCACATTGAACTCACCTGTGATTAATTTGATCAGCCCGATGTATACGCTCAAGTTCATAAAAGTGAAATAGAATGGAACAAAAAGCGCCTTCAGTCTTATCTTTTGGTGCTCTGCGAAGTATCCGACGACAGACAGTCCATAGAAGCCCAGCTGTCCAAGCAGCAATGTAGAATAGACATCACTTCCTGTAGTAATCAGCACTGTGCTGGTTATCAGCATCAGAAACAAAGCAATGGGTGCCAGTGTCCACCTTATAGCCCTATGAGACACATATTGAAAAGTCAATAATCCATGTTTGAACGGGTTAAGTAAAGACCTGAGCTTCCAGACAGACTGTAATCCTCCAGCACTTATTCTTACCTTTCGCTTCAGCTCTTCTCCGATATTAGCAGAAGCATATTCCTTTGCTTTAGCTTCAGGTTCGTACGCTACGCGATAGCCTTTTTCAGTAATACTCATGGTAATAAGGAAGTCTTCAATAAGAGCGTCCTTAGCTGGAGTTTCGAACAAATGGGTTCTTACCGCGAAAAGCTCCCCAGCAGCTCCTACAACACTATGCACTTGATAGTCTAGTTTCTTTAAGAAGGATTCATACTTCCAATAAATGCCTTCGCCTGCACTTGCTGCATCATCCTTTTCTTCATTGATGACCACCTTCTCACCTGCCACACCTCCTACTGTATTCAATTGAAAGTGTCGTACCATTTTTCTTATCCCATCGAAGTTGATCATAGAATTGGCATCCGAAAATACAGTAATGGGTGTATCGACCTCTTTCATCACACGATCTACGGCAGCTAGTTTACCTTTTCTCTCAGGTGAAAAGTAGAGCTGAACCCACGGATATCGTTTCACAATCTCGACTGTCTTATCGGTGGATCCATCGGCCACCACGATGGTTTTGATTTTTGATTTTGGATACTCCAGATTGTAACAATTGATGATTTTATCTTTGATCAGATCCTCTTCATTGTATGCGGCTATCACATGCGTGATTTCAGGTAAATCTTTGAAATCAAGATCGTCTGGGTTGGTACGCCGACTCAGTTTGGCAATCACGAATGTGATGCCGCCATAGCCTATGTAGGTATAAAATAAAATGCTCAGCGAGCTCCAAAAAATCATTTCTATCGCTTCCATATCCTTTTTTTGACTCTAAAGTAGAATCGGGAAACGGAGCAAATCGGACACTTTCGATTACTGGTATGGAGTGATCGATTTTTGGAATATTTGAGGCTCAAGCAGAATTTGCGAGGAGAAGTAGTATTTTCCTCTACAATTATTTTAGTGGCTTGATTAGTTTGTGATGACGAATCTATCTAAGGACGTCATGCCCACATAAGTGGGCTTCCCATCAGCATCGTGTTTAGCAAAATATTAATGGAGCTCCTACTTTCGTACAATGAGAATAGTATTGTCTCTATGACTCTGTCATCCTGACGCAGTAAGGATCTTACTTGATCGATCAGAATGCCATTCGAGTAAGATTTCTCCTAAAGTCGAAATCAACTCCCTTTTTTCACCTTAAGTCACTAAAAACGAACTGAGTTAAATAGGTTTAATCTTCTTAATCAAAATGGACTTATGAGCACGACTGATGGGAATCACTTTGTCTTTGATCACAAGATTGTTCTCTTCAATGTCTACCACCTTGGTCAAGTTGATTACATAAGATCGATGAACCTTGAGGAAATTTGGGTTGGTGATTTTGTCGGCTATGTTCTTAAGCGTGGAGTGTACGATGTATTTGTTTGTATCCGTAACAAAGGTCACGTAATCGCCTAGAGACTCGACATAGAGCAATTCCTCCAGGTTTAGTCGGACAAATCGGCCTTCGTTTCGAACGAATATCTCATTTTGGCTTTCCTGCCTCACATTATTATTCAGCTCTCTTATTCTTTCTATGGATTTAAGTAAACGTGGCAATTGTACAGGCTTGGGGACAAAGTCTGTTACCTGATATTCAAACGCCTCAAGCGCATATTCTGCATGACTTGTCGTAAATACGATCTGAGGAAGATTATCAACACTTTTGACCAAATCCATCCCACTCAGGTTGGGCATCTCGATATCCAGGAAGATAACATCTGTCTCATTGGCTTTTAGCCAGTTGAGTGCATCCAGTCCGTTATCAAATACTTGATCGATTTCTATATCTTCAATCTTTTCGCAAAGCATCTCAAGCGACACTCTTGCCATTTGATCATCATCTACAATAATACAATTCATCCTTTCAGGTATTTATTCATTCTCAAAAGCTCTTCCTCCACCTTTCGTTTACCGATATCAAATTTATTCATAGTCAACGCAAAGGAAGCAATTATTTTTTCTACAACGGATTCATTATCATCAGCTGCTTCATATTCTTTCATAATTTCGGATAAGTCAGACAACCCTACCATAGAGAAATTGGGTTTTATTTTATGAGCCAACAGTCCAAACGCTTTCCATTTTTTTGCCTTCATTAAATCACGAAGTTTATCTATATCTGTATCAATCGTCTTTAGAAAAATCTCAAACATCACTTGAGCACGATCGAGATCATTGGCATAGAATTCCTCCAGATAGGTAACATTCAAGTCATCAGAAAAAACGAAGGTATCGTCTCCGCCCGTTTCGACCATGTTTACCAAATCAAAGTGAGTGAGCACTTTGGCCAGTTGATCCGGAGTGAAAGGCTTAGTAAGATGATAATTCATCCCCACCTCCAAAGCTTTTTCACGCTCATCCACAAGTGCTGATGCTGTTAATGCCACGATCGGGATACTTGCATTTTCATTTTGATGATTTGAGCGAATTCTAATTGTACTTTCATACCCATCCATTATAGGCATCCTGATATCCATCAAGACAATATCATATTTGTTGGCTTCAATCAGATCCAGTCCCTCCTGGCCATTATTGGCTATGTCATAGCTCAAATCCCAATTTTTCAAGATTCCGGACAGGTATTGTTGGTTAATTTGATTGTCTTCTACGATCAAAATGTGAGCTGACTTTGATTTCACTTTATAGTGTTGGACACCAGCCCCATGTCCCTTCCCTATTTTCAATTGAAGTGTAAATTGAAAAGTAGATCCGTGACCAACCTCACTTTCTACATCCACCACACCCTGGTATTTTCCCACCAATTGTTTCACTATTGCAAGACCCAACCCCGTGCCTCCATACTTTAGTTTAGTTTCCGAGTCCCCCTGATTAAATGACTCGAAAATGTCTTTCATTTTTTCTGGAGGAATCCCAACGCCTGTGTCCTTAACTGCAAACACCAATAGTGCTTCATCATCACTTCGCTCTAGTACAACACCTGTAATAGTAATGGATCCTTTTTCAGTGAATTTGAGTGCATTGTTAACCAGATTGAGAAAAATCTGATTGAGGACAGTTGGATCTGCTACGACCTTAAAATCAATGGCTTCATCCAGCTTCAGTACTATGTCTATATCCTTATCATCTCCTCTGAAGTTGGCAATCTCAATCAAAGCAGACAAGGTGTCCGAAATGTCAATCTCCTTTTCAACCAATTCAAACTCTCCTGACTCGATCTTAGATATATCGAGGATACCTGAGATCAATCCCAGCAGTATATCTGATGAAAACTTGATGTTGTTGAGATAATCGAGTTGAGGTTTCGATAATCGAGTGTCATATAGAAGATTAGTCATCCCAATTATAGCATTAATCGGATTTCTAATTTCATGGCTCATGTTTGCGAGAAACTGCTTCTCAGCCTCACGAGCATTTTCAGCTTGGTTTTTAGCCTCTTTTAGTTGTTGCTCAAGCTCTTTGCGTTCCGATATATTATAATGTATCCCAACAGAGCCAATTACATTTCCGTCCTCATCGTAAAAAGGTGCTCCACTTATCAGCACCCAAATTACATCACCATTTTTCTTGATCATTCGGGTTTCATAGACGCTCTGCTGGCCTTCCTCACGTTTCTTATCTTCCTCCTTCATTCTCTCATGAAAATCAACAGGAAGGAAGGTATCTACAGCATTTTTGCCAAGTAATTCCGCTTCTTGATACCCTGTCATTTCACAGAAAGAATCATAGGCTCGTAAGATTCTATGATCTTCGTCTACCTCCAGGAGCCCAAGCTCCATGTTTTCAATGATCCCTCTGTACTTCTCCTCAGAATAGGCTATTTTCTTCTGTGTGAGTCGCTCATCAGTCACATCCCGAACTTGCCACAAGTGACCAACAAAATCACCTTCGGATCTAATTGGGATAAAATCGCAATCAACAATTTTATTGTTGATCATCTCCAGCTCATAGTTTAAGACCTTATCATTTGTGTCTATGCATTGATCAACAATACTGATAAATTTTTCTGGTTCCTTAAAAAGACCTTTAACCATCTTAGCCGAATCTCGCTGATCTGTCCCTATAAGCTCTGACTCGGATAACTTAATATGGAAGACCTCTCTAAACTTCTGATTGACCAATAAAATCTTGCCATGTTCATCATTAAGCAAGACACCTGAGTGGAGATTATTGATTAGCGTCATCAACGTTTCGGTGCGTCTTGAGATGTTTTTCTCCAGAGATTTATTTAGAACCTCTAATGAAGTATATGCATCAAAAAGCTCAAGAGACTTAGACTCAAGAAGTTGTTCAGCTTCTACCCTGGCCTTCTTTTCTCTGTCTAAGCGGCGCTCCAGAAGTGCTATTTTTTCTTCAAGCTGTTTTTGTGATTGTGAACCGGACTTTTGTTCCATCTTCTTGAAGATTTTCTTTTAGTATCTCTGCTTGCTCATTGAAGTCTTCGAAGCAGCCCTCAATCAATCCCTCGGCAAAATCCGCCATAGATCGTGAAGAAGAATAAATCATTTCCATTTTATTTCCTGAAACCGACACATCAAACCGGGGCAATTCAGCATCAGGATATAGTTTTAAGACCTGTGGGTGAATTTTATCTTCGATTGTAGACAAGAAGTCGAAGGAAGAAATCTTCCCTTCAAAAAATACCGGGTACCCTTTCTTGAAAACCTGAAATAAAAACTTACCGAATCCCTTGAGCAATTCAGGAGCTGCTTTACCAGACAACCTGCTGGAATGCATCACTATTTCCACCAGTTCACTATGATCATAGGAACCAACGGCAGTATAAGTGCCCCCTGACGGCAAATCTGCTTCCAGAAGAATCTTATCAACAATTTCATATCCAAAATTCGACTCTAAGAACTCCATATATTCGGTAAAAACAATTCCTCTCATACAAAATGGTTTTGATTATCAATCTACACAATTACTTAAAACCCAACCGATACTTTTCTATGGGTTTTGGTTTTTACTCGTTAAATCATTCAGGAATGCCTTAAGTCTTCAGACTCACGAGAAAATATTAGAATTTGATTCCTTTAATTTGAACAGAAAGCATAAATACTCTGTTTAAGAGATAATGATTTAAATCATTATTAAGAATCATTCTAAATAAACTTATTAACTTCGCAACACGCGAATCGAATCACCCTTTTATTCGAATAATGAAAAAAGTTTCTGTTCTCCTTTCTGACTTTCAATTTCTCACAAGAGAGGGATTGATTCATATGATTGAGCAGAATAATGATTTTGAACTAGTGGGTGTGAATGATGGTCCGGACGGACTACTGGAGAAAATTCTTGAGACACATCCTGATGTACTCCTCCTTGATTATCAGAGCCAGGATCCTGTTCTAATTACCTTGCTTAAGCAAATTATACAGTCTCAAGCCACCAATATCTTAATCATTACCAACGATAGCAATAAGTCTCATATTCAAAATTTATTGAAAATGGGTATCAAAGGAATTGTGACGAAGGGCTGTAGTAAATTAGAGATCATCAACGCCATACATTCGGTATCGAAAAGCAATCGTTTCTTTTGCAATAAAGTGCTTGATCTTGTGATGACGGTTGATAAAGATGAAGATCCAAATTGTCTACCCACTGAACTTTCTCCAAGAGAAACCGAGGTTTTGCAGTTAATTACCAAAGGAATGAAGACAAGTGCTATCGCAGATCATTTGCATGTTAGCATTCATACTATAAATTCGCATCGCAAAAACATCTTGAAAAAACTAAACCTCAAATCCCCAGCAGAGCTTATTGTATTCGCTATGGAGTCTGGTTTGGTGAAATCATGATAAACACCTAGCGTAGTGACACTTGACCAACTTCCTTTAAATCGATCAGCAATCATTCATAGTATCCACAAGAGTAGCATCACACCTAAGTTGGTAGAGATGGGTTTATACCCAGGCAAACAGGTTTCAATGGTATTCAAAGCACCCTTCGGTGATCCAATAGCAATAGACATTGACGGATATACGCTTTCACTGAGGAAAAGTGAAGCCTCACAAATTGAGATGGCATAAATGAAAGTAGCACTCGTCGGAAATCCTAATTCAGGTAAAACATCTGTTTTCAATTCCCTTACAGGTTTAAATCAAAAAGTAGGTAACTATCCTGGCATCACTGTAGACAAGAAATACGGTCAGCTATCCGGCTCTGATGATGTCAAGATTCTGGATCTACCGGGAACGTACAGTGTCTATCCTAAATCGAGGGATGAAGAGGTGGTTTCGGAGGTCTTGTTTGATAAATCTCATTCGGATCATCCTGACCTCATTGTAGTCGTGGTGGATATCACCAATTTAGAAAGAAACCTCCTTCTATATTCTCAGATTCATGACATGGGGTTCCCTGTTGTCATCGCTCTCAATATGATGGATTTGGCCGATAAGAAAGGACTGGTTGTTGATCACGACAAGCTCAATGAACTTTTTGGTGCGGTAGAAACGATTCCAATAAATGCAAGAAAAAAGGAAGATGTTAACCTAATAAAATCATCTATTCTTCGAATTAAAGATGAAGGCGTTCCCCTCCCATCAGAACCAATCTTGGTAGAAGAATTTCACAATGGCTCAGACAATAAACTAAAGGAAGATCAACAGGAGGCTTTCGCCGAAAAGAGATTTAAGAAGATTCATCAGATGCTTGCTTTTTGCCTAAAGAAAGGGAATCTGATTGAGAGTAAAACTCGAAAATTCGACAAGCTGCTTACTCATCCAATATTGGGATATGCTTTCTTCTTAGGGCTTCTTTTTCTAATCTTTCAAGCTATTTACGCATGGTCAGAATGGCCAATGGATCTTATAGACGCTGTATTCCTTAATTTGAGTCAATGGGCTAAAAGCATGCTTCCAGAAGGCGTTTTAACGAATCTCATTGCTGAGGGACTCATTCCAGGGCTTGGTGGTGTCATTATATTTATTCCTCAAATCACATTACTCTTTTGCTTCATCTTTTTCATGGAAGAGAGCGGCTACATGGCTAGAGTCGTGTTTATCTTGGATCGACTGATGCGTCCCTTCGGATTAAATGGAAGAAGTGTAGTTCCGCTAATTTCAAGTGTTGCCTGCGCAATACCAGCTATCATGGCTACACGAACCATTGATAACTGGAAAGAAAGACTGATCACGATCATGGTAACGCCATTGATGAGCTGCTCTGCCCGACTGCCCGTATACACCTTACTCATTGCGCTTGTAATTCCCGATCAGACCATTGGCATTTTCAATCTGAAAGGAATCGTACTAATGGGGCTTTATCTTCTCGGATTAGTAGCCGCACTTGGAGCCGCGTTGATATTCAAGCTTATTATCAAGTCAAAGCAGATGAGTTTTCTGGTAATGGAGCTGCCGAGCTATAAAATGCCTAGGTGGAACAACTTGATGTTCACTATCTACGAAAAAGTAAAAGTATTCACTTGGGAGGCTGGAAAAGTAATTGTGGCGATTTCTGTCATTCTGTGGGTTTTAGCCTCTTATGGCCCATCTGATAGAATAGAAAAAGCGATTAGTCAAATCCCCGTTCCTCAAGAGGAAACTCTCATGGAAGATTATGAAAGTCAAGTCGCTTCTGCTAGTCTGGCTAACTCATATATTGGCATATTGGGGCACGCAATCGAGCCGGCTATTCGACCTCTTGGATACAATTGGCAAATAGGCATTGCGCTAATTACTTCTTTTGCAGCCAGAGAGGTGTTCGTCGGCTCTATGGCCACCATATATAGTGTAGGTGAGGATTTCGAAGAAGAGGCCACATTACTCGAAAGAATGGGCAATGAAAGGAACCCAATCACCAAAACAAAGGTTTATACGATGGCCTCAGGATTATCGCTAATGATATTTTATGCTTTTGCAATGCAATGTATGAGTACACTAGCGATCGTATTTCGTGAGACCAAAAGTTGGAAATGGCCCACGATTCAATTGGTATACATGTCGGTGCTGGCCTATTTCTCTGCATTATTAACTTATCAGTTACTTCAATAATGATTCAGGCGATCATAGTATTACTCGTTTTCCTTATTTCAGCATTCTTTATGACAAGGAAAGTCTATCGATCATTCTTTTCTAAGGAACACAATTGTGAGGGTTGTGCTGTATCTCAGCTAAGCAAAAAAAACACTCACTAGTAGTAGTGATTATTTTTACTACCTATGGCTATTGAATCAAGGGCACTTCCGGAAGTACTTTTGTGTTATCTAGATCGATTCTAAATAGAGCAACTAAATGTTTGATTTACACACTGAAGAAGAATTATCCTCCTGCACTCCTTTCAAATCTGAAGGGATGGTGAAGATGGATGAGTGTGTATTCAAGAAGTGCTGCAAGAAGTACAAGAAAAAGGAAAAGAAACGCTGTAAAAAGTGCCCAGACAGATGATCGATCAGAAAACACAAGAAAAGATTCCCAATCTCGTTTTTAGCACTTCAAACACTTCGATTCATCAGTGTGATATTACTGAAAAGTTTGTTATCAACTTGTTTGAAGGACAAATCGCACTTAACCTGTGTGGATTAATAGCATTCAAAAAAAGGATCAATGAGATCGATTTGGCTGGAATGTTTGACAATAATCATTCAGGAATTGAGATTATTTCTCTTAGGCATACAGATAGACTTTTCGTATTTGATATTCGGGAAATACTTGAATTGAGAGACCTGTTCTCAGGCTCTTTCGTAATGCTAGAGCTCAACAGCGTCATCCACAAAACGCTTGTTAGAAATAGAGCTTACTTAGAAAGATTATAAATATCGATTGAGAAGCCTATTCTATCTAACTTTTCCATTTCCTTTGTTGTATTACTTACTGATTCAAAAATAAAACCGAAATACTCTGAACAATAAGTAATTGATCAAAGTGTAAAACATGCTGTGGTCATTATCCAAACTTGAAAAACATGAAAGATATATTAAGAAGGCATCAGATTCTAAAAGAAGAAATTGTAACGGTTCTTAACAAACAAATAAAAATGGAGGCGCAAGCTTCTGCTGCCTATTTGGCAATGGCGAATTGGTGTGACCTTGAAGGGTATGAGAATAGCTCAAACTACTTCTACACCCAATCAGATGAGGAAAGAAAGCACCAACTTAAGCTTTTCAAATACTTAACTGACATGGAAGCTCAAGCCATCTCCCCATCTGTAGAAGAATCGCAGCATGACTTCTCCTCTCTCAGAAACATTTTCGAAACTGCTCTCGAAAACGAAATTGCTGTTACAGACTCGATCCATGATATTGTTAGAGAATGCCGAAAGCAAGGAGACATAGCTACAGAAGAATTCATGAGATGGTTCGTACAGGAGCAAATAGAGGAGGAATTTGTAGCAAGAAGAATTCTGGAACTTTTTGATGTGCTAGGAGAAGATAAAATCGCCTTGGGCATGTTTGAAGAGCGTGTACTCACTGTAGAATATGATGGTGGGGCTGCTTAACTAAAGCTCCTTTAAAAATTAAGAAAGAGAACCAGAAAAGGCTCTCTTTTTTTGTTGGTAACGACACTGTCTCTAGCTAAAACCAACCACTATTCGTTAATTCTCACCAGCTAATAGTAGTTGCTGAAATTTCCCCACACATCGCGATTGACGTAGATAAAGTTTCTCTGCACTTTTACATTCTTTGAAGGTATCTAGGCATGAACTTTTTTCTCACGTTTACCAATGAATAGCAAATCTGATTTCGACTCGTTTCTGATTTCTCTCAGCAATAAAATCGATTTAAACCCGAATAACAAAGCAGCCATCATCAGACAAGAGATAGAAAAAACGCCATGCCCTTATCTTAAAGAAAAATTAAGGATAACATCATCACACCATTTCAAGAAGGAATAGCAAAAAATATGAGCTAAAAGGTTTTCTATTCGAAGGATAGAGAATATCCTTGCCTCTATGAAAATCGGCCTGATCTCGGACACTCATTATCACCTTGACGAAACAGTTTTTAAGCACTTCGAATCTTGTGATGAAATCTGGCATGCAGGAGACATAGGTAGTTTAGAGTTACTGGAACAACTAGAGGCTTTTAAGCCTACTATGGCTGTATGGGGTAATATTGACAGCCATGAGGTAAGAGCTGCAACTACCGAAGGACATGTTTTTGAAAGAGAAGGAGTTCGAATACTCATGACTCACATTGCCGGTAAACCTCCCCGATACAATAAACAAGTACTACCACTTGTCAAGAAGCACAAACCCAGACTTCTCGTTTGCGGTCATTCGCACATCTTGAAAGTAACTCCCGACAAAACCAATAATCTGATTTACATAAACCCTGGAGCTGCAGGCATTCATGGCTTTCACAAAGTGAAAACAATCATGCGCTTTGACCTAAGGGACGGAAAAATCGAAAATATGGAAGTAATTGAGCTTGGATTGAGAGGAAAGTTGATGTCCTGAGGTTACGTCCCAAGTGATTGAAAAATCATTCAAAAACACCTAAATAATTATACTTCTCTCCTTCATGTATCTTGAATTTATTGCAGTTTAACACGATCAAATGCTTACTGATCGAATATGATCAATCGATAATAAGAGCTCTTATTACATTTAATAAAAAAATGATTCTTGAATCCAAAAACGTAGATATCTCAATCAACGATAGCTACCTGAGCTTCATTTTTAAAGATAAGTTCACAGAAGAAGCCAGTGCATCATCCACTAAGGCTTGGAAAGAAATATTCAATTCCAGGTCAGGAAAATCGTTTACCCTAATTTGGGACTGTTTACAAATGACAGGTTTTGAGCCATCAGCAAAAAATAAGTGGATGGAGTGTATGGGAGGATTGAGAAATCAAATATCAAGCGTAATTGTAATCTCTGATAACATTGTCATTAGAGGAGCATCACACCTGATGCTAAAGTTTTATGGATTTGAATATCGTGTATTCAAATCTCAAGAAGAAGTTCAAAAGCTATTTGCAAAAAGCCCCATTTAGTCATCTGAGTTTAAAAAAAGATCACTCAACCTCTCTTTTCTCATACCATTCCTTCCAATTCAAGACCCCTTGTTCTAAAGACGTTTTAGGCTTCCATTTTAATAATGTTCTTGCTTTTGAACTAGAGAACTTAAACGAATGTCCGAAAGACTTCACATCTGTAGTCGACATGATCAAGGACTTTGTGATCTTGTATTGATAGAGTTTTTGAGAACACCACCCTAAAGCATAAGCAAAAGAATAAGGTGCATTAAACAACAAGAATTTTACATCGAAAAGCTGTCCCAGACGTACACATAAATCTTTAAGTGTAGTTCGAGAGTTTTCATCTAAAATCAAGAAGTCTTCATTTTCGCAAACCTTATCATCAATTAAAGGGTAAGTTACCGCGTCAATCAAATCGTCAATGTAAACAAAGCCAATATGGAATTTATTACGATCCCATATGGGCATAAAGCCATCTTTTATTTGACCTAAAAACCCAGGCAAGAAGGCTTGATCTCCTGGGCCATATACCCAGCTTGGGTATATTATAGTTGTTGAAACACCTTTTTCTGAGATTTCCTTTACTAGTTTAGTTGCATCAATTTTTGTGTCAGGATATGGCTCTGACCAATACCTGTATGGCGATTTCTCTGTAAAAATTTCATCTTTTTTTGGTATTCCGAACACATCACCTGTACTTATGTAAACGAGTTTTTTAATACCATTCCTTATACATTGTTGGCAAACATTTTGAGTGCCTATTACATTAGTTTTATAAAACTCTTCATAAGGCAAAGTAGAATTCACCAAAGCTGCAGCATGGAATACACAGTCTACATCAGAGAACAATCCTTCAAGTTCATTCTCAGCACATATATCCGCCTTATGAACAGTCAATTGACTTTCAGGAGTATTGTCCAATAGGTGTTGGAAATCCTGCGAAAAAGAGTCTTTACGTGTGGTAACCCTTACCTTATACCCCAGATTTATTAATCGCTTTGTAAGCGCAAAGCCAATAAAGCCTGTTCCTCCCGTAACAAGTATCCAATTTTTAAAACTCATAATATCTTTTAGCAAATACTGCTACTGCGATTCTTTTGCGACAACATACATTCCTCCTGACTTTAATGTAAAATAAAGAGCTGTTTAACATGATACTTAACAAAACTAAACAATGGTGTTTTTTTTAAAAAATGGACGGAGTATCATATCTTCTTATTTTCTATTTATGAGCAATAAAGGAGCTGGGCTAATCAGTACCTGAAAATTGAATCAAGGTTGATTATCATTAATCAAGAACGAAAGTCAAACTCATCCTCCATCGTCCAACACTCTTTGCATTCTTTTTTCCAACCAAAAGCGAAAAATTTTGTTGGCTGAATGTTGCAAGTAAGTGGAAGGCCTTCTTTCGGGTAGAGTCTGAATTTGGTGTTGGTCCGCTGAATGAAATCATCCATAGAAGAACCCAACGCTATGAAAGTAGTGTTTGGGTTTCGTTCGAACCATTCCGGAATAATGATTTTTGCCAGCATTCCACAAATCAGAATGACTATGGCTCCATCAGGAAATTTTCTTTCCTTCAATTCATCAAATAACAAATAAGAGTTTTTGAATGGTACAATAATCTGATTCTCTTCTTTGATCTCCACTCCTAGTCTTTCAAAGACATCAAGCTTCTGATACTCATTCTTCACAAAGAAGGTAGGGCGATCCTTCATATGATTAATGATATTAGGAAAGAATCTAAGATTGTGATGCAGCGACATAGCGGGAACGATGTTCGTTTGCCCCTCAACAAGTTCATCTGCTAGTTTCCTAAGTCGAGGATGGTGTGTACTACAAGGCACGCCTACATAATATCGTTCTTGATCCAGTTTAAGTGCTTTGGTCAACTGTTGACCCAGCGTTTTGGTGTACTTCTGCTGTCGTCTTCCAAACCATGTCTCTGCATGATCTTCATTTATATATTTCTTAATAAAAGTTAGCTCTCCGTCATTGAAGTGTGCAAACGTAAATCCTTCCTTTCGATCCAGATGTCCAAGAAACTTCTGCATGGTATCATTCCATTGAGGATTGTTGTTTGCAGAATATCGAAAAATGCGAAAAGGTCTAGTCTCTCCACGATTAATGATCCAGGCAAATAGAAAAGACACCAAAGATGAAAGATAAGAACTGAAGGATTTTAAAAAAACATCAAAGCTCTTTCCTGGCAGATCCTCATTAAGTAGCCTCTTCTTTACTCGCTCTCGATCTCTAGAACTTATCCATAAAGAGGGTCTGGCATCAAACCTTTTATTGAACGGAACTCCTTTTTCAAAACCAACGTCCCACAATTTATCTTGAAGATGAACCTTCTCAACTTTAACAAGTGAGGCCGTTTCAGCTCTTAAGAAAAGATCTGCATGCATCCATGAAAGCATCGGCCACTTGAAAGCGCTTCGTCTTCCGTCTAGGTTTCCAAAAAGGCGCTGATCTCGATCAAGTCCAATCTTAAGGGTCGTAGAAACAGCATTTAGCAAATAATCGACATAAAATCTTGTCAGCAAATCATGCCATAAAAATTCGTTTGGGTATTCTTTTGTAACCTCAGCTATAAGTTTTTTTATACCTCCTGCTTTACCAATGAAGGCGTTAGAATCCAAATAATTGTAACTGTCTTTAGTCCGAGGATAATATTTCCAAAAATAGTATCTCAACACATCATCATCATACCGAAATGCTGAGCTCACAGAAAAAAGAATGTCGCAATCATGTTTTAAAAATTGATCTGCATAATCATTTAACTCTCCTCTAATAACGACCAAATCTTGATTAATTACAAGGACAACTTGTTCTTCAGATAATCCTTTCAGAAACTCACTCAAAGCCTCAAATGACTCCCTACCAAGCTCACCAAGAGCTGTGCTATCATTAACAATATCGCCTTTAACTCCAAACGCCCCTATTGCTAAACTCATTGATCTAAAGGTTGTTTATTAACGATTTCACCAAATACATCATAGTATTCGTTCACCATTCTATCCCAAGAGTAACTATGTTCAAGCGTGTATTTTTGAAACTTCTCAGTTAATGATTTCAAATCATCGGGATGCTCCAAAAAATTGGTAATTGCATCGACCCATTGCCGTTGATTTGCGGATTCCAATAGTATTCCATTCTTGCCATGCTCAATTGCCGTGGCTATTCCTTCTACATCAGAAGCAACACAGAGTGTGCCGTTGGATACAGCTTCAAGTGCCACAAGTCCAAATCCTTCAAAATCTCCATTTACCTCTAGATTGGGCATTACGGAAATGTCAGCCAGTTGTATAAGGTCATTTAATTCTCCATACGACAAACCACTGATTCTCTTCACGCGCTGCTCCAATTTTAAATCACGAATAGCTCTCTCTATCTGGAGTTCATCAACAGCGAGTCCAGCAAATAAGACTAGGTAATTGAAAATTGACTTAGGTAAAATGTTTTGAAGAAAATTGATCTGACCGGTATTGGCTTTTGGCCCTATAATAAGGTAACAAACATCTTCCGGCAATTGAGTCAAAACGTTTCTGATGAACCATGAAAATCCTTTCCTTTTCACTCCTCTTCCGATCGATAAGATGATTTTTTTCCCTTCAGGATCAAACTCATACACTGATTTAAGTTTCTCGCGTATCGATTCTAATTCTTTAGGCTCTTGAGAATTGGGTTCAAATCCGTTCTTCACCATAAACACCTTATCGGCACTAAGTCCCCTATTCCGGCATTCGTTTGCAGTCGCATTGCTTACAGCAATTATTCCATTATATTTTGCCAGTTTGGTTCTCACCCATTTCTGATAAAAATTCATTGGAAAAACTACATCTAACCCGTGAATGGTAGCCACCATTGGCACCTGCGTATGTTTCATCAATCGACTCAAAACAAATGCCATTAGCCCATCATTAACATAGATTAAGTTAATACTTGGATTTGCTTTCAGAATGCGTTTTGCCTTTTTCACAACGGTTAAAAAGAACCTAAGCTTCGATCCTCCGGCTGTTTGAATTAGACGATGGACTTTGACCTTTTTGCTTAGTCCTTCTACTAACTCAAAACAATGCTTTTGCATTCCTCCGATTGAAGGTGGGTACTTATGAGAAATAACAAGAATTTCGGATTCTTCTTTCACTATATCTTATTGAGAATAAAATATCAAGTTGACCAATGATCCGGCAACTTATTCACTATTTAGGTTGTCTTTGAAAAAGTAATAGGCAAATATCATCTAAACATTAAGCCTAGACAACTTATGTTTAATAGTGTTATTTTAGCCGTGTGTTTTGTGCGAATGAATCCAATCAGGTAAAAGGATTAATATATCAATCAGGTGAGTAAAGACAAGAAAATCCGTATAGCTTTTTTTGCGGACGTTTTAGAGGAGAATGTAGACGGAGTTACCCATACTTTGTACCAGATCGTGAGGCATGCCCCTAAGGATAAATTCGATATAGTTTTCGTAACGCCTCATCCTCCAAAAAAAGAAACGCTCTTCCCTTTTAAGATTATCATTAGTCCGGGATTATTGAATCCATTTCAAAAGGACTACAGGATCGCTTTACCTTTTTTGAGAAAATCGATTGAGCGCAAATTAGATAAGTTCCAGCCTCATATTATTCATTTCACCACCCCTTCATTTTTGGGTCTATATGCTTTGAAATATGGTAGGAAGAATAATCTTCCGGTATTGACGACTTATCACTCCCATTTTCCGGCGTATATAGAATACTACTTTAGATATATTCCATTAGCCTACCACATCTTATTCCCTATTCTTAAAAGATCTCTATGGGTTTATCCGAAGTGTGATTTGACACTTGCTCCATCCATAGAAATGAAAGAGTTCTTAATGGAAAATAATGTGGAGGAAGACAAAATAAGGCTTTGGAAAAGAGGTGTGGATAGAAAGAAATTTCACCCAAAATTCAAAGACGAAAGATGGAAAGAAAAGCAAGGGATTAAAGAAGAGAAGACAGTATTATTTGTTAGTAGATTGGTCAAGGAGAAAGAGATTGCCACTCTTGCCAGAGTTTATCAGCTGTTTCAAGATCGTAACCTCAATGTGAGATTTGTGGTTGTTGGATCAGGTGCGGGAGAAGAAAAGCTAAGAGGAAAAATGCCTAATGCCACTTTTCTTGGCAAACAAACAGGAGATTCTCTTTCTACCATATTTGCGTCCTGTGACATTTTCATATTCCCTTCCACGACAGAGACCTTCGGAAATGTCGTTTTAGAGGCACTATCATCTGGACTGCCTGTGGTAACAGCTCAAGCAGGAGGGCCAAAAGATATTGTAGAGGATGGTGTAACAGGTTATCATGTCACCCCAAAACAAACTGAAGAGTTTTACGCAAAAGTGAATCATCTGCTTCAGAATGATGACGAATACGAAGAGTTGAGAAAAAATGCGATTTCGTATGCAGAAACCCAGACTTGGGAAAACGTCTGCGGAGAGCTTTATAACATCTACGAGGAGTTCACTCCCGAAAAATAAATTAATCGATTTTCAAATTTGAAAGCGAATACTAATAACTGCAAAGTCTGCCAAAACGAAAAAGACAATAAGTCCTTCATTGCCAAAGAAATGATGTTTGGCACCAGAGATGAGTTTGAATATATGGAGTGTTCAAAATGTGGGTGTGTTCAAATTATCGAAATTCCAGAGCAACTCGCAAAGTACTATCCTGATAACTATTACTCATTCAAACCAACAAAAAAGGGCTTGGCTGGTTCAATAGACTTGTATGTGAAAAAACAGGTAGCACTTTCTCGTATTGGTAAATCTACTATTGGAGGCATTTTGATGCCTTTGAACAAACGATATCTAAGGTGGCTCAACAATCAATGCAAAGTTGATTTTGATTCGAAAGTACTCGATGTTGGTTGTGGTGGTGGAAAGCTGCTAAAAGAAATGAGTCATTTTGGATTCAAAGACCTTACTGGTGTCGACCCTTTTATAGCGAAGGATATCTCGTACAAACCCAATATTCAAATATTCAAAAAGGAACTTAGTGATGTAGATAGTAAATATGATCTGATCATGTTGCATCACTCATTTGAGCATATGATTGATCCTTCACAAGTGTTTAATCAGCTTAGCAAACTAATTTCTGATAAGGGGAGAATTGTAATTAGAATCCCTGTAGCGGATTCTAAAGCATATGAAAACTATGGTGCAAATTGGGTGGAACTAGATGCTCCAAGACACACCTTTCTTCACACAAAAAAGAGCGTGGAGATACTTGCCAATGAGGTTGGTTTGAGAGTTGTAGATACCATTTATGACTCTAGCAAATTCGAGATTGTAGGAAGTGAGAAATTTGTAAGAGATATTCCTTCAATTGAAAATCAACAATTATTCTCAAAGGAAGAGCTGAAGAACTTTGAAAAAGTAGTAGAAGACTACAATGAAAATGGTACCGCAGGAAGAGCTTGTTTTTATCTAGAAAAAGCCAGCTAGTTGATTTTTAATTCCTTTCGGAAAAAACTTAGAAAAACATCCGCTATTGCTTTTTGGTTATAGCTATTCTGAATGAGTTTGAAGCCATTTTTAGCTATCTCAGAGCGTCTTGACTTATTTTCTTTTAAGTCCAAAATAGCAGCCGCAATATCGACAGGATCATTGCTCGTAAGCACAATATTTTGATTGTCTTCAAACACTTCATTGATAGCTTCTGTATTCTTAGTAATGATGCATTTACGAAGCGCAGCATAGTGATACACCTTGTTTGGAACAACCAGATCAGTTTTAAGAGAATCCCCAAAGATTCCCATGCAAAGATCAAAGGAGTTAATTTTCTCATTGAGTCCTAAATAGGACACCCATCCCAAAAAATCAAGGTTATCAACTTTGAGCTTAGAAGCTAGGGCTTTCATTTGATTAAACCTTGGCCCCTTCCCTATTAATTCAAATCGAATATCCGAGTGCCCTCTGAGCAAATTTGCGGCTTCTATTATTCTATCTACTCCTTGTAGAGGAATAAAACCTCCGTAAAAGCCAACTTTAAAAATATCACTCTCATCCTCAGATAACGGAGCAAATAAATCTACATCAACACCTACTGGAAGGGTCAAAACGCTTTGCCCTGTTAAGGAATATCTATCTACAATATATTGCTTGTGAGCCTCTGTATCCATCAGGATATAGTCACTGTTCTTAAAAGCAACTCGATCTCTTAGAGTCTTTCCAAGAGCTGTCCACCACTTACCATGATCAATTGTTCTCGTCAGGTACTTCGATATCAATGCATCGAAAACAACCGGACAAGCAGATCTTCTTTGAATAAACTTGACATCACTGTGCCTGAATGGAGGGATATATACAATATCACAACTTTTAGAAAGCTCAGTAAACTCTTCTGAGTTGAATGAAATGCCCTTTTTAATCGGGTAGTAGACCAACTCAACTCCTTCTGACTGTTCTAATCCTTTGATCAGAACTCTCGTTCGGTTGTAAGAAAAATCTGATTTACCTGTTAGAAGTATCTTCATTTTTCATCGAATGAAAGTGATGAAAATACCGATATCATTTTAAAGGTCATCAAAACTTGTAGTCAAAAAGATCAAGTTCATCTTGATAGGCTTTTCTAACGATCTCTTGGGTCTCCTTATCATAACGATCCCTATAGCCTTTCACTTTCCGCACTCCCATCTTTTGCTTAGGCATTTTATCCGGTTCGAATGGAATATCCAGCTTCTGGCAAAGCTTCTCCAAATCCTCCATCATGTGTTCGTACCGGATATAGAAGTAATCTGGCCACTCTCCGTCCACTAGTGTAATCTTATGATCAAGGTTAACTTTACCGCGTCCCTCCAGATAAAGCATAAACTCTCTAAACGACATTCGATAGGCTTCATTTTCAGGGTGTTTGCCCTTAAGTATGCGCTTGATCTTAACGAATATGGATCTTTTTCTGGATCGCCAAAAGTACCATGAAACCATCTTGTCCCAAGGATTTCGTATTGGGCATATCTTTAAATAGTCATTCCATATTTCATCGCCAATCTTCTCTTTAGTAGACTGAGCAGGTCTATGACCGCCCGGAATATATTTCTCTACGATTCCATCTTTACAGTATCGAGCTAAGTAGTCTTGTAAGCTAGAACCGGCTGTCTTTTTTGTTTTGATAAAGATAAACTTGTGGCTATGAGATACAAGCATATTCAATCAGTAGGTATACCCGAATCTCTCTATCTCTTCTTGATAAGCTCTCGCAACGAACTCCTTAGACTCTTCATCAAAATGCTCTTCGTACGAACGACTTTTTCTATGCCCTACTTTCTTTTGAGGCATATCATCAGGATTATACGTGACTCCTAGTCTCTCGCAAAGTTTTTCGAGATCTTGATGCATGCTCTCATATCGAATGAAATAGTAGTCAGGAAGCCTACCATCGATATTAGTAATGGCTTTATCCTCATTCAATGTGTCGTTTTCAAACATCGCTTTCACAAAGTCTTTGAAGTTATACCGATGTGCAGGCCCATGCCAAGGCCAGCCTCTCAAAATTCTTCTTATATGGACGTAAAGTGGTCTTTTTCGCTTTCTCCAAAAATACAACGACACTGTCTTATCCCATGGATTACGAACGGAGGTAATCTTCAGATACGAATTCCAAACCTCATCTCCGACTAGTGCCTTCACATCCTCTGCTTTCATATGACTTTTAGGGTCTCTATGAAAATTGATACCATTTTCACAATACCTTGCTAAGTAAGCCTGGATGCTGGACCCTGCTACTTTTTTTGGTTTGATATAAATGAATTTGTAATCGTGAGAAACAAGCATAGGATGCCTAGAAATAGATAAAATTAATGAAATTGGTACTAATTAGTCTCGCGAATATAGGCGGATATCACATCGTTTGAAAGGCTTTTATCCACCAATTTACCTTCTTGAAGGAAGAGGATTCTGTCAGCACAATCAAAGTATTGTTCATCATGGGTGACAATAAAAAGCGTCTTACCCATTGATTTCATATCAGGTAGAATGCGCTTGTAAAAAATGTTTTTATAATATGGATCCTGTCCAGCGGCCCACTCATCAAAGAGATAAAATGGCTTATCCTCAAGAAGCGAAATAAGTAGTGCAAGCCTTTTTCTTTGTCCAGTAGACAAAGAGGTGGTGGATAGCTTATCGTTTTCGATTTTCACCTTTTTGTCGAGTTCAAGAAGCTCGAGATATTCAACCGCTTTGTTTTTCCAAAAATCGGACTTGATATGATTGAGGTGATCAAATAAATAAAAATCAAAGAAAATAGCTGAATAGGCTTCTCTGTAGCTGTCGATATTATCGGTATCTATTTTGTTACCAGAATAGTAAATACTCCCCGACTCAGGTGCATAAAGTCCACAAAGTACTTTTGCCAACGTGCTTTTCCCGCTACCGTTTCCTCCTATTAGATATACAATTTCACCTTCTGTGATGTCAAATGAGATTGGCCCCAATTGAAAGAACTTTTTCTCGTCTGCATGAAAGTAAGAAAAGGTAATGTCCTGTAATCTAATTAGTGGTTCAGCAACATTGGGTTTTAATTCAATGAGTTCTTTCTCTACTTGAGCGTTTTGATCTAGACTGAAACCTGCCTGATTGATTTGTTCTAGCGCAATATCAATTTTTCCAAGATTTGGTAAAAAATTACTTACGCGCTGCAATGCAGGAATGAGAAACAGTGCTACTACAAGAAAGCGCCCATACTCTTCCATTGAACTTATACCAAACTGCCATACAACATATAGCATTGCACCGAGCCCCATCAGTAGCAACATCTCACCCCACTTAGATATGAATGTGAGCCTTACTCTTGCGACCATATTGTAATCGCGCTGATCTTCGCATGCAGGATAAAGCACGTCTTCTTTAAATGATTTGCGTAAGTTTCTACTTAAAGACAACTCTTTCAATCCGTAAATAAGTGCTTCGAAGTAACCGAAAAGTCTATTCTGAATATCTCTGGATTCCCTCATTCTTCCTCTATACGCGTTCATGGGCATTTTAAAGAAAATGAATGCCACTGCCAGCAATACCAAAAACATGATGAACAATTCTGGTGAAATGAAAGCCATATAAATGACACATCCAACGATCATGGATGCTCCAGTTATCACATTGGGTAGCTTGTTAATGGCTGTTGAAATCGTGGAAATATCATTTGTCAAAATGGTGAAGAGTCTGTTTTTCTCCATTTCCATTGACTGAAATGATGCCCTTAATATCTTACTACTAACCATCTTTCTCAGATCAAGCACGACATTCTCACTGAGGTTTGTCATGGTCTTGACGGACAAAAAACTGGTCACACCGTATCCAACCCACCAGGCAACAAATGAGCCTATTAACCAGATCGGATCTGTCATGTCAGTCTTAAGACCGGTTTGAATGGTTTTGATCAAATAAGTAATGGTGGTGCCAGATAATACTCCAGTGATAATCGCTACTAAAAAGGTGAAAGGGGAATCTTTTAGGAATAATGAAAATATCTTCATTCAATTCGAGAGGTATCTCTTTGTTAATATTACTGCAAAGAAAATCTAATCCTAGATAACAACCTATAAATTAGTTGACTACTGCTTTGCTAACGCGCAGTATCATTGGAACATTTCTCAAAATCAAACTTAAATATCTCAAAAGTGAATAGCTTTAGATCAAAGTGATTCTAACCCCTATTTTCATTTTACTATGACCTATCTGATCGTTACATGTTCATATATCCTGATACTGGCAGGAATCATTATATATAAAAGCAGATCTGTCAAGACAGAGGATGATTTTGTACTTGCAGGGAGAAATGTGCCGGTTTATCTTTTGGTCGGAACTCTTATAACAACCTGGATTGGAAGTGGAAGTCTCTTTGGTACCGCGGGGCTGTCTTTCCGTACTGGATTTTCAGAACTCTGGTTCTCGATGGGTGCCTGGATTGGTATTATAGTCGTTTACTTCATTGCCGCAAGAGTTAGGAAAATCTCGCAATACACCCTTACAGATATTCTTGAGAAAAGATATTCGCCTATTGCAAGACTTCTAGGCACCATCACGATTATTTTGGCTTATGTAATGATAGCGGGGTATCAATTCAAGGGAGGAGGACGATTCTTATCCATCCTGACTGAGGGTTCTATTTCTGTTGAAACAGGCACATTGATAACCTTCGTAATCATTGTGGTTTTTACAGCTTTGGCAGGAATGGTATCCATCATTTCGATTGATATTTTCAATGGAATCATAATGCTACTGGCTATTGGATTGACACTACCCGTTCTTTTAGTGCAAAATGGCGGGTGGTCTGAAGTATCGGCCACTATTAAGGCGATAAACCCCGATCATTTGTCTTTGACGGAGGGTCACTCATATTATTATTACTTAGGGATTCTCCTACCTACTCTTTTGCTCCTACTAAGCGAAAGCAGCATGTACCAGAAGTTTTCTTCAGCAAAAAATTCTAGTTCTGCCAAAAAAGCCGTACTGTGGATGTTTGGTGGGGTGGTAATCATTGAATTCTTGATGTGCGTTATAGCTGTGGTTGGTTTTGCCATTTACGCAGAAGATCCACGGTTCTACAATATGGATGGCTCTATCAATGGAGGTATGTCGGAAGAAGTAATCCTCAGGATTGGGTTTGAGCAATTGCCTGCTTATCTGGGAGCATTGCTTTTTGCTGGTGGGATAGCAATCATACTTTCTACGGGAAATACCTTTCTCATGGTAGCTTCCACCAATGTGTCGAGAGATATTTTTGAAAAATATTTATTTAAGAATCTGGATTCCAAAAAGAAGATTTTGCTGCAAAGAACCTCCATACTGATTCTTGGTATGATGGCCTATCTTATCATTACGCAATTTCAAACCATTCTTGAAATGGCTTTCATTTCATACACGATGATAGGTGCTTCTATCGCCCCTGCACTTATTGCTACTTTCTTTTGGAAGAGAGTCACGAGACAAGGAGGAGTTGCATCTATAGCCTCTGGAATGACTACTGTTATTCTGATTTCTATCCTCAACAGGCTCTATGAAAACGAAATACTTGACCTGCTCATTATCCAGTTTCCTTTCGACACAGATTTGATTGCAATTCCAGCATTGGCCGTTTCTTTAACAACTTTAATATCCGTTAGTCTCGCTACAAAACCGACCGACAAAGAAACGGTGGATTTATTCTTCGATTAATCGTACAAGTCTAGATTTGCAAACGTTTGCAAGTAAGCAAAGTCATTGAATGTTCTGACGACAGTCAGTATATCAATAAAGCCTTTGCAAGAACTTCGAACCAAGAAATAATTAGTAAATCAATCTCACAACACTATGAAAGAATTTGGTTTAAAATCACAAAAAAGCGGACTTGAAAAAGTAGGCATCAAAAAAGTAAAAGAGGCTTTCTGGAACCTGAGCGCTGCGGAATTAACTGAGGATGCAGTAAGAGATGGAGAAGGACATTTAACTGACACAGGCGCACTTATGTGCGACACTGGGAAGTTTACCGGTCGATCTCCGAAAGATCGATTTATCGTTAAAGACGATTTGACCAAAGATGAAGTGTGGTGGGGAGATATCAACATAGCGATTGAGCCTGAGCAATTCGATCGTATTTACAACAAAATGATTGGTTATCTCGAAGACAAGACTGTCTATGTAAGAGATGCCTATGCTGGTGCTGATAAAACACATCGATTGAAATTAAGAGTAATCAATACGATGGCTTGGCACAACCTGTTTTGCTACAACATGTTCATTACACCTCCTGATTATAAACTTCAGGATTTCGATCCCAACTTCACTGTAATATGCTGTCCTGATTTTGAGGCAGATCCTGAGACTGATGGTGTAAGGCAAGAAAACTTTGCAATCGTCAATTTCACAAAGCGTATGATCCTTGTCGGCGGGACTGCATACTCTGGAGAAATGAAAAAAGGTATTTTCTCTGTACTAAATTTCTTACTCCCTACAGAGGATGGCGTGCTGCCAATGCACTGCTCTGCAAACATGGGAATTGAGAAGCATGACACATCTATATTTTTCGGATTATCCGGAACTGGAAAAACTACGCTTTCTGCGGATCCAAGTAGAATGCTTATAGGAGATGATGAGCACGGGTGGACAGAGAAAAACGTATTCAATTTTGAAGGTGGATGCTATGCAAAAGTGATCGATCTTAACGAGGAAAACGAACCTGATATCTTCCGTGCCATTAAATACGGGGCGATTTTAGAAAACACAAGGTTCATCCCAAACACTCGTAGCGTAGACTACACGAATACGGAGGTAACAGAGAACACTCGGGTTTCTTATCCTATTGAACACATTGAAAATATTGCCAAGCCTTCTATAGGGGGGATCCCAAAAAACATCTTCTTCCTGACTTGTGATGCGTTCGGAGTTATTCCTCCTATTCAGAGACTTAACAAAGGACAAGCCATGTATCACTTCATATCCGGCTACACATCTAAGGTAGCCGGAACGGAAGCCGGAATAGACGAGCCGCTACCAGTGTTTTCTGCTTGCTTTGGGGCACCATTTATGCCACTGCATCCTACTAAGTACGCCGAAATGCTAGGAAAGAAAATGGAAGAAAACGAAGTGAATGTTTGGCTGATCAATACCGGATGGACAGGGGGTGTTTACGGCACAGGTTCTAGAATTAAATTGAAGTATACGAGAGCGATGATCAGTGCTGCTCTATCTGGAGTTCTAGACAATGTCGGGTATAGGAAGCACTCCATATTTGGTGCGGAGATGCCACTGACAGTACCTGGAGTACCGGGTGAAATTCTAAGTGCAAGAGAAACCTGGAAAAATGATCAGGGCTTCTATGAGCAGGCCAATAAACTTGCTAAGATGTTCCAGAATAACTTCGACAAGTTTAGAAAGTTTGCAAGTCAGGAAATCCTGGATGGTGAACCAAAGCTTAACGAAAAATTCAAATCAGTGAAAGCTTAAAACAAGACAGGTATTCTTGCACTCAAAACCTCGAAGACAACTTCGGGGTTTTGATGGTTTATACGGAGACTAAATATTCTTTTGCTTCTTCTTCGGTTTCAAAAGGTCTCATCGCTCCACCCAACAATCGATTGTAACCCATAAGCAACACTTTTTTCGCGCCTGTTATCCCAACCACAGCAGCCTTTACAGGGATATGTTTGGTCTCTTTGCCAAGTTCTCTAATAAACGATGTGAACTTCGGTGTAGCGAAAGCATCTGAGATATTAACCAATCTTAGATGAAACTCTTCGTGACTAAGCAACCAATTCTTCAGTTCTTGAGCCGTATCGAGCATCTCAGACTCACTTTGCCCTCTGTAGTCTACGTATATTATCTCTGATCCTTTATGGGATATTTTATGAAAGCCACTCATTGCAATTATTACAGATTTGTCGCAATATAATAAGCTGACAAAAAGCAGGATAGTCGTGGGAACAAAAACTTTTTAATCCCGACCAAATCCTTAAAAATGAATTTCAATCAGATTTATACATAGAGAAAGAATCCACTAAAACATGAAAATCAATCATTCAAATCCAAGTCTCTTATTGCCTTAAACTCAGAGCCTTCCTTCCACTTAGGCCAATCACTTGAGTTTGACAGTTTCCAGCCCAATTCATAAAAGAGCTCCACATCTTGCTGCATTCCAGCCATTTTCCAGTCTGTCTCAGATAGTTTAAACTCATCAGCCGGCATATGATAGGCAACTTCATTGTATGCTGCTCGCACCGATTTAGCATACTCCACTCCTCCTTTAACTGCTTCATAAGATCCATAAGAGTAAGATGCAGGTATACCAACTTTAGCAAACTGGAAGTGATCTGAACGGAAAAAATAACCCTTCCCCGGATCTGGATCAGCCAGAACATATCGTCCTTGTTTTTTGGCAATCTCCTCCGCCCACTCGTCCAACTCGGACTGTCCATAGCCTATGATCGTCAGATCTTTCATTAGTCCCATGTAGTACATTCCGTCCATGTTAATGTTGGCGACAGACTTGGCAGTGGGATATATTGGGTTTTCTGCATAAAACTTAGAACCCAATAGCCCCTGTTCTTCAGCAGTAACAACTAAAAAAACGATGGTTCTTTTTGGTTTAACCTCTTCTTTCATCATTGCTTCTGCAATAGTCAAAATACTGGCAACACCTGATGCATTGTCGTGTGCACCATTGTAAATAGAGTCTCCATCAATAGCTGGACCTATTCCCAAGTGATCCCAATGTGCAGTGTAGATAATGACTTCATCAGGCTTTTCTGTTCCTTCGATTTTAGCAATTACGTTTTGAGAAACATCCTTCTTGATCTTCTGCATGACAGAAACAGATGCGGCTAGCCCTAGGGTCACTGGCTTAAATCCTTTGGTTCTGGATTTCTCAACAAAATTCTTCATATCCACATCTGAGTTTTTAAATATCTCTATTGCAGCATCTCGAGTAATCCATCCTTGTATGGAAGGCTTATGGGTATCCCCTGTTTGATCCAGAAACAAAGCGGCCCCTGACCATCCATTTTGAACCACTCCCCAAGGATAACCAGCTGGAGCCGTCTGATGCACTACAAAAACTCCAGCCGCGCCTTGACGTGCCGCTTCTTCATATTTATAAGTCCATCTACCATAATAAGTCATGGTTTCACCTTTGAAGAAGGTGCTATCTCCCGAGCCAAATCCAGGATCATTCACTAAAACGATGACTGTTTTCCCTTTTACATCCAGCCCTTCGTAATCATTCCATCCATATTCGGGTGCTACAATACCATATCCAGCAAAGACGATCTCCGATGCATCTATTGAAGACTGCTCCTCTACCCTTTCAGAAAAGGCTACAAAATCGGTTCCCAACTGCAAACGAAATTCTTTACCTTTTCCTGATATGACCATCTCTGAAGAAGGTGTAGCATTTAGCTCTACCAATGGCACTTCCTGGAAAAAACTATCTCCATTTCCTGCTGATAAACCGTATTTCTCAAATTCACTTTTGAGGTATTCAAGAGTCTTGACTTCCCCATCGGTAAATGGTTTTCTTCCTTGAAAATCATCAGATGCCAAAACCTCAATGTGTTTTGCAATAACCAAAGTATCTATGGAAGGCTCTATAGAAGAACCTTTATCAGTCTCTTGAGGTGGTTGACAAGAGTAAATAACAGAAAATAGCAGCAGATATATTACTTTGTTCATAATTATGAGATTTCGTTTGGAAGTAAACAAAAGAAAAAAACCAAAACTTAAAACACATCTTTTGAGAATGGCTCTTTAAGGGGATAAGCAAGCTTATCATTTTTTTTGACAAGAGTAAACAGCAAAATTATTATCTTAAGCAACTAACCTAAACTATAAACTATGAAAACCAACCTTATTTTAGCATCGTTATCCATCACCTTTTTCTGGGCCTGCCAACCGAAAAAAGCGGTTGAATCAAGTGAGAAAGAGGAGGAAATTGTGGAAGCAGTAACACCTTCGGTTACTCAAATCTGGGCTTCTGACACAACCATACTCACTCCTGAATCAGTAGTTTATAACTCTGAAGAGAAGGTTCTCTATGTTTCATGTATCAATGGAGTCCCTCCGACCGCCAAAGATGGTGATGGTTTCATCGCCAAGATATCCGCATCCGATGGATCAACAATTGATCTGGATTGGGTCACAGGATTAAATGCTCCAAAGGGAATGGGCCTTTTGGATGGCAAACTTTATGCAACTGATATTGATGAAATAGTTGAAATAGATATCACTACAGGAGAAATTACCAACAAGTATGCGGTGACTGATGCTACATTTCTTAATGACATTGATATTTCAGCAGACGGTGGAGTATATGCTTCGGATATGAAATCAAACAAAATACATCTCTTGAAGGATGGTGCCATTTCTACAGTGGTGGAATCATCAGATTTTGGAGGTGCAAACGGACTTCTTCACCTAGGAGACAAGCTGATGTTATCTACTTCTGGTTCTGGAAATTTCTTTGAAATCAATACAAATGACTGGACATATAAAATTGTCACTGATTCTATATTTGGAGGTGATGGCGTAGAGAAATCCGGTGACGACTATCTGGTGTCTAGCTGGAGCGGCGAGCTTTACTATGTAAGTGCAACAGGTGAAAAGACGAAAATGATCGATACCAAAGGAGTCTCCAATAAAGCGGATTTTGACTTTGACGATGCAAGCAATACCATCTACATGCCTACATTCTTTGGAAATCAGGTAATTGCCTACAAGCTAAACAAGTAATTTTCTAACATAGATTAGAGCCATTTGTAATTATACAAATGGCTTTTTTTATGATTTAATGTAAATTCCGGAACAACTAAACCTACCCTGCATGAGCACGCAAAACTTCACCCTCCTATTAATCATATCAGTAATGCTGACCTTGTGTAGCCCTCCAAAGGAGCAATCCGCAGAAAAACCAAATCCTGTTCTAGATAAATTGGAGGATTATAAAAAAGTAAAACTGACTGCTGACCTGGGCTTGTTATCTGAAAATGAGAAATCAATGATTCCAAAACTCATTGAAGCAGCCGTAATCATGGATGGCCTTTTCTGGTATGAGGCATACGGAGACAAAGAAGAGCTACTTTCTCGATTTGAGGATGAAGAAACTAAACAGTACTTGAACATTAACTATGGTCCCTGGGACAGACTTGATGACAATACTTCATTCATTGAAGGCGTTGGTGAAAAACCTCTGGGAGCCAATTTCTATCCTATAGATATGACCAAAGAGGAATACGATTCGGTGGATTTACCTGGTAAGGACAGCTTTTACACTTTTGTAAGAAGAGATGAATCGGGAAAGCTTTACACTGTTCCATACTACAAAAAGTTTAGCAAAGAAGTCCAAAAGGCATCCTTACTACTCTTAGAATGTGCTGACTTAGCTGAAGACGAAGGGTTAAAGCAATATCTCAACCTGAGAGCGAAGGCATTATTGAACGATGAATACAGAGAGAGCGATATGGCTTGGATGGACATGAAAACGAATGGTTTAGATATCGTAATCGGCCCGATTGAAAATTATGAAGACAAACTATTCGGTAAGAAAACGGCTCATGAAGCCTATGTGTTGATTAAGGATAAAAGCTGGAGTGAAAGACTGTCTAAGTATGCTGCTTTCCTCCCTGAGCTACAAAGGGGCATTCCCGTTTCGGATGCATACAAAGCTGAAAAACCGGGAAGCGATGCTGACCTCAATGCTTATGATGTGGTTTATTACGCAGGAGATTGTAATTCCGGATCTAAAACGATTGCAATCAATCTCCCAAATGATGAAGAAGTTCAACTTCAAAAGGGCTCTCGAAGGCTGCAACTTAAAAATGCCATGAGAGCCAAGTTCGATGAAATATTGGTTCCGATTTCAAAAGTTCTGATCTCGCCAGATCAGCAAAAGCACATTACGTTTGATGCTTTCTTCGGGAATACCATGTTTCACGAAGTTGCACATGGGCTTGGGATTAAAAATACTATAAATGGAAAGGGGACGGTAAGAGAGGCTTTGAAGGAACATTACTCAGCACTGGAAGAGGGGAAAGCTGACGTACTTGGCCTCTATATGATAACTCAGCTACATGCCAAAGGAGAAATCGAAGGGGACATCAAAGACTACTATACCACTTTTATGGCTGGAATATTCCGTTCCATTAGGTTTGGAGCTGCCAGCTCTCACGGAAAAGCCAATATGATCAGATTCAACTTCTTCCAAGAAATGGGAGCCTTTTCTAAATCCGAAGAAGGATTCTATGTAGTAAATTACGACAAACTGAAGTTGGCAATGAATAAACTGTCTTCCTTGATTTTGACTCTTCAGGGTGATGGGGATTATGATGGAGTAATTGCTCTTTTGAATGAAAAAGGAGCTATAGGATCAGTGCTGCAAGCCGATCTTGACAGACTGAAAGAAGAATCCATCCCCGTTGATATCGTGTTTGAGCAAGGAACAGAAGTATTGGGGCTTTAAAATGAACGAACCTTAATTGAGAGCCAAATATTTCTATAAGGCTCGTCTCATAATTGAAAACGATATAAGAGTGCTTAGCAGATCATTGAAAAGTGATGCTACAATCAATCTATTAATGAGTATGATTAATTGCTTACTTCCATCGAATGGATTAATTATATTGCCAAATCTTAAATAAGAATACGATTTGAAATTTTCAGAATTTGGGCTTGACCCAAAATTACAAGAAGGCATTGAGGCGATTGGATATGAAAATGCCACGCCCGTTCAGGATGCTACCATTCCATTGATTTTGGAGGGCAAAGACATGATTGCTTCTGCTCAAACAGGTACTGGTAAAACAGCGGCTTTTCTTCTACCAGTGATTAATAAGATTCTTCAGCAACCTGAAGATGATCATATCAAAGCCTTGATTATCGTTCCTACACGTGAATTGGCGGTACAGATCGATCAACAACTTGAGGGACTCTCCTACTACACTTCAGTAAGCTCGCTTGCTGTATATGGAGGTGGTGATGGCTCTTCTTTTGATAGAGAAAGGAAAGCACTCTCAGAAGGAGCTGATATCATTATAGGTACTCCTGGTAGACTAATAGCACATCTAAACATGAAGTATGTAAAGGTGGAAAAGTTAAACTATCTGATACTGGATGAAGCAGACAGAATGTTGGATATGGGTTTCAATGAGGACATTACCAAGATCATGTCTTTCTTACCTAAAAAGAGACAGTCTCTACTTTTCTCTGCGACTATGCCTCCAAAAATGCGAGCGCTGGCAAAAGAAATACTCATTGACCCAGAAGAGGTAAGTATTTCGATTTCTAAACCCAACGAAAAAATCGTTCAGGCTGCATTCATCGTTTATGACTCACAGAAGATTCCTCTTGTAAAGCATATTTTAAAAGCTGAATGGCTAAAAAGTGTGATCGTATTCTGCTCTACCAAGGACAGTACCAAGCAACTTACGCGAGATTTGAAAAAGGCTGGAAATCCGGTTGAAGAAATTCATTCTGACTTGGATCAAAAACAACGAGAGGATGTATTGAGTCTTTTCAAAAGCAAAAAATTAATCACCCTCGTGGCAACAGATATTCTTTCCAGAGGAATAGATGTAGAAGATATCGATCTTGTGATTAACTATGATGTGCCAAACGAAGGTGAGGACTACATCCATAGAATTGGTAGAACAGCACGTGCAGCTCGCAAAGGAGCCGCTTTCACATTTGTGAATGAAAAAGAACAAAGCAAAATGCTTGCAATCGAAGAGTTGCTTGGAAAACCTGTACCTAAGGCAAAAATCCCAGAACACATAGGTGAAGGCCCTGAGTATAAGCCTGTAAAAGGACGCGGGGGTCGAGGTGGAAAAGGTGGCGGTTACCGAGGCAAAAAGGGACCAAAAAGAAGTTAAAATCATCTAATCATTCAAATAATTTAAGCGACTATGGACATAGGAATAGGATCGCGTGTACGTCATGCTGAGTTTGGAGTTGGTGTTGTGATTCAGGTCTCATCAGAAGAATTGATTATCACCTTTGTGAATCACGGTGTTTTGGATATTGATCATACCACTGCTGATGCCGAACTGGAAGTGCTGGAAAGAGCCGAGCCAATCAAAAACATGGTGAGTCTTGCAGATATAGAGGATTCGCTTCGCAAAATTGTAGGTACGGTTACTGATGAAACAGCACTCGTAGATATGGGTGAAAAGTGGACCGGAGGTAAACTCATCTTCCAACCCGGAAATCCTGATTTAAAACCCTACGAACTCCCTGTGGAGACTTTCTTTCATAAAATAGTCATGGTACGCGATAGACTGAGAGTCATGGAACAGCGTGTAAATAGCTCTAGCTTAAGTGATGAAGATAAAGTCAATCTTCAGCAGTACATCACTCGAATCTATGGAAGCCTGACTTCCTTCAATGTATTGTTTACCAGCAAGCAGGAAGGGTTTACAGGAGTTAGTTCGAATTAGTAACAACGATAAATCTCGCTTGTATCAAACTATTGGTCTATAGTTTGACACTTACTTTGGGCAAATTCTGAAACAGAATTCATTAGTTTTATATTTCCATGACGCGCAAAGAATTCATCAACAGGTCAGCAATACTGGGAGCTAGCGTAGTACTGGATGGACTTACCAATAGAGCTTATGGAATGTTCTCCGTTGAGAAATCAAGAGGAGTATTGCAAATATTGAATCCACACCGAACAATGGTAGGCTCCCTACCAATCATTCGAGCTTTTCCCGGTGGAGCAAGGGATTACATATCTCCATTTATTCTTTTGGATGAGTTTGGCCCTATTAGTTTGGATGCATGCAGCGACCCTTTGGGAGTAGCTGCACACCCACATGCCGGAATTGTACCCACTACTTATTTTCTCTCCGGAACGGGGCACCACAAAGACAGTCTCAACTATGATATACAAGTAAACAAGGGAGAATTTATGATGTTTAGCTCCGGCAAAGGAGCTATTCATATGGAGGAAACCGGAACTCAACTTTACAACGAAGGGGGCACCTATCACGGGTTTCAAATTTGGCTAAACTTACCTGCTAAGCACAAGTTCATTGATCCCAACACTTTTATCCATAAGAAAGAGGGCTTACCTGAAATCACCACCAAAGACTATAGCATAAAGGTCGTGATGGGACAGTATGACGATAAGAAATCAGCAGCTTATACACACTCGCCTGCGTTTTACTATCATGTTAAGATGAACCCAAACTCCAAGCTAAGTTTTGAAACCGACCCAACTCATAATGCTTTCATATACAATGTAGAAGGCGAGTTGGAACTGAAGGATCAAACCATCTTGAAAAAGAACCATTTAGCCCTTTTCGAGAGAATGAAAAGCGAGATTCATGTTTTCAGCGAGGGTAAATCAGAGTTTCTACTTCTGGGAGGAAGTCCACTAAATGATCCAATCGTTTCGTACGGCCCTTTCGTAATGAATACAGAACAGCAAATCAATCAGTGTGTCAGAAACTACCAATCAGGAAAAATGGGAAACCCTGACCTTGTGAAATAAAAGATATGAGTGAGGCTATCATAAAGAAAATGATCAATACACTACCTCAAAAGGGAACGGTTGAGTGGATTGGTCTTAGACCTGCAAGCAAGGCTCCCATGAATATTGTAGAAAGCGTGTTAGCTGCGAAAAGTGAGGGCCTGATTGGAGATCGATTTAAAGGTAAGATTTCAACTAAAAGACAGGTGACGTTAATCCAAGCAGAACATATAGAAACTGTAAGGTCTGTCATGAAAATGAAAAACCTACCTCCTGAGCTACTCAGAAGAAATATCGTTGTAAGTGGAATCAACTTACTTGCTCTAAAGGATAAGAGATTCACCATAGGAAAGGCTATTTTGGAAACTACCGGAGAGTGTCACCCCTGCTCTCGTATGGAAAAGACATTAGGAGATGGTGGCTATAATGCCATGAGGGGACATGGAGGTATTACAGCACGTGTATTAAGTGAAGGAGAAATAAGAATTGGTGATGATGTTTATTTCAACGATTCATTTCAGCTTTAGACCAATGATCCTCCTATAGTTTGCAGGGTGTATTGTTCAAAGAAGATTCATAAATAGCTTCCTGAATCATCACATTTTTGAGATAATCTTCAACACTAGTTTCAAATGTATTTCCAGCTATCAGTGAATCGATAAAGTGTTTTTGAGTAGCATAAACACAGTCTCCCGCAAAACTTGATTTACTTGGATGATAGTTATGAGGTTTTTCTGACTCTCCCAATTTCTGAATTGTGATATTTCCATCATTATAAAGTCTTAGACTCCCTTCATTTCCCTCTATTAGAAATTCTCCAAAAGTATACCTTGAATCTGCAGAGTTACTCTCATTGTATCTATTTCCATCTAAGATTGCTGTAACTCCCGAATCAAATTCAAAATGGACGACCCCTGAATCCTCTCCTACAATATCTTTATTCAACTTCTTTAGTCGAGCCATCAGCCAGGTCGGTTCGCCAGCTAAATACCTGAATATATCCACGAAGTGAATCCCTGTCTCATAGATCAGGAGTCTTGGCATGGTTCTGAAGTACGGCTGTCGACTCATATAAGCATCTTGTTGCCATCCGTCTCCCATTCGCATGCGGAAGTTCATGTAGAAGATTTGATCTCCTAAAGCACCTGATTCAAGTATTTTTTTTATCTCTCTATGCCAGGGTTGAAACCGAAAGTTTTCATGAACCATCATAGGAACGCTGTATTCCCCAGACAGAGCCGCTATTTTTTTTGCATCCTCTAAACTAGGAGCGAGAGGTTTTTGACAAATAATTGCTGTTCCAGCCTTAGCTGCTAAGGTGCACATGTCTAAGTGAAAAGCAGGGGGAGTAATGATATCAACAAAATCAGGTTGCTCTTTCTCCAACATCTCAGAAAAATCAGAATAGATTCTTGGTACCCCCCATTTCAGCGAGACCTCCTTAGTTTTGACTTCATCCAAATCGCATAAAGCAACTATTTCAACCTGATCCAATCGAGACCATGCATCATAGTGAAACTGACTAAAATACCCCGCTCCTACGCAAACACCTCGCAGTTTCTTCATAGAACTAATACCATCAATACTCAAATATGTTTTTTTCTGGCCTTGCTTTCATCCACAGAAAAATAGCAATAAAATTTAGAATTGCAGCAACGTAAAAGAAAGGAGAGATCGATCCAGCCCAAGCTTGAAGGTAGGGAAAAGCCAGCGCCGTGATAAAGGCTCCTACATTTCCTGCCATATTCATAGTACCTGAAACAGCTCCTGAGTTCTTCTTGCCAATGTCAACACAGAATGACCAGGATGGAGATAATGTCATATCAGCTCCAAATATGGCCAACGTTAAAAAGAATACTGCACCATAAACCTCAGAGGCATAAAGGCTTGAAATCATCCCGATTGTAGCTAGTGAAAATCCAATAATCGCAGGCACTCTTCTCGATTGATTCCACTTGTTTTTCTTATAAAGACTATCAATCATAGCACCAGACACCCAGTTGCCAAAGGCTCCCCCAATCAAAGGAACTGCTGCAAATACGCCTGCTTCAACCGCATTTAATCCATACTCTGTCTTCAAATGAGGGTACAACCAGCTAAGCGCGAAAAAGAAAGTAAAGTTGCTGGCAAAATATTGTCCCATTGCCAATCTCATATTTTTTGACTTTAAGAGTTGCCCAAAAGTCAATTCCTCCTTTTTCTCAGTTGGGTCTTCCTGCTGCCTATTCGCCTTAATGTATTCTTTTTCCTTATCAGAAAGTGCCGCATGCTCAGATGGTTCGTCCCTAAATGCTATGTACCAAACCACTGCCCAGACTATCCCTATTACGCCCAAAAAGATGAATGAATTTCTCCAACCAAACGAATCAATTAACCATGCGACGAGAGGAAGCGCGAACGCTGCTCCCAATCGTGAACCTGAAAAGTTGATTCCATTGATCAAACCTCTTTCCGAAATAGGAATCCACGAATACACCGATCTGGCTATGCTTGGAAATGCTCCAGCCTCACCAGCCCCAAATAGCAACCTCAACACGATCATGGAAGTAAAATTCCAAGCTGCCCCTGTCAAAGCCGTACAAAGCGACCAAAATGCAACAATGGCAGTCAAGACCTTTCTCGGTCCTAATCGATCCGCCAAAATACCCGCAGGTGTTTGAAAAAGTGCATAACCGAGAGCAAAAGCTGACAGCACCCACCCCATCATTTTATCACTAAATCCAAGGCTCTCGCCTATTGGCTCCTTCGCTACGGAAATGCAAACTCGGTCTATATAGAGGAGTAAGGTCAATAGAAAAGTGCCAAAGACCATAATGTATCTTCCTGGGATCATAATGCTGTTGATTTAAGTTTCTGATAAACATCCCAGAGAGCAGATTCACTACCTACATTACCTGGAAAGATGATATATGAAATATTGGGGAATTTTGATTCTTGTCCTGTTTTCCAGACGGGTACGCCGGAGAGTACCTGCCCTTGAATCAAGGCTCTTTTAATCCGAAGCGACTTGGTAGCAATATCGCTAGAAGTGATCCCTCCTTTCGCTAGCACAAATCTGGGTTTTACCTCAAGACTTGAGACTAATGAAACGACAAACGCAGAAACGGAAGAGCCAATATTCAGACTAGATTCAGCATCAGCACCTGATTGTAATATTCGGGAGGTATACACGACCACATCTCTATCCTCCTGAAGAAGTAATTTCAACTTTTCTTGCACTTCAACTCTATAACTATCTGATTCAGAGGAAAGTATTCGATTTACTTCCAACTCAATAACTGACACGTCCGCATTATCCAGAAGGTAATCAAGCTGAGAAGTGGTCTTGGGCACATACGAGCCTATTACCAATAGCCCTCCTTTCCCATCTGAACTAATGAGATCTTTCCTTACAAGATTAGAAATAGGTTTCTTTCCATAAAGCGACGATACAAATGATGCCGAACACCTTACCGAAAAACTCTTTTTAGACCGTAAAAGACAGATTGTAAAGAAATCTAATTCCTTGTAATTAGATGCATTGACAGCAATGACATCTGATGAGTCGAATTGCTTAAGTCTATCAATGAGCGAATGGCTATCCCCAGAATTTAACTCTGTAAGTGATATAGATTTGATGTTGCTTTTAGCAATTCCTCCTTCATATTTTTCCTCAACCCAATCTATCAGATTAGAGGATCGATATCCGAACGCCTTATCCTGAGCAAAGGATGTTTCTCCGACTGGAACTAATCTCGAATTATCTGTCAGGTAATGAACGTCATCAATCGTATATCTTCCTCCTTCGAAAAATGCAGGAATCAGAATATTAAGGTCTTTTGATTCGCCAAACCCATCATCAAAAGCAGTCATTTCTAATGGATAATGCCCTCTTAGCGTGGAATCTCCTCTGCTAATTACGTTGATCTGCCTTTTTGTTCGGTCACTTGCCTTTCTAATATTCTCACCAATAAGTTTCAACAGAGTGCCCGCCTTGGCTGCAGGCATACTTCTTGAGTTTGTTAAGATAAAAAATACGGATGTCCCTTTTTCTAATTCGGCACAAATCTCGTCTACCCCCCATGTGGTAATAACCGGAATATCATAGACAGTTTGACCTCCGGTTGGATCATCATCTAAAATAATGTAGGTCAGCCCATTTCCAATTCTCTCCTTCCCTATTGCTTCCCTGAATTCAGAATCGAACTTAAAAGTTGGTATTGAAGGGGTTATGGACTTGGCTTTAGGCATCCTTAGTCTTCTATAGCTATCACCCGAGCAGGAGCTCCGTCTCCACCTTTAATTTTCAGAGGCAAAGCCACCAGAGTCACTTTTTTAGCCGTTATACTCTCTAGATTAGTTAAGCCCTCAACGATTATTACCCGACCACCCAACAGTATTTCGTGGATTTTGGTCACTTCTTCAATATTGTTGACATCAGCGACGGAAGGTGGCTCTACTCCGAGTAATTTCACTTCTTTCTCAACCAACCAATGTGCAAGCTCCTCGCTCACTCTTGGAAGCTTGTTGCGATACTCCGGAGAGCCAATCTTACTACTCCAGCCTGATTTCAGGACTATTCCCTCGCGTGACTTGAAGTCATGTTGAACATCTCCCAGATGCTCGATACTTATAAGGCCACCAGGTTCAATATCTGAAATATCAACAATCCAGGATTCCACCAGGAAATCCTGAACTGGCATTTTATCTATTGTTGGGCCATCTACACCAAAGTGAATCGGTGCATCCATGTGTGTGCCTGCATGTGAATACAGATGGAGCGTTTTGGCGTTCCACCCATCTTTACCCAAGTCTTTTGCCTGATCAAAAGACACACCAGGCATGTCCTCAGAATAGGTCAAAGTCAAGTCATGGATGCGGCTCATAGAATACTTAACCGTTTATAAACTTAACTACGCTATCAGCTATTTCTTTTGTTTTCGCAGTTCCGCCCAGATCCACAGTAAGCAAACCTGACTCAGTAGTTGCTTCGATAGCTTTTACAATCTCAGCTGCTGCGTCAGTCTCTCCCAAATGATCTAGCATGATTGCGCCAGACCATATAGAGCCTATAGGATTGGCAATGCCCTTTCCTGCTATATCGGGTGCAGAACCATGAATAGGTTCGAACATAGATGGGAAATCTTTCTCCGGATTGATATTTCCGCTTGGCCCTAATCCTAAACTCCCCATGATGGCTCCTCCCAAATCACTCAGAATATCTCCGATCATATTTGTGGTTAAGATTACATCGAACACTTCAGGTCTTAGTACAAAACTCGCAGAGGCATTGTCCACATACATTTTGTCATACTCTACATCAGGGTATTGGGCAGCTACTTCTTCTATCACATAATCCCAGTAAGCCAGACTATTGATCAAAGTATTGGATTTAGTTACGTTGGTAACCTTTTTCCTTCTTTTTCTAGCAAGTTTAAATGAGTAATGCGCGATTCGTTCGATACCAAGTCGAGTAAAAACACTCGTATCAGTGGCCAACCCATTTGGACTATCAGGATTTAATATTTTACCATTTTGAACAAACTCACCTTCATTGTTTTCCCTAACGACTACAAAATCAATATCGCCCAGCTCTTTGTATCTCAAAGGACTTGCAATGCCGGGTAGAAGCTTAACAGGGCGATGATTTACGTATTGCTGAAACAGAGTTCTTACCTTAAATGTGTACATCATCGCCGGCAAAGTATCATCAACAGAGGGATCTCCCACCGCACCAAAGTAGATGGCATCATAGCCTTTTAGTGTCTCTATGGCATCTTCTGGCATAAACTCACCATGTTCTTTATAATAACCTGCTCCCCAGGGGAAACTATCCGTTTTTAACTCAAAACCATGCTTTGCAGCTGCTGCATTCAATACTGCTAAACCGGCTGGCACTATTTCATTCCCAACTCCATCTCCGTTTACTACGGCTATCTTGTAGCTTCTCATTTATCTTTTTTTATTTGTTCTATCAGAATTAATTTTGAATTTCTAATGTGAGCACGAGCTGCATTTTCAGCTTTCTCTGTGTCTTTATTTTTTATGGCTTCAATGATTTCATGATGCTCTTGCAATGTCTCTTCAGGTGTTCTGAGCAGTCCCTGATTCACAACTTCACTAAAAATATTTCCAATGAAATAGGCTTTGTTCAACGCCACATTTCCAACAAGCTCGATAAGTAGTTTATGAAACAATTCATCTGAAGCGGTATATTTATTGGAATCTATTCCTTCACTTAGATCATATGCAGCAAAACATGCTTCAAGTTTCTTGATGTCCTCCAAATCATGGTTCTCCGCGAGTTTCCGGGCAGCCATGCCTTCCAACACTTCCCTACAATCATATACATCAATCAATTCCTGAAGATTTAGAGACTTCACATACACACCTCTTCTTGGAATGCTCTCCACGAGCATTTCGTTCTCCAAAGTCTGAAGTGCCTTCATCAACGGTGTGCGACTGACTCCTAATTGCTCGGCTACTTTCTCCTGAATAATTTTTTCACCTGGCTTGAGCTCTTTGTTAATAATCATGCGTTTGAGCTCATGATATATCGGTGTGCTGAGATCGGCGTGTTTTATCAAAATCAGTTAGGTTAGTTATGATTGCATTTTGTATACAAAATGCAAATATAGTTAGTTTATACTTTCTTGTAAAAGATTTTACTAATAAGAGTGGAATCCACCTTCAATTTAAAAAAATATTCCTTTAAGCTTTTAGACAAGAATGAGTTAGACGTATCCTTATCTCAGAAACACATGCTCTTGCTGTTGACTCAATGCAAGAATCCTTACTTCAATATCTGAATTGACTAATGTCGTTTTGGACTTAAAATCGACTTCAATATTTACTTTGTTAAGTATAAAATCACTCGCTCTGAAGAGAATCAGTTGGGTTTTTTCTGGCAACTCGCAAGGACTGGAGGACTATAGCAAAGACCGCCAAAGCAATGATAATAAGAGTCGGTATCACATAAGACCACCAATATATAGGAGCTTGAAAAGCAAAGTTGGCCAGCCAACTTGAAGAAAAGTACATCGTAATAGGAAGAGCCAAAAGGCCTGTGATCGCAAGTACTCCTAAATAGCTCTTGGACATCAAAATAAGTAATTGTCCTAAAGATGCCCCTAGCACCTTTCTTATCCCTAATTCTTTTGTTCTAGCTTGTGAAATGAAAGCAAACAGTGCAAACAGTCCTAAGCAAGCCAGACATATGATGGAAATGGAGAATATCTTAAAAACCTTGAAAAGATTGTTTTCCGATCTATAAAGCTGATCAGTTTTATCATTCAAAAATTGAGAGATAATCATGCTTCCTGGAGCAAGCTCCGAAAGCGTTTGCTCGATGGTTTGCATGGTCGCCTTAATATTGGAAGTGCTGATCCTGACGAGAAGATAATCCGCATTTCTATTGACCTGCTTAATTTCTATTGCAAGTGGGTCGATTTGGTTATGAAGAGATGCAAAATGAAAGTCCGAAATTACTCCAGCAATAGTTCCCTCGTTTTTTCTAAAGCTATTTTCAGCTTGCTGACCAATCAAATTCTCTGCATTGAATTGGGATGCCAACTTTTCGTTGATTAGGTATTTAACACCATCAAATGTCTTGCTAACAAGTTGGCCTTTTAAGATATCCAATCCCATAGTTTCGGGAAACCATGCATCTGCAGCCAAATGACGCGGCGTTGCAGGGTGCTCTCGATTCGACTTTAATTCAAAGGGTTCAATCCCAAACCTGTCGCCCACCATTGCGGAAACCAGCGTGGTGTATTGGATATCTGCATTTTTGACTAATTCATTCCTTACCTTCTCAGAATGGTTAACTGCCTGATTATACAATTCCCCATGAAGCTTAATTGCCACAATCTCTTCGGCTGCATAACCCAGCTTCTTTGTTTGAATAAAGTCCATTTGCTGACTTACGATAAGAGTTGCTGTAAGCAAACATATAGCGATTAAAAATTGAAAAGCGACCATAGCAGTACGCATAGGAAGTCTATGGTTAATCTTCAAAATCTTGGTTCTTAACCCTTCATCTATTCCAAATCGCGATAAATAAATGGCTGGGTAAAAACCTGCGAGTACACCTACAAAGAGCAAAAGGGAAGCCAACATCATGAGCATCTCTCCCGAAAACAAATCAACAAGACTCAATGAGGTACCAGCAAGATCATTGTAAAAAGGTATAGTGAAATAAACCAAGGCAATGGCAATTACTCCACTTAACAGAACAAGGAAAAACGCCTCTGACATAAATTGAATAATCAGCTGCATTCGTTGTGCACCCATGACTTTTCTGAGTCCTATTTCTTTCAAGCGATTGAGAGTCTGTGCCACATATAGATTTACAAAATTGATAATCACCACTAGAAGGATAAATGAAGCCAGCGATAAGAAAATGTAGACAAAAGCAATATTGCTATTTGCTTCAAGTTCTTTTTCCTTATCTGATCTAAGATGAATATCGGTTATAGGGTCTAGTACCAAACCATCCTTTTCAATCTCTTCAAGGATTTCTTCCCTAGAATATAATCCGTCATAAAATTGCAGTTGAAAGTCTGTCATCTTCCTCTCTACCTTTTTCACATCTTTATAAGAATCAAACAGCGCATAGATAGAAACACCCGCCCAACCTCTGGAATCATTCTTTTCTATAAACGAGTCCACAGTGCTCATTAAGCAGTCAAACTTCAGATGTGTATTTTCTGGAAGGTTCTCGATCACCCCGGTTACTGTGTATTTATATCGACCATTAATCGTAATGACTTCTCCGATTGGGTTAATGCCATCTTTGAAGAGTCTTCGGGTCATGTTTTCTGTCAAAACGACCGAGAGAGGGCTAGATAACGCACCTTCAGACTTGCCTTTTACAAACGATAAATCAAAGATTTCTATAGTAGCAGGATCGGCCATAAAAGGTCTTTCTACTAGTATCTGATTCTTATTATGCTCAATCACAGAAGGATGAAAATCAAAGAAACGTGTAATCGCTTTAACTTCTGGTGTTAGTTTTTTAAACTCTGTTGCTAATAAAGGAGGTTCTCTTGCCCACTCCTTGGAGGCCAGTCGATAAATCAACTCGTGCTTGGGGAAGTCTTTTTCATAACTAAGTTCACCCTTGATATGGGTAATAATAAATAGGCTCATGGAAAGCCCTATGCTGAGACCAAGTAAATTGATCAGTGAGAAAAATTTATATCTCAGTAAGTTTCTATAAGCGATTTTGAAATAGTTCTTAAACATAGCTTGTTGTGAAAAATGATATTGTTTATTGTTCCTTGAAAGGATTCCAGGCCTGCAAAACCGAATTACATTCCAGGCAAATCGAGTTTTAGCTCTACGAATTCCTTTTTGTTCCAGGTCATCGAAAAATGCCTCTTCTAAATCTCCTTGAATACTTTCTTTTAGCTCTTCCGGGCAAAACCATACAAGTAGCTTTACAAAGAGCTTGGGTGGCTTACAGTCTTTCATCAACTAAACTGTAATTGCGGTATCAAATCCCACATTTTAGTACGAGCTGTTTTCATTTCCTGAACTACTGAAAGCCCTGCACTTGTTACTTGGAAATATCGCTTTCTTCGCCCCCCTCTCTTGTCGGTGGCACCTCCCATAAACGATTTTAAATATCCTTTTTCTTCAAGGCGGTACAGGGTTACGTGCACAGCACTTAAGTTGACCGTGCGGTCTTGTAATTCCTTGATCGTAGTGACTATTGTGTTACCATATGCTTCCTCTTTCAGGATCATGACCACAGTCAAAATAAGTTCTTCAAACTCCCCCAGATATGTTTTTCTCATTACTATATGATTTGTAAAACTAATATACGAGTCATTTCTATATAAGTTGTAAAAGAAATGGGTCTATGAGTATTTTCTACCAGAACTTTTGAAAACACTCATGATTGGCTAAAAACTAAGTAATAGAAATACGATAGTCTTCAATAAGGCGTTAAAAAAGGTAAAAAGTGCGCCTAATCTACCTTGTAATAATCTTAGTGAGTTTTGCCTCATGCAGTAAACCCTTGCTCGTAAGTCATCTTTTTAGTGCTGAGAATTACTGGAAATCAAAAAGAGAGAAAAAAATCAAGGCTGCCTTCGATACCTACGGTGGCCCATCTCATACTGCCCTATCTCCTGTGATTTGTTGGGATGAAAAATGTAGATACCGCAAAAAATGGGAAAACGGAAAGGGAACGAAATTTAAGGGGTACAAAAAAGGAGGCCCTCCTAAAAAACTGCCAAAACACACTCCTGATGAAGTCGAAGAGTTGATAGCCGAAGAAGTACAAACAGATACCATAGCAACGGGACTTGCGAAGAATGAACCTGCAAATTACGGTTTGAATCAATCTTACATATTTCAAAAGCTAAACTTTGATATTAACCAATCCATCATAAAGTCCGATTCTTATGGCGAATTAGATAAAATCGCCAGACATCTAACGGAAAACCCTCATTTGAAAATTAAGATCACAGGACACACCGATAGCTCGGGTGAAGAAGTCTTCAATGAAAAATTATCGTTGAACAGAGCTAAGAACGTTTTTGAATACTTTAAAACTAAAGGTATCAACGAAAATCGTATGCAATATCTTGGAGTTGGGAGTTCAATGCCTTTGATCATCGACCATCTGGATCATGAGGAAAACAGAAGAGTGGAATTTGAGTTTTTTGAAGACTAAATCTTATCCACGCTCTAGATTTAAGTATCCTTCTTGCACTTTACTCATCTCTAAGAGATTCTACGGGATTAGCTGAGGAAGCTTTTAAAGTATGAATGCTGATTGTAAGCATCGCTATAACAAATGCGAGTATTCCTCCCAGTAGAAAAATAAAAGGATTGATGGTAATCCTGAAGGCAAAATTGCTCAACCAGTCCTGCATATATAGGTAGGTAATTGGGGTTGCTACTACAAAAGAAACTCCCATAAGGATGGCAAAACTCCTTGAAAGTAGTACCAGAAGTTGACTCGTAGAAGCTCCCAGCACTTTTCTAATCCCGATCTCTTTGATTCTTCTCTCAATAGATATTGAGGCAAGACCAAAAAGTCCCATACATCCGATCAGGATAGATAGCATTGCCATAATCAGAATAACTGCTCCCATTTGCTGGTCTGATTTGTAAACCTCATCGAAGTGCTCATCCAGAAATTCATATTTGAAAGGAACATCGGGAACATATTCATTCCAGACTGCCTCTACCCTTTCAATCCCAGCCGCCACATTGTGTCTGTCAAGTTTCACTGACATTTCACTTAAACCCCATTCGGTATGTACGGCCAATGACAAAGTATTAACCTCGAAATGAAGTGAGTTGAAATTGAAGTCTTCTGTGACACCAATGATCGTCCCCAATGAATCTTTAGGATACCATCCATAGCCTACTGATTGCCCCAAAGGTTCATCGTAACCTAACTCCTTGGCAAAACTTTCATTAATTATAAAGGCCAATCCATCATCTTTTGCATAACTTTCCGAAAAGGTTCTGCCGGACTTTAGCTTGATACCATAAACGTCCAAGTAGTTATAATCGACTACTACATGCGATGGTGTTACCTGTCTAATAGTTGTGTCTTTTTTATACTGAAAACCCCATTGGTGAAAGTTATTCCCAAGCCTCTGCCCTGAACCTGTAACTCCTATGATAACCGACTCTGCCTGAAGCGTTTCTTTCATTGCCTTATAATTATCATTGGCTTTTTTATTGAGTTTAACCAAGAGAATATGATCTTTGTCAAACCCTATGTCTTTATCGCTCATATACATTAGCTGCTGTGTTACTATCAAAGTACAGACTATCATAGCAAGAGCCAGACTAAATTGAACAACTACAAGCGAGCTTCTAAAAACAGATTTCTTGTTTGTCTTATCTATACCTTTCAAAGCTCTCACTACTTTAAATGAAGCCAAATACAAAGACGGATAAAGCCCTGAAATCAGACCAAGAAATACGGTTCCAGCAAAAATCAAAGGCAGTAGATCGACATCACTTAAAATGGTAAGAAGGTTAAGTTCACGTGAAATGAGCTCATTGAGAAAAGGAAGCAGTAAAAAATCAGCTATCAAGGCAAGAAATAAAGCCAGCACTGACATTAGTATTGACTCTAATATAAACTGATATACAAGCTGAACTCTCTGTGCACCGATAGATTTGCGAACTCCAACTTCTTTTGATCTGGTATTTGATCTAGCTGCTGTTAGGTTCATAAAATTGACACAAGCTATAATCATGATGAATACACTTGTGAGTATAAATACATCGATATATGTACCGTTAAACTTCCTGTGATTTTGATAGTCATGCTCAATGTCATTGGAAGCAAGATGGACGTCTTCCAATCTTTGAAGAAAAAGCTTATATGCTTCATTTATGTCCTCATCATCCACAAGAGAGCTTAGAAAAGCCGGAAACTTATCTTCCATTGCTTCGATGTTTGCTTTCTCGTTCAAAACAAGGTAGGTATTCAAGAAATTAGACCCGGTTCTCTGATTGAAATCAGGCTGATCGGCAATGACATTGGCAAGCGAAATCAACATATCAAATTGCAAATGAGAGTTTTCTGGTATGTTTTTAAGTACACCAGTAATCTCAAAACTCTCTCCGTTTTTTGTAAGTGTCTTTCCAACCACATCTACAGAATGAAAGAACCCCATAGCAAGTTGTTCGTCGATTAAAACCGAATTGGGTTCTGAAAGTGCTTCCATCCGATCGCCACTTACCAGTTCAAAATCAAAGACATTTAAAAATGTGCTATCTACAGCTGCTTGTTTCTCTACTAAAAGTCTGATGTCTCCGTTTATCCAGAGATCCTCTCCCCACGGCCAAAATCGGGTGTAGCTTTCAACTTCAGGAAAGTAGTTAGGCATCTCATACCCCATCTTCGGCCAGGTTATGGGCACATTTTGGGGGTTGGTTCCTTCCCATGTCTGAAGCTCGCACAGGCGATATATATTGTCTTTTTTAGTATGAAAACCATCAAAAGAAAGCTCATCCTTTATGAATAAGAAAATCACCAAACAGGCGGCCATACCTATAGAAAGACTCAAAATATTGATACTTGAAAACACTTTGTGCTTCAGTAAATTTCTGATAATGACTTTAAAATAATTCTTATACATGCCGTAACTGTTTAATTTATCTGATCCTTCGAATGGTCGCATAAGTCTTGGTCTCAGAGATTGAAACACATCAGAAACAAACATTCTATCTGCTGTCCTTTTTCCATGCTTTTCTAGTCGGTCATAGTAGACTTCATACAAATCACCTTGTAAGTAATCCAAAACCTCACTTTTGCAAACAAGAGTCAATAGGCGATCTGCCCACTTTGGTGGATGCAAACTACCTCCACTCAAAATTGTTGGATGTTGAGATTGAGCCCTGGAATATTTTGCGAGAAAGCGACCCGCAACTCATGCGCTTTTACCAAAGCTTCCCTTCCTGCATTAGATAATAGATAAAACTTTTTCCTTCGTCCGCCTCGTTCTGCAGTAGCACCGCCCTCTTCGGATTTCAGATATCCCTTATCTTCTAATCTATAGAGCGCGGAATGCAAAGCCCCTATGCTTGGGCTCCTACCCGATTGCTCCTCCAATGCTTCCTTAATGGCTACTCCGTAGGCATTGTTATCGAGTGATCCCACCACCAAAAGAACAAGTTCTTCAAACGCTCCCAGATTCGTATCTTTCATATTACATTCTTTTTTGCAGATCAAATATATTTTATATGATTCCTATTTGCAAATCATAATGTGAAATAAGGAGTTTTGTAAATGTGAGATCATTAAACAAAGTGAGTCAAGTACCTATTCTCACCTTAGCACCGATGTGCTCATAGGGAATAACAACTCTGTTGTCATTTCTTTCCTAAATCAAATCTAACCTGTCAGTTAAGGAAACTATAGAAGTACCCAGTCTTTCAATTCCTGTTTTGCAGTCCTAGGTCAAGAAAGGTAGAATTTGCTTAGAGATCATAGCATATGGGAATATTTCAACTCATTCTGATATGACAAATACCCCATTTATTCCACGATCACCTTCGAGCTATAGTCATCAGATCTTAAAATATAGACGCCTGGCCAAAGACTTGCAGTAGCGATTTTTGTGGATTTAGTTTCCGGGTCGTAAAAGAATGGAATATCGATTTTTTTACCGCTCAAGTCGATCAATTGGAATTCAGAATACTGAGATCCTGTGATAGAGATAAGATCTCCTCTCTTTACAGGGTTGGGCGCAACTATTGTTTTATTCTCGTTCACAGTACTCAACACATTTGCCTCAAAATAACTGACCGCCTCTTCAAACGCCTTCTTTCCAATCTTTTCACCAATAAGCCTACCCGGAATATCGTCCGCTGGAGGATGAATACCTCCCCAAATGCGCGACAAACTGCATTGATCCGATGCATCCTGATAGGTAGCCCATTGCAACACAATATCCCGACTTGGACCCTCTTCAAATACCAAAAACTCATTTTTCTTTGCTACAAACTCTCCCACGCCTCCTGGAAAATACTTTGTACCTGTGAGTAAAGTCATCACCTCGGCTGCAGCTCTGGAATAGGTAGAGTGTCCTGAGACATAACCAGCAAAAGGTGGAGTGACGAATGAAGGTCTTTGGTAAGGCCACCAATTCTCTGCCAAGATCCAACCTACACCAGCCTGATCTACTTCTGTATCATCAATATAAGCATGCCCTCGCCATGTATACAATTTAATTTTTCCAACATGCTCCAAATTCTCTCCGGCGAGATCATCGTTTTCTTGTACTACCTCTATGTAACCATCAATAAGTGGTATGCCATGCTCGTGGAAGTTATCAAGCTCAGCATTAGATGATTGACCTTTTTCTGCCATGTATCTTATAGCAGAAATCGGTCTTATATAATCATACCAGCCTTTTATACTCCAGGCACTAATGGCTGCATCGTGCATTGCTCCTCCCAGCGTGAAATATGCTTTCACATCCCACTCCAATTGATCAAGCACCTCGCCCTGCCCGCTAAACTTGCGTACAAACTGCGGATGATCACTTACATAATTTAGTAAGACAAACCAATGACCAGGTGGTGTCTCTGAATCAGGCCCATCAGCCCAAAATTCAGCCAAAACCCGAGCATAATCACCTCTTGGTACCATTTGCGATGGATAAGCAACATTGGTTACCGGGTTTAAATTGCGACCATTGCTATTGTCACCACCATCAATAAGGTTATAAAAACCAGTGTGATCCTTAAGTTGCGTTGGAAAAGTAGAGATATCAAGATTCCCTAACCCACTAGGCGAAATATCCCACATTACGCCATCAGAAGGATCTAAATGTGATGCCCAAATGGAAACCAACGAAAAATTCCATTTATAAAGATCATGGCTGGTTCCTGCAGCAGTGGATTGATTCAACATTGGGGGTGATCCTGGATCGTGAAAAACTTTATAAGTATCTCCATCCCGTTCATAAGTTGTCATTTCATCAGAGGATAAAGAAAAGCTGTTGACATTGCCCCATTCAGGACTCAAAAAGTCAGGAGTGGTACCTGAAACAGGGTTACCTGCCTGATCTATGAAGACTTCAAGCTGCAACGGCTGCCATCTATGTGGGTCTGAGATTGTTGTATTTCCCGGCAATGCTGGAACAAGGGGATCGTTTACAGGTTCGTAATAAATATTTTCATAGAAGATGTCTTCTCGTGACCCATCGATATTTCCATAATCAATGATGGATTGGGCTATGAAATTCCCCAAGGCTGCTGAAGAACCGCTACTGTAGTCCGTAGATTTGAAGTCTGAGTCATATGCCAGCAACTCCATCAGATCATCAAAACGCTGCTGTGTCTCTTCATAATTTGGGGAAAACCGAAAGCGATGAGATAACAAACGATAGCATGCATAACTTACTGCTTTCTCTATAATTTCTTGAGTGTTTTCATCTCCGGCAGGCTCAAAACCATCAAAATCATTGAAATAATTATGTCTAATCTGACCAATAAGGTAGGTTTCAGCCTCGTCATTAAACAGGGCCCATGAATCATATATTGCTATGCTGGTATGAAACAAATTTCGGGCATGCACAGTCGGTCTTGCATAATCATTCCGAATAGCTTCTAATAACACTTCGTTCCACAATCTTGCAACCGAAAAGTCTTCAGCAGAAAGTTCTGCATATAATTCTACATTCTTAGAAACTTCCGGACTGCTGCAGGTATTCAATTCTGAAACTGTTATTCTTCCTGTTTTTCCTATCCCCCACCTCACCTTCACTTTGGATGAGCCTTGTCCTTCTAGTATAGTTCCTCCTTCAACGTTCCAGATATAAGTACTTCCGGATTCAAATGGATAATCATATTCATCCTCAGCTAGTACAGCACTCCGATCATCACCAACAATAGCCTTGGATTCCAGATAAGTGCAGGAACCATCATCAATAGTAGCGTTCGAGTTATAGGTACAAGAATTTGAATCCATGCACCCTTTAATGCCCCCAGACTTTAAGTCAAGTATCAAAGGTTCTGGATTTCCCTCTATCAGTTTAATAAATTGATTTGCATTTATACCCTTGTAAGTTGAAATTGTACCTGACGGCCATTTAACTTTCAAACTATCAATTACCTCGAAGTTTTTAAGTCCAAAATGAACCGGAACGTAACTTTGAGCAAGATACGCTGAACCATGATAATTTCTAATAAGTGATTGATCTTCCATAAAAATTTCAACTACAGATCCAATAGCATTACGATTAGAGGTCGTTCCTTCTAATAATATTTGAATCCAGTTTCTCTCAGGCTTCAACTCACTTACTGTATTTTGAAAGAGGAACATAGGCTCTGGAGTATTTCCAATCAGAATATCCATATCCCCATCTGCGTCGAAATCAAAAACTCCAAGTCCGTTGGAGATAGATATACGACTAATTGCACTTTGCGAGTTCAGTCGTTGGAATTTAAGCTCTCCAGTATTGGAATAGGAGTTTTCAAAATAACTATTAGGATAACCTAGGCGATATCCGTTTACCACCATTAAATCTTCATCCAAATCATGATCAAAATCTGTAAATGACACTCCCCACGCCCAACCTGTTTTCTGAGCCCCCACTGAGGCAGCCACTTCTTGAAATAAGTTATTTCCTTGATTAAGAAAAAACGAGCTTTCATCTATGTTAGTCACGTACACTTCAGAAAGACCGTCATTATTAGGATCTCCTAGAGCTAACCCCATACCATCCTTTCGATCGTCTAAACCAAATTCTTCTGCATAGTCCTTTGAAAAATCACCCTGTGCATTGAGCCAAACTTGATTTGGTTCGTCAAAATCATTGGCAATATACAAGTCCATGTACCCATCAACATTCACATCCCATGGAATTGTCATCCAAGATTGATGCCCACTTTTAGAAATTGCAGCGTTCATTGATACCGAACTAAAGTTACCAGCACCATCTCCCTGATAAAGGGTTGGCACTTTACAATCATAAAGTTTCGAAAAATACAAATCAAGGTTTGAATCGTTGTTAAAGTCAAACCAAAGTGCGTGTGTGTTATAGCAATCATTTTCAGATGGAAGACCAGATCCTTGAGTTACCTCTGTAAATGTGCCATTTTGATTGTTGTGGTACAGCTTATAATAAAAAGCTCCAGTGAGGATTATATCCTGAAAACCATCATTATCATAGTCCCCCCATGAAGCACTCATATTCCCACCCAACTCCGACTCTCCTGGCTTCTCTTTCGTAAACTTATGATACTTATCAATTCCCGACTCTAATGTTATGTCGGTATAAGTTCCATTATCATTATTTTCCAGAAGATAGGCTGAAAGTGAATCTCCTTCAATCGACCTAATTGTAAGGAAAATATCTAAATCAAAATCATTATCAAAATCTGCTAAGGCTACTCCATTTACTCTTTCAATATTGTCGAAAGTAGGATGTGATACTTGCTGAAAGAGTGTATCAGAAAACTGTCCAACATTTGATTGGGCAGGCAGACCGACAAGCATTATCAATAAATTCATTAAAACAGCTAAACTTCCCGAATTCGATTGAAAAATCAATTCTCTAACGCTCATATTCTAACTAACAAATATATTTTTTTTTGTTAAAATGATAAAATTAAAAATCAATTATCAATATAAAATGTCATTTTTCACTTGTAACAATATTTTATTTTAAAAATGTCTAGTTTTTGTCTATATCCAAAAAACAACTTTTAATGCAATCGTTTGCATCTTTAAACTTTCACAAACTAAAATCGAATAAAATGAAAAAACATTATCTATTTATAGGATTGCTAGTAGCATCCTTGATGGTCAATGCTCAGACCTTTAGAACTTATTCAGGCGGAGCTTGGGATGGTCCACCTCCTTCATCTGGCGATGTTCTCATCTTTGATGACAATTTCACCTTGGATGGAGACTATAATGCAGGAGGAGTAAGTGTGACTGAAGGTAATACACTGACTGTTCCAACTGGAAATACTTTAGAGATAGACGGAGGCACTGTTAGTCTTCAAGGCACTGATATCTGGCCTGCATCTGCAGGTTTGGAACCTTCTAATCAGTCAAACTACCACTTAGTTGTTGATGTTGTATGGGGAAATTCTACAACTGATGTGGTAAACGGAACTGGTAGCATGACCATTGATTTCGGAGACAATCTCCCATACACCAATGGAGCATATGTTGCGAATAGAGATAACCCTGATGCTTCACTTACTGGAGGAAATGTTTATACGTGTTCTTTCTGGGCGAAAGCAAGTAGGGATCAAAGTGCTCTGAAGGTTGATGTCGCTGAAGCTGGCGGATGGGGAGGAGATATCAACACTCAGACAATTGTTTCTCTTTCAACAACATGGAAACGATATTCATTCAGTGTTACTCCCGCGAATACGGCTAATTATTTCGTGATGTTGATCGTCGCAGATAATGCCAGTGGTAGTCAAGACGGATCTAACGCAACTGTTATTAGCGTAGATGATCTACGTTTGGAAGACGCTACAACCCCTGCTAATACTGCAAGTCTTACAGTAAACTCTGGAGGTTCTCTAATTACTCACGCAGCGGATGGAGCAGCACCTTGGGCAACCATTAAAAGAAACAAAAGCTTCTCAGATGAACGATACAGTTTCGTAGGCTCACCTGTTGCAGCACCTTCTATTCTTGGTGCTGACCTTGGGACTCACGCATACTCTTACGATGAAAGTGTGGCTTACGGTGCAGATGGTTTGGCTCGTTGGACTAACGCTTTGGGATCTAGCATAACAGTGGGGCATGGATACGCTGCTGCTGGAGGCTTTCAGGAACTAGTGTTTTCTGGAGTACCCAACTCTGGTGATGTGGTAGTTGATGGGCTTACGGTCTCAGGCGGTGATGAGTCAGGATGGGCACTAATTAGCAACCCATATCCTGCTGCTCTCAATGTTGAGTCGGTAATTGCCGGAATGACCAATACAACAGGTAGTGTCTATCTCTGGGATGATAATGGGTCAAACACCAGCAGAGGGTCGAATAGTGATTACATATCTGTGAACACTTTGGGTAGTACAGGTGGTAGCCAGGCAGGAACTTTCAATGGATATATCGGTTCAGCTCAAGGCTTCTTTGTTCAGTTAAATAGCGGAACTAGTGTAACCTTTGCGGAAAGCATGAGAGCTTCAGGCAACAATGCGGATGCCAACTTCTTTAGAAAGGGCGATCAAACTCCTGATGGCAACCTTAGACTTTCTCTCGCCTCACTTGATGGTTCTTTTTATAGTGATTTACTCATAGGTCTAAGAACTGAAGCCACTATTGGCGTAGATAGAGGCCTTGATGCTGCCAGACTAGGAGAAAGTGAGGAATTAGGATTTTATAGCTTCATAGATGATAGCAAATTCACTATCCAAGGACTGCCATTAGAGGTTGGTGTTTCTACTGAACTTGGTTTTGATTTGAATACTGCTCAAACGCTAAAGCTTTCGGTAGAAGAGCTAGGTGAGCTTCCTACAGGGCAGACCTTCCTACTTCACGACGCTGTTACAGGAATAACTTATAATCTAAGCGAAACACCTAGCTTTGAATTTTCAAGTGAGGCTGGCTCCAACCAAAACCGCTTCACCTTAAGCTTTGGTTCTGCCAATGTATTGACAAACTCATTGGTTTCTAACCAGCCAATTTATCGCTATACTAATCAAGTAATGTCTGTAGACTTTGCTTCTAATCTTGATGTAGTAGAGTTTGCTGTCTATGACCTTTCAGGTAGAGCACTGTTTAAAAATAACACGTTTAGCAGTGACATTCAATCTTTGAAAGTACCAATGAATGCAAAGGGTATCAATATCCTGAGAATAGTGACTTCAGAAGGCACATTCACAAGAAAATTCAATTTCTAATCCAAAAGACTCAAAGACATGAAAAATATTAATATTGTATTAACACTTATGTTGGTAGTAATGGTTGTTCCCGTATTCGCACAGGGTGCACCGCCGGCTACACCAATTGATGGAGGACTGTCTGTTCTACTTGCCGCAGGTGGCATATATGGCTTGAAAAAACTTCGAGATAGCAGAAAGAAGTAATTTGAAGCAATCCAAAGTGATACAGCCTCATTCCTTTCTTAGGAATGAGGCTTTTTTTAAACTCAATTATCCAAACTCTATTTGTGGATCGCTTCTATTTTCTTAAAGCCAGCAGCAGTCATAAAAATATGAGCCCCATCGAGCCTTCAGGATACAGCTACTTTTTCAATACGGAACAATTGCCTCAATACGCTAGAAGACACTCAAACTTATTCATCTCTCAAGGTGCTGGATGGGTTAAGTTTAGCCGTCTTTTCTATTGTAAGAGATGTTGTCAAAACACCTATGAAAAACACTAAAATAAATATTGGTGCTTTTGGCCGTAAATAAGCATGGTGATGGTGAACAATATCAAAAAGATACTCCAACTAGACAATGCGGCACCAAATTGCAGTCTTTGTAGCGAGGAAAAGATACAAGACTTGTAGATTCAATTCTACACAGAAAGCAGATGAATGAGATTTCTGCAAGTATTCGATTTCTAAATTTAACAGTATTACCCATACTGAGATATGGAAGCTTATTTCTATCCGGATATCAGAATCTCAATAGAAAATTCTACTGCTCGCTCAATGTCTTATTAGCTGCTTCGATTCTTTCTCGTTGCTTTGGATTAAGACCATGTTTGTAATAAAAATCCGGTTTATAATAGTTTTCATGACGTTTCATATCTGGATCATCTACCTCAAGGCTTAGATCACAATCAAACCTCAATAAAATGGCATGGTTCTGATTCCAGTTGGTGGCATTTGTTAGATGTGACATTCCCCATGTAATACCTTGCCCAGATTTAGTATCAGTGAAAGCATCTGGAACAAAGGGTCCTGCTGCGTAGGGCATCAATGACACCATTGAAGCTATTTCAAAATTAACCCCGTCTTTAGCATATTGGATGGTATAATGCTCGTTTCCGTCCCTTATGACAAGTGCTGCAATACCTTCTTTAAAAGGAAAAAGAGTGGTCTCATGTCCCGAATTAATTACTGGATTCAAAGGACTTTTTGTGAATGGTCCCAGTGGATTGTCTGCAGTCGCCAAGCCCTGCATACGGATAAGTCTTGGATCTCCATCAAAATCGGATTTATAGTAAAGGTATATTTTGCCTTTGTAAACTAGAGGATAGGGATCATGAATAGAATATTGATCCCATTCTCCTTTACCTCCATTGGGAATTACAATTTCATTGTGTGCTGTCCATGGACCATCCGGAGAATCCGCATATGACACTGCTACGGGACAATCGTCTCCCCTCTTGCCACTAGCCTCCATGAATCCCTGATAATACAAGTAGTATTTCCCTTTCCACTTTAGAATGTCAGTAGTAGATACAGAACGCCAACCTACATTTGGTTTTGGAGGACGAGGAACGGCTACCCCCTGTTCCTGCCAGTTAAAACCATCTTCGCTAGTTGCGTACCAGATGTCACATAAATCCCAATCACTTGAGGGTATTGTATCATTGGATGCATCTGCTCCTTTAGGTGGTGTTGGCGTCTCTCGATGCGTATACCAGACATAGTACTTTCCATTTTCGAAAATCACTTTCGAGGGATCTCTTCTAGAGATTGTCCCATCGTGATTGTTGTAATCAAAGCCTTTTAACTCTGTATATTTAAATTGAGTGTATAGCTCATTATGCTCAGGTCTGGGTGCCAAATACGAATCATAATTTCGTTGCATAGCGGCACTCAAGGGCATGGCCGGTTTTTCTTTCGGCAAAATAAATGGAAAGCCTTGGGACGTCTCTGTGTCTTCTTTTTCACCAGAGCATCCAGCTAAAAAAACAATGGTAAGCAAAAATAGGTATCTCATTTTCAGATTATTTCTTTACAATTTTGATTGTATGTTTTTCACCTTCTTTCGTGGTATTCAAAAAATAGATACCTTTTCTGAAACCCTCTAAGCTTATTTGATTGTCATTAGCCGTAATAAAACCAGATTGAAGCCGTGCTCCAGTCAAACTTAAAATAGAGTAGCTAACAGGCTCGGCAGATATCCCTTTTACAGTAATAAAAGTACTTGCTGGATTGGGAAATACTGTCACTTGCCCCAAATGATCTTCCTCTATATCCGTTCCCAAAGTTTTTTCCTCAACTGGCCTCACAATCTCCTTGCTAAAGTTAAACACCTGCATCGTAACACTACTCACGTGCCCCCCGTCATCTGAAAATGTAATTGAAATTTCATTATCGATATCTATCAAACTATATGGGACTGGAATTTCAAGCACTCCGAAAAACTTATCTCTATTGGACTGATCATCTCCCTTCCAATTTTCAGGAACTGCAATACTGGTTCCATTGAACATTACTGATGGTTTAAGGGATTTTCCATGATCTCTTCCCATGCCAATTCTTAACACCGCTTCTCCAAAGTTAGATTTTTGAACACCATCAATATCCAGCCTTATGAGACCATTTGCAGAAATAGACTTTAGGTACCCATCGGCAAAGTACTTTGACTCTGAGGAAGTTTCGGAAGTATTATGATCCGATTCGAGTGTGTATATAAGCATTAGGGTGGCTTCTTTTCCGATTTCAAATTTGGTAACACCCGTAACATCCGTTTCCTCTAAAATGGACTCAATCGATTCGTTAGCATAGAGATGTCTGGCATTAACGCTTACCACATTTGCTTGATCTATACCCAAAACTTCCAAATCTACCTCCTTCTTTTCTTCTATAAGATTGTTGATGACTACATAAGCTGTGTTGCCATTGACATATGCGTCGACCAATACATCTTCATCGACGGAGTAGCTATCGACTCGATTTCCATCAAAATCTCTCCAAAACTGAAAAAACTTAACCAAGTCGGTGTAAACCCAATCGTTTCCATTCCCTTCAAAACCTTCTACTTCTTTTTTCTGCCTTAACAATCTAGGGCCATATGGAACACCGTCAACTCGCCCCCATTCTGCCTTTAAAATCATAAAAGGAATTGCACCAATCAAAATATCCTGCCTTTCCATCATTTGCATCATCATGGAATTGAAAGTTCTTACCTGATACCAATCGCTTTGCTTGTTATAAAAAACTCTCTCATTTAGTAGATATCCATATTCAGTGATATACCAAGGTTTTCTTTCTCCATGAGCCAGGACAGAATAGTGCTCCACCATATCCATTATTGCTTCCATGTTACTTCCTTTTCTCTGAGATTCTTCTCCGTCCTGAAACCTCCTAAAATCATATAAGTGGAAAGAATAAAAATCCATATTCTCTCCTGCTACGTCTATAAATAATTTCCAGTTGTTTTTCCAATGATTAAACTCTGCGGCTTCATAAGCTGGATGTGCCGCTGAATAGCCCCCTACCTTGACTTCAGGGTTAACTTCCTTTATTCTCTTGGCTACAGTATTATGAAATTCGCTAATAGCTTCATTGCTGGTACCCAGTGCATTAGATTTAATAAAAGGTTCATTGAGTACTTCTACATAAGGAGGGCGATTTTTACCAGTCTCTCCCCCGTTTCCAAAGTAATTCTTCAAGTAATTGGCATAGAACTCTGCGGTGGCTTCCTCATTTTGGTAAACCCATGGAACTCCATTGCTACAACAGCCATTTGCATTTGTCTCCTGCCCGTGTGGAAACATGGCCTCTGGTTGGCCTCCTATCACCATCTTACTCACTCGATCCTCAAATTTATGTGCTTCAAGGTCAGACTTATAATCATTAATCGATTTATCGCCTCGGCTAATCATATGCCCAATTTCTGGCCATCCTTGCTTCGATGGATCTTCATTGGTTTGGTTGTACTCCCAAACTATCGAACCATTGTTTCGACCAAGGTATACGTCCCAATCTTCTAGAAACTGTTTCCTCTGATCATCGCTATCCCATTCGGTATCGGATATGTCTGCATGAAGTAGAATGAATTTTTCTCGATCAAATTCTGAAACACCACCGACACTATGCTCCACGTCCATATTAACTTGAACTTTTACCTGAGCATATGTTTTAAAAAAAATAGTGCTTACTAAAAAGAATAGAAGTGACTTTCTCATTGATTTTGAATTTGTGTATCAATAAACAAATCTATTGATCCAAACCTCTTTATTCACAGGTGCGACGTAAATAATATTATTTGACCTTCTAACAAACTAGTATTTGACCATTATAAAGACAGGCTATTTCACGAATAGCTAACACCAATGAAGGATAGGTCTAGTAAACTATTTCGGTTTCACTACAGCGTAATGCTCTCATTTTGCCAAAGAAATAAAGGGAACTTCACTCGTAAAAAAAACTATCCAAAGATTATCTTTTGGTAATTCTAAAGGTTTGTCTGTCGCCATTCTGATCAAGTAGATCAAGTAAATAAATACCTTTATTCAAACCTTGTAAATTCAGTTTAACCTTTTTCTGAGTAAAAGAACCAGATAAGATTTTAGCTCCGCTAATACTGATAATTGAATAAAAAACTTGGGCATTATGCCCGCTCTGAATAGTAACAAAATCATTCACTGGATTGGGAAAAACCAATAATTCATTCGATTCTTTAACTTCTGTTTCAGCTCCTAATGTAACTTCTTCCTCTGTGCGAGTAATCTCCCTGCTAAAGTTAAAGACTTGCATGGTTACACTGCTGACATGTCCACCATCATCAGAAAAAGTTACTGAAATTTCATTATCCACTTTAAGTAAACTGTAAGGAATCGGGATTTCCAAAACGCCAAAAAACCTATCTCGACCTTTCTGATCATTTCCTCTCCAATTTGCAGGTACTTTCACTTCTGTTCCATTGATTGTTAACTTTGGCCTTAGAGATTTTCCGTGATCCCTACCAACACCCAAGCGCAGTACCGCTTCTCCGTTTTGATCCAAGCTTACTTCATTTATCTTAAAAATGATTTGTTGATCTGTCTTAATGGGCTTCAGATAGGTATCCGCGAAATATTTAGTCTCGCTAGATGAGTTTGAGATCGCGATCGGTTTATCAAATGTATACTCCAATATTGCGGTAGCCTCTCTCCCAATATTAAAAACATCAATGTTATCTGTCTGAGTTGTTTCGTCCAATGCAGGTACACCGTCGTTTTCTGCATGAAGGTGCTTAATAAAAATTGATTGAAGCTGAGCATCACCAAAACCGTCCATATTTATATTGACTGTGCGAGGCTCATGATGTAAATTGTTGATTGCCAAATAAACCTTATTGCCTTCTACATATGCATCTACCTGAGTATCAATATTTGTTGACTTGGTATCAACTCTGGTACCATTCACCTCTGACCAAAGTTGATAAAACTTGACCACCTCAGTAAAGACCCATTCGTCCCCTGTCTCTCCTTCGAGCTCCTTTTTCTGTCGAAACAATCTATGTGCATACTTGATATTTGGATCTGTAGGGTGCTTCCACCATTTTGCCTGTAGGATTATAAACGGCAATGCCTGATCTATAACGTTTGGACGTTCCAGAAACTGCATCATCATAGTTGAAAATGATCTTATATTATTCCAATCTCTCTCTCTGGTGTAAGGCTCTCCTTCGGTATTGAGGCAACCATATTCTGAAAGACAAAAAGGTTTAACTTCTCCTAGTTTCAAATACCCATAATGTTCAACCATATCAAGAATGGCTTCTACATTGCTGCCAGCTCTATACTGACCTTCTTCGGGGATTTTCTGAACATTATCGTAAAGATGCAGAGAGAAAAAATCCATATCTGCTCCAGCTTCATCTATGAAGAGCTTCCAGTTATTTTGCCAATGCTTAAAGTCACTTGCTTCATATGCAGGGTGGGCGGCACTATATCCTCCGACTAAAGCTTGGGGGTTTAATTCTCTTATTCTTCTAGCTACAACCTTATGCATTTCGGTCATATTTGCATTAGTCGTACCCAATTTTCCTGATTTGACGAAGGGCTCATTCATGACCTCTATATACTTCGGAAATGGCTCTCCTTCTTCGTCACCCGTGCTAAAAAAATATTTAAAGAAGTTTGCGTAAAATTCTCCCAGAGACTCATAATTCCCTTCCTCTATAGCCCAATCATCCAATCCCTGTTTTCTTGGGTTAATTATATGACCTGTAGTCGGGTACATTCCCTCCTGTCCACCCATCATATATCGAGAAATTCTATGCTCGTATTTAGTAGCAAGAGTTTTCGAGTTGTAATTGCTCCTTATTTTTGCTCCCTCCTCTTCCAGATATGAAACATCTGGCCACCCTGGTCTCATAGGGTCTTCTTCGCATATAGACCAGTTCCATGGAAGACTTCCATTATTTCGTCCCAGATACGTATCATAACCTTCTAGAAACTGCTCTGCGTATGCTTCACTTGGCCATTCTCCACTACCCATTCCAGCATGAAGCATCATATATTTAGAACGATCTAGCTTAGACACCCCACCCACTGAGTGCTCAACATCAATGTTTACATCTATTATGTCCTGAGCCGACACAGACAAGGTGAATACTACAAGTAGGGTAAATGCAAATCCAACGATTTTTTTCATAAACAGGTATTATTTTTTGATGACTTAATCAACGTACTTCGGGTTTTAAGAAAATTAATACCTAAAGATACTTCGTGATTTTTCATATTAGCGGGGGTTAAAAATTCAACCCTGAAAACTTAGACATTATCACCCCGCTTGAGCAAGTTAATATTGGAAAGACGTCCGAACAATCAACAGCTTTCCACTGCTATACGAGGTGTACCATCGGTAAAATGTGTGTTAATAGATTAAGTATCAAGGTATGAATTCCAAGATATGAGCATTTTTTTACAACTAAATACGTTTACAGTTTCTTATGTTATTCATTACGTAAGTTGACCGCTGGATTAATACCTGAAACTTTTGTCACCATCCAAAATACGGGAAGAATCCCCAAAACAAGTACAATAGCAATACCTGCCATAAATTCAATCCACCCTACTCCTACACTATATTTATTGATTAATAACACAACTACTTTATCATATAATAGATAGGCTATCGGGATGGCAATTAAAGCAGAAAGAGTAAGTAGCTTGATAAAACTCTTTCCCAACAAAGTATAAAGATCTGACGCTGATGCCCCCATTATTTTCCTTATTGCAACTTCTTTAATTCGGTTTTCTGTCATATAAACAACTATCCCTAACAGCCCCAAACAAGAAACCGTGATGGACAATAATCCGAGAAAACTAAATATCTTAATCATCAGAAAAGCAGATCGATAAGACGTTTGAATTTGATCTTCTAGAAAGAATGACTCAAAAGGAACCGATGGATTAACATTGTCCCACTTTTGCTCAAGCAAGTTCAATACTTCAGTCGGTTTTCGTGTATCGAGAACAGCCAGTACATAATTGCTCTTCTCCGGAGCAAATCGAATAATGAGAGGTGAAATAGTCGCATTGAGCGGCATGAAGTTAAAATCTTGTAGCACTCCGCTTACTGCAAGCGGGTGTTTTTGGTCTACAACAAACCCAAGCCTATCACTACTTGAGTGCAAAGACCTTAACCTTCTCATAAACGCTTCGTTTGCAAACACTTGCTCAAATCCCTTTGATGTGAATCTGGCATCTGATTTTTCCCAGAGCATCTCAAATCCAAGAGAGGAAATAAATGCTTCATCTACAAAAATTTGATGAGCTAAAACGGAATCGTTGGGATTTTCTGAAACAAAAACTCTCACCTCTGATGCAACACCTAAACCGGGCAAATCAGAAGATCGACTAATGGCTGATATTTCAGAAATAGTTCCAAATTCATTGATTAGAATTTGAGAATCCGTGCCTTTCGTCGGAATTGCCAGAGTATTTTGCTTATTGAAACCCAGATCGTAATTTAGAAGGTCTCGATATTGTTTTATTACAACCGCCACTCCTATAATGAAGACGATTGAAACTGAAAATTGAAAAATCACAAGTGTTTTTCTAATGCTGGATATGCTGACCGAGTTACTCTTTAATTCACTCCTAATAGCCTCAAGTGGTTTAATTCTGGATAGATAGATGGCCGGGAATAAGCCAGCGACAATTCCTGCTAAAACACCAAAGCAGACGAACCATAGTATAAGGCTCCACGAAAGTGTCAAATCAAGGGTCTCTGCCCCTATTACCATGCTCAGAAACTCATCTCGTATTACATTGAAAATCACGACAGACCCCAATAGAGCGATTAAAGTAACCAGAATAGCTTCCACGATAAACTGATAGGCAATTTGCCATTTATGACTACCCACCACTTTTCTAATACCGATTTCCTTTGCTCTCTTCAGTGCTCTCGCAATGGTAAGGTTGGTATAATTGAAACATGCGGGAATGAGAATTAGTAACCCCAGAAAAAACAGTAAAACGCACGTGATCCAATCAAATGGCGTGTTGTCATTATAGATATTCCCTCCAGGGCTAATATCTTTTAAAGGCTGAAGGGATAGTCTTACACTTGCCTTATCGTTCTGAGAATTGATTTTAAGATTCAGATCAGATAATGCGAAATCAAAATCTGAGGGTTTCTTAGTTTCATCCAGCATCAGATAGGTATAGGCATATCTATAGTTGCTCCATTTATCGGCAGCTACATCATTGTCATTTGAATTGAATGATACCAATACATCAAAGTTGAGATGTGTTTGTTTGGGATGATCTTTAAGTATTCCGGTAACCTCGTAAGGCTCATTGTGTATTTCAATAACCTTCCCAAAAGCGTCCTCGTTTCTGAAGAGTTTTTCGGCAATTTTTCGAGATAAAACTATGGAATTCGGTTCAGCCAAGGCTGTGAATTTATTCCCTTTGGCTAGGTCGAAAGAGAAGACTTCAAAGAAACTGGCATCAACCTGAGCTCCTGAAAGAGTGATTTTCTCGTCATAGTGCTGAATGGTGGGGTTAAATTTATTATCAACACAAACAATCTGCTTTATACCAGAATAGTCCTTGCTAAAACCTTCATATACAGGTTCAAAAGTGGAGGCATAGGTATACTTTCCGTTTTCATCTTCTACCTCCGTAAGTACACGGTAGATATGATCCTTATTAATGTGAAAATCATCGAACTGAAGTACTTGTGACAGTATGGCAATAATCAACAGATTCACCGACATACCCACTGCCAACCCCACTATATTAATCGTAGTAAATAGTCTTTCCTTTACTAAACTTCTAAATGCAACTTTGAAGTAATTTTTAAAAATACCCCATCCGCTAGAAGCTGAGTATGGAGAAAATGAGGCATTGGATTTTCTCTTTTTTAAAGCGTAAGAAAAAAATAAAGAAACGACCTGAACCCAATAATTTGCTTTGGCTCTAAACGATCCTTTTTTATCCAGATCCTGATAAAATACTTCATCCAAGTCTCCCTGAATATCTTCTAAATCAGCTCTTCCCACAATCCAAGCGAAAATGATTTCAGCTAGTCTTGGAGGGTTTGACAAGTCCTTTTTCATTAGATAGAGAGGTTAATTTTAGAATTGGCCCACAATTGATCACGCAAAGCCTTCATGTCGTTCAAAGCAGATATGGCTTCCGAGGTTAATTGAAAGTAGCGTTTCCTCCTGCCTCCTCTCTCGTTGGTGGGATCACCCAAGTATGAAGTGATGTATCCTTTTTCCTCCAAGCGTGTCAATGTTGAGTGCAGTGCCCCTATACTTAACTTTCGCTTTGCTCTCTCTTTGATATCATTCAAAATACCCACACCATAGGCGTCTTCATTAAGATTAGCGATAGTGAGCAGAACAAGCTCTTCGAATTCTCCAATAAATCCCTTCATTATATCTTTCTTCTTTTAAGATGATATAAGGTAACGAGGATATTTTATATATGTTTCTACTTTTAAGAATTAATACAGAAATTCGAATGATTTCTATAAGAATGACAACAAATTAGCTAATCAGCATCATTTGCAGATACCAGACTCCTATTGCGGCAACATATCCCAAAAATGCAGGTATCGTGCCTTTTTTGATATAATACTTGATCGTTAACTCAGGAACCTGACCCATCGCCGCTACGCCGGCAGCAGACCCTATGATAAGGATACTCCCTCCCGTTCCTGCTGTGATGGCAAGAAGCACCCAGTACTGATAGTGAATACCGTCGGGAAGCATATCAATTACTGCTGCCGTGAGTGGCACATTGTCGAACACCGCAGATATTACCCCAAGAAAGGAATGTCCAATTATAAGAGAGTTCGTATTTGACCCAGGCGTTTCTCCAAACAGAAATGTTGCTATTTGATCCAAAATCCCCACATACCCTAATGCATTTACAGCTAGCAGTATTCCAATGAAAAACGTAATAGTGGCCATATCGATCGTCTTGATAACGTTGACGATTTTATTGGCTTTCTTCTTTAACTTACCAGACTTAAGACGAAAATCGATCAAAATAGCTGCTGCTCCTAACCCGAATAGAATTCCGAAAAATGGTGGTAGGTGAAGAACATTGACCAACACGGCGAACCCGAAAGTCATAAAACCCATAAAAATAATATTCCATTGAAGAGGTAACACCTCGTCTGATACCCTACCTTCCCTATCTTCTTTGGCTATCTGACGTGTCAATAAGTACTGAGGAATAACCCAGGCCACAATCGATGGCAGGAACCCATATAGCAATACCTGCCATGCCGTGAATTTTTCTGCAAGCCACATCATTATTGTGGTAACATCTCCAACCGGAGACATTGCTCCTCCTGCATTGGCAGCTATGACAGTGTTGATTATGAAAATATTGAAATTCTCTTTTCTCAAGTAAAGGAATCTTCCCACCTGTATCATCACCAAAGTGGTAGTAAGGTTGTCCAGAAGAGATGAAGAAATGAATGTAATGATTCCTAGTAGCCAAAAAAGAGTGGTATTGCTTATTCTCAATGAAAACAATTTGTTCTCCAGCCATGTAAAAAAGCGATAATGTCCCATCATTTCGACGATGGTCATGGCACCTATTAAGAAAACGATTAGCTCAAATATCTCCGCAGAACTTTCTTGCAAGGCATGATGCATGACTTCCTTATCTGCTCCTATTGAAGCAATCATCCACATGGTAGTCCCAGAAAAAAGCGCTATCCAGCTTTTGTTGATACCTAGTGAATGCTCAAAGGCGATGGCGACTATTGCATTGAGAAAAATAACGATTAGAATGATGCTGATAACGTCCATTGCGCTTAGGAGTAAAATTGGAATTAAACTATCCTGAGGATGGGGTCACAGCCTCAATTTGGGCGCAAAATTAAGTTAGTAATAAGGAAAATACTACTATACTTAGATAATGAATTGTAAATATCTCAAAGCTGGATTATCTCAAGTTATCTGTCCCCAATGCTTTACGCTTATAAGCTCGGTTAAGAACAGGGTAAATCAAGACCGAGAGCAGGATTAACCCCGTTCCCAAATAAAACCCAGAAGTCATTTTTTCCTTCTCAGGGAATAAGAGAAGTGCCATAGCAATTCCATAAACAGGCTCTAAGTTGGTGGTAAGGTTGACAAAAAAGGCTGAAAGACGTTTCATTAATAAAACGGAGTACGAATAGGCAAATACTGTGCATACTATAGAAAGCACAATTAGATAACCCCAATCTGACAAAGTTGGAACCAAAGAGAGTTCTCCACTTGGAGATAAGCCCATATAAAAAGGAAAGAAAAGGGCTATGGAAACACAGGCTCCCATCATCTCATAGAAAGTGATAACGTATGGGTCTATTCGCTTGATCAGTTTGGAATTAATTACGGTAAAAACTGCCGCCAAAAAAGCGGATATCACGGCTAGGACAAAGCCAAACACATTATCAAACTCCACATTGAAAACAACCGCAATTCCAGCAAAAGCAATTACACTCAGAATAACTTCAAATGGTTTGATTCTTCTCCTTGAAAATAGTGGTTCCAGAAAACTAGTCCATAATGAACAGGTGGCTATGCCCGCCAGACATATAGAAATATTAGCAACCCTTGCAGCGAGAAAAAATAGTATCCAATGTCCCGCGATTAATATGCCTACTAAGACCACCAGATAATCTTTCTTGTGCTTTAGAAATATGGATTTTTTCCATGCCCAAATAAGGATCAGAAGTCCCAGTGAAGAAATCAGTGTTCTGTAAAAGACAAGCTCAACCGAAGGAAGCGAGATTAAAGCTCCTAGAATAGCAGTAAACCCCCAAATCATCACCAATAGATGAAGCATGGCCGTATCCTTCTGGTGCTGAATCACCTTGGTACTGTACGGTACATAAATACCCCTACAACAGCAAAAATAATGTTGGGGAGCCAGATAGCTAAAATTGGTGGATTAATTGAGCCCGCTTCTGCTATGGCTTTAGAAAGAATAAAGAAAATAATGAATACAAACGCGATAAAGAATCCCAGAGCAATTTGAAAACCGGTTCCTCTCCTACTCTTCCTAGCGGAAACAATCAATGCAATCAAAACCAATATGATGACACTCCATGGCTGCATATATCGAATGTACTTCTCGATTATATAGACCTGAACATCATCGGCCCCTCTAGATTGTTGCAACTCGATGTAATCATACAATTCGGGCATGGTGAGTGTTACTTGCCTGCTCTCGCTATTTTGAAAATCTGCCGGTGACAATGCAAGTGTTGTATCCATAGTAACACGAGATTCTCCTTCGGAGATCACTTCCCCATCAGCCTGGATTTCTCTCTTCTGCCATTGGTAAAATTTCCACTTGCTAGTAGCAGTATCGTACTGCATTCTCTTGGCCGAAATCTTCTCAATCAAATTTTCACCTTCGATATGCTCTAGTGTAACTACATATCCGATATCTCTTTTGTTGTTATATCGATCTATGTAGATATAGTCATTTGTGCCGATTTTGATGTGGATATTTCGATCACTATAGTAGAATGGCTTTTCAATGTACTCCAACTCAAATGTGATCCTAAACTTATTTGCATCAGGCAACACATACCCGTTTAAGTAAAAGCTCATCGCTCCAATAATCGTGGCTGCTATTAAGTATGGGATCATTAATCTCCTAAAACTTATACCTGAAGCCAGAATAGCTACAATCTCTGTTTGTGAGGCCAATTTTGCTGTAACAAAAACCGTTGCAATGAAAGATGTAATTGGGGTCAGTAGTACTGCAAAGAATGGAAAGAAGGTCATGTAGTAATTGAAAATGAGACCTGCGGGCACCTCATTTTTCATGAAGTCATCATTCTTCTCTGTGAAATCAATCACACAGATAATCACAACCAACCCTAATACTACAAACAGGAATGTGTTGAGAAGTTTCTTAAGAATGTACCAATCAAGTTTTTTCATTTAGAGCCTTGTTGTCACTTTTTTGACCATCACTTCTTTCCAGCTTGCAAATGTACCTTGTTGAATCTGTTGTCTTGCTTCCTTAACTAACCATAAATAGAACGACAAATTGTGAATACTGGAAATCTGCGCACCAAGTATTTCTTTGCTTATGATCAAGTGCCTTAGGTAAGCTCTCGAATGAAACGTACTCACATAGCCTCCAATAGCAGGGTCAATAGATGAAAAGTCAGTCTTCCATCTTTCGTTCTTGATATTAATAATCCCCTCAGAGGTAAATAGCATTCCATTTCGCGCATTTCTGGTTGGCATTACGCAATCAAACATATCGATACCAAGTGCGATACACTCCAAAATGTTTTCTGGTGTACCAACTCCCATTAAGTACCTGGGTTTGTCCTTGGGTAGAATGCCGCAAACCAAATCAGTCATGGCATACATATCTTCATGAGGTTCTCCCACGGATAGTCCTCCTATTGCATTCCCTTCTCTATTGGTATCGGCTATATACTCCGCAGACTTTTTTCTTAAATCCGGATAAGTACTCCCTTGAACGATTGGGAACAATGTTTGGGTTGCTCCATATTTTGATTCGGTACTATCAAATCTTTTGATACATCGATCCAGCCAACGATGCGTCATATGCATAGAGTTCTCTGCATACTTCTTATCACAAGGATACGGTGTGCACTCATCAAAAGCCATCATGATATCCGCTCCAATAGTACGCTGCACATCCATTACACTTTCGGGACTAAATACATGCTTGGAGCCATCGATATGAGATTTGAACGTCACTCCTTCCTCGGTAATCTTACGGTTATCTCCTAGTGAGTAAACCTGATATCCACCACTATCAGTTAAAATCGGCTTGTTCCAACCATTAAATCCATGAAGCCCACCTGCTTGTTCTATCACATCCAATCCAGGTCTTAGATACAAATGATAGGTGTTCCCTAAAATGATTTGAGCGGAAATATCATCTTCAAGTTCCCTTTGGTGCACTGCCTTAACCGTGCCTGCAGTACCCACAGGCATAAAAATGGGTGTTTCGATCACTCCATGATCGGTTTCTAGAAGCCCTGCTCTGGCACTGGACTTTGGATCTGTGTTCTGTAATGTAAACTTCATACCTTCTTAAGTGCGCAAAAATAGTTTTACTAAGAAGAATATAGGTATAAGGTCACCTCTATCTTTGCATTCTTCGCTATGATCTTAATTGAAATCATTTTCTATTGCACTTCCGCTATTCTTTTGTCCATCTCATTGGTCAGGTGTATCATTATTACATCTAAGGACTCCCGAAAATCTAAGAACGATAACAAAACCGGGTTTACCATTATCATCTGCTCGCACAACGAATTGAATAACTTACAAAAGAATCTCACTTCTATTCTTGAACAAGAATATTCAAAATTCGAAATCATTGTCGTATTGGATAGATGTACCGATGATAGTTTCGACTATTTGGAAAGTGTTTATCATAAAAACTCAAAGCTGAGAGTTTTGAGCATCAATAAGGTTCCGGATGGATTTCACCCAAAAAAATATGGTTTAACAAAAGCAATCTCTCTTGCTACCCACGATTGGATTCTTCTAACCGACGCTGATTGTAAACCAATCTCAAAAAACTGGATCGAGACTTTCAACGGTAAAGTATCTTCAGATACTGAAGTCATCATAGGAATAAGTCCTTATCAAAATCATGGTAGCCTTCTCTCCCACCTTATAAGCTATGAGACCTTCCAAACAGCCGAATCCTATATATCAGCGGCAAGGAGAAAAAATGCCTATATGGCAGTAGGAAGAAATCTTGCCTACAACAAAAAAATATTTTTTGACCATGATGGTTTTGGCAAATATCAAAGCATCACAGGAGGTGACGATGATTTATTTATTCAACAAGTATCAACCAGCTCCAACACAGAAGTAAATATAGATATCGACTCCCCAACCATATCTGTTCCTAAACGTTCATGGAAAGCATACCTTCACCAAAAAACGAGACACCTTTCTGTGGGTAAGTATTACAAATTGTCTTCTAAATTAAAATTGACTTTTCAAGCTATCGCTCATTCTTTAATGTGGCTGAGTTTTATAATTTTAATTAGTTTTATGTCTGACTCGTGGACAGTAGGATTGATTTTTGCTACGGTGCTCATTGTAAGGGGACTAATATCAAATTACACTTCTTCAAATCTTCAGATAAGATGGAACCCATGGCTATTTCCAGTCATGGATTTTGTGTATGCAATACTCCTACCGTTAATAAGTGTGAGATCATTTTTGATTAAAAGAGTTCGATGGAATTAAATAGACAGTTTTCTGACAAAGCATTAAAGGATTTCAATTTAATAGACAAAGCTACTTTGGATGGTGATGAGTCTGCATTTGCAGAGCTCATGTCCAGATATAAAAAGCCTGTCTACCACATGATCCTCAAGATGGTCAGAAATGTGGATGATGCGGAAGATCTAACGATTGAAGCTTTTGCTAAGGCATTTAAAAATCTAGCCAGATTCAAAAAGGATTATACGTTTAGTACCTGGCTATTTAGAATTGCGACTAATAATGCTATTGACTTTATTCGTAAGAAAAAACTTGAGACATATAGCTTAAACACCTCATTTACAGACGATAGTGGTGAATCTGTCAATATTGATGTGGAGGATCACAACCTCACTCCTGACGAAGCTACCATCAACACGCAAAAGATAGAGCTCGTAAGGATGTTTGTAACCAAACTTCCTGCAAAGTATCAGCGGTTGGTAAAACTCCGGTACTTTGACGAATTGTCATATGAGGAAATCGCAAAAGAACTTCAAGCTCCTCTTGGCACTGTAAAAGCTCAGCTTCATCGCGCCAGAGAACTCATGTACGAGTTAGTTAAAGACAAGAAAAAGCATATTTAAATCTTGTGAATCAATCCATCGTTTACAAGTACTTTCCTGACCTTAATCCGAATCAAGTAGAACAAATTGATCGACTCGGTGAGCTTTATGTTGAGTGGAATCAGAAAATCAATGTCATTTCCCGAAAGGATATTGAGGAACTGTATGAAAGACATGTTCTACACAGTCTTGCCATAGCTAAATTTTGCTCTTTTCCGAACAATAGCCAGATTCTTGATATTGGAACGGGAGGCGGATTTCCAGGCATTCCTCTAGCCATTTTATTCCCTAATTGTCACTTCCATTTAGTCGATTCGATAGCAAAGAAGATCAAAGTCGTTTCTGAAGTATCGAAAGCAATTGATTTGAAAAACCTGACTTGTGAACATCAGCGAGCTGAAAAAATCAAATCTAAATATGACTATATAGTTTCCAGAGCTGTAGCAAGAAGCAAACAACTTACAAACTGGACTAGTCATTTGATCAAAACAAATGAAGACTCTTTTTCTAGTGGTTACGTACTATTAAAAGGTGGTGACCTGTCAGAAGAGTTAAAGGAAATCAAAAGGAACTATCAGGAAATAGATATCAAAAACTACTTCGAAGAACCCTTCTTTGACACAAAGAAAATAATCTACATTCCTTATTAAGATCATTCTCAAACTGTAAGTTTGGTATGATTAACTAGTAAGTAATGAAACAGTTCAAGTTCATAATCCCGTGCTTATTTCTCATTACATCTTGCCAAAAACGTGAATCTCTCGCGCCATTGCAATGGATGGAAGGCAGGTGGATCAACGAGTTAGATGAATCCTTCGAATCCACAGAGACTTGGGAAGTCGTCTCGGAATTTGAAATGAAAGGTGCAGGTCTATCCGCTGAAAATGGAGATACAATATTCTATGAAGCACTATCTATCGTTTCTGAGACTTCTGGTATCTACTACATAGCCAATATTGGAGATGGAGATGTAAGATTCAAACTAACAGAATCTTCGGAGAACAAATGGACCTTTGAAAACCCCAAACATGATTTCCCTCAGAGAATCATTTACGAAATGGAGAATGGCTATATGGTTGCTTTCGCTGAGGCGGATGATACTACGCTAGAATTTAAATTCAAAAAATCTAAATAATGGATAAAGATGCATTCAGAAAACATGCTCATGAAGCAGTCGATTGGGTTGCTGATTACTTGGAAAACATTGAGCAATTTCCTGTGAAATCTCAGGTTAAGCCACGAGATATCTTTGACCAGCTGCCTGATGTTGCTCCCTCTAATTCAGATGACTTTGAAGCTATTTTAGACGACTTGGATAAAAAAATAATGCCTGGAATTACCCATTGGCAACATCCTAACTTTCATGCCTATTTTCCAGGAAACTCAAGCCATCCATCGATATTAGGAGAAATCATCACTTCAGGAATAGCTGCTCAGTGTATGATCTGGGAAACCTCCCCTGCCGCCGCTGAACTTGAAGAGAAAATGATGGACTGGCTCAAAGAGCTAATGTCTCTTCCTAAAGATTGGCATGGTGTCATACAAGATACTGCCAGTACGGCAACTCTTGCTGCTATACTTTCGGCGCGTGAGAAGGTAACGAACAACGAAATTAATGTTTCGGGATTTGCCAATCAGAGATTACGTATTTACTGTTCATCAGAAACGCATTCTTCTATTGATAAAGCAGTTCGTATTTGTGGTATTGGTTCCGATAATTTAGTCAAAATCACCGTTGATGAAAATTTAGCAATGGTACCCTCAGAATTGGAGAGAGCGATATCAGAAGATGTAGAAAATGGTTTTGTTCCTTGCTGTGTTGTAGCCACCTTGGGAACAACCGGAACGCTGGCTTTTGATCCAGTTGATAAAATCGCTGACATCTGTACCAAAAGAAGCATCTGGCTTCATGTGGATGCGGCATATGCTGGAAGTGCTTTTATACTCCCTGAATACAGATACTTATGCAAAGGATTAGAATTTGCAGACAGTTATGTCTTCAACCCTCACAAATGGTTGATGGTTAACTTCGACTGCTCAGCTTATTTTGTCAAGAGCAAAAATGAGCTTCTAAATACTTTTTCCATTCTTCCAGAATACCTGAAAACCAAAACTATCGGAGAAGTTAATAACTATCGAGATTGGGGTGTTCCTCTTGGCAGAAGATTCCGAGCTCTCAAACTTTGGTTTGTACTGAGAACATATGGGTCTGAAGGTCTAAAAACCATCATTGGAAATCATATGAAGCTAGCAGAATGGCTTAAGAAAGAAATAGAAAACCATCCTGATTTCGAACTACTCGCTCCTCAGGTTATGAATATGGTTGTATTTAGGTTCGTTAAAGTCGGAATGAGTAATGAATCATTAAATAAACTTAACGAGAACCTACTGCTCAAAATAAATGAATCTGGAGAAGCATTCCTTTCACACACACTGGTAAGCGAAAAATATTCAATAAGATTGGTAACAGGTCAAACAAACGTTCAACTAGCTCATATTCAGAAAGTTTGGAGAATTGTCACTGGAACGGTAAAATCATTATCAATTTAATAAAATTATTATTCACTTTTTAGAAATCAAATTTTAGCTATCTTCATTTTAAACATTAACTTTTAATCATAACTAATCAATCATGAAAAAAGCATTAACACTCAAAAGTTTAGCAATCGTTCTTTTGCTATCAATCACCCTAAGTAGTTGTATTGGAAGCTTCACAATGAGCAGTAAACTCAAAAATTGGAATGAGAGAGTTACTGATAGTAAATTCGCAAACGAAGCAATCTTTTTTATTTTGCTTGTGATTCCTGTTTATTCATTCACCCTGTTTGTAGATGGTCTTATTCTGAATAGTATTGAATTTTGGACTGGAGACAACCCTTTGAGTATGAAAGATGGTGAAGTTCAGAAGCAAAATATTACTATGGATGGTAAAAACTACGAGCTAAGAGCTTCCAAAAATAAAATGGAACTGTTTTCTATGAATAACGAAAAAATTTCTGAAATACAGTATGATGAAATTTCCAAAACATGGACTTTAAATAGTAATGGACAGAGTCAGGATTTAGTTACAATAGAAAGTATTGACAACAACAATATTAATTATAAAATGCATTCCTTTGATTGCAGTCAATCTGAACTTCTAGTTACAAATATTGAAGATTTAGAAAGAAATGAAAACATTTGGTAATACACTTAAATGACACTAAATCAAAGTCCAATTCATTTCTATGAGTTGGACTTTTTATTTTAGATATGAAAAAGATAGTCGTTTTAACCGGTGCAGGAATAAGTGCAGAAAGCGGAATAAGAACCTTTCGCGATGCTGGTGGATTGTGGGAAGGCCATGATGTAATGGAAGTAGCATCTCCTGAAGGATGGCGCAAAAACAGGCCTCTGGTACTGGACTTTTATAACCAAAGAAGAAAGCAGGCACTGACAGCCCAGCCCAACGCTGGCCATGTTGAATTAGCAAACCTTGAAAAAGATTTTGAAGTTGTGATTGTCACCCAAAATGTGGATAATCTCCATGAAAAGGCTGGCAGTACAAACGTCCTTCACCTTCACGGCGAGTTGTTCAAAGTGCGAAGTAGCTTTGATGAAAATTTGATTTACGATCTTGATGGTTGGGAGCTGAAAGAGGGAGACAAATGTGAAAAGGGTTCACAACTCAGACCTCATATCGTTTGGTTTGGAGAAATGGTTCCTATGATGGAGCCTGCCATCGAGCAGGCAATGCAAGCTGATATATTTATGGTGGTTGGAACTTCTCTTCTGGTCTACCCTGCTGCTGGTTTAATGAATTACACATCCGATGAAGTGCCAAAATTCATCATTGATCCGAATCTCCCCGATTTCAGAAAAGAAGACAATACTTATGTATTTGAAGAACCTGCATCCTCTGGAGTAAAAAGAGCTACTGATTTTATTCGGAAGGAATTTCTTTAGCAGGATTATGGTTGCATTGGGAATTAACTAATTCAAAAAATTGGAAGCTAAATCCACGTCCGTTAGGAGAACATTTCCCGTCATTGGAATGACTTGTGCAAGTTGTTCTGGGAGCGTTGAAAATGCTCTGAAAAAGCAAAAAGGAGTTCTTAACGCAACTGTAAACCTTTCTAACCACACTGCTTTTATCGACTTTGATGAGCTTGAAATAGAAGAAAGCAATCTTCAGGAAGCAATAAAGGAAATCGGCTATGAGCTTGTAGTTGATAAGAATCAGAAAAGCCCTGAAGAAATTGAAAAAAGGAAAAAAAGTGCATTTGCTAGATTGAAGAAGGATTTGGCTTGGAGCGGTGCATTTGCTTTTCCAATAATTATTCTTTCAATGGTTTTCCCTTACGCCCCTTACAGTAAAGAACTATCTGGGTTATTGACCGCAGTTGTTCTCTTTGTATTTGGAAGAAGGTTTTTCTCTGGTGCGTGGAAGCAATTACAAAACAGATCGGCAAACATGGATACACTGGTTGCCTTAAGCACTTCGATTGCCTTTATTTTTAGTTTATCGAGTTTATTCCTGTCTTCTTTTTATAAATCGAAAGGAATTCCTACTCATGTTTACTTCGAAACTGCAGCCGTAATCATCTTCTTCATATTAGTTGGAAAATGGCTGGAGGAAAGTGCCAAAACAAAGACTGCTACATCTATCAAGAAATTAATAAGCCTCCAACCAAAAACAGTTCTAGTCTGGTCAAATAATGATTATATAGAAAAGTCGGTTAAGGAATTAGAAGTCAATGATTTGATTCTAATCAAACCAGGAGATAAAATACCTGTTGACGGAAAAGTCAAAGAAGGGCATTCATTTGTAGATGAAAGTATGCTGTCAGGAGAGCCTATACCTGTTGAAAAACAGATCAATGATTCCATTACCTCTGGCACTATCAATCAGCAAGGCAGCTTCACTATGATAGCAGAAAAAGTAGGCGATGCAACCTTCCTCAGCCAATTGATTATGATGATTGAAGAAGCCCAGGGAAGTAAAGCTCAAATTCAAAGACTGGTTGACAAAATTGCCAGCGTATTCGTACCAATCGTTATTTCTATCGCATTTCTGAGTGTGGTTGTGTGGTTAATTTTTGGAGGAGAAAATGCTCTGGCTCATGGCCTGCTTGCTACAGTCTCTGTTCTTGTGATTGCTTGCCCCTGTGCTCTGGGTCTTGCAACACCTACGGCCATTATGGTCGGAATAGGAAATGGAAGTGAAAACGGTATTCTCGTCAAAAATGCTGAAAGCCTTGAACTGGCTCACAAAGTAGACACGATCGTTTTCGACAAAACTGGAACCATCACAGAAGGAAAGCCACAAGTTCAAAGAACGTTTTGGACGGATGAAGAAGAAACGAAAAGAGAAACGCTTCTTTCTATAGAAACACTCAGCAATCACCCTTTATCCAATGCTGTTGAGGCTCACTTAAAGGACTTGGAATATGTGGGGTCGGCAAAAGTACAATCCTTTACCAACCTATCTGGAAAAGGTATTATGGCGACTGTAGACAGTAAGAATTACTTCGTTGGAAATAAAACACTTTTAAGTGATATGAAAGTGTCTATTAACGAAACTACCGAGCGGCTAATTGACGAATGGGAAAACAGTGCCCTAACCGTGATCTACTTTTTTGATAGAAAAGAATTTATATCTGCAATGGGAATCGCAGATCAAATTAAACCTACCAGCAAACAAGCAATAGCAAGGCTTAAAGAGCAAGGCTTGAATGTAATTATGCTTACAGGAGATCACGAAAATACAGCTAAAGCCGTTTCATCCTCACTTGGTGGAATCGAATACCAAGCCGGCCTTATACCTCATGACAAGGCCAATATCATAAAAGCAAAACAAAAAGAGGGAAGAACGGTAGCGATGGTTGGAGATGGAATCAATGACAGTCAAGCATTGGCACAAGCAGATGTGAGCATTGCTATGGGACAGGGCTCTGATATTGCGATTGAAGTTGCCAATATGACTATTATCTCGTCAGACCTGACAAAGGTGAATGATGCACTTAAATTGTCGAAAAATACGATTAAAACCATTCGCCAGAATCTCTTTTGGGCCTTTATCTACAATATCATAGGTATCCCAATCGCTGCAGGATTACTGTACCCTATCAATGGATTTCTATTAAGTCCCATGATCGCAGGTGGGGCTATGGCATTAAGCTCCTTTTCGGTTGTTATGAATAGTCTTAGATTGAAATATGCTAAATGAGAAATAATTCTCCATCTTTAAGTATGACGAAGGAAAACTCAATCATCGACTCGTTTTACCATGCTTTTAGTAACAAAGAGGCGGATAAAATGAACGCTCTCTATCATGAAAAAGCCACTTTCGAAGATCCTGCCTTTGGTAAATTGAATTCTGCACAAGCTCAGTCAATGTGGAGTATGTTGATAGAAAGAGGGGGAAGCAATCTGCAAGTTGAATTTGAAATAATAAAAGAGAGTGAAACTTCTGGAGAAGCCATTTGGGAAGCACGTTATCCTTTCAGCAAAACAAAAAGGCAAGTTCACAATGTTATTAAAGCGTCTTTTGAATTTCAAGATGGAAAAATCATCAAGCATGTTGATCGGTTCGATTTGTGGAAATGGTCGAGGATGGCTCTAGGGACTTCTGGTCTATTGCTAGGTTGGTCCCCAATCATTAAGAATAAAGTAAGAAGTGAGTGTCTTAAAAGCCTGGATAAATACATGAGTAAGAGTTGAAGCTTTATTCACTTAAGCCAATTCACCTGCTAATCAAACATTTATCGGTGAATAAGATTCGATGAATGAAAGATAAATTCTCATAGGTTTAATCAAAGCATCCTAGGGTTTGGATTTAACTTACTCCTCTAAATTTATAATATGGAAACACTAAAATATCCTGTCGGTAGATTCAACTTTCCTGCCGAATTCACCACTGAGGAAATCAATCAATGGATTGCGGATATAGCATCATTCCCCTCACTCCTAAAAGCAGAAATCTCAAACTTATCTGCGGAGCAACTGGAGTGGAAATACAGACCAAATGGCTGGAGCATAAGACAGGTCGTTCATCACTGCGCTGATAGTCACATCAATAGTCAGATGAGATTCAAGCTTGCATTGACCGAAGCAAAACCAACTATTAAACCTTATGAAGAACATCTCTGGGCCGAACTTCCAGACATGCAAAGTCCCATAGAGTGGAGTTTAGATCTATTGGACAATCTTCATAAAAGATGGACGGTTTTGTTGGAAAGCCTTTCGCAAGAAGACCTTATGAAGGAATATGTTCATCCGGAACATGGTAAGGTTTTCAATCTTGGGCAAACGATCAGTATGTACTCTTGGCATTGTCGACACCATTTGGCGCACGTGAAGCAGGCAAAAGAGGCACAGGGAAAACACTAAATGAAATTACTCATTGATGTACTTGGCTGGATAGGATCGGTGGAAGTGATACTTGCTTATTTCCTAATCAGTTATAAAAAGGTTGACTCTGATTCGAGACTTTATCAACTCCTTAACTTAACTGGAGCTATATTTCTGATAGTCAATACGATCTACTATGGTGCTTATCCTTCTACTTTTATCAATATCGTATGGGTAGGGATTGCGGTTTTTGCTTTGGCTAAGATGGTTCGAAGTAAATAAAAAAAGCACCTCAGTTTCCTGAAGTGCCGCAAACATTATTCAAAATGGTTTCTTTTAAGACAGTACCGCTTTCACTTTATCTGCCGCGTCTTTCAACACAATGGCTGAAGTTACTTTTAAGCCTGACTCTTCTATGATTTTGGCTCCCTCTTCAGCGTTAGTTCCTTGCAGTCTTACAATGATCGGAACACTGATCTCTCCAATGTTTTTATAAGCTTCTACTACTCCGTTGGCAACTCTATCGCATCTTACGATTCCTCCAAAAATGTTGATTAGGATCGCTTTTACATTTGGGTCTTTCAGAATGATTCTGAAACCAGCCTCAACCGTCTGAGCATTGGCTCCACCCCCAACGTCTAAAAAGTTAGCAGGTTCTCCGCCTGAAAGTTTGATGATATCCATTGTAGCCATTGCAAGACCTGCTCCGTTAACCATACAGCCGACGTTACCATCAAGCTTGACGTAGTTAAGTCCATTTTGTCCCGCTTCAACTTCCAATGGATCTTCTTCGCTCAAATCTCTAAGCTCAGCCAGATCTTTGTGCCTGTAAAGGGCATTATCATCCAAATTCACCTTAGCATCTACAGCTAAAATCTTATTATCAGAAGTCTTCAAAACTGGATTGATTTCGAACTGTGAAGAATCTGTTCCTAAATATGCCTTGTAAAGCGCATAGATGAATTTCACCATTCCCTTGAATGCTTCTCCTTCAAGCCCAAGAGCAAAAGCAACTTTACGTGCCTGAAATCCTTGAAGTCCGATTGCTGGATCAATCCATTCCTTATAAATCTTTTCTGGAGTCTCTTCTGCAACTGTTTCAATGTCCATTCCTCCTTCTGTAGAAGCCATGATCACATTGCAACCTTTTGCTCTATCTAATAAAATAGATAGGTAATATTCTTTTGGCTCATTGTCTCCAGGATAATAAACATCCTGAGCAATCAACACTTTATTCACCTTCTTACCCTCTGCTCCTGTCTGATGCGTTACAAGCGTACCTCCCAAGATGGCATCAGATTTTGGTTTTACTTCATCCAATCCTTTGGCTAACACAACTCCATTGGAACCTGTTTCATTAACCTTTCCTTTTCCTCTACCTCCTGCGTGGATTTGAGCCTTGATTACGTACCATGAAGTTCCAGTTTCTCTATTGAGTTCTTTAGCAGCCTCAACTGCTTTTTCTGGTGTATCTGCTACGATACCTTCTTGAATGTTAACTCCGTATCCTTTGAGTATTTGCTTGGCCTGATATTCGTGAATATTCATTGAATAATATTTGTGTCCTTGGTAATTGGGTGTATTTGTTTCCTCCTGCGAATCTAGGGCATACACTCTGGTTTGTCAACTCTTATAACAGGGAAGTTGTCATACTTTCTCAGGTTTGGACGATAAGGAGATATTCGCAATTGGCTGTGTACATTTTGCTTATATATTTGCGGCATGCTTAAAGCAGAAGGTATTTTCAAATCATATGGTTCTCTTCCTGTTTTGAAAGGAATTGATATCGCAATAGAACCGAATCAGGTTGTATCTATTGTAGGCTCTTCCGGATCAGGAAAAAGCACCCTTCTTCATATCCTCGGAACTCTGGACAGACCGGACAGAGGAGCTCTGACATTAAACAATAAAAATGTCTTGAGCCTCTCCTCACAAAAGATGGCAGCATTTAGAAATGAGGAGATTGGGTTTATTTTCCAATTTCATAACCTTCTTCCTGAATTCACGGCAATCGAAAACGTATGTATTCCTGGATTCATTGGCAAAAGACCTGAAAAAGAGGTTAAAAAAAGAGCTCATGAATTGCTGAATCTGTTAAACATCAAAGATCGTGGTGATCACAAACCTTCTGAGCTTTCTGGTGGTGAGCAGCAAAGAATTTCGGTAGCCAGAGCTTTGATCAATAGTCCATCCATTGTATTTGCTGATGAACCAAGCGGAAACCTTGATTCTAAAAATGCGGATGAACTTCATCAATTGTTTTTTGACCTGAGAAAGGAGTTAAACCAAACTTTTGTTGTGGTAACTCATAATGAGTCTCTGGCAGATATGGCAGATCATAAGTTTGTGATTGCTGATGGAGTCATAGAAAAATGAGAATCCTCTCTGATGGCGTGAGGTTTATGCTTATTGCCACATTCGTTTTCATGTTGATGAAGGTCTGTGTCAAATACATTCCGGATATTCCAGCAATTGAAATCATTTTCTTTCGCTCCATCATCTCACTTCTTATCAGTTACTTTTATCTGGCCAAACAAAAAGTAAGCGTATGGGGGAATAATAAACCCGTATTGCTATTAAGAGGAGCCACAGGGGCTATCGCTCTGGTAACTTATTTCCACTTACTACAGCGAATTCCTCTGGCTACTGCCGCCACACTTCAGTACCTCGCTCCTATTTTCACAGCGATATTAGGAATCTTTTTAGTGAAGGAAAAGGTAAAGCCGATACAATGGATATTCTTCCTTCTGAGTTTTGTCGGTGTGGTCGTTGTTCAAGGGTTTGACTCAAGAATCTCATTGATTCATCTCCTCATGGGTATTGGGGCTTCCCTGTTTATGGGACTGGCCTACAACTTCGTCCGAATGCTTAAAACAAGCGAACATCCACTCGTTATCATTTTTTACTTCCCGCTGGTGATGCTGCCCGTCTCGGGAATTTGGTCTGGATTTATTTGGGTTTGGCCTGAGGGCTGGGATTGGGCGATCCTAATTGCTGTAGGGCTCTGCACACAAGTAGCTCAATACTTTATGACCAAATCTTATCAAGTGGCAGAGCTTTCCAAAGTCTCTATTCTTAATTATGTGGGCATCATCTATGCTTTAGGTTTCGGGTGGGTTTTGTTCGATGAGACATTCAATCTCATGACATATCTTGGAATGGGGTTGGTATTGGCCGGAGTTATTGCTAATGTGATTGCTAAAAAATAACCCCCTCTTTCCTATCTGCAACAAATACCATCAGTAAAGGCCTTCTCCTGTAAGTAAGCTGTACACCCATCTCCACCACATTCAACACTATCGGGAGCCTGGGCAATGGCACAATCCGAAGCACGACCATGGTCAATATTAAGCTGTTCCTCTTTTTCATTGTAACTTTTAACCAAGCTTAGAAGTGTTTCCTCATTTGCATTTGTAGAATAGATCAGATACTCCCATGGGCCTCCGCAGGGTTTACTTCCAAGCCCAACGAATTTGCATTCTGCGGACTCAGAACATGTTTGAGTCTTGGCAGCTTGCAGTATAATCTGCTTCAATGAATCAAGTTGAATCTCAGCCAATTGCTCTGGGGAAATACAGATGGCATTGTCTGGGCATTCTGGGGAACTGTCCGTTTCTTCGCAAGCGAAAACAAAAGCGGCAAAAGCGATAATAATCCAATGTTTCATATTTAAAGAGTGTTTGACTTTAAGTCACTTATAAAATTGGAATGGTTGGAATGATTGTCTGATATTTTAGAAATGAATGATTTGATTGTTAGTTCCACCGAGTTCCATTCTGACATTGGAGAAATAGACCCAACCAAGACGGACCATAGCAGTGTCATCCTCCGGCTGCAAGCAGGAGATATAGCGAATAGCGAGAGCAATAGTAGAAACTAGAGGTCAGTTTTCTCTTCAAATTATCATTTCAACGAAATTTTCAAGATGAGTCAAGGTTGTGAATTCATATTCCTTGCATTTCATAGTCAAATTGATTTTCTACCTTTGGCAACCATTTCAACAATTAACTCGTCAGGGCAACAGAAGCTTACGTGCAGGGCAATTTTAAAAGAATACTCAAACGAGCAGCCAAAGGTCATAAGCAAAGCCAATATGAACTCTATGAGAGTTTCTATGGCTACTGTATGAGTGTGGCTTTGCGGTTTTGCAATTCGCGAGAGGAATCTAAGGAGGTTGTACATGATTCTTTTATAAAAGCTTTTGCTAAGCTGGGAAGTGTTGCCAATGAAGATTCCTTTAAGCCATGGCTGAGAAGGATCGTCGTGAATACTTCTATAGATTATTACAGAAAGAACTCGAATGAAATCCATCACTTAGACGTGATGGAGCATGACAGCATTGATCTGGAGGAAAATGCTCTGGATAAACTCTCTGCTGAGGACATTTATAAAGCAATAGAATTATTACCTCCTGCATATAGAATGGTATTTACACTGTACGCAGTGGAAGGATATAAACATGATGAAATTGGAGAAAAATTAGGAATCTCAACGGGTACTTCTAAGTCTAACCTATCTAAGGCGAGGGTAAAACTACAGAAGCTAATACTTGATATGAACAAGGTAAAACAAGTGAGTAATGGATAACTCCAGGTTTGACGATATCATCAAATCAAAATTGGAAAGTCACGTCGATCCGATAGGGCCATCTGGAGCTGAAGTATCAAAAATGTTTGATGGCTTGGCGAATGTTGGTACTGCGACGGCTACTTCTATGCTTGTTAAAACTTTGGTAGCTGCAAGTGGCATTTTTCTTATCACGACCATTTTCTTCATTTACAGAACTTACATTTTAGAAGAAACTATTACCTCGCTGAGTGGTCAAATTGTGGCAGATAATCTTGAAGCTGAACCTGAAGTCAATCAATTGGCATTCTCTCCTGATTCTATATTTTGGGACAGTATCGCTGTGATAACCAAAAGAGTTGTGAGGCAAAGCAGCAGCAATAATGATATGGAAGCCAAAATCAATGGATTGGTTGCTGAAAACAGAAGGTTAAGACAGTCAAATGCTTCATTTGCATTGTCGTCTCAGGATTCCCAACGATTCGTGAACGAGGTAATGGGTCAACTTGTAGCAACTCTTGAGGCCAATCCTACTCTTTTAGAGGAGCTCTTCGCAGGGGTTGATTTGCAAAATATTCTCATGGATCAATCAGGCTTTTTGGAGATCCGCAACTCTGAAGAGTTCAGTAATGAGAAAAAGAAAGTCGTATCTAAAGAGCAGAAATTCACAAACCAACTTAGCAGAAATAACATAGAGGCTTTGCTCACGGAAGTGGCTAAGGACGAATCGTCAAGAAATGCACTTCAAAATTTAGTTGACGGAAATTCTCCAGAAATGTCCCTCGAGGAGAAAAGTGATCTCCTATCTTCTACTGATAAGGAAGGCCAGAATGAGCCATTTGATGCAGCTGACTTAAGCGAAGAACAACAAGTTGAGGTTCTTTCTAAGTACATCGCGTATGACCCTGAGGGAACAAAAGAAGCTGCTATCAAAATTGATCTGGACAGTACTGAAATGGTCACCCTGAACAGGTTCGTAGATTCGAAGAGCAAAGTGATCAAAAGAAATATCGTGGCACAACCTGAGCAGAATCTTGCTGAGGTAAGAAAAGATCAATTTAAAGAAAACAACAAATCATGGTGGTTTAATGGAGGGTTGGGTCTAGGTTCAGTGGAGGTAAGCCCTACTGAAAACAACTTTGTGACTTCTCTTAAGGCTGCAGCTGAGTTTAAACCGAACAAACGATTTGGGTTTGCGCTGGGAGCTAATTTTCATCGTGTTGATGGCGAGGTGTATGATTTAACGAATGTGGATTATTCCAATTTCGAGGATATAACAATGAACCAGCAATCGGACGTGAAGGAGGTTAAGTTGTCACTGAATTGGATGGATATCCCGCTTGAGGCTAAAGTCTATATTCTCCCGAATGGAAAAATCAACCCTTATGTAACGTTATCTCTCAGGGCAAGGGCTATTCTCAAGGAAGCTTATACTTTTGAAACCAATCAAAGTGGGCTGTTGACCTCCGATTTTGAATCTGGAAGTAAATTTTCATTCCCGAACTACGGAGTTGGTACTGGAATTCGTTTCAGAGTGGGAACTAAATTCGATGGAGCTATCCAATTGCAAAAATCTTTGGGTGGAAAAAAAATGGGGCCACTTGATATAAAGTACAATACGCTTCAAGGTCAGGCCCTTCTCTTCTACCGCCTGGATTAACCCAACCTTTTGGTATTAACCTGGGCTCAACTAATAATTACAAAAAAACGTTATTGCGAAGTTTGGAGAAGGATCGCTGGAAAGAGTCTTTGATATTCTGAGACTTTCTCGTCTTTTTATCCAAGTTTAAAAAGCAAACACTCATGGTGACGGTTTAGGTTTTAAGTGACGCCTAAATTGAGTTCGAGTTGAAGTGCATCAAAACCTCGTTTATACCTCAAGTCTACTTAACTACCGATTTTACCTTTTGAGTATTGTTTTGAGTAAGTACGACAAAGTATCGGCCTTCCTTAAGCGAATGTGTATTCCACGAGACCTCTGTCTGGCCTGGTTGAACATCACCATAATAAATCTTTTCAATCACCCTTCCTGATACATCCATTAATTCTATTTTGATCGGAGAAGAATCAGACAGAAGACGAATAGTCGCCATTCCATTCAATGGATTGGGATAGACAGAGAAAGTAGATAAGGCGTTTCTATTTCTCAAGACTTCAGTTTTCCCTTGTTCGATGATCGGTAAGGTATCAAAGTCCTTGAGCATGGTATTGGATATTTGACTTGAGTCTGATTCAAACCACTGCTCCATAAGGGATGAATAAACTTGTCTAAAGTCAAATTCTGCTTCCAGATTATCCTGAGGAGTCATACTCGAATCGATTACAGGATCAGTTCCCATGGTGCCTCCTGCTACTTTGTTTCCAAATACGAATACCGGAGCTGCTGCACCGTGATCTGTACCTAAGCTTGCATTTGATACGATCCTTCTCCCAAATTCAGAATAAGTCAAACCCACTACATCGTCGGCTCTTCCCATTTTTTCAAGATCTTTCATAAAAGCAAGTACTCCATCGTTGAGTTCCTTTAGTAATTCGCTATGTGTTCCTTCGCCATGATTACCATCCAATACCTGATCACTATGAGTATCAAACCCTCTTACCTGTACTTTGAAAATAGGCGTTTTTAGCCCACCTGATATTAATCTTCCAACAATTCGAAGCTGATTTCCTAAATCTGTATCTGGATAATCTACCTGATCGCCTGCTTTCTCTGCTGCATTTTTGACTACCTGTCCGTACAATTGAGATTGCTTGGCTATAATTCTAATAAATTTAAGTCGATCACCTGCAGGAGTCTCTGGTGCGGGTGATTCTACATCATCCAACAAATTATAAAAGCTATCCGGGTCGTTGATAACCATACTCATAGTAGAGCCTTCTCCCTGAAACAAAAGGGAATTACTATTCCCAAACTCAATAGCCAAAGGATCTGGAAAAGACTCGTTTGGATAAGCTTCAGGATATTCCTCGTGTTGTTCAGTAAGATATCTCCCGATCCATCCGCTATCAACTATCTTATTTGAATCAGAGGCACTTTGCCAAATATCAGTCGATCGAAAATGGCTGAAGTTTTGCTCAGGATAGCCTACATTTTGTATCACAACAAGTCTGTCTTCATCATAGAGGCTCTTGAAACCATCTAGAGATGGATGAAAAGCCAAATTTGATTTGCTTAGTCTGGAAAGGCTGGATTCTTTTAAAACTACTTCAGGTCTAACTTGATTTAATTCAGAAAAATACTCCAATGGGATGACAGTATTCAGTCCGTCATTTCCTCCCTGTAAATAAATCATGACCAATATCCTGCCTTCCTCAGAAGCCGATTTCATGAGTGTTTGCAAGGCTCTTGCAGTCGTATTGTGAAATCCGAACGATCCAAGTATAGTTGGAATAGCAACTGTATGCCCCATGCATTTAACAAAGTCTCTCCTTTTCATAGCTTATGTTAGTTGAAATTCCCCCAATTGACTCATTGCATAGACCATAGACTGAAGTCTGGTTTCGACAGTCTGCTTAAATGCTGTGTTATTTTTGTTTTTCTGATAATCACTCCAGGCGTTGGTCCAGTAATAATCGGAGGTTTGATCTGATAAGAGTACTGATTTCAAATGTGCTAAAGACTCTTCAGTAGCATCAATTCCCATCAACAAATCCCAGATATCTTGTATCAGGACTGTGGGTTCTGAAGGGTTGGGTAATCTCTCCGCAAATTTGATAAGATCAGTTTTCAAGTATCTACCGTCTCGCCAGACCCACCAACTCCCATATATGGTCTTCTCCATTCTCTCAGCTCTCTTTGTAATAGAATCGGTTGTTATCCAAATCCTATCAAGTGAAGGAGCTTGGTAGAAAGGTGGCCAACCAGCGACTGAAGGAGGTGATCCTACCGACATGCCTGTTGGGGTCAGGTACCAAGCCTGAACTCCTTTATAGAGCCAATAAATGATAAATGGATTTTCTGGCTCGACTTCCTCCGTTTCAGTAGTCCTCCAAAATCCAAGAAGATGATCCAAGGGGTTCTTTATAGTAGCACCTCGATTAATCTCATCATAGAAATGTTCACTTCCCAGCAAAGCCTTAACTACAAGCATAATTTCATAATTACTATCCCTGAAAAGCTGAGCAAGTGGAGTAATTACATTAGTTTCTGCGGATTCATCGACCTCACTGTGTACGAAAAAACTGTACAATCTTCTGCAGATATATTTGGAAACCTCTTCTACATCGAAAATCATGTCAAGAAGCTCATCCAACTCTTCAACTCCTTCGTTCCCACTTCTTCCTTTGATAACTCTATTACCATAAAAACTTGAAAACGTTTTATCACCCGTATCATGGTATGGATGATAAAAAACAGATTTCTGTTCACCTGGTTTATCCTTGTCCAACCACCACACCGTGAAACCGGTTAGTAGTCGAGCGGCTTCCTGAACGTCAGATTCGGTATATCCTGAACCTGATCCCTTCCCTACTGTAAATAGCTCCTGCAGCTCCCTTGCGTAATTTTCATCTGGAGCATCTTTGCGATTTCTTGCTCCATTGAGATAATACAATACGGCAGGGTCAGTCGTAAGCTCCCGAATCAAAGTCTTGTAATTACCCAAGGAATGCTTTCTCAACAGAGAAAAGTACTGAAAGCTCATTCTGGCATTTGCAACTCCCCAGACAGCCGTGGGAAGCAGATTGTGCCAAAAGATGATCATCTTTTCGTGAATGGTAGAAGGCTGCCTCGCGATATTGCGAATAAGCCAACTATTTAGAGAACTGATTCTTGCAACATTTATTTCATTACTCCCCTTTGCTGCTAGAACCCATGATTCTCCCAGAGGTACGTCAGGATCAAAATCTGCTTCTTCAGTATAATCATTGATGGGTGGTTCCGGATCTGGATCTGTTTGGATCAGCTCATCCAGACATTCATTGAGACTCATAGAAGAAAAATGCTCCAGCTCAGAAGGCTTAACTCCAAAAAGAACACGTTTGAGCAGATGAAGTGTTTCTCTCTTACCCCAATCTCCTGAATAAGGAGTTAATCCTGTATTAGTAGAAGTTCTCTTTGCTTTCTCAAATTCGACAAAATCTCTATTTTCGTAAAAAGCATTAATAGTCTCCTTATCTACCGGCTTTAGTTCTAATAATTCTGGTTTCGGGTCACCTTTGGACATGTTTATCTGCTTTGAATCAACTATATAAGTTAATAATTTAAGGTATTTTTCTTTAATATTTTGAGCAACCCTTTTCCTTCAATCAAAACCATTAAATGGGATTCTGCACTAATTACTGGATCAGGTTTTTTGCTTCTTGTCTAAAACTATAGGATAAACATCCGTAAAATATGATTTACTTGACAATGATGATTTTCATAAAAGACGGGAAAGAAAATATCTTTCATCAGTTCGAAGAATTAGCGATCCCAATCATGAATGATTATAAGGGTAAGTTGATTTACCGAATTAGACCGACCAAAGAAACATTCATATCTCATGAAGAGGAAATGCCCTATGAGATTCATTTCATCTCTTTTGATTCTGAACAGGACTTTACGAATTTCACGAAGGATGAAAGAAGAAAGGATTTCTTACACCTTAAAGCCGATTCCATCAAATCTAGTTTTCTTGTAAAGGGAAAAAAGGTTTAGTCGATTATTTCGTTTTTCGAAAGTATTTAACTCCCCTTCTCCTGAATCAACTCTCCTTCTTCCACAATTAAATCGTAGTAGTAACCTGACCCAAAGTCTTTCTTGAGCGTGACCTTTCCTTTTATCGCAAGAGTGTGACCTACAGGTACATTCACCGTTGAGGTAATGACTAAATCAAAATCATCCTTACTCCCATCTTTTAGGTGTATCCAGTTCCTACCCATAATATTAGCATTGATTTTGGTGCAAACTCCCTTTAGGCTAACGAGCTGGTTTGCATACTTTTCGGGATTCTCTGCCAGCTCCTTGATGCTGAGATATCCTTCGCTTGGTGAATATGTAGGCTGTACGGTTGGAGTCGTTTCTTTATTACTTGTACCGCCTTGATCGGAAGTCTTTTGACCGTGACTGGCAGGAACAACCTGTGAGACCAGATAGAGCGAATCAAACGTGCGATTGTATTCTTTACTTTTGAAATCAGTTTTTAGCAAGCCCTTACTATAGAAGTAAGTTCCTCCAACTTTGACTTCCATTTTCTTCGTGGCAATCCAGTACTTTCGACCATTTTCTTCCACTCTTAAGTAAGAATATTTCTCAGTAGGCAAGGTTTCCAATACTTTTACCTTATGTACATCGGAAGCGGAAGGTTGTGCATCAGCTCTCAATTCGTCTACATCGATGTATGGTTCTTTGAATTCAAAAACGTCGGACGCATCCGGTTGAGCTTCGGCTTCAATCACCTTCGGTTTTTGAGAACAACTTGTTATAATAACAAAAGCAAAAAGCATGCAAGCTGCATTTCGAATTGTACTCAAATTCAAATGAGGCAACCCTTCGACAGACTCAGGGCGACAACTAAGATGATCAATATGCGAAAGATTGGATTCTTTACTTTTTGCTTCCCGATTGACGAATCGACTCGCTTGTTGTAAAAATCCGTTGATACTTTGATTGAGTTTCATGTTCTCCATATTCTCTTTTCTTGATTGTAAGATGGATGTTATCATCTAAAACCTTTTAGTCAATTGTAGATTAAACCGATTTCTGTATTCCGCTTTGCGAAGCGAAAACTCCGCTAAACCTCCAAAAGTGATGTTTTGCCCAAAACGATAATTTATTGAAGACCCCAGAAATTGCTGTGCAATAACCATGTCTCGCTCAGGCATATATCCATATATCACGCTCCTCAAGTAAGTGGAGGCGTTGACCTTGTTTTTAAAGTAGTATCGATTGTGCCTGAAAGTGGTGGCCATAGTATAGAGATAGTCAGACTGATTCACGTTTACGTTGGCAGTCAGCGTTCCACCAATCAGTGGTGTATTTCTCAGAGTAGCAAATCCACTGTAGTTATTGGATGAATTCTGAAGACTGCTCTGATAGCGCTTGCCATAGGCTGCTCCCACGGTCAACGTTTTGGTCACTTTCACATTGACACGAGCACGAATCCCTTGTCTGGCTTGATCATCTGCAATCAGCCGTTCCAAATAGGTCTGAAAAGTCTCGTAATAGATGATATTCCTTCGAGTATCGTAACTCATAGAGAGTCGCACACGCTTCCCGATCCTGTAGTTAGTCGATATGTGCAGATTCATGAGCCTTGTTCCTGCTTTCTTAAGCTCAATATTTAGACTATAGAGATCCATCTCGGCAGAGGAAAAAATATTAAACCCGTAACCAAGACTGGCTGATCCCTGGACATACATATATTTCCTATCGATAGCACCGCCATTTTTTTGCTCTAGTGCTCCGACTGTTGCTTCGAACCTTCGCTTTTCACCTCGATGCGATATCCCTACATATGCTCCATATTGACTAAGGTTGGTATTGAATCCGTTGGTTTTGAAATCAGGCCTGAAACCAGCTATACCTCCAAAGTGCACCATCCCTAGCTGTTTTTCTGCATGTAAACCATCCATCATTCCAAGTGAAGCCACTCTCCTGTTTACTTTTCTTCCAACACTGATGCTGTAGGATGAATCCTTTTTGTATTGTAGAGACAACCCATAAACATTGAATAGTCCAGGACTCTTATAAACGCCGGTCTCAGAATTTTCAATGTTTTGTCGATAGATCAGATAGGTATCAAAAGAGAACCGCGAATCATTGATTTCATTGGCTGACAATCGAACTCTTGCCATATTTCGAGCATTGAAATCTGTCGCTGTGGAAGCGTTAATATAGCTTGCTACCGAAACAGAACCTTTGATTTTATCTTCTTTCTTTACGAGAGGCTTTTTCTTCACCTTAGGACTCTCCTCCTCTAAGGTTCTACCATTGAATTGTAGTTGATCTCCTTTTTTTAATTTTTGAGTTCCAATGAGTCTACCCACACATGAGAGAGAGGACTTCTGCTCAACAACCAGCGCTGGTTTTAACAAATCATTTTCTATCCGGTACAAAGTATCACCCGGAATGATAAATCTGGTATCGTCAAATTTGATATAGATTCGGGATGATGTTACATAGGAAACTGTCCCCAATTGGGCCTTTGCTTCTATTTGGGCACTAGTAAAATGAGGAGACACCAGAAGCATTATCAAGATCAACACGATTTTGTCACGTTGATATCTCTTACCAAAAAGCATCAACCATTGCCTATCAAAAGCATTGCTAAGCGTACCTTTCAAGAGTCTCAGCGTGATGACAAGTTGAAATTGGCAAAGAAGGGCAGGCAGCATATTTCTTAAGTAATTCATAAGCATGTTTTTAAGATCTTGACCGTTAGTCTTCTTCACCGTTAGGATGGCATCTCAGGCACTCTGAGCTTACATAGGAGTATCCGCCCACATCGTCGTGTTCATTGTCCATGTCATTTCTGTTGTGTTCATGGCACTCCAGACAACTGAATGCTGAGTAGTTGCTAGGTTGGGTATGGCATTCCGTACACTCATTCCAAACTCCTCTCCTATGATTGCCTCCTGTGATCGGGAAGTAGAGTCCATCATGATCCAGCGTGCTAGGTTCCCAAGCTGTTTCGTTGTGACATTCTGCACAATCTGTCGAAAAGCGAGCTGTGGCGTGATCAGGGTTTCGACTTTGGTTGTAATCATCTTGATGACAAGAGAAACAATCGCTTGAGGTATTCTCGTAGTTGCCCTGATGACAATCAAAGCAAGAGGCTTCTGCATGCGCTCCCACCAGAGGAAATTGACTGTGATCGAAGATGGCGTTTTCCCAATTACTAATATCGTGGCAAGTCGTGCAGTCTGTAGAAAAGCCAGATTCAGCATGATTAGGATTGCTCGTGTTGTTATAATCGTCAAGATGGCAACTTATGCATTCGGGAGAGGCATCACTGAAATTCTGAGTCAGGTGACACTGTGAACATTCATTGATTGCATGACCTTCTACAAGTGGGAAGAAATCATGGTTGCCCGCTTCAAGCGTATTCCACGAAAAGATTGTGTGACATTCTTCGCAGGTTCTGGAGTAGCCTGCCTGCTGATGGTTAGGATTGGTTGTAGCAAAGTAATCCTCTGCATGACAACTGTAACAGTTTGAAGGTATATCATCATCATAACCTACGTTTCCATGGCAGTCTGTACAGGCTACTGCATCATGTCCTCCAATCAATGGAAAAAAGTTATGCTCAATCATCTGATCGTCCCATCCGAACGCGATTGCATCATGACATTCTGTACAGTCAGTAGAATACCCTTTTTCTATATGGTTCGTGTTTTGGGCTAGGTTGAAATCTTCTAAATGACAGTTTAAACAGTCATTTCCCAGTCTATCAAACCGCAAAGTCAACTCGTTGGCATGACAATCGATACAGTTAAGAGTAGAGTGCGATCCAGTAAGTGGAAAGCCATTCTCCTCATGGATTTCAGGAATCTGATCAACAAGCCAGCTATCCTCGTTGTGACATCTCTCACAGTCTCGACCTACAGAACCACTATGAATATCTTCATGGCAAGAGGCACAATCTGACATTACCTGATCAAAAACCAAAGACTCATGGCACCCTTTGCAATCTACCTGCTCATGGGCGCCATTTAGCGCAAACCTCGTGGTATCATGATCAAAGAGGATTGGATTAGTGAGCGTCCACCAGTCCCCGGCGACATGGCACGAGGCACAATCGTTCAGGCCAGGATTATCGTGTGGAGAATCCTCCTGAGCCTGCAATCCATTTACGCTTAGCGTTAAGATTACTATAATGTATGACAGTCTACGCATTCGAATTTTTCAATTTGGTAATCAACAAAATCACTTCCATCTCTAACTTCTGGTTGGTGACAGGCAGCACATTCTATTTCAGCATGGCGTCCTTCAAGAGCAAACTCCGTTTCATCATGATCAAACAAGGTTGGAAACCATGTCTCGGAATTATGACAACTGGTACAATCTGTACTTCCACTTTCTTCAAACTGTCCCATATGAATATCTTCGTGACAATGGGCACAATCAGACCCCAAATCGCGGAAAACCCACTCTTCGGATTCATCCACGTGACACGCAAAGCAAGGAGTCGCTAGATGTCCTCCTTCCAGCGGAAAAACAGTTTCTTCATGTCGCTCTATCGTAAATGTGGTTTCTTCAAAACCAGCCGTAAGCGCATGGCATTCAATACAGTCTGAGGAAGGATTATCAGCCACAAACACTCCCTCGTGAAAATCGTCATGACAATCCATGCATCGATCGTGAGCCAACGCTTCAGTATAGTTACCCGTGTGACATTCTTTACAATCAACCTCTACATGTTTTCCTTCAAGTGGATAATCAGTAAGGTCATGATCGAAGTTATCCAGCGACTCAATCGAGAGCCAACTGGTCTCATTGTGGCACTGTGCACAGTCCTGACCGAACTTGCCTTCATGCACATCTTCATGACATGAAACACAATCATTTTGGCCAATGCCATTTTGATCTTGAAGAATGATCCGAGCTTCTAAATCAGGAGTATGACACTCGAAGCAAGCTACCTCTGTATGACTTCCTCTAATTTCAAATTTGGTTTGATTGTGGTCAAAGCGCGGTTCAGTTTGACCTAGGAATACTTCAAAACCTTCAACTGAATGACACTGCTTACAGTCTCCGGGTAATTGACTCTCGTGTGGATCTTCGTGGCAGGCTACACAATCATTAAATGGAAGACCCGTAAACTCTTGAAATTCAGTGGAATTTCGGGTTGTGATGGGATGGCACTCCTTACAATCAACTTCCACATGTTGGCCCTCCAACGGATAGTTGGTTTCATCGTGATCAAAGAATGGAGCGGGTCTAAAAGATTCTATATTGTGACAGGATGCACAATCTTCATTATTGGTCAGAGTACCTTGATGATAATCTTCATGACAAGCGATGCATTCGTGTGATAAACCAAGGAAGGTATCATCACGCTTGGCGATTTCGATATCCTCTATGTATTCCGGACTGTGACACTCCCGGCAGTCAATCACATCATGTTGTCCTTCCAGGATATAAGTGGTCAGGTCATGATCAAAGCTGTCTTGATCGAATCGCTTGGAGTCAAACTTTTTACCATGATGCTCTCCGTGACATTCAAAACATTCCTTACTTACTACCTCAGAACTCGAATGGAAGCCCCGCTCTTCATCTATCAATGATTGAATATCCTCATGACACTCCAGACATTTCGCACTCGAAACTTGCTTGCCTAAGTCATGACAAAGGGTACAGTTTGAAATTCCCTCGAACTCAGCATGCGCATCGCTAAGTGGTCCGGGTGAAATCTGAGCTTCACCTGATAATGAGATGCCAATCGCAAATACGAAAAGCAAAATATGTATGTACCAAAACCTACTCATGCTTTTTCAAAATATGACCAAACCTTCGTGTGATACTTATTCCAATGTTTTCTAAAAATTTCGTTGGCAATTCTCCACCGGCAAAGACATAGACCAGATCGTTAGGAAGCTCATCTGTACCTGTTTCACCTTTAATCAATACTCGATCCTCCTGAATGGAAACAAGATTGGAATTATATCGCATCTCTATTTTTCCTTCATCTATCGCCTGATTGATTTTCTCGCGGTTCTTAGGCTTAATGCGAGCAAACTTATCTTTCCGATAAGAGAGCGTGACCCTGTTCTCTTCCATCAACATCATCGCAGACTCCACAGCAGAATCTCCGCCTCCTACGACTACTATGTCCTTATCTTGTATGCGCTCTGGCTCCAGCAGGCGATAATAAACCTTTGGCAAATCCTCTCCTGGGACTCCTAATTTTCTCGGGCTTCCTCTCCTTCCTGTTGCAAGCAATACTTGATTGGATATATATTCATCGCCTTCAGAGGTAACCAGTTTGAAAGTGCCTTCCTTTTGGGGGATGATTTTTTCTACCTTGGTGTTTTCATTGATTTTAAGATCGTTTTCTTCAATGACTTTTTCCCAAAGGGAAATCAGCTCGTCCTTAGAAGTGGTCGTTAATTTGGCCTTCCCATACAATGGTAAATCCATAGGTGCGGTCATCACGATTTTAGATCGTGGAAAAGTATATACCGTCCCTCCAAGTGATTCCTGCTCTAATGTCAAAGCAGTTAAACCTTGTTTTTTAGCTTCAAGTGAGGCAGAGATGCCAGCAGGACCCGCCCCAATGATGAGCACATCTAGCATGTCCGGTTTAGATGGTTTTTTGTTTTTGGCAATGATAGCCATGGCCTGACAGCCTTGCTCCACGCTGTTTTTAATTAATCCTATTCCACCAAGCTCACCGGCAATGTAAATGCCCTTCATATTGGTTTCGAAGTTTTCGCTTACATGTGGAAGATCCACTCCCCTGCTTTCTGTACCAATCCTCAATGTGATGGCCTCAACAGGGCAAGCATGAAAACATGCTCCATGACCTACACAATTGGTGGTATTGACTACTGTGGCTACCCCATCTACTATTCCTAAAATATCCTTCTCCGGGCAAGCGGTGATACAAGCTCCACTGCCTATACAAGTATTGAGATCAATGTGAGGGTAAAGCGAAACAGGTTCCCAAATCCCATCTTCTTTAGCTTGAGCTACTTTCTGTTCCACCTCTTTTGATTTACGGTGGTATTGGCGGAGATATACCACAACGATAATCGCACAGATAGCGAACACAATTCCATAGGTGAATATTTCTTCGATCAATACTTCCATCAGAATATCCAGGTATAACCAAAAGCCAAACTCACACCTACATGTAACACAACGATGATGAGCATAATCAATGCAAATGGCAGGTGAGCCACATGCCAGTATTTGAAGAGCTGTTGCATTTTCTTCAGTCTGGAGATTTTCACAGCCAATCCAAGCTCTTCTTTTATCATTTTGATAATAAATGATCGCTCTGATCGCTCGATTCCTTTTTGCTTGAGGATTGAGATTGCTGACCGAACCAATGAACGACGCACTGTTCTCTTGCTCATCAGAGCAGGATCTTTCATTGTTTCTAATACATCGTCCAATGCTTCATCATCTGCTTTCTTTCGGATCGTCTCGGTGAGATCGTTTTTCATCTTGCGTAACTCATCCATTGTCAACGCTTGCCCCTCGATCGTTCTTGGAATCTGTATATAAATAAAGCGCCCTATTACTCCACTTAACACAACCGCTACCATGCTCCAAAACGCTACTGAGACAATCCCACCAAACTTGAAGGCGGTATGAAAGAGAATCATAATTGGGCCCAGCGTGCAGAGGAAAATATGAAATTCGAGCAGATACTTGAGTCTGACTTTTCTTGCTAGCGTTTTATTTCGTTTGAATACGATATAAATGACTACTCCAAATAGGATGAGAAAAGTGCCAATAAAACCAAGACCGTGCCCTACAAGACCGCTTGGCTTATAGTCCTCATGCTGATCCAAATAAAAACGCTCTTCTAATGGTGTATTGTAATACTCCCAGCCCACATAGGATAGATAAGTCGTGACTCCAACAGTAATGGCGACCATGGTAAATATGTAAATGCGATGAAGGGTTTTTGACATATTGTTAATCGAGATTATTTTATGATCTTAAATTTCAATCGTTTCCAAAAGGCAGTGAGGCTAATCAATGCTATAATCGAAACCACCACGTATACCCATGATGGCACTGGCACAGGATCGCCTGCAGCATACGAATGAAGTCCTGACAAATAGTAATTCACTCCATAATAGGTCATGATGACTGATGCTAAACCAAACACTGTCGCAAGGTTGTAGGCATAGAGTGAATACAGCTTGGGAATAATGCGCATGTGCAGGATAAAGGCGTAAACCAATATGGTCACCAACGCCCATGTCTCTTTAGCATCCCAACCCCAGTAGCGACCCCAGCTTTCATTGGCCCAGATACCTCCCAAATAGGTTCCAGTACTAATCATGATAACACCACCAATCAATGTGATTTCGCTGAGTAATGTCAACTCTCGTATTTGCCTCAAAACACGATCTTTATTATCTGAGGTCAGCGTCATAAAAAGGATCAAATTGATAATCCCAATCACGGCTCCAAGCATCAAAAACCCGTAACTACCTGCCTCAAGAGACACATGAATGGTCAGCCAGTAGGATTTCAGAACGGGCACTAAAGGGGTAATCTCAGGATCCATATGACTTAGTAAAGCCACTAATAAAATGGTAGCGGAAAGTGTCATGGTAGCGGCTAGCCCTCCCGCAGACTTACGGACAAAAAGAACTCCGGCAAGCACAGTTGTCCAGGCTATATAGATCATAGACTCGTACCCATTGCTCCATGGAGCTCGTCCAGATACATACCATCGCAATCCAAGCCCGAGTATATGGAAAGCAAATGCTATAATAAGAAGTATGAGAAAGAAGCGAAAGAAAGCTTGAAGTGGAACATTTGGTTTGAAAATGCCAATGAAAAGTATCAATAGAAAAATAATCCCCAGTATGGCGTAAGTCATCGATAACCGATTGAAGACATTGAGTTTATTCAACCAAATTTCCAACTCTATTTTACTGGCAGATGGTCTCACGTCTCCCCCATTTTTGACTTGATAGTCAGTCAGCTCACTTAACAGTTTATTGGCTTGAGTATAGTTGCCCGACAGAGTAGCTTCTCTGAGTGCTTTCTTATAGGAGATGAAAAAACGATCAGATACTTCTTGTGTCTTGGAAGAGCGACGACCATGAGATTGCGGTGCAATCCATGTATTGTTTGGGTCTCCTGCAACTGGGATTAATCGAAATATGCTTCCTCGAAAAACCATATTGAGGATATTGACTCGCTCGTCCAACTTAAGGACTTCTTTTTCGAAGGTTCCTCGATCAACCTGCTCCATGCTATAAGCTTTGCTCACAACTTCTCGCAGCTTATATGATCCATCTTTATTGAAAAAATCGCTGTATTTCAATCGGGTTTCACTACTTCCAAGAAGGTTATGAAGTACGCTATGTTTTCCATTTTTGACGATCGGTACATGTAACCAGTCTTGCTTGTTTGAAAACATGCCTAAACAGACTTGATCTGCAGATAAACCTGACAATGACTCCTTTCTTGAGACTTTTCTAAGGATCTCTCTAGAGAGTGTATGTATTGGCTTCATTCTGCCTCTATGGTCTTGCACCACTACGCGACTAAATCTGTCTGCGTGTTCTTTAGCTATTACATTTTGCGCTTTGCTTTCGTCAATTATGGTTTGTGCCTGTGATAGTGTTGGCAATAGTAAAGCAAGTATTATGACTGATGCGGCTCTTATTTCTTTGAGCTGACGAAGGACTTTTTGAAATCGGCTGGTCTTTGAAAAGAGTGTCAACACCATGCCGATCGTCAAACCAAAATACCCAATATAAGAGATGATTGATCCCCACCAATCGTGATTTACACTTAAATAGGTGCCTTTTTCATCTCTATCAAATGATGATTGAAAGAACCTGTAGCCATCATAATTGAGAATATGATTCATATAAATGCGGTAGTCCATTTCTAATCCTTCTCTTGGGTCTATCAGTGTGACTTCACTTGCATATGAAGCAGCATTGTCCGTGCCTGGGTATCGTTCCATTTGGAAATCGTGCAGTCGAATGAAAAAAGGCAAAATGACTGGTTTCGACCCATAAGCAATTCTTAAACTGAGGTTTTCGAAATTGACTGTGGCTTGTCTTCCAGGTAGCCCCTTCTGTCCGTAGACCCATACCTCTTGCTTGTCGGTTCCGTTCTGAACTTCTAACTTCACCGCAACAGTGCTTTCTCTTTTTATTTTCCGGTCTTTGGATTGAATGGCATACGTTCCGCTTTGTACAAACTCACTGAACACAAAGCGCGCAAAGCCTAAAGTGTACAATGATCTAAGCTGCAATGCATGTGGGCCTTCTGCCGGGTTAAGTGTCGTTTTTTGCTGGGTAGCCATGACCATTTGACTCATCTCTTGATTGGCCTGAATGAATGGCATACCTTCCTTGAGTAGAATATTTACGGCATTGGGAAATGGGGTTTCTCCAAAGTTGAAGGCTAGGTTTTGGATTTTCTTTCTATCTCCAAACTTCAATATGTATTCTTCTCGTCCAGAGGTCCCACCCATTACGATCTTTAACATTGGGACTCCTTGCGCTGAGCTTACGAGTTTTTCTTCGGGGTTAGGAACGATTTCTTTGACTCTGACTTCAAGTATGTCTGAACCTATCTGATAGCTTTCATCAAATCGATTGGTACCTAGTGATGCGAAAAATACGGGTTCGTCAAACTTGTAGCGCTTTGCATTTTTTGATACTTCAAACTTCAAGTAAGTTTCTGATGATAGAAACTGGTTGGATTCACCGTTTTCACGAATGTGCATCACTCCTTCGTATCCAAAGTATCTTGTAACTCCGGCTCCAATAAGAATGATAATGATTGAAAAATGGAATGCAAACAGACTCCACTTGCGCTGCTGGATCATTCGAAACTTAATGATGTTATACAGAATACTTCCACCGAACAGGGTCAATAGGGCTGAAAACCAGGTGGATCGATAGACGATTTTCTGTGCAGCACTGGTGCCAAAGTCATTTTCCACAAAGGTGGCTGCCCCAACTGCTATGGCGAATAGCAATAGGTATGCACCTGAGGCTCTTGATCCCAGAAGCATGGAAAGCATCTTTTGGGGGGATTTTATATTCACCTGTTTGAGTTTAATGTTAGTCCGATCCAAAATGAATTTTGGCCTAGACGAGTGAGGATTGGAAACGGTTGCCTATGCAGAGAAATTACTTGAAATGAGAGAGCTTCCTATGTTGAATCTACCAGGGTTGTTGGATGAAAAAGTTTGTATTAATGGTTTACTAACTGGATTTGAAAATGAAACTCTTTTGCAATAGCCCTGATAGCAGCGTTATCCTTTTCTATTGGGTGGGATTAGCGTGGCAGAAAAGATATAGCGGATAGCAGGTGCAAACTATAGATGGAATGCCAACATCGGCTTGCTCCAACCGTGCTTTATCATAAAAATTCTTTTGAACAAAAAAAGAGAATTCCTTGGCTTCTTGAACCAAAGAGAGTTCAAGTTTTACTATTTTGAACTTTGCTAAGCACCAACCACACTCATGGAGCAAACGAATCCTACTGATGAAAAACGAATTTTACAGTTATTAAAAAAGGCAGAAAATGAGGATATTGATTTAGAGTTTGCCTTAGGTCTTGCCAAAGAAGCAGCAGAATTGAGCGTAAGGATCGATGACATCAACTTGATGTCTAAGAGTCGCTATCAGTTGTCGGAGGTTTATAGCAAACTTGGAGAGACCGATAAGTCTATTCAGTTTATCAAAGAGACTATTGGGTTACATCAGGTGGTGGGTGATCACTCGCTGATCGCAAATAGTAAGTTTAAGCTGGCAGATATATACTTTAGATCGGAGAATTACCATTTGAGTTTGATCTACTTGCTTGATAGTCTGGATATCTACAACAAGCTTGATGACAACTACAATAAGGCCAGGGTTCAAAAATCTCTCGGGAGAATATATGAGTATTTCGGTGATGAGCGAAATGCAATTATGGCTTATGAAAAGTCAATAGAGGCGGCCAAAAAAATTGGCAATAAAGATTTGGAATCTGATGCTTATAATCCTCTATCAGGTATATACCTCAACCAAAACGATATAAAAAAAGCGGAGCAGCTTATCGATCTTTCGATCGAAATGAAGCAGGCTTCCGGGGATACTTCGGGGCTTGCTTTTGCTCAATATGGGAAAGGCAAAGTGCATGTCAAAAAGAAACAAATCCATAGGGCAGCCGATGCTTATAATCAGGCAATCAGGCTTCACAGGGAAAAAGGTGAGCTGATGGGATTGGGCATGTGCTATTACAAATTGGGCGTCATGTACTTTGAGGCAGGTGATAGCAACAAGGCAATCGAGGCACTGAAGGGTGCGCTGAACTTTGCCGGCTTGTATAATCTCCGGGTCATTAAAACGAAGTGTAATAATTTCTTATACAGAATATACAAGGCTGAGGATGACTTAAAGAATGCCTTGCATTTCATAGAGACGTATACGGAAGAGAGAGAAACTTTGATCGGTGCTCAGACGCAAAAGGTAATAGAAAGCTATGATGCTATCACCACAATGGAGCGGCTACAGCAAGAAGCGGAAAATCAACGAGAAAAGGCGGAAATCTTAAAAAAGAAGGATTTAGCTGAGCAGGCAACTAAAATGAAGCAGGACTTCCTCTCGACGATGAGTCACGAGATTAGAACGCCTCTTAATGCGGTCACAACGATTACTTCTCTGCTTCAGGATAATCAGGGTGAAGACAATACAAGTCTTCTTAATTCGCTAAACTTCTCTGCCAACAATCTCTTAAGAATTATAAACGACATTCTGGATTTTAATAAGCTGGAGGTTGGTAAGTTGAGCTTACAGACTTCTGTATCGGAGTTCAGAAGTTTGATTACAAATATCCGGAGTGCTTATGAAAGTCTGGCGGTAGAAAAAGGAATTGCTCTCAATCTGGATCTGGATGATAAAATCTCCAGCCACTATAAAATGGATGAGACCAGAATCACTCAGATTCTTGGCAATATTGTGAGCAATGCTATAAAATTTACTGACAAGGGGTCTGTGGACATCAAAATCTCGCTTGTTGAATCGAAAGGTCAGAATGATACTCTTCGATTCAGCGTAAGCGATACTGGTATTGGTATCGCCAAGGATTTCCTTCCTGAAGTTTTTGAGTCTTTCTCCCAGCCTCAGTTTCATAAAACCAAGAAATATGGTGGGTCTGGCTTGGGTCTGGCGATCGTAAAAAAGCTTATATCCCTGCATGGTAGTCGTATTTTCGTTGAAAGTGAAGAGAGAAAAGGGGCTGTTTTCTATTTCGCCCTGGATTTGGAAAGGGCTAAGCCGGTGGCGAAAAAGGCTAGTGTCCAAAAAATCAAGTTGAACAGCATGTCGATCTTGCTTGCTGAGGATAATAGAATCAATGCGATGGTCTCCATGAAGCTGTTGAACAACTGGGGCTTAAGCGTCGATCTTGCGAAGGATGGCAAAGAGGCGGTTAAGATGGCGAAGAAAAAGCCCTACGATTGTATTCTTATGGACATTCACATGCCCAAAATGGATGGGTTTGAATCTGCAAATGCGATAAGGTTCTCTGAAAACTTTAATAGCGAGAAGCCCATATATGCCTTAACTGCTGATGTGATCGCTGGACAGGAAAGCAACTTTTCCGACTTATTTAATGGTTTCCTACTGAAACCGATAGAGCAGGAAAAGCTTTTTACTACTCTTTCGTCTATACAATAAAAAAAAGCACCGTTTGGCGCTTTTTCAATATCTATAATCTGATAGATTTATTTTGATGCGATGAAATTGATCAAGCTAACAACGCTGCTTGAGTACCCCCACTCATTGTCATACCAAGAAACTACTTTCAAGAAGTTTGGCGTAAGTTGAATACCTGCACCAGCATCGAAAATGGAAGTTCTAGAGTCTCCAACAAAGTCATTCGATACTACAGCGTCTTCTGTATATCCCAATACTCCTTTCAACTCACCTTCTGATGCTTCTTTCATAGCTGCACAAACTGCTTCGTAGGTAGTTTCAGCTTTGAGGTTTACAGTGAGATCAACACAAGAAACGTCTGGAGTAGGAACTCTAAACGCCATACCTGTAAGTTTTCCGTTCAATTCAGGAATAACTTTTCCAACTGCTTTTGCAGCTCCTGTAGATGAAGGGATGATGTTTTGGCCTGCTCCTCTTCCACCTCTCCAGTCTTTCATAGAAGGACCGTCAACTGTTTTCTGAGTGGCAGTAGTTGCGTGAACAGTAGTCATCAAACCACTTTCGATACCAAATTTATCGTTCAATACTTTCGCGATAGGTGCGAGACAGTTTGTAGTACAAGATGCATTCGACACGAATTGCATATCAGATGTATACTTGTCATGGTTTACTCCCATAACGAACATCGGAGTGTCGTCTTTAGATGGAGCAGACATGATTACTTTCTTGGCTCCTGCTTCGATGTGACCTTTTGCAGATTCTTTTGTCAAGAATAGGCCCGTAGATTCTACCACATAGTCAACTCCGATATCGCTCCACTTAAGATCAGCTGGATTTCTCTCTGCAGTTACACGAATAGCGTTACCGTTTACCACCAATTGTCCATCCTTTACTTCAACTTCACCTTTGAATAATCCGTGAGTTGAATCATACTTCAACATGTAAGCCATGTACTCAACGTCAATTAGATCGTTGATTCCTACAACTTCAATATTTGGGTTTTCGGATGCAACTCTGAAAACTAGTCTTCCGATTCTTCCGAATCCATTAATCCCTACTTTTACTTTTGACATGATGGTAATTATTTAAACGCTTTTTAATTTGACTGCAAATTTATAACTCTATGAGTGAGAAACAAATGAAATGAGCAGTCATAATTAAGGTTTGATTCTGAGTTATCTCATTGTATTATAAACCCAAATCTTTAATTCAAAATAATGTTTGTTGAAAAGTGTGTTTCGTTGATAGCCAAAATCAAATTATGGGTATTTCATTAGAGAAATGTTAATCTGAGTGGTTTCAAACAGCTACTTTAGAATGTGGAAAAAAAATTATGAAAAATATTCGGCTCTGATTTGCATAATCTCATATTACTTCTATTTTTGCACCACCAAAAGCAAACAAGCTGAAACGACAGCAGCATTGCTTAACAAAATGGTCCGTTCGTCTAGGGGTTAGGACGCCAGGTTTTCATCCTGGTAACAGGGGTTCGATTCCCCTACGGACTACTAAAAGCCACTCAAATGGGTGGCTTTTTTTTGTTTCCGAAAATCTTTTCCCGAATCAAGTGGGATCAATCTGTATATCTGGGGGATTTGTTTTTTCAAGCATAAATTTTGGTTAATCTGAAGAGGAAGAACTCCACGTTTCTCACTCCCCTGAACTGACTTCTAAAGGCTTTGATTTTGGCATTGAAAGATTCTGCTGCCGCATTGGTACTCCTGTTGTTGAAAAAATTGAGGATGGTTTCATAATGATTTTGGATTGTTCTGGCTACTGTATTGAATGACTTAAACCGGATCAAGCGTAAAACCTGTGGAGGGACTTAAAATAATTCAATTACGAGGTTTTGTTGAAGGGTTGAGTTCTTGATATCAAGCCTACTTTATCTGGTAGCACTTAAGCATTTCACCCCTCGATCTACACGCTGAAGGTCATTCACTGGCCGTGCGCCCCAAGGGAATCTATCTTCTCATAGACGCCATACTGGCGTGACTAGGATAATGAAAACAAAGCTGATTAATTATTCTGCTTCTTAAAACCTATGTATAGTGCAATCCCTCCCCGACAATATTGCTTGATCCTAAGAGATAGTATGCCTAATCAATAAAGTCATTATCTCCCGAATTGAATGTAGACAAATATCTACAACTGGGTAGACAGCACTCCAATTTTTTATACTAGTAGGTATTCTATTCTACTCTCAGGATTGATTTAACCTTTGGATCACTTTTTTCTTAGTAAAAGATGTAAAATCAAAAAAATAATATGAAAGCGATACATCAATTAATTACCAAACATTTTAATACTTACAAATACAGTCAGCTAAAAAGCCTGTTGATTCTGGGGTCTGTAGCGGTTGCGTTCACAATGACAAGTTGTGTCAGCCAAAAGAAATATACTTCAGCTCTGGAAGAAATCGCAAAACTGAGTGTTGATAGCATATTTCAGGAATATGAGTTATCAAACACAAAATTCAGAAAAGACGGAGTTATCTACGCTCAGAAGAGCGAGTTATTGGCCAAATCTCAAAAGCTTGACTCACTTGAAGCGCTAATAAATATGCAAATTGAAAAAGAATCTCAACGAAAAGAATCTATAAACAGGTTTCAAAATTCGGACTGGAAAGTTGAAGAAAAAGAAAGAGAGCTGTTAATAGAATTAAAAGAAGATATCTTTTTTGAAGTTAGCAGCAACAAACTAAGTGAGAACGGTCAAGAAGCAATTGAAAGCATTGTGACCTCATTGCTTAATCTTAATGACGACTTTGAACTTTTGGTCGTTGGTCATACCGACAATCAAACTTACGATTCGGAAGAAAAAGACAATTGGGATTTGAGTTCAGAACGAGCATTGGTAGTTGTGAGAGAGTTGGTAAAAAACGGCATTAACCCTTCGAAAATTACAGCCTCAGCCAAAAGCAAATACGATCCTGAAACGTCAAACGATTCAAGGAAATTATTAAATAGGAGAACAGAGATCATCATCGTACCTGAGAGCACTCCATATCAGATAGTGAAAGATCTATTACAACAGAAGTAATATCAATTCCTTCTTAAAGGTAAGTTCATTGTTAAATCAAAAACCAAGACTAATGAAATCAATTCAAAATATACTCGTTCCATATGATTTTAGCCCTGAAGCTCTTATAGGACTAAAGGCAGCATGCAGTTATGCAATCAGGTTTCAGAGTAAAATTCATCTTGCCCACAACATCAAGCCGGAAGAGTCTAAGGTACTTCTTCACCCAAAAGACGCAGTATTGGAAAATGCAGATACACTGCACCATTTGCAACTGGAAAAGCAAGCTAATGAAGCTCTTGTGGAGTTGAGAAAAACCTCAGATGAACTTGTGCCGGAAACCATTCAGGGAATTACACATATCACTACCGGAACATTTCCAATGTTACTTGACGAAGTATCAAAAAAAGTGGATCTGGATCTGATAGTAACAGGTACAGATGGCTCCCGAAATTTTTTTGATCTGTTAAGTGGGAATGATACTGAAAAGATGATAAGAAATACGGATGTGCCGATAATCGCCGTGTCAGACTCTGAAGAAGTATTGTTTGACAACATATTGATAGCCACGGACCTTGGCAAAACAATTCCTAGTAGGATTTTTGAACTATGCAGATTTTTGCAGGAGCAAGGTGCAATCCTTCATTTTGTCAATATAATCTCTACGAATCTAATCTCGAATGAAGAAGTAGAAGAGAGAATCAAAGCCGTTGCAAAATGGAATGGTATCAATGACTATTATTCTCATGTCGTACGCAACTCAAATGAAGTCGATGGTATTCAAGCAATAGCAAAGAAAATTAATGCTGATCTGATCCTAATGAAGACCTACGAGAAATCTAAGGTATCAGCTCTAATCTCCGGTAGCATAGCGGAGAAAATGGTGAGAAATACAGATGTCCCTGTGATGGTCGAGAGCGTCGCTAAAAAATAAAGTTTCACATCCAATCACCTTAAAAAGAGTGGATTTCGTCATTCCTCTCTCCTATTAGCTAAATGCATTTTGATGAGGCCATTAAAATTTCGAATGAAAGGAATTAGAAAGACCTAACATACATAAAAACGATTGGAAATATTAAGAAACAATTGAATACAATGCTATATTAACTTCGGTGCTTTTCTATAAATCAGGCAAAATGAAAATTTCATTCAAAAACTTATTCTTTGTATTGGCTTCAATCATCGCATTAGCGATCATTTTACACTATGCGAAGGACGTTCTTATCCCACTGTGCTTCGCAGTGCTTTTTGCATTTATTCTCTATCCAGTTGTGAAATGGATGAGTCAGAAAGGTTTGAATAAAATACTTTCAATCACCCTATCAATAATAGGTGTTATCATAATTCAGTCTTCGGTTATTTTTCTTTTCTCAACCCAAATCATTGAAGTTACGGGTCAGTATTCAAACCTAATTGATAAATTAAAAAATGCCCTGGACGCTTCTACTTCCTTCTTAAATAATAAGGTTCAAATCATACCGGACATCAAATCAAAAGAGCTAATTGAAGGTTTATCTACCTTTTTTTCCGATAATGGTTTTTTGATGATCTCTGATACCGTAAGTGTTACCAGCTCTTTCTTCTCCTATTTAGTTCTATCTTTTATTTATACCTTTTTAATCTTACTCTACAGCAAACATTTGACTAAAGCGGTAAGCTATCTGGCTGCTAAGAAAAACAGGAAAATGCTCAGAAAAATGCTCAAAGAGGTTCAGCAGGTAGGGCAGAAATACTTAACAGGAATGTGTTTACTCATTCTGATATTGGGTATTCTGAACAGTCTTGGTTTGTTGATATTGGGTATTGAATACAGTTTCCTTTTTGGTTTTTTGGCTGCTCTACTTGCTGTCATCCCATATGTAGGATCTGCAGTTGGTGGACTCATTCCTACTTTATACGCATTCGTTACATATGACAGCTATTGGTATCCCATTGGAGTAATTGCAATTTTTATTTTCATACAGTTTTTAGAAGGCAATTTCCTCAGTCCCAAAATAGTTGGAGGTAGTTTAAAAATCAATCCGCTCTTTTCCATCCTTTCATTAATCGCAGGAGGTTTTCTATGGGGTATAGCTGGTATGATTCTGTTTCTACCCGGAGTAGCAATGCTGAAAGTTGTTTGTGGCTATTTTGATAACTTGAAGCCAATATCCATATTACTTGGGCATTATAAGGAAGAAAATAATCAAGAGAGCTACTCTTTGATAAAGCGTTTATTAAATTTCGGAAGATCAGGTTCTTAACAATAAATATAAATCTGTTAAACATAATTTATGAAGGGGGGCGATAGAAAAAACGGCATACAACTTCATACATTGCTTTTAGTATTTCTGTTTTCAGGATGCCTCTCTTTAAATGCCCAGTCCTACTTTGAAGAGGCAGAGAGTAATTTTACTAAGCGATATGAAAAGCTAGTCGGAACATACGCTAATAAGTATTATGTGAATTTGGCAATACGAGGATACAAAAAGTCAAATAAAAATCCAGAGGTTGTTGCGGCACTTTTAAGAGCCTACGAGTTCAAAGCAACATATACAAAACTACCTAAGGTTACTAAAAGAAAAATCCTCAAAAAAGCTGTCAGTATGGGACGAGAAGCTATGCGTGATTATCCCGAGAGCATCCCTATTAAATATTATTATATGGCTAATCTTGGTAGGTGGGGACAGACCATAAGCATAACAACGGCGGCTCAAGAAGGTATCTTAAAAGAAATCAAAACTCTTGATAACGAAATCATTGATGCAGATTCAACTTTTGATGAGGCTGGCCCGCTGAGAATTCTTGGAGCAATGCACTTGAAAGTTCCTACGATTCCTTTCATCCTGAGTTGGCCATCAGACGAGGAAGCATTAAGGCTTTTACATTCGGCTTATTCAATAGCACCATCCAATGTAGGCAATGCTCTCTTTTATGCTGAAGCATTAATTGAAAATAACAAAGAAGAAGAAGCTAGAATACTTTTAGAAGATATTGCAAATCGAAAACCGAGAAAAATTCGGTTTCTCGAGGATTTGAAGAATATAAATGACGCGAAACAACTTCTTGAGGACAATCACCTATAGTTATTTCTTTTAATTGAAACAGAATTTCCATTATGGTAACGAACGGAACTTTACAATTACCCCAGAGAGACATTCATTAGCCTAACGCCACAATTGGATTTACCTACGATCTGGTTATTTCTTTTTCGTTGATTGAATTTATAAAAAGAATGTTGCCAATGTTATCATAGCCCTCAAAGGCCTTTTTCCCCAACTGCTTTATTGTCTCGCTTTTAAAACCAATGATCGTCAAATCCGCATCTTTGGACTTTGCGTTAATAATCTCACGATTACTTGTACCCTCCTTCTGTGTGATAAAATTCACATTACGTTCTGCAATCGGTAATCTTCCATCATCTATCAATTTCATGATTCTTGCATTTTCCTGATTAATCTCACTTTCAGGAAGTATTGCGAAGATTTTTATCTGAACCTTTTTCCAATCGGGGTGTCCCGCAATGACGTATGCCAGTAAAATCATAAGTGAAGCATTTTCTACTTCCTTCTTTGTAATCCAGATATGGATTTGACTATGAAAGCCAAACCCCTTTGCCGTACTTGCTAAAATTCCAATATCAAACCCTGCTGCTCTTACAAGCGGAAGATTTTCCAAGAGGTCATTGCCACACCCATCCACATCGCGGAAATATTCAAACAGATACGTATTATAGGCCTGACCAGAAACACTTGGCAACTGTATCGACTGAGCAACCGCTGTGGTATAAGATGGAGAGATCAGCGTATCAATATAAACGTTACTATCAATGATTTCAGCCTGCTTTACAAGCTGTTTGTTTATTGTCTCCGCCTCTTTATAAGACTCCTTGGATACATAGCCATCCATATAATGGAGGTACGTGCCGAAACCATACCGGTAAGAGATCCATCTCATAAGTTCAAAAGCTGAGGTACGCTTGAAGGAGTCTTTGGAGATGCATATAGCGGAAGGTCGCCAGGTTTCAATATTTTCCTTGTCAGCCTTTTGCAAAAACACCTGTAGTTGCCTACTAAGTTGAAAAATGACTCCCTGAAAAATTTTGGCTATTCCCTGCTGTCCTCCAAGATGACGAGAAAGATAGAGGTAAATCAATACCATGAACCCTATGGACAATGAAGCATAAAGGGGCTCCATTTTAAACATTAAGAATACACAAAGCACTGCACCTATCAATGAAATATACCATCGTGATTTAAAAGAAGGTCTGTATGACGGGTCCGCAGCAAAGTGTTGAAGAAAAGAGATCAGACAAAGTGCTCCATATGTCACCATGAAAAACATAGAAATGATACGTGCTACAATATCAACATCACCTAATGCGATAAAAATCAAAGCCAAAATAAGTGTAATAGCAGTTGCGTTGACTGGTTCTTTTTTAGCACCTTTTCCTTTGGCCAAAAAGTAATTTACCGAGCGATTAATCAAGATTTTGTCAGCTGCCAATGCTTGCAAAGTCCGAGGAGCCACCATGATAGACCCAAGTGCGGATGATACGGCTGCACAAGCTAAACCTATTGGAATAATAGGTCCCCAAAGGGCTATTTTGGACATAACCAGTTGATCATTGACAAGGTCATCTGGACTTGCTGAAACCGAAAATTTATAGGCCAGAAAGACATAAATCAACATCCCCGAAAGTGTAGCTGCCATCGTACCCAAAGGAATGGACTTTCTCGGTTCTCTCAAATCTCCTGATAGCCCAACCCCTGCAGTCATTCCTGTGAACGCTGGAAAACAAATGGCGAAAACAATGAAAAAGCCGTCACCACCTTTAATCTTATCAAATAATTTGCTTCCGGAATTCCCCAAGTCATCAATAGGGTCTCCTAGAAAAAACATGATTAAAGAAATCATTAAAATTCCCGCGACTATGTACAATGCCTTGACTCCAATGTCTGCACCTTTTGTAAGCATAAGAATACTCAAAAGAACCAAGGCAGGTATACTCACCACCCTTATGTCCTGCAGGTTAAATCCATAGTTCACATTTATATAGTCAAGAACAGGATTGAAGGCTTCCGCAAACGCGATAATATAGAAGGCCACACTTATTGCCTGCGACAGATATAAGGTAATCCCGATTGCAGCACCAATATTTAACCCGAAAGATCTGGAAATGATAAAATACTCTCCCCCACCTTCCACCTTTTCATTAGTAGCTATTTCTGCTATAGCCATCGCAGTGGGGATCGTGATCATATGGCTAATACCTATAATGGCGAGTGCTCCTAAAAACCCAACACTTCCTACTGCATACCCAAAACGTAAAAAAAGAATCGCTCCCAGAATGGTTGAGATAGCCGTTAGAAATACGGGTGCCGTACCGAACCCTGTTTTTATCTTTTTTGAAATTCCCATATTTAAATGTCAAATTAATACTAATTCTACTCATATATCTCTCAATCTGAATAATGGTTCAGTTAGGAAAATGTCTTAGAGTCAATATTGATTGCCGGTGATCACCGAATCTGGTAACTTGTAGAAAAATTACACATCTCTAAATTTGGATTATGAAAGCTCTAATAGTCGATGATGAAGAGGATATTGGAATGATGGTTTCTAAGTTTCTTGCGAAAGAAGGACTAGATGTCATCTACAAATCAAGAATCGAAGCTGCTCGAAAAAGCATTCACTCAAATGACTTTAAACTATGTTTTCTTGACCTCAGTCTTCCTGACGGCACAGGGTTTGACCTCATTGACGACATTAGACAAAAAAGCAATGATGCCAGAATTATTGTAATTAGTGCACATGATGGTGCGCAAGAAATGGAGCGAGCTCAAAAAATGGAAGTAGATCTTTTCATCAAGAAACCATTTACAAAAGGTCAGATCATTGAAGCAGCGCAGCTCATGAAACACTAAATCAAGCTATGAAAAAAATCTTAATTGTAGACGATGAGCAGGACATCTGTTTATTGCTAAAAAAATTCTTCACAAAAAAAGGGTTTAAAACTGAGGCCGTCACTAACGGAGAAAGTGCTATAAGCTATTTGAAAGAACATGAAACAGATTTGGTCATCTGCGATTTCAAATTACCAGACTACAGTGGTTTGGAAATTCTCCAAAAAGTCAAAATTATCAATCCTAAAATTCAAGTAATTATTATTACCGGATACTCAGACGTAAAAGTTGCCGTAGACGCTTTGAAAAAAGGTGCCTATGACTATGTAACAAAGCCTCTCTACCCGGACGAAATCCTAATGACCGTTCAGAACGCCCTGAAACAGGGGCAAGTGGATGGCTCGAAAAGCAGAAAAAAATCATCGGACAGCCTTTCTTCGACTAAATCCGAATTTATCATTGGCCCTAGTCAACAATCGCAAACGGTACAAAAACACATTGACTTGATAGCTCCTACAGATATGTCAGTGATCATTTTAGGAGAGACTGGCACTGGCAAGGAATATGTAGCCAAGTCTATTCACAATAAAAGTAAACGATCAGATCAACCGTTTGTAGCAGTAGACTGTGGGGCACTGCCAAAAGAACTGGCCGGTAGCGAATTGTTTGGTCATGTGAAAGGAGCCTTCACAGGTGCGTTAAATGACAAAAAAGGGAGCTTTGAACAGGCAAATGGCGGAACGCTCTTTCTGGATGAAATTGGAAATTTGACCTACGAGAATCAGATCAAACTTTTAAGGGTATTGCAAGAGCGAGTGATTAGGAAAGTCGGCGGGACGAAAGATATACCTGTTGATATCAGAGTTCTAGTTGCAACGAATGAAGACCTAAAGGACTCTATTAATTCCGGAGAATTCAGAGAAGATATCTATCACAGATTAAATGAGTTCAGAATAGAACTTTCACCAATAAGAGAAAGGACTGCTGACATTGAGCATTTTGCCAACTCCTTTTTGCAGTCATCAAACTTGCAATTGAATAAACAGGTGAAAGGATTTGAAGATAACTGCATGGATGTATTAAAAAAATACTACTGGCACGGAAATTTACGAGAGCTTCGCAATGTAGTAAAGCGCTCCGTACTCTTATGTCAGTCCGCACATATTGACACATCATGCCTTCCACCTGAGATTACTGACATTGATGTCTCTACTGGAGGATCAGTGGAAGTGTCATTCAATGGAGCAGTACCTAGCAGTCTAAAAGCTGTAGCAGAAGAAGCAGAAAGGCGTGCTATCCTTGAGGTATTGCAAAGAACTAGTAACAACAAGTCTAAGACAGCTCAAATACTCGATGTTGACAGGAAAACATTATATAACAAGTTGAAAGCATACAATATCGATTTTTAAAAAGATGCTAGAAGAATTTAAAGATAAAGGAGCAAGCACCGAGGAGCTTCTGAAAAGCATCCTTGATAGTGCTTTCAATGGAATTATGACTTTTAAGTCTATTCGAAACAAAAAAAATGAAATTATAGATTTCGAGTGGCTTTTCTTGAATGACGTAGCGGAAAGGATTACCGGAAGAAAATCAGAAGAATTATTAGGAGCGAAATTACTTGAAGTAATGCCCGCAAATAAAGATGAGGGGCTCTTTGATCAATATGTAAATGTAGTAGAGACAGGAAATTTTGCAACTTTTGAACAATCCTACTCTGATGAAAAAATAGCTAAATGGTTTAGGATATCGGCTGTTAAACTCGGAGACGGTTTCACAGTGAATTTTCAAGACATCTCAGACTTGAAAGAAGCGCTACTTGAAGCGGAAACCAAAGAGCATAAATATCGGCGACTATTTAACGAGTCTATTGATCCTATTTTCCATGTTGATCAAAACTTCCAGATTCTGGATACCAATCCATCATTCCAGAGACTGTTCGATTATGCTGATGATGAATTAGTTTGTATGAACTTTCAACAGCTTTTTTCTGACAGCAATGATTACAATTTGCTTCGAAAGATATTGCTAGACAAAGGAGCTACAGACGAGTTGGAAGTAGAACTTGTGCACAGAGTGGGAGAGAAAAAATCTTGTATTGTAAACTGTGCTTCAATTCCCAGCGAAGATGATAGTGATGAAAAATCTTTTATAGGAGTCATACGAGATATGACCAAAAGAAAGCAAGCTGAGAGAGAGATAATACAAGCTGAAAAGCTATCAATGACAGGTAAAATTGCGCGCACGATTGCACATGAAGTCCGCAATCCACTTACAAATCTCACCCTGGCACTTGAGCAGTTAAAAGATGAAGTATCTGATGATTTGGAAGATGCCGACCTTTATTTTAGTATTATAAGTCGAAACGCAGATCGCATAGGTAAGCTGATTACAGATCTCCTGAATTCATCAAAGCCAAAGAATCTTCAACTCAAAAAAACCTCCTTTAACCAGCTAGCAGAAGAAGCCTTAGAACTAGTAAAAGACAGGCTCAATCTTCAAAGTATGGAACTGGAGAAGTCTCTTGACGAAAACCTCCCTCCTCTTATGCTTGATGGCGACCAGATAAAAGTTGCTTTGCTCAACTTATTCATCAATGCGATTGAAGCAATGAAACCGGAAATTGGCAAATTAAATGTCAAAAGTTTTACGAAAGATGAACTAGTCTTCTTCGAAATTTCCGACAATGGAAAAGGTATTTCCAGGAAAGATATGAATGACCTTTTTGAACCTTTCTTCACAGGAAAAAAAGAAGGAACCGGACTGGGATTAACGACTGTTCAAAACATCATTCACGGACACAAAGGGAAAATAAAAGCTGAAAGCGAAATAGGAAAGGGAACAACTTTCATAATTACTTTTCCCGCCTAATATTATACGCAATTCCACTTTTAAGTTAATGAGAGGCCACTCCGCTTATAGTGCGATCGAGCATTCCAGAGCCTCTCGAAACATGGGTTTAAAGAAGATTTCGACGATTTCAATCTGACAGATTTTATTGGAACGCACAAAATTGATCAAGTAAAGCTATTAAAAAAGCTCTTTTACTGTAGAGATTTCCCCTCACCTGTCGCGCCATTACCACATTTCGTAAGCATCTATTCATGCTCTGAAGCGACTCAGGGCCTTGGTATAATTTTTTCTTTATCAGATATCAAATAAGAAGCGAATTCTAATCAAACTAATATCGAAATGAAAAAAGTGAAACGGATTTTCAAAAAAAAACATAAAGCAATGTTTGCTATGGCACTAGCCTTTATAAGCTTGTCTAGCTGCCACAACTCATACTATCAAGCTAGCACTAAGAATGCAAATAGACTTGATGGAGAGGATCAAAAAACTGCACTCGCACTCGTGGAGATAAACGATTACTTCATGCTGATTGAGAAGTTAGGAAAATTGACAGAAAACAAGGCTACAAAAAAGGACACTTATTTAGTAGCGATTAAGATGAGAGACGATTTCAGAAGACTTAGTTCTGAACTTGAACTTAGAGCCGTCTTTCAAAAAGTCGTTTTACCAGATGAGTTAAGTAAGACAAATGATCTTTTTTATCAAAAAGCGTACGCACTGGAAGAGGACGTTTTTGACGAGGAGTTCAGAGAAATGTTGTTAGAAAAATTGAAGCAACTAAAAAATGTACTTACATACAATCTTGAAAACCCCATTGACGATCATGTTCAGAGCCTGAGTAATCAATATTTGGACGAAGTACGAATCGCCATAAACGAAGTAAAAAGTTTACAATCTTAAAATGAAAAGAAATATGAATAGTGAAATAGAAGAATTAACAAAAACGATAAAAAGAACCCATACCAAATTGGGTTATACCAAATTAGAAACTGCTGAAATAGTTGATGCCTTGAATAAATTATTGGCCAATTACAGCGTACATTATCAAAAGTTGAGAAATTTTCACTGGAATGTAAAAGGAGGAGATTTCTTTGATATCCATGAAAAATTCGAAGATCAATACAATTTTGCTAAAAAAGCTATTGACGATATAGCTGAGCGTATTAGGGTTTTTGGGCAAACCCCTCTGAGCACAATGAGAGATTATTTAGAGACAAGTGAGATTAGAGAATCAGGAACTGACTTATCAGGAATGGAGATGGTGCAAGAAATACTTAAAGATTACGAAATTCTGTTAGAATTTATGTTCAACACCATCGAAGAAGCACTTGACAAGGGAGATAGTGGTACCGAAGATCTCATCAAAGGTTTTGTGAAACAGACAGAGAAAAATCACTGGATGTTAACAGCTTTTTCAAAGTAGGATAATCAATTTTAAGTCTTTACCTGACCTGATTCAGTTTATCGGCAGCTTCATCTCTGTCAGCCTGGTCAGGTTTTTCTTTGTTATTCCTAGCTTCTCCTGAAGGATCAAATACCAATTCTACGTAAATGGGAAAGTGATCAGAATCAAAGTTGTCAAGTAATTCCATCTTTAATATTTTGAAATGATGGCTTATAAAAATGTGATCTAAAGGCCATCTTAGAAATGGAAATTTCGCATGATAAGTGTTGAAAAACCCCCTTCCCATTCGTGGGTCAAGTAAACCACTTATTCTGATAAAGAGCCTGGATGTGTGTGACCAGGCTACATCGTTCATATCTCCAGCAACTATAACTGGCATATCTCTTGCTCTCGCTTCTCTCCCAACTAAAATAAGTTCTGCATCACGAGGAGTTGAAGTGGTATTTTCAGATGGAGAAGGTGGCTTGGGGTGTAATCCGAAAAATTGGATTTCTGTCCCATTCTTAAGCTCAAAGATTGTCTTAAAAGATGGCACACCCTCCTCAACCAAAAAACGTACTTCTGAATTTTTCAGCTCAAGTTTTGAAAACAGCAGCATTCCGTATGTGTTACCTATTGGATTCAGTACGCTGAATGGATACCGTTCTTTCAATACATCCTCAATACCTTCTAGCCATACTTGATCAGCTTCCACAACAAGCAAGATATCCGGGTCTTTTTTTAATACAATTTCTAAAAAGCCATCATAGTTCTCGTTGTACATTAGCACATTAGCAGAGAGGATTTTCAAGCAATCTGAATCTAAGCCACCTTGTGCATCCGGAATCTTATTAGGAGCAAATTTGAAGTAAGGAAAAACAATCCATACCCTAAATAATATTACCAGGATAAGTAGTCCAATAAGTACCAAATGGAAGGTTTCAAAAACAGGTACGAAGATCCATGCTAGAAGTATCCCCAATGTTAAAATTGTCAATTGAACGAATGGGAAATCAAAGGCTCTGATAACCCAATGGTCTCTTCTCAGGAGTGGAATCAGTGTAAAAACTATGAGTAGAACGGAAAAAATGGTCAAAATTGTTACAAGCATGGATCCTATCGTTGACAAGGCAAAAAAAAACCGGTAGCATAAAACTACCGGAGTAATGTTAAAAAAAATATCTAATTCTAATTGAATACGTCAGTTACCAAAGACAGAATCAACAGGATCACAAATATGAAGAAGAAAATTCGTGCAATACCTGCAGCTCCTCTTGCGATCTTGGTAAAACCCAAAACCCCTGCTATAACTGCGACAATGATAAATATGATGGTCCACGTAAGCATAATTCTTAAATTTATATAGTTAAAAATGAAATTGATATCAATGCTTGTTTCAAAGCAATACGTTCTACTTTATTGGTTATTTCCAACCAATTGACTCTCATAGATCGAATGTATTCTTGACCAGCCAGTGAAGTTGAAAATCCATAAAGGCTGGCGAGTTTTTCTAGCACTACTTGATCCTTTACCCTGATGCCTCTTATCAGTTTTTGAACTTCTGCTAATAACGTTTCAGACTCACCCAATATGACAGGCTGATTTTTCCTGTTTATGATTACAAAAACCCCCTTAACATCTGTTAATCTTCCCACCTTTTCTAAAATGGTCTTGATGCCATTTCCCTCTTCATAAAAATCCTGAAGAGGATATCCATCTTTAAGTTTCTCTTTGAATAGTTTCAGTTTTGGTTGAAGTTGAATAGTACGATCTTGAATTATTTTTGAATCCAGCATTGGTTTATTGTTTAAAATCCGATGGCGACATATATCTGGCCGACCACATTTTTCGAGTCTCCTAATAGGTCACGGGAACTATCAGAATCTGCAATCTCCGTAAGACCAAGATTGTAGCGCAATCCGGCCTGAAGATTTCCAAAATTCACTCCTAGACCAGCTGCAAAGCCAAAGTCCAAATCTTTAAAATTATCTCGATCCAATTCTTCAAAGCCTGACCCAAAGTCACCTTCTGTACTTGTATTGGCACCAACTAAGTAGGCAGCATATAAGCCTCCATGAAATTCCAAGATATCGACAACCTTAAGGTTTAGCATTACCGGAAGCTGAACATAGTTAAGGTTGAAATCTACAGTTCCGTCAAATGGGCCAACATCATAAGTGGTTCTATTTCCCGCAGTTGTAAAAAGCAGTTCCGTTTGAATTCCCACAGCTTCCACAAGTTCAGATTGTACAAAAAAACCAGCGTGAAACCCTGGGCGAATCTTACGGTCTTCTACATCGTCAACGTACAAGCTACTGTAATTAAAACCTCCTTTGACACCAGATCTAAATTGTTGTGCTGAGAGAGAGCCTGATAGAAGAATAATGGCTAAAAGTAAATGAGTTCTTTTTTTCATAGTTGTTTTTTTTGATTTGGTTAACTGTGATGAAAAAACCGATCCAAGTGGGGAATAATGTATCAAAGCCTATTTTCAGATAGAAAGTGTAGAAATAATTCAACGACTTGTTGCTGAATTTCCTCGGTTTATGTAATGAATTTGTGCTTTAACGGTGCTTTAATGCAATGGCATGCTTTTTACACTATCATGGCAAATCAAAAATTAATAATTATGAAAACTGAAATGAAAATGAATATCACTTTAAAAACGCTCGTAAACAGTTTCGCTTTATTTACAATCTTATTTTCTCTCGTAGCATGCTCAAACAAAAAAAATGAGAAACTAAAAGCAGAATTTGAGCAACAAAAAAAGGAAATGATTCAAAACATGGAACACATAGAGGCTGAGATCAATGATTCCATAGAAGATTTGGAAGACAAACTCAACATCAATGAAGGGCCGATAGAAAGAAATTTCGAAAAGGCAATTGCTGATCTGGAAGATAAAAAAGAAGATGTTCAAAAGTCTCTTAAGAAAGCCAAGAATGCTACTCAGGATAATTGGAAGTCTGTAAAGTCCGATGTTGAAAGTGCAATGAATGATATAGAAGATGGCTTTAAAAGTTTGAAAAAAGATATCAACAAGACTATCGAAGACCTAAGAAATAATTCATAAGCATTCACGAACAAACTAATAACAGGACTTCACCTCGCAATGAAGTCCTCTTTTTTAAACATTTAAATATATAGATTATGAATACTGAGTTAAAAGGAAACTGGAATATCCTTAAAGGGAAATTAAAAGAAAAGTATGGAAATCTCACTGATGATGATTTAGCGTTGGTAGAAGGTAAGGAAGATATATTAATTGGAAATCTTCAAAAGAAACTTGGAAAAACCAAAGCTGAAATGCTTAGTGAGTTAAATGAGTTGATAGAAATCAAAAATTCGTAAGATGAAATTTGATATCAATGAGGCTGTTAGTCTGGCAATAGGAAAAATAGAGAATTGGCTCGAATCCCTCTCAAGTATGCTTCCCAACTTAGCGGTAGCATTGATGATCCTTATCCTGTTTTTCTTTATTGCGAGATTAACTAAAAAGCTTACAAAAAGAATCCTAAACCGATTCTCTAATAGAGCAGCTGTGAATATGCTCCTCACAACTATTATTCACATCTTGACAATTGGAATTGGAGCGATAATAGCTTTAAACGTGTTGCAACTTGAGCGAACAATTACCTCTCTTCTGGCAGGAGCTGGAATCCTCGGGCTGGCTCTTGGATTTGCTTTTCAGGACATAGCAGCCAATTTTATTTCGGGAATACTTATGGCTTTTCGCCAGCCCATAAAAGTCGGGGATATAATCGAAACAAATGATTATATGGGGAAGGTTGAGGAAATCAATCTTCGCGTGACAATTATTCGAACATTTCAAGGTCTAAATGTCATTATCCCCAATAGAGATGTTTTCCAAAAGCCACTTACGAATTATACCAAAACCAACGATAGGCGAATAGATCTCGAACTTGGCGTTTCATATGCTGATGATCTGGAAAAAGTGAGAGACCTTACCGAAAAGACCATTAAGGAATTGCCATTTCTATTGGAGGGAAGGGAAGTCAATTTATTCTTTAGTGAGTTTGGAAGTAGCTCAATAAATTTTAAGATAATGTTTTGGGTGAAATACCCTGACCACCCAGGTTTTCTCACAGCTAGAAGTGAAGCGATTATTGCAATTAAGAAGGCTTTCGACGAAAATGGTATCACGATTCCATTCCCTATTCGAACTTTGGATTTTGGAATTAAAGGAGGCGAAAAACTCTCAGAAACTGTAATGAAATTTACTGATAACTAAAGCACAATAATTATGTGAGTTAACTTTAACAACTGACCATACGCAAAAAGGATTTTTTTAAGAAAAACAGATCGCACCGAAGCACCGCCCCTACTCCCCTCTAAAAAGGGAACTATGGAGTTTTTGCATAAGACCAGTTAAGAATAAAAAATACAATAACATATTACCAAAAATCAAAAACTGATATTTATGAAAAATAAGATTATTCCATCAATGCTTATTTCAGCTGCTATATTGTTTATTTCAATAAAGGGCTACTCACAATTGTTTCAAACAAAACTCAAAGTAACCGTAATCGACAGGCTTGGTAACTTCACAGAGAATGCAACGGTGACCTTATACACATCGCTTGAAGACTACCGTTCCAACAAAAATGCAGCTGCCTCTGGCACTACAGATGAAAAAGGTAGAGTAAAATTTAAAGGTCTGAAACCCATGACATACTACATCGATGCAAGAAAAGATGATCTGAATAACGATGGAGAAGGCACGCAAACAGAAGCACTGATAAAGGGCAGATTAAACAAGCTAAACATTGTGATTGAGTAGTTCTTTAATTTTCTGGTGGGTAAGTTTTCCAAAAAGTCGCCTTTTTAAGATTGATGAAATTAAGAGTCAAAATATTATATAAACTTGAATTATTATTCCACCTATTTCAATCTCCAAACAATTGTTTTTCCATAGAAGAATGGTTGACCTGTCTTATCCAGCAATCGGACTATCAGCACTCTATCGCCAATGCGGTCGAGTTCAAGAGAATCCGTACTTGAAAACTTATCTAGCAGAGTACTCCCATTCAAATTGTAAAGAACAATTCTCAAGGGATAGTGGCGACCATCTATTCCAATAATTTTTAACCTGTCGTTTGTAAGTACAATTCCGCATTCACTCTTGTGAATAGATGTCGCTAGAGCGGTTGTATCTATCTCCCATTGAAAACCAGCATCATCCTTACTTAATGGAATATTGATAGGACTTGAGGTACTGTACTCATCGCTACCTGCATCAGGATCATCGCCCCGGTCATGACCATCAATATCTTCCGTAACATACTCAAATGAGGTTGATGAGATATCTATCATTGGACTTGACTCGCTTAAACGCCAAATACCAAAACTCTGCGTCAATTCAGGATTAAGGTTTGCTATACCATTTTCTGATACTCCGATATTGCCATTTACGTAATTAGAGGAATAGGTAAACCCTTCAGGATCGTCATCATAAGTAAAGGCTCGACTACCAGTTGTCTTATCAATTACATTATTTGCTATAACAGAGTTGATCGGTGGTAAGCTTAATTCGCTTGATTTCCCTGCCCCTATGGCTATAGGTTCTTTACAAGCAACAAAAGTATTGTGAACAACTTCAGCATCCTTTACTTGAAAATACCTGTTGAGCGGTGAGTCAGGCACACCATTCGTAATACTAAGTGCCGCTCTGAAACCGTCTCCATCCAATCCTTCAAAATAATTGTTGTATACTTTATGACGCTCACCAATTATCCTAACGCCTCCAGAATCTTTGTTTCCCCCAATGAAAAAATTGCCATAAACTTCACAGTCATTTCCATGACGCAGCGTAAGCGTCCCTTCACTATCCAGAAAGGTGTTGTAGCGGAAGATGTTAAACCCTGACTTGTTTGAGATGATTTCTATTTCACCATCACATGATTCAAAAAGATTGTGTTCAACTATAGTACGTGACTCAGTCATACTATTGGTACTTGTTCCTATTCTGATTGTCTCTCCGCCGTTTCTTCCCAGTTCGGGAATATTCGCAAAATAGTTGTGATCAATTCGATGGTTATTGGCACTCCCTGATAGCCAGACCACCAGAAGTGCGCCCTCATTGTTCTTCCCTTCAAAATTGCAGTGATCGACTCGATTGTGCTCACCGTACAACGAAACCCACTTGTATTCTGTTTCATCGGATGATGGGTTGTAATTAATTATTCGACAATTGGTTACACGAGAATGATTGGCAACATCGCTAGAGCTACGTCTAAAACTGATAATTGCATCTCCATCAGATTGGCCTCCGCTGAAATCGAGATTTTTGATAATGAGGTATTCTCCGGCAATACGCAGCTTTGATGATCCTGTCAAAATAACTTCCCCCGGAGTTTCTGCTGTGAGAGTGATCGAATCTCCTTCGGATCCATCTGCATAAAAAGCTAATTCCACATCTTCCCAAATTCCATTTTTAAGTTTGATCGTACTACCAGGCGAGACATTCTCTACCGCATTTTCGAACTCTTCGATATCTCCAACCACAATTGTTTTGGACTGAGCGAGAAGGTTTCCGCAAATCATAATTGCAATAAACCGAATCAAATTTTTCATAGTACTAATCTCTAAATTTTTAACCACCTATCAGAAAAGGAAAGTCAGCTGTTTGTCCCTGCCCCCTTCCTCAACCAAGCCTTTTATTATTCAATAAAGATCACCGCCAGTAAGTTTGGTAACTTCATTTTTGAAGAGTTAAGTAATGTTCTTCCAAGATCAAAACAATCCTGCGTCTCAAAATCGCTCCCAAATTCTCCTATAATGACTACTATCTCCTATCTAATCCCATCTTAGAATTCTTTTGAAATCGTAATTCTCCGGATCTGGTAAATACCTCATTGCTATTTCATAATCCGCTTCGCTTAAATAGTGTAGTTCATTGAAAAAGAGTCGTCCAATTTCAGAATTGATATCAACGAGCCTTGGAGGAATTTTACCTTCAACTTCAAAGTCAGACAGATATATGGGCGCAATGTCTCCCGCAGAATTAGCGGAAACGATACAACCAGTATATCCTTTATTATACAGCTTTTTCACACCTATTCCTAGCAATGTGCAAAGCGTAAGATCAAATCCGATGGGTCTGCAACACCTGAGTTCATATCCCAATTCTATTGGTCTGCTTTTGATTGAGATACCTAACTCTTTCAGTTTATCTTGAACTAAAACATTGAAAATATTAGACTTACTTACATTTCCCAGTTCGGGATGACCATGATCATCGTAGGTAAAAAGTATTCCACTATTTTTCAGCTCTTCCTCATCTATCACATGAAATACTCCTTCACTGACCAATGCCACACCATAAGGTACTCCCATTAACTTTCGTTTCACCATTGAGGAGATGATCAGATTAACCATCTTATCTAATGTTGGCTTTGCTCGATCAAACATTTCAGGAATAATCATCATTGGGTAGTGACAGCCTGTCGCTATTCCGAATGCCAAATGACCTGCCGACCGTCCCATTGCTGACATGACGAACCATGTATGACTGGTTCTCGCATCTTCATAAATTGTTTGTCCAATCCTCACCCCTTCGTCCTTTGCAGAGTGGAAGCCAAATGTGGGGTTACGGTCAGGAAGGGGCAAATCATTGTCAATTGTCTTTGGAACGTGGATATTCTTCACCTCAAGATTGTGTTGCTGAAGGTATTTCGAAATCCTATTGGCTGTACTGGCAGTGTCGTCTCCACCAATAGTTACCAGTAGCTTCACATTGTACTTTGTGAAAAAATCGGTATTAAAATCTTCTGGTTTTGGTTTGAACCTACTCATAATAAGCGTCGATCCACCACGACTGAAGATTCTATCCGCATGTTCAAAATCAAACTCTTTAATTTCACGATTATCGGAAAATAATCCTTTGTATCCCTCGTGTACACCAATTACTCTATAGCCCTCATTAAGAAATACTTTGGCAATTGTACTTACTACAGTATTGATCCCAGGCGCAGGACCTCCTCCGCATAGTATACCAACTGTAGGTTGGTTTTTATTAGCACTTGCTATTTCCATTTGTTCAAAAAGTTAATGTTGATAAAACCATAGCTTTATGACCATGGCCGAAATCGTGATACCTAAAATGATTTTTATCCATTTGTCTCCCTTTCTTAGAGATACAACACTACCAAGCCAGCCCCCGACAGAATTCCCAACAGCTAGAGTTATCCCGTATTTCCAATTGATAACCTCGCTAAAGGCAAAAACCGCCACTACAGCTGATGTATAGACCAGCGCAATAAATACTTTGATACTGTTGATTTTGGCCAATGAGTAATTGGTCAATTTCGACAGTACCAGAATAATTACAAATCCAATTCCTGCATGAATGAATCCTCCGTAAAACCCCAATAGGAAGAAGGAAATTACACCTACAAGAATGTTCTTTTTTTTTGACTGTCTGTTGCATGTGTCGCGTTTACATTCGGTTTTCTAATGATTAGAAAACCGACGATCAACATGATCACAGAAAGTACCTTAGTAAAAAGATTTTCATCAATATCTACCGCCAGCAATGCTCCTAATACAGCTCCCGGAATAGCAGAAAGCCCTAAATAGAGGCTGTATTTCCCCTCGAATACGCCCGCCTTCTTAAATTGGCCGACAGCAAAGATATTTTGAAATAGTATTGCGATTCGATTGGACGCATTTGCTATAACGGGAGGCAATCCCATAAATATCAGGACAGGAAGCGTCAACAAAGAGCCTCCTCCAGCTATAACATTTAAGAAGCCAGCTATGACTCCTACTCCTATCAACAGTGCTACTTCAGAATACCCAAAGGAATCAACCATTAGGAAAAGGCTAACCCTCCATTAACATCTACATTATTCCCTGTAAGAAACGACGACTCAGATCCTGCAAGGTAAGCGACCAAGTCTGCTACTTCACATGCTCTTCCTTCTCTCTTCAAAGGTGTGGCGTTTGCAACATTTTCCCGAACCTGATCCTTAGTGAAATCATCATGAAATTTAGTTGCAATCATACCTGGACAGATGGCATTTATTCTTATTCCCTGTGGACCAAATTCTTTGGCCCAATTTCTTGTTAGGGTCATAACGGCACCTTTAGAGGCAGCATATATTGCCGATCCAGGTCCTCCTCCATCGCGCCCAGCCTGAGATGCGATGTTGATGATTGAAGCACCCTCTCCCATTAATGGCTTAAATGCTTTCGTTACAAAAATTGTCCCTTTGAAATTAACATTCATGACCAGGTCATAGAACGATTCTTCAAGCTCTTCAACCTTCTTTCTGGCGAAAAGACCACCTGCATTGTTAACCAAAATATCAACTCGATTCCCAAAGCTCTCTTTGGTCTTAGCCACCATATTGTCAATATCCTCTAATCTGCTCACATCGCAACGTACGCCAATTGCTTCACCTCCAATAGCTCTTATGGCAGCAAGGGTTTCATCACAGTCTTTTTCACTATTGAAATAATTGACAACAACTTTGGCTCCTTCTTCTGCGAGCTTCACGCAGATGGCTCGCCCAATATCACGTGCTCCGCCGGTAACTACCGCTACTTTTCCCTTTAGATTCATTTACTGTGACTTTAAATCGATACTTATATTCCAAGTGCCTGTCCACCACCGACCTGAATAGTCTCAGCCGTGATAAACGAGGCATCCCTGCCAGCTAAAAAAGATACCACTGATGCCACCTCTTCCGGATCGCCCAATCTTCCCAACATGATGTTGTTCTTCCATGAAGCAAATACTTCCGGCTTGGTTGATTTGATCTGCGCGTGGAACGGTGTATCGATGGTTCCTGGAGACACTGCATTTACCCTAATGCCATATTCTGCAAGATCTTTCGCCAAGGCTCTTGTTATGGCATGAACACCGGCTTTTGAAGTTCCGTAAACTCCTGCGCCTGGCCCTCCTGCATTCCACCCGGCATTGGACGTATAATTAATTATGGTTGGGTTTTCCCCTTCTTTCAGGAATGGAATAGCAGCTCGTGAAGTGAAGAAAACGGAATCGAGGTTGAGAGCCATGACGAATCTGTAAAATTCGGTCGTCATTTCTTCAAATCTTGATCGACCACCCAGTCCTCCGGCGTTGTTTACCAGTACATCAATTCTTCCATATTTTTCACCAATCGCTGTAATGTTTGAAGTCACCTCTTCGTCCTTGGTGACATCAAATCCATAATACTCTGCAGTTATTCCTTCTGCCTCAAGATCTGCTACTCGTTGAGCACCAGCTTCATCTTCAATTCCGTTCAGGATGACGATATAGCCATCCTTTCCTAATCTGCAGGCTACTTGAAAACCTATGCCACCAGTGGCTCCTGTTACAATTGCTACTTTCTTATCTGTCTTTGTCATCTTCTATTCTTTAAATATTATTGTTCTATAATTCTCTAACTCTTTCCTTGTATGGGTTCAATTTTTCCGCATAGGATCCAAACACTGGCAAGTGCAATTATTGCCAATCCTGCACCTATGACAAATGCAGGTGTATAGTTTCCTCCCATTGTCAACCACGGCACTAAATAGGTTAGCCCGGCCGCAGTAAGTTTAGCTGCCATTCCGGCAAAGCCGGATAAAGAACCTACTGACTTGCCGCTGAAAAAATCACTGGGTAAAGTTTGCACGTTACCGATGGCTGTTTGGAACCCAAAAAGAATCACCGCCATTATGAGAACAGCCGTGATTGGTGCTCCTGGGCTGGCCATAGCCAACAGGGCCGGCAACATAATTAAACAGCCTACTGTTATCACCATTTTCCGTGTCTTGTTGACATCCCATCCAGCTTTCATCCTATTTTGAGCTAAAAGCCCTCCGAACCATGCTCCAAACATTGCTCCGACATATGGGACCCACCCATAAATTCCTACTCCTTTGACATCCATTCCATAGACTTCAAACAAATAAATTGGAATCCAGAAGACAAAGAGCCACCATATTGGGTCGATTGCAGCGGATGCAATGATTACACCCCAGCTTTGTTTATGTGAAAGCAGTTTTCCAGTATTGGGGTTGTAAACTTCAGCATTGTCCCCATCCTCTTTGAGCTCTTCATTTTTTTGTCCTGTCAGTATATATTCTCGTTCTTCTTCTGTAATCCAGGGGTGATTCTTAGGAGGTGATTTCACTAAATACATCCAGGGTGCCAACCACAACAATCCTGCGAGACCTACAAGAACGAAGATCATTTGCCAATTGAAATAAATGGACAAAAAGGCAATTAGTGGAATAGAAATAATTCCTCCTATCGCCGCTCCTGAATTGAAAAGACCTTGGGCCAAAGCGCGTTCCTTAGTAGGAAACCATTCCGCATTACCTTTAGCAGCCCCGGGCCAATTGCCAGCTTCAGCAATACCAAGTATGGATCTGAAAATCGCAAAGGTGGCAAATGACTTAGCAATGGCATGAAAGGCGGTGGCGATAGACCAAACGCCTATGGATAAGGCAAAACCCATCCTCGTTCCTATCCAGTCAAATATCTTCCCGAAAATAGCCTGACCAAATGCGTAAGAGAAAACAAAGATGATGGAAATCCATGCATAAATTTCCTTACGCTCATCGCCGGTTTTATCTGGGTATAGCTGTTCAGAGATTTCTGGCCATAAGACGTTTATTGACTGTCTGTCTATATAGTTAATGACTGTAGCCAGAGCAATAAGCCCTATAATCCACCATCTAAGTCCACGTATCTTCATATTATTCTCTTTTAATTTAATCTTCTTTGTTTCCGAAGTAGGATACTCCATCTCCGGTAAGGAAATCCTCTCTTACAGGGCTAAATGTATCGATCAACATTCCTGCTTCCAGACACACAGCACTATGTAGAAGGTTAGGTTCGATATATACTCCGTCTCCTCCGCTCACTACCTTTTTGACACCATCAATCGTAAATTCAAACTTGCCTTCCACCACATATGTCGCCTGGGTATGAAAATGCTGATGAGGTGACCCAAGTGCACCTGCCTCGAACTTCACTAAGACCATCATAATCTGATTATCATAGCCCAGAAACTTTCGGGAGACACCTCCTCCAAGCTCTTCCCATTGCATGCCTTCTGTTATGATATATTTGCTACTAGATCGTTCCATTTCTTCCTTTATCTTTTTTATTTTTTTGAGAAGTGAAAAGCTCCTTTCCACTCTAATTTTTCATTCATCAAATCAACTCTGTGCATACTGTTTTCATTGTCATCCAATTGGCTAATGGCGAACACATATGTATCTCCATTGATAAGCTGAAACTCCACTACTGCATATTCTTTAGACTCATGTAAAACCTTTAATCTGGTCACTGAAGTGAAGGAATTGATTGGAATTTCATCAGCTGGGTTATATACCCCGTGTACTTCAATAATCTGTGCGAATAGGCTGCTCTTACTTTTTCTACTGATCATAAAACCCGGATCTCGTCTCAGGTTATACAATGGATCTTTTGCTCCGATTCGAGTAATACGAGCCTTATCTTCTTCCTGTAGTGCAGAGCGAATGGTGAGAAAACTAGTACCGCCAAACCATGTCACACTCAGGTTATCTTTATCTATTTTTCCTTCATCACCAAAGACTCCATCGTTCCAAAGATGCTGATAGCCATGCAGCCCTTCCGCAAATGGTGTAGGATGATCGTTTGCGGTAAATGGAACAGAAGAAGACATCAAATGCCCATTGGGGTAGTACGACAAATCGTAATCTGATTCCCCCTCGTTTTCCACATAAAACAGATCCAAAATCAATGGATTGTCAAGTTCTGAGAGTGTGACAATGGCCATGGTACGCTGCATTGAAATGTCATCATAAGCATTTGTCTCTCTGGCACTAACCACTTGCAACTCTGGATTTTTCGTATTGAATAAATAAGTTTCTCCGTGTGTTTTATCAGCTTCTTTTACATTCCCATCAAAGTGAGATTTTTTATCTACCACAAGTGTGTTGTGAGCCACCGTCTGCTTCGCCCATGAATGATTTTCTTTCAAATAGCCTCCGCCATCTTTATGTTCGATATTCACCCAACGGGCAGCACCATAATCCTGAATGACTTCTTCTCCTCCTTTGTATAAAAGAAAGCTCAATCTATCGAAGTGCCCATGTCCCATACCATGCTTGGCATATTTCATTGCAAGCGTCAAATCCTTAGCTCGAAGAATACCAATAGCACCTTCATCACCATCCGCTCCGTCGCGAAGTTCCCTACTGGCTTTGACGTAGGTCTTAGCCTTACCCTCAGCAATTCCCTTAGCGGCTGAAAGCCCTGCTTCGCTTAATCTAACTTTCCCTTGCGACTCGATTATGGAAAGAAGACTTTCGTCTTTGCTTCCATAGTGATAGGCCACTCCTATAGCATGAACAAGCTCTCTGGACATCAGAGACATCCCTTTTTGTGCATCGTTGATTGGGAAAAATTCACCAGCTTCGTTCGTTTGGTCAATCAGCGCATAAACCGCTTTGATCAGCAATCCGTCACGATAATCCAAAATGCCTAGCTTAGGCATCTTGGTGGCCAGTCCCTGAGAGAAGATCAGAAAGGGATACATGGCGTAGCGCTGGTAATAGGGGCCTTCGGTGTAGTAGCCGTCAGGAGAGAAAGAGTGATTAATCTGAGCGAGAAATCCACCTTCTTTGTAACCCTGAAGATTAAGTGAACCTCCATCATTATCTATCAACCCAGATTCAGCATCAATGTCAAAAGCATAAAGTGCCCGATCAATTAACTCTTCATCGTCCATGACTAGTCCAATCATGCCTACTCCGGCATTACCCCAAGTGGAGTGGTTGTGCAGGCGATTAAAGAACTTAGGGTTCTCTAAGGAAATGTAGTCCGCATATGGTCGGAAGAGTTCGGTATTCAGCTTACTTACTGTTTCTTCATCTAGCCAACTGTAGATGCAGTCGTAGGCTTGGCTTGTGTATACCAGCCAATTGGCGTCATTGAGGCATTGCCAGAAGAACTTGCCACGAGCGTAGGATCGCTCAGCTGGGTGTTTACCAAGTGTTGGATATATATCTGCGTATTCAAGCAACATATCCCTAATGTAAATGGCATACTTCTCCTCCTGTGTTATCTGGAAAAGCACCCCCGCCTTTTGCATGATGAAAAAGTTGGCTTTGTGGCGTTCATGGGTGTATCCTCCCGCCAAGTCCTTTGGAACCGGGACATCAATTCCCTTTTCGATCTCAGCATCTACCTCTGAAATGACTTGTTCTAAGGTTTTGTCAAATAGTGGAACAGTTCCTAGGTTTGATTGGATGGCCTCAACTCCATCCACCGTCAGAATTAGGTTTGGATGAGCTGGCTTAGATTCTTGTGGCTTTTGCTCAGCACAAGAGGCAAGTACGAGAATGATCAATATGGTTGATGCGTATTTCATTTGTTGACCACAATGTTTTCTGCTTGATAAGGCTCGTCATTCGTAACCAGCCCCTCCGCGTTCTCAAAAGTGATGTTAGATAGTTTGGTGATCGGTTCGCCGTTTGTCATGAACAAGTCTATACCCTTGCTATCCTTGATTTGCACATTGTCAACCATTAGCTTCTGCACGCCGTGAAAGCGAAGAGCTGCGCCAACCTTATTCCGCTTGCCTTTCCCTGAGTTGAAGATCGTCACATCCCTAATCGTCATGATTGGGCCGAAAGTACTTTCATCCGTACCCCCTCGATAGACATTAGCGACCTCATGCCTCACATCCGTAAAAGTCGAATTGATGATATTGATGTTTTCGGCGTTGTATCTACCTAAATCTTCCACTTCCATATCAAGCGTAATGATCGCCCCGCTCACATTAGTCATCGTTGTATTGATGATATTGATGGAGTCAGCAAACGTGTGTTTGTAGGACTTCAGAAAATCAAAGGAGTGGTTAACGTCCAGATCTTTGATCTCACAATTCTCAACAACCAAGGCATAGTTTTCGGTCATTGAATACTTGCTGGTACTGATCACATTGTTACCTGAATAGTCAGGAGATTCAGAACCGTCAAAAAGGACATTTTTAAACTGTAAGGCACCCCCATTCTCTATTTTGAAAAAGCTCTGCTTTTCTGATTTGATAATGGCTTTTTCTCCTGATGGAGTGACTATCGAAATTGGGTGATAAACAAAAGCATACTTGGTCATCAAGTAAACGCCTTCACTTTCCAGCTCCAGAATGTCGCCGGATTCACTGTTTTTCAATGCATCTAAAAGTGTATTTACGCCTGCAGCTACTTTAGTCGTCTTGCCAGAATCGAATGTCCGGTCATTTCCATCTTTGGGATAATAGCTGGCTCCTACTTCCTCTTTGGTAACAGGTAGCTTCACCTCACCAAACTCAATTTGATCGATCAATTCCTGAGAAGGAACCAACAGTCCATTTTCATTTTTGGCAAGCTCAAGTGAGACTTTCTCAAAACCATTTTCAAACGGTGCTTCTGCTTCCTCATTCATGACATTTCCAGCAAACTCAATTCCTGAGACGTCATCATAAATGGTAAAAGGGACAGGGTTTGTATTTCCCAGAATCAGGTTGTTTTTAAAGGTCGAGCCCTCTGGTACTGCGGATCGCTCTTCATCACTTCCTGCACAGAGCTGGATGTAGTCACTGTTGATCACAATATTGTTTTCCATGTAGGAGTCAATCACCTGATTGTAGCGATTGATTGGAGAATTGGGTACTCCATTCATGATAACCAAGGCTCCTCGGAACCTATGGCCTGTTAAGCCATTCAGGTAGTTTTTCTTAACCGTCTGGTATTCATTGATGATGCGGATACCGCCGGTATTTGCTTTTCCGTTCCCCAAGAAGTAGTTGTTTTCAACTAGGGTATGGTGTCCATGACGCATGGTTAAGGTTCCCTGACATTCAAAGAAAACATTCCCTGTAAATTGATTGCCGCAAGCCTTGTTGGAAATAATTTCGTGTTCTCCGTTGACCCGATCGAAATAGTTATTTCGGACTACCGTATTTGAGTAAGTACGTGAGTGGTGGCTGGTTCCAATCCTAAGTGTTTCTCCACCATTAGATCCGAGCACGCCTCTTGGGCCAAAGTAGTTGTATTCAACAACGTGGTTGTTTTCACGACTCTCTTCCGTTGTAATTCGAACTGCCATCGTGACACCCACATTGTTCTTTCCGATGAGAGAATTATGATCGAATCGATTGTTCTTCCCATACATCCCTACCCAGTAATCCGAGTCGAACCGCTCAGGGTTGGTGAAGTTGTGAATGACACAATTCGTAACTCTCGAATTGTTGGCTAACTCTTTTTTGCTGGTCTTAAAAGAAATCACCTCACTACTTGGTGTATAGCCATCCTTGAAAACAAGACCCGATATTTCAATGTATTCACCAGAAAAGGCAAGATTGGACTGACCGGTAATAATGACTTTTCCAGGAGTTTCAGCTTGTAGGCTAATTGGGTTTCCTTCTTCCCCTACTCCTTTCAATCTTAGTTCAACATCTTTCCAAGTTCCATTAGCCATGGTGATCACAGTACCGGGTTGAGCCGCTGACACTGCTTGCTTAAACTCTTCAAGGTTGCTGACTACATTCCCACTTTCGGAACTGCAACTGAGGAGAAACAGGGTAGAGATGATAAGGACGGCATATAGCTTATTCATGTTGATTTTCAGTGTTTTGGGAAATGGAGTAGTCATATTCTTCATCAGTTTTGATCGAATAAAACAGCTCTTACTTCGTGTATTTCTACTCCAGTGTTTAATCGGATGAAATAGATTCCTTTAGGTAGTCCTGCTGGTGGAGTCCACTTATGCGCTTGCTTAATCGAGTTCTGCACCAAAGGCACTAACTCATCAATCTTTCTTCCAGACACATCGTGGACTGATATTATGGTTGGCACTTCATGACTACCCAAATATTCGATTGTTAACTCGGACTTAAAGGGATTCGGGTAAATTCTGAGTCCATTTTCATCATTAAACTCTGAGCTTAAGGGTTCAGCCAAACTCCCTGAAATCTCAACTGTTATCGAGGCAGAAGTAGTGGTCTCTTCATCATCGTCAACAGCAACAGCCGTGATGTCATAGTTCCCACCAGGAACCGTTCTCCAGATAAAGGAATAAGGGGATGCTAAATCTTCTCCCAGCAAACTGTCTCCTGCATAAAATTCCACCTTGGAAATGGTTCCGTCAGGATCAGAAGCATCTACTCTTATCGTAATATTATCTCCTGCTTCATAACTATCTCCGGACTCTGGTGATGTGATACCTACAACTGGCCCTGTATTCTGTTCGGTTAGTTCTTGTAACTCATCAAAGTGAGCGGTTGCCTCTCCCTCATCCTGAAGGTAAACACCAGCTTTCCAGTAGCTTGGAAATACCCAGAATGAAATGTCTTTATCTGCTTTCAAAACGCCATCTATTTCTATCTGCAACCTCTCATTGACTATTTTAATATCACAGTCGAAATAACCACCTGGATCTTCACCCAGGTCAATGTGTGAGGTGTTTACACCTTCATTATCTACTTTGATTGCAGCCCAGAGGTGATTTTCAGGTGATTTTGTTCTGTGCTTGTAAACTCTCAAAAGTGGTTTATTTGGGCCATTCCCAGCATTGGCATCATCGTGTATCTGAAGAACAGTGACCTGCTCGCAAGTCTGCTCCACTATATCTATGGTAGCATGCATGGACCGGTTTCCATCTGTCGCATTCCAATTTTCAAGATGCCTCAGCTCGGTTCTCATAGATGTGCCGGACTGATTAAAAGCCATTTTATCATTTTCAACAACAAAGAAATTGTTGTCGGAGTATCCGTCTTTAAGTTCTGATTGAGACGCTACAGTCGAGCTTGTGGGTGCTTGTAGTTTGCTGCCCCCAATAAAGCCTTGAAACTTGGGAATGTCATAGGGTGCATCGTATACAGGCACGACCGAAACGCTCACTCCCGCCGAGGTGGATGAACCATTTGCATTGTCGATGGCTCTAGAACTCAAAACATAATTCCCCTCTGAAACGTCCGTCCATTCATAAGAATAAGGAGCAGTCGCATCTTCACCCAGTTTTGTTGTCCCTTGATAGAACTCAACTTTGGCAATGGTTCCGTCAGTATCTGACGCATCGGCAGTGATGGTAATGTCATCACCGACCAAAAAACTAGAATTGTTTGACGGTGTAGTAATGCTTGTAGATGGTGCGTCATTGTTGGGACTGGAATGAGACTTGCTTAATGCAAAAAACGAAACCTGACAATAGTCACCAGGATCACCAGAATTGTTTTGGTTATAATTTCCTGCTTTGAAATACATCCAATCATCTTCAAAACCACTTGCACTCATGTCCACTTCCTGAACTACATCATCTTTGCCATCTCTCATAATGGTAACTGTCAGCGTGTTTCCTACAACCTTAATTTGATAGGAAAACTTCTCTCCAAGAGCTATTCCATCTGTAGGGTTGGATGCACTGCTACTACGACTTCCAATCATTTCATACCATTGCTCTGAACCCGTGATTGGCTCATGGGCGAAATAGATTGATCCTAATGTGTTATTTGGGAGCTTGCGGTAATATATCCGACATGGTTCATCATCAGAGGCGTGTATTTGACCAATGATGACCCTACCGATTTTGCTGTTATCCCCAGTCGTAGATACATGATCTACTGCAACAGTGGCTGTCATTGTGCCATCTACTCCACCTGAAGCTTCTTTGTTCGCCTGAGTAGAAGTTGAGAAGACCCAGTTGTTTTTGCCTATTCCTTTTGTACTGATACTTGTATTACCTGCCCTAAGCATTTCTCTCAGTTCACTTCGAGGGTAAGTACTGCCTCCTGTCTGTCCATCATTGGGACACCTGAAGACCATAGCTCCGGTCATGGTATCTGTATAAAATTCGTTGGCCTTTTCATATCCGCCGGCAAGATCAGTTTCTGACACTTCGTTCTGATCAGGCAAGGTTATTTTCCATTCTGATAGATCAAAGTTCTTACCTGGGGGTAGTGTCGGGTCTTGAGCATACCCAGAAAGGGAAGTGCAAAAAATCAACGTGTATAAAACCGCTCTAATATCATATCGGCTTCCGTATAGATGAGACTTCATATGAAGCATCTTATCAACCAATCTGATGAATGACTTACTTCTAAAATTTAACATGTTAGACTTCACTGGCTGTCTATATTATTTATTTTTTGTTATACCCAATCGACAACTATGAAAGTCGTCGATTGGGCATGAATTGATATTAGCTAAAACCCGGGAGTTATAATATCAATGTTATCATAGAACACTTCGTTGCTGCTATCAACAGCCTGTGGTGCCCTGACGTAAATAACTATCTCAGTTGTTGTTGGTATAAACTTGAAGGTGTTCGTTGTGAATGTATCTTCTGTGGTAGATGCCTTGCTTGAGTTGAAATCATCGCTGATCAAGAAATAAGCATCTACACTGGCATCATCTGCTCCATTGGTATCTAGACCAGTTTCGTCAGCAATGGCTGTGTTCAAAATGAACACTTCCGAATTAACGCCACTTGCTTCAGAACGAGAGTCAATAGTGAAGGTATATTCCACACCAACCTCAACTGTTACCGGCTGATACAAACGGCGACAAGCTTCATTTATCTTGTACCCCCTGTCACCTAATTGAGCAAACTTGTTACCATCGCTGGTACTTCCTGGTTGTTCGCTATCATCCGTGCAATTGTCTTTTAGCCAAGTATCTAGTGTGGAGTTACTCCATGTGTATGGACTAGCCTGAGTATCAGGATCATCATAAATCGTACTCGGTGGTGTCATATCAAAAGCATCAGCATTATCGCTTGTCTTAATAGTTAAGTCATCACCAGTGCCATTTAAAACAATTGCCTTAAAAGTTGCCGGAACCGCAGGCGCACCTGCAACTATAGACTCAGTCAGCGTTGCGCTACCAGCACTATTCGTTACTGTTAGTACCACATCATAATTGCCATCAGTCTCGTAGGTATGAGAAGGAGACTTCTCTGTGGAAGTATTGCCATCACCAAAATCCCAAGAGAATGAAGCGCCATTAAACGATGTATTCGTAAAGTTGAACCCCAAACCAGTTCCTTCCTCTGCTTCAAAATCAGCAGTAGGACTTGCCGCATCTCCAGACGGAATCACTCTCACATTATCAATCCAGGCATCATCAGGAGCAGTGGAGTAGAACATCACCGCAACTTCTCCACTTTCAGTCGATGTAAATGGAACTTGAACAAACGTACCATAGTCGCCAGGAGTATCTGAAAACTTCCCTTCAGCATAATAACCAAGATGAATACCTAGATTATTACTAATGGCTGCCACTGCATCAGCGCCATCCATATAGTGTCCTTCAATTACTAAACCTGATACGTGTCGGGTCAAACCGACAGGATCATCATTGTCATCGTCTATCGCATATTGATACTCTAAAACATAGTCAGTACTTGGAGTCAAGTTCAACGCCTGGTAAGCATATCTGGAGCTTGATGAATGTAATAATGGGCCTCCTACCTGATTTGACGACCACTTGGCACCACGAGTTTTGCCTCCTGTATCATTTCTTGTAAGGTCAAAATCAGAACCATCTGAACTAGATCCGAATGGATTCGTCTCACCTTCATCTGCATAGGTAGTAAATCTCCATTGACTTGTCGAGAAGGTTCCTGTGATCTCAAAATCACCATTCAATATGGAAGAACCAGTCTCTTTATGCAGGTAAACATTGTCTACAAAAATACTAGCATGGTCACTTGCCGTGCCACCTGTGCCTAGTTCGAAAGTGATCTCATCAATAGATGTAACTGCAGCTGAAAAATCTGCAGCTAAATCAAGATCAAAAGAAGCCCACTCGCCATCTGTAAGTGCCAATTCATCAATTGCGTACTCCTCACTTGCACCTTCATTAACTAAAGCAACTTTCAGTACATCGATTCCTTCAGAAAAATCTGAATAGACATCAAAGTGAATGTGGGTAGCTGCAATGCCATCACCAAATGCGTCAGCAGTGGCAACCGTACCCATTGAAAGTCCAGCCGGACTGCTACCAAGACGAGATAGCTGTATGACGTTATTGTCATCAACAGCTAGTGCGGTTCCTCCAGCGGCAACTTCGCCCCATCGGTATTCAAGGAAACCATCGGCATCATCCATTCCATCCGTAAAAAGCGCGAACACATTGGAAATAGTTCCAACTGGTGAAGCAGCCACACTTGAAAGTGTACTGGCAGCTGGTACGTGAAACACCTCAATTGTGTCAGTCAAAGTAACAGAAGACAGTCCTTCATCAGACAGAGCTGTCACGGAAATCACATATTTAACCTCCTCCACTTCATTGGGATAATCATAGGTAACAGAACCGCCATGTTCGGCGATTGTAAGCAGGTCATCCGAACTATTTAGATCTCCAAAATCAACGGCATACGACGTTGCTCCAATGGACACAGGTGTCACTGTAACCAAGGTACCATCTCCGGAGGCTTCAGCTGAGAAGCTAGAGAAGACCATCTCCGAAAGCCCTTTTGGATTCGGTTTATCATCCTCATTACAGGATACTAATAGGCCCACAAAAAGCAGTGCTCCTATTCCTCTTTTTATAATATTTATCATATTCAAAGTCTTTAGTTGGTAATTATTCGACTGTATTGATATGTACATTGTCTATATATACATCTACAGGTGTGATTGCTGAAAACATCACTGAAACAAGACCACTCTCGGGAGCGGTGAACTCTCCTGTCACGGTTGTGAAATTCCCTTTACCCTTTCTTTCAGACACTTCCATGTGTAAAAGACTTGTGCCTCCTCCTCTGTCTGTCTGCTGATAGGCTTCCCAGCCGTCTGTATAGTGGCCGGCTACTATATCGGCGATAACAATCCTGCCTTCTGGTGGATCAGTAGCAATATCGTCCTTGATGGAGTATTCAAACTCCAACTCATACTTTACCACTCGATCTGCTGATGGCACTGATGGCGATACCACCAAAGGCTGATATGCCACTCTAGTGCTGGCAGCCTTTGCCAACGAGCCTACAGATCGGTTGGCATTCCACTTTGCCCCTCTTGTCTTTCCTCCATTATCAGTGTAGTCGTATTTTGTAAAAGAACCATCAGAACTGGATTCGAATCCATTATTGTCCCATCCGTTGGAAAATGAGATTTTCCAATCGTTTGAACCATTTTCAAAGTCTCCATTGATGACTGTGACAGGAAGTGGTACAAATTTGTCAACCACGTCTACTAAGACCTCAACCGTATTCGTAGCTCCATTATTGTCAATGGCACTAAGCTTAACTGTATATGAACCTTCTCCTGTTGTAAATTTTGCATATGGGTTTTCATCCATCGTGGTGGTTTCAGTTCCACACACAATTTCTCCATCTATTTCCTCACATACCACAGCCTCACCAAAATCCCATAAGTAACTGGTAGCTTCAGAGGAAGTGTTTGTAAATCTTACCAATCTGAAATCTTCCGCACTTGGAATAAATTCAAAACTCGCCGCAGGTGGGGTCAAATCAGGAATAGATCCTGCCTCGGGTAAATCGGGTCTCAGTTCACAGCTCGCTATAAAGCTCACTGCAACTATCACTAAAGTTAATCTTAATGCTTTATTAAACATTGTTATATCTTTTTTCATGACTCTCATATTTTAATCAGTCGTAACCAAGGTTCTGGGTAAGCAGACCTCCGCTAATATTTCTCTCACGTTGTGGTATTGGTAGGTATCTCGCATTATTGATATCCCATACATATCCCATTTCGTCAGCATGTGCAGAAAGGACATTTTCAAATTCACCGAATCGCTTCAGGTCAAAGTATCGTTGATTTTCAAAGGCCAATTCAACTCTTCTCTCTGTCATTAAATCTTCCTTCGTCACGGAAGCGATTGCAGTGGTAATACCAGCTCTTTCTCTAACCTCTTGGAAAGAAGTTAATGCTGCGGCATCTACCGTCGCACCTGCACCTGCCATAGTCGCCTCAACATGTAGCAACAAAATGTCAGCATAACGCAAAGCGATATAATCATTACCTGAGTTCCGTCCCACACCGTAATCAATTGGACTAGCGGTCAGATCTGTTCCTTCAGGTAAAAACTTAGTGACTTCATTTTCATCGATTTCAAGATTTCCATCAAGATCTGTTATAGAAACTGCCGTCCTATTTCCTCCATGGGTGTCAAAATCATTCTTAAGGCTCGCATTAACAATGTTTTGACCATCTTCTCTACCTGCACGGGTGAAGGATGTAAACTCTGCAGAGAAACCCTGGCTTTCGTTGGCATCATTGGGCAGGTACTGAATAGTGAAAATCGTTTCACTGCTAAGTGTTGCATCGTAATCAAGAACGTTACCTTCACTGTCAGAATTCGCACTGTAAAAGACATCATGGAAGTTTGGCTCCAGCGAGAATTGGCCACTAGCTATAATTGCTTCGCACAAAAGTTCGGCGGCAGCATAATCAGGTGTTGCCTGCGACAAGTATACCTTGGCCAGAATTCCCTGTGCTGCACCTTTAGAAGCTCTGGACTTATGTGAATTATCAAGAACATCTACTGCTTCCTTCAAATCCTCTATAATTTGTCTATAAACAAGCGCCTCGTCGACTCTGGTAAAAAGCGCCGCTGTATTAGTAGGATCAATAACCGATACCACTAACGGCACATCTCCGTACAGCCTTACCAACTTAAAGTAGGCATACGCTCTTAGGAATTTCGCTTCTGCAGTGTATGCTGCTTGATTTGCTGCATCTGCCACGTCAATGTAGTTCAGGATATTATTCGCTCGAAAAATAACCTCATACATCGACTGGTAATAGTCTTCTGACTCTACATTGATGGATTCAACAATGTATCTATGAAAGTCAGACTTGGATCCTTCCAATGTCGCATTCCTCGTATTATCCGTACGATGCTCCGTCAAAAGATGCTCAAACTGAACTCCTCTATTGGCTCGACCTATGTTAGTCTCGGTGCTCTCATTGGTCCCTTGCAGTGCATCATAGACCCCATAAATCCCTGATAGTACATCTGCATCGGATGCGAAGTATGAATCCAGAGAGACTACTGTATCCGGTTCTGGGTTTAAGAATTCATCAGCACAAGAGTTAAGAATCAGTGCTGGAATGAATAGTATCAAATATTTTAAATTCTTCATGATTCGTGTCATTTACTAATTAGAAGTCAACATTTAGACCCAGAGTAACCGTTCTAAATAACGGTGTTCCAGCTCGTTGTGATCCATAAGCTCGTGGGTTGGTACCATCAATATGCTCTGGATTGAAGCCATGATAGTCAGAAGCCGTGAAGTAGAGTAGGTTCTGAGCAGCTAGGTAAACTCTAAGCTTATCAATTCGGAGCTTTGATGTCAGATTGGCTGGCATGTTGTACCCGACTGTCACATTACGAAGTGAGAAATAATCCGCACTTGCTATCACCTCACTTGTCAACACTTTCTCCTGAATGAAAGACTCATGCGGAACCAGTCCATCCTCAACAGCTTGCGCTTCTCCCCCTGATCTGGTTCTGTTTCCAAACCAGTTGAAGAAATACTGATCACCAATATTATTAACTTGAGCACCTACGCTCCCCTGCACCATAAAAGAAAGGTCAAAGTCCTTGTAGGTAAATTCATTGGTTATGCTGAACAGAATATCTGGATAGGGATCTCCAAGGATTGTTTTATCGTCTTCGGTAATTTTACCATCACCATTTAAATCTCTTACGACCGTGTCATCCGCCTGACCATTAATTCGATTCCATGGATTGTCTACATAAGCAACTCTAAAATCAGCATCGTTATACTTGTCGGTATCTACTACGTACCCATAGAAAGACGAAATTGGATTGCCAATCAGGTTAATCCATTGAGAGTTTCTACCATAAGTATCCTGAAGTAGTGCTCCGTCTGAATCACCTAGTCCAAGTAGTTCGTTTTGATTTGTAGATGTAATAATTGTAGAGTTCCAAGTGAGACCATTTTTGACAAGATTTCTGGTTCTCAACTCAAATTCAAAACCCTGATTTCGTACCTTCCCAAGGTTCACAATACCATCCTGAAACCCTGTGACATAGGAAACCGGATTTTGTAACAATAAGCTTTCACTAGTTCTTGAATAATAATCAAGCGACCCTGAAATTCTATTAGAAAAGAATCCAAAATCAACTGCGGGGTTAAACTCTCTGGATGCCTCCCATTGCAATTGAGAATTTGCAATGTTTAGAGGTGAAACACCATTTACAATAGCACCATCAATTACAGCATTATTACCATCTAATAAAGCTAGATAAGGCCATGCGTCAACGACATCACCTGAACCCGTAGTGAACCTCTCAGAGCCTGTTTCTCCGTAACTTACCCTAAGCTTTAAATCACTTATAATGTTGTTGCCTGCTAAGAATTTCTCATCAGACACATTCCATCCTGCTGAAATAGCGGGGAAATTTCCGTACTTAGAGTTTGGTCCAAAGACCGAACTTCCATCTCGCCTAAATGAAGCGTTCAAAAGATACTTTCCTCCGTACGCATAATTTACTCTGGCAAAGTATCCGATCTTGTTCCATTCTGTATTGACCTCTGCAGGCTCACTAATCAGTGTAGCTGCTTCCAAGTTTTTAAGTAAATCATTGGTATATCCTACACCAGTAACTTCGCTGTAGTTGCTCGTTCTTTTCTGTATCGTGATTCCTACAAGTCCACCAATGTCGTGATTTCCAAATTCCTTTGAGTAGCTCAATGTATTATCAGAAATCACTCTTGTTCTAAATCTATTTTGTAAATAGTACTGCGATCTGCTGGCACCTGCTGCATGATAATTCGTACCATCCCATCTTTCTCTTTTTCTAAACTCAAGCGTAGTGGCTAAGGAAGACTTGGCTGTCAGCCCCTCAATGATTTCAGCACTTATGTAGGTTGAACCAAACAACTTGGTGTTGTATTCCCAATGTTCTCTCTCAACGTACTGCTGATATGGGTTAGAATCTCCTGAAGTACGTGGACGGGTATCTCCACCATCACCATTAAAATCCAACTCAACTAAATGGTTCTCAAGAAAGTAATCTCCCACCCCAACTTCAGGGTAAGCAGCCCTATTGATAAATTGAAGGGTAGACTCTGTGTGATAAATAGGCAACCATGGAGATTGACGTGTTGGGTTATGAATAGATGTTGGCAGACGTCTTCTTTTTGAATAAGAAGGGTTGATATTAACACCAAATTTTACCTTATCATTTACCTTTTGATCAATCTTGATTCTTCCACTGTAGAATTTGTATGAATCTGTAATCACCACCCCTTCATCTTCAAGATATCTAAGTGACACGCTATATTTCGTTCGTTCATTTCCTCCTCTTGCTGATAAGGAATGACTGTTGATTCTTCCACCATCGAAGAAAACATCTTGCCAATCTCTGTCCACGCCAGTTGCTTCAACCAACTTCAACATGTACTGTGATTCTTCAGAAAGTTCTCCGGTTTCTGCCCGTTCAAAAGCAATCCAATCAGCTACGCTCTTTCTGTAGTCATCACTTTGGTGTGCCTCTTTCCAGCCTGTGTAAGTTTGATAGCTAAATTTCACCTCACCAGATTGACCACTTTTGGTGGTAATCAGAATAACGCCGTTGGCACCCTCACTTCCATATATAGCTGCAGATGCTGCATCTTTCAATACTTCAAATGACGCCACATCATTCATATCGAGATTTCCAAGAAATTCGGGATCTACAACGATACCATCAACTACTACTGCCGGACCAGAAGCTGAAGCAATCGACCCAACTCCTCTAATGGTTATGGTTGGAGCAGCACCTGCTTCCGCATTTGTTGCCTGTACGTTTACCCCTGATACCTGACCTATTAGGGCTTCATCCACCCTTGCAGTTGGCATTTGATCCAGTTTTTTGTTTTCTACCTTAGAAATGGCTCCTGTAAGGTGGGACTTCTTCTGAGTACCATATCCTATTACTACAACTTCATCAAGTTCCTCCAAATCCAGATCCATCTGAACCTCCAATTGAGTTCGACCTCCGATAGGAATCTCAATCGTTTTGAAACCAATAAAAGAACATACCAGCACATCATCACTGCTGGCTTTAATCGTAAAATTCCCGTCTAGATCAGTAACTGTTCCATCGTTAGTTCCTTTTCTAATAATAGTGACTCCTGGAAGTGTTTCTCCATTGTCATCTGAAATTTGTCCTTTAATAACCTGTGCATCCTGTCCAAAAGAATTCCAGGTAAGCGTGCTTAGAAGAATCATCACTCCTAAGACCTTCGTCCAACTATACTCAGAGAGTAAAATGTGTTTCATAATTGTTTGTTTTTAATTGTTCGTGGAGCGTAACAGATAAAACAAGGGTGAAGCATTCGCGCGGAGGAATGGAATTAGTTATATTTGTCAACCGCGGATTAGAATATGAAAAATGCTGCTCAGTTTGCCAATTGAATAAGTATTTTCAAAATATCTGCTTCAATGGATTAGTCCTAGACTAATCCATTTCCTTTTTATAATCTACTCGCTACCGTTTCCGTTTAGTAGTTTGTTTTCATTTAAAGAATAGTTAATAATTTCACTTAAGTGATTCTTCATAGCGTTTTCCGCTGCTTCAGAATCTTTTTTCTCAATATGTTCTAGTATTTCATAATGCTCTTCGAGTGCTGATTTAGGCTTATCTCCTGCGCATATATCATTCTCGGTGAAATATGTCAGAATATCAGGAGTTACAATAAGCATAAGTGATTTAAGTACAGGGTTCTTGCTGGCTTCCGCTATTTTCAAATGAAATAGCAAATCATATTCTACACTGTTTGCCCCGTGTTTTACGGCCTTCTCATAATCATTCAATGCATTTGCAATTGAAACAATGTCCTGGGCTGTCCTACGAGTCGCTGCGAATCGAGCGGAATTCGTTTCAAGTAAAAATCTCGTCTCAACCAAGGCATGAAACTCCGTACCTTCTAATTCAAGTACATCTGTGATCAAACCTTCAAGAGCAGTAATACCGAATCCTGCTACAACTGTTCCACTTTGAGGTAGTGTTTTTAATATCCCATAAAACTCTAGCTTTTGAATTGCATCTCGCACATGAGTCCTCCCAATCCCAAAACGTTCACTAAGCATTCTTTCTGACGGTAACCTATCACCTGGATTAAGTTGACCAGAAGAAATTAATTTTTTGATTTGCTTAATAATCTTATCAGAGGGCTTCTCTATCACTATCTCACTGAAGTTATTTAGAATCTCTTTTGCCATTCTCTTTGTACTTTTTATAATTATCGACTAGTATACCAGCAACTGGTTGACCAATTTAGGGTAAATATCGAAAACTGCAAAAAAAACAACACTATTTTTCATTTATATCAATAAAAACGTTTGCAGAATGGACTTAAATTCATATCTCACAACAAATGGTCGTTTAGTTAACACTAATCAGAACCAACAATCAGCCTTAAAATCAATAAAAAGAGCTTATAAGTGAGTGTTTTTTCAAACAACTAAATTGGTTGACCAATTTGCAGCCAATCGATTATTAGTGCCATGAAAGAAGTATTCGTGAAGAAAATTAGGCTCAGACCAGATCATAATTTCATTAATACCTTTTTTACGACTTTAAAACCACAACAATTGAAAGCTAATAAGCTCATTAATCTTAGCTCAACTTACAATTACAAAAACTAACTCAGGGGTTTGGAGTATGGTGACAGGTGGAAAAGGCGAAGGAATCTTTGAGATCATGAGACCATCGTGCTTTTATTAAAATTTGAAAGCTAAAAGACTCGTCGTGATGGTAAAAGGTTTTTTAAGTGACACTTATATAGAAGTTCAGGTTAACTCTTTTTCTTATAATAGTCATTTGATACCCTTAAGGAATACTAAAGGGAATTCATTTTAAATGATTCCCTTTAGTATGGTCGTTTTTTCTATGTCTATGATATTCAGTGTCATCAATTGAACAGCCTTTTTGAATTGAATCAACGGGAAAAGTTTTAAGTCCAACACCATATAGAATTAGATAAGGACGGTTCTGTTCTTCCCCTCTTCGGGTAGTAACCAGAATAGTTCGAAGCTTATTGCTACAGTCGTTATCAATATCACGAAGATCGGATAGTTATACAACGGACAAAAAAAAAGGAAGCCCAATAAAGAACAGCAGATTGAAGTGGGTACTTGAGCATCATTATTACCACATAACGTCATTAAACTTTATCTCTTAAATATTCAAATTCGGAAATAGTTTTCTGAAGTTTTTCAAACATTCGTCCATAAATCATCTCCACATCCCAACGGTAAATTTTATCTGAAAAGTAAGCAATCAATAAAGTGATTACACAAACTATAATCAGTCCAACTAGAGGAATCCCACCAACAAATATCAAATCTGGAAACTTTTCAATCAGCTTATTGGTCAGAAAAACTCCATTGCTTCCGGCAAACCAAATGGTACTCATAGCCGTCAGAAACATTAATGGATAGAAGAACCTCATTACCCTGGTATGCTTCGATATCGAATCCTTGATGAATTGGTCAAACGAAACTAAGTATTCATAGCTGTTCAAACCTGAGTCAATATTCTTGATTTGCTTCATTTGCTGATTGCTGTAGTACGCCAATGCCAGAAAAATTATCATGATAAATGTCCCTATAAGGATTGCATCTAGTATTAAATAGACAAACCAAAAAGCGAACGCCATTCCCAGAATAGCAATAAGGTTTGTCTTAAACATTCCAATGAATTTGTCCGTCAAATGTTTGGACTTTTGACTGTACAGATTATCTACTCTTGGGGCCTTTAGTAATTCACTTTCTGAAAAGCCCTCCTTCCATATGAATTCAATTGATTGTTTCATCTAGTATTTTTTTTAGTCGTTCTTTAATTCTTTTAACTCGTACACCAATATTATTCGTGCTAGTACCTAATATTTCTGCGATCTCCTTATATGGCTTTTCTTCCAGAAAAAGGAGAATTACAGCCCTGTCTACTTCCGACAATCTTTTGATAGCACTATATAATTGATTGATGGCTTCATTCTCGAATGCTTGGTTGTCTACCGAAATAGATTCTGATGATGCATCGGATGTGAAATACTGTTGACCTTTTTTTCTTTTCTTGAGTAAGGTCAGGCACACATTCAAGGATATTCGGTAGACCCATGATGACCATTCGCATTGCTCACGGAAATTGTCTTTGCTGCGCCAAATTTGCAGGCAAACTTCCTGATAATAGTCTTCAAAGTCTTCCTGAGAATCAGTGTATGCCCTGCAAATTTTGATGATAATGGCAGCAAAAGGTAAAATTGAAGATTTATAAAAATCCTGACTCACTCGTGTATGTTTTTGACCGGCTCTTTTTGAATACCCGAACCAAGAGTATCGATGATAATAAATCCAACTGCTAGTAGCGAAATGCTCATCATAAAGGGCCGATATTCATTAAGCTCAAAATTTATCAAAAACATTTTACCAAAATAATATGCACTAATCCCAATACTGAGATAAGTAAAAAGAGGAGCTGCTTTCGAAAAAGAAGCCATTCGATTCAACCTTTCTTCACCGGTCGCTTGCTTTATTTCCCTGATGATGTTTCTCAATGTGAATAACAAATAAGCATTTACCCCAACAAAAATAACCATCTGTAAGAGTTGAGTATTCAGACTTCCATCCCAATCGATCAATGATTTTGTGAGATATGATAAAAACAATAAAATGGCAACCCCTATGAAGATTGGATGAACCACGTTAGTAATGGTGAATGATTTTTGATCAAGCGGTTGGACTTTGGAATGTTTGAAACATCTTCTATTGAAAATTAATGGGAACATCTGCATAAGAAAGTATATCCCTATGGTGAGTAATGTGAATACAGTAGATGAAAAAGTAGGATAAAATGAAAGTAATGCCAAAACAAGAAAGCCTAGAACAACATTGATGTTATTCATTAATCGATAACGCCTTACCGCTGTTTCGCTTATGAGGGAATCACTGCTTTCGTTTGTGAATTTTGATAAAAGTAGTTTAGGTAGAAAAACTGAAAGACCAAGTATTTGGACAATAAATGCGAGATTAAAAATAAATGTTTGATTCATGATTATGTTCTTTTTTTCTAGTTAGTGGCCAAACTTGAAGAACATTACACCTCTAAAGATTTTTTCTAATCGGAGCGTTTTGAGAAACGAGATTGTGTCGCGTGACAATGGTGATATCGCCAAGCTATCAGGCGTGCGCCACAAGCCTGACAAGTGCCGATAAAGCAATGTATCAGCCAGTGCTCACAAAGTATCCAGATTGCACTGTGTCGGAAAGAGAAAAACCCTGAGAAAGGGAGCTTATTGAAGGCACCAAAATCTTTCAGCGACAGATGCGTGAACGATTTGCACCGAAATCAGCCATAAAGTACTTTGGCGTATAGCCAATAGCACCTATGCTTGTTGTATAACTCCAATTCCAACATGACTCGGAGATTTGATACGGAAAAGCATCAGTTTTGTCGTACTTAGAAGACTTTCTATATAGAGCAATAACTCGTTTTACTCTTTTTTGGAGTTGCGCAACATCAACGCCTGCTATCAGCATTGCTCTTCGGGCAGTCTTACTCTATCTGGACGCAATATCATGACAATCTCCTTTGTAGCGAACAAAAATACTGATCCACAGTGCTCGTGACCACCGGAACGTCAATGGTAATAAGGCAATCACAAGGACGATTAATGCTATGATTACATCCAGCACTTGTACGTTTTCAAATAATAATGATAACAGAATCCATACGCCCAAAAAGTAGGCAGTATTAAAACCGTAACTGACGAACATGGCTCCATAGTAATATCCTGGTTCTGGCTCAAAAGTCTGACTGCAGCAAGAACAGGTTTTGTTCATTTTCCCTGATTTCTTTAGGCTATACAAGGTGTTTTCGGGAAACATGCGCCCTTCTCTGCATCTGGGGCATTTAGAAGTAATAATACTGGTCAGCCAAGAGGTGTTTGCTTTCATTTCAATTCTGTTTAAGCAAAATAAACGCAATCGACTGGAAGACCGCTCAGACAATTCGAATGTTATGTAGCACGATTTAGTGTTTCTTTAAATTGTTCGGGGTTAAGGTCAGAATGTTTTTTGAAAAAACGAAGAAAATAAGATGAAGAGGAAAACTGCAATTGCTCAGAAACTTGATTCACTGTTAAGTCCGAATAGGCAAATAGGCGCTTTGCTTCAAGCAAAAGTCGACTTGAGATAAGGTCTGTCACCGTTTTTCCGAGTGCTTTCTTACAGATACTATTCAAATGGGGGGCGGACATGTGCATCAAATCGGCATATTCACTTGGCTTCTTTAATGTCACATAGTGTTCTTCAATAAGCTGCTCAAGTTTCCGCAATCGTTGTGTAGAGATATTGGCCGAGGCAGTTCCTTTGTCGATCGGATAACGTTTTGCAAGTTTAAGTAGCAGAAGATCCAAATAGCTTCTTAATATTCTCAGGTCTACTGTTGAGGATTTTCTAAACTCCATATCCATTTCCTCAACAATGAATGCGATAGACTGCTCTTCAGAGGGTAATTGAATAACTGGGTTTGCATTCAAGGAATGAAAAAAGGGAAATTCGATCAGACTGTTTTGATGTAAGTGCATCTGATAAAATTCTCTTTGAAAGAAAATAATATAACCATCTGTGTCTGGCTCCAAATCCCATGAGTGAACCTGCCCTGGGCTCATCAGAAAAAAGGTGTTTGGCTTCACTGGATAAGTTCTAAAATCAATGCTATGATCTCCTCCTCCATTTGTCACATAGAGAAGAAGATAGAAGTCGTGATTATGAGGACGACTAACGAACTTATGGTTTTCGAGATGCGGCTTAAACCTCTCTATATAAAATGAATTCGCATTGGCTTTTGAGCTAAAATCATCAAGATTATAAAGTGGTGGTTTAATAGAAGAAGTAGGTTTTCCCATATGTAATACCCAGAGCTTTACGTGCCAGGGACTCAAATTTACTTAGAGTAGATGAGCCTTTTTTATACCTAGACTCAATTATTACACTGCCTATGCAAGTATTCAGTATCCCAAAACTAAAAATCATAAGTAGAGCTATATGGGCAGACTACTTCATGCAATGCTCCTAAAACTTCAACTTCTCATCCTTATCCCAAATACCCCAGTAAGCCCCGACATCTCCTTCATCTCCTACTTTCCAAGATTCATCAAATGATGAGAAATAGAAAATCTCAATATCTTCTTCTGCTGACCAATGCTGTGTGTTGATAAAGTATTTCATTGCGTTCTCCTCAGAAGGGACAGCTCCGCCGAGAGGAGTTCCTTGATCGGGCCAACCGGTCTCAGAGATTATAACCTTTTTACCGTTTCCGGCATTTACAGCTTTTCTATACATATCTTTCATGTACATGAGCGAATAGTCCTGATCGCAGCTTTCCCAAAACGGGTAACAATTGGCAAGAAGGACATCACAAGCTTCTGTAATAGCAGGTCTGGCTTCAAATTCGTAGTAGGCATCCACATATCCAACTGGTACACCTTTTATGGCTGCTTTGGCTCTGTGTAAAAACTGAAGCAATTCTTCTTCAGTCAGATCCTTGCGGTACATAACTTCATTTCCAACCGCGGCAATGTCTACATATCCTGCATTTGCCAATTCAATAAGATTAGCCACTTCTTTTTCGTTCGTTTCAGGATCGTCACCAAGCCATGCTCCTACGAGTGTTTTGATTCCCATCTCGTGTGCAATTTTAGGAATGAGTTCGTTTCCTTCTGTGCATGAAAAAGAGCGCACCCATTTCGTATATGGCTTAATGATCTCCAGTCTTCTTCTTACTTGATCTTCCGATAGTTGATCTCCTGGCTCCTGCCCTTCCATATATGGACTGAAACATAAACCGTGCATCCCACTTTGCAAATACTTCTTGTATAAATCCTCAAGTTCTTCCTGACTTTTTCCTGCAAAATCTACAGAAGCCAATGAAAGAAATCGTTCTTTTCTTCTAGACATAATCCTATTTTTATCCTTTATTTATAGTTCTCCCCTTCGCTCTACCAGCTCAGCTTTAATTTCTCTGGATCTGGCCTCAGTGAGACTGTACTTCCACATAACTAACATTGCCAAGGAGGCAGTCACAACTGGAATAATAATATCTGCTATTCGCAATTTCTGCATGGTTTCGGCTGTTTGTACGGCTGCTCCCCCATCAAAGCCAACTACTTTTAATACCAATCCACCCAATACCAAAGCCAGAGCTTGTCCTAGTTTCACCATCCACCAATAGATCGCTCCAAAAGTTCCTTCTTTTCTTGGCATGCCATTTTCGAGCTCATCTAAATCACATACATCTGCCGTCATACTCATCATCAGCGTAAACAAGCCCCCGATTCCAAATGCCATCAATGGGATAGGCATAAAGATTAGCCAAGGATTATCGGGATTGAATGCCCACCACTTAATCATGTAGCCAACAATCGAGATTCCTGTGGAAATGAGGAATGCTTTTCGCTTTCCTAATTTGTTAGCAATCCAGGTAATAATAGGGATAATTAAAAACGCTGTTGCCAAGGCACTTACTGTAGAAAACCATGCAGGCCAATTTCCAGCATCGGCATAACTTCCATTATACATGTAGAAAACGATAATAAAGAAGCTGAAGGAAGCAACCAGTTGAAAACCATTAAAAACTAAAAACGTAGCTCCGCAAAGCTTCATAAATGGTTTGTTTTTGGACACCTGAACAATTCCTTTAAAAAGATCAACCAAATTAGATAGTACTGTACTAAATGATATTTCTTTTCGATTCTCCATTCTGGCAGCATCAATACCCTTACAAAATATGGCTGGTAACACTCCCAAAACGATACAAATTCCACCTACAACCAATGACAATTGTCTAACTCCTACTGCTTGTGTTTCAAATAGATCCGGATCTGCAATAATGACCCAAAACCATGGCACAACCATCCAGGCAATCTGTCCCACTATCTGAGAGAAAGCCATCAAGCGTGTACGTTCATTGTAGTCTGAAGTCATCTCATATCCAAGCCCAACAAGGGGTGTGGCGTACATCGTGTTACCAATAAGGAAGATCATGGAGAATATCAGAAAATACCAAAAGTTGTAGGTTTGAGAATTTTCTGGATTAAGCTGCCATAACACGGCGAATAAAATACCACTAAGGATTGCTCCAATAAAAATATACGGTCTTCTCCTTCCAAATCTTGACTTTGTATTATCTGAGATAAATCCCATTAAAGGGTCAGTAAGGGCATCAAAAATCCGAGGTAATCCTCCAAGAAGTCCTGCCAGAAATGGATCCATCCCAAATGCTGTAAGCAAGAAGAACATGAATATGGCCAATGAACCTGGTAATAGATTTAGAACCAAATGACCGGCACCAAATGCAGCCTTCTGGCCAAATGGAACCCTATCCTTCAAAGGTGTAGTTGCTGTTATACTCATGATTGTTTCATTTGAGGTGAAATAATGATTGTCTGGATGGCTTGAGGATTAATAGAAATGGCTACCTCCTGCTCATCTAACTTCAATGTGAAATACTTTTCGTCTGCTCCTTCGTTGAAAACGACTACAGCAATGCTGCCATCTGGATTTTTAGCTGCTGTTACCATCAAAGATTCGTCGGTGTTTTCAACTCCAATAACCTGAGCTTCTGGTCTGATGAATTTGCTAAAATGCGCAAGCGTATAAAATATGGGTGTGAAATATACTTCGTCATTTTCAGGGTCTACGATAACCGGAGCTACACACCAGTTCTCAAACCAATTGGGTCCACCTTGCTTATCCAGCACCATGTTCCAATCGACCCAACCGTCTACCCAATTATTGAGGCATCCGATAATATCTCTTGCATAGCGATGAGTGGGTACGTATTTTGGATGCAGGTATTTTTCATCTTCAGCAGCCCAATCCCATCCCCAATCGGTAGCTTCTTTGCTCCAATACCAAGCATCGTCTTTCCATTTAGGGATTTCTGAATCTACACATGCTTCTGTTTGTATCAAGTATTTATTGGGAGCTTTTTGATGCGCGTACTGCAAGTCTTCAGGAAAAACTTCGTAGGTACTCTCGTACCAATGAACTGCAGTACCTGCGTAGTACTTGGAGGTTCCTTCGTCCTTATACATGGCGTCTACCCATTCTTTTAACCCGGCACGGTTTTGATCATAGCCTAGTATTTTCACTGCACCTTTTCCATCTGCTTCCAGCTTGGGGCCTAGGTAGTTTTGCACAAAATCTGTCATCTCTTCTGGTGAATAGTGCATACTCTCCCAGTTGTTGCCATTGCCGTGCGGCTCATTCTCCACGGTTAATCCCCACATTTCGATACCTTCAGCTTTGTAAGCGTCAATGTATTTGGAAAAGAAGAGCGCCCAGGTATCATAGTATTCTGGCAAGAGCTTACCTCCTACCCAATGGTTGTTATCCTTCATCCAAGGTGGGGCTGTCCAGGGTGAAGCGAATATATTGAAGCCATCTTCGGAGATTTCCAAGGCTTCTTTTATCATCGGGATGAGGTCATCCATGTCTTCTTCTATGGAGAAATTCTCCAACGTCGTATCTCCCGCTACTGGTGCATAAGAATAGTTACTAAGAGAAAAATCACATGAATTAATATGGGTTCTAGTCAGAGAGTAATTCGCACCGTCCCTACCGAAATAGGCTTCTAAAATTTTGCGTCGATTTTCTTTCCCTAACTTATTCAACAGATAAGCTGAGGATTCGGTGAATGCACCTCCAAACCCAGTGATGGTTTGCAACTTTTGCTCGGGTATGAGCTTAATTGCAGACTTATCATCGGAATCTGAAAATGTTGTGATTTTTTGAAGATTATTGCCATTTGCTGATGTTTCGTATACATCAACTGGCAACTTATTTTCCGTCGTACATGCGCTCAACATTGCTATTATCAAGAGTATGGTATAGATTTTTTTAAGCATCTCTAATTTCTTTTATGGGGTTTTAACTAAATCCGGTTTTTGGGATGGTAGCTGTACCTCTTTTATCAGTTGTGATTCATTGCCTTCATATGTTTTGGAGATCATGATTCCGTCTCTGGACAAGCCCTTAAAAACTCCTTCGTCTACTAGATTCCATATAGCATACTTCGCTTGTCCTTTGGATGTAAAAAGTCCGAAGTGATTTTCAGATCCACCTGGATTTTGTGCATCCTTCCATGTCTCATCAAAAGCTTCGAAATAGAAGCACGCTATGTTTTGGCTATTGGTCCAATCTCGAATCAGTGAGTAATAAAGTCCCTCTTTGTACTCATCTGATGCCTTGGAGCCTTCCGCACCATAATGTCCATTAGAAAAACTGGCCCAGCCAGTTTCTCCAATGTGAATCGGTTTATCAGCACCAATACTTTTCATATACTTCTGTACTCCCTCGTATTGAGAGATTGCATAGTCTCGTGCGCGAAGCATCATTTTATCTATCTTCTCCGAATCTGAAAGACCACCTTCGCTTTCAAGCACTCCCCAAAAAACAGGATTGTAGTGTGTGTCATGCATGGGATAGGTATGCATGGAAATGAAATCAACTGCACGGATGAGGTTGTTTAGATCTTCCACATGATATTCCGAACTTCCACCTCCCCATGATGCAAAGTTGTCTGAGCTCGTGATCCACAAGTCTTTATTCAGCTTACCTGATGTTTTCAATTCCTGCAGATAGTTTACCCATTTCAAAATAACATCTGGCTGCACGTAATAAGAAGCAGCCCATTTCACCATAGCCTCATTGCCAACTGCAATGACTTTGACGATATCAGGGTATTGATTGGCCAGCGCGACGGCTCTTCCGATCTCAGCTTCGTTGTGCTCACTCTCTGTGTTATGATCAACTGGTAAACCTGTCCAGGCATTTTTGCAATCGATCCAGGCACCTAGCATGATGTACATTTCGAAACCGGACTGCTCTTCCTTCAACTCACTGATCGCTTTTAATACATTAGAGGCATGAGCCAATTGCACATTATACGTTCTCAAGACCCTGACGCCCATGGCTGATAAGATTTTCATATCGTCCTTCAATTCACCCACGGACGGCTGAATGTCTCGGGTTCCTTGTCTGTATCCACCGTAAGAAATAGCGAGATAATCCTGATTACCCAAGATGTCTTTAGCTGTTACGATTTTTTGAGATTGCATAGATTCTTGTTTTTTCTCTTTTTGACTACAAGACAATGTGCACAGGGTGATCATGATTATTGCCGCGATTTTCTGCCTTGTCATCATTGTATGGTTTATTTTAAGTGTGTCTTTTTAATGAATACATGGATGCACGCTATTTCAGAAGTTCTTCTGAAAAGCTTTTGTGTCGAATCAAAATCCAGAACTAAAGTGTCCATTGTGGATGTACTCCCCCTTTCATCTATCAGCTCTACATAATCCTTCTCTGCTATTTGATATATCACTGGCACCTGACAGTAGGTAAATGCCAGACTGCCTTCTCCGACCTCTAGGGTTTTCTTGCTTTGATCAACACTTATATATTCAAATTGACCAGGTTTTTTAAGAAACTCTTTGGCTCTCAGCAAACATGGACTAAAGTGTATTTGACCTTCTTTTACAAAAACCCCCAATTCTCCGATTCTACTTAGAATATCTTCCTTTACCTGACCCGTCATTCCAGGTTGTTGTGCTCCTTTTCCTGACGGAGTGTGTGAGTATGGGTCAATTGAAAATGCTCCATATAACTGAGGCGATTTGTGTACGCCAATGCCTTCATTGATCTCGTAGTAATGCTCCAGCAGTCTACCAACAATCTCATCGGATTGGCCTTCATCAACAGCTCTAAGGCAACACTCTTCTACAGCAAGTAATAGCTTGGAAACCATGTGCCAGTAAATGGAACCAAGCCCCTCGTATCCATAAAATGTCCCAGACCTTCCTGTGAAGGCTTTGTGATTAAAGACGTCTTCAAAAACCTGAAGTACAATCGCACTCTCCTTTTCTACCAATTCAGCATAATCTCCTGACGCAATATTTGACAGGGCTTGCTTAAGGCTTTCTGCATTATTGAAATTGCCATTAAAATGGTATCGTCCATTTAGGTCTTTCTCAAGAATCTGTGTATTTCCGTCCTGAAGCAATCGCTGAAGCAATATTGAGCTTTCAACTTTTTCGTCGGGAATCACATTTTTATCGGTAAACTTTGGCAGCTCTTTATTCGGATACAACAAATAGCTGTACTGATCATCTCTAAAAAGCTTGCTTTGCTTCAATGCATCTAATAGTTCAAGACTTTCTTGTGCGGATAGATACCCTGAGCTAAGTACTGCAACCTGACCTTCAAGCATTTCACTTAGGTGAGCAACAGAGATTTCATCTTGATTCTCTACTGTCATCAAGTTATAAGCATGATACATATTATCATGTCGCTTGTTGGCTTTGATGGAGTGGTCGACAAAGGTCAGTCCTGTCTCAACAAACTCCATTAATTCAGCAATCGAAACAGTCTCTTTAAGTCCTGAAAATGAATCTGAATAAATGGCATTGCGATATTCGCTTCCTGCGGCACCAAGACCATCAAGTATTTGCCTTCTATGTTTGTCTGAAATCCCTGATAACAGGATTTCCAGATTTTGATCCAATGGAAGTTTAGTATCAAATAAAAACTTCCTTAATTCTTGTGAAATCTGAATCTCTCTTCCTCCTGAGTAGGATTGAAGAAGCTCACGGAGGAAATTCAGGAATCTCCTCAAATAACAGAGCGTAACCATGGAAACCCCATTTCCAACGAGTGCGTTATTAGCGTCATTCCACTCTGGTCGCTGTGTGTTGAGCCAGATACCAGCCTCTGGTATGAAATTGGAGAGCTTAGCTAAAACTGTAGCTAGTATTTTCTCTATAAAATTAACTCTACAGACTTGACCATTCTTATCCAACAGGAGTGCTCCATCTGCACCCATTTCATCTCTTCTTTGGCGTATTTCTATATCCAAATCATAATCAAAGAGTATTGTATCCTTAGGGTCTTTTAGAAGTTCTTCATATGCCTTGATTTTGTAAGGAACATTGGCATAAACGAAATGATCTTTATTGAAAAGGCTTGCGAGAAGGCCTGGATAATGATTTTGTGCAAACTCAAGGAATTTCAATAAGTAAATAATCTGATGATCTCCCCAGTATCCGATATAGGACCATGGGTCATGTTCTTCGATCACCTCCCAGTCAAAACCGTCTTTGGTTACTCTATAGGGGTTATAGCCATCGAAAGTACTTGCATTCAAAAACTTGAGAATCATGCTTTCAATGAACTCCGGATAGGCATATGCAAGGGCTTCCCAGTTCTGGAAAATATCACGCCAGTTCCCTTCATAATCCAAAACCTTTGACCCGTCTAATTCGCTCTGGGTGTTGATGGAAAACTGATTCCATGGACGACTTGGGTCTCCATGTCTGCGACTAAACTTGAGAGGCATATACTCAAGTGCCAGGCGAGAGAAATCATGATTTTGGTTTTCACGAGCCCGCTCCTTCAATTCCTGAAACGAAAAAGTAGACGGCAGCTTTGCTAATAAGGATAGGCTTTGCTGATAGATATTTTGATTTGCTCTTTTTAGGTAATTGTCAAAATCCCACTTTTCGATCTTGTAGTTGTGATCGAAAATGCCTCCACGCATAATATTGAAAAGCGTGTTGGAGTAGTGTCTTGCATCGTTTTTTTTGTCTGCAGTCAACTGGAGTCCATCCGAAGAAGAGACGAGAACATTTAATTTTTCACTCCCTCTTTCTACATCTTCAAGGACATCACTCGCTAGATTGTTGTTATTTCGTAAAAGTTCTGAAATCTCGGCAATGGATGTAGCAGTCTGGTTGACGTTCGCGACAATCATCCAACTCCTTTGCTCATGTGCAGATAAAGTGATATTCTGCGAAACAAAGTACGAGCCTTTCTTAGCTTTCACATCAACTTCTTGCTCAAGCTCCTCTCCTCTTCGAAAGGCGTTTAATTGTGACGATGATAGCAAATAGGTAGCTTCGTTCAACCCCAAAGACCAGGCAATATTTGCTTTTAGTGCTTCGCTCGGTTCTGCACGGTCTACAATAATTGCGCTCAATGCATAAATACCCAGTCCAACGCTTTCTTCTAATTCACTTCGCTTATAAGCTTCACTCAGGTTGCTACGAATAGCTTGAAAATTTGAGGGGATGCCAAAAGGCATAATATTTTGAATTCCATCTATCAAACGAACAGTAACGTCACTGTCCAAATGATTCACCAGAAAACTGTTTCTTACAAACCCATATTTATCACTAGAGGCCCATTGATATCTAAAGGTTAGCTCCAGATCATGATTTACTTCCTCGAAGACAATCTTATTGCCGTAAAAATTCTTGTAAAGATTTCTTGAACAGCTGTAAGCACCTACATAGCGCTCTGAAAAGGGTTCCCAGATTTTGGCATTGCCGTTTCGATTAATCCAAAAAATTGACTTGCTCCCCGTGGTATCATACAACTCCGTAAGCTTATCATCGGTGTAATAAGGAAAGAGTGCCCTCTCGGCATTTTTTCTCCCTGCTGTCAAACCTCCATTGCTTGAAATGAACATCCAGTGATTTGAATCACTCACAATGCTCATGAGGAATGGATCCATCTCATCGTGATTGGAAATTCTATAGTATGACTCATTATCTATTGTTACATGACTGAGCTCTACCTTTTTATTAGGATTACTTAAGTTTTGCACTGCTGAAAGGCCGTATGTATTCATGTCCATATTCGAAGAAATGAATGATAAGAGGTTGAAAAATTTTGGTTGAGTAAAGAAGGTTGAGTGACAAATGACTCAACCTTCTTATATTTTCTAAGTTGCTATAAGTCTATTGTTTGATGCTAACTGAAACGTTATCAACATTTGCAGAAACACTACAGCCTTCGACAGCTCCACAAACAGACTCAATAAGGAATGAAATACCTCCAGATACATCAAGACCATCAGGAATAGTATAGGTAGCTGTAAAAGTTGACCAGCTATCTGATAAAGTAGGTCTAGGGTCAAACACGTGAGTGAAAGATGCTCCATCACCAGCTTGTTCTCCAAATAGCAGAACATTGAATACTCCGCCATCTCCACCAACAGCTCCTTTATGATCGAATTTGATTTCAATCACATCACCAGCTTTGACAGTCCCCGCTCCTTTTCCTTCTTGTTTCAATCCAGGGTTACTGGCTCCATTCGTAGCTATTTTCGCTGAGTATGTACCTCCATTGCTTGTAGAATTGTCAAACGTAACAGATCCTCCATTGTCAAATGTAAGCCATCCGGATCCGTCTCCATTTCCTTCTTCAAAGTCTCCGTTGGCGGCCAGATTATCTCCGGTCTCTCCCCCGCCTCCGTTACCATCGCTAGTACCATGGAAGTACATATTGTCCACCCATATCGTTGGCACATCACCTGCTGCTGCATCATCAATTTTGATCTGATCAATAGTGGTCAAATCTACTCCCGAGAAATTACTCAATTCAATATCATAGCTTACCCACTCACCTGTGGTAATTGAAAGTCCATATGCTTTCTCAGTTGGGCCTGCAGTGCTAATTAGTGAAAAGTTTATTGTAGATGCATTAGCTGTCCAAACATCTACGTGAATATATTTCTTTGCTGAAACATCCTGCGGAGCTCCTGAAAAGTCTGTTCCCTGATAGTTTAAGCTAACATATTTCAATGTGTTATTAGAGTCAACCATTTCTTCGGTTGCTACTGTTCCCTGCCCCCAATCTGGATTGGTGTTTACACCTTCAATATTCGTATAAGCATCACTAAAAACTGAGATTACGTCAGTAGCATCAGTAGTAGGTGTAGGAGCTGCGGTAGCAGGTGCATCACCAGATCCGCCACCTCCATCAGGATCTACTTCAAGTTTCACATTGTCTATTACAACAACACCGTTTTCTCCGTTAAGATCGAAAAGCACCCGACTATTCTCATTTCCAAAATTGGCTGTGAATTTTAATGTAAACTCTTGGCTTGATGTGGTCAGATTTACTGATCCATTGACATTGGTCCAAGGATCTTGATTCAGCCCTATACCAGCGATTATCGTTCTTTCACGATCCGAAGACGCTTGAAAAGAAAGGATATAACTCTCTCCCATAGTCAGCTCTAATTTCTGGCTTAAGTTTACCGCAAAAGGTTGCTCTGGATTTGCTGCAGTTACTTCTGCATAGAAAAATTTATTTCCGCCTTCTGATCTAACCTCTGGGCCTCCATCGTAATTTGTAAACCAATTTTCTGCTCCATCTTCAAAATCTCCATTGGTAAGCAATCCATCTTCAACTCTTACTTTCTCTGCAACAATCACCGTTCTCGAAACTTCAGCAGCAGCATTACCTGCAGCATCTGAAACATTGTAATTCAATGTATACGTTGCGATGGTGCTTACATCAACTGTACCCGTAACAACTATGCTAGTCGAGATATCACCATCTACATTGTCATTGGCAGTTGCGCCTGGATCAGCGAAAGTGTCTCCAACTGTAATTGTCATTTCCGCATCTCCTAATAAGGTGATCACAGGAACTTCTGTATCTGGAACCACAACATCAATTACGACATCTGCTTCTGCAGTATCCGAATCTCCATCATCATTTGAGGCAGTTAATACAACTTTGTAAGTGTCGTTCTCCGTGTATGATTTCACAGGGTCTTTCAACGTTGAAGTTGTCCCATCGCCGAAATCCCATGAGTAGATAGTCGCATTTTCCGAGGTATTCGTAAAAGTAACTTCCCCAGTCTCAGTGTTAATAATCTGGGTAAATCCAGCAACAACCGCTGGAAGATCATCTCCTTCATCTTCTGTACAATTCACCAAAAGGATGGTGCATGCTGCCATAGCCACTAGCAGCGCATTTTTTAGAAACTTATTCATAGTGTTTATCATTTTAGTATTCAATCGTTTAAGTAAAATCATTTATAAACTCGTACATAGTCCACGAGCATTGTCTGTGGGAAAACTGTTTCGCTATTCGGTGGGCCTGGAAGTGATCCACCTACCGCAAGATTTATTAGCATGAAGAAAGGCTTGTCAAAAACCCATTCTCCGGGAACATCTGCAGGTGTAATCTGATTGTAGAGGACATCATCTACATAGTATCTGACATAATCAGCACTCCACTCGATACCAAAAATGTGAAACCCTGTATCAAAACGGTCATTTAAGAGATCATAACTCTTGCTTACTCCTTCTGCTCCGGAGTATCCCGGCCCATGTACAGTTCCAAATACTACCGTAGGATGTTGGCCGACATATTCCATTATATCAATCTCTCCAGCATCTGGCCAGGGGTTATCGTCGATATCCGCCCCCAGCATCCAGAAAGCTGGCCAAATTCCTTGTCCCCAAGGCAACCACATTCTGGCTTCAAACCTTCCATATTTCTGCTCGAACTTGCCTTTGGTTAATAATCTGGCCGAGGTGTAGTTCGACCCTTCAAAAGACTCCTGTCTCGCAGTAATGATCAGTTGACCATTTTGCACTTGAACGTTTTCAGGACGATCTGTATAATATTGAAGTTCGTTATTGCCCCATCCGTCCCCGCCGGTTCCTATTTCGAAACTCCACAGGTCACTATTGGGAGCGCCATTGGAATCAAACTCGTCGCTCATCACCAAATCATCCAGTCTGGTTACAACTTGTGAGTTATCTTCATCACAGCCGGAAAAAATAACCAGCAAGGACAGTGAAAGAACAAAACCGATGATTGCCTTTCTTCTGGATGTTTTAAAAAGTATTAATCTATTCATCATCATGTTACCTTATTTGAAGAAATAAATATTGTCTACATAGAAATTATTCGGACCGGCATCTGGGGATACAAATACGATTTGTCCAAGAGCGGATCTGTCCGCTAATCCAGTGATGTCAAAATCTACACTAATCCACTGATCTGCTGTTAGTCCAGGACTTGTGCTTACTTCGGTATCATCACCAGTGGGCTGTCCTGTGAATTCGTTTGTTTCAATGAAGCCATTTGGACCTACATTTCTCAAAGCGATACTTAAAGACGCTCCTGGACTTACACTACCCGGGATAAGAATATCCATGTGCAAAGTGGTCATATCACTGCCATCTATTGTAGGGATATTGCCATTGAAGATTATGCCAAAAAAGTTTACATTTTGATAGTTGAGAACACTTTTACCGCCAATATCAAGTTGCGTGAGTGTAGAGTTTTGAAATGCTCCGAAGTTACTTATGAGTGCAACAGGTGAGTCTGTGTACGTATCACTAAAAATTGAAATAACATTAGACTGAGGCTCTACCGGATCAGAAGCAAAGATGAATTCCCCAAGCGATCGTATGGTCTTAGAGCCTGATGCTACAACTCCAGCAACTGATGCAGTAATGACAGCTTCTCCATCTCCTATGATCGAAACGGCTCCTGTATTATCTATAGTGGCAACTGTATTGTCAGATGATTGAAAATCGAAATAGGCCGGAGTGGCAATGACTGTAGCATTTTGCCCAGAAGCAAGATTGAAGGTTTGGGTAAATCCAGTTATAGCAACCGTACCACCAATAAAACCAACTTCAATCTCGTCCGCTCCGCTCAAAATTGCCGGTCGAGGCTGTGCCACGGTTCCCAGTTTTTCAAACTTCAGCTCATCTACCCAAAAAGTGTATCCAACTTCCTGACCTTCTGCACCAATACCGCCTGCTGCAAATTGAAAGACTCCTCTTTCTTCCCTGAGCTTAGATGGATCGGGAATGGGGATGATGTACTTTTTCCAATTGGTGGTTAAATCAACTCCAGACTTAACCACTCGAAACTCATCTCCGAAGAAGTTTTGCCCAAATCCAAATTCGTTTACGGTCACCGCTTGTGAAGCTTTCGCCCAAAAGGTAAGGGCGTCATATCCACTTAGATCACGACCTGCACCATCAATCCTAAAGATTGCTCCCGCAAAATTTCCTGTAGGATCATTTGCATTGGGTACGTCGATTCGAATTGAGGCATCACTTTCGTAACCTTCATTGGTATCGACTGAAAATACATCTGGCTTTGCTCCTAAATAGGGGAAGTAAAAATCTGTACCTAGACCTATAAAGTTATCGGTAAAGACCTCTGCTGTATTGCTAAAGCCAGCAGGAGTTAATCCATCCTCGTCTCTTGTGCAACCTGAAGCCAGCACCATCAAAACGAGACATATTGCTATTATCTTTCTGTTTTTCATCTTTGATTTTTTTAAGGCTTTCAATTTTTTCATCAGTTCCCAATATTTACATGTAGATATGTTCTGATTTCCCATTCTCTTCCCTTAGGAAAACCAATTGGACTTATAATGGGAGAAGCCGCAAATTCATCTGCTTCATTAGGAGAATATCTTGGTGAATACTGATCCAGCGAGCGCCAGATAACCTGCATGCCCAGTTTTGTACTTGGAAGAATGAACCAGTCTTGCTTGCCTGCAGTAGTGGATATATCGGCCATGAGCTGTAGTGGATAGGTCAGGTTAAAATCTCTGTGATAATCAAATGGTCCCCAATCGTTCACCTTGACCATCGACTGAAGTTTTACCTTTTTGTAAATCACTTTAGCCTCTGCTCCAAAACGCTTGATTGAGCGCTGATCACTCCCTGGGGATTGCGCATTTCCTCCATAAGCGGTAGCTATAATGCCTAACTCAGGATTTAGTTTGGATACAATCCTTGTATGAACTTCCCAAAGATCTTTAGCTGGCGCTGCTCCTGGAAAAGCGAATATGCTACGATCAGAACCAAAACCAATCGCTGCATCCATTGATGTAGGTTGGTGACGGTAAACAAAACCGGCACTCATGGCAAATTCAGCATCTTCTGATCGATCACTGTCCCATGCATACATCCATGAGCCAGGGGTTGGATCAAAGGTCAACAAGATCTCTCCAGCAGCCATCTCTCGATTTCCTTCACGAACTACGAAAGGATCGTCTAGAACATTTCTCAACCTAGCGGGTGCAGGTGCATCTCCGGGTATTGGATCAACAATAGGTTTTTGATATAGAAAATTTGGAGCGATTTGAATGTTTCCAATCGAATAGGTAAAACCCGATAAGATATTGTTCATGTTTCCACTTCCACTATCCTTAAGTTTCCATCCGGTAAAGGTTTGAGTAAGGTCTGCACCACCTCTTGCTACAAGCCCCAAGGATGAGCCTTGAGCGTACCAATTGAAAACACCTGACTGAAATGTAATTTTGGCTTTTCCACCCCAAGTATCGGTTGTTTTGATTTTGTCCTCAAACACCTCATAGCTTCCTTCGTTTCCTGTTACAATCTGAAAGGTTCTTCCTACAAGTGGCTGTCCGCCCCACATTCCTCCAAACTCTAATCCCAGCTTGCCGAACTTACGCTTAGCGTGAAGAGTAGCTCTACGTGTTTTTGGCTGAGGAACTGCATTTGAGGTTACCGCAAACCTAAGTGTGCTTATATCCTCATGAAAAATCCCCGTAACATCGAATTTAAGGATGTGTCGGTTATACTTGAGTAGAATAGCAGGGTTGGCTCCCCACCATAGCTCAGGTCCATATGCAACCTTCAATCCTTTCAGGAATTTCTTTCCTTCAATCTCCATTCCATTTGGAGCAAGACCGTTGTAGATATCGAGATTAGGTCCATAATTCGCCTCTGGATATAACCCGAAAAAATCGCCTTCATACCCCCAGTGATAATGACCTGTTCGATAAAAACCTTCTAAATCAAAATATTTATGATTCCAACCATATTCTGCTTGATAAATCTGCACACGATTAAGGTCTGTAGTAACGAGGTTTCCATTAGGAGTATTTATTGTAGTTGGGCGACCCCTATTTTCATAAAATATTTCATTGATTGGATTTTCAGCGACATGTCCAAGTATACTGAAAGTCGCGCTTGCCCGGATGTTTTCACTCGGTGTTGCTTGTACGCCTATAAAGTAAGATTCCATTCGATCAAACCCTTGTTGATTGGGATAGGTTTGTGCATTTGGATCAGCAGCCTTTGGGGTTGCAAGCAATGATCCCCCAGTATTGTAAGTAGTAAACTCAGCTCTTAACTTGTTGATACTTAGTTTCCCTCCACCCTCTGCTGCTAAGGCTGCCTTATCGCCTCTGGCTTGGGTAACTGCACTCATAACTTGAATATCAGCGAAATAGGCATCTATAGTAGAATTGGTGACACCTTTTCCGTAAGGATCTACCTGATGTGCATCTTTCAATGCGTAGTAGGCGGCTCTTGGGTATAACTGATATAGGCCTCTCGAATTGGTCTGACCTTTGGCACATATACCAAACCATTCCTCGTTCATGTTATTTCCATCTTCCTGAAAATCGAGCATGTAGCCTCCATTGGCCCATGATGCGTTGTTATCATGAACATCGAGGTTCTTGGTTTGGCCGAATTTCCACCAACCGTCACTGAACTGGAAGGTGAATCCTCCTATTGAGTTACCTGCCTTACCAAGTCCGGCGGCATTCTCGTATATCTCTTTCCAGTTACCCAGCAAGTAGTAAGCCTGAGCTCTTTGGTCTTCTCTGTTTTCAGCAGCATTGTAGGCGTCTGCCCCAAACTCAGTGAACATAATCGGCATATCTAATTCACTTCTTACTCTATCAAAAGCATCTCCGAAAGAAACCCCACGATACATGTTTACTCCATAGATATCAACGTCCTTACATTCCTCGGCAACTATATTAGCAAATAGCATGTCTCCATTGCATATGGCTACAGGGTTATTTGGATTGATTGACTTCATCTTGAGAGATGCATCATTCATCAATTTATACATGGGCCTTCCTCGTTTCTCTCCAATGAATTGCTTCTCATCCTCATCGTCAGGAAAATCTTCCGTCTCTGCTCCCGCCCAGAAAAGACCGTAGTTATTTTCATTACCCAATAGGAAGAGTAGCAACCCCGGTGTTCCTTTATATTGCTCAGCCATTTTGGTAACTTCTTCCATTAACAAATCCTGAGTTGCTTTGTCTCGATAGTCTGTAACAGCAACCCATGCACCATTAATAGTTAATCCATACCTACCAAAAGAGTGATTGAGCATGGTATAGATGCCGTAGTTTTCGTAGATGTACTGAATCCACTTAGGCTGAATTCCTGTGTACATCCTAACAGCGTTAACGCCCATATTCTTAAGCAGGGACATTTCCCCGTCAAGAGCCGCCTTGATCAGCTCATCGCTTTGATTCCACAGACTATAAGAATAGTTTGTGCCGATTGGAAAATAATCCCAATTCATACCATTGATCATGAAGTCTTCCTGCCCCACCATCAACTTCATTCCCCCGTCAGTTTTCACTACAGAGACTTTATCTTGAGGGTAAGCCACGATAGCCATCAGGAATAAAATTGCAGATAAGTAAATGTTTTTCATAGTACTCGTTTTTGTTTCACCATTGTTGTACTAACCTTTAGATGATCGATACACACATTTCGAATTAAACAGGGAAATGCAATATCAAAATCCTTGGTATTTTCGATGCTTAAAATTATTTCCATCAATTATGAAATCAATAAAAAAGTCCTATACATTAAGCATACAAATAATATAAATTCAATATAAGAGCTAAATGTTTTGAAATTCACATTTTAAATTCTTGCAATACGAGCCGTAACGAGCCAAAATCAGAATTAAGGAGGAATAATATAATTTCTACACTTGTAGCAGGAAGGAAATTAAAAAAACACCCGATGTATAGGTGTTGTTGAGGTCGAGAATATGGTAAAAGGGTAATTTAAATGTCGAGGATGTAATTGGTTAAGTTCTCATTGCTCCCGAGATTCATTTTTTTCCTCAGCCGGTATCTTTTTATTTCAACACTTCGAGGAGAAATATTGAACAATGGTGCAATTTCCTTAGATGACAAATTCAACCTGAGGTAAGCACAAAGTTTTAAATCATTGGGTGAGAGATCCGAATGCAGTTCCTTTATCTTCTTAAAGAATTCGCGATCGGCATTGTCAAATGCTTCCTTGAAGAGCTCCCAGTTTTCATCATGGTTTAGATTTCTGTCAATGATTTTAATAACTGGCGCAAGGCCTGTTGTGCCCTCTATTTGCTTCAACTTGTCTTTTATTTGCATGAGCAACTCATTCTTCTTCACAATACTTATTGCGGATGCAGCTACCTCGTTGCTTTTGCTTACATAATCTTTTTTAAGTTGCTCATTTTTTAAGTCAATGATTTCTTTCTCACTTTGAAGCTTGGTCAATTCTATTTCTTTCTTATTCTTTTCGATCAGTTTGGCTTGCTGTCCACGGTAGTACCGCTTGTATACATTGTGCATAAAAATTGAAAACAGAATCACTCCTAAAACATAAAATGCAAGCATGAAATTAGTGAAATACCAAGGCTTAGCGACACTAAAACCATAAGTAGCAATGTTTTCAGAAACCTTCTCCCCCACCTTGGCTCTTACATTGAATGTATAGTCTCCTGCCGGCAAGTTTTTGAAAAATACGGTTGATTTATCAGTCCATTCACTCCACAAATCATAGATGCCAACAAGTTGAAATTGATAGTTGGGTTCGAAATAACTATAGTATTCTGCCGCATGAAAATTGATCCTTAAGTTGTTTTCATCGTTTTCGAAGACACCTTTAACATGTTTGTCAATAAGATTTTCGGACGCACTATGATCCTTGTTGATACCTACACTTATATCGCTGATATATACATTGAACTCTTCCACAGATAAGTCATCAATATCGAGAATCATGTATCCGGAGCTTGTTCCAAGTACATATTTGTCCAACCCATTGATGCTGATCATGTTTTCATACTCTACTACATCTCTTCTCACGTCAAGTGTAAGCGGCACACGTCTAACCTTTGGCACCTTGCTCAGGTTGCCTGATGATACATGCATGAGGTTATCCTTCGTAAATATCCAGAACTTATCATTGCTCTTCTCCGTAACGATTCTCCCAGAAATGTAATCTTCTTCTCTATAGATATTACTCAACAAAGTATCTCTTTGAAACATTTTTAAGCTTTTATCATAGATAAAAATTCCTTTCTTTGAAGTGTATAAAACATCTCCATTGTAGTTGGAAAGACTAGAGTTTGCTCCTTTTAATAGTGTATCTATTCTTACATCTACGATCTGAGAAAAACCTCTATCTACTGTAAGCTCAAATACGCCTTTGTATTCATGATTGACAAAAATATTGCTACCCAAAACCTCAAAATACCTTGAAGAAGTATTGAAACCGTCGATCTTATTTCTTAGTTGCCAGCTGTCTCTAAACTTTTCAAGAATGTACAGGCCATCGTAATTTCCCTGTATAATCATGTCCGAGTTTTCATCAATCAAATCAATGTTCCAAGTGCCCTGAATACTCGATACTTGCTTAATCTTGTCTTCATTGATAACATAGGTGCCATTATGATGGCCGCAAAAAAGTGTGTTCCCCAGCACTTTGAGGCACCACACCTGCCCTTGAGTTCCTTCTATGAGGCGAATGGCATCATTGCTCCCAAGTCGTTTGAAAAACAAACCCTGATTAGACCCTAAGTATAGGTTACCGCCAAATATGGCTGATGTATAAACACTTCCCAGCGCTCCTTTTTCATCCTTAAAGATTTTGACTGGTTTATCTATATTGACATAGCTAATGCCATTATCTAGTCCTGTCCATATGTTGTTATCAATATCCTCAAAAACAGATAATACGGTATTGTTCAATAATCCATTGCTTTGATTTATTTCAAACAAAAAATTCATCTCCTTGTCTAAGCAGATTAACCCAAAAGAAATTGTACCGAGTGCAAAATTTCCGTTCTGCAGTTTAATAGTGCTGTAGATGCCTAAGTTGGAAAACTTCTTATTCGCTGCATTTTCCCACTTTTTTAATTGATTTTCTTCATACACGAATAGTCCATTATTCCGAGTAAGCAGTAGTATCTCTTTGCCTTCAGAAAAGATATTGACAACTTCCGTGCTGCTTAGCAAGGGATCTTTGATGAAAAGTGAACCTTCTCCGTTTTCAATTTTGTAAATCCCCTTATTTATACACTGATAATAGATGTGCTCATCAACAAGAAAAACCTTGTTTATATCTCTTTCGGAACGAATCGTGGTAACGCTCTCATTACTCGTATCATAGATATAAATACTCTTGAGTGATTGAAAAATCACATAGTCATCCAAACCTATAATGCCCCAAAACTCTTCATCCTCTACTAGCTCAACTTTTAACTTTTTTGACAATGAGGTGTAATTGAGTACTCCAAGTTTGCTTTTCTCCCAGTACCCAAACTCCATATAACACCCGGTAAAAACTCTGTCGCCGATCACCTTGACTGAGCGCATAACCGTCTCATTGGGCGATGCATAAAGTGTCCATTTGGCTCCATTAAATTCCAATAGACCTTCATTATTTGCTGCATAAATAAGTTTATCATCTGACTGTGTGATGCCCCAATTCTGGTTACCCGAAGCATAATCAAGTGGGGTGAAATTTTGAATTGGGGGCAGTTCCTGGGTTCTACCAATATAGAAACAGAAGCAAAGAATTATAAAAGCATGTTTTCTCAATACTGGCACAGATAAGGGGTTGAAAATTTAACTTTTTAAAAATGCATTGTAAGATGAGTTTGATGTGAATATAAAAAGAATAAATAGTGTCTCCTCACTGCGCTGGAAAAACAGATTGTTAACTACCGAAGGTTATGTGTTTGGTAGCTTAAAATATGTCTTTCTTTCGGGTTAAACCAATTGGAAAGTATCATTGACGAATTATCTAATCAGGGCGATAGAGCTGAGACCTTCAAGGGGGAGAAGGTAGAGTTCAATAAACCTAAAGTGATATTTAAGAAGCTCAAAAGGTTTTCCTATCCATGAAATCTAAAATGAGAGCATTGGACTTTCTCAATAGGAAGCCTATCTTTTAATTGCGATTTTTTGTGTAAACGAATTATGAAGCCCTCCTAGTTTCAGCAAGTAAACTCCAGGTGCTATGCCCTCCTGCTTTACCATAAGCGTCGTGTCCTCATTCTTTTTCAAGTTGATTTTCTTTTTCAGAATCAATTTCCCCATTAGGTCAAAGATTTCAATCATATTGATCTCATCATTCGAATCGTTTCTTATAGTTAAGATATCACTTGTTGGGTTTGGGGAGATCGAAAACCTCATATCTTCTTTTGTGTTTAGCACCGAATGATCTGATTCAAAAACGAGTCTAGTCACTAGAATTTGATCAATTTCATTATCATGCACTATTTGCTCAGTAAAAATGCCCGACTCTAGCCTGTAATCGCCCGCTACGTACACAGATTCTCCTGGTCTTGCTTTTACCAAAACAGATGAATACTCAAATATGGTTTGTCCTTCTACAATCTTATAAGTCTTATTGGAAGATAAGTTTAGGTATACCTCCTTCTTCCTTCCCGGCCAATATATAATCAGGCTATCAATATCGGCGTGTCTACCCATGCCGAAATGATGCATGTCACTATTGTCCGATAAATAGCTGGTTCCGCTACTGCTCTCCCGAATCCAAGACTTATCACCGCTCACAACACGAATTCTGGCTCCTAATCCGTCTCTATTGCTTGAAGTTCCTTGCAATGACACTTTAACCCAATGATTCTCTGAAGTATTCTCATTGATATAGATAAGGGCTCTTCCACCATAATCAGTTTCGCCTTCTACATTCGCCACCACAAGATCCATGAGTCCATCATTGTTAAAGTCTCCATATGCGACTCCTCTTGCTTTATTTTTATCATCTATTCTTTGAGGGCATGATACCTCCTTGAACGTTTGCCCATCGATACCTTTAAATAATGTGTTAGAAATAGGGTAATAACTATCTTGAAGTGATCCGTTGGAAACAAATAGATCCTGATATCCATCATTGTCAAAATCCAAAAAAACGGTCCCCCAACTGATTTTTCCTGCCACATCCACTTGTTTTGCTACTGCCTTGTCCTTGAAGCCATTTTCATTGTTGTTTTGACAGAGTACATTTTCTGCCATGTTGGTCACATAATAGTCCAAGTCTCCATCTAAATCATAATCTCCAACTGCCACCCCCATACTATTCATTTCGGCGTTCATATTTAATTGATCACCAACCTCGAGAAAAGAAGTGAGTTCTCCCAGGTGTGTATTCTCGAATAGTTGATTTCTTTCCCTAAACGATCCAAAATCGTTTAGTACAAAAAGATCGGGATCACCATCAAAATCAAAATCAGAAAAGCAGCTGACAAGTGTACATCCCGATTTTTCTTCAGAAGTCCACTCCACTACTGGATCAAAGGAGCCTTCTCCATTACCTTGAAGCATGCTGTTTGATTGAGGCACTGGTATATCCTGATGTAAAGAATAGGGATCTCTATCCACATAGTTTCCGACAAAAAGATCAGAATTACCATCAAGGTTATAATCCCCAAATGCAGCGGACATACTCCATGGTGCATCATCCGTTGGCAGGGATCTCTGACTAAATGATTGTCCAAGAACGTTTTTAAGTAAAAATGATTTATCCCCAGAAGCTGTAGTCACAAAAACATCGATAAAACCATCGTTGTTATAGTCAGCGCACACCACACCCATGGTATAGATATTCGCAATACTTGACAGACCCAAATCTGATGTGACATCTAAAAAAGTACCGTCTCCTTGATTTTCGTAGACCTTATCGGGATTCAAACCACCAGTAAAGTAGAGGTCTTCGAAACCGTCATTATTAAAGTCAAAAACAGCTACGCCTCCTCCCATAAGGCTAACATCTTTGAAATAATGATCTACTCCAGAATCAAACGCTACTTCAATAAATGATTGCCCGGAAGCACTAAAACAGAAATTCATCAGCATAAAAATGCCGAGAATGATTCTAGTTGTTTTCATTTGAATCAGTGTTAAAAAAAAGAGTAAGCCCTATGAAAGACTTACTCTTCAAACACAACAATTAATAGCCTGAATTCTGGCTTAAATTAGGGTTTCTATCTCGCTCTTCCTGAGGAATAGGCATAAGATAAAAATGAGGTAAAAATACTTGTGGGTTGGTCGTACTGATAACGAAAGTAGGATCATAAACCAGATTAGCAGGATCATATTCTGCTTCATATGGATCTGGAACCGCCGTGGTTCTGGTAACTTTCATTCCATGAAACTGCTTCCCGTTCAGTACAGATTCAGACAATCTCCAACGAATCAAATCGAACCATCTGTGTGTTTCAAATGCCAGCTCTATTTTACGTTCGTTTCTGATGCGTTCTCTCATCTCATCCTTACTTAGACCTGCGGGCAAATCTGCTATTCCAGCACGCTGACGAACTTCATTCACCGCGTCATAGACACTTTGATCAGGCCCAGCATCTTCATTTTGTGCTTCTGCATAGTTTAGCAATACTTCTCCAAAACGTAAATGTTTGAAAGAAACACCACTAGCTCCTCTATCAGGATTTATCCCCAAAGATGGATCCATAAATTTCTTCAGGTAATAACCTGATTGTGTATCGTTTCCTTCATTTGGTTTTCTTAACGCGTCACGACCGATTTCAAATTCAGTATCTACCCTATCTATACCTGTCTTTGGTTGTACTCCAAGGGAGTTACCATGATATAGAACTGTAGCCGCTAACCTTGGATCACGATCTGCATATGGGTCATTCGGATCATACCCTGACAATGGATCTGTGATAGGCAGTCCATTAATCATCTCGTACGAATCCACCATTTCCTGGGTAGGGTTCGTTTGTCCCCCTGCCTCACTCCTATACCCTACAGGCCAGTTCCACTTATCTACTCCGTGTCCAAAAAGCCCAGGCTCGGTTCTCACCTCAAAAATCACTTCGGCATCTCCTCCATGAGACCTAAAAACCTCGCCATAGTCGGATGACAATTCCATGCCTGCATCAATGACCCGCTTAGAGATTTCAGCTGCATCATCCCATCGTTCTGCATACAACATAGCTCTCCCGTTTAACGCCCAAGCTGCTTCACGATTTGCGCGATCGTTTTCTGCTCCTTCCATTACGGAAGGAAGGTCACTAGCAATGTCTTCTAGTTCATCGAAGATAAACTGATACACCTCACTTGCTGGCGTACGAGAAACCAGAAAATCATCTTCCAACCCTTGAGGTTTTGTGATCAAGGGAACGTCTCCATAGCGTCTGACAAGGTCAAAGTAAAATAGCGACCTCAGCCATCTTGCCTCGGCAGATATTTGAGTAGTAAAATCGACATTTAATTCAGAGGTCTCAAGTCCTGCTATCATGGTGTTGCACTCGCGAATCGCACGGTAATGGTCACTCCATACATCTAGACCCAGGTTTCTCGTAGGCGAAATATTTCCCGGAACTACTTCATCGTTGGCGTCAACCCATCCGCTTTTAGCTCTAGCCTCATCCGTAATAGTAGCCAACATGAAAGTGGTATTGAAACCACGTCCACCGGATCCATCTCTACCCAGTACAGTAGGACGTCCTCTTAAATATTCGAAAGGTGTATAGCCATATAATTGATGCAAAAATGCGGTCACGAGCCCTTCTTCATTAAATACGGCATCAGCACCCAATGCTTCCTGATTATCAACATCCAATATATCATGACATGAAACTGAAAGTACGAATGTCATGACAAAAAATAGTTTATTTATCTTTTTCATAATTCTATTTCTTTTAGATTAAAAACTGAGGTTTACTCCCAATAAAAAGGTTTTCATTTGAGGGAGGTATGGTCTGAAAGTCGAAGGTCCTTCTGGATCTATGTCATCGACGTTGGCCCATGTAGCAAGGTTATTCCCAGCTACAAAAATTTTCAGATCATTTACCCCAACCTTACTTGTGAGATTATTAGAAAACGTGTAGGAAAATTCAATATTTCTCAATCGAAGGTATGTGATATCCTTCAACCAAAAAGTGGAACGAAGATCGTTATTTGAAGTAGTTCCTACTGTCAAGCGAGGGAATTCGGCATCCTCATTGCCTGGTCTCCACGAGTCTGCCAAAGCAGCTCTTGAATTACCTTCGATGGAAAACGGAGTGTATTGAGCGTATCTTGTAAAACCACTCGCTCCTTGAAAGTTTGCTATTAATCCAAACCCTTTATAACCCAAATTAAGATTCAGGCCAAATACTAATTCTGGAATGCCACTTTTACCAATAACTGTCCTATCAGCTCCATCTATCACTCCATCACCATTGATATCTTTATATCGAATGTCTCCAGGGAAAAGAGAAGAGTTCGGATTATCAACATCCTGATCTTGTCGAGGAGCACCATTAAGTTCTTCTCTAGATTGGAAAAGTCCAAGAGCAACATAGCCTCTTTCAACATCTATTGGTTGTCCCAGAGTGCTGTAATAGGATACTTCTGGAGCAACCTCCGGCTCACCATCTCTTATTACCTCGCTAGTTGCATATGTTACATTTCCAGAAACCTTCACACTTAGGTCATTGAAGTTTTCGGAATACTTAACCAAGACCTCTAATCCGCGATTCTTAGTTTCGCCCAAGCCTTGATCTGGCAATAGTGCCCCTACATGATCAGGTACTGCTCCGGAAGGAATTAAAATATCTTCTGTTTTTTTCCAGAAATAATCAAACTCAACCTCAATCTTGTTTTGGAATAGTCCCATTTCAACTCCTACATCTGTACCAGTAGCGGTCTCCCATGTGATCATTTGATTGGGAAGAGTCGCCTCAGATATCCCTGTTCTGGTAGTACCTCCTACAGCTGAAGCAGATGGTTCGATACTAAAGGCTGACTGCCACTGGAAAGGACCGACTCTATCATTACCAAACACTCCCCATGAGCCACGTAGCTTTAAACTGTTGATAGGCCCTACTTCAGAAAAGAATCCCTCCTCCGAAATTCTCCATGCGGCACTTACAGCAGGAAAAAAGCCGAATTGAGACCCTTCTGCAAAGCGATAAGATCCATCATATCTAAAGTTGGCTTGAAACAGGTATTTGTCACTTCGCCCGTAATTGATCCTTCCAACGTATCCCACTCGAGCATTGCTTCTTGCGAATCCATCGTTACTGGCGTTTTCTGACGATCCTGCAATAAACTGATCCAACGAGGCTCCTAAAAACCCATCCCTAAAGGCTTCTATCTCACTAAAATCTCCCTCCACCTGCTCATATAAGAATAGTGCAGATATATCGTTTTTCCCAAAGGTTTTGTCGTATCCTACACTCAGTTGCAATGTTTGCTGTAATGTACTCCTTCTCAATTCGTTGAGTCTTGGAGTAGGGATACTTTCATTTTCAACGAAATCTGGATCCCCAGGTGTATAATATACAAATGGTGTTTTGAATGCTCTGGTAACCCTATGACTTATATCATAAGAATAGCGTCCTTTCACAAACAAACCTTCCACAAACGGCAAATCATACCGCGCCGTAACTGAGCTTTGAAGTAAATTATTAAGTCGCTTATATTGTCCCGAACCGATAGCTCTTCCTATGGGTGTCTCAATTCTCCCGTCATATCCAAATTCATCGGCTACTCCATCACCATCACCATCTACAAAAGCTGGAAAAGTAGGATTGGCATTGCCTAGTGCAGACATAATGTCTGCCGTGGCAAATCCACCACTGTTTACATTGTCGTTAATACCTCCAAAGGCCGAATTGCGAGTATCTTCAATTCTACCAGCCAGATCTATTCCTAAACTTAGATTTTCGCCAATTTTAGTATCAACATTGGATCTCAAGCTATAAGATTTAAAACCGGAGGTTTCATACATTCCGTCCTGATCAACAACTCCAAAAGAGAAAAAATATCCCACATTATCCTTACCTCCATTAACAGAAAAATTATGCTGCTGAATAGGAGCATCATCAAGTAATACATCCATCCAATCTGTATTGGGAGCTACTCCGTTTCTTATATCTTGTATTTCCTGATCAGAAAAGCGGATTTCGGCAGGATCCAATCCAGGGTTGGTATTCAGCTGTGCTTCATTGAAATATGTCGCATATTCCAGGGCATCCATAAGTTCCGGAACTCTTGTAACTCTTTGCACTCCAAATGAACCACTGTAGTTAAATCTCGTCTTTTTGTCTCCTCCTCTTTTAGTGGTAACTAATATTACACCATTAGCAGCTCTCGCTCCATAAATAGCAGCTGAAGCTGCATCTTTTAACACGGTGATACTTTCTATCTCATTGGGGTTGATTCTATTCAATGGACGCTCGATTCCATCTACAATTACAAGAGCATCGTTACTATTGAGTGAGCTTGCTCCTCGTATTCGAATGATAGGATTGTCAAACCCAGGAAGACCTGTTTGCTGTGAAGTCAAAACACCTGTCAACTTACCTGCTAAACCAGCAGAAAGGTTTGGAGTTGGAGCTACGGAAATGTCTTCTCCGCTTACTGTGGATAGAGCTCCTGTGACGTCTGACTTCCTTTGAGAACCATAGCCTACTACGATTAACTCCTCTAACTGTTCAGCATCTAATTTCATCTTAATGCTGAATTCTGTCTTGGCACCAATTTGAACTTCCTGACTCTGATATCCTACAAATGATACCGTCATAGAACTTGCATTCTCTGGTACATTTAGTGTGAAATTTCCCTCAAAGTCAGAGGTGGTTCCAATACTAGTTCCTGTCACAACAATTGTAGCTCCCGGAAGGGGTTCACCATTTTCATCAACTATCTGGCCAGTAATTTCTGACTTTGTCATCACTTCTGTGATACTGACATTGTCCTCATACTGCCTTTTCCGAATGTAAATGTTGTCATTGACTCTCTTGAACGTCAACCCAGATTGCTCTGAGATATTTCGAAGTAGGTCTCCTAAATTATATTCATTTGAAGGTAGGTTCAACGAATAATTCGAGGAAGAAATCAACTCCTGATCAATAAATGAAAATTGAAAACCTGTCGATTTCTCAATCTCATTCAACACCTTCTTGAGGTTAGTTGGGCTTTTCATACTTAAATCGAGCTTGATTTCGTTTACACTCTTGTACTGAGCACCAACATCGGTAGCCAGAACGAAGGAGTAAATCGATAATTGAAGCACAATTCCGTAAATGCAGAATTTTGACATCCTGATTAATAATTTTAGTAAATTTGGATTCATAATTTTTGTTTTTGGTTAATACTTACTTTAATCAAAGACTTTGGCCCACATTTCTGTGTACATTTTGACGGATGGAACAGAGTAGTGGGCTTTTTTATTCTATAATATTTATCAAATGTTATACCTCATGATTATAAGCTTTTAAGTGACACATTATTTTTCTTTATTTCAAAATCAAACCTGTAAACGAACGATAGTCCTGTTAATACTTCCTCGAGTGTTGAATCATTAAACTCCCCGGAGAACGTTCCAATATCAGAGTAGTCTCTATCGACTTGTATTGAAACTCCATACCATCGCTCCAGTTCTTTTACTATTTCCTGAAAAGGTCTATTCTTGAAATAGATAATCTTATTCTTCCATCCGAATGATTGAGTTCTATCAACAAGACCAATCGTCATTTTTTTCTCTTCTTTATTAAATGTCACCATTTGTTCAGGTTTTAGTACTGCGTGATCTCCGGTAGAACTGGTGAACGACACTTTGCCGGTTGCAACAGACACATAGGTGTGATCATCATCTGGATAGGTTCTAATATTGAAGGACGTTCCTAGCACTCTTACGACATCTCCTCCGAACTTAACCAGAAAGGGTTTAGTGGGATCGTGTTCTATTTCGAAATATGCTTCTCCAGACAGAGTGACTACTCTGGAGTCAGCTTCAAACTTTTCTGGAAATGATATAGTAGAACCTGAATTCAAAATAACTTTCGAATTATCAGGAAGCCTGGTTATCTTCTTCATCCCTGAGGGCGCTACTTTGTGAACCATGGCAATCTCCCCAATCTGTTCTGATTGTGACTGCTTATTATAATCGTAAACAAAAAAGGATACCATTGAGACGAGTACCAAAACAGCTGCTACCTTCAAGAAGAAAGTTAAATTAACGCGATTTCTTTTAGCAGCATCATTGTGGGACAAGTCTTCTTGAAGTTGTAATTCATTCCAAATTAGCTCACGCATTTCCTCCAATTCATTCTTCTCGATACTAGAGTATGCCTGTAGTTTGTTTAATGCGGTTCTGTTGCTACTACTTTTATTGAGCCAGGCTCTCAACTCCTCCCATTCGTCTTGAGAAAGTTCATCATTGAGGTACTTAAAAATCAAATGCTCCATTACTTAGGGAAAATTACTGATATACCTAAAGGAGTGGAACAGGTTTAAAAAGGAGGTAAAAAGTCTAAATATTTATAATTCGGAGCAATTTTTTAACTAAAAAATTGAATTTTATTATATAAAAATAGATTCTATTGAAAATTTACCAATTGATATAGATCCGATTAACAGGAAACTTCCAATAATTCTCATATCTGCAGGTAAGTCTCTTTTGGGGTTATCGTAAAACTTCAAAATGTCATTTTTGAGTTTTTCCTGTGCTCTTTTCAGCTGACTCTTCACCGTCATTTCTGTTATGCCGAGCTCTTTTGCAATTTCTTTGTATTTCATACCCTTTTCTCTGGCCATTCTAAATACAAGTTGGCTTTTGTCGGGTAGCTCAGCCACGCTTTTATCAAGGAGTTCTTTCAGCTCCTTCTCAAGCAGAACCTCTTCCGGATTAATATTATCTACAGTCTGCTGTTTCATTTTGATCTCTTTCTCCGACAAAACCTTCGCCACAGCACTAGTGGCTCTGTTTTTAACTGAGACCATAAGGTAGACTTCTAAGTTTCGAATTTCTCCCAAGTTGGTCTTGCTCTTGAGAAGTGAATAGAAAAGATCAGAAACTACGTCTTTGGCCATACTCTGAGATCTGCATATAACTTTGGCGTAGCTATAAAGTTTGTCAAAATATCGACTGTAAACTTGTTCGAGACTAAGCTCATTAACCTGAAATGGCACAACGACATTCTTAGAAATTCTAATATCTCTGCTATCGTCCATTCTGTGAATTTAGTAATTTTTACACCATACTAATTCTCTTTTTATAAAATAGAGTCAATCTATGTGGTGAAAAATCAAGTTTATTCAAAATGAATAGACGAGTTTCAAAGAACATCGAGCTGTTTCTAAATCTTGAATTTGTCACTGTTATAACTGTAGCGGCATAGAGACTATATTTTGGATTGGCTCATCTTACAAAATAACACTTTTGCTCTATGGGGTAAGGTTTGAGACTCTCGAGTTTCCTTGTTCTTTTAAATGCTGTTGGAAGCGAATAAAGAGTATTTTAATACTGGTGAGTTTATTTTTAATAAGTCATTTTATCAAAAAGAGCACGTACGTTACTCATAAACATATCTGAGTAATTGAAATATTGATGAACTCAGCTTTATGAAACCAAATTAGTACAAGATCTAAAAAGCAAGCTCTATGGCTTGGCTCTGGTAGCATCATCCCAATCATCCGTTCTGAAAGACGAAGCTGGTATAAGATTTGTATTATACAGCGTTCCCAAAACCCAGTTCCTCCAGGCATATCTCACCGCAATTGGATTAGCCACTTGATCGCTGCTTACCAGAACATTCTTTCTCTTAACAATTTTAGCTTCTGCCGGATAGAATACTTTATCCTTACCTGCTATCTCAAAACCTTCCAAATCTGAGAAAGAATAAAGACCTGATTCTGCATTTTTGAATTTCAGTAGAACGCCATTTTCTTCTAATATAAGTGAGTCAAATACTGGTGATGCTCCTTTTACGGTATTAAATCCATAAGTCTGATTTAGGGCATTGTACAACAACCTATCAGCCACTTCTTTCTTCTTTGGGGGGTGAATAAAGTCTGGATCTCCCAAATCCATAGTGATGGCTATTCCAGAATTAGGAATCAAGTCAACGCACTGCAACTGAACCTCTCTTATAAAGGCTGAATTATCAACTGTCTGAAACGCTTCATTATCTCCATAGGTATATGGAGCTATTTGTGCAAAATAAAAGGGAAAATCCCCTATACCCCACCGAGATCTCCAATCCTCGACCATCGCGGGGAAAAGTGTCCTGTACTTTGCAGGCTCTTTCCTATTAGACTCTCCTTGATACCACAAAGCTCCTTTGATCGTATATGGAATCAATGGATAGCACATTGCATTGAATAGTGCTGTAGGAGTTTGATTTGATTTTACTGAAATATCTACCTCGTCAAGGTTGACCTCCTGATACGAGCTAATCGTTTCCTGACTCATCCATGCCTGTACTGAGCTACCTCCCCAAGATGTATGGATCATTCCTACGGGAACATCTAAAACTTCTTGCAACTGCTGACCAAAGAAATATCCAACCGCACTAAAGCTTGCTATATTATCAGGAGATGCTTCTTGCCAAGGTTTATACTTTTGGATGTCTTCTAAAGGAGTTCTGGAGCCCAATCTATCAACAGAAAAAAGTCTCAGATTGGAGTTCTTGGGTTTCATGACCGCCTCCATAAACCCAAACGTGGGTTGTCCATTATAACCCTTTAAGGGCTGTTGCATATTTGACTGTCCCGAACACAACCACACTTCTCCAAACAAGATGTTATCTAAAAGAATATGTGAGGTTTTTTTCCCTTTGATTCTAATTGTTTGTGGCTCCTTACTGTTGGTCGTCTCAACCGCGACCCTCCAATTGCCATCTTTATCAGCCTCGACATTGATTATTTCTTCCTTCCACGAAAACTCAATAGTAAATTTTTCTTTGGTATCAGCCCACCCCCATAGTTGTACAGTTGTATTTCGTTGCAAAACCATGTTTGAGGAGACCAAGGCAGGAAGTCTTACTGCTGAGTTTGCTAATTGCAGCAAGAACATGTTCATGATAAGAACAAGGATAATCAGGGTTCTTTTTTTCATTTTGATAAATGTCAGGTTAATCAAGAGTGACTTTGGAAAATGAAGGTAATTAACTCAAGCCTAATCACCAATTGCTTAATATCAGAAAGCAAAACGTCCTACCCCGTCTATTTCAAGAAATCTTTAATTCAGACGGTTTATCAACATCAGCCACTTCTAAAGACTACATTTACAATTTTCCTAAAAAACCACTTCATCATCCTTCAAACCATTTTTTGAATTCAGTGATTTTATCAGATGGAACGATAATGTTTTCTTCTGCCTCCACCCTTGGAGTAATCCTTAATTTCCGTGATGAATATGGGATCACCTCTTCGATGTTGTCTATGTGTATCAGGTATTGTCTGTTTACTCTAAAAAAGTCTCCAGAAACTTCATTTTCAATTTTTTCAAGAGTTTTGTCTAAAACGTATTTTGAACCGGATCTAGTGATAAGGTAGACCACCTTACTCTTCACAAAAAACATGGCGATATCTTTCGCTGCGATTGATCGCATTTTACCTCCATAGCTGACAGAGAATCGATCCTTCGCTACAGAGCGTGTAGACATCTGCGCAATCAGGTTATCCAATTTCTGATAAAGCATACTTTCTGACCTTTTATTGAGATTATGAAATTTATCAATACTCTTGGCCAACTCTTCTTTATCGATAGGTTTCAGCAGGTACGCCAGACTGTTTTGTTCGAAAGCCCTAATAGCATATTCGTCGTAAGCAGTGGTAAATATGATTGGAGTCTCAACTCTCATTTCTTTAAAAATATTGAAGCTCAGATCATCCGATAGATTGATATCAGAGAATATCAAGTCGCACTGGTTTGTTGAAAACCACTTCTTAGACTCCTCCACAGAAGAAAGCGTAGCTTTTACCACTATCTCAGGATCAATGCTCTTGAGAAGCATAATAATTTTACTCGTTGCTAGCCTTTCGTCTTCAATTACAACTACTTCCATTTCTGGTTATGATCTTTCAAAATAGGTAATTCGGCAATATAATAGTTGTCTTCGATATAGAATTCGGGAAGTGTCACAGAGAGAATTTCATACCTCTCCAGTAAATTCTTTTGCCCTATGCCTGTACTGAAGGAGGAGTCGGCTCTGGATTGATAGTTGTTTTTTACTTTCAACTTGTCTCGATCTGTGTAAAGTTCTATATGCAAAGGATTGGCTCTTGAAATTATATTATGCTTGAAAGCATTTTCAACCACGATTTGTAAAGCCATTGGAGGTATTAGGTCATCAAGGTATTCCGGCTTAATGTCTGTACTTACCTTGACACAATCATCATGTCTTATTTTTTGAAGAAAGAAGTATGAGTCGATGAAATCAACTTCCCTTCTCAAGGGAACAAGTTCTTCTTTATTCAACTCAAGCGCATACCTAAAGACCTCTGAGAACTTGCGAATAAACTTATCCGACAGATCGATATCTGTATAAATCAAGCTAGACAAAACATTAAGTGAATTAAACAAAAAATGTGGGTTCACCTGATTCCTCAATGCTTCATACTTAGAGATATAATTCTGCCGCTCAAGCTCCTTAGCTGCATGCGCAATTTCATTTTTATCTTCATTGAGTGAAATGTACTCGTGAAATGCAAACACCAAAGAGACATCAATGAAAAACATGAGCATGGTTAAAACCTGAAACTTAGATTCATCATCTTCCAGGTCTTCCTCAGGCGGGAATAAGGATTCGCTAAGAGATGTCATCACGGTCAGGATAGTCACTAAAAACAAGGCTATGCTGATTTCGTAGATGAGCCTTTCGAAGGATCTTTCTTCCCAAGGGTACTTTTTATCAAGCAAGCGAATGATCGCTACTGAAAAAAAACCAATAATTAAAGTGGTAATGAAGAAAACCGGAACTCCTGCCAAAAACTCGACTAGAACTTCACTGTAACTTTCAAAATCTCCATCGATAAACTCCTCTGCTGTAAGAAGCAGAGCAATGATTACAGCCGTAAAGGCATAAAACAATCCGTACCGTTTGTCCTTCAGCAATTGAGGAGTTTTAATCATCTAGCGATTGCCTTTTAAGTGTAATAATTTAATCAACAGTATGATGTCCTTCTGCTATTTGACTTGCATAGAAATAGCCAAGAGCATATTTATTTGGATCGGTTAAGTTACGTATGTTACCTCTTACAGGTATAGGTGGCGTGTCAATTAAAGAACCACTCTTGCCCGCTTGATCGAACAATGAAAAATAGTAGTTGTAGGCGTTTTCAGATAGTCCCATTTGCTTCACAACCACTTGACTTCCTTCTTCAAAAACAGTCTCCTCATTAGGAAAATATCCTTCTATTCTGCTCCCATCAAAGAATTCATCTTTTGCAATCAAGTTATTTTTGTTTCCTGGATCTGGTAAGATTTGTAATTCTCCGTCAAGATAAGTTTCCCAAAAGTAAAAGTTCTCTACGTTTTCCGGATCTACAAAATCAATGGCAATTTTAATTCCCTCGTCTTCAAACAAGTTCCCTTTTTCGAATCTTTGATAGATACTCTCAATCGGAGAAACTGCGATCATGGATTCGATAGCTTCATACTCCTGACCGTCCCAAATGATATGGAGCACATAAGTTTCATTGAGTTCTCCAACCAAGGAATGATTCACATATCTTCCTTCCTCTTCTTCTTCAAATATGAACCTTTCATTTTGAGCATTGGTTATCCATACGTCTGCACCGGATGCTCTTGGAGTTTCTTCGTTTTTGAAGAAACCCCCAATTGATGATAGTTCAATAACCTGAATGTTTGTGGTGGACGCCTCTCCTAATTCAATCCGTCCTTCAACCACCAATCTTCGCTGAGGTGATCCAAGATTGACTGTTGTTTTCTGATCGCAAGCATAAAAGAGTGTTATCAGAAAAATGCTAATTAACAGCTGTGATTTTTTGATGTATATATTCATTCTTGTTAAAATTTAAAGTTGTAAGTAACATTCGGGGTAGTCCCAAAGAGATAGCTCTTGAAAGCATTTGTTTGACCCGGATTGGTGTCATCCTCTTTGAAGTAAATGCTATTGGCGTTGATCCTGTTGTACACGTTGTAAATACCAAAAACCCATTCCCCTCGATCCGTTCTACCATTCTTGGGTTTTATTTTGAGTGTGGCAGATAGGTCTAGTCTATGGTAGGTAGGCAGCTGATCCTGATTTCTTTCCTCAAAATGCGGAACAACAATTCCAGCATATTCATATCTACCCTTTGGATAGGTACTTGGCAGTCCTGATGCTAAAATAAAGTTGCCGGCCAGGCTCCATCTGTCAGTTAACTTATAAATACCAGTAATAGAAAGATCATGCAGTTTGTTAAAATTGGTCGCATACCATTTCCCATTATTAATACCTGGATCGTTTTCCCCTAATCCAGTAACTTTTCTTTCACTTTGCGAAAGTGTGTAGCTAATCCAACCCGTCAATCGACCCGTGTTTTTCTTGAGATAAAACTCAGCACCAAACGAGCGCCCATCTCCTGCCAAGATTTGAGTTTCAATTTGATTGTTGGCTATGATTTTGGCTCCATCCACATAATCCACCATGTTGCCAATCTCCTTGTAATAGACCTCTACAGAAGCTTCGTATGCATTGTTCTTCAAATTCCTAAAGTATCCTAGTGCAAATTGATCCGACATTTGTGGTTTTATATAGGTTCCGCTTGGTGCCCATACATCTACAGGAGTCGGAGATGTGCTATTAGAAATAAGGTGCAGGTACTGATACATGCGATTGTAGCTTACCTTAATAGACTGTGCATCGTTCAACACATAGGTTAGGCCAACTCTGGGTTCCCAATTATCATAAGTCTTAATCCTGCCCCCCTTTTTGTAAGATTTAGTATCTGAAACAATTCCTTCTTCATATCTATCCAAATTTGAATTGTACAATACCGGGGCATTGTTCTCATACATTGGCAAATTTTGATCCCCTCTTCTTACGAAACGAGAATACCGAGCGCCCAGATCGAATAATAGTTTACCTAATTCACCATGGTAGTTTGCATAAACCCCTTGCTCTATCGCATATTTTTTATCCAGATCGGAACTTGAGATATTTGATCCTTTCAAAGGTCGGATTTCAGCCGGATTGAAAGTGTACCATTTTTGATCCAATCCAAATTCAAGGTTATTCTCATCCTGGAGATAATAACTAAAATCAGATTTTAGATTGGAGGTAATAATATTGGACGAAATTCTGTTTTCTGCTCCAGTAGCTAGATTGTCTACAGTATAATCGTAGTTACTATATACGGCAGAGAAGTTCGCAAAAAGTCTGCTGGTAATTACCCTATTCCAACGAAACGTTCCAGTGGTGTTTCCCCATCCATTGCTAAAAATCCCTCCAAGACTCAATTCATCTCTTCCAAAATATCCGCTTGCGAATACTCGATTTTTGTCATTGATTGTATAGTTCGTTTTAAGGTTTAGGTCATAGAAATAAGCTGTGTTGTTCTGCCCCATAGCACGGAGTATAGCATCTCCATACGATCTCCTTCCCGCTACCATAAATGACCCTTTGTCCTTGACGATAGGCCCTTCAAAAAGTGCTCTTGCAGAAATTAAGCTTACTCCTCCTTCTCCTGAGTATTCCTTTAGGTTTCCTTCTTTTTGGCGCACGTCTAATACAGAACTTAATCTGCCGCCAAATCTTGAAGGGATGCCTCCTTTATAGATTTTGACGTCTTTAACTGCATCGGGATTCACTGCGGAGTATAGCCCCAAAAGATGCGCTGAGTTATAAATCACACCTTCGTCGAGCAATATCAGGTTTTGGTCAGCAGAGCCTCCTCTAACATTGAACCCGGAAGATCCATCTCCCACAGACGTAATCCCCGGTAAGAGTTGAATAGATCTGATGATATCGGGTTCTCCCAAAACAGCTGGAATCTGCTTTACCGTTTTCGAGGAGATCTTCAGCGTGCTCATTTCATTTGAAGAAACATTTTTGTTCAATGCCTCTGAGCTAACCACGACTTCCTGCAGCACTTCTGTGTCTGTGCTGAGTTCTACGTTTATGGACAAATCAGAATTTAGTTCTACTCGTTGTTCAAAGGCTGTAAAGCCAATAAAACTAACTGCGACCGTGTAGGTGCCCTTGGGAATGGATACTGAATAGAATCCATATACATTGGTAATATTCCCTGCTCCTAGCTCTTTAATCTCTACAGTTGCACCGATGAGGTCTTCACCGGTGTTTCCGTCTTTCACATAACCACTGATAGTAAAATTTTCCTGAGCAAACGAAGCGTAGGAAAGTACTAGAGTGAGTAAGAAAATGTTTCTTTTCATTTTTATTTTTTGTTTTTGCTTCACCAAAAAGAGAGTAGAATATGCTCCAATGAAAAAATAAGATTCTCAAGCATGCACAAACGTGACCGAAGCATGCAATTCATTGACTCAGCAATATCGATTGACTTATCGCATGGGAAGTGATTGCTCTTCCTTATCCATTTCATAAATATGAGATCCAGATAATCCATAAAGCGACTCCTTTATACGGTGACTAAATCATGATTCTCCTAGCAAGATCCTGTAGTTAGAAATAGGTCAAAACATTTTTAAGCATGTGAACATTGGGGGATCAAACCCATAAGTGGAAAGCAATTTCAATAAGTAAAAAAGAATCACTTCAATTTGAACGAAAAGTCTCCAATTAGCTTCTTTTCTGTGTTTTAATGACCTTTTGGCAAACCTGTGTAAACATTGGCGAGCCTGTCTTAACAAAGGAATGGCTCTAGCTATCAATTTTGGATTGTATTGAATTACCGTAAATCCAAACTAAAATTTATCTCTTATGAAAGCAAAAATTACTCTTAAACCAAAACCATCAATCGCGTCTTGTATGGCGCTGCTGGTTTTCATGCTGATGTCGCAGTACATACATGCGCAATCACTAACCATTACCACTCCTACAGATATAGAAGTAGATATAGAGGCCGGCACATGTGGTGCTGTAGTTGAGTATGAAGTTTCAGCAACGAATGCTCCTACCAGTCTACCAGACTTTGATTTCGGTGGCACTTTCAACGGACACACTTACTTTGTATCTACTGCTCCAAACTTCTGGCCTCAGGCGGAGGCTATTGCGGTCTCCCATGGGGCACACTTGGTAGCAATCAATGATCAGGCAGAGAGTGACTTTGTCCGTGGGTTAACTACTTCTACCTTTTTTATCGGATTGAATGATTTAGATAATGAAGGAACCTTTGTCTGGTCCAATGGAGAGCCTGTGACTTATACGAGCTGGGCTCCTGGGGAACCAAATAACAATAGCTCTGGTGAAGATGTTGTGGAAATGTTTCCGGGAACTGGTCTTTGGAATGATGCAAAAGTCTCTGGAGTCACTCCTACTTACATCATCGAATTCGGCAGCCTTCCTCCCAATGCTATCGTTTGCTCTGTACCTTCTGGAAGTACCTTTCCTGCTGGCACAACTACCGTTACCTGTACGGTAACAGACGGTGCTGGCAATACAGCATCCAGTTCATTCGATGTTACAGTAAATGATAATGAAGCACCGACTGTCATTACCAAGGATATTACAATAAGTCTGGATGCAGGAAATTCTGGTAGAACTGGTTTGGTCACGATCACTCCTGAAGACATCAACGACGGCTCGTTCGATGAATGTGGAATTGCAAACCTGACCCTTGATAAAGTCACCTTTGACTGTGGTGACTTGGGAAGCAATATTGTAACGTTCACTGCTACAGACTTAAGTGGCAATGTTGCCACAGCTACTGCCACAGTAACGATTGAGGACACCACTCCTCCTACTATACTAGGGTTAGCTGATATTACTGTAAACGTAGATGCTGGTACATGTGGTGCTGTTGTAAACTACACTGCAAGCGTAGATGATAATTGCATAAGCGCTCCATTCTTCTTGCCTGGCTTCAATTTTGGAGGTACTTTCAACGGTCACACCTACTTTGTATCTACCGTGCCTAACTTTTGGACGGAAGCTGAAGCATTGGCTCAATCTCTGGGTGGTCATTTGGTGGCGATCAACGATCAGGCAGAAAATGACTTTGTCAGTAGCTTAACTACTTCTACTTTTTGGATTGGACTCAATGATATAGACAATGAGGGAACGTTTGTCTGGTCAAATGGTGATCCTTTCACTTACAATGCCTGGGGTGTAAACGAACCCAATAACAACAATAATGAAGATGTGGTGGAAATGTCCCCGTTGAATGGGTTATGGAATGACGCCAAAACTTCCGGTGTAGCGCCAACTTACATCATCGAATTCAATAGTCTTCAAAGCGTTTATAATTATTCTGTAACCTCCGGAAGTACTTTCCCTGTCGGAACTACACCTGTTACTTTCTCTGCTACGGATGGTTCAGGGAACAGTGCTGAAATTACTTTCAACGTCACTGTCTTCGACAATGAAGCACCTGTCGCTATTGCACAGGATCTTACAGTTTCTTTAGATGAAAACGGGCAGGCCAATATCACCACAACTGATATAGACAATGGCTCTAATGATGCATGTGATTTTACACTGGCTATTGATCAATCTGTTTTTGACTGTAGCGATCTGGGAGACAACCTTGTGACTCTAACCGCTACGGATTCAAGTGGAAACGTTTCCTCTGCCACTGCTATAGTCAGTGTACTTGACAACATTCCCCCTACCATAACCAGCTCGACTGATATCGCAGTAAATACGGATGCGGGAACTTGTGGTGCGGTGGTAAATTTCAGTGTTTCCGCTACGGATAATTGTAACAGTGGTGCTCCCACTAGTCTACCTGACTTTGATTTCGGTGGCACTTTCAACGGACACACATACTTTGTATCTACTGCTCCAAACTTCTGGCCTCAGGCGGAAGCGATTGCGGTCTCCCATGGGGCACACTTGGTAGCGATCAATGATCAGGCAGAGAGTGATTTTGTACGCGGGTTAACTACTTCTACCTTCTTTATCGGGTTGAATGATTTAGATAATGAAGGAACCTTTGTCTGGTCCAATGGAGAGCAGGTAACTTATACAAGCTGGGCTCCCGGAGAACCAAACAACAACAGCTCTGGTGAAGACGTTGTGGAAATGTTTCCGGGAACTGGTCTTTGGAATGATGCTAAAGTATCAGGGGTTACTCCTACTTACATCATCGAATTCAACAGTCTACCTTCTGCTTCTGTTATTTGCTCTGTCCCTTCGGGAAGTATCTTCCCTGTTGGAACTACTACAGTTACCTGTACTGCATCCGATGGAGCTGGCAATACAGCATCCAGTTCATTCAATGTTACGGTGAACGATAATGAGACTCCTGAAATCAGTAATATTCCTGCAGACATTGAGGTGACTCCAAGCGAATCTTGCAGCTCCATTGTAACCTGGGAAGCGCCCTTAGCCAGCGACAACTGTGAGGTTTCTTTGACTTCTACTCATGCATCGGGAGATACCTTCCCTGTAGGAGTGACAGAAGTGACTTATACGGCAATGGATGAGTCGGATAATGCAGTAGAGGAAACATTTACTGTAACTGTAAATTCTTCTCCGATAACACTTACTTTGTCTTCTGAATTAATTGGAAATACGAATATCAGCTGTTTTGATGCTGCGGATGGCAATATTACTTCTTCAGTATTAGGTGGGTGCGGCGACTATTCATATAGCTGGAGCAATGGAGCTACTGCGGCTGATCTAAATGATCTTGTCGCTGGGAGTTACACGCTTAAGGTTGCTGATGAAAATGGTGCTAGCACTTCAGAAAGTATAACACTTACACAACCAGAAGAACTGACAGGCAATATCGGGTCTCTACCTGTTATAGACGAACTCAGTTGTACTTTCCCTGAAGCCAATCTCCTTTTTGGATACGAAGCGCTGGAACAAACTTCGGTGGTTCTTGACGGGTCAGCTACTGGTGGAAGTGGTGAATACGTGTATGAATGGTATCCATCGGATGGACTGAGTAATCCAAATGTAGCCAACCCTGTGTTTTCTCCTGAGCTAGCGAAAACGGGTTGTATGACTTACGACTTCTTACTGACCATTACGGATACAAATGGCTGTGTCAGCACCCAAAACATAACTGTCAATGGTGTGAACGTGGGTATTGAAGTGCAGAAAAAACGAAATCACTGCTACTCTCATGGCAAGCGGAAAAAGTGCTGGAAGAGAAGATGGTGGGGATATTGTGGTCATTACGACAACCACAAACATAAAACTGTACAAAAGGTATTGGTTTGCCATAAAGGAAGAACCCGTGCTGTCAATAGCCGTGCTGTAGCCGCTCACTTGGCTCATGGAGATTGTCTGGGTGGGTGTCATAACGATTGTGCTACGGAAAATGCGGATGCCAGACTTTCGGGAGGAAGCTATGACTATGAAATAGAAGAGGCATTGGACGCGTACGTTTATCCAAACCCAACAAACGGTGTGTTTAGTGTTGAGCTGAACAACTTGGACACTGACGGAGAGGCATTGCTCTACAATGTGTCCGGTAAACTTGTACAAAAAATCAATATTGATCTGAATGCGGGTTCTATAGAAATGGGGAATCTGAATCTTGAGTCAGGTGTATATCTTCTTAAGATCAATGCGGATGATCAATCCATAACCAAGCGAATCATTGTACAATAAGGTAATCTAGTAGATTCATTAGTTTGTATTTCAAAGGGGAGTCGTTAATCGGCTTCCCTTTTTTAGTGAATTTCTTATAGCCAGATTTACTTTATGGGGTTCCAAGGTATCGTATAACATTTATCATTAATTATGATCTGAGAGACATATATCATCTTCTATTTCTTATCTCAGTGTTTATTGGTTATTATATCAGCAAAGGTAAAAGCGAAGGGACTTCTTGTTCATGCACAAGGCTCCCGTTACAAACGAAGCGCTAGCAAATCATACGTGGGCTTGCAAAGATTAGAATCCAGAAGTCGAACTGTAAATTTCATATCCTCCCAGTTTAACCAAACTTAAGTTCAAATATTTAGGTAGTGATTGGACTAATTCATCAAGCCTTTCCTTTGGGATTTTTTCAGAAAGATTTAACAGAATAGTTCTGTAGTTTAAGACAAGATTTCCATTTGGATCAAAAGATGTAGAGAAAGAATGATCCAGGTTAATGGACATCTCTCCTAATTCATTGACTGAAAAATAAGTGTAATTCCCGTATTGCAAATTACTCTTCATAAAACCCATTTTATTTAATGAGTCAATAAGAGAGGTATAATAGATTTCGAATTGACTTTCCTCTAGATAATTTGATTCAACTCCTATTTGATCTAAATAAACAAATGATCCAAAAACAGTATTTTCTTCCGTTTTTACTATTTCATTTATTCCAACGTAATCGACAATTCCATCGTTATCACTCCAATCTATGAGAACTTTATCGGCTTCAAATGAGATAGCCCCTCCGTATTCTAAAGAATCACCTACAAAAATTCGTAGATCATAATTTTCTTCATTTATATTTTCCAGTGAAAAGTTAAAGTAGTCGGTGTGATAATCAGGAGGGCGATTGAATAACTCTTGAGATATGAAGCCCAAAAACTTTAATGTGATGAGATTATCTGAAACTGAATCTTCGACAACAAGTTGAGTTAAGTGCCTATTCGGGTAGTATTTAGTAGCTGAAAATTTCAAGTCGAAGTTTCTTAAATTAACCGATTCACAAAGAGTAAACGATACATCATCAACAGAAACCAATTGTTTGTCAGCATCTTTATTGAAAACACCAGATTCTGTTTCCTCACCGCAGGAAAGCAGTATTATCAACATCGTTAATCCTGCGGTCGTTCTTTTTATGCAATTGTCTACAGAATTTTTAGTCAAAATATTCATTCATTGAGCTTGAGTACTAATTTCCATTTTTAAATACTATTCGCAAAAATGTATTATTCCTATTTTCCGGTACCCTAGGGTGACGATTGCGGGAGATAACTCCAACAATGGCATGAAGAAAACTTCTTGTTCATCCACAAGGCTCTCGTTACAAACGAAGGGCGAGCAAATCATACATATACTAGTGAGGAGTATTCCCAATAATAGATGGTCTGCGGGACACAGACCTTGGTATAGGCAGCTTCACATTCAACATAACACTATTAGTAACCATCATATATACCTTCATCGACGGTTAAACCTATGATTGACAATATCAAAACTATCCCTCCTACAATTAAAAGGACAGTTTGACTCGTATTGAATCCAACTCTTTCAATTGCTTTGTATTTACTGGAATTTCTTATAGCACTATTAAAGGCCTTTAAAGCTGGAATTATGCACAAAAAAGCTAGAAATGATATTAGCCAATATGGATCAGGCAACTTTGATGTAACATTCAATATTATAAAAGCGATTAATAATCCGGCACTTGCATAGTCTTTAGAGTAGCCATTTTTTTTCGCAAAATCCAATATCCTCTCAAATAACTGATACAAAAAGAAGACACTAAATAACGCTCTCCATGCAGGCATAATATCAAGATTATCTTTATCCTTAAAAAATCTCCAGGATTTATAAATCCACCATATCTCGTAAAGTCCAAAACTAACTACACAAAGTATTGCGAACTTATTGATGCTTATAAGCTCTACTTCCTCTTTATCTGTAAATTCAGAATCAAAATCAGCATCGAGAATTTGGTTTGAATCCATACCTAACTTACTTATTTTAACGTTTTGATGATGTTATTAGTTAATAGCGTCAAGATAAATTAATTTATGAAGTCTTATTGCAAAAAAAAGTTGAATTTCAATCGATCAATTAGTGCTAGGCTTAATTAATGTATCTTTTTTACACTTGATTATCTAATAGGATTAAAAATGAGTCTTTAAATCGTATGAGCTACAAAATAATCTTATCTCATATTCTTCTCCATGCAGAATCTTCTTTGCGTAAGATCACTTCGTTGCACTCGTGATGACGGTCGCGGGAGTCTCGTCATTTTCGACTTTAGGAGAAATCTTAATCGAAAGGCATTCTGATCGATCAAGTAAGATCCTTCCTGAGTCCGGATGACAGGGTCGTGGAGACAATACTATTCTTAACTTAACGACATTGTGCATACGCAAGAGTGACGGCTTATACTTATCATTAACTGTTTGTCTCTTGCACTCGCTCGGCTGTGCCGAGTGGGTCTTATTTCTAAAGCCTTAGGCTTGAGAGGTTTGAACCGGACTTTTGGGATTCGCACTACTACAAACATAGTACTCAGGTTCTTTCACTATACTTGAGGTGACTGGATTGAGATGAATATACTCTGTTTTTTGATCAAAAACTTCGTTGCTATGTAACTCAACGGGGTGATTGGTTTTTTGTCAGATTTGAAATTCCTTGTTTTGTTTTTGATATTTAGCATGATATCTAAACATGTGAAGAAGCCAGTCTTTTCGGCTTTCTCTTGAATCGTCACTTACAAACCGAATGATCTCTTTTGCAGTATAGCTTTTAATATCTCTTATCAAGTCACTCATCAATCCATTTTTTCTTCTAGCAATCATATGGATATGACTTGGCATTATTACATATGCATAAATTTCAAGTCCCTTATTCTTCTGGCAGAATTTCAGACTATTTATTATCACATCACAACACTCTTTCCTTGTAAATAAGTCTATCCAGCCAACTGTGAATGTTAGGAAATAGGCATGATCTGTGTTTGCTTTTCTTAGCTCAGACATTGGGTAAATGTAGGCTACAAAGACTTTATTTGAACAGGCTACAAGCCTTAAAAATATAACTCACTCGGCACAGCCGAGCGAGTGCAGGGTGGACTAGTGAGTTATTTATTCCTCTATTTTAGGTTCGAAAGTTATCGGAAGAACCAATCTAGATTTAATTGGCTTGCCTCTTTGTTTCGCTGGACTAAATGGAAAATTCAGGTTAGTCATTGATTTAAGAACCTCTTTGTCTGCAAGTTCATTGAAACCTTTGACGATTTTAAATTCACCCATCTGGCCAAGAGTATCAACAGTAAACTGGATGTACACTTTTCCTTTTTGTTTCAGTTCGGGTGGATACTGTATTGATTTCGAGATTGATTCCATGAATTTGAGATAACCACCTATTGGTTCGGCTTGATACTCAACAATTGTCCCCAAAAAAAACTCGTCACCCTCTTCTTCACCCTCCAGTGAATCTACTGCAATCTCCAAGCTATCCGATTCAATAGGTTTCTGCCCATTTGCCACCAACGTTGACGCTGTTGCAATGAATGTCGCTGCGGCATACCTTAAGAACTTTTGACTCAATTGTGAGGGTTTAAATACTCCACAAGTTGAACTCCCAGAGTCAGAAATCATTTGTTGAAATTCCTCTTCAGATTTACCTCTAAAGTCAATGAGTTCTTTTGAACATCTAGAGCAGTTGAACCCACTCAAAGTAGGTTTCATAGAGTCAATACTCTCAGGGCAGCTAAATTCTAGGTTGACATTTCTAATTTTACCCATGGCTTAATGAAACACAACATCAGAGTATGATCACTATAGTTAATCGTACTAGCATCGTATCTTTTGTTAAATAAAAGGTTTGAGTTGGACTTACCTAAAAAGGTAACGCTACTCTAATCTTCTTATTATTCAATTTGAAATCAGTTTTTCGCATCTGCGAAACCGACATTAGGAAATTCTTTATCCTCAATCAACTTGAGTGCTACTGGCAAAAAGTGTACTTCTCTGCTTTTAAGTTCTTTAAGCTAATGGGTGCCAGAGAAAACTCGAACAACAACGTAAAAATTTGCTAGCTTTCATATTTTGCACCGTTATATATTTAGTTAATTTAATTCGATATTACTATGGATACATTGGAATGGGAAAAAATCGATGAAGACAATTTAAAATTGGCTTTAGAACAAGGTGAGAAAATTTTAAGAGAAACGATAGATACAGCCAACTTTCAGGTTAATCGAGCTCTCACAATGTTAAAGGCTATAATTGGTCTCATAATAGGTTTGGTAGCATACCTTAGCTCAACTATTCCGACCATGAGTCTGTTATACTTGGAAGCGTCTTTAGGATTGGTTGTACTTGTAATTCTCCTGCCGCTAGCATTTAAGGCTTATAGAACTTACATCGTTGAGCCTCTAGGTAACAGTCCGAACCATATCTTGAATCAAAAGAACATTGATTATGGGGGTGACAAATTAAAACAATTCCTTCTATTCAACTGCTGTAGATCAGTCGAAGACTCCATTAAATCTAACCAACAAAGTAACCAGGAGCGAGCCTCCCTTCTAACCAAACTGGAATTGGAGATAAGCGTTGGATTAATTGGTGTAATTATATTCCCCGTTTTATGGTTCTTGGTTTCTCGGTTCTTGTTTGAGTAGCAGGTTTGGGGTTTTTTGGAGGTGGATTTTTTGGAACCTTTATTCTCCGTTGGTCATTTTCCATTATCTAATATAACTCCTTTATCAGAAATTAAAAAAATTGGAGCGAAAGATGCAGCACAACATGAATATTCGTGCTACACTCATTGTAAATCTCTTAGATTTACAATGAGAACCAAACCATCTTCTGCTATACGAGCTTGGTTTTTAATTTAAGGAACATAACCCTTGACGCTAGAAAGCTTCTTCTATTTCTGATTATGATATTAATGTGGGATAAATCCGAGCTTAACTTATAATTACAAAAACCCTTCATTCCGAGGTTTAGAGAAGGATAGCTTGAGGGAAAGCCAAAGGAATCTTTGAGAACCTTGGACTATCACGTCTTTTTATTAAAATTTTAAAGCTAAAAGATTCATAGTGACGGTTAAAGGTTTTTAAGTCACACTTAATAATCGTATTCAGGTTATAAAAGACTTCATTTTAGAATGACGACTATGGGCAGAGTTTGGAAGTTACTGATGCTCTCAAGCGGGGTACGACGCGTCAAGGATGGACGTGGAAAGCCCGGAGTGCAACGAGGACTTGAAACAGACAGCCTGCCCGGACGCCATATACTTACCATACATTCATAGCGTTTAATAGAGAGTAGCTTTGATGGGTATAAAGCCCTTTAATACCCTTATAAAGCTTGGGGTTGTGTTCCTGAGTATTCCTCTTAATTTAGGCCTGTTTCTAAGGTCTCCCATGCAGTAGGTTTTAACTATCTTTCCACTTCACAAAAAGCTGTAGGGAAAGGTTAGGCGAGCAGCCATCTAAGTATCTAGAGTGACGGTAAATTCCGGTTTTTAGCCCATGCAAAAGTATTTTGTTGCCCTACTGCTTATCTACATCTTTGGACTGGGTGAAACCTTGGGGCAAGCTCCTAAAATTAAGAGCATAGGGGTTCCCTTGATCTCAAACTATGGGCCTGAAGATTATGATTTTAGCAACCAGAATTTTGCTATTCTCTCAGGGCAAGATGGTCGCATGTATTTTGGGAATTATGAGGGTATCCTGATCTACGATGGAAACGCATGGAGCAAAATCATCCTTCCGGGAGGTGCTCCAGTTTATGGACTTGCACAGACTCCTGATGGGCGAATTTATGTCGGCGGCACGAACGAAATGGGTTATCTGGAATCTGATCCAAGTGGGCAATTGGTTTACCGATCAATCATGGAGAAGCTAAAGAGTGACTCACTGAGCAGCTTCACGACCCGACCGAGCGTTTTTGATCAGGATAAGGTTATTTTCTCTTGCTTGGATAGAATGGTGCTGATTGACCCAGACAAGCCTGAGATTGAGGTGATTCCCGCCCCGATACAACAAGAAGAACTTTACTTATTCGATCCGCATGTGGTTGGCGATAAATACTTTGCTTATAAAAATGACACCTTGCTTAAACTGATCAACAAGCAGTGGCAGCCAATCAAACCATCTCAAGTGCTATCAGGGATATTGGGACAAGGTCGAATTATTGACCTCTCAAATCAGGAAAGCATTATCATAACACAAGCAGGCTTCTTCGATTTCAAAACTGAGGAGCGGATTGATATTCCACAAGAAACGGAGCTTTTCCTAAGTGATGCTTTTATCTATGATCTGAACTTACTGGCAGAACGATATATAGCTATATCAACCTGGAAAGGTTTGCTAATTACAGATCTTGAAGGGAAGTCAATATCTTTTCTTGATAAGTCGAGGGGGCTTGAAGACAATATCTTGTTCGGAACTGCTGTAGATGCTTCAGGCATGCTTTGGGTAGCTACCAACAATGGAATTAATAAAATAGATATTTTCTCTCCTTATTCTTTTATGAATGAGCAAATGGGAATAGAGAGTGTCGTGATTGACACACGGGTCTTTAACGACAAGTTATATCTGGGAACCATGTCTGGCCTCATGACCGTAGACTGGCTAAATCTTGCAAATCCATTCTTGCTACCACAATTTCAATACGAGAACCATATGGTCAATCATGGATTTATCTCTTCTAATGAGGATATAATAGTACTTACTGAATTTGCGCCGAATATGTACATGGAAGGGCATACGCTAAAAGAGATTGAGGGGACTAACCTTGAAATCTTTTGGAATGGGTTTATCTCTCGTACTGAGGATCATGCTTTTCTAGGGTCTTTACAAGGCAAAATGGTCAATCTGGAAAAAAATCAAAATACCTGGCGCGTAAAAGCTGTAGTCGACCCACTGTTCAAAGTAGCTCAATGGATGGCAGAGGGAACTGGAAATGATATTTGGGTCGGGAATGATCAGGAAGGGATATTTAAGATAGTGTATGATCGAGAGGCGGGTAAAATACTTTCTCAAAAAAAATATACCGAGGCGGACGGGCTTCCCTCAGATTTTGGCAATTATGTCTTCAAGATCAATGATCAACCTGTCTTCTCTACCGAAAAAGGAGTTTATAGCTACGATCAACAGACTGACCGTATAGTCCCCAATTCAGCATTCGCTCATCTCGCAGAGGAAACTATCATTATCCCTATATATGAAGGCTCTGATGGGGAAGTGTACTGTTTTTCCGATCACTTATTTCAATGGAAAAGAGTCGACAATATTTGGGTAAAAGAGCGTTTTCCGGCACTTGATTTCAGGAAGTTTCATATCAATAGTATTTACGCATTAGATTCTGCCAATGTGCTATTGGCAACAACAAATGGAGTGATTCATCTTGATCCAAGGTACCAAGAATCCAAAGAGCCATTTACAACTCACATCACCGAGATCGCAGACCTTCAGAACTTGGATTCGGTCTTTTATGGAGGGTTTGGTTCACCTCCAGATCAATTGAATTTCGCAGCTAATCAGAGAAGTTTTCGCTTTAGCTACACAGCTCTGGACTATCAAAACGAAAAGGAAAACACTTACCAATGGAGGCTTATTGGATTTGATGAAAACTGGTCAGATTGGTCATCGGATAACTCAAAGGATTACACGAATCTAGCACATGGAAGCTACACTTTTTCGGTGAAATCGATGAATATAAATGGCGTTGAAAGCGACATTTCAAGTATCCGATTTACGATTGCCACTCCCTGGTATTTTACAGTCTGGGCCTATTTGGTTTATGTGAGCACTTTCTTCCTTTTGATTTGGTTCATTGTAAAAATGTACACCGCAAAGATTAGAGCTGATAGAGACCGATTAGAAAAGGTAGTGGAAGAACGAACGCTGGAAATTAATGAGCAAAAGAACGAATTGCTCAAAATGGATGACCTCAAGAAACGATTCTTTGTGAATATCTCACATGAGTTAAGAACACCTCTCACGCTCAGTATGGGGACCGTCGATCAGGCATTGAAAGGTGCGTATGGCAACTTGAATGACGAACTTTATGCCAATCTTCAGGTATCCAAACGTAACAGCGAGCGATTGCTTAAAATGGTCACAAGCATATTGGATATATCGAAACTGGAGGGTGGCAGAATTCAACTTTACGCCGCTTTGGTTGATACAGCGGGAATAGCGACTAAGGTGCTGGCTTTCTTTTCTTCGCGATTGTCGGATAAGCACATTAGTTTAGAAGAAAATCTGATACATGGCACAGAGCTATATATAGATCGGGATAAGTTCGAAACCATCCTGATCAATCTCCTTTCAAATGCTTTCAAATTCACTCCTAATGGAGGGGTCATCTCTTTTTCGATGAGAAACATAAAGCATGAAATCATTTTCGAAATAAAGGATTCTGGTCCGGGGATTCCTGAAAGTGACCTTAATTTGGTATTTGATCGGTTTTACCAGAGTCCCACTATTAAAAGTGGAGAAGGCATGGGTGTTGGGCTTGCGCTCACAAAAGAACTTGTGGAATTACATCATGGTAGTGTTAGTGCCAAAAATGATGGCGGAGCAGTCTTTACATTGGCATTTCCAAAAGGGAAAGATCATCTCAGTCCTAATCAAATAGTGAATCAGGAGGAATCAACCACCTCAAGAAATATGGCAGACAAATATCCGCTGCGTGACAACTCTGATATTACAATCATTCCAAAAAAGGTCCATGATGCGCAAGCAGAGCATATATTATTGGTGGAGGATAACTGGGAAATGCGACAATTCATTTCTAGCATTCTTAGTCCGCACTATCAGGTATCATGGGCTGAAGATGGTGAGAAGGGATTGGAGTTTCTCAAAGAATCCAAGCCAGACCTCATTATCACCGATTATCTAATGCCAAATATGGATGGTTACGAAATGGCACTAGAAATCAAAAAATCAAATGATTTGGCTTTCATTCCAATTGTTTTTCTAACTGCAAGAGCGAGAGAGCAGGACAAGATTAATGTATTGAATCTGGGGGTGGACGACTACTTGTACAAGCCCTTTAGCACTGATGAACTATTGGTTAGGGTTAAGAACCTACTTTTCAATAAGAAGCATCGAAGAGAATACATCGAAGAGCAGGAAATCGATTCGTCGGAAATAACATGGAAGGATTTTGACTCGAAACTCAAACAGGACATTGACAGCTACATTCAGGAAAATCTCAAATCTCAAATTACTGGTGACGATTTGGCAAAAATCGCAGGGCACAGCGAAAGGAGTCTGTATCGGAAGGTAAAGGCAAACACGGGACTCTCTCTGATGTCATATGTGAAAGAGTATCGTTTAAGACAAGCCAGAAGCCTGCTTGAAAACAAGGAATTGCCTACTGTCTCGGAAGTCTCGTACGCCGTAGGTTTTAACTACCTCTCCCACTTCACCAAAAGCTACAAGGAAAGGTTTGGCAAGCAGCCATCTGAGTATTTGGAGTAGGTTAAGGTTTGCACATTCGAAAACACAGGCCTCCACTGTCTGATAATAGAAATTATCCCGCGAGGCTTTTCAATAATCATTTCAACATGGATACCAACTCCGCCTCTGTCATTTTCCGAAGAAAAATTCGCTTAAATCTACCAGAGACATAGGTTGCGCCCAGCACAAGCAGCCCATTGTTACTATCTACCTTGATTGAGGCCAGATTGTGGGTGTTTAGATATCCTATCTTCTCTATTCCTTTGAGCTCACCCGTGCTAAGATCATACACATACAATGCCACCTGACCGTTCTCTGTTTCACCTGCGACCACAGCATACTGTGTGCCATTGTGCGTCCAAATCACAATATCAGATTTCGTTCTTGACTTAAACTCTGCTGTAGGTGCTGACATCAAATCTACACTCGAAGCAGTTGTGCTATTGACATCTAAAGTTGCCTGCGGTACGATGAAGCTATCGCTAAACTGAAATCCGAATATCGAAAACGAACTCCCCGTAACTGACACAGCTTTGGAAACACCTGCGTTTGCCCCCTGTCCTTGCAACACTCCCGTAGGCTCACTTCCAAAATCCGAGAATACCATGGACAAACTATAATTATAAAAACCGTTGAAGTAAACCTGTCCGTCAGCCGTCTCCCCACAAAAGAACGGGATTCCCGACCGCTCAGGATCAACAAAATGATTCACAATCTGTTGCTCCACATCACTGCCAGCACCAATGGTATAACCGGCACCCTGAAGAAGCGATCCATCCGTCGCGCGACGAGAGATCACCGTTTCCAATCCATTGGGATCATATGACAAAAGAAGCAATTCGTCAGCTGAAGTACTGGAAGCTGCCAAAGTGTAATTTGGAGAAGAAGAAACCGCATTAATGTCAAAGCGACTAAGGTCACCGCTCATCGCAAAAATGACTGTAGAAAGCGTCCGTCCATCCATGGCAAAAAAGTAATAAGACGAATCTATTTTGATAAAATCTCTTACAGGAGCTACATAACTATCATCGGGCGTCTGTTCGCTCGCGAAGTTTCCCTCTCTATCCAATTGTATAACCTGAATCCCATTAAAATCCGATCGAGACAACTCCCTCGAAGCAAGTACGAGATACCCAGATTCTGTTTCTACCACATCTATAGGCTGATAATCCAGCGCGCTGGAGTTATTGTCATAGATCTTGGTAAAAGACGAAGCAGGATCAAAAGTCTCGTCCTGACAAGAAAAAAACGTCAAAGGCAAAATGAATAATAGTAATCTGATCTTCATATTTTCAAATTATTGTCATGATAAAGCATCGGCTTAATCCTACTTTCTATTAATAAGGTTGAAAGGTCTTGTCGATGTATCTCAGTGGGAAAACTAAGCTCAAGGATATATCCAGATTATTGAGTTTGATTTTGTCGTTCGCCTCCCCAAGCGAAGACAGCTCGGTATCTCGGAAGTTTTTTGACTCATCAGTGATCTCACTCAGTCCATAGTAGTAAGAGATCGCAACAACCGTTCGCACATTGAAGTAATCAAACCCAGCACCTACGCCTCCCACTGCTCCAAAGAATCCTTTGAACTGATTCGTAGATCCAAGTGATACTTTTCCCCCAGAAAAACTCCTCACAGCCCCACCTGTAAAATCTGTATGCGTAATCCCAGTATCCTTTCCTGAAGAAATCAACATCGAATATTGTACGCCAGCAGATGCAAACGGCCTTATTTTACCCTTCTTCAAAATCTCGTACCTCAGCGACAAAGGCACTTCGAAAAAGTTAAAAAACTGATCGACCTCATAAAGTGTCTCGAAGCGATCCGCTACTGCTTCCCCTACCCAGGCAAGACTATTCGAATACGAATAATTCATTCTCTTGTAAGTAGGCTGCAGCGCAACCGAAAACCCCTTGTGGTAGAAAGAAATATCCATGCCGGCCTGAGCACCTATGCTCTGAAAACTATCGTACTCCTTTTTCAGATCCGACTGCTCATAGTTGATCGCACTGAAAGCGCTGTAGTGCCTCTTCACATTTGGCTGAGTGTAGTTCACCCCAAATCGAACCCCTAGCCACCACTGCGTATCCAGAAAAGTCTCAAACGTTGACTTCATTGGCTTTCGCTGAGCAGTCGCTCCCACTGCAAACAGCATTAAAACACAGACAACAAGTAATCTTACTCTGCTCTGTTTAGAAGCATTCCCAAAAACTGTCAAATCGAGCCATTCGAAATTCTTCTTTAAAACACGCTTCGGCAAGCTCAGCGTAACAGTTCCATCAGGTTCACAAGGTATGACTTGCTTATTTCCTGACAAGTAGGCGTTTCGTATCATTTAGCTTTTCAGATTTAGCTTTTACAAAATAGATTCCCGGCAACAACTTATCCAGTTGAAAAGAGAGCGTGTGCTTCCCTGCCAACAGTTGCCTTGTTGACGCCATTACCACACGGCCATTGATGTCTATAATCTCCACATTTACAGTCTGCCTGTCGTTAATCACCAGATTTACCTGCGTATAAGTGCTCGCAGGGTTCGGATACAGCGAGTCAATTTTAAAATGAGACCGTAGATGATTGTCATTGGAAGTAATCACCTCCTTGATCAAATCCATCGTCTCGTATGTATTCCCATTAGGATCAGGCCCGGTGATATAATCCCCAAAGAATATATCATTGGCGATCACACGCTGATCCACCTCCATCCATTCATGCAAGATGTTGGCATAGATCTGTCTGTAATCAAACTGCATCCCCACGTTATTTTCATTCAAATCCGGACTTGTACCATAGATACCCGGCTTCACACCCGTGCCAAACATCATTACCGGACCACCCGTACCATGATCCGTACCGTAGCTGCCATTAGAAGCTATTCTCCGTCCAAACTCAGACATGGTCAGTGCCATTACCCGATGATCAAGCCCACGGGCAATCAAATCAGAGTTAAACGCCTTCATGGCAGTACTCACGTGATACATCAGCGCCGCATGCGACCCCATGGTAGGATCATAACTCTCCGTCTGATTAGCATGCGTATCAAACCCGCCAATCTTCACTAAAAACACCTTCGTCTTTACACCCCCAGCCAGCAGTCTTGCTACCAGCTGCAGCTGACCACTTAGTCCATTGCTTTTACTCCCTTGAGGAGCATTAAATGGATAAAAGTTCGGATAATCCACTCTAGTCTCAGACGCACCCTCATAAAGATCCGCCAAGCGCTTGATATAATCCTCCGACTTATCCTCAAGCCCTAGAATCCAATTCATTTCCTTACCATAAGGCGTATCGTCCAGAAACCCCGGAGGAGTACCCCTTGGGTCAACCCCTTCATCCGTAAAGCCTTCCAGCCCAGCTATTTGATTGGCCAACCCTGTCGGATTACCAGCTAAGGATATTGAAGTGGGGATATTTCCAGTTTGGTGAAAAATCAGAGACAAATCATTTCCCATTTCCAGTGCCAATGGATCCTCCATTTCGTCATACGGAAAATCATCCGGATACCGCCTTCCCTCATATTGAGTATTCAAATATCGACCTATCCATCCCGAAGAATAGTAATCATCCGCACCTCCACCCATAAACTGAATGTCCCTTCCCCTAAAGTGCGAACCATTGTTCCGCTCATACGACACGCCCTGAAAAACCGCAGCACGTCCCAGATCATACATATCCTTAAAAGCCTGCATATCAGGATGCAACCCTATCCGATCAGCATCTGCCACCGTGCTATCAAGCGGAATCAACGTGCGCCTTCCTGATTTATACGGTTGTGCAATATTTGCCCTGCGACTATAATAATGATCATAATTTGCCAGTGGCACAAACGAGTTCAACCCATCATTACCCCCATGCATTTGTAAAATCACCAGCACCCGATCATTCGTACTCTCAGCAGCCAATCGTTGCACGTTTCCATGACTCGCCATCAGTCGCATCGGCACACCATGAAACGCTATCGGTACACCCGCCACAAAGCCAGCCTTTCTAATAAAATCTCTTCTTTTCATGGTATCAAATATTTTTTAAAGCCAATTGACAGATTCATCATTTTATTAAAAATGATTTGGGCGTCCGGGCGGGCTCTCCGTTCCAATCTTTTTGTGAAAAAAATCACAAAAAGGATTTCCGCTGCGATCCCTGACGCAGACCCTGCTCCTAGCACTATTCCATTCCCAACATCGTCCTTTACACTTCCCTCCATCACTTACATCAGTTGATATTCAGGACTTTGCAATAGCGCATTCATCAAGTTTACCAGTTGCATGGTCATCGTTTCCACATCATCCTCATTATCCCAGCGAAACGTCCATGAAGCCTCCGGATCAACATCAATATCACCTAAAAAAGTAGTCAGAAAGTAGTTCAAGCGCTCCTCGGTAAGCTCACTTGTAGCAGGATCATCGAACGAAACCACACCCGATACCGGTAAAAAATTCTTCGTCAATGCAATGACCAATGCCTTTGCATCTCTGGCAGTGGCATTGTCAATATTCGTTTTTACTAAATCGTAGATATCAATTTTATCAGAGCCTATGGCAATACCATCCTCAAAAGCGCGCGCTATATAATCATATCTCTGTGTGAGGTAATTCGTCGTAATCCAGCTTCGATTATAGATTGGAAACTGATGATAAGCAGGATATCCCGCCACCTCAAACGGCTCATAAAAATCCATTCCCATATTGGAAACATGATTCAAAATAGACTGATGAAAATTATAGAAAGCACTCCATGAAGTATAGTCGGGCACCTCTATTTCGAAGTTCTTCACCAATCCAGCCACAAGATCAAGCGGAGACTTAATGATACTCCCAAAAGCATCATCTTCATATCCCGCACCTCCTTCGTAAAATTCTCGACTTGTAAACAAAGCCTCCAGCACAGGATACAATTTGAATTCGTTGGCTCTGAAGATATCCGCCATATCCTGAATGATTCCACTCTGGACAGACTCACTTATGTCATGATAGACAAAAAACCGATAAAGCTTGCGACAGATATGCAGTGCAGTCTCGTTTTTAGCATAAACGATATCCAGTAGCTGACTAATCTCATCTAACAAACTCTCCTCCGTAGGGCTACCATTTTGTGTCAGTTCTGCAGTTGGCTGTATTGTGGAGCTATCAAACCGTTCGCTCAATGTTTTCACTCCATTGTCATGAGCCGACGCTATCGTCCCACCCTTTATCACTCCCCTCGGTAACCCCGTATCCTCGTCTATATTGGAAAAAGTACCATCGACATCAAATCCAGACAGCACCCTAGCCCCCTCTTGCACATCCTGTTCTGTATAGTTAAAGTAATCTCCATCCGTACCCGAAGCAGGAACTATCCCTTCCAACCCTCTTCCTATAACGTACAACTCTAAAAGCTCCCGCGCAAAATTCTCGTTAGGGCTTCCCTTTACATTGAGCCTGCCATCAAGAAATACAAGCATTGCGTTATCGACACACAGCTTGTTCGTTAGTTTAAGAAAATTAACAGGGATTATCTCATCTGGAAGTGAGGGATCTTCCTCATTGGGTCTGGTCCAGTCGTCCCTATCGAAAGCATATTTCCTGAACAAGGCACTTTGATAATAAATCCCCCTGTTGTTTCCCGATATAGATTGCTTAGTTGTGAAATGAGTATGAAGAAAAAACACCAGCCTTTCCCTAAAAGAATATGCCAGTCGCTTATCCTCACTAACACCAGCGGCTAATATCTGCCCTATTTGCCATGCATTGATATGCCTTCCTAATATGAAAGATTCGCTGTTGGCATCCGTAGTTCCAGTGGTGATCCACTCCGTGCCTGTAGCCAGATCAATTGGAAGCGGAGCTTCCGGCAGCTGATCATCATACAACTGTGCAAAGGCCTGCGTAGGAGTCAAAAGCGCAAAAGCGTCAATTTCTTTTACAGAAGCTCCAAAAGATGTTCGCCTCAGTAAATGAGCAGCACGCTCCTTACCAAGGATTTCATTGAGTGGTGTAAATGGCATTATTAAACGAGAGATTTAATGCCTTCGAATTTACACCAAGGTTTTAATTAATTTATACTATTCGAAGAAAAAATATAAATTTAACAAAAAATATAAAGACAAAAAACAATATTGTATTTTCCAGATTGGAGCACCTTAGACAGGAACATGTAGAAAAACTCTCAATGATTTCTTCTACATACTAAAATTAGTTTCAAGACACTCGGACTAGTAACCTCCTGATGGTAAGAGGAAAACAGTTCCTTTTTTGAAAAGTTTACAAATGATTTTTTAAAGTAAGAACCAAAAAGCAGTATTCTTGAAAGATAGTTTCTTGACTAAATGATGAATCCGACCATGAACAAAAACTTATTCTTTAGCCTTGCTCTTCTAAGCCTAATTTTATTTTCATCTTGCAAGAAAGAGCTCATCACAACCATATTCGACTCTGATCCTGACAATGGGAAAGACGCATTGATATGGACAGAAGAACCTGACAAAAACTATGGAAACTCCACTGCCTTTTTTGCAATAGCATGGACATGGTATGGAGATGGATATGACGATGATGCATATAGAAGTTTCATAGAGTTTCCTCTGGAAAGAATTCCTCCCAAGAGCAAGGTGTGTGAAGCCAAATTGATTTTACACTTCTATGAAGGATCCTACTTTACAGATAGGTATCATAATTATGAAGAAAATAGTGCAAAAATTCAGATGATAACGGAAAACTGGGAAGAGCATACCATCACATGGAATAATCAACCCTCAGTAAGCGATCAAAACCAAGTCTTACTTGCAAGTACTATCGACACTCCGTATCAAGATTATGAAATTGATATCACAGATATTGTCAGAAGTCAGTTAAAAACATCAAACTATGGAGTAAGAATAAGCTTACAAAATGAAGATCACTACAGGGGAGTCGTAATGAGCTCTAGTGATCATGAATTGATTGAGCTCCGACCTCAATTAAAAATAACTTACATAGAGTGATTTTCGGCTAGAAGCTTTGACGGTCGCAAACTCAGGATCAACTCGAGTTCTTCAAAGCAATATTCGAAAGTAATTACCAATTGGTAAAAATAAGAAAAGCGACTCTCCGCCAAGAGCCGCTCTATTAATCGCCAACTGCATGAAGCAGGAGGCTTACTGAATTACCTCCTGCTATCTCTCAGCTTTTTAAAACCGTAGATTCCACCTGCTGTAAGTAACAATGACAATCCTCCATCAATCGGGGTGGCTGGTGGCGCTCCGGGTCCTGCTTGTGCTAGTAATGGCAGAGTGGCAAGTAAGAATAGGGTTGAAAAGACTGTGGTTTTTATGATTATGTTTTTCATGGTTGTATTTTTTATTCTACTCTTGGCAAAAGTTAGAGGAGGGTTTTAATATTGAAGCCCAGCCCCTCCAAGGAGGGGAGTCATTGTTTCAAAATAATTTTCTTAGCCTTTTCTCCATCGGATACCAGATAAACACCATCCGGTAAATAGCTCAGGTTGATCTGGAGATCACCAGAAACTTTAAACACCTTGATAGCTCTACCGGATAGACTATACAATACATATGCTTTAGCCTCCGAATCGTCTGCCTTTATATTCAGAGTTTTATCGAATGCATATACGCCTGATAAGCGATCGGATAAATTACTCAAAGGTGCAACAGCCTTAGTACTTAGCATGAACCGATCTTCAAACTGACCTTCTTCCGTATGAAAACTGTAGTTTCCAGACATCAGGTCAATCGTTTCATTAGTCAATCGATCAATCAGGAAAAGCTCGCTCCCAGCAAAGTCGTTTTGATCTATTTCTAATTGATAAGTCCCGTACTCTGCAACATTGAATCCCAGAGGAATTTCTTGTTTTTCTAACGTTGCTCCTTGTATAGCTAATGCGGTGTTGGCTTTGAAGGTATAGATGGCATATTCAGCAGATTTGTTGAACACCTGAGCATCAAACCTTCGATCTACTTCTTCGTCATAAACATCATCCATCCAACCAACGATAGCCTGCTTGAATAGTCCATCATCAGCTGTCAGATTTATCCTAATGTAGGAAGGTGTTTCATTTTCTTTTCTAAAGAAATTATCATCAGCGTTATCGCCAGTTGATCGCATGGCTTCAGTGAAAATAATACTGGTGTTGGTGTTATCCATGAGCTTGACAAAAAAGCCTTGTGCTGAGCCTAAATGTTGATTATATCGATTTGCATCAGGATCGCTTTGTGTGGAAGTTGCTACAGTTCCATTCGCAACGATATAGTCTGCACTCGTTCCTCTTCCTGTATCTGATCCATTGTCATCCCATATGTAGACTCCTCCCGTAGTGTTATTTGCTGTCAGAAAATCACCAACATTGATTGCGGCGGTATAAGGGTTTGCCACGAGGTTCCATCCTTCAGAAGCATCATTGGTATCTTCTGTGTAAGTGCCTGAATAAGTGATCGTACCAACATTGGGTTTACCAATAAATAATATTTCCTGCTGAAAAGCTTGGGTATATCCCTTTCCGGGAATTAATGTTCCACTTGCTGGTTGCCAGCGATCCAATCCATCATTAGTAGCATAAGGTTGTGTTTCGTCATATTGATAAACGCTGCTTCCAAGTGTAGTTGCAGTAACTGCGGCATCTTGCTCGACAGGTGACCCAACAAAGCTGTATTTGCCATCTGAATAGTGAGTATTTCGCTGAACCCGCACATCGTTTCCAGTGTGCGTGTGTCCGTCATAGGTAAGATACGAGCCTCCTGACAACACTGAAATTTGTCCACTGCAGTCTACATCGCCTAATATATCCACATGGGTGTCCACTGCTATTTGCAATAGGGCTTCTGATTTCACCGAGAGGTTGTTGCACTCGAATGATCCGTCTTCAGCAGTCATGTAAGACTCCACTAGTATTGCTTGATCTGATCCAGTCGGCCCTATCTCATTGCTCCACGCTCCATCCCAGACAAGCGTACATGGATCACAGTTTTGATCCGCACCCACATCTACTCCTACTGATTCCACTCTCAAGTGACCGTCGATATCCAGCGTGTGATCGCTTAAGAATGCGCCGAATCGGTAATCCACTTCGCTGGAAATATGGAAATCATCTGTATCTACGAATACTGGAGCAAAGCTTTGGGAGTGTTGATCGAATGAAAATGCATCTCGCCACTCAGTGAGAGTAGCATATGGCGTTACCACATTATCTTCTCCTACAACAACTTCGTACGTGAATAGGGGTTTCGAGCCTGATTCATCATCCAGGTAGTAGAGATTATGATTGAGCGTGAGTACGGAAGGGTCTGATAGGTTATAGATTTCTACCAGTGTTTCAATCTCATTTCCCCCAACGAGTATGTTATTGACAAATGAATGGTTAACACCAGATAATGAGTTTGGATAATCTATGAGGACAGCCCGATTTTTACTCGAACTGCAAACGACCGTATTATTTACAAAATCAACTGTCATTGGTTCTCGCACGTACACCAGGCCTCCGAAGAAATTATTGGTTACGGTGATATCTTCCCCATCACGGACATAAAATGCCTCTTCAAGCGTAGAAAAGACTTTGTTTTGACCAATCGCTACAATATTTCCATCACGGACATAAATCCCTAATTCGACATTGCTAATGGTATTCGATTCAATGGTCGCATTGTTGATGATATCCAGGTAAATGCTCTCCCATGTTTCTACCTGATCAATTCCTTCAATAGCATTGGATAAAATCGATACGTCATCTACTTCTTCTAAATTAATGACAGAGCGAAATGGTCCGGAGAAGTCGTTGAGTTCCACCAGGAGGTTGTTCCCGCCTGTAGTATTTCTGATGACATTTCTCGCTACTTGAAAGGTATTTTCAAGGATATCGATGTTCGAATGATCTCCTAACGTGATATGACTAGCTGCCCCGCTGAACGTACAGTTGCTAATTGCTAACTCATTTACATTATTCGCATAGAGTGTAGTGGCAATGTAAAATGTCAAGGAATTATAGATACTTGTCTCGCTATTATTTTTCAAATCAAGATTATCAATGGTGATATTATCTGAATCAATGACCGAGATACCCTTCGTATCAATTGAGTTTTGTGAAACTGAGACATCCGAAATATCATCCATTTCGAACGTAAGGTTTTGAATCGTCACATGGTTGGTACCATCAATCAGGATACCTGAGCTGCTTTCATCGATACTGTCCAGTGGATGGAGTATCGTCGTGGCTTTGTCTTCTCCACTAAAGATGATTGAGAAGTCTCCATTGTTAATGTTGCTGATTTTTAGGGTATCGTGGTACGTTCCTACCTCCACTGAGTACATCACATCTCCTGTCAACGTCGCGTATTGCAGGTCTGCGATGGCTTCTGTAAAATTGACGAAATCAGCCTCCTCAGATGATCCAATCACAAAGTTGCCTTCGAGAAAATACGGCTCAATGAACAGGTTCAACGTGGCAACACTGTCACATCCTACTTGATTGATCAACGTCTGTTCGTAGGTACCCGATGCTGAATAAATGATCCCGTTCCAGTTGTAGCTTCCCTCGGCAGTGATGTCATCGCTACCGGCAGTGGGTTCGAGAATAGTTAGCTGAAGCGTGACCAGGCTATCGCACCCATTGGTAGCGACAAACTCACCAACATACTCGCCCGACTCAGTTAAGGTAAGGCCGGCAAATTCATACGACTCGCATTCTGATACTGCTTCAGTGTTTTCAATGGTGATACAATACTGATCGGCCCCTACATCCACGAAATCTTCCAAACGTGTTTCACCATCAATGTCTGTGCTGTAGTCTGAGAGAAAGGTACCAAAGCGAAAGTCTCCATTTCCTATTCGGAAATCGATCTCATCAAGAAACACTGGACTAAGTGATTGAGAATGTTGATCTAGGCTTACACGAGCCGACCAGGCAGACAACTCCGATAGATCATAATCTTCGTGAAAGATTGAAGTTCCATTGATAAACGTTTGGTTGGATGCACCATAAACTACTATGCCCAGATCAGCGTCAAACAAGTTATGATCTTGCTCCAGATTTACGTGATTACCTAAAAAATCGATAGCTACGTTTTCCACATCACCCATCTCCATAGCTGGACCACTGAAAATGTTGTTTTTTAGTGTCAGGTTGTTAGAGCCTTCATAGATCCATGCTACCGTTAATCTTAACGTATTGTTGCCGTTCCTGTGAAACGTATTGTGAATGACCTCTGAGTTTTTCATGTCAGCTAATTCAAGTGGAAATCCTTTTGAAGAAACGATGTTATTGTAAATCTGAATATCATCGGACCGGTACAAATCGAGACCTCCACCACCCTCCGATGTTTCAATCACATTGTTGCTGATCTCGCTCCCTGATAGAAAGCTTATTTGCATTGGGTTCATACCAGAGATATCAGACGTTATTGTATTACCAACAATATCAACAGCGTCATAACCGGCTATTCTTATGGCATTAGCTTCCTGATAATTGAATTCATTATTCTCCATCGTTAGATTGGAAGGGGACGGATCAGAACCAGCAGAAGTCTGAATGCCATTAAAGGCACCTGTGAATGTATTGTTCTCTACGGTAAGGTTATTCCCTGGTGTTCTATTGCCTCCACTTAACTCACCCTGGAAATACCGGATATGTGTGGAAGCATTTTCAAAAGTGTTGCCTGAAATGGTCAAATCTGTGAAGTAATCAAACTCAATGTGATATAGTGCCCCTTCGAACTGGTTAGCAGATATGCTTACATTATTGATGTTGTATAGGTAAACACTACTGGAAATTTCATATTTATTACCAGTAACAGTCGAGTTAATGACGATGGTTTCATCTAGTGTAATGTTTGAGGCGTCCTCCATGTAAATCCCATAGATGTTTTGCGGGGAGACGGAAGGATTGTCCGTGATCTCAGACATGTTATAGGTGAGATTTCGTAAGGTGACATTATGGGTTGCCTGCATTACAATACCTGCTTTAATCAAAGCTGCATCTTGATCAGGAGGTGAAATAATGGTAGTCTGTTTGGTTTCCCCTTCCAGTGTCACCGTAAATGCCCCATTGTTCAGGTTGCTCAGATCAATGCGCTCAGCGTAAGTCCCGGCAGAGATAGTTAACGTAATATCCCCGGAGAGTCCTTGTGAATTGATATCCGCAATCGCCTCACTGATGGTGGCGTAATCTCCTCCTGATCCTACACTGAAAGAGCCACTCATTTGAGCGGTCGTTTTGGAATAAAAAACAACCGCAAATAATAAAAAGACAAAAAACCGCTGATCGAAAATTCTCATGTGTTTAATCAATTTGCCATTCCTTGAGTATGAAGTTGTACTCAGGTGGCTTGTTTAGATTTACCAGAAAAACCAGTTTTTGTTGGCGGTCAAAAACCAGCTTCAAAGTAAAAACCTGACTAATTCAAGAGAAAAATTTTGGGGTAGACAAAGGGTAGACATCCACTTAAAACACTACTAAGGGCTATTTTTAGAATGATTCGAAAAACTGATAAAGATCGGTTTCCTTTGCCAAGCCAAGCTTTTGTCTAAGTCTTGACCGAGCTTTTTTGACCGACTCGACAGTTATATTACGTGTTGAAGCTATTTCCCTTGTGGATAATCTTGCCTTTAGGCTAAGGCTGAGTTCGGTTTCTTTTTGAGTGAGATCTGGATACTTTTTCTTCAGTTTGATGAGAAACTCCTGATTTACTTTATCTACCGTCTCAATCGTCACTTTCTGATTACCTGGAATAAAAGGCCCTCGGTTGATTTTTTTTAGGACATCTCTTAAGAATCCGTCATCGGATCGTCCCTGATTAAGTTCTTTTTTAATTTCACTGATGAGCGTATGCTCAAACTCACTTTTTTCTTTATGAATAATCCCTAGAGACGTGAAACTAGAATGAAGACTGTCTACCTTTTGATTTAGACTTTTATACTCAAACGCAAAATAGAGAAGCTGAAAAATGGCTGCAAAAACAAAACCATAGATCTGCCATAATTCCCATGGTGCTAGTTCGGCAACCACCAGCACATCATGTACGAATGCAATAATAATCGAGGTAACACTTAGGCCAACTAAGATCAAATCTCTCCGACCCATAGAAATAGCTTTTACCAATAAAAAGTAAAATACAGGGAAGCTTATAAATGTGCTGAGCTGAAATAGTTTTGAGATATAATGACCCGTCCAGGAAGGAGCAAGTAAAATTCCCAATGAACAAATTAATCCACTACCTGCAAAAAATTTAATCACCCAGTGACCATCCATAGTAGGAATGAGCTTTTCACAATACAGCGCTATAAAAGTTCCGCTCATAAAAAACCCAACATATCTAAAGATCAAAATCAAAGAATATGGTGTACTGGGTAAGAAAACTGCAAGCACATGATGCTCAGTAGAAACAAGACGTAAAATTGAGAAGAAGCAGAAAATAGCAAAATATAAATAAGCTATTTGTCTATGCGAAGAAAAGAACAATAGTAAAGTAAAAAGTGCGATAGCAAATATGAGTATCACTAATATAGTTTCTCTTATTAAGCCACTCACCCATGCGTCCTGTACACGTCTTGCTTGCCCTATCAAAACAGCCTTGATAATGCCTCCTTTGCCATGGTTATAATTGGACACTCCAATAAAAAGATCAAATGCGTCATCAGGAGGAGTAAAGTAAATGGGCTTATTATCTATCCTTGGAATAGCTTCCATTTTATTGGCAGAGGGGCTTCCTGACTTATGAACCAATTCTTTATTGATCCAGACAGAATAGCTCGAATGAATCCTATCCAGTCGCAATCCGAGCAATTCTTTAGAAGCTCCTTTTATTCTAATGTGATACAGACCATATCCGTAACCCTTATATCTGTTTCCAACGTGCCAGTAAGAAGGCACCTTTACGAGTGTTGCTGCGGTAGAGTCAATTTCGCGAGGACTGAGAATCTTTTCATAGAAATTCCACTTACCTGAAAGTTTGGTTACTTCCTGCCTACAATTTGACAAATCGGCCGCTCCATTCTCAATTGTAATCTGGGCAGAGATTAACGTGGGTAGGAAAAAAAGTATGTTTAGTAGGAATTTGATAGGTCAACTCAGTATGCTAGGTATATCAAAGCTAATTCAATGTCGTTGATTGGTTCTTTCAAAGCGAAATTTATTTGGTAAACTGAAAAAGCTTTGGTTCATTATTTTTTAATAAAACCTGCATATTAATCCTCCTCGAGACTGGTGGAGTTTCTTCGAGTTATAAATAGATTCATAATTTATCAATCACGAATAATTGTATTCTTTACACTACCAACTGGATGGAGCGTCCTAATCGATTACAATAAGCGAAAGGGGAAATGAGAGAAAACCCTACCCCTGGTATGAAAAATGAAAATCTACTTTTTAAGCCTCTTCAATATTATTGTCCATTTTATATGCTTCTATTCGTCTTCATTGAAACTAAACCTTATTAATTATGAAGTCACGAATGATTACCTTAATCCTTATTGTCTTGATTGCAGTATATCCGACTTTAGCCACTTCTTCTCTCACAAAGGAAGAAAGGGCAAACGCCGTTTCCTTACTGAAGGATACTCAAAAAGAGCTGATGAAAACTGTGAATGGTTTGTCGGAAAAGCAGCTCAACTTCAAACCTGATGCAGACACATGGTCTATTGCAGAAGTATTGGAACACATTGCCTTAAGTGAATTGGGCTTATCTCAGGCTTTTCAAATGACTCTCAAAGCTGAAAGTGAGGATAAACCTGAAAATGGTGTCTCTGATGAAATGATTGTCGATATCATTACCAACAGGGAACAAAAAGTAAAAACCCGTCCCGATTTGGAGCCAATAAACAAGTTTGGATCAGCATCAGGTTCTATCGAGGCATTTGAAAATCAACGAAAAACGAACATTGATTTTATCAAGGAAACGGAGGATAGCTTAAGAGACCGTTATTTTGAGTTTCCTTTTGGAAAAGCAGATGCTTATCAATTGATGTTGTTTATCGCTGGCCATAGCCAAAGACATACCGATCAAATCAAGGAAGTAATGGCCAATACTAATTTCCCAAGCTAAATAGAAAAAAGCTCATCAATAATTTTCGATGAGCTTTTGCTTTCTCAAATATCAGAATGATAATTAAAGATTATCACGGTTGATTTTGTATAGCAAACTGCTAAGATGATTTTTGTGGAAATCGGTGAAGAATTGCAGTTCATTTGAAAACAGAAATTCCTACATAATCAATCAACCGTGATAATGTTTACTATAAAAGATATGCCACATTCTAAAATAACCTTTGGAAGCCTAGACTTTCTGTAAAAGAAATCACTTGATAATTATTTCCCCTACTCCCCTCCTGCTTTTGAAATCGAGGACAATTTCATGCTTTACTTTTGGCACCATTTGTACGAAATCAAAATGATGTGGTTCTTTCTTACTTCATAATAGTCGATTTCCTCTGTCTCTTGCCATTCCTTAAGTTCTCAGGTTTGTTCACTTAGTCCAAATGGTATACCTATCTGATGGACAGCAGAAGGCAATCCCCGGGACTAACATTTTTGATTACTGTTATAAGAGGTACGGTTTCTCCCAGTTTTGATTGAAAAATAAGAAAACTTAGTTCGAAGCTCAATCTTGAACTCGATCCAACTATCTGGTGTGTATAGAAACCACTTCAGGTCTAATGATTAAGCCAATGGCTCATTTGTACCGGCTAATTTCACTACAATATTCTGATCTCCCTCCGACATGAGGTTCTCCAACTGATCGATTACGATTTATTTCCTCTTTAAATTATCTATTAACTGTGTTATAAGCTTTCCACAATTTTTGAAAAATCGAGCATCAAATCAGTTTTTATATTCAAAGCTCGCTTAAATCAACTTGCAATTAGGTTGCATTTATTAGCTTTGCGGTATGACGGATTTTCGACATCTAAAAAGCATTCTAAAATCTCATGGACTGAGGGTTACTGATTGCCGGCTGGACGTAATGCAGCTTTTTCTTGATCATAAAAAAGCATTATCTCAGGGAGACCTTGAAAATCAATTCCAACAGCATGATCGGGTAACATTGTATAGAACCCTGAATAGCTTTCTTGATTCAGGAATCATTCATAAGATACCAAACTCCTCAGGAGTAGCTACCTATGGTCTTTGTCATGAAACTTGCTCGCCTGATCAGCATGATCATAATCACATGCACTTTAAGTGCGAAAATTGCGGCATGCTTGAGTGTATGGATCAGTCCATTGATACATCGCCGGTAAACCTTCCTGAAACTTACAGCATGAAAGGGATTGATATCATTATCTCAGGGCTCTGTGCCGAATGCAACGATTAGCATTTATGCGGGAATTCACTAGCATGATTTTAATTCTTTTGTGCCTCTCTGCTCAAGCGCAGTTTGTGCTTTCAGGATTGGTGGTTGATCATGAAAGCGGAGAAGGGCTACCTGGCGCGCTTGTCTCTATTCACGAACTTGACCAGGCTACCGTAACAAATGAGCAAGGGCAATTTCGGTTTGAGTCTATACGACCTGCCACTTACCACATCCATGTGAGCTTCATTGGCTATCAATCCTACACAAATGGATTAAGTCTGAAAAACGAGGAGCCGCTTATCATTCGTCTGGAACAGACCGCTATAGAACTGAATGAAATTGTAGTAGAATCAAATCATTATAAAACTGGCCCCAGATCGCATACGCTTGCCATGGAGATCATTGATGCAGATTTCTTAAGGGAAAATCGCAAGGCAACATTGGTGAACTCATTGGAAGATCTACCAGGTATCAACGCTATTAACACTGGTGTGGGCATTTCAAAACCAGTTATAAGGGGCTTAAGTTTCAATCGAGTCATTGTCAATGACAAGGGGATCAAACAGGAGGGTCAGCAGTGGGGCACAGATCACGGACTGGAAATAGACATGTTTGAGCCAGGCAGAGTGGAAGTGATAAAAGGCCCAAGTTCTCTAATGTATGGCTCTGATGGACTGGGAGGAGTTCTGAACATTTTCCCAGCCTCCTTACCTCAAAAAGGTACAATGCAAGGTTCGTTTCAATCTCTTTACAAAACCAATAATCAAAACTTTAGCACTTCGACGGCTCTTGAGGGCAACCAGAAAGGATTCGTATACCGTATGAGGTTTAGTTCGCAAGACTTTGGAGATTATCAGGTGCCAGCCACTAATTTTTCATTTAATGAAACCATTTTAAATATTAATGAGAAAAAATTAAAGAACACCGCCGGTAGAGAAAGAAGTTTTACGGGAATGGTGGGCGTGAAAAAGAATTGGGGCTATTCCACCATAACAGTTAGTAATTTCCACCAAGATGCTGGGTTCTTTGTCGGAGCTTTTGGTATTCCTAATAATAACATATTGGAGTCTGATGGTGACTCGCGAAACATTGATATACCTCGACAATCGATCAATCATTTTAAGGTCATCAACAACAACAATATTTTGATTGGATCTAATTGGTTGGAATTGGATTTAGGCTATCAAAACAATCAAAGGAAAGAAATTGCAGTTCCTCATACTCATAGAAATGGCCCAGTACCGGAAGGGACGTTGGCTCTTGGGCTATTACTACATACTGCAAGTCTGAATGCAAGGTATTTTATTCATCAGAATAATGACCATACTCGTATACTGGGTTTTCAAGGTCAATATCAGCGCAATGAACGATCTGGTTTTGAATTTCTACTTCCTAATTTCAGCAGTTTCTCTGCTGGGGCGTTTGTATATGAGGAGCGTAGCTGGGCGAATAAGTTTACTGCTACAGGAGGGTTAAGATTTGATATAGCAAATAGAGATATCACTGGGTATGATCAGCCTATATATTCGGATGATACAACCATCGATCGATTTTACGAACGGGTGGGAACTTTTGATAAAAACTTCTTTAATGCATCAGGAGCCTTGGGGTTTTCCTACTACCCTAGCAAGCATTTTAACCTGAAAATCAATATGGGCAGCAGCTACAAGGTACCTACTGCCGCCGAATTGGGTATCAATGGCTTCCACCATGGGACTTTCAGGCATGAGCTCGGCGATGAAAATCTCACCTCGGAGCGCGGGTTTCAGGGAGATTTAAGTTTGAGTTATCAAAGAAGCAACTTGAGTCTGGTCTTAAGTCCCTTTGCTTCATATTTCGACAGTTTTATCTACCTCGCTCCTTCATCTAATTTTTCCTCTAGTCTGGATTCTGATGCCTTCAGAGGTGAAAGTGGTCAGGTTTTTCACTACAGACAAAACAACGCATTTTTTACTGGTGGTGAATTTGCGGCGGAATATCACCCCATTCATGATTTGCATTTGAAAACGGCCTTTGAATACGTATACAACTATAACCTTAATACTTCTCTTCCATTGCCAATCACACCCCCTCCATCAATTTTTGTGGAAGTCAATTACGAAATCGAGCGAACCCCTGAATTTTTGGAAGGGTTAAAGGTTGGATTTAGTTACAAGAGCGTATTCGATCAAAACAGAGTGGATAGAAACGAAAGATCGACACCAGGCTACCATCTTTTGGGTACCAATATCGGGACAAAAGTTGTATTGGGTAATTATTCTGCTGACTTGATCTTTTCTATACAAAACCTAACGAACGAAAAGTATTTGAATCATTTAAGTCGATACAGACTCCTCAACCTTCCAGAACAAGGGAGAAATTTTATCATATCATTGAACATTCCTTTTGCAATAAAGTAGCATAAGTGATATAATTGCAATAGTATTGCAATTATATAAAAGACTAATAAATGAAAAAACTATTGACACTTGTACTTGGAGCAGTGCTATTCGCTGTTTCATGTGATTCTGATGATGATCAAGTAGACACTACTGCTCCTACGATCACACTAAATGAGCCTGAAAATGGGGAACGATTTGCCGCAGGGGGAACGCTTCACTTCGACGCTGTATTCGAAGATGATATTGCTTTAGCTACTTATAACGTAGATGTTCATAATAATTTCGACGGACATAGTCATGGTAGAATTGCTGTCGCAGAGTTCGATTTCGAGCAGAGCTATACAATCAGCGGAAGACTATTTGATACACATGAAGACATCACAATCTCTACTGATGCTACAGCAGGCCCTTATGATTTTGTGGTCAAAGCGATTGATGCTGCTGGCAACTCAACTACATTCACGGACGCTTCATCCAAACTGGTTGAAATATGGATTACCAATGAAGAAATGGCACACGTTCATTTTCAGGATGCCAATGGTGCTGAAGTAGAAGAATTTGAAGGTGAGGTCGGTACTCCATTGCAATTTTATGGGGAGATTGAAGATGAAAGTGGCTCCTTGGAGCACGTGACCATATTATTTGGACATGGAGAAGAGGCTGGAGATCATGATCACGGTGGTAGAGTTGCTGAAGATGATGATCATATCTACGAGGAGGAGTTTGAAGTAGAGGGAGAAACTTCTGTTATGATTCAAGATCTCCTCGCCAATGCAAGCATCGTCGCTACGCAAGAGCAACTGGATGAATTGGAAGAGGGTGAGCATCTTTTCTTGACGGTAAATGTCGAGGATGAGGCTGGGAACCTCTCAGAGTTTAGCATTGAAGTGCATTTCGATTAATTTTCGAAAAAATAGACAAACGAAAAAGTATAAGAGGCTTCCTTTATAGGGTGCCTCTTTTTTTATCGGCCATTCGTCCAGAAATCCATTCTCAGCTCCATGCCAATAGTTTAGTGGTCAGTAAGTAGGCAATTGTCCAGATATTGAATGATCTTTTCCTTATCTATATCCCTACCAATGAATACCAGTTCGTTCATTCGATCACCCCACTCTTTGTCCCACTTAACTTGAACTTCCCTCCAATTTCCTAATTGGTTTCACTCATTACATATTGCTTAATTGATGCGTCCGCTGACCAGCATCCGTAAATTTCGGCCTTCGATGAAGCTCAGGTCTGACTACAAAGAGCAGTATTATCGGGATATGAGATAATCCAAAAGACAACTTTGCTTCTCATGCACTATCAATCGCCTGTAGAAGGCTTTCTCCAGAAGGCAGCTAATCCTAATACAAACACAGTCCCCACTACCCAGTAAACAAATTGTAGAATGGGCAATGGATCACCTGCTGCATACGAGTGCAGACCTGATAGGTAATAATTGACTCCAAAAGACGTCATGATAATGGAGAAAAAGGCTACCGTACTTGCAAGACTAAAAGTATATTCTCCTCTAAGTGAAGGAATCAATCGAAGATGCAATACAATAGCGTATATAATAATAGAGATTAACGCCCAAGTCTCTTTGGGATCCCAACCCCAATATCTCCCCCATGACTCATTGGCCCAGACTCCTCCCAGAAAAGTACCAATTGCCAACATAAATAAGCCAATAGTCATCGACATCTCGTTGATGCAGGTCAACTCTTTGATTGATTTTTCAAATCGGTCATTTTTGAAAACCATAAATATCAAACTCATCAACCCAAGCAAAGCTGAGAGCGCTAAAGGAGCATAACTGCTTACGATAATGGCTACATGGATTTTGAGCCAATATGATTTCAGCACGGGTACAAGGTTGGTGATTTCTGGATTGAGCCAATCTAGATAGGAGACAAACAAAAGTGTGCCTCCAAATAACGCTACAACTGGCATTATAGAATCGCTCTTATGATGAAAAACAAAACCAAATAAAAACAATGCCCATGACACCAAAATGATCATTTCGTATCCATTGCTCCAAGGTGGATATCCTGCTGCATACCAACGAAGAATCATGTTTGCCGTCTGGGTGAAGAAGGTAAGCCCTGTCAAAATAACCCCAAGCAAATAAGTTGTTTTTAGCAAAGGTTTATCAAAGAAGACCCTAAGCAATGCCAGCAAAAGAAGATAGATACCTAGAATCCAATATATTGGAAAGAGCTTGTTGAAAACATTGAACTCGTTGTAAAGCAACTCTGCTTGTGTCCTACTGTTCTCAGGGATTACATCCTTCCCCAATGTATTCTGAAAAGCGCTGATATATAGCAATTTATCCTTTGAGGCCGTCCAATCACCTGTCTTTCTTGCTATCTGAATATCCTGATAATAGGCCAACAAAATATTTCTCACAAAAACAGAGTCTTCCTCAGCAAATCCTGCATTCATGAATTGACTGTTAAGCCATTTGTTATCAGTGCTATTGGGTTCCGGAAAGATCTTGAGATAATTTCCTGAAAGTGCCTGAAACAGAATATTGAATCGTTCATCTATCTTGATTATTTCATTATCCAACTCAGAACGCTCTGCTGGCTTCCTCAATTGTGATGCTTCAACAGCACTACGCAATCTGTATTCACCATTTTCATCAAGTAAATCTTGAAATGAAAGCATGGACTTACCTTGAAAACCTAAGTTTTCCAATATCAAATCTGCCTTTTTTATATCAACTTTAATCATCGGCATGTACTGCCAGGCAAGTGGGTCTTGATGAATAGCCAGAAATACCTGATTGCTGTTTAATCTAAAGGTTTGGTCATTTTCCTCAAGTTGGTATGAAGTCTTTCTGGTCAGTTTACGAAGAAACTCAGAGGCTAGTGTATTGATTGGTTTGATCCTCCCATCCATATCTTGTACCATCAGCTCTCCAAAAAAATCCGCATGATCCAGGTCGATATACTTTTCTGAAATAAGGGTAATGTTCTCCTCTTCCAACGGAGACCTGGCAGAAAACAAAATTGGAAGCACCAATATTAACAGGATTGTTACAACCTTCTCCTGTTTTAGTTGATTGAGCTTCTTACTCACTTGCCTAAATCGGGAATTTTTCCCAAACAGGGTCAAGAGCATGCCCAGTCCCATCAACAGATATCCGAGGTAAGTAACATGTGTACCCCAAAAATCTCGGTTTACAGAAAGTACTGTTCCTAGCTCATCCAAATCATAAGAAGCTTGAAAGAACCGATAGCCTTTGTGATCGAGTACATTGTTCATAGAGATTCTTACAGGAAATGATTGATTGATATCTTCCACAATAAGCTCGCTGGCATAGGAAGAAGGGCTCGTTGAGCCTGGATAGCGCTCCAATTGAAAGTCAGTTAGGTGAAGTGCAAAAGGAAGTTCGATTAGTTTTGGGCCATAAGAAAGCGTCAATGAGTAATCACTTATGTTCGTTTCCTGCATTGGGCTAAATACACCATCCAGAGCTGCCAGAATGATATTTTTCTGTTCACCACCGTGATGCAGTTCTACAAAGAGAAGGTCTGCGGCGTTCTTAGCCTGCTCCTTGTCTTCAGTAGTTTCATAGTCGAGTGCTTTACCTGTATGAATGGTACTAACGACAAAGTTCAAATGATCTGACTGGTATAGTGCCCTAATCTTAAGGGTATCGGGGATGTCGCGAGTCAGTCGACCAGACTCTTGACTGGCCATGATGATATAGTTGAAGTCTTCCGATGCGTCGATCAAATAATGATCCTCAATCGCTGTGATATTGATGGCATTTACCTTTGGGTTATTGAACGTGACTTCATGTCCATTTAAAAACACACTGCTTCCTGACTCTAGATAAAAACTACTTCTGTTACCTCCAATGGCTGCTACAAGTTCAATAACCTCTTCTTTGTCTTCTCCTTCCACAAGAACCTGGACAGCATCGGGCACATATCTTTGCACACTGATATGCACAGGATCATCCTCCTCTCCTATTTTTAGGTCTATGTTTGGTTGATTTAATTGGGTAAGATTTTGCCTATCCTCAAACTCCCAATTCTGGTCGTCCCATTGGGCTTTTATTTTCAAATATCGTTCTTGCGAAATGATATGACGGGTACTTGCTCCTTCTCTAATCCGAACCAATCCCTCATATCCAGTATAGCGTGTAATAAAGGCTCCAATTAGAATAACTATAAAAGCAAGATGAAACAAAAGAACACTTAGCTTCTCTTTTCTTAGCAATCGATATCGGTAGATGTTACCTGCAAAATTGATCGCTAGAATCAACATTAGAAGTTCAAACCACCAAGCTTCATAGATGGCTTGCCTTGCTACTGAAGTGCCAAAGTCATTTTCCATGAATGTGGCATAAGCCATGGACATAGCAAATGCGAACAATGCAAGAAGTGTTATCACATTGGAAAACAAAAAAGACCAGACTTTTTTCATAGTAAGTTTTGAGAAGGACAATTGAGGTGCCAAACACCTTTTTGATGATTAATTGATAGAAGCTGATTTAACCTCCATTTCAGCTTCTCTTGCCTTTGCATCCTCGAGCCACTGAGGCACAATATTTTCTTTAAAGGCTGCTTTCTCTTTTTCTAATTTTTCTATGTCAAGCCCAACAAAAGCCTGAGCTTTAGCTTTTGTGGAAATATCTGGATACGGTAATTCCCCCTTATATCCCAACTCGGTTAATAGTCGTGCTAATTTCACTCTGGATTCTTGTGCAGTGGCAGTGGCAGTAGATACAATTCTGCTTACCTCTACAGGAGAGTGAAAAGAACCTCCATGAGAAGCTACTGAATAATCCCATCGCCATTGTGCATGACGAATATCTGCCAATATAGATTCCATTTGGGCTTCTGTAGCTCCAAGCTCCCAAGCTTTTTTTGCCTCCATATGTGCCTTAACGAGCAATTTTTCCAAGTCGGATTGTGTTTTTTTGATTTTACCTTGTCTTTCATACACATCTGACATCAAGTCTTCTTTTTCTTGCCTGTGGCACACTTGACATGAATTAGCCACATTGGCCAAAGGAGACCGTATATGATGATCAGTGAATTTTTGACCTCCCTCTGCCTTATACGGCATGTGACAATCAGCACACGACACCCCTCTCTTGGCATGTACTCCTGTCAAGTACAATTCATACCCTGGATGCTGTGCTTTGAGCATAGGTGCTTTGCTTACGGAGTGCGTCCAATCTGCAAATTCTATTTTGTCATAGTAGCTCTCCATATCTTCCACTGTCATCCCCTCCTTCCAAGGGAAGGTGAGGTAAGGCACCCCCTCCTTTCCTGGAGACTTTTTGTCAAAATAATATTCTACATGACACTGTGCACAAACCAGTGAGCGCATTTCCTGATGTGTGGCTTGATCTACGTTTTTTCCCATGGACTGAAACGCTTCGATCAAAGCAGGTCTGGAAATTTGCAATGACATGGTTTTAGGATTATGACAGTCCGCACAACCGATATTATTCACAACTTCACTTCCTTTGTCTGCCCACTTTCCTGAGTAGAATTCCTTTATACCTATTTCATTCATCAGTCTGGGCACATCTGGACTTTTACAAGACCAACAAGTACTTGGCATAGGTCCTGTACCCTTTCCTGTAGGACCTCCCGTCCGTAGCGAATTTCGAAGGTCTTCAATGGCATATCCATGTCCTCTTGGTTGATTGTAGTCTTTGGAAAAACCGTAACCTGCCCAAAGAACTACCAACTCAGGGTTCTCTTCTAAAGCATCACGAAGCTTTGAACCATTCATTTGACTGACAAATGAAGTATCACGGGTTCTCATAAACGACTGATACTGTCTGGGGAAATTCTCTCCCCAAACTTCATTTCTAGGCTCGTTTTGACCAACTTTCACCTGAGGTTGATACGCAAACTGGCTCTCTACTTTGCGTCCAATAATGTTATTGGCCAATATGCTGAGTAACAATACAGCGATAAGGGTAGTTGAGAACAGAATTAAGTTTTTAAGTCGACTATTCATGATCTTTCGGTTTTTGTTCAGTGGCCGCCTTGAGCCATTCTGGGATCAAAAGTTGTTGTTGTTCCTTGAGCGGAAGTGGCTCAAGGTGAAACCCTACTGAGGATAGGCTTTTGACTCTTCCATGTGGTATTTCTCGGTGACATTCCCAGCATGTTCTGTCCAGTCTGTTAGTAAGGTGTGAGTCTACCCAAGAGACTGTTTTAGCATCCGTTACCTGATCAAAATGGCATCTGATGCAATTGTTCTGCACGGCTTGCTGACCTGCCTCATGCATGACTATGGCCTGCGGTTCTGTTCTAAGTGTGTAAATGGTCGCATGATACAACCCGTCTTTTGCTTTGAAAGCGTACTGCTTGAATACATTGTCATGCGGAACGTGGCAATCGTTGCATGTCGCCACTCCACGGTGAGAACTATGGTTCCACGTAATATATTCAGTGGTCATTACGTGACAATTGATACAAGCTCTCGGATCGTCCGTAAGATAGGAAGTCACATTGGCCACCTTACCTATGTAAATGGTTAATCCCACAATCGCTCCTATTAACACAGCCACTATGGGTTGCCAGGCTTTAGGAGGTTTAACTTTCTGATAAAGAGACATATATCAAGTTAGGGGTTTTTCTTCAGACATATAGTGAAAGCCTAGTCAGGCAAGATCATTTCTAGAAATTATGGTTTTGATTTTAGAATTGTCGGATTGAAATTAATCATAAACCAAACCCAATTATTAAATGCCTTATGATCTCCTGGTGTGGCCTTCACTAGTTCCATGGACTCTCCTGCCAACATTTGCGAATATCCAAGATTGAAATTCACATTCTTGTCGAGACTCATATTGAAGACAAGATCTACTTCTGTGCCCAGATACTTACTTTCAGTTTGATTAACATCTACAGGATCATATAAATCTGCGGCACTGCCAAAAACATGAGTATTCGCTACCAACGAACTCTTCTCTCCTGTTTTGAATTTGGTTTTCAAATGAACATCCAATAGCCCAGCAATACCTCCTTGCCCATGTGCATTACCCACATAGAAGTAGTCCATATAGCCATAAAACTTATGATTGGTTCCATAGAGTGGAGCAAAAGACTTATCCTTGGTATCTTTAGCAGAGGTACCTGATAAGTAATCAAAACCTATTGTAATTGGTGTAAAGTCTGTTTTCAACGTCACAAAGGCAGACAGTAGAAAAGCACCAATATCAGTGTTAGCTACATTTTCACCCCCTTGATAGTAGAACTCACTTCCTATATTCAATCCTTCCAAATTTACTGACCCCAGCACCCCATAAGTCTGTCGCATTGCCAATGATGAATCTGCCAGCACTTGCCTACCATCATTATGAATCAGAACGGAGAACTTAGCTTTGTCGAGTTTTTTGTGTAACCATACAAATTGAGAGGTTTTGTAGTTATTCACCCCTTGATAAAATGTATCCGACAATTTGGTCGGCTCAAAACCAGTTTGGTTGAAAGCTCCTCCAACATCAATGCGAAAATCACTTTCATCGCTTTTATAAGTAATCAGCATTGCATCGTGGCTCCTTCCCTGAGCCGCCCAATCGAGATTACCAAGAAACCTGGCATTGTCATAATCCAATGCCATGCGACCAAGTTTAAATGACCAGTTCGCGTTGAATCGATAAAGCCCCCAAGCTTCGTAGATATTGGTCAATGTAGGGTCTGTCTTGTAAATCTGGCTGGTAGATCCCCAGATACGAACGTCCTGAAGACTGATCTTCACTTCGAACGTCTCTGTATTGTAGTCTGCAAATAATCTGCTCCGTTGTTCAATGAAGAAGGCTGGATCTCGGCTATCTTCAGTGAGCGTTTTGAACCCGTTTCTGAACTCTGCTCTGGGGCGAATTTGTGTACCAATTGTCAGCTGAGCAAAAAGAGCCTCTGACACAAACAAGAATAGTAATATGATGCTGTACTTGACTTTCTTATGAAGTTCCATAGGCTTATTATTTCAAACTGAAATACAATAAATGCTTTGCACTTCTTGTAATTAGCTCCACGAAACTCTCATATTAACCACTCATAAATAGTGACATTCAATTCCTTTATGCATGACATAAATCATTTATTACTAAGGGTTTATGCATAAAAAATTCTCAGAATGAATATTAAACCAAGAGAGAATAAATCGACTTTCCTATTTAATGAATTCCTAATCAATCAAACCTCTCGTTGGTTTACCTTTGCTCCATGCTCATCAAAGATCATTCTCAATTTTCAGATGAAGAGTTTGAACATCAATTCGAGTCTTTCAAGCTGAAACCAAGGTTATTTTCGCATGAAGCACATCTTAGGCTTGCATATATCCATATCAAGAAATATGGGGTAAATCGAGCCGAACAAAACATGTGTCAACAGATTAAGGGTTATGCAGAATCGCTGGGAGTCTTTGACAAATTCAATAAGACCGTAACGATTGCATCCGTGAAGGTTATGAACCACTTTATGCAAAAATCAGAACCTGATAGCTTTACCGATCTCACCCATGAGTTTCCAAACTTACTTGATGACTTCAAAGGAATCTTGAGACAGCATTACGGGTTCAACGTTTTTGCAGATAAGCAGGCTAAAAAGGAATTTATAGAACCAGACTTGTTATCCTTTTAAGCTCTCTTTTCACCCCTTCCTCTGCGACCAGAACTTGCCTTATAATTAAAAAAACCGTAATCCACGATTTAGAAAAGGATGGCGTTGGAGAAAGCTGAAGTGATATTTGAGACCCAAAGATCATCACATCTTTTTATCAAAATTTAAGGGCTAAAAGACTTATCAGGACGGTTAAAGGTTTAGGCAGTGATACTTAAATCGAGCTCGAATCAATAGAAAGAAGAATTTCTTTTCTCCAGAGAATGTGGTTTTTGAACTCGTCCAACTTCTTATTAAAAGGCTTTTTTTAGGCGTCAAAGTTTCTTTCCCAATACAAATTATCTAAACAAGGCAACCATTTCTCAAGTGCTTTCGTCTCGGCGAGGATTCAAAACCTTAGTTACACCTTAACCAGATTAGCTATGCACCTAAGAAACCCACTAAAAAGGCATTTAAAGATGCTATTTCATCTACTATTTATTGCCGTATCGATCCAAGCATATTCCCAAGAACTGACGATTAAGACAGTTTCATTAAAAGGATCAGATATTATCATCAACTATGATCTTATTGATGAAGATCTGGAGCACAAGTACACATTAAGCCTCTATGGCTCACAAGACAATTTTGTTCAACCTCTCAAATTAGTTGAGGGAGATATAGGTATTGATCTTCCTGTAGGTGGAAACAAACAAGTCATCTGGCATGCTAAAGAAGAACTCGGTGAAGACTTCAAAGGAGATATAGCCATTGAAATAAAGGGGAAGCGGTACATTCCATTTGTCACCCTTAACAACTTTGACGATATCACCTCTATGAAAAGAGGGCGTCCATATAATGTTACCTGGGCGGCTGGCAGAGGTAGCAGTGTCTTGACCTTTGACCTCTTCAATAAAAATGAAGAAATAGTCCATACTTATACAAACATTGCCAACGTAGGGGAATACAAGCTGGAAATCCCAAAGGACATAAAGCCTGGAAAAAACTATCGAGTAAGAATAACCGATCAAAGAAATAAGGAAGACGTGGTTTACACTCCTTACTTCAATATCAAACGAAAAGTACCGCTATACTTAACTGTTCCGCTCGTAGGACTTGCAGGATCATCTGGTCTCTATGTGATCAGCAACGCCGGAGGAGGCGAATCCGCCAATAATTTACCTCCTGAGTTACCTAGTCCCATTTTACCATTTCAACAGTAATCCACATGAAGCAGATATTTATACTAATACTAAGTTTCCTATCACTGACAATATACAGTCAGGTAGTGAATGAAAATTTTGATACCACAAACGGTGGTTGGACCGAATCGTCTGACTCTGGCACTCCTTATTTTGAATGGGGAGATCCTATGGGAACCCAAATCAATGATGATAATGGGATCGGAGGAAATGCATGGGTTACCGGATTGGGCGGAGGTTTTACAATGGGAAATTTTGAAGTCATTTTTCTTACCTCACAGGCATACGACCTATCAAGTCTGAGTACAAATGGCTCTGTTTCTTTTGCCATTAATTATGACCTTGCTACTTTCAATGATGGTTTTGAGGATATCAATGACGGAGCGGTACTAGAGTATACCACAGACGGATTTAGTTGGAATATATTAGGTTCGACTAGTTCTGGAGGAACCAACTGGTACAATGACACGATGAGCGATGGGTGGATCGGTAATTCGGGTGGCTGGGTGACGGCTTCTCACGATCTTCCTGGAGAAACGCTAGGTCAGGCTTCCGTACAATTCAGATTTGTATTTTTTTCTGGTTCTCCGGGAGGAGCATATGGTCATGAAGGATTGGCAATCGACGATTTCCAAATTTCGGGAGATGGCTCAGGGGGTGGAGACCCTGGAGGCGGAGGAGACCCAGTCTCAACTACAGAGATATTGACAATTATGCTAGATGGAGAACTCTTTCCTGCTTCTATCACCAATCATACAGACAGTATCAGCCTTTTCATAGCTCCTGGTACGGATGTTTCAGTACTTGCTCCCAACTTCACCCTATCTGACGGTGCGACAGTAGATATAGCTTCGGGAATCGCACGTGATTTTTCATCACCGGTCTCTTACACTGTAACATCACAGGACGGAATGACCAATACTGTTTGGATCGTTTCGGCAATTGTACCTGATCTCGACATTTCCTTATCTCCTGCAAGTGGTATTGCAGGAACTCAGATAACTATTCTTGGAAAAGGTTTTGGTACTACTACCGCCGAAAATACCGTGACCATTGGTGGAATACAAGCAAGTGTAACTAGCGCCAACTCTAACAAGCTGACCGTAAATGTGCCTTCATCTCTGGGAGTGGGTTTAAAAGAGGTATCGGTATCTGCCAATGGTCTTAATTCCAAAAGCGGAACCTATTTTTCTGTCCTATATGATGGTACAGATGGCAATTTTTCAGATTACAAAGGAGCTGACTTCAACCTTGGCAATGCAGCTAATTACATGGAGTTGGCTGATTTAGACAAAGATGGAGATGTTGACCTTGTCTTTGATAATGGTTCATCTCTTGGAATAGCTACCATTGAGAACGGTCTCATTCAAAGCACCACATCTGCAAGCCGAAGTGGTGGAAGTATAGAAAATCTGGCCATAGCAGACCTCAATGATGACGGCTATCCTGATGTAGTAGCTGGGGGTTCGCAGCTAGGCTGGTTCAAAAACAATGGAGATGGAACCTGGGCAGCTGAAACTGTAATAGATGCTTCTGGATTTGGTTATAAGATCAGGGTCTTTGATGCGGATTGCGATTTCGACATGGATATTATTGCAGATGGTGGCGGAGGAGCTTCTCTGTTTAAAAACTCAGGAAGTGGAAGCTTTACTAATGTTGCTGATAATGTTTCCTCCAAACTAGGCATTCCTTACGATTGGGATGAAGATGGTGATATGGATATGGTCACTTTCGGGTCAGATGGGTCAAGTTTTCTCATGCTAAAAAATGATGGATCAGGGACTTCATTTACAGATTCGACGCTACTTTCATCAAGTTTAACGAATATCGACTATGTTCAAATCGGTGATTTGGATCATGATGGAGACCAAGATATTGTTTATACGACATACGACAATTTTGCTAGCTCAAGTGCGATTGGCTACATTTTGAATAATGGAGATTCGTTTGGTTCAGAGACTTCCATAGCTACAGAAGGTGATTTTCGAACCGAAAATATGAAACTAGGAGACCTTAATGGTGATGGCTATCTGGATATTGCCAGAATAAAAGGAGATGGTTCTTTTGGAACACTTCAAGCGTATAACGGAAGTGCCTCACTATCTTTTGGGTTGCCACTCAATCTGGAGAGTAGTATGGAGAGTTATGCTTTGCAACTGGTCGACATCAATCAGGATGGTGATTTAGATATAATAGCGGAGGCGTCTACTACGGGAGGGTGGTTCCCTTTATCTATCAAAGAACTGAGTGCAAATAACATCACTGGTTTCTCTTTGGCAGAAGAGACAGGTGCCAGCATTGTAGATGAGGTAAACTTCAGAGTCACGATAGAAGTGAATGCTTCTGCAGACATTACTTCTTTAACCCCTACGATATCATTACCTCCAGGAGCTACCATCTTCCCGGAATCGGGTGTAGCCAGAGATTTTTCATCTGATGCCTCGTACACTGTGACCGCAGAGGATGGATTGACGCAAAATTGGACCGTCAGTGTATCACAGTTGCCTGGCGTTCCCGTTTTAGCTATATCGAATGACAATGTAGGACAGACTACAGCTGATATAAGCTGGAACCAACCAACAGCCACTTCTGCTTACGAATTTGAACTGAGTTTGCTTGAAGATTTTTCTACACTCCTTACCAGTTACAATCCTCTAGCTATTAACCTTGGAACTACCACAAGTGCATCCTTGACAGAGCTTTCTCATGGTACACAGTATTACGGTAGAATTTTGGCAAAAAACTCAGAAGGTAAAAAGTCTAACTATTCAAATACGATCACATTCATCACAACACCAGCCAGTCCAGCACTGACAGATGTTCCTCTAGCCAATATAGGTCAGGACAGTATTTTAGTGAATTGGGAAGCTGTTTCTGGAATTGTAGATAACTATGATGTTGAAGTATCACTTTCGCAAACTTTCACTACCCTTTTGGATGGTTACCCGACAAGTACTTCTTCGACACAATTCACACTGGGAAGCGAATCTGAAACAACTCCTCTAACACCTAACACTACTTATTGGGTTCGAATAAGTGCTATCAATACAACCGGTACATCTGGATTTTCCAATACTATATCTGTACTGACTAAACCCGAAACACCAATTTTAAATGAAGTTGCCAATGAAAACATTAGCCAAACAGAAGCAACTGTCTCGTGGAATTCCGTTTTTACATCAGGAGGAAGTTATAGCATTGAGGTCTCCAATACCGATTTCGACATGGGGACAACACTTCTTTCAGGATATCCTCAGAATGTTTCTGTAACCAATCTTGCGATTGGCTCTTCAGGAACGGCTCTCGAACCAGCAACAACCTATTGGGTTCGTCTTAAATCAGAAAATACATCGGGTGGATCTTCTTACTCCAATGTCATTACATTCACAACCAGACCTGCTGACCCTGTTCTGACAGATATTGCCTTATCTGATATTGGACAAAACACTGCCAATCTTAGCTGGAATGCTGTTTTAGGAAGTGAAAGCTATGATGTGGAAGTATCACTTTCGCAAACATTTACGACCTTATTGACAGGTTATCCAGCTAATACCACTTCAGCTCAACTTGAACTGGGGAATATTATCGGGACTTCTGCTTTAGCATCCAACACCACTTATTGGGTTCGCATACTTGCCAATAATGCAACTGGTGCTTCGGGGTACTCCAATGCAATATCAATTTTGACCAAACCTGAAACACCGGTTATCAATGCTATCGCAAACAGCGATATTGGACAGACCAATGCAAATGTTTCATGGAATTCCGTTTTCTCATCAGGGGGAAGTTACAATTTAGAAGTTTCTACTACTGACTTTGCTTCTGGAGGCACTTTGATTAATGGGTATCCTCTTTCTGTTAGCAGCACCTCAATCGACATAGGAATTGATGCAGGAACCAACCCTTTGCAAACAGCCGCAGATTATTGGATCAGAATCCGGGCGAATAATACCTCTGGGGAGTCTCCTAATTCTAGTGTAATCTCATTTTTGACAAAGCCAGCAACTCCAACCGTACTTCCAGCTACAGATGTTTCTACCTTCTCATTTACAGCAAATTGGGATGGGGTAAGTGGGGTGGATAAATATGTATTGGAGGTGTCCACAGAAAATGATGACACAAAGGTCTTTATAGACAGTACTCTGCTTACCAGCTCTCAAGTTACTGGATTGTCTGAGGGGATTGCTTACTATTACACGGTTTTCACGTACAACAGCTCCGGTAATACTCCAAAATCTTCTCGAATTAATGTAAGTACAAACAAAAGTCCAACCGGACTTTCTCTTGACAACAAGTCTGTTAGCGAGAATCAAACGACTGGTACTTTGGTTGGTACGTTAAGTACAGAGGATTCAGATGACACGTCCCATATCTATGAGTTGGTTAGTGGTAGCGGAGATACCGATAATGACGTCTTTGCCATTAATGGAGACCAGCTGGTTACAAATCAAACATTCAATGCCGAGGATAAAAACGAATACTTTGTTAGAGTCCAAACCACCCACCCAAAAAGTGCTTCATGGTCTGAGTCTTTCAAGATTGACATTGCAGATGCAAATGATGCTCCTACTGATATATCATTAGATACCAGAAACTATAACCCAACTGGTTATGACGACAAAGGAACAGTAGTAGCGGAGCTATTGGTAACGGATGAAGATGAAGACAAAGTGACTTTCAAACTTCTTGAAGGGCATGAGTCATTTCAGGTAGAAAACACCTCTGCCAATGACGCTAACGCTCTTTTATTGACCAATAAAGTTTTCACTAATGAGGTAGATTCCGTGCTTGCTATCACATTGGAAGCTGATGATGGAAAAGGAGGAATTTTCAGTAAGAGTTTTGACGCTACAATTAAGGCTTTTGTAGACACAGAAAAACCTGTGTTCGATGATGTGGTAAATCCTACTAATTTCTTGATTGGAGGTGAATTTGACAGCTTGGCACTTAAGGCTATCGTCTCAGATTTTAGGATGGGTGAGGTGAAGTTATTCACCAAACTACTGACAGAAGTTGAGTTTACTCCTCACGTACTAACTGGAACACTCCTCGATGGAAAATACCATTACTTGGACTCTATTGGAGAAGAAAATTTAGGTGTTGCTGGCATGGAGTATTATTTTGAAGCTACTGATGATGCCGGAAACATCAGCATAAAAGGACCAAACACAGTCGCTGTAGCTTTTCCTCAGAATGGAGATAACGTACCAAAAGTAGAGTCTGTAAAGAAATTTGGAAGGACTGTTAGCAGCTATCAGATCATATCCATTCCTTTCGACTTCAAAACAGATCTTGATAAAACCGTCGCAAGAATTTTCAAAGCTTACAGCGAAGACCTTATAAATCGCGAGTATAAAATCATAAAATGGAACCCAGATAAGGGAGACATTGGAGAGCTCGAACCATTACAAAAAGAATCTACAATAGAACTGGGAGAAGGCTACTTCTTTATTTCTGCAAAGGAAAGATCGATTCAGGTTGAAAATGCAAATATCAACCTTCAAGACCCATTTCCACTTGTACTCAAGCAAGGCTGGAACCTTATTGGTAACCCTTACAATCTAGATATTGACTGGGCGTCTGTTGTAGATAAAAACAATGCCAATGGAATCGTAGGTTCTTTAAGGGTACTCGATCCCGAAAATCCGGAAACCTGGCCGGAAAGCAACATATTAAGAGAACTAGAGGGTGCCTTCGTGGAATCCAAGGAAGACTTCACACTCAATATCAGCTACACGGACGCTTCTATATCCTTTGGTGGAGGCAGAAAAGCAGGACGAGTTAAGTTACCAGAAGCTGAATGGCTTTTGCCAATTACTTTAAGTCAAGACGAGGACTTCAGAACAGGAGCAATCGGAATGGATAAAGGCGCAAAAATTACTCTAGACAAATATGACCAACTCGCACTTCCAAGATGGTTTGAGTATCTGGAAATCAGCTTCATGCACCATGAAGAAAAATTTAAGCGATACAACAGAGATGTCGTACCTCAGGCGGTATCAAAAGAATGGGAATTTGAAGTGGCATCCAGCAAAAACGGATCTTCTACTCTATACTGGAATACGTCAAGTACGAATGCTGGGACTTTGAAATTACTCAATGTCCAAACGGGTGAAATCCTTGACATGACCCAGCAGTCCGAATATCACTTTAATTTGAATGGCACAACTTCATTCAGGCTTTTGTATAGTGAATATCGAGATGTTCAATTTGATTTTGATCAGATAAGCGTATTGGATGCTTACCCTAATCCTACCACAACTTCCTTTACCATACCGCTTAGATTACCCGTGAAGGATCAACATCAAGTACAGGTTAGCCTACTGGATCTGTCCGGACGAAAAGTTTGGACGAGTCATGAGCAACTAATAGACGGTGGTGCTCAGGATATGATTATATCAAGACCCACCGGAGTGGCGCCAGGTGTATACTTATATCAGGTTATGGTTGACAATGATCATAGCACAGAGACTTTTACTAGAAGAATTACAATCCAATAATGAGCATGATGCTCAACCCATTTATTAAGATCAATCATTATTGAAAATTAGAATGGATAGCACATTGCATCACTAAAAATTTAGAAGAATGAAACACATATTTATCATATTCGGCTTAGTTGTGACACTCTCGACACAGGCGCAACTAGTTTCCGATCAAACCAATGCGATCAGATTGGATTACAACCTTGAGACGACCACTCACGAAATCGTTTTACCTACAATACAGTGGGAATTCCCTGTACGCGAATACACAAATTCACAGGATAAAAAGGCAACTTTCTCAGCCTTCGTTGAGTCCTCCTCTCCTATCAAGGAAATCATTCTTGGTGTAGGAAAGCAAAGAGACAGCAAACCTCTGGCTACCAAAATCATTGAAGTTCCAGAAAATACCCTAAAGTTCAAATTCAAGAAAGAGATGCATCTCCTCGATGGAGAAAATGTAATCAGCTTGGCTGTAACTAATGCAGAAGGTGGAACAGTTGTGGACTACCGAAATGTATTAAAAGGACTAGATGCTATTTCAAAGGCAATTGATATTAATAGAAAAGATTATGCGCTTTTTATCGGAACCGATAAGTATGACAATTGGGGTGACTTGGTCAATCCAGTATATGACGTAGAGACGATTTCCGAAGTACTAAAAGATAACTTCAATTTCGAAACAGAAGTCTTGGCTAATCCAGAACAGGAAGATTTTTTGGTTAAAATAAAAGAGTATTCTCAAAAGAAGTATAAGCCTCAGGATCAGCTCCTAATTTTCATCGCTGGACATGGGCAGTTTGATGAAACTTTTGGCGAGGGGTATATCGTAACCAAAGGAAGCCTTCAAAACGATGAAGCAAAAACTACCTACATTCCTCATAGTGTATTAAGAAATATCATCAATAACATTCCTTGTGATCATATCCTTCTGGTAATGGATGTCTGTTTCAGTGGAACTTTCGATCCTGTAATCGCCAGAAGCAGGTCTGCCATTTACGAAGATTTAGATGATGCAGAACTGCTGGTGAGAAAGCTTTCGAAGAAAACGAGAAGATACCTCACATCAGGAGGCAAAGAATATGTTTCCGATGGAATACCAGGGCAGCACTCCCCTTTCGCACAACGATTTATTGAAATATTAAAATCCCGTGGAGGAGATGATCGCATCATCACCTTACAGGAAATTTATCCTGTTATGCAACGGCTCAAAACCCTTCCCAGAACTGGAGAATTTGGTCAAAACGAAAAAGACAGTGATTTTGTGTTTGTGGCAAAATAGTTTCCAAAAACAACTAAGGTGGCTCAGTTCTGACTGAGCTTATGGGCAGTTAAGCGGTTAGCTGCCCTTTCCTTTTTTAAAAAAATAGATGAGTAGACTGATAATTACTTTCTTTTGAGCCTCTGAAGGATAAACAGAAATGAAGAAAGTAACCTGAGTCTCACAAAAGTAACGAAGAATTGTTTTTAGTTTGATGCTTGAACTTTTTTAGATTTGAGTTTCAGTTATTAAAATGTTTTTCAAATTTCCTCTTCAAAAGTAGATGCATCTACTGTCAATTACCTTTTCCAAAAGCCCTCTTTCTCAGACAATATACATTTCCATCATTTTCTTCTATTTTTTTAATAGGTAATCTTCTGTGTAACTATGGAACTCAGTTTTTCTACAGTCTTTCTAATTCTTGGGTTTATTCAAGGTATTTTCCTTGCCTTTGCTGCCTTTTATCAAAAAGGCATGAAGCTGCTGTCACACAAGCTGTTGGGAATCTTTCTAATCATTTTGACAATGGCAACCCTCGGTACGTTTGCGAATCACGAGTTAGAAGATTTCGAACATCCGGTCAGTCTGCGACTATTGGTCAACTATGTTCCATACTACTTTATCATGATTGTAGGGCCGACAGCTTACCTACACGGTAACAGTGCACTGGACAGAAATTTTCGACTTTCCAAAAAAGATTGGCTTCACTTAGCACCCGTAATTCTCGAATTAGTTCCTTTCATCTGGTTTATAATTTTGATGATTGGCTTAGCTTTCGGTCAGGTGGAGATACCAGAGCACGGTATTTTTAAACCTCTACAGACTTACCAAAGGTTTATGGAATTGCCCAGAATTTTCTCTCTAATTGTTTATATGATCCTTACCTGGAATCTATTGAGAAGACATGCCAAACAAAGAACCAAGGATGCCTATGAGTGGGTACGTATACTTGTCCTATTTGGTGGTGGCATCATCACACTCTTTTTTATTAATGTTGTAATTTTCTTTTCTCCCTTTTATGAAACGTTTGGTAAGCCATATAAGCTTGAGGTTTATACCATCTACTACCCTATAGTTGGATTCATCTATTTGCTGTCTGCCCGACTCATCTTTAGACAGGCGCCATGGTTTTTGAGTACCCCTGACCTTTCAGAGATATGGAACCGAGTTGGAGCGAACAAAAAAACGATCTCGGTCAATGAACAAGATCAACTCGAAAAACTAAATCAAATCATTTTTGAGCATATTGATCAGTCCAATCTCACAATCGAGAGAATAGCCTATGAATTAAATGCTAGCAGAAGTAAGGCCATCAATATAATCAAAAACTTAACTGGGATGACCCCTCTTGCATACATTAAATCCATTCGTATGGAATACGTGGCTCATCTGATCAAGACCAGCAAAGTAGCTAACAATTCTGAAGCTGCGAAAGCCATTGGAATGGCAAACGCAACCCAGTTTGCGAATCAATACAAAAAACATTTTGAAGAGCCGCCATTCACAAAATGACTAACAGCGTCAGTAAAGACAACTCTAGCCGATTTTGGTCTTGCTCTGAAATTCGTCTCGCCTATCTCCAACTCCTTTCAGTCAAAAAAATTCGCTACTTGCAACAAGGTTAATGCTGGCTAGACTGGGAAGCCTCGTTAAGAACATTGATTTTCCTCGTCATTAAACACTGATTCATCGACCTAAAACAGCATTTCATACTTCTTAAAACTTATTGAAAGTCTTTTGAAACGATTTGAAAGTGAGATTGAAGCTTTTTTGTTTCTGACGTTGAGTCAAAAAAGCGTCCAGAAATGTTGAAGAATTCACCGCTACTCTTATTGCTTATGCTTCTGCAAATTTCATGCAGGGTAGATGACAAGATTGATTCATTCTCTCACTCGGAACATCTCTTTATCAACGGAGCTATATACACTGTGGATGAATCTCAACCCTGGGCAGAATCCATGTTGGTAAGAGAAGGTCTGATCATTGCCATAGGGTCTGAACAAGCAGTGAATGATCTGGCCTCAGACAAGGCAAAGATTATTGACCTGAAAGGCAAAATGGTCTTGCCTGGCATTCACGATGTGCACCTGCATCCCCTGGAAGCTGCCTCGGACAACTTTCAATTTATTCTTGATGTAGAAGAGATCAACGCCGAGAACTATATAGCTGATATTGATTGGGCCATTCGTAAAGCTAGAGGATCAGAGTGGGTTTTGGGTTGGGGGTTTGACATCTACACCTTGCTGGATGCTGACCGGAAGCCTATTGAGATTTTAGATGAGCTCTCCACCACCCAGGCTATCCTGATCATGGAACAGACCTCTCATTCCATTTGGGTTAATAGCAAAGCCCTGGAGCTGGCCGGTATCGACACAAATACGCCTGACCCCATTGGAGGGATCATCATGAAAGATGAAACAGGGGCTCCAAATGGGCTTTTGATTGATAATGCCGGAAACCTGCTAGTGGACCTGGCCATTGCCTCTATACCAAACAACGAAGAAAACGATTATGATGGACTTGTAAACTATGCTTTGCCTTTGCTGGCGCAAAATGGCATTACCTCTGTTTGCGATGCGCGGACCTACTGGAAACGAAACCATCATTTGACCTGGAAAAAAGCCGAAACGGAAGAAAAGTTGACCGTGCGAACCAACCTCGGTTTGTGGCTCTATCCCGATGAAAAGGACGAGCTGCAATTAGCCACGCTTCAATCCCTTTACTCATTCAATCCGAACAACCTCCTTAAAATCAATCAAATCAAGCTCTACTCAGATGGTATCATCATCAATACGACCGCAGCTATGCATGATACATATCATATTGACCTCTTTCACAGACCTTCAAACAAAGGACTCAACTATGTCACGCAGGAGCGAATGGCCAAATACATCGAGGCATTAGAACCTGTAGGTTTTGACTTCCATATACATGCTTTAGGCAATCGTGGGGTGCACGAAGCACTCAACGCTATCGAGCAAAGTGGCACATCCTCGGGAAGACACAGACTCACACATGTCGAATATGTCGATCCAGCTGATTATTCCCGGTTTGCTCAACTTAATGTAACCGCCGATGCGCAAGTAGCTGGAGACTTTACCCAACCGGAAAATTGGCATGAAAATGATGAATTGGTCGATTCCAAACTCAACGACAACATCGTCCCCATCAAAAGCCTTGATAACGCAAACGCCCGACTCACTCTCAGCAGCGACTGGGATGTCAGTGCTTTAAATCCGTTTGTAGGATTGCAAAACGCGGTAACCAGAACACCTCAAAATATTTCTCTTGAAAAAGCCATCAAGGCCTATACCCTCAATGCCGCCTATGTGATGCGACAGGAGAACAAGGTAGGATCATTAGAAGCAGGAAAAGAAGCCGATTTCATCGTCTTGAATCAAAACCTTTTTGAAATCGACCCTATGAAAATCAATCAGACCAAAGTGCTCAATACTTATCTAAGAGGCGAGCTTATTTATAAAAATTAATCAGCACTATACACCATGAAAAAAACACTTTTACCAGTTTTACTCATTTTTTGTTTTGCCACCTTCCAGACCCAGGGTCAGCAAAAAAAGAAAGACAACCTGATACCCACATCAAGAAAAGTAGTGGTCCGTCCTGACGAAAGTGTGGCCATGATCCAAATGAAAAGAGATCAAGACAACACGACTGCACAGTTCATCAATGAAAACAGACCGGCACTCAAACTAGGACAGGGTGATGTCCTGGAGGAGTTTGAGTCGAAGACAGATCAGCTTGGGATGACCACCAAAAAATACAAGCAGTTTTACAAAGGCATTGAAATCGAAGGGGCCGTTTCCCTCTTTCATGAAAAAGGTGGAAAGCTAGAGTCTATGAACGGTCGCATCGTACCTCACATAGAACTGGATCTGACCTCAACCCTCTCCGAGGATGCCGCACGTCGAATAGCTCTTGATGCCATCCATGCTGAGACGTATCGATGGCAGTTAGAAGGTGGAGCAGAGCCAAAAGCATTGCAAAAGATTAGCTCCAAAAACTACACCTTTAAATCAGAAGAAATGCGGCTGGTGTATCAGTTTGATATCTATGCCCTGGAACCGCTCGGACGGTGGGTCATCGAAATAGATGCAAAGACTGGTGAAGTAGTCAACAAATACGATCGCATTCACCATCACGATGATCACGATGAAGCTACCCTTAAAACAACGACTGACGTCTCTGGGACAGGTGAGTCCTGGTATAATGGCACAGTCACTTTCACTGCTGATGAGGTAGGGGTTGATAATTACCAACTGCGCAGCAATACCAAAAACATTGTTACACGGAGCTTAAGAGGAAACGTATTTCCTTGGGATGCGGAAGATGTGACTAGTACCTCAACAATGTTTAATAGCGCCAATGACAAGGAAGCAATCTCAGTACATTGGGCAACCGAAGCATCTTATGACTACTTCCAGGAAGCGTTTGGTGTTTCTGGATATAATAATAACTCCCAGATCGCTTCTTATTCAAACTATGGCTCCAATCAGCAGAATGCCTTCTTTGACGGTACCTCCTTTTATTATGGCGATGGTATTTACTATGGAGATAATATTTCGATTAGCACACGACCTTTTGTTACGTTGGATATCGTGGGACATGAATACACCCATGCCATTACTTACCACACTACAGGATTGACGTATCTAAATGAGTCAGGAGCGCTAAATGAATCGTTTAGCGACATTTTTGGTCACAACATTGAGGTGTATAAAAATCCTACAGGCTGGAGCTGGAGCAATGGAAATGAAGTTTTTCCATTTGGAGGGTCAATTCGAGAGTTCAGCAATCCTAAAGCTCGAGAGCAACCAGACACTTACTTGGGAGAACACTGGGAGTTCGGATCTGAAGACAATGGGGGTGTCCATACCAATAGCGGGGTGATGAATTACTGGTACTATTTGCTCGTAGAAGGCGGAAGCGGTAGCAACGACAAAGGATTTCAGTACGATGTGGCTGGAATAGGATTAGAGAAGGCAGCTGATATTGTCTATCGCAATCTGACCACCTACATTACCTCTACTTCGGAGTATGCTGATGCTCGCCTGGGTGCAGAGCTGTCAGTCATTGATTTGTATGGCGATGGGAGCATAGAACATCAGGCGGTAATGGATGCCTGGGATGCAGTAGGAGTTCCCTCGCAGACTCCTAGTGGTTACGTGCCACCAGAGCTAGCCTTTGATCAAGTCTACCTGACACGATCCAAAACGCTGCAAATTCCGGTTCTCAATATGGGGCTGGGTGATCTTCAGGTAACAAACGTCTCATTGGATAACAGCCTATTTACAGTAGACAAGACCAGCTTTACGCTATCAGGAAATGGTAGTGATACCTTGAGTATCACCTACTCGCCAACTGCTGCACAAACGGACATGGCTACTATGACCATCACTACTGATGTGAATACGCTTACGGTGAATCTCACGGGAGCCGGGGTAGACTTCCCCATTGCGAACGTAAACCCAACATCAATAAACACATCTGTAGTTTCCGGAAACACGGTGGTTGAAACTTTTGATCTTGAGAATACTGGGTTAGGAAATTTGAATTGGTCCGCAAGCGCACCAATGCCTTTGAGTCTGGATGTAAATGCTGGAGATATTGCTGGAGGCAATACGACTCAAATTAGTGTAAGCGCAGATGCGACGGGCATGATTGCAGGTGACTATATGTATGATATCACGATTGCTACCAATGATTCATCTACACTGGAAATCGTCGTTCCTCTTCATCTGGAAGTTACCGGAACACCCGTTTTCACTGCAGCCTCCGCTATCGATTTAAACACGGTGTATTCGGGCGTGAACTTCTCACGCTCCTTCAGAGTCGACAACACGGGATACGATACATTGACGATTTCGGATGTTCTACATTCCAATTCCAAGATTGAGGTAGAAGGAAGCTCAACGATTAACATTCCTGCACAATCGTCCAAAGTCATCACCTTTCATTTCAACAACCTTCCGGTAGGATCATTTAATGAGACCATTACCCTGTCGGGCAACTTCCCAACAGAGGAAGTGGTAGTTACTGGTAGTGTGTTGGCAAACCCATTGACCGTATCACTAGATACCGTCAGGATCAGTTTAGACTCAGGAGAAGATGGTATGGCCTCCATTGACTTGACCAATCTATTGACAGAATCACTCGAGGTAGATATCATTCCATCGGATACCTTCCGCACGACCTCAGGGATTGAGCCAATAAAGTCACTTACAAAAGCACTCGTAATCCCTTCTTTCGATCAGAATAATTTCTTTTCTGTATGGGATAATATAAACTTTAATTTCCCAGATGTTGAAATAGATTACACCACCATACCAAGCAATGATGATATCACTTATCAGAAACTGGTTGATTCAGAAGCTGATGTATTGATCATTGCAAATGCTTTCTTCATCCAATATTCTGAGGAGGAACTAGATGCCATTATCCAATATGTGAATGAAGGACATGGCTTGATATCCTATTATGCGATGTTTGGTTTTGGGTCTAGCCATTTGCGTTTAGCTCCCCTCTTTGGTTTATCTAAAAATGATACGTATGCATTTGAGACATTTGATGAAACATCAAAATCCACCCGTGGACATGAATTGTTTGAGGGCTTGGATGAATCTCAAATTCGTACAAGTACACAGACAGTAAAACCCGCTTCTTCGTGGGATAACGTAAATCTACAAGGTGATATCTTGGCTAGATCAAATGATGGAAATGCCATCGTTGTTAGGAATTTTAATAGAATTTATTACAGCGATCGAAGAGGTACTTATTCTTTTCAGGACAATGATCAATTTCTTCGAAACGCCATTCGGTTTGCGGCCAAGTCTTTTGGAATGGTGTCCACGGATTTGCAAACGGCAACCATTGCCGCCAGCGGTAATCAAAGCCTATCCATAGATGTAAAGACGAAAGGATTATTTGATGGAGATCATCTGTACTATGTAAACATTCATGAGACTGCCACGGATTTATTGATTGGCCGCATTCCGGTGAAAGTGGAGGTGAATGCCATTGCAAAAATGACAACCGAAAGTGCATTGACCTTTGAGGATGCGGAGATTGGCAGGACTGATACCACTACCTTGCTCATTCAAAATGATGGGGGATTAGACCTCATTATTGATGACCTTGTTTTTGATGGGACAAGTTTCACTACTGATGCAGAGCTACCATTTGTAGTGGAACCTTACCGTTCGGCCAATCTGGATTTTCACTTTAAGCCATCAGCAGCCGGTAACATTGCGGAGACAGTTACTTTAAGAACGAATGATCTGAACCTTCCTAATCATGTGTTGAGTTTAACGGGTACTGGAGTAGAAACACCACATTTGTTGGTTGGAGCTGATACCATTCGCCTCACCATGAAACAAGGTACCTCAGTTAGTAAATCCATCGAGCTTCAGAATTTGGGGGCGATTGATCTGAATTGGTCTGCTACGACCAGCTTTGGTGAAGTCGTAGATGTGATTGATTTACCGGATTATTTTATTGACGATTGGTCGGGAGTGACCTATTTAAATAATAAACTCTATGTAGGTCACAGAAATAAAGGGATGTTTTATACGGTTGATCCATTCACGAAGCAAATAGAACATGTTGGTACCATTGCAGGTAGTCGCATTGGCGATATGACTACAGATGGCACATTGCTTTACAATTTAGTGTCAGGCTTTGGAACTTATGTGTACAATGTGTCAAGTCATGGTTTTAGTGCACTTTGGGACTATTTCGAATTTCCAGAGAACAATACCTTATCTGCTTCTCTGAAGGGTAGCAGCTACTGGATTGGCCCTGAGTGGCAGGGTGCCAATGAATTTTACGAGTATAGTTTTACTGGAAATAAGCTAGGCACCTATCCATCCACCAGCCTGCAAGATATCCGTGCCATGGATTGGCTGGACAACAACAGCCTATTGGTGGTTGACCATAATTCGTCTACTTTCAACATGAAACTCCTTTCGTTCGATGGAAGTCAATTTGACGATACGGGGGCTTTTGACATAATCATGCCGGACAATTTCGCTGATATTGAAATTCTGGCTCCTTATGTCTGGGGCATCAACTATAACAATAAGCTATATCAAATTCATTTTTCTGATAACCTTCAGGTGACTACAGCATCTGGAACAATCAGTTCTGGAGGAAACGCAACATTAGATTATATGATGGATGTGACCGGATTTGACCCTGGAGTCTACCCATTTCACCTAAATATCACTTCTGATGATCCAAATGCAGTCACCCGAATTCCAATCGTTTTAGAAGTAGTGGAAGATACAGGTGGAAATCTACCTCCATTAATCAGTCTCAACGATATCGATATTCCAGAAGATGGTAGCTTGACAATAGATCTAAATGATCACATTGTTGATGAAAACTCAACAGTAGTGATCAGTCATTCGGTGATTTCGGCACAGTCTGATGAAATTCCCGGGATAACCACATCAGATCTCAGCTTTGGCGGTTTTGGATCAATTTTGATAGAACCTGGCCCAGGCATCAATGGAGTTTTTGAAGTTCAGGTGAACGCCGAGGACTTTGAGGGAAATATGAGTTCCGCTACTTTCAAAGTGAATGTTCTACCCGTAAATGATGCACCTTCATTTACCATCGGTTCGGATTTGTCAGTTCTTAATATAGAAACACAAACCATCCCAGGGTTTATTACCAACATTTCAGACAATGATCATGGCAGTCAGAACCTTAAGTTTGTTGTTACCAACGATAACTCAAGCTTGTTCGCTGTGCAACCACAAATAGATGCTAGCAGCACGCTAACGTTTGTGCCAAAGGAAAACCTCACTGGTTCTGCTTTAGTTAGTGTGTTGCTTCAGGATGATGGAAGCGCAGATCTCGGAGGACAGTTTCAGTCTACTGTTCAGACATTCACCATTAATGTGCTCGCTCCGAAAACGGATCAGACCATCACCTTTGGTGAACTTCCTATCCAAAATATTGTAGAGATAGGTACTGTGGAACTGACTGCCTCAGCAAGCTCCGGGTTACCGGTTTTCTTCGAAAGCTCGGATGAAAACATTGCCACCATTGATGGTAGTGTAGTGTCACTTCTTAGCCATGGTTCTGTTACCATCACTGCATCGCAATCGGGTAATTCGGAATACCATCCGGCTGACATGGTAGAACAGACCCTAACCATCACAGAACTTTACATTTGGGACGGCATATCCTGGAATAACGGCGGCATACCTCCTCAAAGTAAGAATCTGGTTTTTAACGGAGACTACACACTTTCAGGTGAGATAGAATCTGCCACTACCCAAGTATCAACCGGAGTAACACTCACCATTGGAAATGGAGCTGTGTACACAGATAACCTGGGTATCAAAAATGAAGGAGCAATAATCGTGCGGTCTGGGGGTGCTTTGATTCCCAAGGGAACCGTCACTGGCACAGACTATCAGATCGATCGTGTTACCACCTTTGATATCAATACAGGACGATATAGCATCGTGGGTTCACCGATTCAGAATGCCGGGTTTGATGTATTAGGAACCAATGCGCTTGTTTATGGATATGATGAAACTGCTGCCTACAATCCTTTAGGTAATACAAGTTTGGATCGTTTCAAAACTCCTACTCAATTGTCACAAACGACAATGGCTACAGGAAAGGGGTACTTCAGTGCCTTTACCGGAGATGCAAGTGGTCTCGTAACGTTCAGTGGCACTCCTAATTTTGGAACAATCAATGTTCCATTAAGTTATACCGATCAGGGAGACGTTAATGAGATGCCTTTCCAGGGTTACAATCTGATTTCCAATCCATATGCAGCCGCAATCGACTTCACAAGCTTCATGAGTGAAAATGGAGGTGCGGATATCGATGGATCTGTATACCTATGGGATGATAACAACTCTGAGACTGGAAGAGGTGACAATCAGGATTATCTCATCATCAATGCAATGGGCAATACCGATAGCAGAGGTGCTGGTCTTGCCAAATGGGATGGAAACATCAGAAGCGCACAAGGTTTCTTTATCAAAGCCAACTCGGCAACTAGTGTCAACTTCACTCCTACCATGATGACAGGAGTCAACTCAGATGCAGGATACTTTAGAAAAAGTAACGCAGTTTCTTCCATTAAGCTGTTGCTGAGTGATGGTTCTGCGCAGAAAGCAACGGTTATTGGTTTTGCCAATGATGCAACGATTGGTAAGGATCGAAACTATGATGCGGCGAGTATCAGTGGTGGAGACTTGCAGTTGTTCTCTTTGCGGGCAGATAACAAAACCAAGCTGGGTATTCAGGGACTGCCATATGGTTATGGACATCCTATCCAGTTAGGCATCAAAGCAATAGGAGGAACACATACCATCTCATTGGATGGCGTTGAACTTCCAGCTGGTATTGGAGTCGTATTGTTGAAAGATCTAAAAACCAATACTACGGTAGACCTGACACAGGAAAGCTATACTTTTTCTGCTTCTGAGGGTGAAAGTAAAGATCGATTCACCATACAGTTTTCAAACACCATTACTTCCAACATCAAAAAGCAGTTCTTGAACAATATCTACAGTTACACGACTACAGATCAGCTGCATGTGGTGTTTAAATCTGGAAACTTCATGGAAGCCAACATCAAGTTGATGGATTTACGAGGAATGGTATTAATTGATGAGCAGTCTAGGATCATTGACAACAGATGGGAAACTCAGGTGGCTGATCTCCCTCCTAATCTGTACCTGTTGTTCATAGAAACTGAACTTGGCGTTTGGAAAAACAAAGTGGTCGTGAAGTAATCTTTTCTTCCTTAAGTCATTCCCAAAGGGAATCCTTTGTCTATGAAGTTGGCTTTTCGTTACTCATAGATTCCCTTTGGGGTGCACAGCCAGTGAATGACCTTCTAGATTATCATTTCAAGGAAAAAAGAATAAAACCAAAACATCAAAGACATGAAAAATTCAACCAAAATACTTTTGACATTGACATTAATCTTAATCGCAACCTTACCCATATTAGCTCAAGGGCCGGGAGCGCCACCGGCTACTCCCATTGATGGAGGGCTCTCCCTTCTACTCGCTGCTGGGGGTGCTTATGGGGTTAAGAAACTGAGAGAATTACGGAAGGCAAAATCTTAAATCATCAATGAGAAAAAGAGGGAGCGTGTTTCTTGGCGGTATGTACCTCTCTCTCGTTGGTTTTTAAAAGCCAACCTGATTCTATACAGGTTAAACCCGAATTAATGGCGTTTTAACAAATCAAAACTTCTCTTAAAGCAAAAATTACGATGGTAATTAAGACGGCTTTCTTTTCGGGAGAAGAGTCTTCAACCAAATGTCTACCACCACACCCGATCACAGGAATGAAGCTAATTTTGAGCTTATTTTATAACAAAACAAGCATCAGGATATCAAATCTATCGATCGGAATGAATCTCGTAGGGAAGGTAAAGGAAGAAAATCTTCAATAATCGACGCGGCATTGCCTTTCATTGAAATTTCAAGATAATTGTCAATTGAGTTTCCGGTTACTCCCAATACCAGCCTACCACAGGTACTATCCGTCCACCAAAGGAGGATCTCTCCTTTTCTGATTACGCAAAACAGAAACGAATAATCAAGTCATTATACATGCATGCTACAATTTTGCACGTTTAATGAACTAATTTGACACATTAGTCTATCATATATAATCCAACTTTATAGCTGCGGTTTAAATACCGACTGACATTTATCACAAGCGTAATCAACGAATGCTTTCTATTTTCAAACAAAGTACATATTCATCGAAATTCTATTCCATTGCTTTTGGATTAGTAAAACGAACCTTAGTACTAAAGAGCATCACTTTCAAATGTTTTTTGGTGACTCTTATATTACTAACAAGCATAGTAAAAATAGATGCGCAAACAGATACGGCAAGGATTTGGAAAAAGTACAAGCAACAAATAGATGATGAAAGTATCCCTTTACTTCCGGATTACAGCTATGCTGGATACAAACTAGGAGAAGAGTCAATACCTGATCGCAAGGATCTGAAGGTATTCGACGTTACGAAGTTTGGAGCTATTGCAGACGACACTTTATCAGATCAAGAGAGCATTCAAAAAGCCATTGCGGCGGCTGAGTCAAATGGTGGAGGAATTGTTTATTTTCCAAAAGGAGAATTTTACATAGTGACTGACTCTAATCAAACAAATCAAATCACGATCACTCAAAGTAATATTATCCTTAGAGGAAGCGGGTCTGCTAAAGGAGGAACTGTACTTAACTGGCGCAACCATATGCTTCTCCCTGAAGGTAAACAAAAATGGCATACTCCTTCGTTGTTTCATTTCTCTGGGAAAAATACATCTGGAGTATCTAAACTCACCAAATCATCAAAACGCGGTTCTCTCTCCATTTATGTGGAAGATATATCTGTTTTCGAGGGTCAAAAATTCATTGAGCTGAAACTACCCCCCAACAGGGAAATAGTATCCGAATATTTGGATGCCAAAAAACCAAGAGAGACTTGGCTAAGTATAGCTGAACAAGGCTTGGACCTAATAGAATATCATGAAATCTCCTCTCTAGATTCTGAAAACCAAATCATTTTCATTAAAGACCCTATAGTCGATGATATAAACCATCAACATGGCTGGGAAGTCTCCCCTGTTAATATGATCGAGCAGGTTGGGCTTGAAGACTTACATATTATGGGGAATTTCTTATCTGAATTCAAGCATCACTTAAACTATATTCATGATTATGCATGGCATGCCATTGACATGAGTCGTGTTGCTCATTCCTGGGTTCGAAGATCGAGGTTTTCCAATGTTTCACAAGCCGCAAAAATGAGCGATTCATATGCTTCTTCAATCATCTCGATCGTAGTTGATGGCAATCGAGGACATGCTCTCTCTGCTGCTCACAGATCCTCAAGAATACTACAGGGTCTCATTTATGATATTACAAACCAAGGTCAGTGGCATGGAGCAGATATGTCTAGTAGAACCAGTGGTTCTGTCGTATGGCGGGTCACACAAGTCAACGGTAGAGGGTTCGATTTGCACGCATCAGGAAGCAGAACAAATTTGGTTGATCGCTATCAAAGTGATGGGTTCGCGGGTCAAGGAGGGTTTTATGGAAACTTACCTCACCATCTCACAGGACTTACTCTTTGGAACAATAAGCGAACCGGCAAATCAACGAAACATAACTTTTGGTTCGATTGCGGAGCAAACTACTGTGGACTGACTGTAGCTAATCCGATAGTGGTTGGTTATCATGGTTCAGAAACTACTTTCGATCCAGAAAACATTCTTCACGAAGAAAGTAATGGCTCCCCTATTTACCCTATGTCTCTATATGAAGCTCAGCTAGAAAATAGATTGGGCTATTTGCCATCTTGGGTAAAAGCAGAAGTTAAATGGTCAAAAAAATTACACAAATCTCTGTCATTGGATTAATCGTTATTTCTGATCATTCAAACCTATTTCATATCGGCTAATTAAGTGCCACTGTAACGTATGTACAATCTTGTACTCAATATGAACGATTACGAACCATAGACAAAATGTCCTTTTCTACCTTGCTTAGACTTAAAATCTCAATCCTATACGTGGGTTTCTGAAGTTGATCTCTAAACAAGATGCACGTCAGAAAATCGCTATTGTTTCTAATATTAATCCGGAATGAACACCAAAAAATTCATAAATAGCACGAAAAAGGCTGGTCTTGCAATCTTGTTACTAGCAGTTATATCGAATCCAATTAGCGCATTAAGTCTAACGAAAAAAGATTCGACCAATAATCAGCAAAATTCAAAAAAGAATCACCCGGTCATTTCTGCAATGGAGCAGGTAGCTCAATGGCAAATGGACAATATCTCTTACACTTTTGAGCTTCCCGATGGAACGGTAGAACCGCTCCTTCCAAACAACTGGATCAGGGCGACTTTTTTATCTGGCATGATGGCTTTATATGAAATTGGACAAGACACTTCTCATCTTAATTTCGTAAAGCAGCAAGCTGAAGAGGTTGAGTTTCAGCTTGGGGATAGAGAAAGACATGCGGATGAGCACGCTATTGGAAAGGTATATGCAGACCTTTTTCTGCTATCTCGGGATCAATATATGATAGATGATATGATCGAAACCTTCGATGAGATTATTTCCGAGCCAAGTAGAGGACCAGTAGTCGGGTGGAGTGGCGAACAAAACTGGAGCTGGTGTGATGCTATGTTTATGGCTCCACCGGCATGGATCAAGCTATATACTTGTACAGGTAAGAGAATATACCTCAATGAAATGAATGAAATGTTTTGGGAGACCAACAATTACCTTTATTCACCCGAAGACAGCCTGTACTATCGAGATGGTTCATACAAATGGGATGAAAATGGCAATGGAAGAAAAACATCAAGTGGAAAGAAAATATTCTGGGGACGTGGCATAGGATGGGTAATCGGAGGACTAGCAGAAATGCTAACCTACATGCCCGGAGATTTCCCTGACAGACCTAAGTATATCCAGCTTTACAAAGAAATGATATCGAAAGTGGCCTCATTACAAGCAAAAGACGGGATGTGGAGATCTAGTTTATACGATTTTGAAGAATTCCCTACTGTAGAAATGAGTGCTAGTTCATTTTTCTGCTTTGGAATGGCATGGGGAATTAATCACAATATTTTAGACCCGGAAGAGTTTGCTCCAAAAGTTGAAAAAGCATGGGCAGGCATGATGAAATGTATTCAAGAAAATGGGAAAGTAGGTTATGTTCAAAGAGTAGGTTCCGATCCAAGAAGTGTTGACAAGGATGACACCATGGATTACGGTCCTGGTGCATTTCTACTAGCAGGAAAAGAAGTTTATGAATTAAGTCAGAAGGGGCTCATTAAGCTTCCTAAAACTAAAAAGTTCTTAGGAGGAAGCTAAAACTCATCCCTGAGCACGAAGGAAATAACCAATCCATCAAAAGACTAATCGCTTATCATTCTATGTCTGAGAATTGAATAGGTATTATTTGATTCTCAGATCAATTGCGAAGAATGCGTTTTTTTGATGATAATCGATTTGTTATTTCTATCAACCCTCTATCCTATTCTATACTTAATCAAGATAATGACATTTTCTTGGTAATCGCATATCACAATCCATCAACTGATCTTGACGATTGTTCTTGTGTGAACCGTTCAAAACAAATGAATCGGAAGCGTTATACATTTTGATATTTTCTAGTTTGCTTAATCACTGAAGTTTTGAAAAAAAACGTCATTTATATAGAAAAAGCAAAGAAAAAAAAGAGATATTTAATCCTTGAGATTAAATCTAAAATGATCAAATCAGCTTTCTATTTTCTTGTGTTTTGCCTAGCCTTGAAGCTACAAGCTCAAGATTATAACTTTAAACATTTAGATATAGATCAAGGCCTTTCTCAAACTACAGCACTTGTAATTCATCAAGATCATCTCAATAGAATCTGGATTGGAACGAGAGAAGGTTTAAACGTCTATGATGGCACCAGAGTCAAATCTTTCTTTCCCAACAAAAATGATTCTTTGGGTCTCCTAGGATATAAAACACAACAAATAAAGCAAATAGATAGGAAGTTATTTATACTAACTGAGAACGGAATCAATACGCTAGACTTAGACTTCATGCGATTTTCATCGTTCCCGATTGAGCATCTACTCAACGCCCAAATCGAGACGCATAAGGGTAAACTTTATTTAGGAACATCTCAAGGAAGCCTATTCACATTTAATGAGCAAGACAATGAGTTAATTAAAATCAGAAACGTAATAACAACTGGTGATAGGGAGGTTTCACTAAACTCAGATGATGAATTTTTGTGGATAGGTACAGAAAACAATGGCCTTTTAAGATACGATACTGAGAAACAAGAAACGGTACGTTTTATGGAGCATCTTATAAGTTCTCCTGTAAGATCCATTTATAGAGACAATCAAAATCGAATTTGGGTTGGAACTGACACAAATGGAGTTTATGTCATGGACAATGACATGAACCTTTTAGAACACCTCACAACAGCGCATCCTTCATTGAAATTGAGCAGCAACGTAGTTAGAAAAATCACTGAAGATTGGAAGAAAAACATATGGATAGCAACATTCGACGGAATCAATATCGTTTCGCCCGATTTGCACAAGATTACTCATATAGAAGCATCACTAAACAACCCAAAAGCTCTTAGTTGGAAGTCTGTCTTTGATCTGCTACTTGATGAATCTGGCAATTTATGGGCAGGGACTTATTTTGGTGGAGTAAACTATACGGATACTAAAAAACAACTTTATACATTTTATGACATACAAAAATCAAGCTCTGAGGTACAGGGGAAGCAGGTAATAGGCACCATGCTTGAGGATAAGGATAAAAATATCTGGATTGCCACTGAAGGGCATGGACTGAACTATTACAATACCCAGACTCAACAGTTCAAACAATACTCTGAATCGGCTGAAAATGTAAGATCTCTGTTTTTAGCAGACCAAAAACTTTACATGGGAACTCATTATCAAGGGTTGAACATCCTAGATATAAATTCGGGGAAAATCAAGAAGTTTTACAACCAGAGTGGAGCACAAGCGAAAATCCCAAAAATTGTCAATTCAGTGATTAAATATAAGGATAAATTCATATTGGGTTGCCGATCAGGAGTCGTAGTTTTTGATCCAAAAACAGAGAGTTTCTCCTCTGATTTAAATCTGGCAGGAAATGAAGGCATTTCTATAAGTGATCCCGTATTCAGCACTTATAAAGATAGCAACAACAAATTGTGGATAGGAACAGAAGGGAATGGACTTCTGTATTTCGACCCTGAAAAAAGCCTTCTCAAAAGATACCTATTGAGCAACTATGACCCTAATTCAATTGGAGGAAATACAATCTATAAAATAATAGAAGACCGCCATAAAAGATTATGGTTAGCAACTCTCGGTGGTGGTTTAAGTCTGTATCAGCCTCAATCTGACAATTTTCTCAATTTCACTAAAGACAGCCATAACCTACCCAGCAACTTCGTATTGGGAGTATCCGAATCTGAAAATGGAAACCTTTGGATCTCGACCAGCAAGGGAATCTCCAGATTCGATATAAACGCTAATGTATTTTACAACTACACCAGAGACAATGGCTTCCCTCTTGGAGAATTAAACCAAGGAGGGCTTCTTCTCACATCCTCAGGAACACTTTATATCGGTGGTATTGGAGAGCTTATATCTGTGAAGGAAAAAGATCTTATGGAGCCTACAAGTGCCTTGAATTTACTATTCTCTACACTGATAGTTAATAACGAAGAAGTGAGGTATGGAGACAAGACTCAAATCCTTGATCGTGATATATCTGTCTCCGAATCGTTCAGCCTCGCCCCCGAGCACACTTCATTTTCTATAGAATATGGAGTGTGTAACTACTCCGGTTTTTTTAATAAATATCGAGTCAAACTAGAAGGATTTGATCAAAATTGGGTTGACGCAGGTAAATCTCATACCGCCTCTTATACTAATCTATCACCTGGCGAATACAAACTTAGAGTTCAAGTTTTGGATGCCGTGCTTAATAAACCAATTGGTGAGAAGTCTATCGACATTAAAGTCAATGCCCCCTTCTTCAAATCTACGATTGCCAAGGCACTTTATGCATTTGCATTTCTAGCTATTCTCTTTTTAATCATATATTCCTACGTGTCTAGCATCAGACTAAAGCTCGAGGTACAAGACAAAGAGAATATAAGAAAACTGAACCAACACAAACTTCAATTTTTCACCAACATTTCGCATGAATTCATGACTCCATTGACCTTGATTTTGGGCTCATTAGAGACAATCTTAAATTCAGAAAACCTCGCAATGAGGATTGCTCGAAAATTGAATCTCACATATAACAATGCCTTAAGACTGAAACACCTCTCCGGAGAGCTGCTGGATTTCAGAAAGTTGGAGCAAGGACATCTTAAACTCAAGGTTTTCGAACATGAGTTCAACTACTATCTAGAAGAGCTCATCTCTTCATTTTCGGAGCAATCACAAAGAAGAAAGATCAAACTTGACATTGAACCATTGAATGAAAAAGTGCACCTCTGGTTTGATCGATTTCAACTCGACAAGGTTTTCTACAATCTAATATCAAACGCATTTAAAGCAGTAGATGATGAGGTAGGATTCATCAAAATTAAAATCGAAAAAACTAGCAATACTGTTGAGGTATTTGTTGAAGATAATGGCCCAGGAATTCCTAAAGAGAGTGTCAAACATGTTTTTTCGAGGTTCTATCAAAGCGAAAACTTAAACCCGAATAAGGGTGGAAGTGGCATTGGGCTAGCTTTATCGGAAGGCATTATAAGCACTCATCACGGAGAGTTGAATTTACACAAGACCTCAAGTAAGGGAACTGTGTTTAAAGTGACGTTACTTTTAGGAAACGAGCATTTCAATTCTGACGAGATCAACCCTACTTTATCTAATTCCTATCAGGAAAATAAAGCACCCAATACTAATCTTCCTATATCAAACCTATCTAGACATAGAGGTGACGATCTTGCATCTGACTCGGCTGAATCAGGAAATCAGAAAAGTGATATCAAAATACTAATCGTAGAAGATAATGAACGGGTTCAAGACCTACTAAGGGAAGTACTCGAAGTTAATTATCATGTGAAGACCGCCAATGACGGACAAGAAGGTTTGGACTTAAGCTTAAGCTGGGAACCAGACCTAATAATCTCGGATGTAATGATGCCCAATATGTCTGGGGTACAGATGTGCACCAAAATCAAGCGAAACATACAAACATCTCACATTCCAGTAATATTACTTACAGCTAAATCCGATATAGAACACAAGATCGAAGGGCTTAACGTAGGAGCGGATGATTATATAACTAAACCTTTCGAGATGGTTTATCTTGAAACGAGAATCATCAACATTTTCGACAATCGAAAAAGGCTCGCTGAAAAGTTTAAGAATACTCCAGACTCTTCGATCAATGAAATCACCAACAACTCCATTGATAAAAAATTCATGAACGAAACCATGGAACTAATGGATCAGCACCTTTCTGATGAGGGTTTCAATGTTAATCTATTTGCCAGGGAAATGGGATATAGCAGAACGTTGTTTTTCAAGAAAATAAAAAGTATTACAGGTCAAACTCCAAATGATTTTATCCAAAGTCATCGTCTAAAAAAGGCAGCAAACATTTTATTCAATGAGCCTCATAAAAATGTTTCTGAAATCTCACACGAAGTAGGTTTTGGATCTTCCAGATATTTTAGCAAGTGCTTTAAGGAACACTTCGGAGTTATCCCTTCCGCTTACAGAGAAACCAAAATAAAGTCATAATCGACTCGGCTTTCACTTTTAACGACCAATCGAGCCTAGGTTCTGATCCAATTTCCTCAAATAACCCTAAAGGGTCTGAGAATCCTATGTCTAGATTCTTCAATCGTTTCATGGTAAGCTAGCTCCCGAGAGCGATGGATCATATCAATAGAATCCAGATCGCAACAAATTAATCTGCTACCAACTCTTCGGTTGGTGTAATGCCATTTTCATTGAAAGCCTCAATCGTGTAGAAATAATTCTCTTTAGCATTCAGACTATTAATTGTTAGGGAGCTATCACCATACACGATATAGTTATGATACAACTTATCCTCCGCTATCCCAAAGCTAATGTTATACCCCACCGCATCAGAATCAGCTGACCAGTTTAAATGGACTCTCCTTCTATCCTGTGCATCCCTCCGAACGTTGAATTTCTTCAACTTAGCAGGTTTGTCTCCGCTTCCTTTACCAAACACTCTAAATCCTGATATTGCCAGATTTCCTCCCGGAACTTCAATATTTTCCATTTTCAAATACCTGTACTTTTGGCTGGCAGGAAGTTGATGATAGCGATGAGATTCATCACCTGAATTTTCAGATTGATCTATGACCATCTCCCAGTCTTTCATATTGTTAGATCCCAATATTCTATACCTATGCTTGAGCCCCTCTTGTCTTCCGTAAATTTCAGTATTATGTTCAGCGAAGTTTAATTGGATAGCATGAACATCATACGATTCACCAAGATCCATAATCGCCCATTCCTTTTCAGAACCAGACCCAGCTGCCCAGTAGGTTCTGATACTTTCATTGGTCATATTATTGGCAGGAAACGAATCTAATGAAGAGGATACCTCCACTTGTTTGTCATAGCTAAGGAGCATCCAACTAGGAAAAATGTCATCAAAACTCTCTATTTTGGTTTCTGGCATAATCAAAGGATAATCACCATATTTTGTAATTGAATAAAGTAAACCATCCTCGTCAAAAAAAGCAGGAAAGAAGTTTATTCTGCGTTCGAATATATGTTTTACAGAAACAATGCCCGTTCCATAATGCCAGTAATTACCATATTCATCCGTAATGGTACTTCCATGACCAGCTCCGGTAGAATATCCTTCGGGTTTATATGAGAATGGATTATGCTGTTGCAATTGGTATTCACCTAAAGGAGTATCTGATACATAAACTCCATCCGCATAGCTCTTTTCCCTTGTTCCAGGAGCTGAATATTGGAAATAGTACTTTCCCTGATACTTATTGACCCAAGCTCCTTCTATCCATGGAGCACGGTCATAGTCTAAGTTGTAATCTCCTCTTACCTCCCATCCGTAGATATCTCTTTTGGAATTCAATATCTCGGTAGTCTCACCAATAAGTGAAAACGAAATTGGGTCAATTTCGCTTCCATACAGAGGTTTTTCATTCGAACACCCCCAGTATAAATAGAGTTTTCCATCAGTATCTTGAAAAAATGCCGGGTCTTCCACAGGGAAATCCAGATAATCTTCCACTATCCACTCACCACTAAGTGGATCACCTGATTTATAAACATCTCTATCCGTCTTAGAAGAACCTGCAAGAAATAGAGAATCGCGCAAAACAATAACTGTAGGTGCATATCGCTCCGTCGGAATCTTATCCGTCTGGATAAACTTCCAATCTGTTAGATCAAATGAATGCCAGTAACCTCCGGATTTAGAAGCAAATAGATAATATCTATCCTTAAAAAAAACAACCGTGGGATCTGCTGCTTCCCTCCTTGAGTTTTCATTTGTTTCTGGTCTAAACCTGTAACTCAAGTCAATGGGATTACAAAAAGTGTTTAAAGTATTAGAATCGTCTGATACTTCCTCTACTTGATCAACTTTAGTATCACACGCAAACAAAAGCAAGATGAATAACATCGCCAATCCTGTGCGTGTCAATGATGATATTGCTTTTACTTTTAAATTTGTTATCATTTTATGGATATTGATATTTTTACTAGCACGCTATGTGAACGGCAATTGATTTGACTCTAATTATTTTCTAAACACGTTTGACCTTACAATAGAAAGCCAATATTTGTAATGATTACTTGAACGTTGATAAATCAGCAGCGTCCATATCCGTAAAAGCCTTATTCTCTCCTGCCATAGCCCAAACGAAAGAATAGTTTGTCGTTCCGACTCCAGAGTGTATCGACCATTCTGGTGATATCACTCCTTGCTTATTTCTGACAACCAAATGTCTGGTTTCTTCCGGATCACCCATAAAATGCATGACTATCTGATCCTCTTCTAGTTCGAAATAAAAGTATACTTCCATCCTTCTTAGATGAGTATGAGGGGGGAAGGTATTCCAGGTACTTCCAGGCATTAGACTAGTAACACCCATCACCAACTGGCAGCTTTGAATTCCATTTTCATGAATATATTGATATATAACCCTTTCATTGCAATTTTTCTTATTACCCAATTCAACTTGGGTTGCATCGGATTTACTTGCCTTTGCTGCAGGGTAAGCATGATGAGCCGGACTCGAGCAAATGAAATATTCTGCAGGGTTTGCCGAATTCAAACTTTTGAAGGTTACTTCTCTCACTCCTTTGCCCAAATACAAACAATCCTTATGCTCCAGCTCATAAACAGTGCCATCTGCTATTACTTCGCCCTTTTCCCCTATATTGATAATACCCATTTCTCTTCTTTCAAGAAAAAAAGAAGACTTAGTTAAAGTCTCCATAGGTGGCAGTGTAACACCCGAAAGTGTAGGTATGACACCAATGCTGATCATGCGATCATACATAGAGTATACGGCTTTCAATGAACCCTTTTCCAGCAGGTTCTCCATGAGAAAATCTTCTCTAAGAGCCATTGTGTTAAATTTCTTAACTTCTCTTGGGCTAGACGAAAATCTGATTCCAGACATATTTATTTGATGATTTCTAATTGTACTTGTTCATACAAGTCGGTTGCACATTGTTCTAAATGTTTTTGAAACATTTTACTCACGGAAAAATCCTCATTCTCCCCTTCCCAACCAGCTACGAAGGAATAACTATAAACTCCATCTATTGCTTTTAAAAGGGTCAAATGTGTTTTGATTATTCCGTCTCCCTCCTGCGGGCTGGTTCTATTTCCGAATCTTCCATCTTGCTCGGTGAGTATTGCAAGTCCAAGAGCGTCTTTATTTTCACTTTGGTCTCCATGCGTATATGATATTTCAGCTAACTCCAGATATTTCAATTCGGAGAAAGCCACATGCTTCTTATTCCCAATACCTGCGACCAAAGTATCTGTGAGTGCTGGCTTACCATTCTTAAATAATCTTATATCATTGGAATAGTATCTGGTTCCTGACCAAATGGTGATAGTCTCTTCTAACTTGTAATCTTCGCCAAGCACATCCCACCCTTCATGAGTAAGTAAAAATCTTGATCTAACAGGCCCTTCATTCAGTATTTCAAATGAAGTAGATTTCGTTAAGCTCAATTTTATCAGAGAATCGTTTTTGAGTATCGCAAGAGCACCCGCTCCCAAAGTAGAACCAACGCTTAAGACATCCATTCCCCAGGGGCACATTTCATGATAATTCTCTTCTAAACCAATCTCATCCGCGACCATATCCTGAGTCTTCTTTCCAAAAACATCCTTTCCTTTTCTAGAATCAAAATATCCCCTAAAGGCAACTAGATCACTTTCCCATCCTGGCCCTTCAAACTGATATAAAAATGGAGTACTCTGAGCTATATGCGTCGGGTCAAGTGTCTCCTTTTCTAGAGAAACGAATTGTTCATCTCTATTCTCACTTTTACCCAAATAGACATTGGTCTTTTTGGTAAATTCGGGTAGATCAGATAACTCAGTTGGGACAAGATCTATATCTACCACTTCATTGGGCTTCAGCTCATATTGAAATACAAGTTGATCCCAGATCCCATCTCCATCTGTATCATCATATTGGCTGGGGACAAGCTGTTCTCCTTTAAGAGCAAAATATTCCTGATCCGCATCTTTAAGTAAGTCACGGCTAGCTACAAATGACTTGAATATAGTCTCATTGGAAATATTGGTTAATCTAATCTTTAATTCCTTTTGAGGACAACCGCTTAAAAAGACTCCTAAAATCAATAGCCACTTACTGGTATTCATAAAACTGTTTTTAATAATGTTCTTCAATGAAAGTTGAATTATCTCAATTGGTTGTTAAGCTCAAATGCGCCAAAGACACCTAGTATTTGGAAATAATGAATCATCGATTCTAGCTTTTACAAGAATTGCATTCTTACATACAATTGCTAAAAAGGCTTATACCGAAAATAGGAAGTCGCTATATGTGACAGTCCATTTGTAAACTTATAGTTGTGCCTAAAAATTCGTGCTCCTCGCGATTCAGCAGGCAATAATCCAGATGCCTTTTCATTAATATCTAACCTGAATTTTAAGTTTTCTCTCTTAATAATCATGATGCCATCTTCTCCCTCAAGCATGGTTTGATATTCATAATGAACATCTACGGCCAACACATCGGTTTGAGCCACTCTCTCATCAATAGTATGATATAGCAGTAGGTTCTTAAGTTTAGCTATTGGAATATCTTCTACAGTGATAGTATCGTCTGGGTTGGGCGCATTTGGATCGACCAAATCTTCTAAAATTGTTGCCCAGGCACCATCTTGAAGTAAAAAGTAGGTTCTTCCCTCCGCCTCGAAGTGTTCTTGCATTCCAGCATAGTCAATGGCGAGAGATAGATAATCAAAAACACTATCTTGATTCGATTTTACCCAATCGTAGACAGTCATATCAAACTCAGGCACCTCTCTGCTTGAAGATTTATACTCAAAGGATTCTTGAAGTCCCAACCCACAGGAGCTTAACAAAACCACTATTCCGAATACCCAAAGGGTTCTTTGAAAAATTATTGCTATTTCTTTCATCATATTGATTTCTACTGTACTATATAACCATCATTCTGTATTAACTCTCCGTTTCTGGCCATTGCCCTTACGGAAACCGGCCACACCAATAGGTCTTCATTATCAAAACCATTTATTGGCTCCATCACGTCTAATACACGACTATGCCTCCTAAGGTCGAACCATCGGTGACCCTCCGCATACAATTCATATTGTCTCTCTTCTAAAATAAAATCGATCAACTCGATAACATTTATGGATTGATTGACATCAACAGTAGGGAGCTCTCTGCTAATTCTAATTTCATTTACCAATTCCAAAGCCACTGTTTGATTAAACAACCCTGCTTCAGCCTCAGCCTTCAAAAGCAAAATACCAGCGTATCTAAATATTGGGTAGTCAGTGCCATCAATATCCGCATCTCCTCCTATTTCTTTCTTGAATTTAGTCGTCACCCTTCTGTTATCTCTATCCCACTCCTCCTGATTCACACCATCGTCAGTATTCATGCTTTCCAAAAGCCTCCAGTCTCCGTAAAACTCTCTGTCCGAAAAGTCTGGATATAAAGCAACCCAAGTCTGCGAATCTGTTGGAAACCTTTTTTTCCAAGAAGCTAAGATTTTAGAGCTGTATATGTAATCCGGGCTTCCATCGTTCAGCATGGTTTTGGCCTGTGACCTACCACTTCCTACATCAGCATCTGTATTAAAGCCAAGAGAGAAAATAAGTTCAGAGCCCTCCTCTCCTATAAACATCTCAGACCAGGATTCTCTATCCTCAACCAAAGTATAAGAGCCTCCATCTATTATGTTATCAACAGCTTCTATAGCAAGTTCGTACTGATCATTCCACATGTATACATGCGCCATCAAAGCCCAGACACCTCCTATAGTAAATCTTGTATGACCAGACAGCCTTGATATAAGTTTTTCTGCTTCGAGCAAATCAGGGATAATAACATTATCAATTATATCTTGAGAGCTACTTCTTGGAAGTTTAACATCTAGCGCAGCATCAGTTACTGGTTCAGTGATTTTAGGTACTCCGTCCCATACTCTTATAGAATAAAAATAGCAGAATGCACGTATCGCATATGCCTCTGCTACCAAGCTCATATTGGCATTCTCAATGTCCTTAGATTTATCAATCACCAAGTTACTCAGACCAATAGCTCTATAAACCTGGCTCCAATCCGCACTTGGATTACTTGCATCTATACTATTTTCTAGTAGCTGCTGTGTTTCAACACTTGGTTTTTCGTTTAACGAAAAATTATCAGATCGCCCTTCTCCCCAGTGCCAGTAGTTTCTTCTCAGCACTCCTTGCAATGCATCGTAAGCCGAGAGAACACCCGTTTCGAGATCCTTGTTACTCTGCCAGAATTGTGTATCCGAAATTTCACTAACTGTCTCAGTATCTAGAAAATCATCACATGAGCTAACGAGCACTATCAGTATCAGAAAGATTCCGATACGCGATTTTTTATTGCTATTTCTTCTCATAACCATGTCCATTAAAAGCTTAAAATAAATCCCATTAAAAATTCCCTTTGCCTCGGATACTGAAGTTCATCCCTACCAATTTGTAGTGCTCTTCCTGATACTTGCTCTGGATCGTATCCTTGATAATTCGTCCAGGTCAATAAATTATTGACATTGATATATGTGGAAGCATCTGACAATCCTATTTTAGAAATAAGTGCTTTAGGGAACCTGTAGCCGATTCTAACTGTGCGAAGTTTGATGTATGATCCATCATTAACGTAGAAAGAGTTAGGAGACAGTTTATTTAGAGGTCTTGCATTATTGTTCAATGCGGGAAATTTTGTCACATCTCCTTGTTTCCTCCAGGCATTATCGATCGCGTCGGGTGATGGAGTAACATTGAACCATTGTCCTGCGTTTCGAGTAGCGTCAAAGTTTCTATATAAGTCATTGCCCAGAGTATAATCCATTACCACTGACAAAGACCAATTTTTATAGGTAAAATCATTGATGAACCCTCCAAAAAAGTCTGGAAGACCATTTCCTATTACCTTCCTGTCATTTTGATCTATAACCCCATTTTTGTCCAGATCTTCCCAAATAATGTCTCCTCCTTTAAGAACAGTGCCGGCGCTATTCGAAAGCTGAGTCACATCACCATTATAACCTTGACCGTTCAGCTGATACTCCTGGAAACTACCTTCTGCATCAAAAATTGGTGTCAGTTGCTGGCCAGTTTCAGTAAACGCATTGGATTCATCATATGCAAAAACACCATTGTTTTGGTAGCCAAAGAAGTTTCCTACAGGTTTACCAACTTCAACCTTCCATATATTAAATTCCAGAGGTACTCCTTTTTCAAGCTTCAGCACCTCATTAGAGTTTTTAGAAATATTGAAAGATGATCTCCATGAAAAATCATTTGATCTGATAATCGTTCCGCTCAATGACAATTCAATCCCTTCATTCAAAACAGAGCCTACATTTTTAAGTGTGTTCTCTAGAATCAATTCGAGCGGCAGAGGAACGTTTAGCAATAAGTCCGTAGTTACCTTTCGGTAATAATCAATGTTAACAGTGAATCTATCCTCAATGAAGCCTAGGTCTAATCCAAGATTTATCTGTCTCGTCTGTTCCCAACTCAAATCTGCATTGCCAAATTGAGCTAATTGTATTCCGCTTGCTCCATCATAAAATGCTCCAGGTCTATAGAGAGTTCTGGAAGCAAAATCCGGAATACGCTCGTTTCCCGTTACAGCATAATTTCCTCTTAGTTTTATATTAGAAACTACCGTATTAATTGGCTTTAAAAATGGTTCATCGGAAACTCTCCAGCCAATTCCTACCGCAGGAAAGTTCCCCCACTTATTATCTTTTCCAAATCTTGAAGATCCATCTCTTCGGATTGTGGCACTTAAGAAATAGCGATTTTTCAGTTTATAGTTTATTCTACCAAAAACGGAAGCCAAGCTATGCTCCGAAGAAGAAGAGGAAGTATTGTTCACATTGAAAGCATTTGCATTATTTAGAGTCGGAATGAGGCTCGTTGCAAACCCTTCATCTGAATCTATTCTGGATCTTTCTGATCTCCAATACTGGAGTGCAGTCCCAATAACTACATTAAAATCATGATCTTCACCAAGATCGGGAGCCCAAGTCAAGTAATCTTCGTGAATCCAATCCGTCCAAAGAATATTATCCAATCTTCCATAAGAAAAATCATTGGTGATTGTATTTGGAGTAAACAGCTCAAATTTCCTGTAAGTCGCATTCGCACCAAAAGTTGACTTAAGTGTCAATGATGGTATTGGTTGGATTTGAAAGTATTGAAATACATTGGCTCTGAAGTTTCTAGTCTCTCTTTTTTCAAGTGAAGCTCTCGCTACTGGGCTTATTCTTGCACCTGCAAGTAATAATTCTCCATTGTAATCATAGACAGGCTGGTTTGGTGATAGAATGATTGCAGACATTAGCCCAGCCCTCTCATCCAAACCATTGAATTGATCCACAGAAAGATTAACACTTGATCCGCTTTTAAATATCTGATTCGGCTCAAAATCAAAATTGAGTTTCATTGAAGTCCTCTTGAAAAGAGAATTTATCAGTATTCCTTTATGTCTTAGGTGCCCAAGGTTTACATAATACTTTGCTTTTTTGGAGCCTCCAGATAGAGAAACATTTAATCGATCTCTAATTCCAATTCGTGAAATAACATCTTGCCAGTCTGTATCATTGGCAAAGAAGGTACTCAATGAATCAGCATTTGTTCCTGCGGAAGTCCCTCCACTTATAAGTGTTTCGTATTCAAGTCTCTGCTCAGAATTAGTTACTGGTACCTGACCAATTATATGCGAGTAAGCCCTGAGATAGTCTACCTTAAATGTCGGTTTACCTAAGCCCCCTCTTTTGGTAGTAATTATCACAACACCATTTGCGGATCGTGAACCATATATTGCTGCAGACGCACCATCTTTAAGAATATCAATAGATTCGATATCAGAAGGATTGATGTTAGATATATCATCGACCGGCTGACCATCCACTACATATAAGGGATTTTCTCCACCTTCAAAAGTGGATAACCCCCTAATTCTAATTTGTGCCCCGGCTCCTGGTGCTCCACTAGCTGTCGTAATTTGTACACCAGCAACCCTACCTTGAATCGATTCAAGAGCACTACTAGGTGCTCTGCTTTCAATATCCTGACTCTTTACAGATCCGACAGCACCTATGACGTCACGTTTGTTACTTTCTCCGTATCCAATTACGACAACCTCATCGATTACTGTGACATCTGGTCTTAGAGACACCCGAATGAAAGTCCTGTCTCCAATAGTCTCAGTGAGAGTCTGATAGCCCACAAAACTGATTTTAAGTTCATTCACAGATTGAGGTCTTTCCAATAAGAAATTCCCATCGATATCAGTAATCGTTCCAATAGTTTCATCGCCTTGTAAAACCACGCTAGCCCCAATAAGTGGCTCTCCAAGCTCATCTAAAACCTGTCCTTTAAGAGCTATACCCTGACCTTCGGCTTGATAAACGAATGAAATCAAGATGGCTAAAATCCCTAAAGTATTTTTCACATTCATATGATCCTTTTTTGTCATTACCTATCCCTTTTAACTAAACCAATCGTAAAGACAAATTGGAGCTAAAAGACAAATTGAGCTTCAAAAGTAGTCATGCAGTGAACTTTCCACATGATAAAATCTTCCTTAATAAGTCCAAATTTGTACTTAGCAACAAATATGAATTATTAAATAAACAACATGTGTAAAGTGATGATTTTGCGATTTTCAGAAAAAATGAAGATTTTAATATCAAAAAATCAATATTTTCATTCACCAAAAAGATTTGCCTTTTTGAAGACCTATTTGGAGCTATCGTTTTTAATCGGTACGATTTGATACACGACTTGTACTTTTGGGTAACACCGTCGCTGCTGAGATCATTTAACTTTACACTGGTTCTTTTTTTGAGAAGAGACATAATGAAGTTAGGCAATAGTTAAATAATCAATTCCATGAGAAATTTGAGCGTCCTTGTTATATGGACAATTATATTCCCTGCATTTGTGCAAGCGCAGACAGAAATCAGGGTGGGCGATCCAGGAGTAATATTTGATGAAAGTAAATTTGATAGTGACTATCCTGAAATACAAGAGTGGATAACTTCTGGGGTTGAGGGTGGCATCCCCCTACTTGAAGACATTAGCGCCGAAATAACGATTGAACCAACTAATTCAGAGGGAATCGCATCGGCAATGACAGAAGTTGCTTCAATGCTTGGTGAAGGAGAGTTTGGAGCGGTGATACTGAAAAATGGTATTTATCACATTGATCCGAACCTCAATATGAGAAGCTATGTACGTCTTGTGGGTGAAAGTAGAGACGGTGTTATTTTAAGAGTTACACCCTCGTCGGAAAGAGGTAACGAGGCTGCCATAACTTTCAATAGTTCTCGGTTTACTGGATTGGAAAACTTAACGATCGAAGGTTATTACAACGGTGAAATACCCAATGATTTTACGATGGAAAACAATAAAACAGATTTTGTCTCTGACATGGTAACTTTCCCTTCGAATTCAGAAAATTGTTGGATTCAAAAATGTAATGTTCTTAACTCGGGAAATTCGGCAATAAGCAGCTGGAAATGCTCCCACATAACGATAAGAGACAATTACATAGAACGATCCTTTAACAAAGGAGGCGGAGGTAGAGGGTATGTCGCATTACAAGGAGACCACATCCTATTTTATAACAATGTAGTACGGAAAATGAGGCACGTTGCGATTCAGAGAGAAGGCGCAGAATACATTGTAGTCTTCAGGAATTATCTGGAACAGGATGTAAACTTTCACAATGCAGATGCTGGTAGAAATCTCATAGAACAAAATATTGTCAGATTGCCAGCTCAACTTTTGCCTGGGTGGCATGCTATGATGGGCCCATGGTCGTCTCAGCATGATGTTCCAGGACCAAGAAGCGCCATATTTAGAAACGACTGCATTGAGTTTAATAACAATGATACTGTATCCTTTAGTGACCCCAATCTCGTATATATTCCAGCTAGATTTGAAGCCAGACAAGAATCTGACCCCTCTCCATTTGATGTGAGTACAAACATTCCAAGTGGTGGAACTTTTTACCCTGCTAGTAATGTAATCGGTCAGGACGTAAGACCTTCTTTTAATAATCACTTGTTCTATGACCAGACACAAGAAGGTGGTAGTGTAACATTGTCTCCCGACACACCATTTCAACCATATGATACTGATGTCGAAATCTCCGCTACAGCTGAAATCGGTAGTAAATTCAGGCATTGGGAGGGTAGTTTTTTTAGTCTGGAAAACCCCGTTACAGTCAAATCAGATACAAACAGAGTTTTTAGAGCCGTTTTTACTGATGTAGGAGAAACCTTGACATGGATAGAAACTTTTGAAAAGTATGAAAGTGGAAAAACAAGTTTCGTAGGAGACCAATACAATATTTGGGCAGTATCCGGAGAAATAGGATCTGACCTTGGCTCGGGTAGTTCTGTAAGTCTAAGTATAGACCAAAATATCACCACAAGTATTCATGGAGGTGTTTCAGACCTTTCCTTCAGTGCCAAAAACATTAACAATGAGGACGGTGAAAGTCAAATTCAAATACTAATCAATGACCAGGTAGTAAAAGAAGTATCTCATTCTGGTACAGACATTTTTAATGTGGAGGCCTCTGAAATCAATTCAGGTGGAATCGTAAATATTGAAATAAAAAACACCTCCTCTTCTAATGTTGTGATCGCAATTGATAATGTAGAATGGACGGGATTTGATGAAGGAGCGAGAACTCTTAGTATCACTTCTGTAGATGGGGAAGTAACTCAAAATATCGATAAACAAACATTCAATAATAATGATGAAGTTGTTATTGAAGCCAGTCCTTTCCCTGGAAAGGAATTTAAAAATTGGTCGGGAGATGTTAGTTCAACAGAAAATCCATTGACTGTAACAATGGACAGTGACAAGGACATTATTGCGAACTATGAGAATTTACCTGGGGAATTTGAATTTGAAGAACCGTTTGACAATCTCACAAGTCTTTCCAGCTTTATCGGAAATTACAAGCTTAAATGGATCATTATCGGCAGTATCACCACTTTGGACGGTAGCACAGCCATTCAAATTAACAAAAGTCAGAAAATCACCTCTGCTCAACTTGAGCGAGGGTTATCTGCTATTTCTTTTGATCTCAAGAACCAGTTTGGTCTTGGGACAGAAAGAAAAATAGAACTCTTAATCAACGGTGCTGTTGAAGAGACCTTGATCAATTCAGGCACTCAAAAATATACTTTCACGCTTGAGAACCTAAACTTCAGAGAGCCGGTCAATTTTGAAATTAGAAATTCTTCAGAAAGCGAAAGTTCAATTTTGGTTGTAGATAACATCAAATGGACTTCACACGATGGAGTGGAAAAATACTCTGTACACAAATCAAGTGGTCATGGAAATATTCAGATTTCGCCAGAACAGATTTTTTATGAAAAAGGTACTACCGTAACACTCACTGCTGAGGCAGATCCATGGCTATCTTTTGAAAAATGGGGAGGGGATATCTCTGGAACGGATGCTACCTTTCAATTAACCGTAGATAAGGAGACATTTGTTGAAGCAGAATTTGTGCTTATTGAAAAAGACCCTAAACTCCCAGTAAGCAATATTGTCGCAAATGCGGATCCCGATAATAGGCATAATATTGATGACTTCAATTTAGATTCGAGTTGGGATGGAATGGATACTGATAACTGGATACAGCTGGAGTTAGAAGAAGTTTCTGAGCTAGATGGTATTCACATTGCTTGGGCAAATGGAAAAGTAACTAGGGATTTATTTGAAATAAGAGTTTCCATTGACGGAGATAGTTTTATTCGAATCTTAGATGAAACAAGTAGCGGTGAATCTTCATCAATACAATCTTTCCCAGTAAGTGGAGAAGCTAAGTATATCCGATATCAAAGAAGCTCAGCCAATAGCGAGCCTGCTCAGATATCTGAAATCATTGCGACTGGAACAACTCTTTCATCTGCATTATCCAATACTTCAGCTATTCCTATTAAGTCCTATGAAATATACCCGAACCCATCCAAAGGATCTGTTTTTATCTCCACTCCTGAAAGCACATCTTCATTAGTCAAAGTCAAGATAATTAACCAAGCTGGTCAAGTGGTTCAGAAAGAAAACATAGGATCCAATAAGATTAATCATCTAAAACTAACTGAAGGTTTGCACGGGATATACGTCATTCAAATAGTTGATGGAGACAATGTTTACAAATCAAAATTGATTGCTTTGTAGCACCTGCATATCAAAAGTATAATGCACTTTAGTGAAAAGTGATACAGCTGCAGCCAATCATTCTTTACTAAAGGACAATTTGCTCAACGAAATACTTTGGAAGTAAAATTGAGTTCATTTCAAAAATTGCAATATGTTAAAACCATTAATTTGGAAACAGACATTTACTTTCCTGTTATTCATACTGGCTTATCAAAACAATTCGAGCGGGCAAGAGAACAAATATGATTTAAATACACTAAGTTTTGAAAATGGGATTCCTGCATTTATTAGTTCTTCGGTTGGGAATTTAGAAATCTCCAATGATCATTACTCTGAAGGAAAGCATGGTCTAAAATGGGAGTATTCCCCAGACGACACATTGGTTATTCGTAAGAAAATTGGCTATCAACCTCAAGTTTGTGAGACACACAAAACGATATTGGATAGCACTTACTGTTTACTTGGCCTCCCTACCGGGTTTATTTTCCCCATTTACAATGAAAAAAGGTCTTCTGGACATTTAGAAATTCAATTTGGAAGGGGTAAACAGACAGATTGTACGGTCAAGGTACTTTTAGATTTCACTGGATGGAGAAAAATTAAAATTATTTACGACAGAGGTCACTTGACTGGTCAGCCACATGTAGACATGAACCAGGTTAATGTAATTGCTCGATCAAAGTCAAGAGGAACCCTTTATCTAGACAATTGGATTACTTCTCAAAAGATGGATCCGAGGCACGATGTGTTATTGGATCCGATTCTTCCGAGCGTTAAATTTCATCCTCAAAGAAGAGGTTCTGGCAACAGAATAAACTATACAACGCATCTTAATCGCCCCTGGTTTCCTATTGAGGAATCAGTGAAAACTGAAGATATTCAAGCATTTAAAACTATTGAAAATAGGCTTATTAAACTGGAATGGAATTCGTTTGATGTAGGTAAATCGGTTTTTTTCGCAAGGCACTTCGAAAAACTAAAAAAAGAGTACGAAGAATTTGAAATAGTAAGAACGGAACACTCAATCAATGGACTTCATCTTGACAATGGGACTCTAAGAAAGAAATACTGTACACTAGCCAAAAATATAGGGATAGCCTATCAATCCACAATTGATAGTACCTACAAAGAATTTCTAGGCAGCATGCTAACTGACATGATCGACCATGGTATTGATTCGGACGTAAGACTCAATTGGTATCATGGTAGAGGTTTTGCCGATGCATGTTTTTTAGCAAGAGATCTACTAACCTCATCAAGACGTGCTCATGTGATTGATTTCCTAAGAAGGAAATATGATTTCAATATGATCTACAATGAAGACAATCCAAGTGGTATCCATGGTGGTCGTGAAATTAGTTCTGATCACTTATACACTAATTATGTGGGGATGTTAATCTGCGTTTTAATGATGCGTGATACACCAGAAAAAGTCAGAGACATGAATCATATGGTCTCTTTTTATAGCAATATAGCATTCAACTATGCTCCAGGTATAGCTGACACATTCAAGCCAGACGGTTCGCATTATCATCATGCAAATGCAGCTCTATCAGGCTATGGAAACTATACAATGTCAACCGTTTCAAAATTTATCCGCCTCCTCAGTCAGACGTCATTCAGAATATATGAAGATGCTCATCTTAGAATGAAAAAGAATCTAATGATTAGGAGGTTTTATAGAAGCAGAAATCATCTTCCCTGGGCCTATGCACACAATTCCATCCGACCAAATGATAAGGTTAATCCCAATGAGTTTTTACATCTATCTTTAGCTGGTAGCCCTGATGGAAAGGAAAGCATTGACGAGGAACTAGGTGCCGCATACCTCAGAATCATGAAGGGTAAAGAATTACCCAAAGAAGCCTCCCCTATTCGTGATCTTGATATACTTGCTGAATCGGACCCGGAGGGTCACCATACTTTATCCTATTATGCTAAGGGTATACACAGAAGAGACAACTGGTTTGTTACCATTGGAGCGTTCAGTAAGTATATCTATCAAACAGAAAGCTGGCATTGGAAAAGAGGTAATATCGTGACCAATCAATTTTTGAATTGGGGAATGATGGAAATCATTTATCCAGACAAACAAGAGTACTCTTTCATCAACAATGGATGGGATTTAGACGGATGGGACTGGACTCGCTTCCCTGGCACCACTGCAATCCACGCTCCTATCGATAGAATTAAGACACTTCCTCTAAAAAATGGTGATGACGAAGACGAACACTTACGAAGCGATCAGCCTTTTGTTGGAGGGTTAGATTTATCCGATGGGAATGGAGTTTTCACTAGTATCATAAGAGGTCACGATAAGTACAAGCTTGAGTCTTTTTATGCTACTAAGTCTTGGGTATTCTTTGATAATCTGATCGTTTGTATAGGGTCTGGAATTACCAATGATCTATCTGATTACAATACGGAAACAACCTTAATTCAAAATTCAAAAAAACACAACTCATCTGAGGGTTACTATCAACAGATGAAAGAATCCAATCGAAACAAAGGCATTTGGATGATAGATGGAAGAAGTACAGGTTATTATATCCCGGCTAATCAGCAAGTTTATATGAATAATGGATTGCAAAAATCCAGAGATATGACTGATCAAAAAGACACTAAAGGTTTATTTGAAACAGTTTGGATCGATCATGGAAAAAGTCCACTAAATGCCAGCTACGAATACGCAGCGCTGATAAATACCTCTAAGGAAGAAATGAAACAGTTCCACAGAGATATGGAAAAAAGTAATCAACCCCCATATGAGGTAGTTCAACAAGATCAAGATGGTCATATTGTGAAATCAGGAAACCATACGGCTTATATCATGTTCAATCAAAATCATGAAATCAATTTCGATCAAATAAATGGGGTCTCTCATAGCTCCATTTTAATGACGAAAGAAGATGGGAATCAATTGCAACTGGCCGTAAGCGACCCAGATTTAAGGTTTTATGAAGGCTATGGACCAGACGTAGATTTATCGTTGAAACGACATGAAACATCGGCATACGGTCATCACTGGTTCAACAATGAAAGTATTCCTTCCACTATCAAGGTCTTTCTAAAAGGTTACTGGGAGATTAAAGATAACCTTATTGGCACTGGAAAGATCATTCAAAAAGCGAACGATGTGACCGTAATTGAGTTTAAATGCCAGCATGGACTCACATCCGAAGTTCTGCTTCGAAAGCAATAAACCTGATTTCTGGTTATTTTTTAGTAGGTATGAAAATGCTATTTCTACACGGTTCCGTAATACACATTTTATAAGTCACCTCAGAATTGGGTCTATCTTTTTAGAAGAATAGATACTTAATGTTAATATAATGGCGACTAGATAAACTAATTAACAGAAGGTTTAGAAATCATTGGAAAGCATAATCTCTCCACAAATTTTGCACTTGACCAAGATTGCGGATATAGAAATTTCAGGACAACCTATAAATCCCCACCTGAGTTCTTTTCGATAGCCATTAAAAAAAGAAAGTGCAGCCAGAGGCTACACTTTCAAGTCAAACTATTAAAACAAATTTTAAAATTCTAGTCAAGTCTTTCTGTGAATAGGATGTAATCCCACAATAACCCACCTTTATTATTAGTATTCGCAGCTTCAGGATCACCTGATATTACCATTCCAGGTATTAACGGTAAAGTCACTGGAGTCAGAGTGTTAAGATCTGTCACCAGCTTCGAAACATCCCATGAATATTCAGCAAAATCAGAAGAAAGCGTTCGCAATTCTTCACCTAATGCTGTATACGAAGAATGTCTACAATTTATTCTAGCAGCATCCCCTACCGGCTTTACTCTAAACCTGATTTTCACTTTAGTCAAATCAGTGGTAAACTGATCAAAAAACTCGTTGTTGAATCCACCGCCACCTAATCGGTGATCTCCATAATAAGTTGAGCCAGCATCCACATTTCTGAAAGATTCTACGTACCCATAAGCACCGTCTTCATCAAATCTTGGAACTGGAGCATCATTACCATCATCATCTGTGCCGTTCTTCACAAAATCTCCACTAATCCAAATAGATCTGCTATTCTGAGTTACCCATAATGGGCCTGTAGGTGCTGCTTCTCCCTCTCCATCGAACCAGGACACTACAAAGACTTTTACAATTTCTATGTCTTCTTCAGGACCAGTTGTTCCTCCTGGTGCTATAATCTCCAATTTACCGGAAGTCGCATTTTCAGGTATAATGGCCCATACGTTATTATCATCTTCGATTCTTACATCAACATTCAAATCATTAATTTTTATGTCCGTAACGGTTGTAAAAAACTCCCCTTTAATTAATAATGAATCTCCTCTTGACACCCAAGTTCTTTCAAATCCATTTTTATCATTGGTAGAAGTGAATTTTGGAACAGGAAGCTCTATTACAAAATCATCAATGCTTTCACCTGTACCAAAAGATGTTGTTACCTTAATGGCACCTGTTTCCGCACCAGCCGGAATTGTAGCCTCAATTTCAGTATCTGTATTAGTTACAATAGTAGCCTCCAAGCCATTAAATGTAACCAATGTGGCATTTCCCAAATTTTGCCCAATAATTCTTACGTTTTGACCAGGAAATCCTACCTGAGGAACCAGTTGTGTTATTTTCGGTAATGGGTCAAGTATTTCGAAGTTTTCTGTAGATTCAACTGTTCCTCCACCAGTAGTAAGGCTTATCTTACCTGATCCGATATTTGCATCCATAGGAATTAAAAATCCAACGGTGGTTTCCGTATTGGACAAGAGCGAACTTATATCCACTGCAGAACCTACAATTGAAAGTGCCGTAACTCCAGAGAGGTTTTCTCCTCTGATAACAACCTGTGCACCAGGGAATGCTTCAAGACTTTCAGGATCTATACTTGATATAACAGGAGGATCCTGCATTTCAATCACAGTAAATTCTGTACTAGTCGTAATAGTTTGTTCTCCTAAAGTCAGAGAAATTTTTCCAGATGTTGCCCCTTCAGGAACCATTATTTTTATCTCGGTTTCCGAAGATGACTGTACTGAAGCATCCACAGAACCTAACTTAGCTGTTGCGGTTCCTGCGTCGAAATTGGTACCTGTAATTGTTATTATAGATCCAACCATACCCTCCGAAGGAGAGAAGCCAGTGATAGCTGGAGTAGGTGCAACCTCGCCATTGTCCTTATTGCATGAAGACAAAAAAGCGCTCGAGGTAGTTAGTACTACCAAAAGGAGATTAATCCATTTCTTCTTATTCATATACATAGTTATTCAATTAATTAGAACGTAAAACTAGCTCCATAAGAGAGGATCTTTGGTGCCAAATAGTTCATAAATTGTCAAAAATCGTACTAGATATGGGCACTAAAATAAGACCTTAATATATTCGAACATGTTTAATTAACAATTTGGCAAAACCAAGAATTTTACTTCTAACACAAACTTTTAAACAATGATTAAAAACTTACGATTACTATTAGCATTGCTGGTAGCCATTTCGGCTCAGTGGGCACATGCGCAGTTCACTATTAACGAGGTACGGATCAATAATGTAAACTCAGATGGTGTTGGTTCATACATTGAAATCAAAGGTGTTCCAGGTTCAGTTACACCTTCAGATACCAAACTATTCGCTTTTGGTGGTAAAATGGATCGAGCGGGTAGAGCAAGTACCAGAATGAATAGCGAATTAGCGAATATCACTATCCCTGACGATGGTATTTACACCGTCTTTTTTAGCAGTGACGGTGACGATATAGATTATCCAGCTGCTACCGCCAACAACCCAGGTGCATTCGATGCAGGTTTAACAAATCACAGTTTTAGTGTTTTCAATAATGTTACCATTGCTCTGGTACGTGGTAATTCTATGTTTTTTGCAGACGATACTGATATGGATGACGATGGTATTATGGAAAACCCGTTTTGGACAAGTGTGTATGATGCTGTAAGTATAATCAAAGAGGACAATGTTTCTATTCAATCCAAGATAGATAACGGAGATGCACTTAACAGCATTCAAGTGTTCGATTATTCTTCAGAGTTTGGTGGAGGCTCAGTATTTGGCGTTAATGGAAGTCGTATATATTCGCATGCATACAGAGACCCAGTGACAAATGCATGGATAGGTAAAGGGAACAATAATGGATTTCTAAGCGACATTGATAGTCCAGGAAAAGAAAATACAATAGAAGTCGATGTTGATAGAACTATATCGGGAGCAATATCCGCTCACAATATTTTAGTGTCTTCAGGAACTACACTTACAGTTGATCCGGGAGCAACTTTAACAGCAAGTGGGAAAATCGAAAACGATGGATCTCTGATAATCGAAGCTGGTGGATCTTTAGTTGAAACTTCTAATGAGTTTTCGGGAAATGCCATTACAATAAAAAGAACAACACAACATGCTGCAGATGCTCTAAGACATTCTATGGTAGGATCACCAATCTCTGGTTTCAATTTGGAAACGCTTGGTGCCGATTCTTATTACTCTTACAATGAAGGTAATGATACTTGGTCTGCCGAAACAACTAACCCAGTCATGACTCCTGGTCAGGGCTACTCTGTGGTTGGCAAAACGGACCTGGTCTTTTCAGGAACACCAAACTCAGGCACAATTGATGTATCAGCAACAGCCAGTTCTTTCAAATTGCTAGCAAATCCATATCCATGCGCCATTTCAATTGAAAGTTTTTATACTGATAACAGTGCTGCGCTCGATCAAGAAGCCATTTGGATTTGGAATGATGGAGGATCTGAAGGAGGACAAAGATCCAACTCAGATTATCTTGTAGTCAATAATCTAGGAGCTGCTCAAGCGGGTGGTACTGGAGCAAAAGCGAGCTCTAGCTTTGCAGATGGATATATTGGTGCGATGCAAGGGTTCTTTGTGCTAACAAGCTCAGCGGGAACTACAGTATCGTTCAATAATGATATGAAAGGAATTGGTAATAACACTGATGATTCTTTCTTCAGAAAGACTAGCGAAAGTGTCGATATTCAAAAATTCACGCTAAGATTAAAATCTGAAAATGCTTTCAGTGAGACACTTTTCGGTTTTGCAAATGATGCAACTCTTGGTGTAGATAAGAAATACGACGCTAAAAAATTTGTTGGAAACTCTGATGTTCAATTGGCGGCATTGATAAATGATGATGCATATGTAATCACTGGAAATCCTTTGTTGACTGGAGAAGACCTGCTTGTTGACTTGACTTTCAGTATTGAAGAGGAAGGTACATATTTCTTGGAATTGGACAACATCACAAATATGCCAGAAGATTACAACGCGTTTGTTGTAGACAATGAAAACGGAGAAAGGTCTCTGCTCACTTCAGGTAATGCATATAGCTTTAGCTCCGCAAAAGTCTCCGAGTCAAAAAGATTTTCCTTGCTTCTAAGCCCTGCTGACGTATTGAGTAATTCAAATTTGTCTGGGAAATTGGGAATAAATGTTTCAGGTTCAAATCAAGAACTTGTAATTAAAGCTGAAATCGAACGAGCTTCTGTTGCTATCTATGACATCTTGGGAAGAGTTATATTCTTCGAAGAAAATGCCGATTTCAGGAACCATCAATATGTAATCAATCAGTTTGATGCAATGAATACCCCTTACATATTGAAAGTAAATGATGAAGTTTTAAAATTCATCATCCGCTAATCCATATTCAACTCTAAAAACAAACTCATGAAAAATATACATTTTATACTGACGGCTTTATTCATCTTTTCTTTTATCACACCTATGCTAGCACAGCCTGGAGCACCTCCTGCTACACCTATTGACGGAGGGCTCTCTCTCCTACTTGCCGCTGGTGGGGCTTATGGTTTGAAGAAACTAAGAGATTCGAAAAAAAAGGGTTAAGCTAAAATTACCACAATGATTCAAAACGGTCTTTCTCGTAAGAGAAGAACCGTTTTTTTGTTTTCAAGAGAAGTGCTGTCCACTAAATGTCAACAGCAAAGCCCAATCATAAGGGGCATTGAAAGCTAAGTTTGAGCTTGTTTTAGTGTTTGATTAGGCTCAACCAAAAACCTTGAAGCAAGCTTGTTGTGAGGTAAAGAATGAGCCAAATATTTTTCTTACGGTGCATGCATAGTATGTCAGGTTCACCGAAGGAGTCAAAATGCTGCTATGAATTTTCGAACAGTTAAATAGAAATGACATCATCGAGGCAAAGAATACGAGAATCTCTGACTAACTGGTTTCCACTGATACTTGCTATTATTCTTTTAGTCTCCTTCTTTTTCAGTCGACCTGACAATAATCCCATCAAAAAGACAGACCCAGCAAACTCAAAATCCTTACAAGGCGGACTCAAAAAATTTCAATGCTACACAAGACCTGATGGTTTTGATTTAGTTGATGACATGAGATCCAATTTCGATAATAATGAATCGAATGTGTTAAGTGATTCTAGCATTGTCAAAGTGAATAAGAAATTCATTGTCATGCTCCACATGACTCAAGATTCTGTCGGTAATTTACCTCTTGTTGGAGCAGCTCTTGACCAGGCCAAAAATGACATTAGATCTGCTAGTGGATATTATAGTGCCATAGGAATCTCCTTCGAGCTAAGTGATTCGATTAATATAATTGATAATAACAGGTTTAATGTTATTGAGACTGAATCTGAGCTGGGCGAAATCTCCCAACTGTACGATATGCCCAATCGCATCAACTTATTCATTATCGATCGGTTTGGAGGAGAACTAGAGGGTGGTTGTGGTTTTGCTGGGGATTACTCAATGTATATGGCTTCTGGATGTGTGAATCCAACTTCCTTTGCTCATGAGAGTGGACATATATTCGGTTTGCCGCACACATTTGGCGGTGGGTCTGTATTGAGCAATTTCACAGCCAGTACGGAACTTGCCGATGATAGCAACTGCGAGACAGCTGGTGATTTTATCTGCGATACTCCAGCTGATCCATATATCCCCAATGACACTACAGGGATTGTATGGATTGAAAACTGTGCTTTCGTATAAGACATCCCAGACTCTAATGGGGATTATTTTGATCCGGATTTGGGAAATGTTATGTCTTATTACTTTGAATCCTGTGCATGTGGAGTGTTTTTCACGGATGGTCAGCTCAGAAAAATGGCTAGTAATTATCAAAATACTGCTTCAAGATACTTATGGTGGTGAGATCAAATAAAACGCGTGCGTTTTTCATCCACCTTATTCTTTTGCTTGGTTCGAAATATCTTCTGGCACAAGACATTCACTTCTCTCAGTTTAATATGCAACCGCTTATGATAAACCCTGCTCTAGCAGGAGATTATGAGGGGAGCTTGAGGTTATCAGTAATCAATAGAAGGCAGTGGGGCCAGTTAGGAGTTCCCATACAAACCACTGGTGCAAGCGTAGAGTCTAAAATCTGGCTAAATGGAGACTTTCTCACTCTTGGTTTACAATTCATAAATGATAAGACGACACAGACTGGTTACATAACCAACAAAGGGTACTTCACCGCGGCATATCAAAAAACTATTCAAAGGCATGTACTTCATGCTGGTCTTCAGATTGGATATGCAGACACTCGCTTGAACCCTGATCAAACTTTCCCATCTCAATTTGATGCAAGCACGGGAGGGTTTGATTCTTCTTTAGGTAACGGAGAATCCAATATTGATTTTGGAAATGGGCTTCTGGATATCAATGCTGGCTTCTTTTGGAGTACTGTTTACAACGAACTTTATAGATTCAGAACTGGTCTAAGCCTTGCCCATGTCAACTTTCCGGATGAGGCTCAGTCTACGAATGTGAGTAGAACTGGAATCAGATACCTCCTTCAGCACTCCACTGAGGCTAGATTGAGCAGAAAGTGGTCGGGCATTTCGCTATCACAACTGATGTATACGGAGGGTGCAAAGGAATTTATCACGTATTTAAAGGGAAAAAGACACTTTGAAGATCATTTGACTATATCAGCTGGTGTTGGTTACAGAGGGTATGTGCTGGAAAACGATGCTGTCATATTTGTGTTAGAATCAGAATATCATTTTATGAAACTGGGAGTGAGTTACGACTGGAATGTCTCAAGTCTGAGCAATGAAACTCAGAAAACAAGTGTGGAATTTAGCCTTTCGATTCGCACCCCCGCTCCTAAAAAAAGGAAACCAGTGTTATACAAGAAAAAGATGCCTTGTCCTGTCTTTATTGACCCGAGGTAATTCAGATTAGAGAGACTAATTTAAGTATCATCTTACCTCTATAACGGCCATTATGAGTCTTTTAGATATTTAAGGGGTCAATGGTTATTGAAAAGTTCATTTATCCAATTCCAAGTATTTCGTTGCAGAAAATTGAGGTAAAATGGGATTGATATAAAAATCATTAAGAAGAAAGAAAATGAGACCACCTCTCCTGAAGTTTTGAAGTTGGGGGATTCTAGGAGAAGTAAAAGAAAGATGATTATGTAGAAAGCGATAAAAGTACGAAAACCTGAATAATGAATTGTCACTTTTGGTTCGGTGAAGTAATTCAATTCAACCTTAGTCATAAGCCAAAAGATTAAACCAATAGCTTTAAATAAATTAGGTTACCTTCTTCCTTAGAATAGAATTGTCTAGTAAGATGAGTACCAAAGGCCCAAGGCAGGAATTCTTCAGAATTTCTAAGAATCAATTTTTTAATTTCTTCTGTTGTCTTCTCAGATTCTATGACTTCCGATTTTCTTATTTTAAATATCATTATCTCTTAAAGATATTCCATTTAAGTTTTGTACAAAAAGTTGATAGATCGCACAGATGTTGATGGGATTCCTGATCAAGTCAGGAATGACGAAAAAATAGATATTGTAGTTAAATAGCAGATATTTCCATTCCAAAAAAGACAGAACAAAGGTCTGCTGCAAGAGTGGTTGAGAATAGTTTACTTTGAGTTGGCAAAAGTTTGAGGGTTTAGTTTGGCATTTAGTAATACCAAAGTAAAACTTTCTTGTTTGTTCCTATTTTTCAAACATAGTGTCTGTGGAGGGACTTAAAATAATTCAATTACGAGGTTTTGTTGAAGGTTGAGTTCTTGATATCAAGCCTACTATATCTGGTAACACTTAAGCATTTCACCCCTCGATCTACACGCTGAAGGTCATTCACTGGTCGTGCGCCCCGAGGGAATCTATCTTCTCATAGACGCCATACTGGCGTGACTAGGATAATAAAAACAAAGCTGATTAATTATTCTGCTTCTTAAAACCTATGTAATAGTGCAATCCCTCCCCAACAATATTGCTTGATCCTTTAAGGTCTTTAACCGGTGGGGTGAAACCATTTTTTCAACCAATGATATGAATGAGGGTTGGGATGGAAAATTCAATGGAAAAGTTCAGAAAGCAGATATCTACGTTTATAGGATTCAAGCAAAAGGTGTAGACGGGAATATCGTTTCCAAAGAAGGGTATTTGAATCTGATCAAATAGACTAGCTCATCTATCAGATTTCGTAGATGTACACGTAATAAGCGCCGTAGCTTTCACCTGTTTCCAGAAAACTGGCCTCCAAAACTGTAGTTCCTTTATTTAACGTCACCTCAAACTCAGCCTTACTCATTTCCTCATCAATCTCCAGCTCAAGGTATTGCTCCTGAATCGTTATTGCGGCTTTTTGAGGATGAATGGATTTGTAAGAAAAACCTTCGATAAGGTTTATGTCCGGAACTCCCTGAATTGGGCCTAAATGTTCATTTGGCCACCTTTGCAACGAGATTCTATATCGAGTACTTTTTTCGACTTTTAGGGGATGCTTATTATTGGCATTTTTCACTCCTTTGGCAACCTGATATTGGCTATAGATTGGAAATTGATCTCCCACGGCATGTTGGATCGTAAGCCATGTTTCCTTTTGTGCAGAATTTCCAATGCTGGTCGTCGGAATGTTTTGGTACTCAAATCTTTTCTTAGCGGCTTCAACGAAATCAGCATTCTTCTTAAGCAAATCTCTTACTATGGTGGGATGATCACTTTCAATACTTTGCAAATGCATGGGGTCGTTTTCAATGTCGTACAAAAACTTACCATCCAACAATCTCCAATTATCCTCAGCTATACATGTAGAATTGGTGTCAAACGGCGCTTTCCAGTCTTGTCTATGATGAATGAAAAACGTCCGCTTTTCCAGCTTTGAATCAGGTTCATGTAGCAGTGGGCTGAAATCCAATCCATCAATTTCATACTGCTTGGCTAGCTCTATTCCACATAGTTTTGCGAGTGTTGGCAGAAGGTCAATATGGGCGCAAAGCTCCTCAACGTCTTTGCCTCCTTTTATCCCTTTCTCTGGCCAGCGGATGAAAAACGGAACTCGATGACCTCCTTCTTCTTTATCGTGTTTATTTCCTTTGAACCCTTGGTTCCAGCCAAGTTTACCATCTCTGCTGTACCCAAACTGGGTGCCATTGTCGGTCATAAAAATTAGAATGGTATTCTCTGCGAGCTGTTCCTGATCCAGCAATCTTACTAGCTTGCCTACGTTTTCATCAATGTTGGCAATCATCCCATAAAAATTAGCACTAAGGAGTTCCTTCACCTCAAGCTCTTGATAGGGTTCAGCATATTTTTTCTCAACAATCAACGGTGCATGTGGTGCATTGGTCGGTAGGTATAGAAAAAATGGATTTTCTCTGTTCTCCTTAATAAAATTGCTTGCTTCTTCAAACCATACATCGGTACAGTAGCCTTGATATCTCTTAGGCTGATTGTTGTGTAGGTAGACATCATCGAAGTAGTCGTTTCCCCAATAATCTGATATTTCGCCAATTCCTCCAGAGCCATGATGAATTGCCTCATCAAAACCACAGTCGGTAGGTCTGGAAGGGAAGTTATCTCCGAGGTGCCATTTTCCAAACATCCCCGTCCTATATCCATTTTGATTAAACACTTCTGCCATGGTAGGAGATGTATGGTGTAGAGAAGCTCTGCCCTTGAATGTAGCCCATGTCCCATTGTTGATGGGGTGTTGTCCTGTCATGATCGCAGCTCGTGTTGGTGTGCAAAGTGGACTTACATGAAAGTTGGTAAAACGAAAAGAGTCATGGAAGAGTGAGTCAATGTTGGGGGTTTGCAACCAAGGGTTGCCATGGCAGCCCAAGTCACCTATACCTTGATCATCAGTCATAATCAAAATGACATTGGGTCTAGCCTCCTCTCCTATTTGACAAGAAACAATAACACTTCCCAAAATTCCAATAAAAACAAAATTGAAAACGCTTACTTTTATGAGCTTTCTCAACCGCCCAGGCCAATCCATATTACTCGATAACATAGACGCAATTAACATTTTTCATGATAAAAAAATATTTGAAATCAAAGTGCTACGAATTGCGTATAATCATCCAAATATTTGATAATTCCACTTAATCAAGAGTTTAGGTAGCCAAGGCTCATCGCTGAGGGCAATCAGACACTCCCGCATTTTACTTAAATTTACTATGATAACTAATCCTGCTTTATCAACTTAACAAGATTATCACGTTGGCAGGGCGCACCCCCAAGACCCTCGAAATGTATTTTTGAAAATGTGTTTCTTCAAAACTGGTTTCCAGATAAATTATCTCATTTTTATAAAGTGACCCATTGATATTTAAAACAGACAACATGAAATACCCTGTAAATAAGTTACTCTGCAAATTTTTTCTAATTCTTCTTATCTCTGTTTCTTCTATTGCTGTCAGCGCACAAGAGCCCTACCCTCTATTTGGCTTTTCAGCAAAAGATACAGTATGTATCAAATCAAAAGACGGTTATGCAAAACTGATCGACTCTGATGGACAAAAAAGATTAAGCGTTATCAACGGCACTGAGGCTCAAACTCCGGGGATAGTCATCTATGAACCCCAAAATAGTCCCTGGAATCTAGACGACTATTACATGGTGCAAGCGGAGGTCAGCAATGTGAGTTCTGAGGAATTTCAAGTAGAAATGTTTGTAGGGAATGATCCAGATGGTTTAATTCGATGGTATTGCTCCGATTATGTTGACCTGAAACCAGGCGAAACCAAAACGATCACTGTATACCTTTCGTGGACGCCATGGGTATTTGATCCACAACCAAAAATGCCAGGTATGCGAGGTGCACCCGGAATCATCAAAACTCCACGTAATAAAATAGATCGGGTATCCTTCAATGTACGCTACGCTACTAAAGCGTATGAGTTCACAATCAACAAGTTTCATGCAATTAACAAAACCGAAGTACGTGACACCACCAGTTTCTTTCCTTTTGTAGATAAATACGGTCAATTCAAACATGATGATTGGGAACGAAAGATTCACAACCCGGAAGAAATGAAAGCTTCTATCGAAACAGAAGCCAAAGATTTAGAAGCTCATCCAGAAGCACCGGAAATCAATGAGTACGGTGGCTGGACAAAGGGACCTAAATATGAAAAAACTGGATATTTCTATCCTCGAAAAGTAGAACGCAAATGGTGGCTGGTTGACCCGGAGGGATACTTGTTCTGGACGGCAGGGGTTAACTGCGTTTCTTCAAATGCGTCGACTGGGGTACAGTTTCGTGAATCCTTTTTTGAAGAGTTGGCGGACGAAAATACTCAAGAAGACTTTTACAGTATCAGTTCATGGGCGACACACGGGTTCTATAAAGACAAAACACCTTATAGGACTTACAACTTTCATAAAAGGAATCTGCATGAAAAATATGGAAGCACCATGATGGATGATTTTCGCCGTGTAACACATCAGCGCTTGAGAAGCTGGGGATTAAACACTATAGGTTTTGTCTCAGACCCGGAACTCACTCAGCAACGGAAGACTCCTTACGTAGGAAGTGTGTGGATTCGCAACACTCCAAAAATTGAAGCTTCAAAAGGTTTCTGGGGTAAGTTTCACGATGTATTTGACCCTCGATTCAGAAAGGAGGTTCGCCTATCGGTGAAAAAGCAAAAACTAGGTGCCAATGACCCATGGTGCATTGGTTATTTTGTAGACAATGAAATGTCATGGGGTAAGTCAGGCTCTTTGTCCATATCCACTCTGGAAAGTCCCGCATCCCAACCTGCTAAAAAGGAATTTGTAAGCGATTTAAAAACTAAGTATGGACTCATTGAAAAGCTAAATAGCCAATGGAAAATGGACTATGAATCCTGGGATGATTTACTTCAAAGTACTGTCGCGCCAGAAAAAGAAAATGCACTGGAAGACCTGTTGGTTTTTTACGATAAAATCGCTCGTACATATTTCAAAATAGTAAGTGAAGAGCTTAAAAAAGTAGCTCCAAATCAAAATTATCTGGGGTGTCGCTTTGCTTGGAACAACAATGACATCACGCTCCGTGCTGCTGCTGATTATTGTGACATAATCAGTTTTAATAAATATGAATACAGCGTGGAAAATGTTAGCCTGCCCGAAGGAGTTGACAAGCCAATTATGATTGGAGAATTTCACTTTGGAGCATTGGATCGTGGGATGTTTCATCTGGGAGTGAAAGCAGCGACCGATCAGAATGACAGAGGATTGAAATACCAAAGTTATATTAAGAGTGCATTAGATCATCCTAATATCGTGGGTGCACACTGGTTTCAGTACGTCGATCAGCCACTTACCGGACGTGGAGATGGTGAAAATTACAACGTTGGTTTAATTGATGTCTGCGACCAACCTTATTATGAGTTGATATCCAAAATGCGTGAGACACTGTACGAAAAATATGAGTATAGAATGAAAGGTGAGAAGTGAGGTAACGCTGAATTAATGTGAGTTCAAGATAAGAGTATTCATATTCTTTACAGAAGAACTACCTAATTCCACACTTGAGTAGGATTGAAAATCAATTGTTTCATCTCAATTTGGCTGAGTTAAACTTGACAACTACCACATCTCCTGTGGGCATAAGACTCTTTCAAGATTGCTTAAGCGGGAATTCAGTGAGATTTCGTTGGTGGTAAAGTATGAAGCATTTCCTTGAGACATCCTTGAATTCAAATAGTATGCAACTCCTAACAGTTCGTTGATATTGAAGCCAATTGAGTAGCCCAAATCAGAGGTCGATCGATAAACAAGTCCAGCCCATAATCGAGCATTCTAATCGGCTTTTACTCCCACATCGAAACTTGTCTTCTGGTCTTCAGGGCAATCTTATATGTTTTCAATTATCCAACAATCGTTGATATTATCTCCATTTGGAATAATGGTATTTAGAATGATCAAGTCAAGAAGCCTGATCACCTAAAAAGATATAGGGTGCTGCCTATCGAGGAAGGAGCGAAACCAATTGTTAAAAGAAAACTGTCAGTATGAGTATCGGGGGTTTCAATAGAATCTAAAGCGAGTTGACACAAAAATCTATTCTTTAGATTTAAGAATGCTCCTTCTAAGAGAGATGTCAACTAAATGTATACTGAAAAGGAATAATGAGCGTATTTAAAACAAAAAAGACTACCTCTCTTAGTTGCAGTCTTTTTTTTCAACTTCCTTAACCCAATAACTTCAGTTCGGTCTATAATTACAAAAAACCGTTAATTCCATATTTAAAGAAGAATGGCTGTAAGGAAAGCCGAGGAATCTTTGATATCATGAGGATGTCATATCTTTTTATCAATATTAAAAGCTAAAAAACTCATATTAACGTTTTAAGGTTTTTTAAGTGATCCTTAAATCGAGATCTTGTTAATGGATTAATTCCCAATACACGTGATGGAACCATTTTCAAAAACCTCCAAATTTTTGGTTTCGCTCACTATTTCTTCATCACCTTTGACGATGACGGCATTTCCTCTTATAGTTAAGTCTCCTTCGTCACGAATGATCAACCTCGAGTCATCACCTGAACCCAATATCACCACGCCATCACAAGACTGATCATCGTAAACCCATACCACAGCATCTTTGATATAAACCATATCTCCATCTACTGGATGCGTGGGTATTACTTCTCCCCCCTCTTCGTATGACCAAATATCTTTCTGAGGCCAATTGCCATCCTTAACAGCCCAAAGCGTCCTATTAGCTCCAACGTATACCTCCTCGCTTACCGTCACGCCATTTACTTCATAACTTGCCGTATACGTACCTGGATGGTGCACCTCCAGTTCTTCCTCGTGCCCAACTATCATTCCTTCTTCGGATCTCCAAGTAAGAGAATTGGTGGGTATTCTAAGCTTCAAAATGACGCCTTCTTCCCCTGATATTTGTTTAGCACTTTGGGTTACATACCTAGTCTCTGCAACGCTTGTATAGGGTGGAACAAAAACCTCTACTGGAACGCGCTCGGAAGAACAACCCGAAACGTTGGGATCAAAAGATTCTACATACACAATCGAACTTTCAGAAAAGTATGAATTGACATTAGCTCCAGTAAATAATGGATCCTGACTTGACGAAGAGGCAAACCATCTGTATTCTGGACCACCTGAGGTAACTGATAAACTGGCAATCCCATTTGTAGAAACAACTACAGGATTGCTGCTGATCATCGGGGCATTGGGTTCTGCAAAGAATTCTACTGTGAATGGAATCCTGTCACTTTCACAAAGAATGTCAGCGTTTAAGGTTGAGACATAAAACGTCTTTGGATTTTCCTGATCAAAGATTGAAAAATCAGTAATAACATAATTATCATCAGTGCTCAAAATTTGATCTGAACTTGCATCATCATACCACCTTATCTCATCTCCATATTGACCAGCTGATGCCGAAAGGGTAATGGGATCTGTCCCACAATACTTTAAGTTGCTAGCAGCATAAGGAACGGAGGGTTCACACAAAACCGATACATGCACATAATCAGTCCATGCTACTCCTGTAAGGGATTGTACTTCTCTTCTAAAATAAAAATCTCCTCCATCTAAAACTTTTCCTGAAAAAGTCTCCAAATTAACATTACCTCCGCTTACAAAAGACTCAGCCCCAAGCCAGCTTCCATCCATGGCCGTTTCTGAAAACTGCCAATAATATGACAACCCTTCGCTCCCACCACAATCTGCAGATTGCAAATTATTAATTAGGAAATCAGTGTTCGGGCATATAATGATACTTCCATCATCATCTGCATCATCCGCTAATTCGATTATTCCCGGATTTAGTTGTTCGACATATATGGTCATGAAATATTCCGAAGTTCCTGTATTACAACCTTGAGCATCCATCAGATCCCCTACTACTTTCAGGTTTTTACTTCCCGAATTCGTCTGAACATAGGTAAGCTGCAACTGTAAGCTCCCATCTGTTGAAGGACTTGACAATTGGTCTCCCGTATCTTGATCGTACCACGCATAGGTGCTTCCTTCGGCCCCTCCACTTGCAAAAAGATTAAAAACTTCTCCTTCACATTTAGCATAATCTAAGTCGATGGAAGTGGCATTCAATATAGGGGTTGTAGCTTCAATGAATACGGCCTCTGTATACATTCTTGGAGTGCTGCACCCATTATTAAGAAGTTCTACCCAAAAGCCTTGAATGCCAACATTCTTGGTAACTCTTACCTGGGTTCTAATCCCATCTCCGTCAGTGGGTACCTTTACCGCATAGTAAGATGGTGGGTTATTAGCGTCACAGCTTGGATCATTTGCACAACTCAATTCAAACATTGGAATCGGGTCAGGGTTGTTTTCGCCAGTATACCAGTTATGAACAGCTCCCTGACTCGCTCTCACCCCTTCGCTGCTATAGCTATCTGCAATTAATGTAACCTCATCTGTGTTTTCACAAGTATTTTGATACTCAGGTTCGACAAGAAGATGCGTATATCGTACAAGGATATCAAAATCAACTAGCCCACTCTCACAAGTACCATCAACGGCCTTCACTCTATACTGTGTCATCTCATTTGTAATCGCAACATTTGCCAATGTACTTCCTCCTACAATGGAACCTCCTGATGGTGGATACCATGTATAGCTTGTATATTCCGGGTTTAGTATATGTAAATCCACTACGCCTTCACCGCATATCTCAAGATAAGGTTCAGACACCAGCGGGTCGTTCAGCATGTTTTCACTCCTAACTTCAAGACCCACTTCGTTTGTATAATCATAAGCTCCACTGCCCAGGTCAATTCTTCTTTGATATTTGAAAACGCCAACATTATTGGTTGGTACGGTGTAGTCTTTTTCTGTAGCTCCAGACACTAAAACCCAGCAGTCATTGCAATTTTCAGACACATACCAGGAGTAGTTTATCGTGGTAGTGCTGTGCACACAAGAAGGTAATGTACCCGTGATAGTTACCGATTCTTCCGGGCAAACCAACTGGCTTGAAATACTTATGGAGCCGGGCACCAGTTCTTCTTCTACTATTACTTGAAGCGATTGAGATGTGTACTTATAACCCAAACCATATGCAGGGTTATAACCAACCCTTCTTCTAAAGAAATAACTACCAGCAGGTAAATTGCTGATCGAATAACTTTCCTGATTATTGGTACCGCCTGCGGCACTCCAACCACTGGTTCCATTCGCAGAAACCTGCCACTGATATAGGAGTTGACTACTGCTAGTAGTACCGCAACTCGCTGATTGATCGCTTACAAGCGACACTGACTCGTCTGGACATATAGTCAATGGGCTGCTAGCGCCATTAATACTCACCTGCCCCGCGTTCAGGTTATCAATCGTGACGTTGATCATCAATGCATTTGTATATTCCTCCAAAGAACATGAAGTGGCTCTTCTTCTAAAATAGCGCGTGGCAGTTAAGCTTTGTGTAGTATAATTCACGCCTGTATTGGCTCCTGGAGCGTCTTGCCAGCCGCTTGTACCATTTGTTGATATTTGCCATCTATAATCTATACCGTTTTCGTCTCCACCAATGGCACTAGTTCCATTTAAACTTGCTGATGTAGTCGGGCAAATATTGCTGTCTCCACTACTGATAGAACCAGGGAGTAACCGATAAACCGTCACACTTATGGGGTCACTTGTAATGGTGGTAGAACAACTTCCCCCGTAGGTTAGAACTCCTACTACATAGTAGGTTTTGGTTCCGTTATTGGTATCTGTATAATTCAGAGATGGATAAAACGCTGATGCTGTCGAGACGACCTGACCTGAGGGAGAATCTTGACGCCACTCATAGGTACTGCCAGTACCACCACCTGCTACGGCAAGATGAAATGGTTCTCCTTCACACTTGGCAACATCTCCCTCTACATTCGTCACTACAAGAGTTGGCTCTGAATAATCATCAAAAATAGCGGTCACCTGTTCTCTAGATGTCTCGCAACCATCGACATACGCAGCAACCCAAAAGCTTCTGTTAGGATCATTTACACCTACTGTCTTATAGGTTGTATAATCACCAGGATTATCTACAGTGGTGAAATCTGTAATCTCAGCTGCTCCCGGACTATTGGACAAAAACCAGCGATGGGTCACTGTTCCCTGAGGGTTGTTGATAGTCTTTGCGCTGATGGTCGCTTGATCATCGACCTGACAAGAGTTAGTTCCATTAGTAGTAGTAATATTCGCATTTGATATGGTCGCAGTTACAGTTTTAAAAGGACTCTTACATCCTCCTAAATCAGCCCTCACTTTGTATGTAGTGATATACTCTGACAAACTAGGTGTAGTGTAGGAATTAGCTGTCGTGATATAGGTGCCTCCCTCTGTATACCACTCATACTCAGAACCGGTCTCAGAACCACTTGCCGTGAAAGTCACTGTACCCGGAGCACACCTGGACTTATTGCTTGCACTCGGTGTTGTAAGTTGTATGGATGTGGTGACAGTTATTTTTTCTACATTGGTGAACTCCTCTAAAGAGCATGAAGTGGCTCTTCTTCTAAAATGGCTGGTAGCAGCCAAGTCTCCGGTTGTATAGTTCAAACCCGTGTTGGCACCCGGTGCGTCTTGCCAGCCGCTTGTACCATTTGCAGATACCTGCCATTTGTAAGTTATGCCACTTTCATCTCCACCTATAGCACTGGCAGTGCTAACCAAACTAGCCGAGGTGGTAGGACAGATACTCTGTGCACCATCTATAGAACCAGGCGTAAGTCTATAAACCGTCACACTAATTGACTCACTTGGAGTAATGGTGGTAGAACAACCTCCGCCATAGGTCAGAACCCCTCCTACGTAGTAGGTTTTAGTTCCGTTATTGGTATCGGTGTAATTCAGAGATGGATAAAACGCTGCTGCTGTCGAGACGACCTGACCTGAGGGAGAATCTTGGCGCCACTCATAGGTACTGCCAGCACCACCACCTGCTACGGCAAGATGAAATGGTTCTCCTTCACACTTGGCAAAATCTCCCTCTACATTCGTCACTACAAGAGTTGGCTCTGAATAATCATCAAAACTAGCGGTCACCTGTTCTCTAGATGTCTCGCAACCATCGACATACGCAGCAACCCAAAAGCTTCTGTTAGGATCATTTACACCTACTGTCTTATAGGTTGTATAATCACCAGGATTATCTACAGTGGTGAAATCAGTAATCTCAGCTGCTCCCGGACTATTGGACAAAAACCAGCGATGGGTCACTGTTCCCTGAGGGTTGTTGATAGTCTTTGCGCTGATGGTCACTTGATCATCGACCTGACAAGAGTTGGTTCCATTGGTAGTGGTAAGATTTGGAATTGTCACAGTTACCTGAACAACTTTTCCGGGTCCTTCGCAATAGCTATTGTCATTTTTAACCTCGTAGGTCGTATTGCTGCTTAAAGAAGGGGTAACAAAAGTTGCTCCTGTAGCCAGATATGTACCTGTCGAAGAATACCAATTAAATGTACCCCCACTTGTACCACTAGCTTCAAGTTGCACAGTACCTACGCCACATCTACTTTTATTCATGGCAGTAGGAGCAGCAGGAGTTGTTGGAATTTGATTTATGGTGTATGAGCGATCATTGCCCCAAAGACTTGTTGACGTATCGTAAGAGCGAATGTAGTAGGTACCTGCCTCTGTTACTGTATAATTGGCACCTGAGCCTAAGGAGGTACTAGTCCCATCATTCACCTGACCTTGCCAATACCATACCACGTTGGTAGGAGGAGCTCCACTTCGGGTAATGACCCAGGATTCGCACCCTGTAGTCAATGTTGTAGGAGTAGACGGTGGTGGTGGTGGTGTCGCATTAATGGCCTCTATGAATGCATAATCAAATTGTATTCCATAACCATCGTCATAATCAACAGTAATAACAACATTCCCTGCCTGTGAAGCTTCAATGTCAACCTCATAGTAGTTTGGCATATTTATAATTTGGGCGTTCCCAGTCCCAACAGACCAAGTGGAAGAATTAACCTGTGACGCATCTATTCGATAGTTTTTTAAAGTGCCAACAGCTATTACGCGATCTCCAATTAGATCGCCTGGATCGCCTGGCCCTTGAGCGCTACTTAGGTGTGGCATTGCAAGAAGCAATACAAATATCAATAGTGCAGACTGCAGTGATTTGAAACTTATGAGAGAGTTCGTCCGTGCTTCCATGACTAGTTACCTTGAGGTTTGAAATACAATCTTTTAATCAACTCATTCTTCGATCCTAGCCTTTCTAGTATCAGCTGTGTCTTTTTGAGCTTCACAAGCTTATAGGTTATCTTCCGTCCGCTACTGCCATCCTTTAGTATCAGTGAGTTTCCAGATACACTATAGGTGCCGCTTAGCGATCCTTTGGAACCACCACTGACCTCATACGTGCCATTCTCTTCGAAAGTGTATTTTTTGCCCTTAAAGAATTTCTTAATGTGATTACGAGCATCAGATGGATGATCGTTGTAAACTTTCTTTTCGTCCTTTGGCATAGCGTTGACAGAAGCATCAAAGTCCAACTCCCACGTGTCAACGATCAGTTCCTGAGTGGACTGAGCTTGAGCTGGCACAAATACCGCAGAGCATGCGACCACCATCAAAACCAAAACTTTAATTATTCTTCTTTTCATCTACGTTTAATTTCATTTATTACTCTTTAATCACAGATCATTTCAACTTTAACCCTCCATTGGAAAACCCGAACTAACAGGCTTGCAATGACACGCGTTGCAAACGTGCGCTAGCAGGAGCTAGTTGGGGATATAATTAAGGAACATCTATAGGCATGAAGCTGATAGAACATCAGCAAAACCTTATTACCATCAATTTCCCAATAGTAATCAACATCTATGTCATCCAAGTGATTCACCTTGTAGGGTTCTCCAAAATGCTCATACAAATGATCTTTGATGTAATGAAAAGCTTCGGTTACTTCCTTATCGGACAAACCAAATGTATAACTCAGCGACTTAAAGCTTGGGTCATCGTATATAATCGATGCTGATAAGGAACATCTTAGACCTTTAAGCAAAAGTTTGTCACGCCAGAAAATATCAACTTTATCATCATGATTGTTGATTTCTGGATTATCCAACTTCATCAGCTCTTTGTAGTCCTGATTCCAAGCCAAAAATGTCCCAGTATCTTCAAATTTTATTCCTTGTCCCATCTCTGCTGGCGCGCGTTTGCAACGCGTGCCTCTTCCCCTACCCAAGCTACTTTCACCAAATCCAAGGATCAACTTTCTCATTTTATCACACCATTTTCTTCCTCTTTTAATTTCATTTCTTACTATTTAATCACTGATCATTTCAACTTTAACCCTCCATTGGAAAACCCGAACTAACAGGCTAGCAATGACACGCGTTGCAAACGTGCGCTCCTCATTTCTTAATAAGCACAAGCGGACGCTTACGCTAGTTGGGGTCTAATAAGGCAAATAGACGGTTGAGTCTCCATATAAAACTTTATGGAATCTTATAAAGCCTCTTGTTGATGATATTTCATAAAAAGCCTCTTCTCTGCTAATAAAATTTACAGTTGCAACACTGTCCTCATTCACATCAATATAAACTTGATACTTGGGTTTTAAATGGTTTATTGAAGTATGGTCGGATGAAACAATTACCTCAGAATCAGTACGATTTAACACTTTTGAACTGATTTTGAGTCCCATTGGACGCTCCACTATACATTTTTCGTTAATCAATGTATATGTAGTATCAATATCCCTGCAAAAAGATGCAAATGGTATTAACCTTCCGCAATCAAGATCATAATTATTAATGAAAAAGAGTTGACAAGAATCCATTCCCCAATATCCAGAAATCGTATCTCTTTGACCAATAAGTGAAAAATTGTCAAAAACTATTCCATTGACTTTTTTCTGGGGCAACTCTCCCCTACGAAAAAAAGGAGGAGCTGTTTCTTCCTTAATGAAAACAGCAAGACGGTTTTCTTGTACCTGACTGCAAGAATAAGCAATAGCCAAAATCAAAAAAAAAATTTCATAAGTCTTAATTATTACCGGTTTCTATAACTTTTTTAACTGCATTTCTAACTCTTCTGAAAACATCTCTGCTGGCGCGCGTTTGCAACGCGTGCCTCTTCTCTTACCCAAGCTACTTTCACCAAATCCAAGGATCAACTTTCTCATTTTATCACACCATTTTCTTCTTCTTTTAATTTCATTTATTACTATTTAATCACTGATCATTTCAACTTTAACCCTCAACTGAAAAACCGAACTAACAGGCTTGCAATGGCACGCGTTGCAAACGCGCGCTAGCAGGAGTGTTGCAAACGCACACTAGCTGGGGCTAGCAGGGCGTCTAATTAGGTTTATTGAAATTATCCAGATTGTATTTGAAAAATAGACGATTCCTTGAGTTCAAAACTTCCTCATACAAATAATCGCCTTTCTCAGAATATTCAAAAATCATTTGATTTAAATAACCAACGGAATAATCGCTCCCTACAGATTCTTTCAATATTTTTTCAAATAACTCATTCTGTATCAATTGGAGCTGATTTATATAGTTTTTAAGGTTCAATCTATAGCTCTTGCATAGAACCTCTTCACTCTGGTCAATAGCATTTACTAAATTAGTATAATTGGTTTCCGTCACTAGAAATATGGAATCATATAACTTTTCATCAAAGCCTGCTGAATAAAAATCATGTTTATTAAAAAAATTAGTAAATACCTTATCGTTTTTTAAAGCAGCATCTTTAATGGAATCCAACTTAGTAATATCTGATCTAAGTGAAATCAAATTTGGATTTGATGAACAGGAAATTCCAATTAAAATTAGAAGTAATAGGACTAATAAATCAAACTTATGAGTCATTTTTAAGAGCTTCAGCTGTTTTATAATTTCTTTTCCAAAAACCTCGGGTATTTTTGAGAGGATGTTTTTTTTGATCTACTTTATTATCATTAATTAAAGTGCTTTCATTGTCGAAAAGGAAATTTCCCAATTTCTCAACATCGCTATTTCTAGGTTTATCTCCTTTTAAAATAAAATTATATAAACCAACCATTTTTTCTTTATCATTCAGTATTTGACTCGGAATTAGGTCTTGGTGATATGCGTTCTCTACAAGAGCATAAGTTTTAGCTAAGGCGTTTATTTCTACATCAGTGAATTCTCTTAATTCTTCAATTGCGGCATATTTTTTATAGTCTAGGTAGTAATCAAAGAATTGGAACATGGATTCCAGAACAATATTGATCCCGCGACCTCCAAACTTTGTTTGCTTATCAAATATTGCAAATTTTTTATTCTTATAGGACTTCCAAACAGTAGCATCAGAAAAGACTCTTTTTCCATTCACTATTTTATATCCACTGCTTGCATAAAAAATTTCAGTTTTCAACTTATGATTTATAGTTATTTGATCAAAATTAGGTTCTGTTGAATTTTTACTAAGATAGATTCCACTCATGGAAAGCCCGAATGATAAATCAGGATATATTTCTCTTAATTTACTGCCATCTATTCCTGCTCTGATTGTCTGTTGTGTATATGTATTTTTGTTTGACAGAGTGAATTGTGTTGTCCAATTTTCAAATGAAAGGACTGAATATCTTAAATATTCCAACCCATCTAAATCAATCCCATCAATAGGTCTGTTACTTGCAAACTGATAGGGAGTAAGCATTGGATAAGAGCCAGTCAACGGATCCACACTCAAGAACTTCCCAATCTGTGGGTTATATATTCTAAATCCGTAATCGTAGTGGGCTTGTGATCCCCATTCTCCGTTGGTATCCTTCTCCTTACCGTTAAAGCCATAGCGATAGTTGGTATTGGAAGCGGTTAGGTTTCCAGCTCTTACGCCTGGCTGCTCCAGCCCAAATGGGTAGTAGTCCGTACTGTTGATGACCACTGCTTCCTTTTCGTTACCATCAGTAATGAAATAATCATCGGTGATGACGGCCATTACATTACCAAGATGGTTGGAAAGCTCGTAAGTCTTATTGCCCAGTGTGCGCTTGCTTGCCGTGCTCCCTCCCTTGTACATGCCCAGCCTTCTGCTGCCATAGATGGACATCTCTGCCAGCACTTGATCTTTATACACTGCCATGGTATTGCCAGAAGCATCTCTGGCATATGCACTGGTGGTCGTCACTCCGCTCACCGTCTGTATCTTGGCTACTCTATTGCCTGCTGCATCGTAGAGAAAGCGCACTTTGTCCCCGTTGGCTTGTAGCACTTGCTCCACCTTGCCGGAGGCATTCCACTCGATGCTGGTGCCTTCCTTCTGGTCTGCCACGAGATTTCCGATTGCGTCATATTGATATAAATCCAGGTCTGCAGTAGGGTCGCCCGTCACGGTTGCATTGCTTAGGTAGGCATCCATGTGTCCAGTGGCTGCTGAGAAGTTAAAGCCGGGTCGTAGCGTAATTCTACTATTGGCGACCGCTACATAGTCACTGCCACTTGTCACACCCTGATCATAGCTAACAGTGCGGTGCACATCATATCCGCCGGGAGAAGACGGTGGCAGCTCATCTAAGTGCGGTAGCTCGTTGATATCGTCCGAAATCACTACATCGAGTACTCCTGCAGCAGGGTCAAAAATGAAACCAGGCTCGAAATCCACATAGCTACTGGCTACTATCTTGTGATCTTGCTCTGGATCTAAAATACCGTCGAATGCCCGGGTCTCCGGAATCTCGGATAGTGGCGGTACGGACTCACGATAGTCGCTTACGGCCGTCGCGTTAGCTTCAGCTTCCCATACAGAGAAATCCAAGTTGGCGGCATCATCGGCACTGGTACTCAAGAGCTTGTTGGTGCCCGGCAGATAGGTATATACTCCGCTGAAGCTGGATGCAGCTTGGTTGTCCAGCCTATTGAGTGTCATCAGGTTGCCATTCTGGTCATAGGTATAGTCCGAGTCGAAAGCTTCACTTGGGGCACGTGCTGTGTATCCGGTGCTGTAGGTATTGAGGGCTTTTGCATCGAGGAGTCGGTTGAGCTGATCATATTGATACAGTTTGCCTTGCATACCGGCCTCTGGTGTATCTTCCGCCTTGCCAAGCTCACTCAGGTGGGTGTTCATCCAAGCAATGTTTCCATTGTAAAGCCCCGGTGCTTCGCTACCGGCTGTGGGGTATTGCTCCTGATGTCTAGTCCAGAGTGCATCGCGTTCATTGAAGTCCGGTATGACTGCACTGATCGAAGTATAGTCTCCGTCGTAGTAGCCCAGACTCATAGAGAAGGCATCCTTACCAAAGAAAGTACCGACATCTCCTCCCGGATCTCCTTCCCATGGTGCGTTGATGGACTTGAGCCAGCCCTGCAGGGTGTAGGTATAATCCATACCCTGAAGCTCAAAATGTCCCAGCTCTGTGCGCTTAAGCGGTCCATGTGGATAGTACTCATAGGTGGCATCCTGATCCCAGTTAATGCCGTCATGTGAGGTCTCGGCCTTCAGGATGCGATTGTCCGCATCATAAGCATATTTATGAATGAACTGATCAGGTTGCCCTGGCTGATACAAGACTTGCAGCACATTATCGCTGATGAGATCATATACATAGTCGATGCGTTTCTCGTCCACATCGGGTAGCACCTGCACGAGTGACTTCACATTGCCATGAGGATCGTAGCTGTAGTAGGTGGTAACTGTGTAAGGGGTCTCATCTACGATCTGCTCTGCTTCCGTGTACGATACACGGTTGCGCAAGTAGGTTTGCTCAAAACTCGCCGATGGATATGGATCCGAATAGGTAGTCAAAAATCGATCCGTGACCGTATACTGATAGGCAATTGGGTCTGGAGTATTGGGGTCATCGGACACAAAATCATCGAGTTCGCTATGGGTTCCGCGAAACTGATCCACATCAGCCAGCATACCAGGAATCAACTCAGGGTCGACCGCTATCTCGCCTGCTTCCGTGATTCGGTTTTGCAAATCATAGTTTGTGTAGGAAAACATGTCGTGCTTGCGCTGCTCTGCATTTTGCGATAGGCGTAACTGCCCGGCACTGTTGTAGTAAAACTTGGTCACTCCCCCATCGGGACTGCTCTGAGATACCAACTGATTGTAGGCATTGTAAGTGTATCTGGTCACGAGATCATGCAAACCACTGTTGTCAGTATGGACACCTTCCGGTGGTACTGTCTGCACCAGATTGCCCGCACGGTCATAGTAATAGAGTGTATAGTGATACTCTGAGGGTGCATACTCGTAGCTCAGGCTGGATACGAGATGATCCAGACAGTTTTGCTCGTATTTATTGAGGTAATCGGTGATCTTGGTTTCCAGGTATTCTCTTTGCTCTGCCTCGACTACATGGTCGCGATAGGCCTGCATCTCGACCATACACTGAGCTTTGTACTCAGCTGCTCGCTGGTCAATATCCTGATAATAGGGATTGGCACATTGCGCTCCCAAGTCTATGCTAAACGCAAGGGGAACGGGAGATGGACACAATGTTTTTTGAATTTCAACCCATGGTTTTCTAGCACTGTGGTCTTGTATATTTCCAAAAAGATCACAAGGACCGGCTACAAGGTATCCATCATCGGGATCGTCAAGACTCGTACAGCCATTGGCAATCAAAATGTTGTTTATTGCAGTGAGTGGTGTCGTGCTCAAATCATCCGAATAGAGCACACGGAGGATATTCTTCTCGTCATAATGGTTATCGTAATAGTCTTGCAGGTGTGTTCTGATATTGGCAGCATCCTGTGTTGATAGTGCAGGGCACTTCAGCTGGAAACGGCCCACCATCATATCCAATTCGGTATCTGATATATTATCATCGAAAACTCCAAATACAGTGTTTTCCGCATCAACTCCGACTTCCGTTGCTGGCTGGTTGGCAATACTTTCCAGTCTGATTTTCAACGACTCGCAGAAGGTGTTCTGATTTTCGCTAAAGCCAGAAATACCGTTCTCATCAAATCCATCGGAGGCATATTTCAGTAGAAACTGGTTTTTAATGTCTGAATAAAAGGAACTGAAGAGTCGAACTTTCCTCTCTGCTACCAGTCGTAGGATATCTACATTGGGGTTCTCCGCCTGTGCTTCATAAATATCCCAATAAAAGGCATGGTAGTATGGCCCTGCGGTATTGTCTACTTTTTGAAAAACTCCACTGACATTGACTTGCAGATCCACGTTGTTCTCATCGATCAAATCCAGGATCGAGCCTTGTACATCGTCGCTTGGGTCAGAAGATCCCTGACCGTCGGAAACTACGACAGTGTAGTTATTGAATCGGATATCCAGGTCAAACTTGTATCTTTCGAAAAAACCTCCGGTATTAAATACGGGATCGTTTTCATAGATAATGGTAGGGATATCGGTCGACCAAGCTGTATAGGCCATGAGCTTGGTGTCGAGCAGTGCGCTTTCCTTATAGTTTTGACAGAATTCGTATTCGCAATAAGCCGGATGCCCTACGATATCCAAAACCATGGCTTGGGTGATCCCTTCTGGCACAGATACGTCTTCCTGACCGTCTACAAGCGAGTAGTCAAAGGCTTCTGCAAGTACCTGCATGTCATCATCTGTATAAGAATTAGTAGCGGAGTAAGGTGTCCACCCACAGCCTAAAGCATCACCTGCGGTGCATGGGGTGATTAAATCTTGAATAATACGGTACTTGATATTGTCACAAGAGGACTCATAGATTTCGTCGAGCAAATCATCGTTTTCACCTGAAGTGATATCAAGAATATTGACATTGATCTCACAGTCTTCTTCATAGACAGGGTTGGCTTCTTCAATGTGACTAAGCTTAATCTTCACATCTGTCCAGGTTTCTACCTCGGCCAGGGCTTCTTCATATGTCGGGATATTGGCCTCAATATTGGCATGAACGGTGTACTCACCTACTTCCGTGAAACTCTCCGGCAGGTTCACTCCCCCACTTCCAAGTAAACCCAACGGGTCGTCAAGGCAACCGATCGTACTCAAGGTACCGAAGCTATACTTGCTGATATCGGTCTCTTCTTCTACTTTGGGTGGCTCTACGGTAATCGAAGTGGTGTATGTACAGGTCTTGCACTCCCCTCCCAGATCTACGCTTCTGGATTTCAAATCATAGTTGAAGTTGTAATCCGTGCTTACTACATTTAGAATCTTGTGAGTCAGGGTTCGCTTATTGCCTTCCTGCTCAAACTTTTCGTCCAGCTTCATCGTGATATTCTCACTTCCCACGTTGGATTCCAAGGCTTTCAGGTTAGCGGGTGCGGCTCCTGTAAGTGCCGTAGCAATAGTACGTCCAAGGGGATCTACATAGGAAACAGAAAACTGTCCATTGGGGTCTTTGATCACTTGCTTCATGTAATACTCCGAGGAGCCAAAGGTGTCTCCAAACAATCTCCGCAGCTCTTCTCTGGAAGCACTTCCATAAAAGTAGTCTGTGGTGTGGCTCCCATCAATGGCATAGGCAGCACCTACACCTGACTGTCGCGTAACTCGATTGGTGCCGTCGCTTTTGTACTCGACCTGGGTATATGGAAAGCCCTCACTCATCGGAATACCCGGATCGGATGCATGATAATAGCTTCCGGCCGAGAAGTAGTTTTCCGTATTGGAAGTGGCAGCAGTCAAAGCCGGATTGGCTTCATCTCCATTGTCATAATCTGACTTGGGGAATGTATTTCTGGGCAAGTAGGACATGAGCTGCGACGGGTTTGGCGTAGCATATGGAAGAAAATCAATTACTTTTCTTCCTTCATAATCATAGAAGTGTTCTGTGATCAGCAGGCTTTCCTGACTATTGAGGTTAGTCAATGTCTGAATCGGTCTCAGTGTAGGATCATAGTATTGAACTACCTTCTTATTCTTGGCTTCTTCGGCATAGGTAACAGTCTGCTGCCAGTTCATGCCAGACAGCCAGGGCATCCCGGTTTCATTATTGATCGGTACTGCAGGCAGATAATGCCAATCACCATAGGTGATATGATCTGAGGCTGTAGCTGTGAATCCATTGTACCTGACCCTTGTCCATAGGAATCCCTGGGTAAATGATTGTGTAAAGGTGTAACTCGTGCCCTTAGTGGTAACACGTGCCGGATCCATGGATTCAATGTCCGGGATACTGGTATCAACGGCAAGTTTGCCATCGAAAGCTTCTTGTAGTGTGAGTAAAACGCCTTCATTGTCCGTATCTCTGTCTCGGCAGACCCACTCCACATCGTAACCATCTACAATGAAAACCGAAGGGTCTATCGGCTGCCAGGAGAGTGTTCTTGATCCTATATTGAAGTTGGGCGATAGAGATACATCCGGAGTAAAGTCATCGTTTCGACGCTGAAAGTGATTGAGTTTAAGGCAAATGTCATCCAAGATCTGGTTGTTTCCTATAGGGAAATCCACATTGGTAATTTCAATCGTATAGTTATCACTACTTGATATCCAGGTATCTACAAAGCGTGTGTCTGCCACCACACCATCTACAGAAGAGAGCGACAGGCTGGAAGACCACTGGTCGACTCCATTTAATTGAAAATCAAAAAACACCTCGACTGTCCAGTCCTCAGTGGGTACCTGAGTATTGCGATCGAGTTCCAATCCTATACGAACGTAAAAATCCCCCAAACAGCAATTTGGAAACACGGGATGTATATTGAGGTTTGACTCAGTGCTACTCAGACAATAGGTAGGTCCAGAAACGGCCACAGGGTGAATCTGATGACCATGAGCATTGATGTTCGCTCCCATAGGTGAGGTACTGCTCTGAGCGAATAAACCAAAGCTGGCTAAAAACAGAAAAAATGTAAGTACTCTTTTTAAAACCATCTTTTAGTCTTCTATTAAAGTAGTGGTACGACCAACGGAATAATTGCTATATGCCTCGACGGGGATGACTTCTCCCTTATCGACTTTTAAAAACTGCGATTCATCAAATACAGCATCGCTCTCCAAAAGTTCGTATCGATATCGAACCTTGGTTACTTGATTCCCGAGGCGCTCACCACCATGGAACTCAAAGTATTTGATGCGATAAGTGTCTTTTTCGAGTTTGATCAAAATCAATTCTTTAGTCTGATCATCACCTACACTTTCAATAATAAACTCTGAATCTGTCTCGGAGACCTTCATATTTCTCCTCTTACCAATTCGTGAATCCAGTATATTATCTGCAGGACTGCTTTTCTTTCTTTTGTTTTGATCCAGCTTCTGCCAGAGTATTTGCTGGAAGTCATGTGCAATCGAGACAAAATAGCGTTCATTGATGAGTGTCTCATAGGTATCATATTTCATCCTCCAGCTATTTCCTGCCTTCCACATCGTAGCTATATTTTCAAAATCGTTATTCTTTTCGAGCTCTACGGTCATTTTCACATTGTCCATATCTTGCATGGCCTGTGTCATTTTCTGCCTCATTTCTTCCCAATCCTGAGTTGGGAAAAACATAAATAGTGATGTCATTAACATTCCGATCATATCAATCAAGTTTGTTGTTTTTCAAATGATCAAATGATTCCTGAAGTGTGACTATGCCCCGCTCAGTTTGCTTACGAACCAATCTCAGCTTGCCCGTCTCTGAGTAATCATAGAGCGTAGCAAAATTGTTGTCGTCCAACACCGCACTCAACCTAAATTTATCATCATAGACGTAGGCCTGCATGCTGGCATCTTTAGGAACAAGTCGGAGGTCATCGTAGTAGGTATTTCCAGACCCATTGAGAAAAGTCATAGAAAAACTCGAATGGGCTGGAACTTGAAAATGGCCATATATTCTCTGCCATCCCTCGACTATAGGGCCAGAAGGATGAAAATTAACGGTAGCAGGGACTCCTCCCTGATGAAAATTGAGACTGATCCCTACTTCGTTTCCAAACGAAGAGTCGATCGGATAGGCTCCTCCAATATTCGAAACCCAAGCATCGATTGTATACATCTTGCCTACTTCGAGCGTAAGGAAGTACTGCTGTACTTCTTGGTTTGAAGTGACCTTTAAAGCCCGAGCACCCGTATGAGCCAGCTCGGCAGATACCTGAATACTGGCAGGGTTTTGCTTCTCAAGTGTTGCAATAAAGTATCCTGAATAGAAATCAGAACTCAGGTTTTGATCGAAAAAAACGACCGTTTTACCAAGTGCTTCAGGTACTGCGTCTTCTTCATCGTTGCATAAGATCGTGACAGCCATGCCTATTTCATCCGAAACCACCACTCCTTCCCCATAGACCTCAAACTCTGAAAGTGGTGCCTCGACGATCGCCATTTTTTTCTTTCCGGCAGAGATTCTATAAAACTTCTGTAATTCCGGAATACCTGTTCCAATGAAGAAGTTTCCGGATTTGCCTTTTGCAAGATCGCTTTCTCCTGAGATGCCTGCAGGGAGTTCTTCAAACCCTGTAAAAGCCATCTCTGTATATCGACTGTTGGCTGCAACAGCTGTAGGGTAATGATCCGAATAATCGTATTGAACAGATGAGTAGATGTCAAGCACATTCTTAGACTCAAGCGCCTGACTAGACGAATTGTATCTTGTAACCGTAGAAGCATCCTTCCAGTCATCGTTTGGAGCGTCTTCCAATGGATGAATGGCGTGCTTCTGCAAAGTAAATGTGCCATCTTTTTCCTGAGAAGGCAAGTAGCTGCTCGTTCGGTCTACATAGTAGGACACCTGATTTTTACTTCGCCATACTCCGGCCGAGCCGCTGGTGAATGGACTGAGCCCCGAAAGCCCCTCAGCACTACTAAGCTCTACCGGCCAGGCTGCTGCAAAAGTAGAGGCCTGGGTATTCAAAATGGATACGTTTTCTTCCGTCTGCACGCTGAAGTCTTCCAACGCTGCGATTTGCTCCGGGATATCGAAGTAAAACTCTCCTTCGATTGTCTCACTTAGTATCCCACAGGGAGGCCAATCATAGAAAACCGTAAGCTCATATTTCTTCTGACCTGGGTCTTCAAAAATAATCTCAGGTTTGATTTCGATCGATTCTCTATACGAAGGGTCTGCCACCGGAACAAATACTCCTCCTACTTCATCGTAAAACTTCCAACTCTGACCTACAATCCTAAAATCAGAATATGTACGATGCAGATGTATCTTATCACTATCTAGCTGGTCTCCTCGTAAATAGCCATCAAAGTAGCCATTATCCAAATCTTTATCTCCTTGAGAATTAAGCCATGCCGACAATGGACCATTTTGATCAAGTGGATTTGAGATGACATGCTGGTAGTAGTTATTGAATTGAAAATCATCAGAAATTCCTGCCGGATAACTGTAGTCTCCTGCTGTCCTGTAGCTACTCGGAAAATCAAATTCATAGCTAAACGTATAAGCACAGTAAGTTTGATCTCGTTCACTCGTCACCTCTAAAAACGGAATATCAACAGCAATCTCGATCGAATATTTATCAGGATCACACTCAGCATCAATGGCCTCCGCTTCTTTCTTATATCCAATAGTAAGATTGACTGATTTAGGGCCATTCTCCGTATAAAAGAAAACTTTTTCAGGAAAGATAAAATCGTACCTTCTCAGTCCTACTCTACTTTGCTCTATCTCCTCATCCGAAATGCTATAGGACTGATTTCCTTCGGATGTGGAATAGGTCACGCTCGTGATAATGTAGTCATCATCGTCTTGACTATCCGCGTCATCCAAAAATTCAATAGTAGTTTTCTGATCATACCACCCATGACAGTATTCTTTGCTTGAATGGTGATCGACAAGTACGCTTCTTTTGGTTTCTGATACTTGCTCGTAATCTGCGTCGATATCAACGATATATGAGCAAATGGGTGCACCGCTGGGGTTGTCCTCTTGTGTAGAAAACTGAGGTATGCCTCCTGTATAGCCTCCTGCAAAAGTGTTAAGAAAGTAGCGAAGCTCCAACTGATCATTGTCATCGACCTGTATGGTATGGGTAGTTTGTTTAATGCCGTTTTTAAACCATTTGAAATTGATGTTTGACCAGCTATCGCCTTGTCCAATCGATTCATCTACTTGATGATAGGTATAGTTGAGCTTATCGCATCTTTTTTCTATCGTGTAGCTCTCATCGATATAGACTGGTTTTTCCACCAAAATGTGCGAAAAAGAAGGGCCTCCCGACGAGGCATTATAATCAGTGGTTGTAATCTCTATTTGTTCAATTTCGCTTGAGGGAGTATAAATCCAATCGAATTTTAATCCATGATCGCATTCACCAAATTCTTTCTGAAACAGAAGGTTGTTGTTAATATCGAAAATATCAATTTTCCCATAGTTCAAAATCGTTCCGCTACCGCAATTACTTCGATCATCTTCTGGTATTATCACGGTGAATCTATAAGTGCCAGCAGCACCTATGTAGGGCTTATCCGTTACCGAAAATCCAGCATCAATGGCATAGGTAAATGCATTTTCATTATCTGTATATGGGTTCGGACACAATGTCTGGCAAACGCCCTCTGTATATCCGATCAGTAGACTAAAAAATATCGATATGTTTTTCAAAAATCTCATTTAGCTTCGAATCAAAATTGTGGTACTAATTTTTGAAAAGTTGGGAGCGAAATCTCCCTAGGTCTATCGAGTGTTGTTTCCGAAAGCCCCTCCAAACTTGATCGGTTTACCGAAAGAATATTTCTTCTCCCCGACCTGTATACAAAGCAGGAATACGTATAGCCCAATACATCATCACTGAAAGTCACATCGGTATAAAAAGTATGCGATCCTGAGCCTTTACCCAAGTATATTGCTGACCCGACGGTCTTCGTTGTATTGGTTGCAATTTCTATCTCCCTAATAAGAAGCTCGTCTCCAGGGAATAAATATTGTTCATCATCCGGCGGCAACAAACCTACAGAGGCCTGCACTTCGTTTTCTTTGTTTTCCAATCGTACAATGTTGTCGATGGTATAAACCAATCCCAAGTTGTCACTAGCTGGCCCCATACCGGTATAGTCCTTGATGTAGGCTGGTTCGCTGTAACTAAACTGAGGTGTATCTGAAAATCGCTCATCAATTTGCTGCATAACCGGCTGTCCGGTATACTTATCCCACTGGCGAATTTTTGTAGTTGTAATCGCTCCATCCTTCATAGATTCGATCTCTTCCAGAAGGCCGGAATTGAAGATTACTTTGTTGACAACTACTGTCTTCAGTACACTTTTGTGGATCGACCCATTGGGCCATACACTTGGAGCCGGAACATCTGTTACCAATAGAAAAATCATATCTAAATTGGCATTAACTCCAGCTTCATATGATTTATCTTCATACTTGCGTGTATCTGCAAAAATTTCATATTCAACACCCAAACTTCCATCGTGAACTCCATCTTCTGCCGGTTCTACAATGGCCTCATTGTTTGTGTTGGCAACAGTATTGATCAACTCATTGACCTGAGTTCTCTGATAGCTTCTGGTCTTGGATCTGTAACGATACTTCTGATGCGAAGTGGCTATATCTGAAAAACTCCCATTGTCCAGCTGCTCATAGACTGACATCTTTTTAGGCTTGCCATTCATGTCATTTGTATTAATGGCATATCCCTGGCTACATACCACTTCTCTGAAAGTACGCATACCCACGAATGGAATCACATCCATCTCATCTGGCATGTTTCCACCTCCCCTATTATCATTTTTGGTTTCATCTGTAAAGAATGGAAAGTCTTTAGTCGTGTAAAACTCATGAACTACTTTACCCGATGATCCAAATTTGTTACCCTCTGGCATTCCAAATTGTTCTGTACTCGCTCCTGACTTTACAGCACTTGGCAGGCTCATTACTTCAACCCTACTATATCCTACGCTGGCTCCCGGAAAATAAGTTTCGTTCACCGGATTTTCAAAATAGAGATTGTTATCTGAATTAAACGGAACATTATCAGAGTACTTCTTGGCCACTCTGAATGGGTTTTCTTCTCCTCCGGTAGATGGTTCGTAAGAAGCAACCCCACTTGTAGAGCTCCCATCTTCAAGTGTATACCTGTAATACTGACCATACATAGCCCCATCATCCGGGTTACTCAGTACGATCGATTGAACTCTGTGGCCTCCACCTATCTTTGACCTGTTTGGTGTGCTAAGCCTAATCCACGACTCGCCAATTTCAATATCACTAGACCAGCCATTGTCATAAGCCCTTTGATTGAAGCCTTTAAACAAGTCGGTAGCAGGTCCAAGTCCAACTGCTAAATTTTTGAAATACTTTACTATCTGTTTTTTGCTAGATCCTTCAGCGTTAATTGGGTTCAAATCTTGTAACAGGTTCTTAGTTATCACATTGGGCTGATTGCTTCTCATGTGATTCCATGCCGCAAGTCTTATTGGATGAAATCCACGCTCGGGCATCACATATATAATACCATATTTTTCCTCACCTACAGACTCTATGTCAAAGTCCGCGGCTCTACTTCTATCCAACCTTGCATAACCTGTAACAAAGTCCGGCTCACCAGATTTTAAATAAACTTTGGTTTTGAAATATATCTGGTCTTCTGGCAGGTTATCTACAAAATCTGATATATTATTTGTTTCATCGCTTACCTTAAACCTTAAGCGCAAACCATTGTCACTTATAGACTCATCTTTAAGTTCGAATAACTCCAATACCGGCTTATGCTGAACATAGCCATAGTCATCTGCTTCATAATTCACATTAAGCTTAGCGCCTGAGGGTAGCTTTACATCTGAAAGGCTCCAGGCAGAAGACCAGGAATCAAGGGTTGCTTTATTCTCACTTTGATCTACATATGGAAATAATCTGTTGTTATCAGCCTCCTTATAGAAGCCCCACTGGTCAATATGGTTAACATTGAAATCATATGTAAGTTCGGATGGGTCAAGAGGGACATCTCCATTTTCGTCTTGTTCTATAACTCCCTGAACTCCATCTCCGTTGTAACCAAAAGCATATTGATTGTATTTTACGTCAGAACCCGGATAGGTTGAGTAAATTCTGGCTAGTGTAAGTTTGCCCTCCGGACTATTTGATTGTCCAAATTGTCCATCATCAGCTTTACACAGGAGGTACTCATGTTCCATATTCAAGGACATGATTTCTATTTCTCTGCTATTCAATTTTGAGCTCAGTGTTATCTTCTTGAGCCTCTTAAGGGCTTTTTCTGTTCCTCCTCCGTTTTCCTGATTGGAAACATTCAGGCCATCTAACCTTAATTCTGAATCCGTCTCGAAATGTGCGATATGGGTTTTTGTCTCTGCACTTTTAAGATAATAATTTTCGCGTTCGCCATATTTATAATACCCCCGATCATCTTTATTATCCGGCAAGTACCCATGATTGTAAAAGGCATCCTCAAATGGTGTACGCCACTTAACTATACCTGCGTCTTCATAATTGAATTTAACCCAGTAGCCTAAATCTTCTCCGCTAACACCGTCTTGCTGTGTATCCACATAATCAGGTCCTACAATGGCTGTAAGTAAGTATGAAGCAGGATACTCAGATAAGGTGGTTACATTCCTAAATCCAGCATCCTCATCATTTTCAACCGATGCATCATATGAAATAGTAGCTGTATTTTCATCAGACTGCTTGGTCGTTGCATACGTATGTTCTACTTCTTTAAGGCTGTAAACTGGTAGTCCATAAACATAACGAATACCATCTGTGGAGGTCACAATGAAACCGGCAATGTGATTAGGGTGCTCTATCAATCTATCTCTAAATGCACTCCTATCAACCAATTGCCCCAATTCATTGTTATAGTCCTCATAACCCACATTTCTGAATAGAGGTAGCTGCACATCCTGATTTCCTACACTTGAGATCAAGTCTTTATTTTTGACAGTAAGAATCGCTTGAGGACGATTTACCTGACCGCTTTGCAAATCATCAAACTGTACAGCTGGAGAGTTAAAAATTTTCGACCTTGCTTGCGGCGTTAAAGTCACATAATCAGTCAATTGTCTAAAAGTAGGATAGCTAACGGCCTGACTTCCATTTATTTTCTGAAGTCTCTCAGCATCAGTGTAAGTGTGCTCTCCATGAAACTTGAAATAATAGTTTTTTTCCAAACTATTTGTGACATTTTCCATAAATCGCGGCTTGATATTATCAAATGAATATCCGTCCCACTCTCCTGCTGTATTTCTAGCATGCATTACACTAAGGTTTGCTCCGAAATGTGTTTTTGCAGGAGCTAAGTCAACGCCTACATTGGCTCCATTAGTTGTAGAAGAGACTGTATTATCATGAACTACTCCTAATTCATTTCTATAGGCTCGGAACATTCCAGATAGCCCTTGTCCGGAAAGTGTGAAAACATCGTATGTCAATGCTGGTATCGGAAGGTTTGGGGTTTCTAACTGGATCACTCCATCCTTCTCACGGTTAAAATCCATCAACCCATCCTTAGTGGCATTCTGAAGATTTAAATATCCAAAAAGTTCGTAGTTAAAATCTCTTTGGGCTAGCGACTGCTTGTTGTAAAAACCACGTCCATATCCATTAGGAAATATGGCAAAACCACTTGCTCCTCCTTTGAACTTAACTGATAAATTGGTATTCACCATTGGCATCTGAATGGTCGGATAAACGGCTGGTGATGACAAGCTAATTGGAGCTCCGAATAGCCCATAGCTTTGCAGTCGGTTTTGAGCTTCTGAACTTGGTCCTGCGACTCCAAATGTCATATTCGAAACTCCATACCTAGAATGGTATCCTAAAGAAATGTTTCCGGATATTACTTTGTTGTCTTTTTCGCCCAACTCTGATGCTTCAAGCGACAAACTTGGACTGAGTGATGTACCTTCTGATGGATCCAAACTAAAATTAATACCCAATTTTGAGGAAACTTTGCTTGTTGATGAAGCGAACTTGTACCCCATCCCTCCATCGATACGATATCCTACACCTTTATAGTTGTTATGATATACGGATAATCCTAGTTCTGCTGGTAATTGCTCGGCTCCAAACAATTCGATATTCCATCCAGCACTCACTGAAAATGTTTTGCTTGGAGCCATTTTCTTCTGTACTGTTAGCACATCAGATCCTCCATCAAATTCATCAGGAAAACCTCTCATTTGGCGATGAATGGCTCCTGCTCCAATATTCCATCCTAGCCCCGCCCAAGATGCTTCCTGATTCATAGAAATACCAGCATTATAAGACAGATTGAATGGATATCCGCCATTGGGCCCTGGGAGTTCAAATAGTGGTATGTTGTACTTAAAATCTCCGGTAAACAAATCGACCATATCAGAAGCTCCTGCTTGCTGAAAGCCTAGTACCTCAGGTGGATTAGGGCCTCCGTTCTCTCCAATAAAAATGAACGAAGTGCTAGAAAGCGCATGGATGGCTAAGAGCCATAGGGCTACAAGTTTTCTATTTTTATTAATCATTATTCGTTTGATCCACTAGCAGCTCCATTATTAGAGCTATGATTTTCTAAGTTCGATGGCTCTATCATCAATGATGTAGTATTATCATTTTCAGTACATTGAACCAAATATTTTGCATAACCTACTCTGTGACAAGCGTCAAATGCACATATCTCTATGTAGTAGAAACCATCTCTTTGAACTTCCAAAGCGGCTATATTAGTTACTGAAGTCAGTTGCTGTGTGACAGGTTCAACCAGTTTAAGGTTTGGGTTATTTATATCATAAAGATTCCATACTATTTCCAGAGGAAAGCTCGATTCACTAACCAGACCTTCGTAGATTATATGACTAGTATTGTTATCGCAATCGACTACTATCTCTGTGCTTTCTAATGAAACTTGAATATCATCTTCAATTGATTCTTTTGATGCGTATAAAGTACCAAGCTTTCCTTTATCCACTTTGACTTCAATCTCATATACTTCTCCTTCAATAAATAGATCTATCCAAGGGTTTAAATCGAAAGACAAAAAGGGCTTAAGGTCATTCTTTATTGCCAGGCGTGTAATCTCAAACCCAAAAGAGGATTTTACGATCAGGTAAAAAAACTCTTGAGTCTTCCATATTTTACCTAGATCAATTGAGATTTTCGCATCGAATTCATTAATCTGAAATCGTGAAGAAGCAGATAAATTAAGTCTATTTCCATTATCTGAATTATTCTCTAGAATGGAATATGAGTTTGCCTGAAATACCACATTGCTCCCATCAGACTGTTCGTATTCAAATTCATAGGCCTCATCTTCCATTAAGTCATAAGAGGTAGGATCACTAATATCGATTTCATTATAAGAACCTCCACCAGCAAGTCTGTAACGGAAAGTACCAGAAGCGAGAAGGCTTGCGTCCAGCACTTTTACAATATTCTTATCCCCCTTAGGTATGATCACTACTTCTTGCGAAAAACAATATATTGGTAGTAAAACTATTAATACGAAAAACACTCTCCTCATTGTCTGCTTCTGTTTACCAATCCTACTCTAAAGAAAACTCCTCCAATTTTTTTATCTACTTCTACAAGCACCTGATAGTTAATCCCATATGATTTGGATTTATAAATCCATAAAGTACTTCCCAAACCAATATTGAATTGTGGTTTACTCAAAATCTTAGATTTGTTTTCCAATCCTTCTTCAGTATTTATGAAATCATTCTGCATTTCTGCCATTCCATAAAAATTATCCGATATGTGATATCTCGAAAAAGTCCTGAGCCCCCATATGTTTTTCGGTTCATTCTTAGTTAAGGTTGGCCCCAAGCCTACATAACCATCCTCAATAACCTCTTTACCTACAAGCGCAGTTGCTCCGAGTAGCTCATCACTATTCATATTTAATATAATCTCAAAAAAATCAGGGATGAATGGTTTTTTCTCCGTGTAACTAATTTTGCCTACATCTCCTATCTCAGATTCAAGAACTTCTTTTCTATATCCATCAATTCTGGACTTTAAATTCAATGAGTCTTTAACAAGATTCATAGAGCGGACGACACTAGATTGATCCAATTGGCTAGTCAAATTTTCTTTGTCTATTTGAAATGGTTCCAAAGCAGATTTATATTTCCCTCTTTCTGTTGACACAGAATCGACAAATTTTGATTTCAATGCACGGGCGCCTTTTTTCTTTTCATCTGCTTCATCATGAAAATCATCATATTTGGTATTTGATAAGAGGCCTATATCTCCTGTCCTATTTTCTAATATATTATTAATAAGCTCTTCTCTACTTAAATAATTACTTCTGTGCTGAAGGTAAGTTCCGTATTTACCACTTGCTGATTTCTGATACCCAGACAAGCTCTGATAGCCCGAATGGTCATTTGCGATTCTTGTATCAATACTTGATTTAGCTATGTGCTCTCCAATAGAGGAGTTTCCAATTCTCTTGTCTGATATTTTTTCCACAAAATCCCCTAAAGTGGAATCAACTCCACCAGAGGCTTTCAATTCCATTTTGGTCACAATAGAATCTAAATGCGCTTTAGGAACGTCCAAAGTTTGAGCCTTTTCCGTCAACTCTTTCTTTAAAATTTGATCTGCTTCACTGGTATCAATATCAACAGATTTCTTTATCTGTTGGGCGTACGAAACCTGATGCAGAAATATCATAACCAAAAAAGCTACTAAATAGCTATTCCGGAAATTCAGAGAAGGTGCAGGCAAATTGTAAACGATATTTAGTTTTAGATTAATGCTCACGTCTTGGTAGAGTTATCGATCCTTCTTGATCTTATCTAACTCAGATTCCAATCGAATAATGATTTCCATAAGCTTAATTTGATAGAGGGTGAGTTCTTCAACCTTAGTCAATAGAATCTGATTCATTTCACCAAGTTCAACCTCCTTACTTTCCTCAATGTCATGAGCCGATGGAACTCCAGGTAAGTGCCCATTTTGATCAATAAAATCCTTGACTTTCATCAAATCTTTGAGCTCGTACTCAGACGAGAACACATAGTCAGGCCAATCTGATGCATCAACTGAAACTCTAACCTTTCTGGCTATAAGATCACCATCAACACTAAGCTTTCCGTTAACAGTTAAAAGTTGATTATCAAACTCTCCATATATGAGTGGCTCAGGAGTAGCTCCATTTTCTATGTAAAGTTTATTGCTACCTGTCTCTGATCCTCCCGCTCCTCTTCCTATAAAGACATTGCGAAAACCGTTGACGTTTGCATATCCTGCCCAAACTCCGACAATAGTGTTTTCAAAACCAGAATGGTTTTTTCTAGCAGCCTGATATCCAACCACAGTATTTGAATTTCCTGATGCATTGTCGTATCCTGTTCCTGCTCCGATTAAAACATTGTTTCTTCCATTAACATTCGAGTAACCCGCTGACTGTCCCATGAAAGTGTTTAATACACCACTTTCATTATGATATCCTGAGAAACTCCCGAAGAATGAGTTGTCGCTTCCAGACGTATTGCTATAACCGGTGTTTTTTCCTAAAAACACATTCGCATTACCAGTTGTATTTAAAAACCCAGAATAGTGACCATTGAAAGTGTTATTTGCTCCTTGACTATTGTATCCAGAATGGTCTCCTATAAATGTATTGGCTCCACCAACTGAATTGATATGACCTGCTGAGTTTCCTAAAAAAACATTTTCGTTTCCACTTGTATTACTATACCCAGAATAGGCCCCTAAAAAAACATTGTCCTTACCTGAAGCATTTGAATATCCAGCATCTCTACCAATTAGTGTATTGTTTGACCCTGTAGTATTGAGAAAACCAGCATAGTATCCATTGAAGGTATTGCCACTTGCATTGCTAGAATATCCAGTATGATCTCCGATAAATGTATTAGCACTGCCAGCTAAATTGCCATATCCAGAAGATGGTCCTATAAAGACATTCTGTTCACCATCGATATTTCTGAATCCACTATGTGATCCTAAAAATACGTTTTGAATCCCGCTAGAATTACTATAACCTGACAGATAACCTAGAAAAACATTATTGGCACCCACTACATTGGCCTTACCAGCAGCATGACCAATAAATGTATTTTGAGAAGCAGTGTTTTTTTGTCCGGTCAGAGCTCCTAGAAAAACGTTCTTTTCACCTGCTACGTTGTATTCTCCAGAAGCCTGTCCAATGAATAGATTATAATTACCATCCATGTTATAATATCCTGACCTTACTCCAAAAAAGATATTTGAGCTACCAGTAGTATTACTGTAGCCAGAATTGGTTCCGGAGAAAAAGTTTTTACTACCAGAATCATTCATCTTTCCAGAATTGTTCCCCAAAAATATATTTGACAGACCTGTGGTATTCATTCTTCCTGCTGAAAACCCTATAAAAACGTTAAAATCGGAAGTTGTATTACTCCACCCAGCATAAGAACCGATAAAAACGTTATTGTTCCCATCTAACTCATTTACCTTTCCTGCATTATATCCAAAGAAACTATTATGATTCCCGATTGTGCCGGAGTTTGTTCCGTAACTCGTTGTTGTCTGTGCTCTAATATTATTAATGAAGAAGCTAGAAAAAATTATCACCAATATTCCCCAACGAAGATGTTGGCTTTTTTCTCTCATTTTGATCATGCTGTGAATTTTAAACCATTAAAAAAAATGGTTCTCTTTAACGGTTATTTATTTAAAAAATCCAAGATTAAGCATCTACAACTATAATGTTTGAGCAAACGTTTGTTCAGTATTTTTTTATAAGGTAATAGCGTTAATTGGGATAAAAGATGTCAACCAAATGTCAACATGAAATCTAAGTAAAATCCATTTAAATACAGAAGAGATTTTTTTTTTTAAAATCACATATAATCTCTCTTTATATCGTATCAATATTATCTATTTAAATAAGGATTAGCACAAATTATATATAGGAATCTTAAATCTAGATTTACAGCTTATACTAACATCAGTAAAAAGACGACAATCCCTAGCTGAAGCAGATTAAATTATATATTAAATATCTTGTGTTATCCTCTTAAAAAAGCAAATAGAATGAGTTTAGTGTTGAAATTGGCTTTTCATCATAAAACTCTTCTTTGTAAAACACTAAATAACTAGACAGAATTGAGGCTTAAATTGCTTGGAATAAATAAACTACCTCCCCTCTTCATATTTAAAGGCAAACACTTCAGAAGGAACGTGTTCTTTCTCCATAATACTTTTCACCTTTTCAACAATCTTTGGATTATTCATCGCTACATTGTCTTGCTCTCCTCTATCAATCTCAAGGTTATAGAGTTCGATCGGTGCTTCGCTATTCTCATGAACATCCAGACGAACTGCTTTCCAATCTCCTAACCTAACAGCTTGTTTTCCTCCGCCTTCATGAAACTCCCAGTATAAGTATTCGTGAGCCTGCTGTTCTTCCTGCAATAGAGTTGGTAAATACGATATTCCGTCGATATCATCAGGGACTTCAATGCCAGCTATATCGCAAGCTGTCGGCATAAAATCCCAAAATGCGGACATGTGATCTGAAATCACACCTGGAGCTATCTTATCAGGCCAATACGCAATAAACGGAACTCTTATTCCTCCTTCGTATAAATCTCTTTTATATCCACGCATACCATTATTGCTAGCAAAGTAGTCCGGGTCTGCTCCGCCTTCCTTGTGAGGTCCATTATCGGAGGTAAAAATGATCAGCGTATTATCGGCAATTTCTAATTCCTCAAGTTTTGCTCTGATCTCTCCAACTTGAACATCAAGCAAATAGACCATGGCTGCAAAAGCTGCATGAGGTTCTTTTTGTGAACCATATCCTCCTATTCGGTATTCTTCCTCTCCTTCGTCTATACCCTCAAAGTTTTCCTCTGGAGGATACTTCCCTCTGAATCGAGCAAGGTATTCTTCAGGAACGAGTAGCTCTGCGTGTGGAATAATGGAAGGGTAGTACATGAAGAAGGTAGTATCCTTGTTTTCTTCAATAAAGTCAAGTGCTTTCCTATGAATGATATCCGGTCCATATATCCCTGATTGGGTTCCAGAATTTTCGTCTAAAGTGAGTTGAGTCTGATTTCCCCAAAGATGATAGGGATAGTAGTTATGCCCCATTCTCTGGCAGTTGTATCCATAGAATTCTTCAAACCCTTGATAATTAGGATCTCCAATCGATCCTGGATAACCCAGCCCCCATTTACCAAAAGCTCCAGTGACATATCCGGCACCTTGAAGTAGCTTGGCTATAGTAATCACAGAAGAATCAAGTGGATACTGTCCTTCAGGCATTACTTCCTTATTTCCCCTAATGAAAGTATGCCCCGTATGCAGTCCCGTAATCAAAGAAGATCTAGAGGGAGCACACACCGTAGAACCTGCATAGTGCTGGGTGAAAAGCATCCCATCTTTAGCCAGCTGATCAATATTGGGTGTTTCGAATTTGGACTGCCCGTATATGCTCAAATCTCCATAACCTAAATCATCTGCCAGAATGTAAACGATATTGGTTTTCCTTGCACGAAAATCATTATCGGCATTGGAAGGTTGGGATCGCTGGCAGCTTGATAAAAAACCAACAAGAAAAATAAGGATAGTACTCAATCGGCCTATTTGAGAAAAGAGCTTTTTCATGATTCACTTTTTAGTGTTGTATCAAAAACTTGTGAACGATTCTTTAATCGCTATCTAAAACCCCTGAATGAATAGCAGCTCCCCATAAATTCCCCAATACCTCCGCTCCTTGTTTGTTAGGGTGAATGTAGAAAGTTCCTTGCTGACCCTTCTCAGGAACAAAATGTGTTAAATGGTTTTCTTCAAAAAAATCGAATCCCTTTTGGTCTCCCAAGAAAACTCGACTTGGATTTGATTCTTTGTACGACCCAACCAAGGTTTCTATTTCTGGAAAGTAACTTTGGAGTCTTGCCAGACCTTCTGCCAAATATCTTGATGTATTGTAGGTATTAGGGCTGTACCAAATGGGTTGATGGATAATAATTTTACTTTCTGGGAGCTCAGACATCAGTCTATCAAAAATAAGTCTCAGGTTTTCTCTATACGATTTTGGACTTACGGGTGATCCATTGGGTCCATCCTCGGCACTATCATTTGCTCCTAGAAAAATGGAAAAAATCAATCCTTTTTCTCTATCTAGATGAAACGTGCGTGTCGCGGAAATAACCTCATCCAAAGTCTTGGTAGAAGGCAAATAGTCAACAGTTGTATATCCGCTTCTTCCCTGATTGATAAATCTTACCTCAGTGGAAGGAAGTTGCTTTTGCAAGTATTCGCTGACCTTTAATGGTGGCGACTCATTTTTAGGATCATTGAGCTGAGCCCCAAAGGTGATGCTATTGCCAATGAATACAAGATCTAAACCTTTACTCCGCTCCGATTGTGCTGACCCATTCAACGAGAATAGCAGTATTGATAAACATGCAAGCCCACAACATATGGAAACACGTGCACCTACCATAGCCAAATCAATGTGGCAAGCATGAGTATGAATAATAGAACTGCTTGATATTTATAATTCTGATACCAAGCAACATTTTCGTTCTCTAGATCGATCAAGCTTTTATTAAATGTATATTTTTCAACCAATTCCATATCAGGAGCAGGTGTAAGATTACTTATGACAATGAAGATGATACTACTTATCGCGATTACAATTCCAACATTGAAAGAGTAGTGAAGTGACCACATTCCATTAAGTCCTAGAATGAACAATAGTAACCCAATTAAAGTACCTAAAATCAACGTCCAAAATGCGCCTGAACCATTACCTCTTTTGTAGAAACTACCTACTAGAAAGATTACAACAACAGGTGGTACTATAATAGAAAACATCTGCTGTAGGTACGCCCATAATCCTCCAAAGTTGGAAATCATAGGTGCCCATGATGCAGCTACAATCATCAGTATGAATGTGGCGATTCTTCCGTAGTAGGCCGTTTTCTCATTTGAAATATCCGGAATTCTATTTTTTACAAAATCGACTACAATTAACGTGGAAGCAGAATTCAAAGTAGAATCCACACTCGACATAATTGCCGAAATAAGCCCCGCCAGAACCAAACCTACGAGCCCTACAGGCAATGTATTCATAACCATGGTTGGGAAAACCATGTCTGCATTCGCCAACCCAGGATATAAGCTTATAGCCATAGCACCGGGCAACACCATAATAAAGAAAGGAAGCAGCTTTAAAAAGCCAGCAAACATAATCCCCCATCTGGCATGTTGAATGCTTTTTGCTCCAAGTACTCTCTGAGTAATGTATTGATTAGTAGCAACGTACCAAAACCCTAAAAATGGAACGGCCAGTATTAAACCTGGCCATGGCATAGAGCTATCATTAATTGGTCTTACAACAGAAAAATGATCAGCAGAAGGTGCAGCAGCAATCATGTTATCCCAAGAGAAATCCAACTGCTGAAAAAGAATAAAGGTCAGGGCTCCACAACCTGCAATAAGAATTACTGCTTGCAATGCGTCTGTATAAACCACAGCTTTCAACCCTCCAAATGCCGTGTAGACTCCTGCAATGACTGCCAATACAAAACAGGTCTGCCAGAGTATGAGATTCGGAAAAAACAATTGCAAAACTAAAGCTCCTGCGTAAAGTCCACCCGCGGTATCCACCACGATACTGGTGACAATGGTCACGATCGAGAAAAACACTCTTGATCGCCTATCAAACCGCAGTTCCAGAAACTCCGGAATGGTCGTGATGCGTGACTTAATATACATTGGCACAAAAATCAGAGCCAATACGATAAATGGAAGGCCTGCACCCCACTCATAAACAGACTGTACAATCCCGGTGCTGTAAGCTGCTCCTGCCAGACCAATCAGAGTTGTGCTTGAAATATTGGAAGCAAAAAGAGAAAGTCCTATGAAGCCCCAGGTAAGTGATCGTCCTCCAAGAAAAAGGTCATCTCCTGTTTCTGTTTTGCGAGCCACATAAATACCTATGGCGAATATGAGCACAAAATAGACTCCTATAACTATTAAATCAATGTTGTTAATCGATGCTTCCATTTTTGTGGTTTTAGTATTTTCTAAGCTTGATCATACCCGACTTAGGCACATAAATCTCATGTAATCCAACCTCCATAAGTTTAACATCCTCCTCAGATATTAAATCACCCATACAATCATATACTTCCCAAGAGCCATTGAACGATTCGAGTAAGACTTTAATGGCGACACTCTCGCTCCATTTACCATTTAAGATATCAACACGATCAAAATCCTGATCCAACTCCACAACCACATCATCAAAAACGCCAATGATCATGTGACCGTCCTTGGTAGATTTTAATATAGGGTAATTGGTCAGCGGACGAGACGGTAAAAAAGTACCATCCATAAGTGTATCTCTGTTTTCGTTCCAGAAATTCGTGTAAAATTGAATCATACGAATATGATCTTCCGGTGCTTTGGCCAGCTCTACAGATAATTGCGGCACTCCAAATATGGCATTGACCATTTGCAGCGCGGCGATCTCAACTGGTTCATTCATATTCCAGGTGAATGGGTCTGCATGAACTGCCGAGTTGCCACACAAAAGCCTTACATCCGCGATGCGGACTCTATTGGTATTGCTGTCATTTGGGCAATCAAACGCCCTAAACATATTGCCAAACTTGCGCATTGCCGGCCCAATATATTGTTGTCTGAACTCGATGAATACTTCGGGATTTATTTTTTGTAATTCGGTTATCACATCTGTCATAAGGCGATCCACACCTTCGTTGACAGAAGCATAATCTCGACCATTTTCCTTAGTCAGTACTGTCTCTGGGTAGACAGTGAAATCGTCTATAAAATCTAGTTTGAATCCATCCAACCTCCACTCTTGGATTGCAGTTGTGTAGATGTTGATCAAATGCTCTCTTACTTCAGGATATCGAGGATCAAATACGGGTGCCCATCTATTGTTTTCTGTCAAAAACTTCCCCTTGAACTTCTCATAGGCTTTTGACTTTTTACCACAAAAAGGGACAGAAAACCATAAGCCAAACTTCATACCCAGATTGTGGATCTGATCTACGAATTCTTTCATTTGAGGTATACGCTCTGGAAACCAATCCCCTGTATAATCATATCCCCTATTGGAATCCATAGTCTGCCAGCCATCATCTAGAATGATAAGCTTATATCCTAGCTTGCTTGCTATTTTGCATTCAGCAATCAGAGTGTCTACATCAAGGCTCTGATGGTATTGGTACCATGTAGAATACAGTGGTGCCTTAGCTATATCTGGAACGTGCGTAGGTTTGAGGCCTTCATTGGTCTCCCACCACTTCGAAACTTCTCCTAAAGCTTCAGAAAAGAGTGATTTCCGATAATCAACGCGGATATCAATTTCATATTCAGTTATGATAGGGTGGCGTTCGGAAAAGAGCTTCACAAAACAATGCACATGGTTATCCTCTTCCCTCAATAAAGCATTCATTTCAGTCAGATTGATTGCATCTAAGCAAGCAAACGTGCAAATGTTGGAATCGTCATGGCCAAATACCGAAACTACAGGAGCATCCACAGAAATGCGACTCTTTAAGTGCTCTAATTCCCAGTCGTATTGAATTCTTTTTTTCCTATCGATACTCGTCTTCCAGACTCCTTTCACATTAAGTGAAGGAAATTTCCATTTGACTACAACTGGTTTTGGTTCCACGAGAGACGAATAGGAAAGCTTCAACTTGAAATTAACAAGTCCTTTCTCCTCTTCGACAGGGTTGATTTCATATTGCAGACCTTCTTGGTCAGACAATACATCTATATGAAGTTTATGATCAATCGTTTCTTCCAATTCTTTTACTAGCATAGATTTTTAAATTAACTAGATGGAAAATTCATTTTCTTGCTCCTCAACTCTAAAGGAAAGAGCACTTTTAATAGCAGCTTCCAAATCGGCCATATCTGCTGCTTTCTTGGACTCTGACCAATCCAGTTGACGACAGAGATCTTTATTAACCGCCTCCTTAAACTGAATCACACTGTCTATATCAAAGTATAGCCTGCCTGTACGCCTAATAAAGAAATCGCAGCTGGAAGCTACCATTTCATTGTCCACACTGTATTCCAACTCTTTAATTATGAGCGAGCTTTCAGTCATTGCTAAAACACCCTTAGATACAATCTGATCTGCAGAAGTCCCATAGTTGGAAACCAGATAATCTGCATAGTAGTCAGAATCTTCAATTCCTCCCTTTTTGAGTCTCTCAGCAATTTGGAGTGTGTATTGATTCACCTCTGCTACTCCGCTAAGCGGACGCTCCAGAAGTGGAATCGATTTGGTCTCGCACTTTTTAAACTTTTTAGTTTCATCGTATTTAGAAATTACTAAATCAACGATTTTTTTGGCCATCGTACGATACCCAGTGAGTTTGCCTCCCGCAATGGATATCAATCCATCTTCAGCTTGAAAAACTTCATCCTTACGAGAAATTTCGGATGGGGATTTACCTTGCTGATGAATCAAAGGACGCAGGCCAGACCATGATGATTTGATATCTTTAACCGAAAGGTTAAGCGATGGAAAAGTAGCATTGACTGAGTCAACGAGGTAGTGAGCATCTGCACTCGTTGCTTCAACCTTGTCTATGTCCTCTTTGTAATCGGTATCCGTGGTGCCAATGTAGGTAACCTTGCCTCTTGGAATTGCAAAAATCATCCTTCCATCTGGCACATCGAAATATACAGACTGCTTCAGGGGGAAATCACTTTTATCAACCACTATGTGAGTACCCTTTGTTAGCCTAAGCGTCTTATCATTAATTGAGTTGTTCTTCTTTCGAATAGTATCGACCCACGGTCCTGCTGCGGAGACAACAAACTTTGCTTTGATGGCTACTTTCTTCTCTTCGTACAGGTCCTTTCCGGTAACGCCGACGACCTGACTGTTTTCATTTAGGAAATCTTCTACGTGAAAATAGTTGAGGCATGTAGCTCCGTATCGGGTTGCGGTTTTTATCAGCTCTATAGTGAGTCTTGCATCGTCGGTTCTATATTCCGCATATACTCCTGATCCAAGTAAATTCTCTTCATCCAACATGGGTTCAGTCTCCTTCGTGGCTTTTGGCCCAAGCATCTTTCTCCTATCATCGCCTGTTACGCCTGCTACCAGATCATAAACCCAAAGGCCAAATGACGCAGACATCTTACCGTAAGTGCCGTTCTTAATCAGCGGAAGTAGCATCTTTTCGGGCTTAACCATATGAGGAGCTAATCGATGCAATACGGCTCGTTCAGTGCCAGTATTCCTCACCAAGCCTATTTCAAGTTGTTTCAAATATCTAAGACCTCCATGAATCAATTTGGTGGACTTGCTACTGGTTCCTGATGCGAAATCATTTTTTTCAAGCAGAACTACTTTCAACCCTCTCGACGCGGCATCTAATGCAATCCCCGCTCCTGTCACCCCTCCTCCAATTATGGCCAAGTCGTACTCGTTTGCTGAGACTTCTTTCAAAACAGCCTTGCGACTTTTCAAGGACAAAAAATCCGTTTCTCTTATCATTCGCTTTTATTCCAATTCATGACCCTTGCCACTGCTTTTTTCCATCCTGCATAGAGTATGGACATTCTTTCTGAGGAAGCTTGAGCATGAAATGATTTCTCAATTTTTCTAAATTCTTTGATCTGATCCAATGACCAGATTCCGGATTTAATCCCAGCCAAATAGGCTACTCCCATGGCTGTTGACTCAACCGTTTGTGGTCTAGTGACAGATTTGCCCAAAACATCAGCTTGAAATTGCATCAGGTAATCATTGGCAGCAGCTCCACCGTCAACATTCAATTCTGAAATATCCAGACCTGCGTCTTGTATCATCGCCAAAATCACATCTTTGGTCTGGTAGCCCATTGACTGCAACGTGGCTTTGACAATGGAAGCGTCATCTGTTTTTCTAGTCAAACCGAATATGGCTCCACGTGCATACATGTCCCAATATGGGGCGCCTAAACCTGCAAACGCAGGAACTACATATACTTCGTCCTCACTGTCTGAAGATTCGGCTATAGCAGCTGTATCCTTGGCATCCTTGATAATTTTCAACCCGTCACGTAACCATTGTATGGCTGCTCCGGCAATGAAAATACTTCCTTCAAAAGCATACACAGGCCTATCCGACAAACTACATGCAAGTGTGGTTAACAGCCCAGCTTGTGAAGAGACAAACTCCTCTCCTATATTCATTAGTAAAAAGCATCCAGTTCCGTAAGTATTCTTGGCCATACCAGGTTCAAAACATGCTTGTCCGAACAATGCAGCCTGCTGGTCTCCTGCCACTCCATTAATAGGAATAGCCACTCCATCAAGCTTAAAATCTCCAAAGTGATGAGAGGAAGGATTTACTGCTGGTAATAAGGATTTAGGAATCTCCAAACTATCCAGCAGCTTATCATCCCAACCCAATGTTTTGATATTATAGAGCATGGTTCTGGAGGCGTTGGTGAAATCTGTAGCATGTATATCTCCATTGGTTAGCTTCCAAATTAACCAGCTGTCTATCGTACCGAAACAAAGCTTTTCACTATGAGCCAGCTGTCTGGCTCCTTCAACATGATCTAATATCCATTGTATCTTGGTTGCACAGAAATAGGAATCGACCACAAGTCCTGTCTCTTGCTTTATATATTCTTCTAGCCCAGCATCCTTTATCTTTTCACAATAATCCGCCGTTCTTTTATCCTGCCATACTATCGCATTGTAGATTGGCTTTCCTGTTTCTCGATTCCAAACTACGGTCGTCTCTCTTTGATTGGTGATGCCAATGCTGAGAACCTCAGCAGGAGAGACTCCTTGTTTCTCAAGCAAATCGTGAAGCACAAATCGCTGAGTTTCCCAGATCTCTTCAGGATCATGCTCAACCCACCCCTCCTCAGGGTAAATCTGCGAAAACTCCTTTTGAGAGCTTCCAAGTATATCTCCATTTACATCAATTAATAGCGCCCTACAGCTTGTGGTTCCCTGATCGAGAGATACGATATATTTTGCAATGTCAGAATTCATTATGTACTATGATATACTATGCTACAAATTTATAAAAAAAAGAACACTTAGTTAAGCTATCGTAATTAAATCATTTACTCTTTTAAAAAGAATGGATAAGTCTGATTACAGGCTTCCTTATTTCTCGAACTTAAATAGTGAAAGAGGCCCATTATTGCTTGCAGCCAAAAGGTAATTATTCGCTGCTCCTCTTGCAACTGCGAGCTTCTTCACATCTCTATCCAGAAGCAACCCGCTTTCAGAATATGTTTGATAATCAAACCCTCCTTTTCCATCTCCAATAAGCAAGGATCCTATTCCTGCATCGTTTCGTGGAGTCTCTACTTCAGAGGCGTATAAATTCCCAGCAGCAATCACATCTAAGTATCCATCTTGATTGAAGTCTCTGATTTGTAAATCATTCACAGCGGACAGCTGTAGTTCTTTTGGTAGTGAGGAAGTTTCAAAGTCCCCTCCGCCGCGGTTGATCATAATGATACTTGCAAAGCTTTCTATCTGATAATGGGCTGATTTCTTAAGGTTCTCTTCGCCATATATTTCAATCAGGTTTGCCGCTGCAAAAGATTCATAGTTTTTAAATTTTTGCTCGATTGCAGGGATTTGCTCCGATGAGCACTGTCTTCCCCTCACCGGAAACTGCTCCCCATTATTGAAATACCCCAGCACTAAATCTGCTTTATTATTTTGATCAAAATCGCTCACGTATAGATCAAAGGTCTCATCAGTAGTTGCTTTGTATTTGTAATTGAGTCCAAGATTTCCAACTATAAAATCCTGAAGTCCGTCCTGATTAAAATCTCCTTTTTCTATACTAAACCACCAGCCAGCGGTGTGAGAATAGCCAAGCCCTTCCGTTTGGTTGATTAGCTTATTTCCATCATTAATGTAAATACTTATAGGCATCCATTCTCCAACAACCAGCAAATCGACCAACTCATCATCATTAAAATCTGTCCAAATTGCATCGGTGATCATCCCTGCTGATTTCAGTCCGGGGGCTATGGCCTCAGTGTTTTCAATAAATGAGAGGCTTCCCTTTTCCAGCTGATTGGTAAGCAAATAGCTTGTCCCAGGTTGAGGGTAATTCAAAGGCGACAGTCTTCCCCCTACAAACAAATCCAAGTCTCCGTCCTGATCATAATCAAACGGCCTGACACACGAGCCACTACTTATGATCTGGGGCAAAATGTCCGATTTACTAAATATCCCGTCTTCGTTGATATAGAGTCTGTCAGCGTAGAATTTTACTTGTGATGGAAACTCATTCCCCCCGCTTACTACGAACAGATCCTGATCCCCGTCATTGTCTATATCAACAAATACCGCATCTAAGTCTTCCAACATTTCATCTTCGCTAAAAGTCTGCATTAATTGAAAAGCGCCTTCTTTAGTCTGAGTATAAAGCCTCCCCGAAGATCTACTTGCAGCCCCAAAGTAAAAATCTTCCAGACCATCTCCATTCACGTCGGCAACAGCCAACGCCGGCCCCCAATTGGACATCTTATGTGGTAGTAAAACCTGAAAGCGATAATCGTCAAAGTAGTTTTCCTCATGAGATGGTAAATCCAACGAATCAGACAGATCTGTAAAAATCTGTTGCTGAGAGCCTTCTTCTTTCCTCAAGTCAAAAGCATCATCGCTTTTCTTTATTGATAAGGTCTGATTTGCCTCTACATCTGTTTTAATTGACACAGAACCATCATTCCATGTTACCACGATTGAATCAATTTTTTGAATATTGGAAAGACCAAAATAAACCACTGGTTCCACTGATGATTGGAACCCCCTACTTAACGTTAAGTGACTAAACTGAGAAAGCTGCCCTGTAGTGACTTCTACTTTTGCTCCGATACCAAACGGATTGCTTTCACTCTCATGTAGCTTTAGCTTTAAGTAATTGGAGCTACCAATCTCATTGCTATTGTTTTTGAAAATGGATGCTGGCTCATCAATATTGTTAACTATCAAGTCCAAATCACCATCATTATCTAAGTCCGCGTAGGCGCCACCATTGGAAAACCCTACCATATCCACTCCCCACTCTTCATTAGATTTTTGAAAAGTAAGATCCCCTTTATTTCTAAAAATGTAGTTGCCTATTGGTTCTGAAGGGATATTCTCCACCTCTAATTTGAGTTCTTCTTCAGAGGCTTTATTTAAATTCTTCTTGAGTCCATTAAAAAAATCTTTGTTATTGATATCTCTTCTTGTCCCATTCGTAATAAAGAGGTCTTTCCAACCGTCATTGTCAAAATCAGCAAGAAGAGGCCCCCAACTCCAGTCTGTAGTTGCCACATTTCCCATCCAGGCGATATTGCTTAAAACAGGAACTCCGTCTTTTTGGCCTCTATTTAGCTGCAAGGAATTGTACATATATTGGTAATGCATGCCATACTCTACCGTACCCCAAAACAGTCCCGGATTCATACTCGCCATGTTTGCCTTAGCTCGTCTGTTATCTTCAGCAGCCATATCTACCTGAATGATATCCATAAGCCCATCATTGTTAAAATCTGCTATATCAACTCCCATTCCATAGAAGGAAAATTGCTTGGTTGCTTTTTTTACTTTTTCAGAAAATGTGCCATCCGCATTATTTATAAATAGATAATCTGGTGTGCTGAAATCATTAGAAACGTAGATATCATCCCACCCATCATTGTTTAGATCGCCTATAGTAGCACTTAATGAAAGTCCAAAAGAAAGTAATCCTGCTTGCTCGGTAACATCTTGAAAATGCCCTTCGCCATCATTTTGATAAAGGTGATCACTGTTTTCCAAGGTGACCTCATCCATGAGTTTTCTATACTCACTATTCGGCGTGGAAAACCTTGTTATGGGATAATTCGCCACGTAAAGATCCAGATCTCCGTCATGATCGTAATCAAAAAAAGTTGACTGAACGGATTTGCCAATATCATCTATACCATACTCAGATGCTTTTTCCGAGAAGGTCAGGTCTCCATTATTGATATATAATTCGTTTCTTGTGCTCTGGTATTTTCCAGAAACGCTAAGATATATGTCTAACAAGCCGTCGGCATTTGCGTCTACCATTGTCACTCCAGAGTACCATTTGTTAGTGCCTCCTATGTGTGCATCTTCTGTTATGTCTTTGAATTGGAAAGCTCCTTGATTCAGATATAGGCTGTTCTTGACCATATTTCCAGTAAAGAAAATATCTGCAAGCCCATCATTGTTAATATCTCCTACTGCGACTCCTCCTCCCATGTACAAATAGGGATAGGTGAAATAATTGAGTGTGTCTGTTTCTATAAGGTCATTAGAAAATGAAATATGGGAAGAGGCAGATTCTATTTTTTCAAATCTTTTAACCGAGTGGGAACATGAAGTCAATCCTAGCAACAGTCCTATAAGAAGGGTCATGCAAATGCTTATACCCCCGAATGTTCTTATCAATCTACAATCCATTAAATCAAGTTTCTTCATCCAATTGAACGCTTTCACTTCTTTTCTTTAAAATGACAATATAATCTTATTTACACATTACATATTTATAAAAAACGATCACCGAGAAAGGTTAAAAAAATGGAGAGACTCTCGTCTCTCCACCAACTTAATCTCGGAATGAAATAAGTTTAGTAACCTGGATTCTGATCCAAATTAGGATTCGCTAGTAATTCCGATTGAGGAATCCATATTAATTCATCTTGATTGCTCTGGAAAGTACCACCACTAATGGATTTAGGGTGAGGTCCCGCATGAAGTGAAGTAGCTCCTAAATAATCGTCAGCTAATCCCCATCGCACAAGATCAAAGAATCTGTGACCTTCTCCCGTCAACTCCAGTACTCTCTCATCAATAATGGCCTGAGTCATCTGAGCTTTACTAAGCCCACTATAAGTAGCAACCCCAGCTCTGGCTCTCACTTTATTTATCTCCACCTCAGCAGCGGAAGTTTTGTCTTGCTCGTTCAAGGCTTCAGCCAGCATCAGTAGGACATCAGAGTACCGGATAATTCTCCAATTGGGGCCATAGTCATCTCCCAAGAATCCGGTTGCTCCAACTGGTAATTCCAAACCAGAATACTTACGTGTAAAGACAGGCTCCAATCCTGTGTTTGCTGCATCAGCAGCCAAAGTGTTGACCGTAACGATATCCGAAGCTAACCCTGTCGTGAAGGCATCCGTGACATTAACCATGCTACCGGAATAATCATACGCCAATGTAGCGTCTCTACGAACAGTCTCACCATTCGCTTCAAATAGATCCTTCACCCATGGATTGATGACATGGCCATTATCTGGTGTTTGGCTTGGTGGGGCGTATTCAATTACAAAGTTACCTTGAGTTCCGGCTAGAGGGATGTCTTGCCCCCAAACGAAATTCCCATTACCTATCGGGTGAAATTGTAATTCAAAAACTGATTCTACATTGTTCTCATTTGTCTGCGTAAAGTTATCCGAATATTGAGCTGCAGGAAGTAGGTCGTGTGAGCTACCTGACAGTGAAGCAAGTGCTGTTTCAGCCAGACCGTATTCGTCTATTCCTAACAATCCACTTCTGTATAGATGACTTTTACCTTTCAATGCAGTAGCAGCCCAACTTGTAGGTCTTCCCACATCGCCTCCTGTCCAAGTTGTAGGCAAAAGCGTCTCAGCTTGCTGCAAATCAGCTATGATTTGATCCCATACTGCTCTGGCAGATGCTTGAGAAGGAAAGAGTTCATCGTTATTAGTTGGATCTGGAGTTTTGGTTACGAGCGGAATTCCTCCTTCTTCACCTTCAGGAACGTTTCCATAAAGGTTTACCATATACCAGTACACAAACGCTCTAAAGAAGTATGCCTGTCCCAATATACCATTTCTGGTCGTCGCATCCGGAACATTTTCTTCATTGACATTTTCCAAGATCGCATTAGCTCTAAAAATTGACTTATATGCTTCTTGCCATGGTTCCACGGCCCATCTAGAAACTCCAGGCACTCCCTGAAAAGTTGACAGTGTTGTGTTACCTCCACTTGGGATTGGATTAATGACATCAGACCTTAGTATGGCTCCTACGTGCACGATTCTACCCCAGAAGAATGTACCGGTAATTGGGTGATACATCCCGTTTACTGCCTTATTGGCATCATCGGCGTTTCTCCAAAATGATAGAGTAGAAATCTCATTTGGATTCACTTGATCCAATATATCATCGCTACAGCTAAATGGCACCAATGCAAGCATGGCCATCATTGCCGCCGAAAAATATAATTTTATTTTCATGGTTCGCATTTTTTAATCTTTAAAAAGTAATTTCTAATCCGAAAATCACGCTTCTGGCATTCGGGTAGGCTCTAATATCTATACCTCTACCTGTAATTGAATTTACAGTTGGCCTGAATCCGAAGAATCCATCGTTCTCATTGGAACGTGCACCATTCGTAGATGCTACATCAGGATCATAACCTTCATAGCCTGTTATTACAAACAGGTTTTGTCCTGTCACGGAAATTCTCATCTTTTTGATCCACTCAGCTTTTACAGCACTTGTAAGGTTATAACCTACGCTTAAGTTTCTTAATCTTAGGTAAGAGCCATCTTCAACAAAGAAAGAAGAGGGAAGTGAATTGGATGCTGGATCTGAAGCAGTTGGTCTTGGAAAGCTTCCTCCTGGATTTTCTGGAGTCCATCTATTCAATACATCATCAAGTTTATTTCCATCTGCAAATAGTGTATTAAACACTCTTGCCTGATTGTAAATTTCATTGCCATGAACACCATTAAGGAACATACTGAAGTCGAACTTACCGTAGCTACCATTGAAACTAATACCATAGGTAAAGTCAGGAACGGGGCTTCCGAGAATGCTCAAATCACTATTGTCAACTACACCATCTCCGTTCACATCTTTCTTGATAAAATCACCTGGTGACAATGAAGAAACATCGTCATTGGATCTGTTTGGATCTGAATTAATTTGAGCTTGATCGTCATAGACTCCTTCTATGATAAATCCATAAAATGAACCAGGAGCTTCTCCTTCTCTAAAAATGTTAACTCTATTGATTCCTTCATTGACTGAAGGTCCTTGGAATTCGCTCGGAACCTTGGTCAACTTGCTGTTTTGTGTAGCTAGGTTGAAGCCAGCTTCAAATTGAAAATCTCCGTCGTTTTTTCTATAGTTCAACTGAAGTTCAACTCCGCTATTCTCTAAAGCTCCAGCATTCTGAGTAACAGGAACATTGGTTCCATTAGAACTTGGAATAGGAACGGCAACCAATAGATTGTCTATATCCTTCTTGTAATATTCTGCTGAGAAAGAGATTTGACCATCAAAGAAGTCAAGATCAGCTCCAAAGTTAACAGTAGAAGAGGTCTCCCATTGTAGTCCATCATTTGCAAATGCTGTCTGAGCAAAGCCTGGTGCAATTGCGTTTCCAAAAGATGAGTTTGAAGTTGTTCCGATTGTAGATTGATAGAGGTAGTTGCCCACATTTTGAGCTCCTAGCTCTCCGTAACCTCCTCGCAATTTAACTCCTGTCAGAATATCATTCGTTGGGAAGAAAGCTTCATCCCCAAGTCTCCATCCCAAAGAGAACGAAGGAAACACATCATCTCTTGAGCCATCGGCAAATTTGGACGTAGCATCTTTTCTAACCGTGGCAGTCACCAAATACTTACCTGCAAAAACGTAGTTAATTCTTCCAAATGTTGAAATCAAAGCGTCTGTTTCACGAGCACCCGCACTACCTAGGATATTAGATACGCCTGCTGCACCTATCGTTTCAATCTGGTTGGATGGTAAATCCCCTACATAGGTCGCCAAAATATCAGATTCCCCTTCTACACGACTATATCCAACAACTACGTTGATAGTGTGATTATTGACTTCCTTTTGATAAGAAAGTGTTGGTTCTATCTGCGTCCTGATAGATTCTCCTCTTAGGTGAGTTAAATCGTTTTGTGGGTTGTCATTGAATCTGGCGTCAGTCGAACTCATAAAATAAGTTGGTCTAAACGTAGATTTAAAGCGATTTGTATACTCCACTCCCAGATTGACCTTTGCCGTTAATCCTTCAAGAATCTCGTATCCTACATTCAAGTTTGCAAGTATATTTCTTCTAGTATCAAGATTCTCTTCTAATGAGGCCAATGCATAATTGTTAATCCCTCCAAACCCTGATGTTGCTCTCTCTGGAGCTTCGAATCCTCCGTCGTTTCCGGGAGCATTGAGTCTAAGTATAGGTGCAGTGGCTGACTCAAATCCAAACCACTCATTTTCTTTAAGCTTAGACTGAGTTATTCCCAATGACTGGTTTACGGTAAGCTTACCAAGTTTGAATTGGCTATTTGCTCTGATATTGATTCTGTCAAAACCAGAGCCTACTAAAATACCGGTCTGATCAAAATAGTTTGTGGAGAAATAATACTTTGCATTTTGAGATCCTCCAGAGATCGACACTCCATAGTCCTGAATATACCCAGTCCTGAAAGACTCATCCTGCCAGTCAGTATCTATAAGCTGTCCATTTTCAGTGAAATCACTTCTATTTATTACAAAGCCAGATCCATCATTGGTTTCTAAGTCGGATCGGTAATCCAAAAATTGCTCGCTATTTAAGAAGTCTAATCTCTTACTTGCTACCTCAAAGCCACCTCTTATATTGACATTGACATTGATTCCCTGAGTTTGGCCTCTTTTTGTGGTAATTAGAACTACTCCATTAGAAGCTCTTGATCCATAAATAGCAGCAGAAGAAGCATCTTTCAACACTTCGATAGACTCAATATCGTTTGGGTTGATAAAATCCATGTTTTCAGCAAAAGTCCCATCAATAACATACAACGGAAAAGAGTTGGTTAAAGACCCTACTCCCCTTACAAACACGTTTGCTGACCCACCTGGCTGGCCGCCGAAGCTCTCAACTTGAACGCCCGAAAGCTTGCCTTGGAGAACATTGGTAGGGTTACCGCTTACGACAGAAGCAATATCTTTCGCCTTAAGTGATGATACAGCACCCGTAAGATCACTTTTCTTTTGGACGCCATAGCCAACAACCACTACTTCGTCGAGTTCCTGACTGATCTGTAAGGTAACATCGATCACAGACCGATTATTAATATCAATTTCTTGAGTAGTAAAACCTACAAAAGAGAAAACCAAAGTCGTGGCATCTGCTGGTACGTCAAGAACGAACTTACCATCAAAATCTGTCACCGTTCCCGAGCTTGTCCCTTTTATAAGAACAGTAGCTCCAATTAATGTCTCCCCTCCCCCTGACACAGTTCCAGATATACTTTGCTGAGCAAAGGATGCACTGACTGATAGAAGAAGAAGTACGATCATACTGATCCAGCGCCGGGGCTTTACAAAGCTGCCAGTGCAATTACTTCTGTTAAAAGATAAAGTTTTCATCATACGTTATAGTTTTTGTTTGTACTATGATATACTATGCTACTTTAACAAAAGTAAGCTTTTTTTCTAAATTTAAAAATACACAGCTCATAACTCACCCTTGTATTAAGGATTTAGCTTTAATTAAAAGAAATATTAAATATATAATAGTCGTGAGATTGACTAAAAGGAATTTCTCTTGAATAGAGTAGTTTCCATGTTGATTTGCGTGTTTTTCTTGAATTTCACAAAATCCGACGCTTTTAATGCCATTTCCTTAAAATCCGTAGAAATAGTGGTGATTCCACCAAAGACAATCTCCTTCATTGGATTGTCGTTATGCGCTATTACTCCAATATCCTCTCCAAGTGTGTAAGCGTTTTCTTGACAGTCCTTTAATATTTCCCATAACCCACTATCGCTTATCGTTATGTACGCTTCACCCTTTTTCAATGACTTGGACTTATACTCCTTTTCAATACCGAGGTTTATTTCATATTCTTTGCAGAATTTAACCACTCCATCTTTAACTCCTTCCGGGTGATCTGTTTCTTCATCATATAGCAGAATAAGCTTTTCATATTTATTGAATGAATCCTTGAGCATCGTAAGTTTGGAAAATGTATTGTTTACAAATTCCTGAACAATGTGCGAATATTCATCCCCCATTGGAATGAACCTATCTATCAGTAATAACTTCGAAGGGCTAATATTTTTAAGTACTGCTAACGACTTATCATCTTGCACTGGAGCCACCACCAACATTCCATATTTACTCTCAGCATCAGCCAATATCTTTTGAAAGGTGTTGAAGTTATTATGATGAAAAAAAACATCCAACTGCATATTCTCATCCAGACATTTCCTGAAAGTATTATAAAATGCCTCTTGAAATGAATGGAAAGCAAACAGCACAAGTGCTACTTTCAAAACTTGCTTTGTCTCCTCACTCGAAATATAATAGCCTTTAAAATTTTTAGACTCCACTATGCCTCTCCCTTTTAAATCCTCATAGGCTTTTACGATGGTCTTTCTGGCATACCCCAACTCTTCGACCATTTTATTAATTGAAGGCAATTGGTCTCCTTTTTTAAGAATTCTTGCTTCTATAGCATTAATAATACCGTTAACAAGATGCTCATGTTTCGAGAGCACATTGATTCCTTGCAACTCATATATTTTATCATAAAGTGATTGAGGCATGTGATGAATTCTTTCTTTTTCGAAGAACCAAATATATCTCTAACTATTGAATTATGATTAAAGAGATAAAACTCATAAATTCCACGGCTTATCAAAATCGATCATTTTAATTGAGTGAAAATCGGATAGATTGATCGTCGTAATGTCTTGTTTTCAAATCACATTTATCTTATAAGTTCATATGATTTTAAGTGCGCTAGATTGGAGCTTTGTTATTGGTTTTTTTGTGCTTTCTCTAATTATTGGGATTTGGGCAGCTAGGACTGGAAAAGAAGAAGCGGAGGATTATTTCAATGCCGGAGGTAAGCTCCCCTGGTGGATTCTTGGGGTTTCTATGGTCGCCACAACCTTTTCCACAGACACACCAAACCTAGTCACGGATATAGTTCGTCAAAATGGCGTTTCAGGAAACTGGGTATGGTGGGCTTTTTTATTGACCGGCATGTTGACCGTCTTCGTATATGCCAGGCTCTGGAAGAAATCTGGGGTAATCACAGATGTAGAATTCTATGAGCTTCGATATAGCGGTAAATTGGCGCGCTTCTTGAGAGGGTTTAGAGCTGTATACCTGGGGCTTGTTTTTAATGTAATAATCATGGCTAGTGTTTCTCTAGCTGCAATAAAAATCGGAAGTGTCCTGATGGGATTAGCTCCCTGGCAAACTGTACTCGTATCAGGCACTGTGACTGTGATTTATAGTTCAATTGGAGGTTTAAGAGGAGTTGTAATCACGGATTTTATTCAATTTTTTCTTGCGATAGCTGGTTCCATTATAGCCGCAGTTATCGCCTTAAATCACCCGAAAGTAAATGGTTTAAGTAATCTTTTGAGTCATGAAAATGTAGTTGATAAACTTGATTTCTTTCCCTCTTTATCAAACCCAGAAATATTTGTCGTACTATTCTTAATGCCTCTCCTTGTGCAGTGGTGGAGTGTATGGTATCCTGGAGCAGAGCCTGGGGGTGGCGGATATATCGCGCAGCGAATGCTTGCTGCTAAAAATCAAGATCATTCTATCAAAGCTGTCCTTTTCTTCAATGTAGCTCACTATGCCCTAAGACCATGGCCATGGATCATTGTTGCGCTTTGCTCACTGGTTGTATTTCCTGATTTAGAAAGCTTCAAAACAGCATTTCCAGACTCTGAAGGTATTATCAACCATGATCTTGGATATCCAGCAATGTTGACATTCATCCCGGCGGGTCTATTGGGGCTGGTTATCACCTCATTGATTGCAGCTTATATGTCAACCATCTCCACTCACCTAAATTGGGGAGCATCTTACATCGTAAATGATTTTTACAAGCGCTTTGTAAAGCCGGAAGCAACTCAAAAAGAGATGTTGAATCTGGGTAGAATCATCACTGTAATACTCATGGTTCTGACTATGATCTTTGCACTCTACCTGGAAAATGCATTGAGTGCTTTTCAAATTTTACTCCAGATTGGGGCAGGAACAGGATTGATATTCATCCTGAGATGGTTCTGGTGGAGAATTAATGCCGCTACCGAATTGTCAGCCATGATAATCAGTTTTGTCATTGCTATATATTTCGGGCTCTTTCATCAGCGACTTGGTTTTGAACCACTTCCCGCATGGGCTGAATTAGTTTTAGGTGTAGGAATTACTACTGTCGGATGGATCATTGTAGCCTATGTCTCTAAGCCTACCTCTCAAGAGAAAATGACCTCATTCATCAATAAAGTAAATCCAGGAGGACCAGGATGGAAAAAGATCACAGAAATTGCTCGTCAAACCGGACAGCTCAGTGCCAAAGCTGAAGAATGGAAAGTTCCCGTTGGAATATTGTGTATGATTATAGGGACTATCGGTGTTTATTCATTCTTAATGGGTACAGGGTTAATTATTTATGGAGATTACCTTATTGGTGCTATACTTATTGTCATTGCCAGTATTACTGCCTTTGTGCTAAGTAAGCTTTGGTCTAAAATAAATTAGTTCTGATTTGAAAAAAGGTCAATTTCAAATCCATAAAACACAAGATGGTGAAGCAGCCTCTTCGCTAAGTTCATGAAACCGAAGTGTCCCATTTTTTTGATCTATTTTAAAAACAGAAATTGAATGAGAATCCTGATTCGCTGCAAGTAGCCATTTTCCAGAAGGGTCTATATTAAATTCTCTTGGTGTTTCACCCCTGGTTGACTCATATCTTGAGAGCGTCAAAATCTCATTTTTTATATCAAAATCAAAAATGGTCAAATGATTGAATCCTCTGTTAGCGACGTAAAGAAACTTGCCTTTTGGGTGTATTCTAATAGCTGATCCACTGGGAACTTCTTTGTATGCTTTGGGAAGGGAATCTATGGTTTGGATCAAACTAAAAGTTTCTCCCTGATTCTTAAATACATAAACCCGACTGTCAAGCTCGCCAATAACGAAGGCATAGTTTCCGCTTGAATGAAAAACAATATGCCTTGGGCCAGCTCCCGCCGAAGTTGCCATATCGGAATTATCTACAGGTATCAGAGATTGCTCGCCAACATCCATTCGATAGGATTTCACCTGATCAATACCTAAATCTGGAACAAAAAGCTGGTCACCATGCTTGCTGATCATATGCGCACGAGGAGCTTCCTGACGCATGGCATTTGGTCCGTTCCCCTCATGATAGACATTATCAGAGATAACTTCCAATCCTCCATCTTGTCGGATCGGGTAAACATTCACATTTCCTGATCCATAATTCGCTACGAGTAGAAATTTTCCATCAAACGAAACATTCAAATGACAGGCATAGCTCCCCTCAAGCTTTTGTTTATTAATCAATCTCAGGTGTGGTCGTTCATTCCTATTTATGGCGTATGCAGACACATGTGGAGTACCTGACTCCTCAATTTCCTCAACGGTATATAGAAATTGTTTTCCTGATGAAACAGCCAGATAGCTGGGATTGAGAGCAGGTACAATATCCAGAAGATTAAGCTTGCCCATATCTTGGTCGAAATCGAAGCAATAGATTCCCTTCCCTCCTCCTAGAATTTCTTCTGAAATCTTACGTGTATAGCATCCAATCAATAAATTCATTTCTTATTTTTTTACTCTCCTTTGTAATCAATCTAATAATCAGAGATTTCTACATGTATTTATTCATCAAATTCTTAATATGATTTGAATATACTGGTATCGCTCCTGATGAAGTTGCAACATATCCTGCTATCTGGTTTCCTAGACTTGCTGCTTGAAGCACATCGCCCGTTTTGAAATAAACGGATAGGAATGCTGCGCTATAAGCATCTCCTGCGCCAACAGCATCTTTGACAGCTTCTTTTTTAGTAGGAATCTTATGGAGATAATTCTCTGAATAAACAAAGCTTCCTTTCTCCCCAACTGTTATAATAATCGTCTTAATCCCCGGAAATTGATTGACTATTTTCTCACAAAACGAATCAAAGTCTTGAGCCTCTCCAAAAAGCTTTTTACCAATCCAGTGTAATTCTTCATCGTTGACTTTGAGAATGGTACAGTGCAGCAAAGAGTTTCGAATGGCTTCTATTGTAAAAGTATCTTTCCGAAGATTTACATCATAAAAAACATCTTCAAATTGAAAAGTGTCAAGTATTTGGAAAAGTGTTTCTCTTGATTGCTTATTTCTTTGGATAAGCGTTCCAAAATAAAACACATCATACTCTTGCACCTTAAGTAGATCGATATCTTTTAGCCCAATAAAGTCAAATGCCACATTATTTAAAATCTCATATATGGGCTGGCCATTTTTAAGTGTAACCGGTACAAGACCAGTTTGCCTATTATTCTTTTGAATCAAAGAAACATCTACTCCCATCTTTTCAATCAACTCCAGAGCTTCATCTCCCAATTCGTCAAAACCCAGCGCCGATATAATCGCAGAATCGTTTCCACATTGAATTGAGTGAGCAGCAAAATTGATTGGGGCTCCACCCAAGTGAAATTCTTCCTCAATAACATCCCATACAACCTCACCAAAAGCAAGTACTTTCATAACAGTATCAATCAGTCTGGAAAGATATTCCTCTTTGACAAAAAGGGAATGATAGAGTTAATTTATATGGATTAAAAAGCTTCAATTAAAAGTATAAAATGAACTGAAAGGGTTTCTGCAATTACATATACCAAGAGCGGTAAAAAACGCGCATCTTGTCCAATGCAATTGTGGTTTTTCAAAAAATACGATGCTTGAAAATAAGGATTGGCAGTAACCTTATCTTTTAACCTTAGACAATTGAACTATATACATATCAGGTTTCTTACATGACGCCATGCTCACCTTGTATTTCCCCCGTTTGGACGACTTTTTAGTTCTGCCTAACCAATATTTTAAATTTCATTAAAAAGAAAAAGTTGATTTGCTTCATTACAATTAAAGAATTACGAAACAAAATATCGCAGTTCTATCTTTTCACATTCAATTGTTTGGTTAATAGAAAATGGATTTATTTAAAAGAATTTTCGGTCAAGACAAGTCAGATTTTATCATCAAGTTTAGTAAAACACAAAACAGTTGGGAAGTATACCTACAAAACGATTTAATATATATCGGTGAAAAAGATGCCTGCGAAAGATTCATGACGAATATAAAAAAGCAATACCCTGTATAATTAGGGGTAATAACGAGATTTAAGATGATAACGAGAGGTCGTTATTTATAGCTGGTTGATAGAGGGGACTTTGGTCCTCTCTTTTTTATTTATCTCTATGACAATAAAGGTTTGCAATTGATTACCTTTCATAAAAAGTATCCCCTTGATTGAACCGCAGACACCCCAAAACGAAAACGAAAGACTCAGAGCCTTAGAAGAGTACAAAATTCTGGACACTTTACCAGAAGACATCTACGATGATATAACAAAAATTGCCGCTCAAATTTCAGACTCCCCTATTGCGCTTATCAGCCTTGTCGATGACACCAGACAATGGTTTAAATCTCATCACGGACTTGATGTATCTGAGACTCCAAAAAAAATTGCTTTCTGTGCTCACGCAATAGGTGAGCCAGATAAAATCCTTGAGGTTTCTGATTCCTTTGAAGATGAGCGGTTTCATGATAACCCGTTGGTGACTGGAAAACCTCACGTTAGATTTTATGCTGGAGCACCTCTAAAAGACAAAAATGGGTATCCTCTTGGAACCCTTTGTGTTATTGATCATAAAGTAAAAAACCTAAGCAAAACCCAAAAACAAGCACTTTGGGCTCTTTCCAGGCAAGTGGTTGCATTGCTTGAGCTTAGAAAGCAAAACCACATTTCCAAAGCAATGGAAAGTGACCTTAAGGATATCTTGGAAAACCTTGGCGATGGAGTATTTGAGTTAGATTCAGAAGGAAAGACTATTTATGTCAATGCCAAAATGGGTCAAATGCTAAATAGACCTCATGAGGAAATCGTCAAAACTCCGGTCTGGGATATGATTCATAAAGAAGATGTTGAGCAGATGAAGATCTTCTATGCTGATATGTTTAGAAATGGTATCACCGAGTGTTCCTATACCTATCGTTTAAACCCAGCACAAAAGCCTCCTCTATGGGTTGAGCAACGCACTACCATGCAATATGAAGGCAAAAGAATGGTTAAGCTAAGATCTATCGCAAGAGATATTTCTGAAAACATGCGCCTAAAAGAGCAACTCAAAACAAAGGAATCGCTCTTCAAGTTGGTCTCTGAAAACTCGAGTGATGTGATAGCTCTTCACGAACCCAATGGAATTTACAAGTTCATTTCACAATCATCCAAAGACTTGCTAGGGTACGATTCAGAAGAGATGATTGGCAAGAACCCTTACGACTTTATCCATCCAGATGATATAAGCAGGCTTCAAGAAGGAGCACATAAAAGCACATTGGATGGCGAAAGTGTTCAAAAGGTAGAATACAGACTAAGAAAGAAAGATCAATCATATATTTGGCTCGAATCATACACAAAACCAATTGTAGATGAAAATGGTGAAGTGACTTCATTCCAAACGTCCTCTAGAGATATCACTACAAAAAGAGAGGAAAGAGAACAACTTCTAATTGCAAAAATCAAGGCAGAAGAAGCTTCAAACGCTAAAAACAGTTTCCTCTCCATGATGTCTCATGAGATAAGGACTCCATTAAACGGAATCATCGGAACTACACATTTACTTCTCAACAAGCAGCCTCTTCAAAATCAATTAGCACATTTGAATATTCTAAAAAGAAGTGGTGATAACTTGTTGGCTATTGTAAATGATATTTTGGATTTGAATAAAATAGAAGATGGTAAAATTGAAATCGATGTTACCGAATTCAACCTTCGCGAACTTGCAACTCTCATTTACGAAAATTATTTAATACAGGCGGAGGAGAAAAGAATCGAGTTTCTCTTTGAGTACGATGAATCTCTGGTGGATTCCTATCATGGGGATCAGGTGAGGATTAGTCAAATTCTACACAACCTTATTAGCAATGCTATCAAATTTACAGAGGAAGGAGAAGTCAAGTTTTTGCTTAAGAGAAAAAATCAACACGATAGCTTTGATGAAATATTGTTTGAGATACAAGATTCAGGAATTGGGATCCCAAAGGCTCGACAAAAAGATGTTTTTGATACATTTGTACAGGCGGAAAAAAACACAACACAGAAGTACGGTGGTTCTGGACTTGGATTATCCATTACAAAAAAACTTTTGAAACTGATGGATAGCGAAATCCATCTTTCAAGCGACAAAAACGATGGTTCCACCTTCCACTTCAGTTTAGCATTACAAAGAGTGAGTATCAAAGAAAAATCAAATAAATTCTCCAAATCCAAAGATCTATTCGATTCACTTTCAGGAAGTGTACTCATTGTAGAAGACAATGACTTCAATAGATTGATTGCACGAGATTTTTTAAAATCATGGGACTGCACCGTACTAGAGGCTATTAATGGAAAGGAGGCCCTTGACATACTTGAATCACAAAGAGTTGATCTGGTCTTGCTTGATTTACAAATGCCAATTATGGATGGTTTTGAGACCATAAAACATATTAGAAGCAGAGAAGATAGTTATTTCAAAGAATTGCCCGTTATCGCCCTTACTGCCTCGGCAATGGCCGAAACAAAAGAATCTGTTTTCGAATCAGGTATCAATGATTTCATAACCAAGCCTTTTCTCCCAACAGAGTTTTACAACAAAGTGGCATCAAGATTGAAGCTAAATAAAACTAAGTCGGAAGAAAAAGACTTTGAGTCTACTATTCGTTGTAAATTGGAAGATACTTTTGGAGATAATCCAGAAAAGATCAACAGATATCGAGATATTTTCAAAGAAACGATCAAGGCAGAAATCAAAAATCTGGAAGAAGCGCTCATTGAAAAAGACCTAAAAGCCATTAGGACTTACGCACACAAAATCAAATCCAGCCTTAAAATGGTCGGACTTGATGAAATTGCAAATGATGCAGATGAAATGGAAAAAATGGTTGACAGAAACAACCCTGATTCAATGATCCTTGACAAAGCCAAGCTACATAACAGTCAAATAAACCAACTTGTAATACAATTAGAAAATCAAATATGAGCCAAAGGAAATTCAGAACTATTGTAGTAGATGATGATAAACTGCAGCTAGAGGTCATATCAGATTTTGTGAAAAATACTGGTTTTCTTGAGCTGGAAGGTTCATTTAACGAGCCCCTGCTTGCTTTGGAATATATAGTCAATACAAGCCCTGACATCCTTATTCTTGATGTGGAAATGCCTAAACTTTCTGGTTTAGAGCTCATCAAATCACTCAAGAGCCCTCCTAAAACCATTTTCATAACGGGAAAAAGCGAGTACGCTGTAGAAGCTTTTGAACTGGATGCGATTGACTATCTACTCAAACCTGTCAATGATTACTCCAGATTTCTTAAAGCCGCGACCAAAGCTTGTGAAAACGTAAGCCCATCTGAGTCTGACAAGATTCAAGATGTAATTTATGTGAGAGAAAACTCCCTTCTTGTGAGCGTTGAAGTAAACAAGATTATGTATTTCGAAGCTTACGGTGATTACGTCAAGATCAAGACCCCCGACAAGGTACATGTCGTGTACTCTACCCTTAGCAAAATAGAAAACAGGATCTCTAGTGACTTTTTGCGTATCCACAGGTCTTACATCGTAAGATTGGATAAAATCAAAAACATTGATCAAAGTAACATTCAAATTGAAGATAAGATCATCCCTCTTAGCCAAACCATGAAGCCAAAGCTTATGGAAAAAATAAGCAAGTTCTAAAAAATTTAAACGAGGATATCCCCTTGATCAACGATGCTTTGAGGTAGTCAGGCGATAATATCTAAAAAGTCAATCCCGCAGGATTAGCTTTGCCAGAAAAAGATATTCAACCGCTATTTTGTGAAGAAGTTATTTTGTGAAGTTTATGACAATGATCGTTTTTCTAAGGAATTAATTCTAGAATTCATCAATAAGACAGAAGGAATCGCTGTGAAAAATGGTTCTCCAGAACCTGCCGATATTATTTTCGCTGACTTGGATTCAAACGAACCAAACATGAGCTTTGATCGACTGCAATCTCAGCTAATAATCATCTCATCTGACAAAAAACATATTCACTCTTTATTTCAAGACAAGATTACAGATTACCTGCACAAACCTGATCTTTCATACGAGCGATTTCTAGTGAGTATTGATAAGGTAAGGAAAAAGGCCTAACGAAAATCACTTACTCTCCCAATACCTTTGCCCTTCAGCGGTATTATCCAACCCTAAAGAATCTCGTAACCAAATACGTGTGTCATTTAGAAAAACCTTCCAAACGCCTCCACTGACGAAGCGTCTGCTTGAAGTTTTGATGGAGTGTTTTATCAACTTCAACTTGCCAATGGTTTTGAGAGACTTGCACAAATACGCTGCTTCCATAATAGGTGCCTCAACAAAGCCTCCTACCTCCAGAAAAGCTTGCTTTCTACAAAAAATAGCTTGATCTCCATAGTAAAGTCTACTAATTCGATACCTGACCCTATTGATCAATTGAATCAACCAAAGCGAAAAATTGGCATGGTCAAATTGATGTTCGAAGGCACCACCTACCACACGGCTATCTGAATCAAGCAAACCCCGGATTTTAATGTAGAAGTCCCTAGGAAGAATCGTATCCGCGTCAAGGAAAAGCAAAACGTCCCCTGTTGCCAGACTTGCCCCAAAATTCAAGGAAGCATATTTCTTTCCCTTGAATTCAGGCTTTTCTACAACCAATACATGCCCTAAATCCAGAGTCCTCTCTACCGTTTTGTCACAGCTACCAGCATCAATCACAATAATTTCCACCTCACTTGGATGCTTATCCAACTCTATTGCTGTAATCGTACGTTCAATATGTGTCTCCTCGTCAAGCGTGGGAATAATGATACTTATCTTCACATGGAAAAGATAGAGAACTTTCCAATCTGAAAATAGAGGTTTCAAGACAAAGCAGTCATTGACCAGATAGAAACTTATATCTCCTGGCAAAAATATTTTATTCTTATCTTAAACCTTCTTTATTAATTACACTCTAAAGGTAAAATCGCCTATAAAGTTGGAAGAAGCTTTTATAATAGAAAAGATTCAAAACGAAGATACCCGCCACTATGGATTTAACCTGATGCTCAAAGCCTATCAGGAAAGAGTCTACTGGCATGTGAGAAAAATGGTCATCGATCACGATGATGCCAATGATCTCACACAGGACATCTTCGTTAAGATTTGGTCCAATCTCGATAAATTTAGAGCAGAATCTATGCTTTTTACATGGGTCTACAGAATAGCTACTAATGAGTGCCTTAATTTCTTGAAAAAGAAAAAAAGAAGAAGCTTCCTTTCTTTGAGCGATGTTGGTAGTGAACTAGAATCTAAAATTGATAATAGCAACCTGATTACCGGAGATGAAATTCAGATTCGACTACAAAAAGCCCTACTCAAATTGCCTGACAAGCAAAGAGCAGTTTTCAATATGAAATATTTTGATGAAATGAAATTCAATGAAATATCATCCGTAACAGGTACTAGCGTAGGAGCTTTAAAAGCCAATTATCATCACGCTGTAAAAAAAATTGAAGGTTTTCTTTCTAATCATTAAACCTTTTAAACTGAAAAGAATCTAAGCAATAATGAAAATCAAGTTAGACGATATTGAAAACAAGAATCCCTACCAAGTACCAGAGGGTTATTTCGAATCCTTGACTGCCGATATTCAAGGAAAAATTGCGGTCGAAAAACGTCCTGCCTTCTTCAAGACGTTTAAGCTAGCTCTTATCCCCTCTTTTGCTGCAATTCTAGCGATTGCTTTTTGGTTCATCCAACTCGATAAAACCGACACTATGTCAGCAGAAACACTGCTTGCTCAAGTTTCTCAGGATGAAATTCTAAACTATTTAGATGAAAGTGAGCTATCAATTACCGAATTGGTCTCATTGACCTCAGACCCTGACCAGCTTCTTGAGGAGGACCCTAACTACCTTAATGGACTGGATTTGGACGAAGAAAATATTGATGATTTGATAAATACATTTGATTTAAACGAAATTTACCTTTAGCAATGAAACGTTTTTCAATCATAATCTTACTCGTATCAGCAAGCTTAAGTTCGCTCGCACAAGATCAAAGTGCAAGAGAAAAGATAGAAGCTGCTAGAATAGCTTTAATCACAGAACGACTGGAGCTCACTCCTGAGCAGGCTGAAAAATTCTGGCCGGTCTATAGAGAGTATAGCATGAAGCAGCGACAAATAAGGCAAGAATTCAAAGAGCTCAAACGCAATTTCGACCCAAACAAAGCCACCGAGGATGAAAGCAAAAAAATACTTGATCGCGGACATTCAATAAAGCAAAGACAACTAGAGCTGGAGCAGGTATACTCTCAGCGAATGCAACAAGTAGTTACAAGCAGACAATTAATGAACCTTCGCAAAGCAGAGCAGGATTTTCGTGAAATGCTAATGAATAGAATCCGCGAAGAAAACGCTCAAAGGAGACGACTTGAAGGAGATAGACAAAGGAATGAACAACAGATAAGAAAAAGAAAAAACAATTAGACCTTCCACCCTACCAAATGAACTTTAGAAGTACGATCATATCGTTACTACTATTAATTGTATTCCATACAACCCAGGCTCAAGATGAGCCTTTGTCCGTTGAGGAGCAGCTGGCAAAGTGGGAAATGGAAATGGACTCACTATCCATATTTATGCTTATAGATAGCATTCTCAGTGAAGAATCAAGCGCATATTCAGAACTAAACGCAAGGTTTGGATATAACAGCAGTGTCGTGAGTGCTGGAAGAAACCTTGGGATCGATCAGCACGGACTTTCACCCGGAATATCTTTCTATCATAAAAAGGGATACTATGCAGACCTATCCGGTTTTTGGAACAGCGATTTTGACCCTAAATATAGTCTCACTGTAGCCACTCTTGGCTATATGAAGTTTATTGGGAAAAGATGGACCCTCACCGGAAGCTATGAAAGGTGGATTTATAACAGGACTTCCAGCGAATCGTCAAGTAACTCACTAAAAAACAGTTTAAACGTTTCCAGCGGATTCACCTCCAAGTACTTTTTTGCATCACTAGACTACAATTACCTATTTGGATCAGAAGATGCACATAGAATAATCGGAAATGCCTCTGGAAACCTCACGCTTACCAATAAGTGGATCTTTGATAAAATAAGAATCGCGCCCTCATTTTCGATCATTTTCGGCAATAGGAATGTAACCAGTTATTTTTATTCAGATGAAATAGAACGACTACAATACATCGGCGAAATCACAACAAGCGATGAGTTTCAATCCTTTCTAAGGACAGTAGACTTTTCTAGTGAAGAGCTACAGATTCTAAGGAGGATCAATCAAAACGACAACCTGGACGAGCGAACTAAAAGAAGAAGAACCAATTTTATCTATTCACAAAACGAAGAAGTGCAAGACTATCTGGACTCCAAGCTAAACGAAACATCCAATGAGTACGGTCTCATGAATTACAGTTTTAGTCTACCGATTGTATTTACTATCAAGAGATTCAATCTCATCCTTAGCTATACTTACAGTATTCCTGTGAAGCTCCCAAAGGAGGAAGGAAATTTCGACCCGGTAGGATATTTTGGTGCCTCCATTGGATATCGAATTATCATGAGATAATAATTCCTATTACCCTCGCTTATTCATGGGAAAAACCTAGCTTTGTATCCCGTAACAAACAAAGGCAATCATACATTTTTAATGTCCAAAGCTAAATACATCTTCGTTACGGGTGGAGTTACATCCTCGCTCGGAAAAGGTATCATATCAGCATCACTAGGTAAACTACTACAAGCTCGCGGCTTGTCCGTTACCATTCAGAAATTCGACCCGTATATCAACATTGATCCGGGAACTCTTAATCCATACGAACATGGCGAATGCTATGTAACAGACGATGGAGCTGAGACAGATCTTGACCTTGGGCATTATGAGCGATTTCTCAATATCCCTACCTCCCAAAACAACAACGTCACCACGGGTAGAATATACTATAATGTAATCCAGAAAGAGCGAGAAGGTGATTTTCTAGGAAAGACTGTACAAGTCGTTCCTCACATCACGGACGAGATTAAAAATAATATTTACAAGCTCGCTGACACTGGCAACTTTGATGTCATCATTACTGAAATTGGAGGCTGTGTAGGTGATATAGAGTCCTTACCATTCATTGAAGCCGTACGACAAGCCAAACTAGAACTTGGACCTACCAATTGTATTTCCTTGCATCTGACTCTGGTTCCGTATCTGAAAACAGCGGGTGAGCTCAAAACCAAGCCTACTCAGCATTCTGTAAAGGAATTGCTTGAAGCTGGAGTACAGCCCGACATTCTTGTTTGCCGTTCTGAGCATCATTTAGATAATGACATAAGAAAGAAAATTGCTTTGTTCTGCAACGTACCTTTCAACGCTGTGATTGAAGCAAGAGACGCAGATTCAATTTACGATGTTCCAATTTTGATGAGGAAGGAAAAGCTCGATGAAAGAGTCCTTTCCAAATTCAAAATGTCGTACAAAAAAGAACCACGTATTGACGCTTGGAAAGAGTTTTTGGGAAGACTTAAAAACCCAACCAAGGAAGTTAGAATTGGTCTGGTAGGTAAATATGTTGAGCTGAAAGACGCTTACAAATCAATTGCTGAAGCATTCACTCATGCAGGAGCATTCAACGAATGCAAAGTAAAACTTGAGTGGATTCATGCTGAAGACATCACCAATAATACATCGGAGAAGTACCTATCTGAATTAGACGGTATATTGGTAGCTCCGGGATTTGGTGAAAGAGGTATCGAAGGAAAAATCGCCACGGTTCGCTTTGCAAGAGAAAACGGTATTCCATTTTTCGGTATTTGCTTGGGTATGCAATGCGCTGTTATCGAATTTGCCAGAAATGTGCTTGGCCATAAGAAAGCCAATAGCTCTGAGATGGATCAAAAAACCAAACATCCAGTAATTGATTTGATGGAAGATCAAAAGACCATCAAAAACAAAGGTGGCACGATGAGATTAGGTGCTTATATTTGCCAGCTTAAAAAAGGATCAAAGGCAAACGGTGCTTACGGACAAGTGAAAATATCTGAGAGACATAGACATAGATATGAATTTAACAGTACATATCTAGAGGCGTTCGAGAAAGCTGGAATGAAAGCAACAGGGGTCAACCCAGACACAAATCTGGTGGAAATCGTTGAACTAGAAAACCACCCTTGGTTCGTAGGTACTCAATTTCACCCGGAACTTAAATCTACCGTTATAAACCCGCACCCTCTATTTGTCAAGTTTGTAAAAGCTGCAATGCTATATAAGGAGCAGTAAATTATAAGAATCATTAGAAATTATGGATAGAAATCAAATCATTGGTTTGGTTGTAATGCTGGTGTTCATCACCGTTTACTTTCAGTTTTTTGCACCAGAGCCTCCCATAGAGGACATTGCCACAACTGAGCAGTCAGAGGCTTTACAATCAAGCACAAATACGACTAACCAAAGCACAGAAGCCGTCACAGTACTTTCGGATAGTGCTAGAAACCGACTGAATGAAATGAAATTTGGTCTTTTCTCTGGAGTCGCGATAGGACAAGAAGAGACTTTTCAAATCGAAACTGATAACTTGATCATCAAGTTCAGCAATAAAGGAGGAACGGTTAAGGAATTGATTTTAAAGGAGTTCAATGATTTTCTTGGTGACCCACTTGTTTTGATTGATGAAAAACACACTTCACAACATTTCAAAGTAGGCCATCTTTCTAAGGAAATTGATCTATCAGAACTTTACTTTCAATCGAGCAATAGCTCTACTTCGATCTCAGGTGAGGACTCCATTATGGTTCGATTCTCATTGCCTGTAGCATCCGGTCAATCAATCACCTATGAATATGTTGTTTCCGGTTCTGGTTATGAAATAGACATGAATGTCATTCAATCAGGGATGAATGGAGTGCTTGACGGAAGCATCTCATTTAACTGGGAGCAGGGAATGAATCGAGTAGAAAAGGATTTTAAAGATGCAAGAAACAGATCTACGGTAAAGTATAGATCAACTGACGGTGATGTAGATGAATTATCCGCTTCTTCTACCGAAAAGGAATCAGAGATAATTGAAAGCAAAATATCATGGGTTTCGTTTCGTCAAAAGTTCTTTTCATCAGCAATAATCGCAAGTTCTCCATTTGAAAGCGGGTCAGTTTCCTCCGTTATAGACTTCAGTGACTCATCTGCGATCAAGGATGTCACCATGAACCTTGAGCTTTCTTATCAGGATTTTATTGCTAACAAAACTGGGTTTACTTTTTACTATGGACCAAACAACTACTCTATACTAAAAGAAGTTACAGATGACTTTGGTCAGAATGTAGAGCTAGGGTGGAGCATTCTTTCGTGGATCAATAAGTTCGCCATTATTCCTATTTTCCATTTCTTAGAAAAATATATTTCTAGTTATGGCATTATCATCATCATCATGGTGATTATCCTGAAGCTGGTACTCTCTCCCCTCACCTATACCTCTCACATGGGAATGGCGAAAATGCGAGTATTGAAGCCAGAGTTAGATGAGATCAAAGAGAAGCATGATGGAGATCAGCAGAAAGCGCAGCAAGAGCAGATGGCGCTCTATCAAAAAGTAGGCATAAATCCTCTTAGCGGATGTATACCGATGGTACTCCAGATGCCGATTCTTTTTGCTATGTTCTATTTCTTTCCAAATTCAATAGAACTAAGACAGGAAAGTTTTCTTTGGGCAACCGACCTTTCAACATACGATAGCGTACTTGACTTGCCTTTCAACATTCCTTTTTACGGAGATCACATTAGCTTGTTCACATTGCTGATGACCGCATCAACAATACTATATACATGGTCCAATAGTCAGATGACCGCATCTGTACAAGGTCCTATGAAAACCCTTCAGTATATAATGCCTATCATGTTTTTGTTTTTCTTAAACAACTACGCATCAGGCCTTACATTCTACTACTTCGTTTCCAATATTGTCTCATTTGGACAAATCGCACTTTTCAAGAAACTAATCGATGAAGATAAGATTAAGGGTATACTCGAAGAGAATAGGAAGAAAAATGTAAATAAAAAGAAGTCATCGTTTCAGCAGCGCTTAGATGAGGCAATGAAGGCTCAGGGACAAAAGAAGAAAAATACTGGTAAGAAAAAGTAATCAACTACTTATGCACATTTAAATTGTTAATTTACTGATTACTAAAGCGATAGAAAAGAACCTCTGCACATGCAGGGGTTTTCTTTTATCTAGTAAATCCATCTTCAATATATCTTGGATATATTTGTGTCCTTGTCTTCTTTAGATCAGTCAACCTTTTCTTAATATTTACTATGGGTAAAATAATTGCAATTGCGAATCAAAAAGGTGGAGTGGGTAAAACTACTACCGCTATCAATTTAGCAGCAAGCTTGGCAGCTTTAGAGCTTAAAACGCTTATTGTAGATGCCGATCCACAAGCCAATGCCACATCAGGAGTAGGTAAAAACCCAAAAGAAGTCGAATTCAGCATTTACGAATGCATGGTTGACGATATAGATCCTAAAAAGTGTATCGTAAAAACAGATATCAAATATCTTGACCTACTTCCCTCCCATATCGACCTGGTAGGAGCTGAAGTTGAGATGGTAAGTATCGAAAAGAGAGAACAGAAAATGAAAATCGCCTTGGCTGAAGTGAGTCAGGAATATGATTATGTTATCATCGATTGCTCTCCTTCATTGGGACTAATCACGGTCAATGCACTTACTGCGGCGGACTCGATTATAGTTCCTGTTCAATGCGAGTACTTCGCTTTGGAAGGGTTGGGAAAACTGCTTAATACCATAAAAATCATTCAAAGTAGACTTAATCCAGATCTAGCAATCGAAGGCATTTTGCTTACGATGTATGATTTAAGATTGAACCTTTCTAATCAGGTAGTCTCAGAAGTAAAAACACATTTCAAATCCATGGTATTTGACACCTTAATACCTAGGAATATAAAGCTCAGTGAATCTCCGAGCTTCGGAGTACCTGCTATAAGTCACGACGCAGAGAGTAAGGGTGCCCTCTCCTATTTGAATCTTGCAAAAGAAATCATGGAGAGAAATCAGGTTGAAGTAGCATAAAATATTATAATGGCCGAAAAATGGAAAAAGAAGACCGGACTTGGTAGAGGTCTGGGGGCGCTTCTTGAGGATAACGAGGAAAAGGAAAATTTAAGCGGATCAGGTGCTACTATAAAAGGAGCAATCAGTGAAATATCACTTGACCAGATTGAAGTAAACCCTTTTCAGCCAAGAACAGACTTCAAGCAAGAAGCACTGCAGGAACTTGCTGAATCTATTAAGGTTCAAGGTATCATCCAACCCATCACCGTAAGAGCACTAAGCGAAACGGAGTTTCAGTTAATCTCAGGTGAAAGAAGATTTCAGGCATCTAAGCTTGCAGGGCTAAAAGCAGTCCCTGCATACATAAGAACTGCTGATGATCAACAAATGCTAGAAATGGCTTTGATTGAAAACATTCAGCGTGAGAACCTTAATGCAATTGAAATCGCCCTAAGTTATCAGCGATTACTAGCTGAGTGCGAGCTTAAGCAAGAAGAACTAGGTGATCGAGTTGGCAAGAATAGAAGTACAGTAAACAACTACTTAAGACTACTCAAGCTCCCCCCTGCCATCCAGATTGCGCTTAGAGATGGCAAAATCTCAATGGGTCATGCTCGAGCCATCATCAACATCGACAAAGTCGATTTACAGCTTGATATCTTTGGAAAGATCATCAAGGAAGATCTTTCCGTTAGAAAAGTAGAAGAACTTGTAAGAGGAATAGGTGCAAAAAAAGAGCCTCTAGAAAAGCCTGCTGCGAGTACTAATCCTGAAATTAGCAATATCCAAAAGAAGCTCACATCGCATTTTGGAACAAAAATTTCAATAAAAGCGGACGAAAAAAACAAGGGAGAGATCAAAATTCCGTTTATTTCTTCAGATGAACTCAACAGAATACTGGATATCCTCAAAATCTGATATGATTAGAAAAGTACTAGTCGGATTGATCTCAATGGTGTTCGTTTGCACTTTGCAAGCTCAAACCAATAAAACCGACTCTATTTTTTTAATGACAGATAATACAATTTCTGAGTTTAAGGAAATCTCTCAGAAAGACCCTTACAAGGCTGCTTTTTTTTCAGCAGTACTTCCCGGTCTTGGTCAGGCGTACAATAATCAGTATTGGAAAATCCCTTTGATATATGGCGGAGGATTAATATTTGCTCATTACATCAACTACAACCACCGTATCTATCAAGAGATGGAAAACGCCTTGATTGCAGCATCTGATGCCACTCCCCTCACCGAAAACTTCTACGAAGACCTTTTTCGAAGCGACGATATTCTTGAACGGAATAGAGATGTTTTTAGAAGGAACCGAGATTTTCTAATCATTCTGACCTCAGCATTCTATTTATTGAATATAGCAGATGCTCATATATCTGCTCATCTCAATGAATTTGATATCAATGAGAACCTTTCTATGACCATTTACCCATCTATTAACTCAACTCTATTAATTTCGCGAACAGCAGGATTTTCTGTTTCATTAAATTTCAAGTAATGCGCATAGCAATAGTGGGTTATGGTAAGATGGGAAAAGCCATTGAATCATTGGCTCGTGAAGCCAATCATGAAATAGCATTTATAATCGATGCTGATAATGCAAGTGATATTGCTAAGATCACACCTCAGAATACGGATGTAGCTATTGAATTCTCACAACCTTCAACTGCATATCAAAACATCAAAACACTTGTGAGTAATGGAGTCACGACCATGGTAGGAACTACCGGATGGCTCGATAAGTACACCGAAATAACAAACCTTTGCAAGGCAAATAATGGTACATTTTTGTACGCATCAAACTACAGCATTGGAGTCAATCTCTTTTTCGAACTAAATAAATGGTTAGCCGAAAAGATGGCAAAACTTGGGGGTTTTGATATTGAAATGGAGGAAATCCACCACACAGAAAAGAAAGACGCCCCAAGCGGCACGGCCATCACATTGGCAGAGGGGGTTTTAGAAAAAAACAGCAAAGTCTCAGGTTGGATCAACGAACCCACCGAGGACTCAAGCACAATTGGAATAGTTTCACTTCGAGAGCCAGAAGTACCCGGAACACATACAATCAATTACAAATCTGCAATGGAAAGCATTGAAATCAAGCATACTGCGCATGATAGAAAAGTTTTCGCCTCTGGTGTAATTAAAGTGGCCGAATGGATCACTAACCAGTCAGGTATTGTAACAATGGAAGATTTTATAAAGCAATCATAAATGTATTTCAACGATTTTAGTATTACATTTTCAATCATCTTTTTATTAAGTTGGTATCTTTTTCAAGCTGCGGCCTATTATAAGTTTTTCGAGAAAGCTGGAGAGCAAGGTTGGATTGGATTCGTTCCTTTCTACAACTATTACATTCACATGAAAATCATTGGGAGACCCGGTTGGTGGGTTCTTCTTCTATTTGTTCCTGTGGTTAACTTTTTTATCGCACTTACGATGCACCTCGACTTATTGAAATCCTTCGGGAAATATTCATATGTCGATCAATCCGTGGGAGTAATTTTAGCTCCATTTTACATGATTTATGTGGCTTACTCAGATACAAAATATCTAGGAAAAGCCACTGAAATGGAAAAGAGAAAAAGAACCATTCCGCAAGAGTGGTTCGAGGCTATCGTATTTGCTGTTTTTGCTGCTACTTTCATCAGATGGGTATTTATGGAAGCTTACGTGATTCCTACACCATCTATGGAAAGGTCCCTACTAGTAGGAGATTTTCTCTTTGTAAGTAAAATCAATTACGGCCCCAGAACACCGCAAACGCCGCTCCAGCTACCTCTTACACATGCAAAGATTTGGGGGACTGAAACGCCATCTTATCTGGAAGCGATCAAGCTACCTCAACTCAGATTGCCTTCACTCAGTAAGGTGGAAAGAAACGATGTTGTGGTTTTCAATTACCCTGTTGATGACATGTACAATAGCAGGTCAGATGGAGGGTTTCATCCTAAGGATTTAAAAACTCACTATATCAAACGCTGTATTGCAGTAGCGGGAGATACAATTGAAGTCAAAAGAGGACAGGTTTACATCAATGGTGAAATCGGCGAAAACCCAGAACTCATGCAGCATCAGTACAGAGTCGTGCCAAAAAGAGAGCTGAGTCAGCAGGAATGGGGCAAAATAGTCGATAAGTTCGAACTTGCGAGAAGTCTTAGTATTGAAGGTTCTCAGCAAAGAATAGCTGCTTTGAGACCTATGATAACGGCGGAAATAGCTGCAGAGATAAGAAAACTCGATGTTATAGCCAGCGTCGATATCGTTCTTAAAGATTTAAGAGAAATTGAAGACGACATTTTCCCGGATGCTAAATATTATTCTTGGAACGCTGATAATTACGGCCCACTGGAAATTCCATTCAGAGGTATGACCATCCAAATCGATGAGTATTCCCTAGCTAAATTCGGCTCTACCATAGAAGACTATGAAGAACTGGGTGAAGTCAAAATTGATATTGACAAGCTAACCATCAATGGAGAGGAAGTTTCTGAATACACATTCACCAAGGACTACTTCTTTATGATGGGAGACAATAGACACAACTCTGCTGATTCTCGCTATTGGGGGTTTGTGCCTGAAGATTTCGTAGTAGGAGAAGCCTCCTTTATCTGGATGTCCCTGGATGAGAACAAGTCCTTATTGAGAAAAGTAAGATGGAATCGACTATTTAAGGGGATCGACTAAGTCTATTTATTTCAAATAAGCTACAATCATAAACATCACCATAACTACGATAAAACCTGCGGCAATAAAAACAAACATTGCCAAGCAGCCTTTCAACCTGTTTTTCTCTTCTCTAGGGGGAACATAAAATTCTGAAAGTCCGCTCATAATTGTACTACTTTAATCCAAGTTGTGGTCAACTCAATAAAACTACCAAGTTATTGGTTCAATCCCACTACTTGCAAGAAAGTCATTTACTTTGGAAAACGGTTTACTTCCGAAAAAGCCTCTATGTGCCGCAAAGGGTGAAGGGTGAGGACTCGAAATAATATGATGCTTGCTTGAGTCAATCACTTGTCCTTTTTTCTGTGCATAAGCTCCCCACAGTATGAAAACTATTCTCTCCTTATTTCTAGAGAGTTTCTCTATAACCGCATCTGTAAATTGCTCCCAGCCCTTATTCTGATGAGACCCTGGTGTTCTAGATTCTACAGTCAATGTGGCATTGAGCATAAGCACACCTTGTTTGGCCCAAGATTCCAAACTTCCATGGGGAGGGATTTCCTTGCCTAAGTCAGATTTCAGTTCTTTGAATATATTCAATAGAGATGGCGGAAAAGAAACTCCCTCTGCCACCGAAAAACACAATCCATTTGCTTGTCCGGGTCCGTGATAAGGGTCCTGCCCTATAATTACCACCTTAACTTCGCTCAAGGGACAAAAGTCGAAAGCTCTAAAAATCTGACTACCAGGAGGGTAGATAGTTTTTTGTTGATACTGGCTTTTAACAAAAGCGACTAAGTCTTGAAAATAAGACTTCTCAAATTCCTCCTCTAAAAGCTCCTTCCATGAAGGTTCTATCTTAACATCCATTGATTAACAAATTCTTTTTTTACAAGAACGTTGGCAAAATAAGAAAAGACTTCTAAATTTCTTCAATCAAATAGCAAAGATGGTAGTAGACACCACAAAAGGAATAAGAGTTTCAGTAGAGACAGAGTATCAGCGGGAGTATTCCAACCCCGTTCAGAATCACTTTGTCTTCACTTACCAGATTACCATTGAAAATTTAAGTGACAAAACGATCCAATTACTAGCCAGACATTGGGATATAGTTGATTTAACTAATGAGAGTAGAGAAATAGAGGGGGAAGGAGTTATTGGAAAACAGCCTATAATAGAGCCTGGCCAAATGCACCAATATGTCTCTGGATGTAATCTTAAATCTGGCATGGGAAAGATGTCAGGGTTTTACACCATGGAAAGATTGGTCGATGGTCAAAAATTCACAGTAAAGATTCCTCAGTTTGATATGGTAGTTCCGTTCAAGTTGAACTGATTTTGGGAATCCCCCTTTTTGCAATCCGAGAGTTTATTAAATACAAGTTCAGAGCAAAAAATGCTCACGGAATACACTCGCCATTTGTATTTAATCTTTACAATGAGGTAATTTCCAAACAAGACAAAAGTTTGTCCGAAAGTTGTCGACGTATCAGAACCGAAACTTTTCGTTCGAAAGCACGCATCGAGTATACTAATCCTAAAACGGGACATAAGAGAGATGAGATATTTGCTAATTGGGCAAAAAGAGTTACTTCCACCAAGAAATTCAATGTTTTCCTTATTCAACTAATCAACCATTTGGAGGTAAAAACGGTTCTGGAAACGGGTACTGCTGCTGGCATCAACGCCTCCTGCCTGAGTCTATCTAATGCCTCAAGAATAGTGACTATCGAAGGATCCAATGAAATTTCTAAAATCGCTCAGGAAGTGATCTCACGTTTCGGAGGTGAGAAGGTTGAACTTATTCAAGGAAACGTCAAAGATATTTTTGAGGAAGTATTGACGAATCAAGCGCCTGACCTTGTATTCCTGGATGCTGATCACCGAAGCGAAACAATCGAATTTTATTTAGATTCCATCGAGCATACTACACAACAGCCCAAGTGTATTTTAGTACATGACATTTATTGGTCAAAAGACATGCATCAGGCATGGAAAAGAATCGTCAATAGCGATAAGTACACATTGACAATAGACTTGTTTGAAGTCGGCTTGATATTCCCAAACTTCCCTGCACAAAAACAAGATTTCAGCATACAATTCTAGCTAAGGCATCAACGTTTATTATTTGTCATTCAAAGTTCTATTTTTGCACCAAAATTGACCCAATGGATAATCAAGAAGCAAGCAGCGTAAAAACCAATAAAAACAAGATTCCTACCCCCTACTTCATTGTAATCGGCCTTGCTCTCATAGGAGTTATTGCTTTTTTCTATTTCCAAAACAAAAGGTTAGAAGAAGAAAAGGAAGCAAAACAATTAGAGCTGGACAACACGATCATACAGCTTGATTCAATTTCTACTCAGTTAAATAATAAAATCCTCACAATCTCCCAGCTTGGCGGGGAAATAGATACACTACTGAAAGTACAATCTCAGTTGGAAGAGGATAAAAAAACACTGATTAGACAAAGAAATAACGAAAGAAATTATGCGCATTCGCTAAAAGACAAAGTGGATGGTTATCAGGAACTTCTGCTTCTAAAGGATGAAGAAATAGCGCAGCTTCAAAAGATTGCGGAAGAGTTGATGACTGAAAACACTGAATTAAAAGAAGAAAAACAAGTGCTTGCAAAGTCCATTGATGAAATCAATGAGGAGAAAGCAAAACTCCAAGAGAAAGTTGCTTTCGCGTCTAGGCTTAGTGCCGATGAATTCAAAGTTGTAGCTGTGAGTGCATCTGGTAGAGAAAGAGAAGATGAATTCAAAAACAGACACATAGACCGGATTAAGATCAATTTCACAGTAATGGAAAACAGCGTAGCACCCATTGAGGGGAAAGAGTTGTTGATAAGAGTTGTCGCTCCTGATGGGAACGTCTTATTTGATGTAGCTCGTGGTTCCGGTTCTTTCACATATGAAGGAAGGGAAATGTTTTTCACTCAGAAGCAAGAAATCCTGTTTGACAAAAATAGCCAAAATATCAGCCTATTCTACACTAAGGGCAGTGAATATGCCATTGGTAAGCATCAGGTAGAAGTTTACACAGATGACTATTTGATGGGAAAAGGGTCTTTTATCGTTAAGTAAAAACACGTTTTTTAATCTTAATTCTAAATTTCATCAGGATAGACTTCCCGTCCATTCAAGTAGAAGTGAAAATGGTTTTTAACCCCATAAGATCTGACAATCAAGTTGTGGATTCCAGATATCCAAATAGGTTTCCTATTACAGATAAAATTTCTTACTTTTGCAGTTCGAAAAATTTTAACAGTTTATTAAATAAGAATGACTAAAAATTACGAGACAGTATTCATTTTAACTCCCGTTTTGTCTGATGCTCAGATGAAGGATGCTGTCGAAAAATTCAAAGGTATCCTAATAGACCAGGGTGCAAAAATCATCAATGAAGAGAATTGGGGACTGAGGAAACTCGCCTACCCGATCACTCACAAGAGCACTGGTTTTTACAACCTTTTTGAATTTGAGGCAGAAACATCCGTAATTAACAAGCTTGAGACAGAGTACAGGAGAGACGAAAAGGTAATGAGATTTCTCACTACCGTGCTAGACAAACACGCATTGGCTTACAATGCCAAACGCAAAGGCGGAGCATTTAAGAAAAAAGCTGAAAAAGAGGAGGCAAAAGCATGACATTACAGAACGAACCTATCAACAGAGAGCAGAAAAAAGATAAGTACTGCCGATTTAAGAAAAATGGTATCAAGTACATTGACTATAAGGACGAAAAGTTCCTTTTGTCATTTGTAAATGAGCAGGGTAAACTTCTTCCAAGAAGACTTACAGGCACAAGCTTGAAATTCCAGAGAAAAGTAGGACAAGCTGTAAAAAGAGCGCGTCACATTGCTTTACTCCCTTACGTTACGGATTCTTTAAAATAATACAACATGGATATTATACTAAAAGAAGATATAAAAGGGCTTGGCTATAAAAATGACACTGTAAGTGTAAAGCCAGGATACGGTAGAAACTACCTAATACCTCAAGGTTTCGCAATCATCGCGAACAAAGTAAACACTAAGATGATTCAAGAGAACATCCGTCAGGCTGCACATAAAGCGGAAAAAATGAGGGGTGATGCTCAAGAGATTGCTAACAAACTAGCAGACGCGGTGTTAGAGATCAAGACAAAAGCTGGCGAATCTGGTAAAATCTTTGGAGCAATCACTGCTCTACAAGTGTCAGATGCACTTGCAGCCAAAGGATTTGAAATCGACAGAAAGAAAATTTCTCTCGGTTCTATCAAAGAATTGGGTGAATACACGGCAGAAATTGATCTTCACAAAGAGGTTAATGCTGAGATTAAATTGAACGTAATTGCTGAATAAGCAAGCTTTCAAGTAGATATTAAAACCTCGATCAATGATCGAGGTTTTTTTTGTGCCCTACGAAAACACCCATTCGATCAAGGAACCTCTAATTTCTCTTTCAAGGCACATACCTTACGATCAGATTAAGACAATAGTCTACTGTACTACTTATCCTTAATCTATAAATAAGGTGGAAAAAACATATCGTATTAAATTGCCATCGTATGTTTAAACTGGATTTCAAAATCGCTGAAAATGAAAAGCAAATCAACTATAGGGATGAGATTATCAGTTTAGGATCTTGCTTTTCTGAAAGAATCGGTCAGAACCTCATAGAGAACAAATTCACAAGCCTTAACAACCCTTTTGGAAGTCTGTTCTCCCCCTACTCGATATTCAAAATTTTGGACAATGACGTGGATGAAAACGACATTATAGAAAGCCAGGGAGTCTTTTATCACTGGGATGCGAGTAGTGAAATTTCAAGTTTAGATAAGAAGGATCTAACACATCGAGTCGGAAGTACACTTCAATCTTTTCAATCCTCTCTTAGATCTTGCGACTGGCTAATCATCACATTGGGAACCAGCTATTGCTACCGATACAAAAAGACAAAACGAACCGTAGCAAATTGTCATAAAATCCCCCAAGTTGAATTTGAAAAATTTCTTCTTAAGCCTGATGAGATCGTTTCCCAGTACCATTCAGTTATGAATTCCATCAGAGAGGCAAACCCTGAACTGAAAGTGATCATAACAATTAGTCCTGTGAGACATATTAAAGACGGACTGCAGGGAAACAACATAAGCAAAGGCATACTGCATCAGGCAGTCTCAAATATCATCGCAAGCGACCCCCTATCGAGTTACTTTCCTGCTTATGAAATAATGATAGATGAACTCCGCGATTATCGATTTTATGAAAGAGATATGATTCACCCAAATAACCAAGCCATTGACTACATTTGGGAGAATTTCAGAAAAGCATTTATTGATACTCCTTCGAACAACTTCATTGACAAATGGTCAAAGATCAAAGCTTCAATGCATCACAAACCTTTTCATCCAGAATCTGAAAAGCATCAGGTATTTTTAAAAGATTTGATTGTCGAAATAAGGAACTTTGAAAAGGATATAGATGTCACACCAGAACTTGAAGAGCTAAGCAAAAGAATTATAAAACAATGAAATACACCTCATACGTCTACATTCTTTCCCTTCTGATATTTACGAATTGCAATCCTCAAAAAATGGAAAATACCAATAAGTTAATCAATAGTACCAGCCCCTACTTACTGCAGCATGCGCACAACCCTGTGGATTGGTACCCTTGGGGAGAGGAAGCATTGGCCAAATCTAGAGAGGAAAATAAGCCTATTATTTTGAGTATAGGATATTCTTCTTGTCATTGGTGCCACGTAATGGCTCATGAATCGTTCGAAGATGATTCAGTTGCTGAATATATGAACAAGCACTTCATTAACATAAAACTCGATCGCGAGGAAAGGCCAGATATTGATAATATTTACATGGATGCGGTTCAGGCTATGGGACTGAGAGGTGGATGGCCTCTCAATGTATTTCTCACACCCGAGCAAAAACCATTTTATGGCGGCACTTACTTCCCAAAAGACAATTGGATGGAGCTGCTCAAAAACATCGACAAAGCGTACAATGAAAATTATGATAAACTAAGTGAATCCGCTGAGCAGTTTGCCAAGGCTTTGCAAGCAAGTGACTTCTCTAAGTATCAGCTGAGGGAAAATATCACTGAAATCACAGATGATAATTTTCAACAAGCCGTAAGTCAGCTAGAAAAGAAGTTTGACTCAAAATGGGGAGGTATCGACAAGGCTCCCAAGTTTCCTATGCCAGCGGTGTGGCAATACCTTGCAGCTTATAGTCATACTTTTGATGATAGGAGAATTGAAGATCATTTGTTGTTCACACTTGACAAAATCGAGCAAGGAGGAATCTATGATCAACTCGGAGGTGGGTTTTCAAGATATTCTGTAGATGGTCAGTGGCACGTTCCTCACTTTGAAAAGATGCTTTATGACAATGGTCAATTGATGAGTTTATACGCCAATGCCTTCAAGGTCTCTGGAAAAAAGGAATACAAAAGAGTAATGATAGAGTCTGCGGAGTGGCTCAAGCGTGAAATGATGGATGACTCAGGCGGCTTCTACTCTGCATTGGATGCAGACAGTGAGGGAGTTGAGGGCAAGTTCTATGTTTGGTCACATGATGAAATAGTACAGCTAGCCGGTGAAAATACGGAGATAATTAGCGACTATTATGATGTCTCAAAGCATGGTAACTGGGAGGAAACAAACGTACTTAGGAGATTAACTGATGATAACACTTTCGCAAAAAAGTGGAAATTGACAGAAAATGAACTAGAGAAAAAAATCTCTCGGTTTAAAAAAGCCGCCCTGGATAAAAGGTCCGAAAGAATAAGACCAGGACTTGATAGCAAAGTCATCTCTGGATGGAATGGACTTGCTCTTACAGGACTTCTGGATGCTTATCAAGCTACGGGAGAAGGAATATTTATTGATTTGGCAAAGACAAATGCTCAATTCATAAAAAGTCAACTCATTCAAAAGGAAAAGCTTTTGAGGGTTAAAGGGCTGTCAACACAAGGTTTTTTGGAAGACTATGCCGCAGTGATTCAGGCGTTCATTAAGTACTATGAGACCACCTTTGATGAATCGTTTCTTTCAAAAGCGAATGAGCTTACTGAGCATGTCATTACAAGCTTTTATGATGATAATGAGAAATTGTTTTTCTATACAAGCAATGAATCCGAAAACCTCATTGCTCGGAAAAAAGAACTTTTCGACAATGTGATCCCTGCTTCAAATTCAATAATGGCAGAGAACCTTTATAAGCTTGGACTTATGATGGACAAGGAAGAATATAAGACATTAGCTATCGAAATGGTTAAGCAAGTTAGCAGTTTGGTTATTCAAGAAGCTGAGTACATGTCTTATTGGTCTTTGGTGACGTTAATGATTAATCACCCTACCTCGGAGATTATTGTGGTGGGAGACGACACTGGAGATATTACAAGTAATTTTCAAATGAAGTACCTTCCCAACAAGATTTTAATGGCAGGAAAGGAAGAGACCCCTCTTCCCCTATTTGAATACAAAAGCATGATGAGAGGTGAATCTACCATCTATGTCTGCTATGACAAAACATGCAAACGCCCAGTCAATCATATAGAAGAAGCACTGGAACAAATTGAAAAGTGAAAACTAGTGAAAATAGCTATTCAACGAGACTATCAAGATACTCATCGAAACAGATTCCATTAATGTCTTTGCAATAATTTAACATTGTATTAACAATAAGAAATCAAACATTAGTTGATATGATGCTTACTAAAGAAAGAGAGTTAATAGGTTCATTTAAGGAGAAAATTGTTTCTAATCAAGACTTATCAAAACAGGAACTATTGGCAATCTGTACAGAGTTCGAAGATACTGTTGAATTGGCTCAAATTTCCATGAAAATAATCAATAGACTAAGAGTAAATTGTGCTAGAATTCAAAGCGTCTAGATTATCCATTTCACCTCCAATCTCTATTTTTATTAGTCCCAAGTATAGCCACGGTACGAACCAAACTCATTAATTTCGTAAGTCATAATTAAGAGACTTACTATTGAAATTTGCTGAAGTCATACTTCCACTTCCCCTTAAAGGCACCTTTACTTATCGCCTTCCAGCAAATTCAAGCTTACATCCAGCTCAAGGTTGCAGAATCATCGTTCAATTCGGAAAAAGGAAAATATACACTGGAATCGTTCATCATCTCCATGATCATGCTCCAGCTGAATATCAGCCAAAAGAAATCCTGGATATAGTAGATTCCTCTCCGGTATTCACCCCCATCCAGATTGAGCTTTTTCAATGGATGTCTGACTACTACATGAGTACACTTGGTGAAGTTGTCAATGCTGCATTACCCTCAGGGTTAAAAATTACCAGCGAGTCATACATTGCACTCAATCCCGACATGGATTTTGAAGAATTGGAACTATCTGAAAAGGAGCAGCTAATCATCAATAATTTAAAGAGCTCAGACATGACTTTGGATGAGCTAGCAGGCTTGTTAGAAACCAAAAGTGCCCACCGTCATGTAAAGACACTCTCCTCAAAAAATGCAATTCACCTATTTGAAAAAGTAAAGGACAAGTACCAACCGAAGACTGAATCTCGAATAAAACTTCACTCGAATTTCGTAAGCGAGCTTCAAATACAATCGCTCTTCGAGTTGCTAGAAAAAAAGCCTAAACAAACTGATGTACTTTTAGCCTACCTCAAAGCAACCAACGTTCTTGATAGCATATCCAATAATGAAATCGGAATCTCAAAAAAAGAGTTAGCTGAACAAAGTAGCTCTTCAAGCATAAGCACTTTGGTGAAAAACAAAGTATTGGTAGAATGGAAGCAAAAAATCTCCCGTATTCCATATGACCCTAATGCCGATAAATCAATTCCTGTTTTGTCTGAAGATCAGGAAAGAGCCAAAACAGAGATCCTTGAACAGTTCGAACATAAGAGTACCGTTCTTCTAAAGGGTATTACCGGAAGTGGCAAAACGGAAGTCTACATCTCATTAATCGAGGATGTAATTAACGAAGGAGGAAACACACTTTACCTTCTTCCTGAAATCGCACTTACTACGCAAATCATCAAGCGTTTGAAACGTGCTTTTGGGGATACATTTGGTGTATACCACTCACGTTATTCGGAGAATGAGCGAGTTGAGGTTTGGCAAAAAGTGCTTTCAGGAGATTATAAATTTGTAGTTGGAGTCAGAAGTGCGATCTTCCTCCCATTTTCGGATTTGTCTCTAATTGTAATAGACGAGGAGCATGAGAGCTCCTATAAGCAACACGACCCTGCACCTCGGTATCATGCAAGAGATACTGCAATCTATCTAGCTTCTATGTTTCATGCTAAGACCCTACTTGGCTCTGCTACGCCCTCAATTGAAAGCTTCAAAAATGCTCGAGATGGAAAATATGGTTTGGTAACAATGGATAGACGTTTCGGCGAAGTAAAACTACCTGACATAGAATTTGCTGACCTGAGACAAGAACGAAAAAGAAAGACCTTAAAGGGAAACTTTTCCTCTCTCCTACTAAATGAAATAAAGCAAACCCTATCTGAAGACAAGCAGGTAATTCTCTTTCAAAATCGACGCGGATATGCTCCGTATATTGAATGCAACCAATGTGGATATAATGCTAAGTGTCCTAACTGTGACGTCAGCCTTACTTATCATATTTATCAAAATGTGCTAAAGTGTCATTACTGTGGATTTAAAAAATCCATGATCACAGAATGCCCACAGTGCCAGTCACACGAGCTTCAGACGATGAGCTTTGGAACTGAAAAACTGGAAGAAGAATTGGAAATCCTTTTACCAGAGGCTCGAATACAACGAATGGATCTAGACGCTACCAGAAGTAAATATAGCTATCAGCGAATCATAGATGAGTTTGAAGCTGGGGACATAGACATATTGGTTGGCACACAAATGGTGAGCAAAGGACTAGATTTTGATAAGGTCACTCTGGTTGGAGTATTTGCAGCAGACCGAATGATTAATTTTCCTGATTTCCGATCACACGAGCGTGCATTTCAGCTTATCCATCAAGTGAGTGGACGCGCTGGAAGAAGACAGCACAAGGGAAAAGTAATTATACAGACCAGTGATCCAAATCAATCAACACTTCAACTAGTTAAGCGAAATGACTATTTATCCTTTTATCAGGGAGAAATTCTTGAACGTGAAAAATTCCACTACCCCCCTTTCTACAGAATGATTTCAATCATTCTAAAGGATCACGAAAAACAAAAAGCAGTGGATGCCTCTCACTTTCTTCAAAGAGAACTGGTGAAACAGCTCGGAACTTTAAGGGTGATAGGCCCTGTAGAACCGCTGATAGGAAAAATCAGAAATCAGTATTTGATGGAAATAACAGTTAAAATCGAAAAACAGTCATCAAATTTGAGTGCTTTAAAAGAATTCCTACTTACTTCGCGTAATATCCTTCTAAGTCAACGTTCATATAAAAGTGTCAAAGTCCAGTTTGATGTCGACCCGATTTAACTTTTCGATGAGAATCTTTTCTTTCTTCTTTGTAATGATGGCATTATTTACCTCATGCGAGCCTTGTGCTGAATGTGGAACCCCTTTGCTCTTTGACCCAACTGTTAAAGTAAAATTTATCAATCGCGACAGCCTAATCTCCCTTAATGATTCAATATCTATAACTGAAGATAGTATTTCAAATTCGAATACATTTAAAGATTCTTTGAGTACCCAGGTGCGTGAATGGAATACGTTGATGAATATGCTTAGAGACTCAATAGATGACGGAAAGGATCAATACATTGCTGACACTCTTAAAATCGATGATAGCCTCACCATTGCGCAAGCTCAAATCCAACTTATTGATACTGCAATCGTAAAAACGGAGGAAGTAAAAGTCGGGCTTTCAAGCATTCTTTCCACCGTTCTTTCTGGGAAAGTACTAGTAGATCAGGTTAAAATATTGGAAAACGAAGCGGTGGCAACTTATTCGGATAGCTCTGAATTATATTCTTTACCGCTTCTAATGCAAAACTTTAATCTCACCTCGTTTGCTATTGATATAGGAGATAAATCTGACACAATTAGTTTTAGCTATACGACCGATCTTTTCGTAGATACGGAACGCCGGGTTGAAATGCGCGCTTTTGATATTGATACTGTTTCTTATACCTACGATTCTCTTTTATTTGAATGTAATACCTCAGAATGTTTGAGCAATGAAGTACTGGTTACTGTTTATTTCTAGCTGCCTTTTCTGTTGTGTTTCGTTTGCACAAGAGTTAGCTGATTCTACCAAATACAATGGTGTGGATTCATTGGCTTATCAAGATCCTGTTCTGGAATTAGACTCTTCTACGCTGGTTCCCAAAAGGGTTTTTCAGCCTCAGGTCTATATCGATTATGGAAAGCTTATTTCAACGGTTGCTGGGTTTGACAATAAGCTAGAAGGGGCAGTATCTATACTCTTCTTTGAAAAACTTGAGGCAATCGTCGAATTTGGAACGGCGCGACTCAACCCAGAATTTGCTTATGTGAATGGTAATTACAAATCTACTGGTGACTATTTTCGATTCGGGGGCAGTTATATGGCAGCTCTTAATGGAAAATCATCCATTGGACTAGGGGTAAGATATGGGGTAAGTAAATTTTCCGATGAAGGAAGGATCGAAATACAAAGTGCTTCTGGACTTCAGGATGACTTCAACCTACCTTTCGCAAGAAACAACTTATCGGCAAGGTGGTGGTCTGCTGTATTAACATCAGAAAGTCGATTTGTTTTCAAAAAAAGCGATCCACAGGCTAAAATCAATCATAGTGTGAAATTTGGGTTCTTTTTTAGAATGCGATTTCTCGTAACATACGAAAACGATAGAGATCCTATAGATGTGTACAGTATTCCTGGATACGGTTCTGCTATTAATAATCAGCAGGCTGCTTTAAACTTGTTCATTAAATTCACACCTTGATCATCGCCGCATTCCACTAAATTTAGATAGCAGTACTTGTGAGAGGTTAATTGTAGTTTGGAGGGAGGCTATAATCCTCTAGCTCACAGATTACTTTTCCGATTCTCATATTGGCCTCAATCTTTACAGGCAAACGAACTCCATCTTTTTCAATCACCCAGAAAATCACAAGCTTTTCTTCTGGAAAAGTCTTACTTATAGGAAACAATAGATACAGCTTATAAGCATTGTAGTCTTCATCCTGCCAATTTACTTTCTCAAAACCACCGCTCTCTATTCCAAAATTGTAGATTTTCCTATCGTAAAGTGTACTTAGCATTATACTATCCCCAATGTTCATTTCCCCCCATTCAACATTCCTCAAGTACATGTAAGTACCTAGTATGTCAAATGTGTTATCATTCAAATCAATAATCCAATGTCGGTACGGGCGCTTTCGATTTGTATGAACGCTGACATCTGCAGTCATGGAATCATAATTGAAGTAATTGGTCTGATCCCACTTGTCTTTTCCTTCCAACACCTGTTTCTCTGAGTAAGTAGGCTTGAAATTTCGCTTTTGCATAAAGGACAAAAAATGCGCCTCAACGTTTTTGATAAAACTGAGAAAACCAACGGTCTTAGCCTTAAGATCTACACTGTAATGATCTTCCCCATTAAGAAAGTGCTTGCGCTCTCCATGTAAAGCAACAGCCTCTCCTAATTTGAACCATCCATAATTAATACTGAATTCCAGTTTTTCTCCCGATTTGAAATATCTTTTCTCTTCTATCTTTTCCTGTGAAAAAGTGGAGATCGATAAAATCAGAAATGAAATGAAGAGAAAAAAGACAAACCTCATACTCATAATGCGGGCAAAACTACTCAATTTGATCATTGAAAATCCAAACTAAAGAAAGAACTTGATGGTACAGAATGAGTAGTTTTTTTGAGGCACAATGTTTGAACGAAATAATAACTATTACAGTTAATAAAAAGTGTAAATAAACATCACTGGTCGAAATATTTTTAAATTATACTGCACATTTTATCACATTTGGCTCAAAAATTGAGTTCTCCTAAAAAAGATACCGGCAAAATGAAAAAAACAATAGTTGTACTTTCCCTATCATTTTATGCCATGACGTGTTTCGCTCAAGAAACGCTTGGCAAAAAGATCGACGATTTGACATTTGAATGGGATACTAAATCCATAGGGCTCAATAGTTATGAAGGGCTGGGCAAATTCTGTGATGAGAAAGAATATAGAGATGAATTCGTAGTACTGCTCAACGACATTCACCATTACGATTCCGTCCTTTACCAAAGATTACTTAAAGCTTCAAGAAGGAGTCATGACAAGGATATTAAAAAGGCAATTAAGGAAATTGAGGAATTCGAAAAGGAATACAACATGAAAAAATTCATTCACTTTCTTCATCAAGAATGTAACGACAGGAATGATATTGAGAAACATGCCGAAGATTTAAAATCCGAAATAGGGTCTGAATCTTATGGAGGTCAGATTTACCTGATTGAAAATGAGTTAAATAAATACATAAAACACATTACTACCAGAGTGGATCATATTCGAAAACATGTTCACCATCTACATGTGAAATAATCACGAAAAGTTATCACGAAAAAGGACATTCAAAATTGAATGTCCTTTTTTTATGCCCTGATAATTGTAATGTAATTCCTTAATGAACCACAATCACTCTTTTCGGATTCCACTTAATAGCGTCATTAAACACATGCAACATGTAGATCCCGCTGGACAAGTCCTTCGAAGTTACTGTAGCGTTTTTAGATCCCTTTGCAATTGTTCCTTTAAGAGCCTCTCTTCCTGATTGATCATAAAGTACCCAATCCATATCCATCAACGTCTCCTGAACAAGTTCTATTTCGAATGACTCGTCTGATGGGTTAGGATAGACACCAAACTCTTTACCAGCAATGAGCTGATTAGCTGTAATGGTTTCTGGAGTAGGATTTATTTTCCCTGCCCCAACATCTACTTGAGCAGCTTGAAGTATTGTTCCCTTAGCAAGCCCCAATTCATCAGAAAGATCCGAATCAAGTTGAACAAATATAATCACCTTCAATTGCGAGGCATCATAAACGCTACTTATTCCCCATTTGGTCTCAGTTAAATCAATTCCAAAATTGGTATCCCCTGAATCTAGCCTACCCACATAAGCAAACCCTCCAGCACTTGGAAGCATTTTCCGAAGTGCATTGTAGATAGTATCTACTTGATAAGTTGTATTGATCTCTTGATCGTAGATTTTCGACTCTACCACTGCAAAACGGAATGCGAGTTCAGTGCTATCTGGAAGATTTACTCTTGAAGTAAAATCTACACTTTCCACTACTATCTCTTGAGAGGATCCTCCAATTGTCACATTCGAGATATCAAATAGCGACTCTCCAAGAGACGTTTCATTAAAACGATTGACATTCCACCCCATAGTCTGCAACTCAAAACCATCTGCAGCCCCATCCGGCTCTTGAATGCTCCCCGCAATTACTGATCGAGGAGCTTCAGAGATGCCATAATATGCAGCTCTAGCACCAGGATCATTTGTATTTCGTTCATTTAGCTCATCTGGATCTTCTACTAATGCCGTATAGTAATTAACCAGCAAGGCATCACTTCCTAAGTCTCTCGCAATCAAGCCATAAATAGTAGTGTCAGCTCTCCTACTAGTTGGCAATTCAAGAGAAGAAAACTGTTCAAGCACGATAAGTTTTTCGCGATCAAATATTTTCACATTATCAAATGCAAAACCCTCGAATCGCTCCGTTTCGCTAGTAATCTTCTCTCCTGCACTTGATCCAAGTGAGAACCTAAATCTGATATGTCTCCTATCCTCAACAGAAATTCCATCAACATCCAATTTATGCGCTGCTTTTTGCCATTCAGGCACACGTTCTTCATCTGATCCTACTTGCTTTCCTGCCAGATTCCACCCAAATACGTTGGGGTTAAATTCATCAGGAATGTTCGATGCGTCAAATTTAGAAATGTCATCCGCATTGCCAGGGTTACTATTGATTCCTAAGGTGTTATACCAATTCCTCCCTGAAGTACCGTTGGTAGAGCTAAAGTCGCCCAAAGTCGACCAACTCACTCCATCATCCAGAGAATATTGAAAAACCACGCCATCTCTTAAATCTAAATCGGCAGCAAAATCAAAGCTTATGGTAGGAAGCGACATAGCTGACAAATCATATGTTGGTGAAAACACTATTGATTGTTCGTTTATGTTGTATGTTGAATCAGCATCTGTGACCCAAAAGTTGCTGGTATTCCCATCTCCAAAAGTAGCTGTCGTACCGATCTCCCAAGATGGCTGGGATAATGAAGTGGAATCATAGTTGGTAAATCCTGCTTTCGCCGACTGATAGTCTATACTATCCAAGTACCATCCCTCTGTATCGCCTTCAAATCTATGAGTCATTGAACCTCCATTAGGTATCGTTATTATATCGTTGATAGTGACAATTCGCTCTTCTAATGCATCACAACTTGAGGTAGAATTGTAGGTTATGCGCACCAAAAAATCACCGGCTGAAGGAAAAATATATGACCAGTCCAGCTTGATATCTTCTGAACTATGGGTACCATCATCTCTTCCTATGGAGTCTATTCTGACAGTCAAATCCGAAAGGTTATAAACTTCAAACGCTATATCATTAATCGCCACGGGACTGTTGCTTGCATCGCTCAGTTCGAAAACAGTAGTACTTCCTACCGTAGTATTGTCCCATCTAAATCTAGGTTGCGGAGTAAAACCTATGGCGATTATCTCCTCCTGACTATTTGCAAAAATCTCCAAATCCGGTTGGGTAGTACCTGTAATGAAATTATAAGAAGCTTGTACTTGAAACGTTACGTTCCCATCCAATTTTGGATATCCTTCATTAATCAAATCATCAAAATCATCGCTTAACGCATTCGTAAATCTTATTTGATTGGTACTATCATTGATGTTTTCAATAATAATATTCGCATTCGGAAAATTTTCATTTGTTAAAGGGGTGGAATTAGCTCCCGGATTAGCCCCACTCCAAGAAAATGTTACATCATCAATAGAAATCCCAAGCCCTTCTATATCTAAGTTGGAAATGGACGTTTGCAGAATTATTTCTTGCGTCAAACAGGCTTGGACACTTTCTATATTCTGTTCGTTTGAGGCCCCTCCTCTATCATGGTCATAAAAATCTGGAATTGGAAGAACCGTGATTGACTTGGCAATATCGTTTTGACATCCATTAATATCAGAATAAGAATAATTAATACCGAAAGTTTCGGCTGCAGAGTATAAATCGTCTTTAGCTCCTGACCCATCTGTACGATCGGGATCAAAAGGCGCTGCGCCTCCGGTTGTTATTCCTACACCATCTCCTGAAAAGGTGCCTCCATTAATCGAAAAATCTGTATCTAAATCATAAGACATTAAGTCGACGTTCAAATCCCTAACAGACATAAAATAAGAATCAGAGCTTAATGCTGATCCAAGAACTTCTGACCCTTCTGCATTCTCTATAGTGAAACTTATATCTGGGTGAGGTTCAACATGAAGTGTCAGAGTGAACGTCTCTTCGCATCCCCATACACTTGTGTAGGTATATGAAATAATATGCGTGGTAGTTACTCCAACCCTATCAGTTCCTAAGGCAGCAGCCATGGACTGAGTATTTAGCAAAGCTGTACCATCACCATTGTCTATCAAACCACCAGTATTGATAGAATAAACACCAGTGTTGGCTATATCTGATTCTCCATTGATGGTAACTTCGGCTCCAATTAGTATATCTCCGTAATCATAACAGTATTTTTCAAAATTAAAGATTTCCTCATCGGTAGTGACATCCCCAAAAGAGACGTCTTCTGCCTTAGGTTGCTTATATAATAGAATTTGAGTTGGTTCGCTGGCGCATCCGCTAAAACCATCTATAATACTGTTTACTTCTGTCACGTATATCGCATAAACTTCTTCAATTTCAATATCTGAAGCAATATTGAGCTGTTTCTCACTTCCGTCCAAGAGCTCTAAAACCTCACCATTGAGCTGAGCAAGCGTTATACTTGTAGCGGTATCCAGTGCTTCCGATTCATCTAAAAACTCATTGGGGTACCAAACATACTGCGCTCCAGGATTCACACTTGTAATAGCAATAATTTCACTGGAAGGGTCAGCCAATTGTTCGCAGAAATCAAAATCATTGATCACCAAATCAGGACCACTTCCCGGAGTATCTGGTGATTCAGGCTGAGGATATACGATAATAGTGACTTCTGTTCTTTCACCTTCAATTCCGTCAAATGTCGCTCCAGCCAAATTAGCTCCAATATTAATTACTTGACTAACATATACGGTAGTATCTACCATCAACCCATTTATGGCAAGATTATTTATATCAGCAATTATAAATTCATTGTCAGAATCTGGCTTAGTAACAGGAACTTCATTTTCTTCCACATTATCAGTACTCTTGGCATACCATTTAAAAGTAGAGCCTCCAATAATATTCTCCACTCCGCTGTAGATAATTATTGTTGAATTATCTGTTACATTATTATCACATTGTGGATTAGGGTTAGTGGCATTGGGTGCCGGTGGCACCATGAATACAAATAACTCAAGTAATGGGCTTTCACATCCCTGAAAATCACTCACTCCTTCTCCAATATCTTGTATCTGAGAAACATGGAACTTGTATCTCCCGTTACCGACCGTATCAGGAAGATTTAGTTGCGCCGAAGTGGCAGATGAACCGCTATGGATACTATCTAGGGTTCCATCTTCATTTCGATCAAAGTACCAAATGAATTTTTCTCCTGCATGGCCTTCACCAATTATTGAGACCCCATTTTCATTTACTTCATCCTCTCCAAACAAGGTTTTTCCAGACACAGTTTCAGGAGCTGGTGGAACTTTAAACACGTTTATTGTCACAAACTGCATATCTGAAAACTCAGTCTCACAGCCAGAGAAGATGATCTCAGAACCTGATTGAATACTATCATTCTCCTGAGAAACAAGAAAATACCTCGTTCCTTCATTAGCAGTCAAAATTCTTAGGTCTTCAGCTGTGACTGTATCTTGTCCATTATTATTGGCTAGAGTAGTTGATTCTGGAGTTGAAATTATAACATTTCGATTTTCATCAGCGGCATACCATCTAATAATCGCATTAGGTGATACGTTGCTTACTTCAAACAAAGCGTCTTCTAATCCACCTACGCAATAGCTAATTTCAGAGGTAGCCGAAGAATTGATAGTCAAATTTGGAGTGGTCGGGTCTGGAAACACTGTAATATCTACTTGAGTGGCGCTGCTCTCACATCCCGCGAAACCGGTTGCAGAATTACTCTCAGTGACTTGCGAAACCCAATAGGTATACGTTCCTGCCATGTTTATATCCAGTCCTACAGTTTCTAATTCGCTTTGAACAACAAAGACATCATTGAATGCATCAACGGTGATTGGAGTCGTTTCAGGGGAACCTGAATTGTCTCTATACCATCTGTATTCAGAACCGGATGTCTGAGGGGTAGTAATGGTAGATAAATCCTCCCCTGAACAAACGTAATAAGAAACTATGCCGGCTTCATTAAAGCCATTAAACTCATCAGGGTCTGGTGCATTTGGAATTACATTGATATCAATGGTGAATTTTCTCAATGAACTCTCACAGCCAATAAACTGAGAACTTCCGGAAGGGAAATTATTATCATAATCCGTTTGAGATATATAAAAGACTAACTGTGTGCTATCAATCGCTGAAAAAGTAAAGTAATTGGACTTGAAGTCCGAATCAACCAATACAAAATCATCCGTGACTAAACCCGAGTGATAGGTATCTACCAAGGTTTGTGTTTCATCGTAAATATTGTAGTAGCTCTCTGCAAAGACCTCTGTATTTAAGGAGGCATCAACTACAATATCATTTAGGGTTACTGCCTGACCATCTGTTACACAATATTCGAAAACATACTCAGACTCATCCAAGTCACTATTAAATGCATTGGTTACGCCCATTCCATCCACAAGTGTAGTTACTACTGGCAATATTGGGTCAGGATAAATTTCGATTCTTATTTGCTTAGTTTCTGATTCACAACCAGCGAAACTGGTAGCATTGACTCCAATGTTATCTGTTATCGTATAATAAAAGATTTTAGTCTGTCTTCCAGTTGGTTCATCGTTGTTTCCAAAGAATGCACTTGCAACATCTAGTGTTTCATTATTACTTCCACTGATATTGGCAGATGATATCGGACTTGATCCATCACTGTTGTTATACCAGTTAATCATATCCGTACCAGAAACATTTACTGTAAGAGAACCTACTGTTTCTCCTTCGCAATACTCTAGTAGATACCCACTATTATCTCCGTCAGAGATACCTGCAAAACTGGATTCATCCATTAGCGGTAATGCTGGTATTTCTAATATTTCAAAATCAACTTGTATGGTACTGTTACATGATGCATCCGTTAAATCAGGCGAAGTATAGACGATTCTATACAATCCAAATTCTTCTTCAGTCGGATATTCGTTTCCGTCATCATCAGGATCTGCGGGATTGAAATTTGCTGTAGTGCGTACTCCGCCAACATTTTGATAGTCTGTTCCATCATGCTTTTGTAATTGATAAGCCAGTATGGATCCTTCCATAGTCCCCTCGGCTGAAATTATCTGACTGGAAATATCGAAATCGCCATCATCATTACAATAGTATTGGTTGATATTTGTAATAGTTACTGTTGGCTCTCTATAAATAGTTATTATTTCGGTGGCAAGCTCAATTTCTGCATCAGTAATTTCATCTTTCACGAAATAAACAAACTCTAAAGGAATGCTATAAACTGTTCCCACCAACTGCCCATCTAAAGTGGTAGGGTCAAAGTTCCACCCTGTAAGGGTATTTGGATTACCAGAAGTAGAAGTTGGAATGGTAGTCAATACAGTACTGGTAAGCTCTGTTCCCCGAATATCTCCAGTAAAATCATAAACCTTAATCGTGAAAAAGTCTGGATTCTCATCATCTCCGTCCGAATCACCAACATAATCCACGCCAGAAGGCCCTACCATTGTTAGCATTGCTGACATATCGTACTGACAATAGTTTACTTCTTGAGATGGACTGCTTGCCAATACCTGATCAGCATTGACCACAAAGACTTCCACTGAGTATGTCGCTGTTACACCATTGGCAATATTTGTCAATGCATATGAGATTACACTTCTCCCCTCTGAAGTAGCTGATGGAATGAATCTTATAGAAGAGCCATCCTCAGTTGGCACGGTGAAATCATCGTTTAAGTTTAATCCAGTAAGTCCGTCTCCTGAATAGATAGAAGAATATCCTGATGGGTAAGTGAATTTAAATGTTGTACCAGCTCCATCGTCAACTGAAAAGGCCGTAGACCCAGAGCTGTTTTCAAGCCTGATAACCGCTACAGAAAATTTGGTAGCCACACTTTCACAACTACTTGTCGTGCTGCCGTCTTCTACAGTAATCCAAAAAGTAGTAATTCCAATACTTGCATCTGCACTTGCAAAACCCAGATCGCTTAATGTTGGTGTGTAGGTATCTGAATTAGAAACCGCGGTATAACTATCAACAAGTGTCGTCAGTGATGCATCAGAATAAATGTTAACAACATCATCCTGCGATGGCAAACCAATTGTCATTGGAGTCAATGTAAGTGCAAAATCATCCTTATTATATACTGTTACACCATCCTCTAAACCATTGGCACTAGAACCCACAGCAATTTCAAGTATTCCACTAGCTATTTCTAAAATATATGGATTCGGACTGGCAGAAGTCACGATCTCTGGAGCATCATACGGTGAAATGGTCGTCAAACTCCCAAAGACAGTTCCATCACCATCATTCGCCAAGTATATATTGCCATTACCTCCCGATCTTAGAATTGAACTTGATCCAGTCACAGATCCAGTTGCAGAAATTTGCAAACCACTTATAGTAAGCACATCCAGGGCGGCTGTTAGATTGTTATTTGTATAAATAAGTGACAGAACCGTAGTTCCGATATATGAGGTACTTATTGCATCAACATCTCCTCCATTGTCACTAAAGACCGGAGTTACTGCCGTATTAAATTCAAAATCTGCTATATCATCTCCATTAACATCAGGAAGTTCTAATCTCAATGTTCTATTTGCACCTGAGTTTACGAAATCTGTTTCAATGGTTTCAGTAATTACAATGTCATCTAGTGAGAAAAAGTCACCTTCCAAACAAAAGTCACTTAGTGAAGGAGCCGTTACAATTACACCTCCGGATGTTATATCAACCAATGTCAATGTCGAAAGGTTAGAACCAGGTTGTACTTCATCTTCGGTAACCAGATACAGGTCATAATTCGTTCTATCAGCATCTAGACTAAGATCTACGATATAATCAACCCCTGCTGCTGTAGCATCAATTGTTCCTGAACCTCCTGCTATAGTATTAGGAACAGTACCCGCTTTCACCGTGGCATTGGTAACACCTGCTTGTCCATCGGGCACTACAGCATAGTAGATCTTTCCTACTTCCGACTGACTTAAAGTCAGTGTTAAATCTCTTCCAAATATTACTTCCGAGTGCGTTAAAACTGGTGCTTCATCATCAAAATTAACAGAGAAATCTGTCTCAGAAATAGAATTACCTGCAACATCTGTCACTCCTTCGTCCGTCATTCTTACTGTGATAATTGCAGTCTGATTATCCGTAGGGTTCACCTCAAATGTGTAAACATCTGTTGAAGGGTTTAGAAAGTTTGCTATTGTTCCATTTCCTGTGGTTATGCTAAAATCAGAAATTGCAAGTCCAATAACTGATTCGCTCATAGTTGCGGTTACAATAAAAGGATCTGATCGCGTTGGAGATTCAGTAACCGAAAATGCAACAGTTGGATTCGTATTATCAATGGTCATAGAGGATGCATCCGTAATATCAGATTCATCAACCTCGACACCAGGGTTTCCGGCTTTATCAGTGAAGTTTACTGTGAAAGTCACAGCCCCATTCGCATCATCTCTGTCAACATCATAATAAGCAGTCCAAATTTCATTTACAGCATCTATCTCTGTAAGTGTAACCGCACCGCTCACAAAAAAACCTCCGCTTTTAAATACTACTATTGGGTCTGAAAGAAGGTCGTCACTAAAATCCATTGTAATAACGACTCTATCTGGTGAGTCTAAACCTGAATCAGGGTCGTCCCCCTTTGCGAGTGCATCACTTCCAGATACGGTGGCTATACTTAGGGCGGTTACTGTAGGGATCTGCGTATCAATAATGATTTCTTTATTGTCGCCCAAAGAGTTTGTTGAACTTGGAGCAGCTAACGTCAAATCTGCAGCATTCGCATTTAATGATTGATCGTTGATTGAGCCACCATTTAGTTGAAGTGCTCCTGTAGAAATATAATCTAAATCCGAGGTTACATCGCCTGCCTGAACAGTGTAATCATAAGTAAGAATGGAAGAACCAGATCCACTGGTCAAATCAATTACTTCGTCTGTAGTGCCCGTTTCTAATGTAAGTTGGGGTGTACCTGAAACAGTCACAGGTTCGCTGAAAGTAACCTGTATAGGGATGATATCTCCAGCATTGTAAGAAGTATTTGCAACAGAAGAGGTAACATTTTTCACAATCGGAACAGCTTGGTCATCCACAGTAATTGAGGCATCTGAGGAAGCTAAATTACCCGCCAAATCTGCAAGTGTTCCTTGAGTGTATGATACTGTTACGGTTGCTGATCCTGTCACAGAAACCTCAAGTGTAACGTATTGATCAGCATCATTCGCATCCAAAGTGTTTTGTACATCGTCTGTTCCTCCATTGGTTGAAATTTGCGATATACTGCCGCTGCTCAATGCAAAATCACTTGAAACTGCTGACGATGGAGTCTCATCCACTTCCTCACTTACCTCAATGACGATTTCATCTATATCTCCATTTCCATCCACATCATATTGCCAAGCTTTTGTAAGTTCAGGACGAACACCATCAACTTCTATATTGTTATTGGAAGCCAAGTCATCGCCTCCAGTTCCAACTATCGTAGGAAGTACATTTATGGCTGTGTTCGCCGCAGCATCGCTAATGGTAGCTTCATTTGATAATAATGATGTATTGCTATTTACGTAATTTAAATCAGCTGCTACATCGCCCTCTTGAATAGTGTAATTAAAAACCAAAGTATTGGAACCCGAACCACTTGTCATATCCACGATCTGATCAAATGTGCCCGTCTCAAGTCTTAAAGTTGGATCCAGAACTCCTGGATTGGTAACATTGACTGTCTCACTAAATACAACTTGCAATGGAATAGTAGCTCCTATACCAAACAATCCATTGGAAGCAGAAGTCACATCAAGCACTCTTGGTAAAGCTACATCTACGACTGTAATTGCTGGATTTGCAACTGCCTCGTTACCCCCTAGATCGGAAACATTAAATGCCCCAACTAAACTATAAGCTAAAGAAACGGCTTCTGTAGAACCAATATCAGTCACCTCAAGTGTGATATATTGATCGGTATCAGAAATATCACTTCCATTTCCAATATTTGCAGAACTTCCAGCTACATCAGAGATAGCACTAACTGTGCCTGTTCCAAGCACAAAATCAGCTACTTCAAAAACAGCAACGGAAACATCCTCACTCATTTCTATCAATATTTCATCAATGTCACCATCCGCGTTAATGTCGTACTCAGTTGCATTTACAAATGTTGGTAAGACTCCATCCACAACCAATGCTTTATTAGCTCCTAATGAATTCGCCGCTCCTGGTGATGGTAGAGTTGTATTTGCTTCGTTTGTGTTTCCTGATTGATCTTCAATCGTTATGCCTCCTACGGAATTGATAGTAAGAGAATTAGAATCTACGTAATCTAAATCATCAGATTCATCTCCTGATTGAACCGTATAGTCAAAGGTTAGTTCCGACGAGTTGGTGCCGCTTGCATAATTTATTATTCTATCAACAGCACCGGTTTCAAGCGTTAATGTTGGTATCCCTGAAACATCGACTACTTCACTAAATGTCAATTGAATAGAAATGGACTCTCCAATAATATATGCTGGATCAACTCCACCAGAATTAGTGCTTAAAGAATTAACAGAAGTAACCACAGGGTCGGCCTGATCTACTTCTGTAATGGAAAGATTACTAATTGCCGCCCTAGTAGCCAAATCAACTGTTGAGGTTCGTGTAAATGAAACAGGCACAGTGGCAGTACCGGTCACTCCCACTTGGAAAGTAATAAACTCATCTGAAGATTCAGCATCTAATGTATTACTCACATCGGTATGAAGCGTTTTTTCAGGGTCTCCTAAATCTCCATCACCTACTAATCCATTGATGGTATATTCAGTATTAGAGACAGAAGCGTATCTAATGCCTTCGCTAAATTCAATTACTACTTCATCAATATCTCCATTCGCATCGGTATCAAATTGATGTGATTGAATAACGATAGGATTTGCTCTGTCAGATTCAATGATCTCAGTGTTAGTATCTAACGTATTTCCTACTAAATCAGCTCCCGTTCCTGCCACGTATGTTACTGTCCCTACAGCTGTTCCTAATATTCCAGTGCCAGACTCAGCATCATCTACTTCTATCGTCAACCATTGATCATTTACCGTGCCCCCTACTCCTAATGATGTTATACCATCAAGACTATTCGAAATAGTAATATTCGTCCCAAATGATTGCGATGTGGCTCCTGAAATTGTAAAATCATTTACACTGAAAGTAGCATCGTCAATATCCTCACTAAAGAAAAAAGCAATTTCATCTATGCTTCCATCATTGTCTACGTCAAAATAGTAAGCTACGGTTATTGTTGGTTTTGTTAAATCGACATTTAATGATGCACTACCTCCTCCTTCATTTTCCGCCTCATCAGAAGCCGTTACAACTACTGTATAGGTTCCTTCGGGTAAAGTTGCAATAGTATTATCGGCAATAGACCAGGTATAAGGTCCTACCCCAGAGATGGTAGCAGCATAGTCATTACCATTTACAAATACATTTACAGGAAGATTTTCATTGATCGAACCTGAAAGCGGAGGGGTCTCATCATTAGTAGACAGTCCACTCGTATCGATGGTTAAAATAGGTTTGGTTTTATCGATGGTAACCGTTGGAGAATCCTGCGAGCCTCCAGCATCTGGACCAACAAACGCATTACCACTATTATCAAGAATATCTCCACTGGTATTGTCGATATTAATCAATATTGTTCCATCACTATTTAAGTCAGTAACGGTTACCGTATATCTGGTTGCCGAAATTTGGTTAAAATCATCAATAGAGGCACTTCCTCCAAGTGTTCCTCCAAGAGTAATATCAGTACCTGGATTTATACTCTGGATTTCCTCATCAAAGTCAAGTATGAAAATAATTTGGTCATCGCTTGTACTAGAAACAGTTCCCGTGTTAGGTTCATCAACAGTTATGGTTAACCTGGGACCTTCGTTATCAACGCCTGTCGTGAAGGTATAATTTGGACTATCTAAACCTGAAAAATCATTCCCGCTCGCATCATCGAAAGCTTTATTATCAATCGTTACTTCATAAACCTGGCTTTCCAAAAAAGCACTTGGAGCCACAATGGTAACAGTGTTACCAGATACAGAAACATATGTTGAGTTATTAGCTTGAATATTTTGAACCTGACCAGCCGTACTCAAACTAATTGTACCAATACCTGCTGTAACCGCCTGATCAAAAGTTAGTATAATGTCACTATCAGTTGCAACTCCCGCTGCTGTATGTATTGGGCTAAAAGTGTTGATATCAGGATCATCGTTATCCATAGATAGATTGTCTGTACCTTCGGTTGGAGTATTACTATTACTTGCATCATCTGTTGCAGTAACAAAAACATTCAAACCCGATGCGTCGACAGTTCCGCTAACAATATCATACGAAGCTTCCCATACGCCTGAAGTCTCTACAGCGGGAACGGCTACTCCTCCTTCAAATTCACTAAAATCAAAAGTTACCGCTGTAACCGCATCAGCATTATTTTCCCCAGTTGCACTATTGTCCCATTGAGCAGTTATTTTATCACCTATTAGATAAAGTCCACCAGCACCACTACCTGAAGAAGTAACCGATATATTACCCGCAGTAACTGTTGGAGGAACCTGATCTGCAAGGAAAACTGTAATAATCTGATCATCAGACATAGCCTTAGTTCCAGGTGCTGCTGAAGCATATATCTCAGCTCCATCAGGTGGAAACAACGTAAAAGATTCATTTCCCGATGTGGGAGGTCCACTTACAGAAATAGTTAAACCCCAGTAGGCACTGGTATTTGGATTTCCTCCCAAAGCAACCCCTAAAGCATCTGACTCAACTAGTTCATCATTTGAAATAGTTATGGTGTTTCCATCTCCATCTGGGTCGGTGAGGTTGTTAGCATTAGAACCAGCAACATCATCAAGCTCATCCCCTTCATTGTCTTTATACCTAAGAGGATTAGTTGTATTGCCACTTTGACGATCAACTGCTTCTGAGAATTCAATAAGTACCGAGGTATTATCAGAGCTAGTAGTTGCGGCAACAAATTCAACCGCTCCTGTTATAACTTTAAGTGTAATTGGATTAGTGGTAGCGGTTCCTGAAAGCGCATTGCCCGCCAAATCAAAAACAGATGAAGCAGAAGTTGGACGTATTTCAAACGTCTCATTTCCATCCGGTGTACCAGACACACTTAGAACAAACCGGATATCAGATTCTCCTCCTGTCAAGGCCAAATCAGAAAGGTCTGTCACATCAGCAATGACAACATTCGTAGCTGTACCTCCATTCGCCTGAAAATCAAAAATCGTAAAATCTGCCGTGGTTAAAGCAACTGCCCCACTGCCAAATACCCCTCCTGGGAAATTCACATCTACATAGGCGTTATTCGTCTCTAAATCGGTGGCTGTGTGAGCTGTGATTGTTGGATTTGTTTCATCTACATCTAAATCTTGTGACGTGGTTCCGGTAGCCGTATTTCCTGCAATATCACTGATTACTGCTGTGAAATTCAGTGTAACTCCATCTGCGAAATTCGTTAACCCAACAATCGTTGCATCAGAAACTGTTATCGTAATCGTATTGCCCAAATCTCCTCCGGCTATTGTTACAGATGATTCCACATCTACGTAACTCTCTGTACTTACTCTAGCTCGAATCTGAACACTACCTCCGATAAGACTCGATTCATTTTCTATTGGTACTTCGACATCTACACCACTATTCGTTGCATTATAATATCCCGATACAATTGTATTAGTAAGTGAACTAGCCGAATTGATCGAAAAAGCCGAAGGAGATGTATTATCCACCGTAAGCCATCCGCCTACTCCTACTGAAACATTGCCTGCTGCATCTACTGCATAAATATCATAAACACCATCATTCAATGCTCCACCAGGAGTAACGGTAAAAGGGTTACCTGCTGTAGCGGATCCTTCTCCCAAAAAAGCATTATTTGCTAATACTGCTGCATCAATCTCTGACTGACTGGTTGCTGAGACTCCATTCAACACCAAATAAATAGCTCCTGCTTCAGTACTTTGAACCGTGGACGTAGAGGTAACTCCTCCTCGTAAAGTCTCCGCACCATTCGTAGGAGCACTCGCTGTTGGTGCAGTATTATCTACAGTAAGCCATCCACCTACTCCTGCTGAAACATTACCTGCTGCATCTATCGCATAAATATCATAAATACCATTGTTCAAAGCACCGCCTGGTGTGACTGTAAAAGGATTACCTGCCGTGGCTGACCCTTCTCCCAAAAATGCATTATTAGCCAACACCGCTGCGTCGATTTCTGATTGACTAGTTGCTGAAACTCCATTCAATACCAAATAAATAGCTCCTGCTTCAGTACTTTGAACTGTAGATGTAGAGGTAACTCCACCTCGTAAGCTCTCTGCTCCATTCATAGGAGCACTTGCTGTTGGTGCAGTTTCATCCACATCTAAATCTTGCGATGTAGTTCCTGTAGTTGTATTGCCAGCAACATCACTGATTACAGCTGTGAAATTCAGGGTCGCCCCATCTGCGAAATTCGTTAATCCAGCAATTGTTGCATCCAAAACTGTTACCGTAATTGTATTGCCCAAATCTCCTCCTGCTATCGTTACTGATGACTCCACATCTGCATAACTCTCTGTACTTACTCTAGCTCGAATCTGAACACTACCTCCGGTAAGACTCGATTCATTTTCAATGGGTACTTCGACATCTACACCGCTATTCGTTGCATTATAATATCCTGATACCACCGTATTGGTAAGTGAGGTAGCTGAGTTGATTGAAAAAGCCGAAGGAGATGTATTATCCACCGTAAGCCATCCGCCTACTCCTACTGAAACATTGCCTGCTGCATCTACTGCATAAATATCATAAACACCATCATTCAATGCTCCACCGGGTGTAACGGTAAAAGGGTTACCTGCTGTAGCAGATCCTTCTCCTAAAAAAGCATTATTTGCTAATATTGCTGCATCAATCTCTGACTGACTGGTTGCTGAGACTCCATTCAACACCAAATAAATAGCTCCTGCTTCAGTACTTTGAACCGTGGACGTAGAGGTAACTCCTCCTCGTAAAGTCTCCGCACCACTGATAGGAGCACTCGCGGTTGGTGATGCTCCATCAACGGTTGCTGTAGGGTTACTAGCATTAAGAACTTCCAAGGAAGATGGGTTGCCAATAATACTTGATGTAGTAGCGTCGCTATAAGAAATAGTTACACCAGGATCAGATGTACCAACTACTCCGGATACATTAAGAACCAATTGGCTTGTTGGAGCTCCAGAATTATAATCTGCATTATCTATAGTAATAGCTCCTCCCGAAATAGTAATAGCCAAAAAACCGTTTATTGCTCCTCCAAAATCGACTATGTCAACATTTTCAGAAAAATCTAATTGTAGTTGGTCTATTGTTCCATTTGTTGGGTTTGCATCTAACCAAGTAGCTGTAAACGTTGGTTGCGCTTGAGCATCAGTACTCAACAAGAAAAAGAACACAATAAACGTGCTCAGAATTATCGAAAAGTCCCTAAGCTTTTTTACGATATTTATTCGTGCTTGGACTCTTGGTACCAATGAAGCTTTCAACATTGATCTCGATGTTGTAGATAAATTGATCAATTGTTTGGCGGAGTATATTTTTTTCATAGCACTAATGATTGAAATCATTTTGGAAAACCGGAATCAATCTAAACATTGGTTGAGCTTGATCCAATAGCGAATATTTTCGTATTAATGTTAACACTAAAATATCCAGCACAAGAAATTGTTTGAATTCTAGTAAGGTTCTTCTACTCAAGAAACCTTTCATGAAACTTAATATGCGGTACATGATATACGTACCATTAAATTTTAAAGAGAAGTCACGATACTTCAAGACGAAATTAAATCGTCTTCCGATTTTTGATCCGGTAGTAAGAATCAAACAAGAAAATCCAGTGAGATTTTCAGAAAGTTGCATTGGGGTGTATGTAGTAGTCTCTGAATACGTATTAAACATAGTAAACTATTTTTCGCATATAAGGAGCAAACTCCTTTACGACTCATAACACTCATCATTCAATTCGCTTCAAGACTTTTGTCTTTTCAAAGAGAAAAGCCTTACTATATGAACATCTTAAAATAATTCTAAGTAAATATCCTTATTTTTTAACTATTTCAAGAAAAAATATCACATTTTTTACACAAAAAAATTACCTTTTCAATTCTCCGTTAATATTGAGCTTGAGTAGGCCTATAAGGGTGATGCCACTTCCAAAATCAAAAGTTCCTAAAACAGCTATTTTACCATCAGATAGTGATATTGCCTTGTTAGCACGATCATTGCCAGATTCTAGGCCATACCATTGATCTTTGTCATCAATTTTGTTTCCATTAGCATCCGTTCGCAGAATCATCATTTCTTCAAGTCTAGAGCCATCTCCAGTTTGGAAATTGGGAAAACTTCCCATAATCATATAATCGCCATTATTGGCTCTCACAATCGTATTTGCACTAGTATTAATGTTAGAACCAAAATCGTTAGACAGTGTTGTGGCTTTCATTACTGTAGTATCCCTAATTCCGGTGCTTGATATTCCCATGACAAACGCGGATGGATTTGCTCCATTGGCGCTTGATGTTCCTGTTAATTTGAAATCGTTACCTACCTTGATTACATCCATCAAAATGTCATCATTGGACAGATTACTATCGAAACCATAGGCTGCATCTGTTCCGTCTTCAGTACCCAGTGAATTCGTGAATTTCACAAGCACGTTGGTCCCTGAATAATTATCCTCTGCCCTTTCGGTTCTTCCAAACAAACCAAAGCCTCCATTAGATAATTCAAAGGCTTTAACAGCTATATCGTCACTAACTCCGCCAGACGTTTTTTTCCAAATGACCTCATTCGTTAAAGTAACCTTAGCAATAAACAATTGTTTTCCTGCTGTCTCTTCATTTGCCTGATCACCTGGATAGATTACACTTGTTGTTCCAAAAATGAGCACATTATCCTCCCCTTCAATCTTTACAATGTCAGCAGCTACTAAATCTTGCTCCTCGTCAATGGGATTAGACAACTCATAATAAGTTGCCTCAGTATTCAAATCGTGATCTATCACTCCCCAAACAATCTTGCTATCATCGTCGGTATTAGATGACGTCCCTACAACCAAATAACTGCTTTCGGTCAAGGGTTTTATAGCTGAAGGAATATCAATAAGACTTGAGTCTAAATGATTATATGTTCTCTGATTGATAATATTTCCAGATGCGGATGCGGTTGCGTAGTAAAAATCAGCATTACCACCAGTTAAAGTTTGACTACCTAGAATAAAATATTGATCTAACGCCTCATTATAAATTAAATCTATAGCAGCTTGATCTCCTGATACTCCAAAATATTTAACAAATACATCTTCCGGGCTAGGGCTATCAGAATCATCTGGAGAACACGAGAAAAATACAACTATTAGCGAGCTTATGATAAGCTTAAAATTCTTCATATTTTTTATCTGTATTCTTTAAGTTTTTTGGGACTATAAATAGAATATGTAAAGCCTACATTGAAACTTACAACATTGAGAGAAAGGTTATCTTCAACAAACCCGGAATCAAAAACGGAACTTTTGTTAGCGTAACGATTATCTCCATTGATATAATTATTCCTGGCATTATCATATCGAATATCAGCAGTCAAATAATGCGTAGCAATTCTATATTTGACTCCAAAACCAAAGAAAATTGAGTAATCAAATTCATTGACCTGTTCCTTTGCTGTCAGATCATTGTTGTCATCGAGTGTAAATGATGTTCCTCCACTTCTGGACGCATCCACATACTGAGCAGACATCAAAAAATCCGCACTTATTCCAGCAAAGGCGTACGGCTTTAATCTGTATTTCGCAGGATCACTTTTGTGCTTATTGTAAAAGAGATTATATCTAACAAGAAGTGGTGTTCTGAAATAAACCTGCTTATTAGTTGCAGATGTCCAAGTATTTTCATCCACTATGTAAGCATCAATGTTGTAGTTGCTAACTCTAATTTGTGCTCCCAATCCCACTTCTATTCCGTATTTGATATGCCTCTCGGCCATAAGTTCAACCGAAAACCCAAAAGATCTTGTGGAAGGAGCTGGAAATTCAGACGGTTGCTCATTTCCTGGTACAATTTGTTCAAAATCTGGATCTCCCGACTTTGTCCTCCCATTATAAAATTTATCGTAACTAATACCTTCTCCCAGTGGGCCTGTACCAAATGATTCTATAACATTCACAAATGTTGTATTAACTCCTACTTTCAACGCAACTCTTATTATTGGATCCGTCTGAAATTGATCCATAAGAAAGAAAAGTTCTCTTGGGTCGACTTGTTTATCCAAGAAATGTTCTGGATCAGTTTTAAGAAGATCAACTAAAGCCTCTTCGGACTTAATCTCCTCATCAGTAAAAATATAGGTCTTAGTCAATAGTTTTTTTGCTCTAACCTGTTCCTCCTTGCTTAGTTTACATTTATAGCCTGAATCATCATCTTCATTTTTTAACAATTTTTCAACCTCTTCCGGAATTCGAAGCAACTTCCCTGCTTCATAGTCTCTCTCCAATTGGCTCAACCTTTGTGAACAATTCTGAGAATATCCTCTCAGAAAAAGCATTAAACAGGCGGCTAGCAATAAGTAATTCTTCATTCTAAAAATGTAGGGTTTGATATAGACCGAGTATTATTCTTCAGGGAATTTAGGTAAACCTTCACATGTCTCCTCATATGGTATAGTTTCACCAACATATTGATTCCACTGAGTCTGAGATAAATTATGCTGTACCAAACCACATATCTGAGAAGCGTAATCATCTGGTTTAGTATTGTAAACCCTAATTACCCCATCGGCTGCTCCCGTAATAAAACGATCTCCATCAGGATGAAAATCTAACGACCAAACCCAGTCTTCATGATCATCAAATACCGTAGGTAAATCATAAACATTCTCTAAATCCCACATCCTTACAGACTTATCCCTACTTGAAGCGGCTATTAATTTATCATCTGGACTAAAATGAACGTCAGTAACAGCGGATTGAAAGCCTGCCAAAGTAGGGCCTGCTTTTTCTTTCTTTTCTAAATCCCATATCGTCACACTACCTTGATCATCTCCTATCGCCAATTGGTTACCAGCATGGTTAAAATGAAGCGCATTGATTGGATTAATACGTTTTGGATCCTTTTTCTTAAAAACAACTTTTGTTTGAGGGAAATCAGAAGATGATAGATCAATCAATATAACTTCTCCATCTTGTTTTCCTGCAGCCAAACGTTTTCCATCAGGACTAAGAGCCAGTGCTCGAGCCCTTGATGTTAAAAGAGCTACCTCAGCAGTGGTAGAAGTGGTATGCAGTAATATTCTACTATCAGCTCCACTTGAAATAAAAGTTTTTCCATCTGAAGAGAAAACCAAATCGTATATCGTTCCTCCCCTATGTCCCTCTATAGACTTAGGTTCAGCACTCTTATCTTTAAGATTAATTAATAAAATATGATCATCCTCCGTTCCAAGTGCCAAGAACCGCTCATCAGGGCTAACATTGACAACACGATTAACCAATTCCTTGGAATACACTTCCTCAGATAACCTTTTATCATTTCGCATATCCCAAACCAGCAATTTACCATCACTTCCAGCTGAGTACATTCTATCCCCATCTACTGTATATACCACAGAACGAACAGCTATCTGCTCCTCCAGTCCCGTCTCTGGATCTATAATTGGTTTATGACCATGGAACTGGTTTAAAACAGAATCCCCATTGGATTCTCTTCCGACCATAATACTGTCCTCAAACTGAGGAGTCCCCAAAAGCCCTTCCAGTCCGTAATAAATACCTGCATATACATCTCCATTATAATGCTTCTCAGGATCTTTAAATTCTTGATAGTAATCATAAGCTTGTTTCGCCACAATTGCTTTCAATTCTGCTTGGTTTTCAGGAATTTTTGTAGCCTTAATTGCCATTGATTGAGCTACAGACTGCATTCTAAGCCTTTGAGCTGCTGCTTGGGCTTTTTTCGCATCGTTGGTAGCCTGCTGAGCAGCCTCTTTTTGGCGATTAGCTTCTTGAGCTTGTATTTGAGCTTCTGCCTGAGCCTCCTGAGCTGCAGCTTTTGCGGCGTTTGCCAAGCCGGTTTGCTCTCTCGCCAATTGAGCCTGCTCTTCAGCCCGAACCTTCTCATCCTCAGCCTCTTTTTGTGCAAGTTTCGCGAGATTTTCAGAATGTTTCGCATCTGCCGCAGCTTGTTCCGCTATAGCTTCCTGTTTCTCTGCGTTTTTTTGAGCCTCCTCTGCCTGAACCTTTTGAGCTTCTGCCAAAGCTTTCTGCTCATTCACATATCCTACTTGGATTTGCGAATACACCACCAAGAAAATACATACCATTGCCGCCAAGCCAAGAATTAGGGCAGTAACCCTCATCCTCTTCACCTGCCGTTTTTGGAGGAGTTCTTTGTTTTTCTGTTCTGTTAAATACGCTTTCTCTGATGTCTCGAGAAAAACCATCGTACGTTCAAAAGCAGGGTTGTATCTCTGCCCCCATACCAATGTGGGTTTGTTTTCCTCCCTCCAGTTCAATGCAAGTTGCAAATCAGGCATTTTCCATAGAGAAGCCTTTCCTTCCTGAAATCTTTCCGCAGATTCAGACAACTTTAGGTACATTTCTGCGGCCTTAGATTCTTCATCAAGCCACCTTTTCAATCGATCCCATATTCTCATCAAACTTTCATGAGAAATATCGATTACTGTATCATTTTCAAGCTTAACACCATATGGAGGCATTAAAAGAGATCTTCCTGGCTCTCTAAATTTATCTACTACACGTACAACCTCGTCTTCTGTAACTCCAACAATGGAAGAAACTGTTCCAAGCTTTGTAGGCCGTCTAATTCCTTGATTTTCACTTCCACGTTCCGTAAGGGATTTGAACATCACTTCACATATCTCCTTCTCACGTTTAGAAAGGGAATCGAAAGCTTCATTGGCATGCTGCGAAAGAGCTTCACGTAAAGTTCCTATCGAATTATAATGACGTAAATCCATCAATTCACCCTGCTTCCTGTTGTCAACCCAGAAAGACCAGGTTCTCATCAAGGCATGCTGCAAAATGGGCAATTGATCTGGATTATCTCCAACATCGTTGAGCAACTGTTGAATAAGCCTTGGAGCGATCTTACCTCCTCCAACAGCAACAGGCCCCTCGATGGCGGTTCTTTTTTGATCTCTCGTCATCTGAGGTATCAAATAATGAGAATCATTAATCATCTGAGTCAGATCCGGAAATTTGGCGCACTCCCCAATGAAATCAGATCTCATCGTAATGGTAACATAGATCTGCTCCTCAAACTGATGAATTGCTTCTAGCAGCAGGTTTACAAACGCAGATGATTCGTCCATATCAGAAGTCGCAGCTTCTAACTTTCTGAATCTAAACAACTCTTCAAATTGGTCAATTACGATCAGAATATTCTGATCCTTGTCCATATTAAGCTGCTTGATCACTTCAACCAATCCCAATGAACTACTCCTTAAAACAGTTCCTATGATCGTTTTCTTGATGAGTTTATCTTCTTCAGATAAATTAGAATATGTTTTATCCTTGATAAGGAGTGCTTCAGCTAAATTATCTATTGGTCCACCACCTGGGCGTGCTACTACAACTCTCCAATTAGACCCTGCCTGCGTCATAAATCCTCCATTCAGAGAAGGAACAAGTCCACAGTACATAAAAGAGGATTTACCACTACCTGAGGCTCCCAGAATACCGACAAATCTATTCTCAGCTAATTTGGTAAGAACTTCATCGCTCTGTCCTTCTCTACCAAAGAATAAGTGACTTTCCTCAATTCCAAATGGCCTAAGACCTGGAAAAGGATTAATCAGTTCTGAGATATCTACAATATCTTGTCCCTGACTCTGATCAATTTTTATGTCTTTGTCGCTCATTTTAACTCTCAAGTTTTGTTAAAAATGGTTCAAGGTGCTCTGGTTTGAAACCACCATTATTTCCCAGTACAAGGGCGTTATTTTTTTCATAGTGCTTCAAATCGACATCTTTACTGCCATCAAAATACACTGCCTTTGCCAAAAGTTTCTTCTCCCTACCAAATCCAGGAGCTTTAAGCAAATCTTGTAACTTAGTTCTAATCCAAGCTTCTGAAGAATTTCCGAAATAAATAATTGAAGCATCACATCTTCTCAAATTCTCTTGGTGAATAAAGCGAATGTCAACCAAGTCCCCTTCGAAACTAGGTAAAACCACCTTATATCCAGAATTCTCCAAATATTCCCTAACCTGAACACTGCTTTTCTTATCTGTTTTATCAGCCATCAAATAAATAACCTGCATCCCTTCTTCACTTTGAACATTATATCCAGATATAGTGCCTTTCGTTTTGAACCTCCCCCCTGTAACCAATTCTTCTCTGATTATTGATTTGAGTTCGGGCAGTGTTATTTGAAGTACTTCAGCCTCTTCAAGAGATGCCGCATCACTTTTTAAATCTTCAATGAAAATCTTTTGTCTCTCCGTAACATTCTTTAAATCAGGCGAGACCCATATTAATCTGCTAAATGGCTGTTTTTCTTCGTTTGACTTGTTGTATTCCACCATCTCATAGGTATGGTTTGATGCCAATCGGTTTTGAATGTCAACCATCGAGAGTTCAGAACCTCTAGGACGATAACCATAATCTTCTCCTATAAGATGTATAGAAAGTCTACACTTGCTCAAGTCATCCTTTACCATTGACTCCAAGGCATTCGCCTCTTTAGGGAGAGAATGCTGAGGTAAAACATGGTATCCGTGACGGATAAGTTCTCTTTTGATAATATCTCTTTGTATGACCATATCGACACCAGTACTAGCCAGATATATGGTCTTTTCTCGTGATGCTTGTGGATGTTGAGCTTCTTCTTTTTCTCTAGACTCGGCCAAAATCAATTGATTGATATCATAAGCCATATCGACCAGTTTCATCCAATAGCTACGCTCTGCCTCATTACCAAAAAAACGCTTAAACTCCTGAGCTTCACCAGTTAACGGATCAATTAAGAAAAAATCATAAGATATTAAGTCAGAAATCTCAGGTAAAGAGCCATCAATATCGAATGGATGCTTATTGACCTTAAATATCTTGGAGATACCATTCAGACGAAGTGAATTCTCACTTTTCAATTTCGCGGCATATGCATTCAGATTCTTAAGGAATTCACTGTGATTAGCCAGACTCTTCGTTGGGATAATTACAATAGCACCAGGCGATTCAAAATCGGCATGATCCAAATCCTGACCAGATATTGCACGAATCGATATGTTATCTCTGGAAATCTGAGATAATAGCGTTGAAAGAAACTTATTAAAGTTAGACACCCAACCTTTCAGGACGCCCTCAATTGGCTGATTGTCTTCCTCAGAGAAGCATAAAAATATCTCCCTATTTGAACTCATTTCATTTATGTTAGGCAATCAAAACATCAAAAATAATGATTTGATATTTTGAAATTTACATTTTTTTTCTGTCTTTAAAAATCAGACTCCAAGTAGAACATCGGAAATTTCAACTTGTTCTTCGATTTCTTCTACTGGATTTAAAATGTCTATAAAAACTTTCACTATTTCAATATGTTTAGACATCAAATCCATCAAATCATCTTTATTCAAGACTAGCATCGTACATTGATTCCTAGACAAGGCTGTATAACCAAACTTATCTGTTGGAAGCAACAAATCTTCTCCTATAAGATCTCCTTTTGATAGTTTTTTAGTCAATTTGTCATTCTCATAAATATCAACATTTCCTTCGAGAACAATATACATTGGGACGTTACCTTCTTCTCCTTCCTCAACCAACTCAGTTCCTTCCTCAATTCTAATTTCATCTAGGAGTTCCGCCATGTAGGCTATCAATTCCCCTGGAATCTCCTCAAAAGCTCTCACTTCTTTCAAAAACAATACCCGCTCGATAAGCAGTAGTTTCTGATGATAATCTTCATCTTCTCCCCTAAAAACCGGAGGCAAGATTGCTTTATCAAGTTGTTTCTTAGTAGAAGCTTTAAGCCGTTTAGTGTGCTTATGGTAATCTTCTGCGTTTAGATTAAATATTGCATATGCTGCAGTTTCCAATAAGAAATAATCCGGGTTAAATAAATTCGCTATCAAATCAGCAGTTACACCGACTCCTTCCAAAGTACTCACCCTGTACAGCGCAAGCGCTTTCGTATACCTATTAATCCTATTGTAATTTCTATTGATTATTTGCAATAGTAAATCATGATAGGACTCGAAATCTTCCGGAGGATAGTGATTATGTAGTCTGACCAGCTTTTCTTCTACTTTCAAATCATCAACAACTGGGAAAAGTTTGGGTTTCAATTCATCTTCAATGAAGACATCCATCATTTCAACACCGAAAGTGATGCTATCTGTTGTTCCTCCTTGAATATTTTCCTTAATCAATAAAATATTCTGGCTGTCATAAATCATGCTAAGTAACATGAACAAGTTTTGATGGTTTTGTTTGTCCTCTTCCTCAAAGGCTTCTCTTATCAATCTGTCAAGAATATCTTCCCTAGGTATATCTAAAGTAGTCTTAAGGTTCCAAGCGATATCTCCTATTTCGTCTTCCAAAATAATTTTGATTCTGGAAGCTTGAAAATCTTTTGCCTGAAAGCCCTGGTAACTCAATGACAAGAGCAATTCAGAGACAATTTTCTTGTCAGGAAAATCAATTTTCTTCCACAGCAACTCGGTTGCTGTTTTTCCACCCACTTTTCCTAAAAGCTGCACTATTCTAAGCATAGAGCCGGAATACTGCCCAGTCTTATAAAAAGATGTGTCAACTGTATGAAAAGATGCCTCTCCTCCTAAACTCAAAGCAGACATTGCAGCATTTGCATAAGCAGGTATATGCAAATTTTCAACCAAGGTAGGCCATAATTCAGGTCTTTTCAGTTTACCAGCCGTTATCATGGCTGCCATTCTTACATTGGGGTTTATATCCCTTAGAAGCTCTAAAATGTAGGGTATATGCTTGTCTTCATTAGATTTAACAAGCAGACGTGCAATTTTTATTCTATCGGAAGAATCTGTTGATCTCAGTAGCTTTCTTATATTAACATCAATAAGCTGAAAACCTAATGCTTCTTGCAAGTTCTTTATCGTTTCCTTCGCTGCTTGCAAAGCATCCTCATCGCCCTCCGTTTTAGCGTCCTTCTTAATAATCTCAAGAGCCTCAAAGCATAGGTATTGATTCAATTTTTCGTAGGCATATTTCCTAACACTAGGAAATCTGACATTAAGCATATCCAAAAGAGCAAACTCAAACTTAATCGGCTCTACTCTTTCCAAAATTTTCAACCCATTGATTATTCTAACAGGATCCTTACATTTAATTTCTTCATTCAGAAGATTTAATACATTCTCTTCATTCCTTTTTCCATCTCCCTTGAGGTCCTTCTTCTGTTTCTCAAGTGTTTTCTTAAGTGTAATTTTATATTGATCAAACAACTTACCAGCGATATAGATGACCATTGCCCCTAATGCCACTATGAAATAAGAATAGTGTATCAACTTCAAAGAAATCAGATAACCTAGGCCAAGTTGAAAGAATCCAGCTATTAAAATGGCTATTTGGTTGACAACTCCTTCTATTCTTGACTGAATATCAAATCGAATCTTAATATCAATAGGTAAGAAAAACAGCTTGAACGCTGGGTTTTCTAATGCGTCTCTAAGACTTGCTGTAAAAGCTTTTGCGCTAACCGTAAATAGGAAAAAGAATAAAAATTCCTCATTTCTAACTTCATAACCGAAAATGTGGCCTGAAACAATCCCTCCAACCGTAAAAAGTATGAGAATTATTGGCATGGTCATCAATGCAACTTTCAAACCAAATCGACCAATGATAATATCATTCACAACACTTTGAATGAAGAAACTCATAATCATGACTGTCCCACTGAAAAAGGATAAAAAATTTGTCAACTTATCTTCTTCGGGGAAATTTATCTCTGTAACCGTATAGAACGTGTAATCAACAAATTTACTAGCACCTACAGAGAATATTAAGAAGAGACATAATAGCCCCATGTAGGGATCCGAGATCAGCTTGAAGAAACTTATCTCTTTAGGTTTCTTTTCATTTCCAACAGACTTAGTTGCTTTGTCAAGATTGAAATCCTTGATAATCCAAATAGTAAAAAAAAGCACACCGATCGCCGCTATAACAGAAACAAAAAGCAAGTCATAGGTATCATCCATACCTGGAATCATCTTGATAAACGGTATAGAGAAAAATGCGATGATAGTTGCAGTTAGGGATCCCGTATCAATACCCCCTATAATTCGCTTTGAAGCGCGGAGATCAAACATTCTACCAAAAATCCCCCAAAATCCCAAAATAGTAATGGCGGTGATCGGACCAATCATAGCAAACATTACGAAAGGAAGAATCTTGAATCCCTTAGCAGCAGAATCGTATTCCACATATTCAAATGACAACCTCATGGAGGCCATGAAAAGGAATATGATAAATAGGTTTGATATAATTAAGGTTGAGTAATTGACCTTTCTCTGGAAATACACAAAAAGTATAGTGGCAATAATCCCCAACCCTCCAGCAACGAAAAAGGCGGTTTTAACGTACTCTTCGCCCTGCTCAAGGATGAAAAGTGTCTCGGCTCCAATCTGATAGGTAGCTAAAAAGATACCCATAAAGAACCCCATACCCAATAAAAGAAGCATAGCCTTCTCCTCCCCCGGTTCACCTCCTAGGAATGCTAAAAACGATTTTATCACTGTTAGAGAACTTTAGTAACGCATAAAAATAGGGATATTCTCAATCTCAGTCAATTATAGTTTCCAATATCTTTGATTGATTGGCAAAAGACTTTCTAAAAGTCTTAAAACAAGTGAGATATACGAAATTCAAATAACGTCTAATAAGCGTTATTTTTTCTTTTTATCATGAGCTTCGTTGCTAGCCTTACTAGTGCTCATTCCTTTAGTATGAAGCTTTACGTCATATTGAAAGAGATAGCCGAGTGAGACTGAAATTGTATTGGTTCTAAAAGAGAAATTTTCATTATATCCTGTAACATCATTTAAAAAATCAGGATTATTATTAAAGCCCATATTGGAGTGACCAAATGTGTATTTGAAATCTATAATAAAACGTCCGTTAGTAATCAAGTCCAGATATATTCCTCCTCCTACTGACAAACCAAACTGCATGATATTCGCTTCTCTGGCTGCAAAAGAACCACTGACGGTATTTGATTTCGATTGTCTGAAAACAATTTTGTTTACAATCTCAGGGCCATCATCAAACTCTTCGGTTTCTCCAGAAGTTATTTCTCCATTCCCACCCAGCCAAAATTTGAGTTTGATTCCTCCATCGACATAATAGTGCACTGGCTCACGCCCAAAACTAACTTTGAAAAGCATAGGGGCAGAAAGAAAATTGTAGGTCATCGTACTATTCACATTCTGACCAAAAAAAGGGCGATCATTGAGCGTCCTGCTAAGCCGCTCGTAATACAATTCTCCCTGCACGGAGAACATCTTGGTGGCTTGATATATAAAAATCCCTCCTAATTCAAAATTGTAACTAGGGCTGATTTTAAAGGAATCCTGAGCATAAGTTTCTTCTTGATAAATAAACTGACTCCAGTTTCCTCCAACCTTCGGTCCAAACCAATATTGAGCCTGAACACAATATGACATTCCCAACAATAATAAGATTACAGCAAATGATCTTAATTTCACGTTTCTCACAGGTGTAATAATAGCAAAATAGGAGAAGTTAAAAGAGGATAAATACCTTTTTTTCTTACTAAATTTCAATTTGACTAATTTTTGATCCAACCAAATATTATCTTTAATACTCCATTAATACATTAGATTGTCTATTTTAGCTACTTGGAAAGGTATCAAACCACACCAAAAAATTGACAACAGGATTTCTTGTATGAAAAAGTTTCTTCCGCTGGTTTTATTGTTCTTCTTGTCAAGTTCAGTAACTGCCCAGTACCTTCCACCTGTGTACAATCAGTTCTTTATGAATCCCTATATATACAATCCTGCCTATGCAGGTGTGGAGGGTCATGCAGTTGTATTTGCAATGTACAAAAACCAATGGGGTCAGATAGAAGGTGCTCCATCTCTCGCTCATGCTAACTTTCATATACCGCTAAAAGGCGGAATGGCATTTGGTGCTTTCGGCTACAATGAATCAATCGGTCCTCTTACAACCAGCGGTGGCAAAATCACAGGTGGATATTTACTTACACTCGACCGAGAGCATTTTTTTAGGTTTGGACTATCAATTGGAGCAGGCAGTACTATGGTGGATCAATCGTTCATAGACGATCCAAACGATGCTGCTTATCAAAACATTGCGAAAACGGGTAGTTTCTTGCTTGGGGATTTTGGTTTCACTTATCACTTTGGGCATTTCAATGTAGGAGTGGCACTGCCCTCTTTATTTAGTAATACGTTTCCTCGAGAAGATGGACTCGCTGAGATTAGTTTCAAGCCCACAGATAATATTTTATTCAAGACTAACTACAGGGGACACATAAATGACGATATCGCTATCGAACCACACCTTATATATAGATATAGTAAATACAATCGTGATCAATATGAAGGAACAGTCATTCTGCATATCTATCACCTTGTTTGGGTAGGAGGCTCCTACAGAAGGGATGATGGTTTTGTAGGACTGCTTGGAGCAAAGGTGAAAGAAAAAATGGGTATAGGTTATTCCTATAGCCTTGGAAACGCCAACTACGCAAGTCAACTTGGGGGTACGCATGAAATACATGTAGGCTATCACCTTGGTTCAAAAAAAGAACATGCTGAACATGTATCCTCGTTTATAAAAAGTCACAGATTGGATGCAGAGCAAAGAGCCAAACAGTCCGAACTTGAAAGACAAAGAAAACTTCAGGCTCTAAGGGAAAGTAGAGAGGCTGCTCAACAAAAATCAACAGAGGATGATAATTTAGGAAGTTTGCTGGGAGGTGGAACGGTTGTTACTGAGGTTGAAGAAAAGCCGAAAAATGACTGGAATTACGAGCGAGAAGAGACTCTTATCGAAAGAGTAAACGAGTTTGGTGAAACTGAAAAAGGAATAAAATTTGACCGTGTTAATGAGGAAGGTCAGACAGAAGTAGTTTTTAGCTGGTTACCCCCACCTCCACCCGGGGCAACAAGTGAGACTTATGAAATAGCTAATCCAGAAGAACCACCGCTTGAAAGAATTGCAGCTGATGGGTCAAAAGAGGTTGGGGTGAAATGGATAAGAACAATTGACGGGGGAAGCAAAGAGGTACTGGTCGTTTGGGATCCAATACTCACTGAGTCTGAAGCATCGAAGATTGACCACAACCCGTCCCAAGCTTTAGGTCTTGGTGCTGCGAAAATAGTCATCAATTCTGTGCCGGTAGTAATACCTTCTGTGGTTCAACTTCCTGTAGAGGCTATCGTTGAAGAGCCATCTCCAATCGAAGAAAATCCGGCAGATCAAACTCCTGAAGTCGTGCAGGAAACTCCCCAAATTGAAGAAATTCCTCAGATTGAAGAAGAGACTCCTATACCAACAACTCCTGCCACTGAAGTTTTAGATGAAACTCCAGAGGTTTCAGATGTTGCTCCTGAAATGATTGAAGAACCAAAAGAGGTTATCGAACAAGGAATACCAGACAAAGAACTCACGGATGATTTTCGTACTCATGAAGAGTTGGCAGAGTCTAACGATCACTTGGAAGTGAAACGAGGAGGACATATGCTAGAACTGGTATCTGGCAATTACGTGGTTGCAGGCGCATTCAACAGTTTTCAGCATGCCGATGACTACAGTGATGAACTCTTCCAACGCGGCTTCCATGACACTAAGGTTGGCTATCTGTCAGCTCGAGGCTATTATTACGTGGTAATATTTCGGTCAGAAAACCTTAAAGCGGCAAACAATCAAAGAAACAAGGTTAAAAGTCAAAGGGGACTTTCAAAAGTTTGGGTTTTAAAAGTAAATGATTAATGACGGGAAAGGGAATAATATTTATTTTAACTGTATGTTTTTTTTCGCTAGGCCTTAATGCCCAGATCAATAGGCCAATCATTAACGCATTGAGCAAATACAGTGCAGGTCCTGGAGAAGAAATCACTATTAACGGAGCTAATTTCGTTGCTAATTCAGAGGTAAGTTTTGGAGCTGCGAGCGCGGCTTTTGCGTTCGTTTCTTCCACACAAATAACAGCGACCGTTCCAACTAATGCAACTTACGATTTTGTTAATGTTACTAATTTGGATAATGGGTTAACAGGAAGCTCTTCCAGACAATTCATGATGAGTTTTGGGGGAGACGGATTTGAATCCAGTAAAGTTGATGCACAAGAAAGTTTTTCAAGCGAAGGGCAAACATTGATATGGGATTTATGCTTATGCGATTTGGATGAAGATGATAATCTGGATGCCGTAACAACATATCGAGAAACTACAGGAGTAAATGTTTATCGTAACAATAGCACGATAAATTCAACTGTTTTTAGCTTCAACACGACTTTAAGTGCACCAACTGATAGAAGCAATTACATTACTTGTGATGACTTGGATGGAGATGGTAAAAAAGACATTGTCATAACCTCCAATGCTACCACTCTCTTTTCTGTTAAGTACTTTAGAAATAACTCATCTCCCGGTATAATAGATATTGATGAAGTTGGCATGTTTTCCTTGCCCAAATCGCTAGAAAACTCCAATAGAAGCTCTTTTTCAATCAAGCTAGCTGATATTGATGGAGATGGTAAAAAAGATTTGATTGTCGGAAATGATACTGACCCAAATACTTTGGATGATGCTAAATTATTTATATACCTAAATACAAGTTCAATAGGAAACATATCTTTCAAAAGCACACCAGAAGAAATACAACTCCCTGAGGAATCAAAATCCTCACTTACTGATGTAGGGGAATTAAATGGGGATAATCTGCCGGATCTTATAACAGCCAACTATGGAGCTGGTTCAATCTACGTATTCAAAAATCAAAGTACTCCCGGATCTGTAAAATTTGAGGAAGCATCAGCCTTCGACTCACAGGCTTCTGATCGTGAAGGGATAATAATTGCAGACTTTAACAATGATGGGCTTGGAGATTTGGCACACGCCAATGAAGAAAATGGTAATGTGGTAATCTACACCAACACAACTCCAACTGCTTCTGGCGATATCAGCTTCAGCCTAACCAAAACAATCTCCATATCAAGTGCTGCAGAACTTAGCGCAGGAGATTTAGATGGAGATGGGCTTGTAGATATTGCTATTGCTACCTTGATTAATAATGGCATTAAGGTGTTAGAGAATATCACATCAAATGGAACTATTGATTTTGAAAGTCCGGTAGATATTGAAGTAGAAAGGAACGCTAGCAACGTTCAAAAATCGATTCGAAATATCCAGTTAGCTGACGTTAATGGTGATGCAAAGCCTGATTTCGTTTTCACCTTCAACAGTCAAACGGGTTTGGTTGGAGAGCTTTCTGTCATACCAAACAGAAACTGTATTTCACCATCGATAATACCCTCAGATATCACATTCTGTAATGATATTCCTTTTACTCTCACAGCTTCTAAGACTTTTGGGGTTAGCTACAGCTGGTCTTCTCCAAATGCGCCACTTGCAAACTTCGTTCCCTCAGGTAGAGACGTGGAAGTAACGATTCCCTCAGGTAGTCCATCATCAGTGCAAATCACACTGAAAGTAACTTCCGATGACGGATTTTGTACGGATGCAATAACTCAAACATACAGCATCAACTCAGGAAGTTCGCCGGCTGCTCCAACTATTACAAACACAAATTCTGGAGTGATATGTGGCGGAGAGGCCTTTACCTTAGGCACTTCGACTACTGGAGATTCTTATCAATGGATACTTCCAGACGGGAGTACCTTATCGAGTGAAGAAGTAATCATCACTTCCGCTAGAAGCGAAAATGCAGGACTGTATTCACTTAGAGTTCAGGAAGCGGGAGGTTGCTTTGGAGAGGCATCAGAAATAAATATTGATATTGATACCCCCCCCTCTCTGACGATTATCAATCAAGATGGAGATGAAAATTTTTGCGAAACCTCAAGCGGTGTTACTTTGGAAGTCCCTGATTTTAATGGTTTTTCGCTTGCATGGTTAAAAGATGGAAGTCCAATCACAGGTGCTGCTAATAGCACCCTTGATGTAGTGGAGTCGGGGCGATATTCAGTTAATGTCACCTCTGCATCTAGCTGTGTAACACAGTCCGAAGCATATGAGGTTTTTGCAATTGCAGAACCTTCCGCAATGATCAACGCGGATGCAGCCATTTGTGTTGATCTACCTCTTGATTTTGAAGCTACTTCTACCGGAGCAACTGGCTTTGCGATGACGCATACATGGGATTTTGATGATGGAAATACGGCAACCGGACTTAGCGTAACAAACACATTCGCTTCTTCAGGGACTTATACCGTAGCGCTTACTTCTTCTTATGATGATGTAGATGTATGCGAAGATGTCATTACACTCCAAGTCATAGTTTCAGACGTCCCGGAAATCAACATTACAAATACAACTGGAATGAACGAAAAATGTCCCAGCGATAGTGTATTTCTGACCTTACCTTCAAACTATCAATCCTACTTATGGAGTACAGGAGACACAGGAGACTCCACGTATGCCAAGACCTCCGATAGCCAGAATTCTGTTACGATATCAGCTGATGTGGTGACCGAAATAGGTTGTGTAACTACAACTCAAGAAATCACGATCTCTAACTATGCAAACTCCGGGATTACGATATCAGCTGCTGGTTTTACAAATGATAATGATACCATAGAATTGGAATTAGGAGTCAAATCCGTCTTACTGACTGCCTTCACTTCTGGAGGAAACAATTATATATGGAATGCAAATGATCTAAATATTTTAAGCACAACATCAGGAGATATGACTGAGGTATTTCCCAAAGAAGCATTTACGACGGTTACTGTTTCTGCCACTGACATCAACAGTTGCAATGAATCACAATCCATTGTGATTCAGAGACCTGGTCTTCAACCGGGGAAAGCCTTTTCGCCAAATGGCGACATGCAAAATGATTGCTGGGAAATAATAAACTCTGAAGATCAGTCCGATTGCAGTATCATTATTTTTGATACAAGAGGTAGCACTGTTTTTGAAGGAACTTCGCCATTCCTGAATAACTGTGTTTGGAATGGCCAATTGGATGGAAATGGTGGCGATGTTGCTGAAGGAGTTTATTTTTTTGTATTAAAATGTGACGATAAATCATCCAGTCAGACCGGCAGTATTTTGCTTGCCCGATAGATATTATTTCATCTATATAATATCATAATTCAAATACGTTTTTTCACTATTCATAGAAATATATCTTTGTTTAATTATATTTTTTATAAATTAAATACAGTGTAAATACATCACAAAAACTTCATTGAAACGCCTATATCTTTTGGTTTTCAGTGGGTTTTAGTACCTTTCCGAGTGGGTTACTTCAACCCTCCATTGTGTATTTACAGATGCATATATCACAACCATCAGTTATGACAAGCAATTTTAGCAAGATTACTACCCTATTTTTTATTGGAATTCTCAGCATTGAAGCCGCACTCGGACAGGAGAACTGTGCAGATGGTGTAGACAACAATAATGATGGTTTCATAGATTGTTACGATGAACTCTGTGCTAATAGTGCAGAATGCTCGGATTTTTATCTTGGAAACTCAGTGGTTTGTGCTGATGAGCCCACGGACAATCCTGCATTCTCTATGCGCCTCCAATGGGCATCAGATAATCAGACTGCTGATAGTTATGGCACTCCAATCATCGGAGATTTGGATGACAATGGTGTTCCTGAGGTGGTCACTATAAACTGGCTTCAAAGGAAGATGTTCTACTTGAACGGTGCTAATGGATCTGTATTGCATGAAATAGACCTTGGTTTCAATCCTCAATGGCAAGCTGCAATTGGTGATGTAACTGGTGATGGGTGTGCTTACGTGTATGTAACCGAATATAAATCAAGTGGATCCTCTGGAAGCAGTATTGTAAGAGCATATGACTGTAATGCGCAACAAGTTTGGCAACACAATACAAGTAAATTATATGGACCACATATTCCGGGGTTGGCGGATTTTGATCAGGATGGAATCCCAGAACTGTACTACAAAGATGAAATTCTAAATGCCAGAACAGGAGACGTCATTGTAAGCGGAGGTCAAGTTCACTCAGGAACTTACTCTTGGTATTATGATGTGGCTTTCGGTGTATTAGCACTCGATATTTTGAGTGATGGCTGCAATGGTGATTGTTCTGGTTTAGAGCTAATTGTAGGTGGTGAGATTTATTCTGTTGATACAGGAAGCGGGACTCTTACATTAGAAAAAAATCTTGATGACATCATTACGGCAGCTCCCTATAATCTAACCGAGTATGAATTCAGATACTATAGAACTTATATCTCAGCCGCAGATTACAACCTTGATGGAAATGTAGATATCATCCTCTCAGGTGCTGTTGATATAAATGGGAATCCGCAAACCACAGTGTTCGCCTGGGACGTAGCGAATAACACTCTTATTGGTGATGGGTTTTATCAAGATACTGGAAATAACTGGAGTCGTGGTACTGGAAGAATCAACATAGCAGATCTGGATGACGATGGGCAGCTAAATATGACTTATGTTTCCGGAGAGTCCCTATACGCTCTTGATGAAGACCTGAACCTGTTGTGGAAAGTCGGGATTAAAGAAACATCATCAGGATTTACAGGATGTACTATGTTCGATTTCGACGGAGATGGCACTACGGAGGTTGTATATAGAAGTGAAGAATCTCTTTTGGTAATTAATACAGACAAGAATGATCCGACAAATCCAACGATCTCAGGAGAGTCAAGATTTTGCGTATCCAGAACGGCAGAAGAATATCCAGTAGTTGCTGATGTGGACGGTGATGGAGCTAGTGAAATTTGTGTGACTTGTGTTACTGATGATAACATGAGCATTGACGGAAATAATTATGTCAATACTCAGTACTCACAAGTGCGTGTTTTTGAAGCTGACGGAGGTGAAGTATGGCAACCAGCAAGACAAGTGTGGAATCAGCATGCTTACTTCAATGTAAATGTAAATGACGACTTGACAGTACCTCGTGTACAACAAGATCATACAAGAATTTTTGGAGATGTCGATTGCGTAACCGGAGACCCAATTGAAAATCGTGCTCTCAACGGCTTTCTAAATCAATCTACTTACATAGACGAAACAGGTTGTCCTTCATTCGTATCCCCAGACCTTGATATTGTTGGAGATATAACGGCGAGTAGATCGCAATGCCCAAGTGTCACATTTGACGTTTCATTCGATATACAAAACACGGGGGACTCTGATATTTCAGGTTCGTTACCAGTGACTTTTTACGCAGGAAATCCTCAAGTTGCAAGCCCTGCTCCTACTAAACTAAATACTGAAATTGCAGCGATCACAAATCTTCTAGTTGGTGAAACAATTACATTAACATTACCAGTAGAGGGAATAGGTGGTGACTTTCACCTTTATGTTTCTATAAATGACATTGGACAGGATGCCTTTCCTATCACGCTCACAGCATCGAGTATTGCAGAATGCGAGACTGATAACAATATTGGAGATGTGGCAGTTACCTACGACACCTTTTCACTAGATGCCTTTAAGGTCTCTGACAATGAGAAATGTCTGGACTCGAAACCAGACAATGGAGAAGCAATAGCATACTTTGAAGGTACAGTTCCTGGAGAAGTTCAAACGATATGGCTGGAAGATTTTGGACTGAACGGTCTTGGAGAAGATGCATTAGGTGATACTGAAGATGCAAGTGGAGACTCTAGATGGCATTCACAACCAGACCCTAGCTACACCCCTGATTCGTACGGAGTAGGAGATTATTTCGGAGACAATGCTTTTGAAGGCGAAGATACCGGAGGAACTAACCTTAATGGAGATTTGAGTTGGTTTTCCCAGAGTATTGATATAACTGGTTTTTCAGATGTCACCATTACTGTGGATCTTTTATCAAATAGTAGTTGTGATTTCTCAGGTCAATATCAAGACAGAATCCAGTTCTTCTATAGCCTTGATGGTGGGGTAGATCAATTATTGAACAATGGCGATCAATCAGGGGCATTTGGCTATGTGCAAGCTTCCATTTCCGGACTAAGCGGAAGCAGTATTAACTTAACCTGCTTCATGCATACATCTGGAAGCAATGAGTATCATGGAATAGATAATGTTAGGGTCAGAGGAACAACTCCAGAAACAACCAAGCAATTCACAGATGCGGACGGTTATGAATTCAAATGGTACGAACAAGGAAATGTAATTGAAGGAGCAGAGCTTTTTACTGGAGGAACCTATGCCACTATGGCTGAGGGAAACTACTCTGTGGTGGGAATGGCTCCAACGAATTGCTACTCAGACACAGTTGATATTACCATAGACCGAACTACTCCTGTTTTTAGAGTCTGGGCTTACACTCTGGACTCACTGAAAAATTGCTCAACTCCGGATGGTATACTGCATGCATTTGCATACACAGATCCAGTAACCGGACCAGGTGACCCTCAGGACACCCTAATTAGCGGCTATACCTTCAACTGGATAAGCGAAGATGGAATAACTGTAGTCGGAACTGGTGACACGCTCAAGAATATTGAAGATATACCATACATTGTAAGAGTTACACAAGAATTGACTGGATGTGCAGCGTCACTCGAAGATGGTACTGTTACAGTAGGAACAAGCTTAAGTAAACCTGAATTGGGAGACATTGAAGTTACCCCAACTCATGTAACCGATTGCGATGGTACTGGGGAGTTTTCCGCAACAGTAGCGGGCAGTACTTCCGGTTTTACATTTCAGTGGTACTCAGGAGGCGCAGTAAAACCCACACCTGATTATACAGGGTCTACGGTAACAGGTCTGGAAGTAGGAGAATATACATTGAGAGTAATAGATGATGCTACTTCGTGTGGATCAGATCCAGTGCAATATGATATTGAAGATAACTCTGCAAACCCACTGCCCACCATTACCATCAACTCTCATAACACTAGCTGCGATGCAAGCGGCTACAATGGTTCGGCAAGAGCAGATAATGGAGTATCGGGAGCAGTATATACCTTCTATGCAGGAACAACTACGGCAAAAGCAAATGAATTACCAGGTGATGAAGTGCCTACAGCGGCTTTGGATCCTAGTGATGCCCAAACGATCACCGGGCTTCCAAGTGGGATTTATTCTGTGAATGTGAAAAAAGGAGGTTGCCAGGTACTTCAAACCTTTGAAATTCTGGATGAAACCGAAACTCCGGTTTTCAATTTCATAGAATCTGTAGACGCAGGTGATGCTATCAACTTTAGTAATAAATCATGGATAGAAATCCCTCAGGCTATTGCAGGGTGGGAAGAAATCACCATATCTTATTGGGCTTATTTAGCTAACGAAAATTACTTGAATGACCATTTGATCTTTTCTTCAGGTGGAACAAGCGAAGATCAAATAGTACTATGGACGGACAATACAGACGGACTGGCTTTTGTTGTAAAAACAGAAGGAGATAACAATAACGGAAGAATAAATACAGCATATAAACCAACAGGGTGGACACAGCTTACCGGAGTGTGGTCACTTAATGATATTGATGGAGATGGCAATGCTGGCGATATGGCTATATATGCCGATGGTGTGCTATTGGGTACGGATAACTATGTAGGTACTGGAAATGGCCTTTTTGATGCAGGTGCTACCATGTACATTGCACGTGATGCGAATTTAGGAACCAACAAATTCGAAGGTAGAATTGATGAATTTAGGTTATACAATAAAGCATTTCTTCCCTCCGATGTAAACGATGCTGTTTGTTCGGATGTTAATGGGTCTGAAGAAGGGTTGGTTATCTACTATAGTTTTGATGGGCTAAGCGATACCAATGACGAGGCTACAATCCCCAATATTGGAACAGCCGTTAACACAACAGATGGCAATCAATCCGGCTCTGCTTATGACGCAACAGTGCAACTTTCAGGACAAGGGTCTATAGCTTACGCCACATCTAATATTGATTGTCCACTCGGAATAGCCAACAATAATACCTCATGCGATCCTGCTACCCCTAATGGAAGCATGGATCTTACAGGGAAAATTGATCCTGCAGGTGGAAACTATGAGTATACGCTTTATTCCGGCTATTCTACCACAACTGTCCTTGATGGCCCTAAAACTTCTCCTCTTTTCAGTGGGCTGCCGGGTGGTTTTTACACATTGGTGGTTACCGATCTTGATTCTGATTGTTCTACGGATGATTTTCCCTTTGCTTTGGCTGATATCCCTGATAACCCAACAATCGTCACTTCAGTTACGAACGATGTGGGATGTAACAGTCTAGGTCTAGGAGAAATTGAAGTTACATCATATTCAAATGTTGCCGAACCATCCTCCTATACATACGAGCTATTCGATGGTCCAGCCTTCACAACGGCAATTGGATCTCCGATAACTGTAAACGATGGTAGCATTGGAAATACTTATACGGGATTAACTGATGGTGTATATAGAATACGTGTCACGAATGATGACCAACAATGTAATTTTTTCGAGGACGTCATTGTAGGAAATAATAGCAGTGATCCCGTAGTTACCAGAATTGACCTGGTTCCTAATACTAGCTGTAATACTGGTAATGGCTCTTTAAACGTACAAATGCCAGGTGATGATGTAGCTGATTATACTTATGTATGGTATGCTGGGAGTACAGCAGATCCTGCTAACATTATTTCTGGTGAAACTGAAGAGATATTGGACGACATATCTGCAACAAGTCCTTCTGCAAACGGGCAGTACACCGTGGTGGTGACCGAAATCGCCACCGGATGCTCATCTTCTGCCGAAACCAAAACAATGACTGATAATCCAAGCTTCCCTTTAGTATTTATTGATGAGGTTTCTCCTGAAACAGGCTGTATAGCTGGAGCTGGTGGCAATGGAGTTGCTGAAGCTTATACGGATGAAGGATTAGGTAAGGTGACCGTTGGTTATACAGTTGAGTGGTTTTCTGATTTAGGACTAACTTCCGCTGTTGCATCTACGGATAATGGGACCACAAATATCGCATCGACACTTTCAAGCGGAACTACTTACTATGTAAGAATTACTTCCAACTCTACAGGATGCTCGGCTGTAAACACTATCAATGTCAGTCAAACTCCTGTTTATCCGACTATTTCTTTGTCAAGTAAATCTCCAAATATTACCTGCGATCCTACTCAACCTGATGGCCCAACAGGATCAGCCACTATAGCTGCATCTTTTGAAGGGTCAAATGTCACGGATTTCACAGGGTATACTTTTACCTGGTATGAAGGAAGCGGAACCGGAGGTCACAATATTACAACGAGTGGAACTGGTAGTAATGGGATTGCAGCTTCCGGTGCTGCAACACAAACGCTTTCAAATGTCATTGACTCTACGTATACTGTAGTGGCGACAGCACCAAACGGATGTATCTCAAATACTTTGAATGTAGTTATTGACTACACCCCTCCTACACTTTCGATGACTACAGTTAGCATTGATGACAATACTGTTTGTGATGAGACATTGGCTGGAGCATTTGATGGAGAGATTGTTGTTTCACCAGATACTGGTGTTCCTTCTGATTATTCTTTTCAATGGTTTGTTGGTTCTGGAACCGGAGGGACTTCAATTACCACTACGTCTGTCAGTTCTACTGAAGCCAGAGCGTTTGAACTTGAAGGAGATATGACTTACACTCTTCTTGTCACTGATTTGGGAAGTGGGTGTTTTAACACATTTACGTATAACATTCAGAATATACCAGCGCAACCAATCATAGTTCCATCTGAATCAACTATCACTGACAATACGACTTGTGGTTCTGATCCTAACGGATCAGTTGTTGCCGCTATTGATCTAAACAATGCTGTTTTAAACGGTCGCTCCAATGATGAAGTTTGGCAGACTTTTTCAACATGTAACTCTGAGATTCTTGATGATGCTACCCAAGTGGGAACAAATGGTTTTCAGCTAACTACCGAAACAAATAACCAGTTTGGAAGGGTTTGGCTTGGTGATTCCATTGATCTTTCTGAACCGCTTAGATTAGATTTCAGGATCTATCTTGGAAATAAGGGGTCAAGCGGTGCTGATGGAATTGCTTTTACTATGCATAGAGACCCTGCTGGATATGATGCGCGAGGTAAGACGGGATCGGATCTTGGAGTAGCTGAAACACCTACAGGTACAGGTTCTGGATCTGCTATTTCACCTGCCGTATCTATTGAATTCGACACTTGGTGGAATGGTGCCTCTTTTGGAGATATTAGCACCAGCAACTCACGAGCAACGGAAATTGACCACACTACTTTATTCTACAACGGAGACATTAGAAACCCAGAATTTGCCCCTGTTGCTATTAGGGCAGATTCGGATGAAGCTGAACCAGCAACCCCTGATACACTGAATGTTTCTATTATAGTTACGAATTCTGGGGGAATGCAGACAGTTGAATTATGGGTAAATGAAAACTTAAGGTTTACTCATACAGATGATATTATAAATAATGTTTTTGGTGGTGAGACAAAATTAATTGCCGGTTTCACCTCTTCTACCGGTGGAGCTAACAACGATCAAGCTGTATTTCTTCAACCAAATTTCGGAGAATATAATTTTGCTTGGGTTGACTCGGGCAATAATACTGTAGGAGGGAATGATCCATTCATATGCGGTGTTGGACCTGGGGATTATACGCTGACGGTTACTCATGGTGTTACTGGTTGCGTCTCGGATACTGAAACTTTCACCGTTGGTAATGCAGTTACTGCAATCGATGCTATAATCACGGTTGATCAACTACCAACCACATGTTCTGGGGGAACTCCCAATGGACAGCTTACTGCCTCAAATGGTAATGATGATGGAGGCCCCTACTCCTATCAGTGGTATCAAGGATCGGGTACCGGAGGTACTGAATTAACAGTAGATAGCACGAATCCAACTTTATCTGATTTATATGCTGGAACTTATACAGTGCTTATCACCGACTTATTCAATCCAAATGATGAGTGCTACAATACTGCGGAAGTTACAATAAGTGAAAGCAAGCCTACTATTGATATCAATGGTACAGAAAATGGTGCTAGCAACTGTGATGATCTTGACAATGGGTCATATGTTATTACTTCCATAACTGAAGACTTTGGTTCTGGAGCTGTTGCCGCTAATATTGCAGACTTTGAATTTGACTTGTATGATAATGGAGGAAATTTTGTTGTAACCGAGACATCTGCCACCATTGATGGTATTTCAGGCCTTGAAGCGAGTAGTTATTCTCTCATTCTTAGAAATACAACAACAGGTTGTACATTTAGTAGCTACCCATTCACCATTGATGACATTTCTG